>CAVPOR010000008.1:0-244898 GCA_963707095.1 uncultured Alphaproteobacteria bacterium
GCGCATGCGCAGCACGCGCTCCTCGCGCGGGGTCAGCGAAGCCAACACGCGCGTCGTGGTCTCGCGCAGGTTCGACTGGATCGCGGCGTCGATCGGCAGGATGGCGTTCTTGTCCTCGATGAAATCGCCGAGGTGCGAATCCTCTTCATCGCCGATGGGCGTTTCGAGCGAGAGCGGCTCCTTGGCGATCTTGAGGACCTTGCGCACCTTCTCCAGCGGCATGCCGAGCTTCTCGGCCAGCTCCTCCGGGGTCGGCTCGCGGCCGATCTCGTTGAGCATCTGCCGTGACGTGCGCACGATCTTGTTGATGGTCTCGATCATGTGCACCGGGATGCGGATGGTGCGCGCCTGGTCGGCGATCGAGCGCGTGATGGCCTGGCGGATCCACCAGGTCGCATAGGTCGAGAACTTGTAGCCGCGGCGGTATTCGAATTTGTCGACCGCCTTCATCAGGCCGATATTGCCTTCCTGGATCAGGTCGAGGAACTGCAGGCCGCGGTTGGTGTATTTCTTGGCGATCGAGATGACGAGGCGCAGATTGGCCTCGACCATTTCCTTCTTGGCCTGGCGCGCCTCGCGCTCGCCCTTCTGCACCATGTGCACGATCTTGCGGAATTCGGCGATCTCCACGCCGGTTTGCCCGGCGAGCTCATGCACCATCGAGCGGATTTCCTTGATGCGGTCCTTTTCCTTGGCGACGAAGTCCTTCCAGCCCTTGGCGGAGAGTTTCGAGATGCGGTTGAGCCAGCGCGGGTCGAGCTCGTTGCCCATGTAGTTCTTGAGGAAGTCCTCGCGCGACACGCCGTAGCTTTCGCCGAGCCGCATCAGGCGGCCTTCGTTCGACACCAGCCGCTTGTTGATGTCGTAGAGCTGCTCGACCAGCTGAATCGATGCGCGCCTGGTTGAGCCGCAGCGACTTCACCTCGGAGATGATCTCTTCCTTCAGCTTCTTGTATTTGCGCTCCTGCGCCGGCGACAGCGAGGTGCTCTTGAGCTTGAAGGCGATGTCCTGCTCCTGCAGGCGGCGCAGCCGCTTGAAGGCGTCGGCGATGTTGTCGAAGGTCTCGACCACTTTCGGCTTGAGCTCGGCCTCGATGGCGGCGAGCGACAGCGAATTCTCCATGTCGTCTTCGTCGTAATCGTCCGGCGGCCGCGGCTCTCGGCCGGATCCTTCGGCTCCTCGCCGTCGGCGCGCTTCGCCCGGCGCCTTGAACGGCGTCGCGCCAGGCGGTGCGGCGGGCGGCGCCGGCGTCTGCACGACCTGCAAATGCGGCGCGCCCGGAACCGGCGTGCCGCCGGGAACGGCGGCCTGCGGCACCGGCTTGCCGTCGGGGCCGATGATCACCGGCACCTGCATCTTCTGCGCGTCGGGGCCGGCATAGGTCGCTTCGAGATCGATGATGTCGCGCAGGAAGACTTTGCCCTCGCTCAATTCGTCGCGCCAGATGATGACGGCCTGAAAGGTCAGCGGGCTTTCGCACAGGCCGGCGATCATCGCCTCGCGGCCGGCTTCGATGCGCTTGGCGATGGCGATTTCGCCCTCGCGCGACAGCAGTTCGACCGAGCCCATCTCGCGCAGATACATGCGCACGGGATCGTCGGTGCGCTCGGACGGCTCTTTCTTCTCGGTGGTGGCGAGCGACTTCGGCTTGGCCTCGACCACTTCGCGGCCGGTGTCCTCGTCGTCATCGTCGTCGTGCTCGTCGGCGGCCTTTTCGGTCTCGCCGTCTTCGCCTTCGGCGTCCTCGGTCTCGACCACGTTGATGCCCATCTCGCTGAGCATCGACATGATGTCTTCGATCTGTTCCGGGGAGGTCGAATCCGAGGGCAAAACGGCGTTGAGCGCGTCGAAGGTGACGAAGCCGCGCTTCTTGGCGGCCTTGATCATCTTCTTGACGCCGGCGTCGTTGAGATCGAGCAGCGGCAGCGGGGATTCGGGCGCGCCTTCGGCTTCCTTGTCCGGGGCCTCTTCCTTGACCTGCGCCTTAGCCTTGCTCGCCATCTGTTTCTCCTGGACCTTCTTGGCCGTGCTGCTTACGAGGCGGGGCAAAATAGCCCTCCTATATATAGGTCACGGCCAAAGGGGCCCTGCGCCGGCGAGGCGCCGCCCCGAATCAGGTCGCCAGTGTCGTCGGAACCCGTTTAGCTCCGATTAACCCTGAATTACCGCAGGAATCCACCTTTTATTCCCTGCCGGTCCGTCGAATTACGCGCCGCGCGGCCCTGCTCATAAGCTACGGGCGCCGCGGCCGGAAGAGGCTCCAAAGCCTTCGATCAGGGCCTCGGTTCCGTCCATATTGGACAGCCGAGCCTTGACGTCGCGCAGCCGCAAATAGTTGCCTTCGCTGGAGTCCTGGCCGAGCGCCTGTTCGGCGTCCTTGAGCTCCTTAGTTAGGGAATGCCATTGCCGATGCAAGGCAACCAGCTGCTGCCAGGTCACCAAAACATCCTCGGGCGCGGCATCCGGCCGCGCGCCCCAGACCGACGCGGTCGTGATGGCGGCGGCGACACGTTCCATGGTGTCGTTCAGGTTGCGGCGGATCAGTTCCGCCTTGATGGTTTCGGCATCGGGCGCGGCGGAATGGGCGGCGATGTCGATCAGCGCGCCTTTGAGCCGCTCGGCATCGGCGTGGGTGAACTCGAGCGAGGCCAATTCCTCGAGATGGTCGTGCAATAGCCAGGGGTAATTGAGCGCGGCTTGCAGGATCAGCGCCTCGCGCTTGGGAACTGCCGTGCGATGGCCGCGATGCACCGGACTTGAGTGCGAGTTGCTGGCTGACCACCACATAGGGCGTGTTTCTGCCGCCGGTGGTCGGGCGCTGCGGCGCGCCGTTGCGCGGCTGCCATTCGCCTCTGGGGCGCTCGCGCCAGTTTTGATTTTGCCCGCGCTGGAAATTGCCGCGCGGGCTTTGCGCCGGCGCAAAGAACTGCGACAGCCGCGCGTTGAAATCCTGCCGGTAATATTTGCGCACGGAATCGTCGGCGATGCCGGCGGTGACTTCGTTGATGCGCGCTTCGAGCGCGGCGCGGCGCTCCGGCGTGTCGAACGAATGCCCTTCGGTCTCGCGCGCCCACAACATGGCGGCGAGCGGACGCGCGGCGGCGACCACCTCGGCCACCGCCTCGCGGCCGGCCGAGCGCAACAGATCGTCGGGGTCCTGACCCTCCGGCAGCAACGCGAATTTCAGGCTCTTGCCGGGTTTGAGCCGCGGCATCGCCAACTCGACCGCGCGATAGGCTGCGCGAATGCCCGCTTTGTCGCCGTCGAAACAGAGCACCGGCTCGTCGGCCATTTTCCAGAGCAACGCCAGCTGGTCTTCGGTCAGCGCCGTGCCGAGCGGCGCGACCGCCGCCGGAAAGCCCGCGCTCACCATGGCGATGACGTCGACATAGCCTTCGACGGCGACGATGGCTGCGCCGTCATGCGCGGCCTGGCGCGCGGCCGCGATATTGTAGAGCGTGGCGCCTTTGTGGAACAGCGGCGTCTCCGGCGAATTCAAGTATTTCGCTTGCGCGTCTTTTTCCAGCGCGCGGCCGCCGAAGGCGATGGTGCGGCCGCGCATGTCCGCGATCGGGAACATGACGCGATCGCGGAAGCGGTCGAACGGCAGCGGAATGTCGTCGCCGGAAACCAGCAGGCCCGCTTCCACCATGTCCTCGACCGGAATGCCGTGGCTAGCCCAGATGTTCCTTCAGCGCGAAGCGCTCGTTGGTCGCGTAGCCGAGGCGGAATTTGAGTTGCGTCGCCGGGTCGAGGCCGCGGTCGGCGAGATAGCCGCGCGCCTTGGCGCCGGCGCGTCCGGCCAAGGTCGCCTCGAAGAATTTCGCCGCCAGTTCCATGACGTCGTGCAGCGTCTTGCGCCGGGCGTCGCGCTGCTCGTCCTCATGCGACACCTTCGGCAGCGCCACGCCGGCCATTTGCGCCAGGCGCTCGACCGCTTCGGGGAAGGCGACGCCTTCGGTCTCCATGACGAAGCCGAAAATGTCGCCATGCTTGCCGGAGGAGAAATCGTGGAAGAAGCCCTTCTGATCGTTGACCGTGAAGGAGGGCGACTTCTCCTTGTTGAAGGGCGAGAGCCCGATGAACTCACGGCCCTGCTTGCGCAGTTTCACGCGGCGGCCAACCACCTCCGAGACAGGGAGGCGGGCACGCAGCTCGTCGAGGAACTGGGGCGTGAAGCGCATGGCTTTTGGTTTGGCCGAATCGGTTGGTCAATCATAGGCCGAGAAATGGGATTCGGGGCATGGCCTGCACCGGAAGCGGGCAGATTTCGGGCGTTTTCCTAGTAATTCACAGGCGGCAGGAGCAATCCGACGCTGGCCGATTTCCTCGCCGGTTCCTGTTATTCAGAGCACTCGCTCGACCGGTCCCGACCTCATGATGTTCCTGACCACCCTGCCGCTGTGGCTGTCCGGCATCCTCGTGATCGGCCCCCCGACCCTCATTGCCATGGCCGGGCCCGTCATCATCCGCCGTTACGTCAAACTCAGCCGGTTGCGCACCAACAACGAGATCGCGGGCTTCAAGTTCGCGACCGTCGGCGTCATCTACGCCGTGCTGCTCGCCTTCGCGATCATCATCGTGTGGGAGAAGTTCAACGACGCGGACGGCGATGGTCGCCAAGGAGGCTGGCGCCGCGGCGACCGTTTACCGCCTGTCGAACGGCCTCGGCGCCGAGCAAGGCGCCGCGCTGCGCAATGCCCTGACCGGCTATCTCACCGTCACGATCGACAAGGACTGGCCGGCGATGGAACATGGCAAAGGCAGTCACGACTGTGACCAAGGCCCTCAACGACGTCTATGCGGCGCTATTCAAAGCTGCGCGCCAACAAATCCGATGTGATCGTTACCGCCGAAATTCTCCACCAGCTCGACCTGGTGACGCAGGCGCGGCGCGGCCGTCTGGTCGCGGCGTCGGGGATCGTGCCGGGCATCGTCTGGTTTGTGCTGATCGGCGGCGCCGTCGTGACGATCAGCTTCACCTTTTTTTTCGGCGCCGAGAATTTGCGCGCCCAGACCGTGATGACGGGCGCGCTGGCGATTTTGATTTTCTCCGGGCTGCTGACGGTGATCGCGATCGATCATCCCTTCGCCGGCTCGGTGAAGGTGACGCCGGAGGCGATTTCCTTTGTGCTTGAGGAATTCGCCGGCGCGGCAAAGCCGTAATCGCCGCGCACTACTGCGGCGGCAGTCCGCTGTCCTTGACCACTTGCTTCGCCTCGACGCGGCCGTCCTTGATGGTCTTGGCGAAATCCTCCGGCGTGCCGGTCGCCGGCACCAGGCCGCGGGCGATGATGTTTTTCTCGCGGAACGCCGGATCGGCCACCACCTTGACGATTTCGGCATTGAGCTTGTCGATGATCGCCTTGGGCGTGCCGGCGGGCGCGAACAGTCCGTACCAGGTTTCCGACGCCGCGCCCTTGTAGCCGAGGTCGGCCCAGGTCGGCACGTCCGGCAACAGCGGCGTGCGGATATTGTTGACCAGCGCCAGCGCCGTCATCTTGCCGGCCTTGATCTGCCCCATGACGTTGCCGATGCCGATCATGGCGATCGGCGTCGAGCCGCCGAGCACCGCGGTGACCGCCTCGCCGCCGCCGCGGAACGGCACGCGCACCCAGTCGGCGCCTTTATCGCGCTTGAGGTTGTCCATGTAGACGACGCAGGGGATCGAGGCGGTGAGATAATTGAGCGTGCCGGGCTTTGCCTTCGACAGCGCGACCAGTTCGTCCATCGACTTGACGTGCAGATCGGAGTTCACCACCACCGCCTGGATCAGGTGAAACAGATTGACGATCGGGGTGAGGCCCTTCTCGGGACTGAACGGGATTTGTTTGAACAGGAACTGGTTATAGATCATCGTATCGGCATTGATGATGCAGATGGTGTAGCCGTCGGGGTTTGCGTCCTGGCAGGCGCGCGCGGCGATGTTGCCGGCGCCGCCGGGCTTGTTCTCGATGACCAGCGGCTGGCCGAGGCGGCTTTGCAGCGCGTCGTTGAGCACGCGCATGAAGACGTCGCTGATGCCGCCGGCGCTCGAGGTGGTGAAGACGCGGATCGGACGGTTGGGGTAATCGGCGGCGAAGGCGGCCGTTGAGAATAGCGCCGCAGCCGTTGCCGCAGCTATGATGAATTTTTTCATCTCCCCTCCCCTGCTTTTCTTAAAGCTTATTATTGCAGCTTGGCTTTCACCATCCCGCTCGCTTTCGCCATATCCATCTGCCCGGCATATTTGCCGCGCAGCGCGCCGATCACCTTGCCCATGTCCTTCATGCCGGCGGCGCCGGTGTCCTTGATGGCGGCTTCGATCGCGGCCGTCATCTCGGCCTCCGACATCTGCTTGGGCAGATAGCCGGAGATGATGGCGATCTCCTCCTGCTCCTGCTTGACCAGATCGGCGCGGTTGCCCTTCTGGTAGAGCTCGACCAATTCCTGGCGCTGCTTGATCATCTTCTGCAGCAGCGGCAGCACCTCGGCGTCGCCGAGCGGCGGCTTGCCGGCGCCGCGCGCCTCGATGTCGGCGTTCTTGAGGGTGGAATTGACCATGCGCAGCGTCGAAACCGCGCGCTCGTTCTTGGCCTTCTGCGCCTCGGTCAAAGCTTTGTTGATGTCGTCGCGCAGCACGGGGGAGCCCCTTTCCGATTGGCTTAAATCCTGTCTGGGGGCGGCGTGAACCGGCCCCTTGCCTCGTCTCATATAATACGCAACTAAGTGGCCATGACCCAGACGAAAGCCACCCCCGCCGGACTTCCGGCGGGCTTGGGCTGAGCCCAAGCCGACGGCGCTTTTGGTGCTGGCCGACGGGACCGTGCTGGAGGGCTTCGGCCTCGGCGCCACCGGCACCGCGGTCGGCGAGGTCTGCTTCAACACCGCGATGACCGGCTACGAGGAAATCCTCACCGACCCGTCTTACGCCGGGCAGATCATCACCTTCACCTTCCCCCACATCGGCAATGTCGGCACCAACGAGGACGACATCGAGAGCGTCAACATGGCGGCGCGGCCGGGCGCCTGCGGCGTCATCCTGCATACGCGCCATCACGCCGCAGTCGAACTACCGCGCCACCACGCAATCTCAACGACTGGCTGAAGGCGCGCGGCATCATCGGCTTGTGCGGCATCGACACCCGCGCGCTGACCGCGCTGATCCGCGAAAAGGGCATGCCCAACGCCGTGATCGCGCACGCGGCCGACGGCAAATTCGATCTCGCCGCGCTGAAGAAAGAAGCCGCGGCCTGGCCGGGCCTCGTCGGCATGGACCTGGTGCCGATGGTGACCGTCGGCGCAACGGTTTTCCTGGGACGAGACGCCGTGGGTCTGGGGCGAGGGCTACGGCCGCCAGACCAAGCCGGAATTCCACGTGGTCGCGGTCGACTACGGCATCAAGCGCAATATCCTGCGCCTGCTCGCGGGCTCGGGCTGCAAGGTGACGGTGGTGCCGGCCAAGACCTCGGCCGAGGACATCATGGCGCTCAAGCCCGACGGCGTGTTCTTGTCGAACGGGCCGGGCGATCCGGCGGCGACCGGCGAATACGCCGTGCCGGTGATCAAGAAGCTGATCGACTCGGGCACGCCGACCTTCGGCATCTGCCTCGGCCATCAGATGCTCGGCATCGCGGTCGGCGGCAAGACCATGAAGATGCATCAGGGCCATCACGGCGCCAATCATCCGGTCAAGGATCTGACCACCGGCAAGGTCGAGATCACCTCGATGAACCACGGCTTCGCGGTCGACAAGGACACGCTGCCGAAGAACGTCGCAGCAGACCCATGTGTCGCTGTTCGACGGCTCCAATTGCGGCCTCGCGCTCAGCGACCGGCCGGTGTTCTCGGTGCAGTACCACCCGGAGGCCTCGCCCGGCCCGCGCGACTCCCATTATCTGTTCACGCGCTTTGTCGACATGATGCGGCAGGCCAAAAACGCGGCCAAGCGCAAGATCGCGTGAGCCTTTCCAGAGGTTGACACCCAACGGGTTACATCCTATCTTAACGCATGATCCGCAGTTTCCGGCACCGGGGACTGAAACTACTACATGAACGCGGCGATGAATCCCGCGTCCATGCCGCACATCGAATCAAGATTGCGCGTATCCTTGGCTATCTGAATTCGGCGCGGATGCCGCGCGACATGGATTTCCCAGGATTACGGCTGCATCCGCTCACCGGAAACCTGAGCGGCTTCTGGAGTGTTTCCGTTTCGGGTAACTGGCGCATCATCTTCCGCTTCGAAGGCGCTCACGTCGCAGACGTCGATCTCGTCGATTATCACTGAGGTGAAATCATGCCAATGCTCAAACCACCGCATCCCGGCGAAGGCCTGAAAGAGGATGTGCTCATTCCACTCGGCCTGACCGTGACCGAAACCGCCAAGGCGCTCGGCGTGAGCCGCAAGACCTTGTCGGAAATCATCAACGGCAAGTCGCCGATCACGCCCGACATCGCGGTCCGTCTTGAACGCGCCTTCACCAATCCGCCCGCCGACATGTGGTTGCGCCTGCAGGCGGCCTATGATCTGCGCCGCGCCGAGCGGCGTCTGAAGAAGACCGCGGTGCGGCGCTTGTGGAAGCCCTCATCGGAACGCGGTCGGCGCGTAGCATAGATGTCCGACTGGATCAGCTTCTACGATTTCAAGCATTCGGTGATCTACGTGAATGCGCGTCACCGCGACGTGCATTACCGCACCATCGCCGAGCACATCCGCGGCTATGTGCCCTCGCCGTCGGCGCGCGTGCTCGACTATGGCTGCGGCGAGGCGACATCGGCGGAGCTGGTGGCGGCTGCCTGCGCGCATCTCACGCTGGTCGAGGCCGCGCCCAATGTGCGCGCCGCGCTCACCATGCGCTATGCCGGCAATCCAAAAATCGCCGTGCTCACGCCCGATCAGGCCGCGGCGCTGCCGCCCGGCAGCTTCGATCTGATCGTGCTGCATTCGGTGGCGCAATATCTCACCGGCGCCGAGCTCGACCGGCTGGTGGCGACTTTCCGCAAGCTGCTGAAGCCGCGACGGCCTGCTGATCATCGGCGACATCGTGCCGCCGCGCTTGGCCGCGCCGGCCGCCGCGCTGGCGCTGCTGCGCTTTGCCGCCGCCAACGGATTCTTCTGGGCGGCGGTCGGCGGGCTGATGCGGATTTTCGTGTCGGACTATCTGCGGCTGAGGAAGACCGTCGGGCTTTCCCACTACGAGGCGGCCGCGATGCTGGCCAAGCTGAAGGCCGCCGGCTTCGCGGCGAAACGCGCGCCGCGCAATATCGGCCACAATCAGCGGCGCATGACGTTTCTGGCGCGGCTAACTTAGCTTTTGGCCGTCCACCGCTAATCCGCCCGTCGCCCTTCCCTGCCCGCCGATTTGGGCCTATATGACCCCTCGCGCGGGACTGGTCCCGCTGCGGGGCAAAGGACGCGCAAAGGCGCGCCCTTTTTTTGTGCCCAGTGATCCGAGAGCCGATGCCCAAACGCACCGACATCAAATCGATCATGATCATCGGCGCCGGCCCGATCGTCATCGGCCAGGCCTGCGAGTTCGACTATTCCGGCACGCAGGCCTGCAAGGCGCTCAAGGACGAGGGCTACCGGGTCATCCTGGTGAACTCCAATCCGGCGACCATCATGACCGATCCGGATCTCGCCGACGCCACCTATATCGAGCCGATCACGCCGGAGATCGTCGCCAAGATCATCGAGAGCGAGCGGCCCGACGCGCTGCTGCCGACCATGGGCGGGCAGACCGCGCTCAACTGCGCGCTGTCGCTGCGCAAGATGGGCGTGCTGGAGAAATTCAACGTCAAGATGATCGGCGCCACCGCCGACGCCATCGACATGGCGGAAGACCGCGAGCTGTTCCGCGAGGCCATGACCCGCATCGGCCTGCCGACGCCGCGCTCGCATCAGGTCAAGACGCTGGCGCAGGCGCTGACCGCGCTCGACGACATCGGCCTGCCGGCGATCATCCGGCCGTCGTTCACGCTCGGCGGCACCGGCGGCGGCATCGCCTACAACAAGGCCGAGTTCATCGACATCGTCGAAGGCGGCATCGACGCCTCGCCCACCAGCGAAGTGCTGATCGAAGAATCGGTGCTGGGCTGGAAGGAATTCGAGATGGAGGTGGTGCGCGACAAGAAAGACAACTGCATCATCATCTGCTCGATCGAGAACGTCGATCCGATGGGCGTGCATACCGGCGATTCGATCACCATCGCGCCGGCGCTCACGCTCACCGACAAGGAATACCAGATCATGCGCGACGCCTCGATCGCGGTGTTGCGCGAGATCGGCGTCGAGACCGGCGGCTCCAACGTGCAGTTCGCGGTCAATCCGGCCGACGGGCGGCTGGTGGTCATCGAAATGAACCCGCGCGTGTCGCGCTCCTCGGCGCTGGCCTCGAAGGCGACCGGCTTTCCGATCGCCAAGGTCGCGGCCAAGCTCGCGGTCGGCTACACGCTCGATGAAATCGCCAACGACATCACCGGCGGCGCGACGCCGGCCTCGTTCGAGCCGACCATCGATTACGTGGTCACCAAAATTCCGCGCTTCGCCTTCGAGAAATTCCCCGGCGCCTCGAACACGCTGACCACCTCGATGAAATCGGTCGGCGAAGCCATGGCGATCGGCCGCACCTTCCAGGAAAGCCTGCAGAAGGCGCTGCGCTCGCTGGAGACCGGCCTCACCGGGCTCGACGAAATCACCATCGAAGGCTTCGACGCCGGCCAAGGGCATCGACGACGCCGACAACAAGGCCGCGATCCGCGCCGCGCTCGGCACGCCGACGCCGGACCGCCTGCTCAAGATCGCGCAGGCCATGCGGCTCGGGGCCAATGACGAGCTGATCCACAATGCCTGCCGCATCGACCCGTGGTTCCTCAACGAGATCCGCGCGCTGGTGGAGATGGAAGCCGAGATCAAGGCCAAGGGCCTGCCCGCGACCGCGGGCGCGTTCCGCCGGCTCAAGGCGCAAGGTTTTTCCGACCAGCGGCTCGGCAAGCTGACCGGCACCGACGCCGAGACGGTGATGGAAAAGCGCCGCGCGCTCGGCGTGCGGCCGGTGTTCAAGCGCATCGACACCTGCGCCGCCGAATTCGCCTCGCCCACCGCTTACATGTATTCGACCTACGAGACGCCGTTTAACGGCCAAGCCGGCACTAAAGTCGCCGACGAAGCGCGGCCGTCCGACAAGAAGAAGGTCATCATCCTCGGCGGCGGGCCGAACCGCATCGGCCAGGGCATCGAGTTCGACTATTGCTGCTGCCACGCCTGCTTCGCGCTCAAGGAAGCCGGCTACGAGACCATCATGGTCAACTGCAATCCGGAAACGGTGTCGACCGACTACGACACCTCCGACCGGCTCTATTTCGAGCCGCTGACGCCGGAAGACGTGCTGGAGATCATCGAGACCGAGCGCGCCAACGGCACGCTGCATGGCGTCATCGTGCAGTTCGGCGGCCAGACCCCGCTCAAGCTCGCCGAGCATCTGGAAAAGGCCAAGGTGCCGATCCTCGGCACCTCGCCCGACATGATCGATCTCGCGGAAGACCGCGACCGCTTCAAGAAGCTGCTCGACAAACTCAAACTGCGCCAGCCGCAGAACGGCATCGCCACCTCGCCCGGCGCGGCGCGCGCCATCGCCGAGGAGATCGGCTATCCGGTGGTGATCCGGCCGTCTTACGTGCTGGGCGGGCGCGCCATGGAGATCGTGCGCGACGGCGCCCAGCTCGACCGCTACGTGGCGCGGCTCGCCGGCGATCTCGACCGGCCGAGCGAACTGGTGGTTTCCAAAAAAAGCCCGCTGCTGATCGACCGCTATCTGTCGGACGCCACCGAAGTCGACGTCGATTGCCTCGCCGACGGCAAGGACACCTTCATCGCCGGCATCATGGAACACATCGAGGAAGCCGGCATCCATTCCGGCGATTCAGCCTGCGCGCTGCCGCCGCATTCGCTCGAGCGAGAGACGCTGGCCGAACTCGGCCGGCAGACCCGCGCGCTGGCGCTCGCGCTCAATGTCGGCGGGCTGATGAACGTGCAATACGCCATCAAGGACGGCGACATCTATGTGCTGGAGGTCAATCCGCGCGCCTCGCGCACGGTGCCGTTCGTCGCCAAGGTGATCGGCCTGCCGGTCGCCAAGATCGCCGCCCGCATCATGGCGGGCGAAAGGCTCGCCAGCTTCAAGCTCGTGCCGAGCCACTTACAAGCACCGCGCGGTCAAGGAAGCGGTGTTCCCGTTCGCGCGCTTCCCCGGCGTCGATACCGTGCTGGGCCCGGAGATGAAATCGACCGGCGAGGTGATGGGCATCGACGCCTGCGTTCGAGATCGCCTTCGCCAAGAGCCAGATCGGCGGCGGCACCAATTTGCCGCGCAACGGCACGGTGTTCGTCTCGGTCAAGGACGCCGACAAGCCGCGCATTCTGGCCAGCTGATGCGGCTGTTGGCCTCGCTCGGTTTCAAGACCATCGCCACCTCGGGAACCCAGCGCTACCTCGCCGAACAGGGGGTGGCGGCGGACAAGATCAACAAGGTGCTGGAAGGCCGGCCCCATATCGTGGATGCCATCAAAAACGGCGGTGTTCAGCTGGTTTTCAACACCACCGAGGGGGCCGCGGCGCTGGCCGACAGCCGTTCGCTGCGCCACGCCGCCCTCTTGCATAAAGTGCCGTACTACACCACTCTTTCGGGTGCCGTCGCCGCGGCGCAGGGCATAAAAGCCTATCTCGGGGGCGACCTCGAGGTGCGCACGCTGCAGAGCTACTTCAGCGATCGGGCCTGACGGGCTTTTTTCCGGAATGGCTCGAACCTATGGCGGCGGTGCGAGTTAGGCCGGGAAGTCCACGGTCGCGGCGCGGGTGACACCAGCCGCGGTCGGGGTTTTTTTGACCGGCCCCTCGTACATGACTCCGGTTTCGCGGGATGCCGTGGCCGGAGTCGTATTGCGAGTGGATTGGACGAAGTTTTGAGGATGGAAGGGGCTTGGCGGCGCCGAGGCGCGATCAAGACAGTTCGAGCGCCCGCCAGGAGGAGAAGAGACGATGGACAAGATTCCAATGACGGCGGCCGGCTATACGACGCTCGAGGCCGAGCTCAAGCACTGCCAGTCGGTCGAGCGGCCGCGCATCATCCAGCAGATCACCGACGCGCGCACGCACGGCGACCTGTCGGAGAACGCCGAATATCACGCCGCCAAGGAGCAGCAGTCGCTCAACGAGGGCCGCATCGCCGAGCTCGAGGACAAGCTGGCGCGCGCCGACGTGATCGACGTATCGAAGCTGTCGGGCGACACCATTACCTTCGGCGCCACCGTGACGCTGGTCGACGAGGACACCGACGAGAAGAAGGTGTGGCAGATCGTCGGCGAGCCGGAGGCCGACGCCAAGAAGGGCCGCATCTCGATCACCTCGCCGCTCGCCAAGGCGCTGATTGGCAAGAGCAAGGGCGCGCAGGTCGAGGTCGTCACCCCCGGCGGCGCCAAGGGCTATGAAGTCAAGAAGGTGGAGTGGAAGTAGGCTGCGGCTACGGGCGGCCCCATGCCGGCGGTGGGATTGGCGTGAACGGCAATTATCTCAGCCACAGCTTGAGCGGGACCGCCGGCCGGTCGGGGCAGTTCATCGTCCCGGCGTAGGAATCCGATAACCGGCCGCGATAGCTACATTCCACACCGTCGACCAATATTGTCGCTCGCAGTCGGGCCTCCGAAATCCGCATTCGGATTACGCCTTTCTTTTCTTCAGGGTCGTCCACCGTGCATAGGCCGACATGCGTCATCGTCAGCGGCCCGGAAAATTCCTTGGGTTGCGAGGCGGCTTTTTCCGTCACGCTGGCGGTCAGCTCCCACTCCCCGAGCAAACCCGCATAGCCGAGCACCTGGCGTGGCTCCGCGCCGGCCGGGGTCGCAAGAGCACTCAGCGCGATCAGAAGTAACAGCGATCTCACGACGCGTTCCCGTGTTCAGCGCGCTGAGGAACGCGCGCGCGTCGGCGACCTCGGTGCGGGACTTGTCGGCGTCGGCGGCGATTGCGACGACCTTTCCGAAATATTCACGCGCCTTGGCCTTGTCGCCGGACTTTTCGGCGGCCTTGGCCGCGCCGACATAGGCGCCGAGCCGATTAGGCTCTTTCTTGAGCGTCGCTTCGAAGGCGGCGAGCGCTTCCTTGGGACTTCCGTTTTCGAGCAACATCTCGCCATATAATTCGCGCGCCGGCTTGGGCGCGCCCGGCGTCACCGGATGTTTTTCAGTCTTGTCCTCGGCATCGGCAGCCGCACTCATGGCCTTGAGCGCATCGTCATGCTTGCCTTCGGCATAGAGCATCCAGGCGGAAGCAACCTGCTTCTGAATATCGACCTGTCCGGCCCAATAGGCGTCCTTCAACTTGTCGTGCAGTTCCCCGAGCTTGGCGATCTCCACTTTGGCGGCTTCAGGATTGCCCGAGCGGGCGGCGCCGAGCGCGCGCGCGAAATAGGTAACCGCCTGCACCTGCGGCAACGGGCTGGGACGCACCGCAAGCGCCGCCGCCGCTTTCCAGTCGCCGCGTTCGATCGTGTAGCGCGCCGGTGAAACAGCCAGCGCATAGGGACCGACAAGGAACGTCTCGGTGAAGCCGGTGACCTTCGCCATATCGTCCAGAACGGCCTTGGCCTTGGCATCCTGCCCGAGCTGCAGATAGGCATAAACCATGTAGTCCATGGGATGCAGTTGTTCGTGGAAATCGCCGGCTTCCTTCGCGACGCGCGCCGCCACGACATTGGAAGCAATCAACTCCTTCCAGTAGCCGAGGCGCGTAAAGATATGTGATGGCATGTGCTGGGCGTGTGCGGCGCCGGGCGCGATCTTGGCGTAAAGCCTCGCCGCATTGAGGCCCCGCTCGGCCAGCGCCGGCGAGTCATAGAGATGGATCAGATAGTGCGCGACGCCGGGATGCTGCGGCTGACGCTTGAAGATCGCTTCCAGAATGGCCGCGCCTTTGAGCTGGTTGGCGTAAGTCTTATCGGCCGGTGAAGCCGAAGTGTTGAGCGCCAGCGCGTAGTGAATCTGCGCCTCGTCGTCGTCCGGATAACGCTGCGCGAGTTGCTCCATGGCCTTGGCATAGGCCTGGGTGCGGGGCAGATGACCCAGTTTATCGTAATCCTTGTAGATGACGGCGAGCGCGTCGATGTAGTCGCGCTCACGCTGCGTCTTGGCGCCGACGCTCTGTCCCTTGGCGATCGTCGCGGCGCCCTCTGCAAGATTTTTCGCCGGCGTCGGCACGTGGGGGTTCCACAGCAGGCTCAGCGCAATGCCCCAATAGGCGATGCCGCACTCCGGATCGGCCTTGAGCGCATTTTCGAATTCCTGCTGCGACGCGCGGTACCAGAACGAATGCTGATACAGCATGCCGCGGTCGAACAGCTTTTGCGCTTCCGGCTTGCATGACGTTTCGAAATGCATCGTGCCGAGATTTTGGCCGTCGGTTTGTGCGAAGACCGGCCGAGCCAGAGAAAGTCCCGCCGCAGCAGCGACCGCAATTGTAAATAATGTTTTCATGATGATGGCTCCCTTTGCACGCGGATGAATGAGCATGCGACGTCATGCTGCTGGGGTGTCGCGTTCGATATTAAGAAGGCGTCGGCCGCAAGTCATAAGCGAGAAACGGGATTTCTATAGGAGGTCGTGCTAACCTCACGACGGGCGAACCCTATGTTGCATCAGGCTATTTCGTTCGGTCATTACCGGCTCAACCCGCGCGGCGGACTGACGTCCGGCGCGCGCGAAGTGCGGCTTACGCCCAAGGCGCTGGCGCTTTTGTCTTTTCTCGCCGAGCGTCCCGGCGAAGTCGTCACCAAAGACGAGCTGTTCGCCGCCATCTGGCCCAAGACCGAGGTAGGGGACGCGGCGCTGGTGACATGCGTCCAGGAACTGCGAAAAGCGCTTCGGGATAATGCCAGACGTCCGCGTTATATCGAGACGCTGCACCGGCGTGGCTATCGCTTCATCGCGAAAGTGCCAAAGACTCAGCGGCCGGCTCACAAAGACAGTGGGCTTCCAGCGCTGCCACTGCCCGACCGTCCCTCGATAGCGGTGCTGCCATTCGCCAATATGAGCGAAGAACCCGATCAGGAATACTTCGCCGACGGTATATCAGAGGACCTGATCACCGGCCTCTCCCACATTCGCTGGCTGTTCGTTATCGCCCGCAATTCGACGTTCGTTTACAAGGACCGCGCCGTCGACGTGAAGCAAGTCGCGCGCGAACTGGGCGTGCGCTACGTGCTGGAAGGCAGCGTACGCCGCGCCGGCAAAAGGCTGCGCATCACCGCACAGCTTGTCGATGCGATCACCGGCGGTCATCACTGGGCCGAACGCTACGACCGCAAGATCGGCGACATCTTTGCCGTGCAGGACGAGATTACCCGCAGCGTCGCCGGCGCAATCGAGCCCCGTCTGCTGGCCGCCGAGGGTGTTCGCGCGCTTTCACGTTCGGCGAATGATCTTGGAGCCTGGGAACTCGTAGCCCGGGCTCAAACGCAATTCTGGCGCATGACACGGGCAGACTACGAGACGGCCATCGGCCCTCTCGAAAAGGCCGTCACGGACTATCCGGATTACGCGCCGGCACGCGGCATGCTCGGGCTTCGCCTGGCGTTTGCGTCGCACATGGGTTGGGCCGCGCGCGATGAAGGGTTGCGCGCAGCCCACGAACATGCGCTGCGCGCGATCGCACTCGACGAGCGCGATCCGTGGGGTCACAGCGCGCTCGGTTATTGGGCGATGATGGAGCGGCGCACCGAAGAGTTGATCGCGTCGTTTACACGCGCCGTCACCCTCAATCCTAATTCCGCGGCCGCGCATACTAATCTCAGCCATATCTTCGCATTCGCCGGACAAAGCCGCGAAGCCATCGCGCATGGTGAAGAGGCGATCCGGCTCAGTCCCCTCGATCCCGAGATGGCATTTTTCCTCGGCGGCATCGCGATCGCTCACTACACGGCCGGAGGGTTTTCGGAATCGGTCCGATATACAACGGAAGCGCTACGACTGCGACCGGGATTTCAGGGCGCGCAGCGTCAGCGCACCGCGAGCCTCGCACAAGCGGGACGGATTGATGAAGCACGGGCTTGTCTTGCTATGGCCCGGCGGGAGCATCCGGCCTTGTCACTCGATTGGATCAGGGCAAGCGTTCCCTATCAGACGCCCGAGTTGATGGAGCGCTATTTGGAAGGCATGCGGAAGGCGGGGCTCGACAAGTAATTGCCATTCCGGGTCATTTACGAAGCTCATCCCCAGAATATCTTAGTTCTCCATCGGCACCATCGCCGCGTCCTTGGACTGGCGCAGCGTGAGCGAGGTCTTGACGTTGCGCACATTCGGCGCGGCGGTGAGCTTCTCGACGAAGGCCTGGAAGGTTTTCAGATCGGGCGCGACGCATTTGAGAACGAAGTCGATCTCGCCCGAGAGCATCCAGCATTCGCGCACCAACGGCTGCGCGCGCACGAATTTCTCGAAGCCGGCAAGGTCGGCTTCCGCCTGGCTCGCCAGATGCACCATGGCGAACACCGCCACCTCGTAGCCGAGCTTTTTCTCGTCGAGCAGCGCGCGGTAGCCCTTGATGTAGCCGGCCTCCTCCAGCGCGCGCACGCGGCGCAGGCACGGCGGCGCCGAAATGCCGACCCGGCGCGACAGCTCCACATTGGTCATGCGGCCGTCGTCCTGCAGTTCTTTCAGGATCTTGCGGTCGATGGCGTCCAGTCGGGCGGGCACTTGGATTCCCCCATAAAGGCCGGGAATATCCATACCGCGAAATAATGTTTCGCGAAAGATTATTGCGTCTCGCCATCGGCATTCCGTGAAACCTATAGTTGGAGCGATACCGTCATGTATCTAAGATAACGGGTACCGGATGGCGCTTGGCCCGTGGCGTTTTTCATGACCGTCAGCTTCGCCAAAGATATCGCCCCGTTGTTCACGCAGCGCGATCTCACGTGCATGCAGCGCTTTAAGGTCGCTCTTGGCGACTTCACCTATATGTTGGACGCCGCAGGCGACGAAACTTACGCCGACCACGCCCACGCGCGGAACGTACTGGCGCATTTGGACGGCAGCGTCGCGCCCCGCATGCCACTCGGCGAACCGGCCTGGCAGCCGGATCGTCTGCTGCTTTTCCAGCAATGGATGACCGATGGCTTCACCGCCTGAGCCGGCGACGGCAAAGGCATTTTGAAATAAGGGGGAACGACAAGGAAACGAAAACTTCTGGCGGCCACGCTGTTCGTAACGGCAATGGGTTCGTTGGCGATCGCGCAGAATTTGCAAAACAACAACCTCCCCAATGGGGCGGTCAATCCGAACATCGGTAACATCAACCCGGCCATTCTGCCGCCGCCCGATCCCGATCCGGCTCTCAACAATCCTGACATGGTGAACTGGCAGCTGTTCGTCACCGTCAATGCGCCGGCCGCGACCGCTAGCAACAACAACGCGCTGTTCGAGACCTGGGCTTCGGATGACGATACCTTCGCACCGAACCCGGTCTTTCCCACCGCCGTCACCTCGAAAATCCTGAAGGTCCCTGCCCTCATCCGGACCGCGGTACGCAGGCCCGGGTTGCAGCCGCACGTGACTGTCGGCGGCACCGAAGAAGTGAGGCGCAACAAGGCGGCCTTCGACTTCATCGTCAACAACAAGCTGAATACGGTGAGCGGCCTGAAGGCCGCCTTCACGGCCAAGAAGGCGATTTCCTTCCCGGTCGACGCCATCGAGATAAAGGCGAACTGGAAACAGGTGACGCCGGGCCTCGACCAGTCGCTTTATCACATCAATACCGCATCCGACGGCAAGCAATATGCCTTGGTGTCGATGCACATCATTTCGAAAATGGTGCCGAACTGGACCTGGGCCACGTTCGAGCACAAGGACAATCGCGGCCGCTGCGACTTTATCGGTTGCCGCGACAGTTTCGGCGCGACCGCCCAGGTGGTGGCGGCGAAAACGCCGACCGGCGGGCAATACCCGACCTGCACCAAGACCGCGGCTCTGAAGAAGATGTTTACGGATGGCAATTTGCCGGCCGAATACGACAACTATTGCCTGAAAGGCAGTCAGGTCGATTTCATCACTTCCACAGGCCTCACTACCTTGCTGGGTAATTCCGTAACGGAAAGCGGATTTGTGCCGACATCGTCATGCATGACCTGTCATTCGCGTGCTGCTGTCAATTCCACCGGTAATGATGCCTTTGGCGGGGGCTTCATCTCTCCCAATGTCAGCCCGAACGGATCGCCATTGACGAGCTGGTTCTGGAATAATCCCGGCAAGTCCAATCAATCGCAGAAAAACCTGCAGACGGATTTCGTCTGGGCGATTCCACTCAACGCCCAATAGGTGGGCCAGCCAAATGGCGCACCGGCCAATCTCGATGCGCCGAAAAAAGAAGCCCGGGGCCGGCGATGAGCCGATGCAGGTCACGCTGCATCTCATCGCCCGGCGTGGGCCACGCCGCCGGCCGGGCAGCGCCGCCGACTTCGCCGCGCTGACCCGCGTCAGCCGGCGTGAACTGGCGGCCCTGCGGCGGCGCAAGCTCAAGCGACCGATTGCGCGCGTGCGCCGCTTCGCCAGGAAATACCGCCTCACCGTGGCCGAGGTCGACGCGCCGCGGCGCCATGTCATCTTGCGCGGCGCGCCGGCCGCTATCGAACGCGCTTTCGCGGTCAAAGTCCGGCGAGCCCCGATCGGCGGCAGACTCTATCGTCACCCGGCGCGGCCGGCGTGGATTCCGCCATCGCTCTCCGGCATCGTGCATGCCGTGCTCGGGCTCGATGAAAGGCCGCGCCTGACTCTGCGCAGTAATGCCGGGCCGATCAGCGCTGACGGACTTTTTCCCTCCGCGATGGCGCGGCTCTACGGGCTGACGACAGGCGGCGGAGGCGCCGGCCAATGCATCGCCCTCATCGAGCCACAGGGCGGTTATGACCGCAACGATCTGGCGGCCGCCTGCGCCGCAATGAATTTGACCGTCCCGGCGGTGACCGACGTCAATGTCGGAACGGGCCGAAATAATTTCGGCGCCGATGCCGAAGCCGAAGCCGACAAGGAAGTCTCGCTCGACGTGCAGGTCGCCGCCGGCGTGGCGCCGCGGGCACGCATCGCCGTCTATTTCACCGACAGTACGGAGAACGGCTTGGTCGCGGGGCTCAGTCAGGCGGTGCATGACGCGAACCTGCACCCGAGCGTCATCGTCATGACCTGGGGCGAGCCCGAATCGTTCTGGCCGAAGCCCGCCCGCCTGGCCATGGATGCGGTGCTCGCCGACGCCGTGCGACTCGGCATCACGGGTGACCGCAGCCGGTGACGATCTCGCCGACGAGCGCGCCGGCGACGGCAAGGCGCACGTCGATTATCCGGCCGCGAGCCCTTATGTGCTCGGCTGCGGCGGCACCACCATTACGCTCGACGATGCCGGTACTTCTATCGCCACTGAAGTGGTCTGGAACGCAGGCGATCGCGGCACCGGTGGCGGCATCAGCGATTTCTATTCTGTGCCGGTATTCCAAAAGTCCACCGCGCTGCCGAAGTCCTTCAACGACGGAAAAATCCGCCGCGGCGTGCCTGACATCGCCGCAATGGCGGCCGACCAAAACGGCTATCGGATTATTTTGAATGGCGCCGACGTGGTCACCGGCGGGACCAGTGCTGTGGCGCCGCTATGGGGCGCTTTCCTGGCCTTGATCAACGAGCGGCGCGGACGCCCGCTCGGATTCATTAATGCGCTGCTGTATCGCAATCCGGGTTCGCTGCGGCCAATTACATCCGGCGCCAACAGGCGAACCGGCAGCAATATCGGCTATGACGCCGGACCCGCCTGGAACGCCTGTATCGGCTTAGGCAGCCCGCGCGGGCCGGATCTGATCCGCCTCTTGAGCCCCTAGAGGCCCCGGCCATTTTGGCATCGGTCCCACTGCGAAATATTATTACGCGGAGAGGCCGCCAAATCCGGGCCAAACCCTAAGTCTGTGACTCCAGGGGGTTGCATATCTTGCATAGCTCGTCTGGAAGCCATAGATCGTCCATGCAAAAGAGCCGGTCCATCCGGCCACCCGGGCCGCCTTTAAGCCCGACGCCCGCCAGGGGGGCGCGCACAATGTCAAAGACGAACCACGCCAAGGTCGTGATTATCGGCTCGGGTCCGGCCGGCTACACCGCCGCGATCTACGCCGCGCGCGCCATGCTGGAACCGGTGCTGATCCAGGGCGTGCAGCCGGGCGGCCAGCTCACCATCACCACCGACGTGGAGAATTATCCGGGCTTTGCCGACGTCATCCAGGGTCCCTGGCTGATGGAGCAGATGCTCAAGCAGGCCGAGCATGTCGGCACCAAGCTGGTCTACGATCATGTGTCCAAGGTGGAATTGTCGCAGCGGCCGTTCCGTCTGACCTGCGATTCGGGCGACGTCTTTCTCGCCGACGCGCTGATCATCGCCACCGGCGCGCAGGCGCGCTGGCTCGATCTGCCGTCGGAGCAGAAGTTCAAGGGCTACGGCGTGTCGGCCTGCGCCACCTGCGACGGCTTCTTCTACAAGAACAAGGAAGTGATCGTGATCGGCGGCGGCAATACCGCGGTCGAGGAAGCGCTGTTCCTGACCAATTTCGCCTCCAAGGTGACGGTCGTGCACCGGCGCGACGCGTTCCGCGCCGAGAAAATTCTGCAGGACCGGTTGTTCAAGAACCCGAAGATCGACGTGATCTGGGATTCGACGCTTGACGACGTGCTCGGCGGCGAAAACCCATTGAAGGTGAACATGGTGCGGCTCAAGAACCTGAAGACCGGCGCGGTGACCGAGCGTAAGGTCGACGGCGTGTTCATCGCCATCGGCCACACGCCGGCGTCCGAATTGTTCGTCGGCCAGGTGGAGATGCGTCCGTCCGGCTACATCATCACCAACGGCTATTCGACCGTCACGTCGGTGCCGGGCGTGTTCGCCGCCGGTGACGTCACCGACGAGATATTCCGCCAGGCGGTCACCGCCGCCGGGCAAGGCTGCATGGCGGCGCTCGAGGCGCAGAAATTCCTGCATGCGCAGGAACACGAACATCAGCGCGCGGCGGAATAGACCATGGCCGGGAACAACAAGGGAATGGACTGGGACAAGCTGAAGGTGTTCCACGCCGCGGCGGAAGCGGGCTCGTTCACCCATGCCGGCGAGCGGCTCGGCCTGTCGCAGTCGGCGGTGTCGCGCCAGGTCTCGGCGCTCGAAGGCGAATTGTCGGTCTCGCTGTTCCACCGCCATGCCCGCGGGCTGATCCTGACCGAACAAGGCGAACTGCTCTACCGCACGGCGCATGAAGTGTTCATGAAGCTCGAGGCGGCGCGCACCAAGCTCACCGACAGCCGCGAACGGCCGAACGGCGAGTTGAAAGTCTCCACCACGCCCGGCATCGGCATCCATTGGCTGACGCCGCGGCTCGGCGAATTTCTCGATCTCTATCCCGACATCCACATCACGCTGATCACCTCCGACGAGGAGCTCGATCTGGCGATGCGCGAGGCCGACGTCGCGATCCGCCTGCGCCAGCCGACCCAGCCGGACCTGATCCAGCGCAAGCTGTTCTCGGTGCATTTCCACGCCTATGCCTCGCCGGATTATCTCAAGCGCTTCGGCACGCCGCAGGCGCACGAGGACCTCGACAAGCATCGCGTCATTCTGCTCGGCGGCACGGTGCCCGCGCATTTACAGAACCGCCGCTGGCTGCTCGACATCGGCCGCGACGGCAAAGCCGCGCGCGCGCCGCATTTGACCATCAACAACGTGCTGGGCGTGTTGCGCGCCTGCCAGCGCGGCCTCGGCATCGCGATGCTGCCGGATTATCTGGTGGAAGAAAACGGCGGGCTGGTGCAATTGCTCGGCGAGGCCGACACGCTCGCGCTCGACGCCTATTTCGTTTATCCGGAAGAACTCAAATCGGTCGCGCGAATTCAGGTTTTCCGCGATTTCCTGGTTGCAAACGCGCAACGTTGGCGTTTTTGATTTTCACAGCAGAAAATTCTCTCGATTTGCGTTTAGGCATGGCTGACATGCGGCTTGCGGCGTTGCCGGAGCCGGGCACGGCTCGCATAGTCGGGGCTCGCTGTGACGCCGGGTGTTTCCTCCCAGAGTCAGCCGGTGCGCAGCATGTTCCCCTCTGGAAGATTGCCGGTACCCCACACCGGCAAACTGAAACCGGGCCCCTCACGGGGCCCGGTTTTTTAGTGGCTCTTAGTTGCGCATGATCTTATCCGAAAGCCGGTTCCCCGTTCATTCCCGCGCAAGCGGGAATCCAGCACTGGGTCCCGCTTTCGCGGGGACGAGCGGATGAATTTTGCCGCGCTTCTCTCACCTCACAGCTCCAGCAACTTCTTGTCGGCGAGCGAGACGAACAACTTCACCACGTCGTCATGGATGCGCTCGCGCGGCGCGTTGAAGGTCTTGGCGAGATCGTCGACGATCGCCGCCACGCTGGCCTCGCCGGTGCAGCGCTTGAGAATTTCGACGCGATGGCGTCGGCCTTGAACACGCGCTCCGGCGCCAGCAGAACCCAGCCGCCCTGCGCCTCGTTGTGCACCAGCCGCACGCCGCGCGGCAGGCTCGGCTTGGCATCGGCGCTAATCCGTATTGCCCTCGGCCACATCGCCCTCGATAGCTGATGGCAGGCGGACGGGGCGTGTTATACGACAATTGCGGGCATGAAATCCCGAAAACGAAATCGCAGGGGGAATCATGACTTCGCATCGGCGATGGCTGACAGGCGATGAGCCTTGCGGCGTTCGTGTTTGCGGCAAGCGCGCCAATGCGCGGTCTTTGCGGAGGATTACCCGAACAAGACGGTGACCTTCATTACGCCCGCGGCCGCCGGCAACAGCCCCGACGTGGTGACGCGGCTGGTGGCGGACCGGCTGACGCAAATGTGGAAGCAGCAGGTGGTGGTACTCAACCGCCCGGGCGCCGGCGGCCTGATTGCGATCCAGGCGGCGGCGCAACCTGCCGAAGGACGGCTACTCGCTCTACATGACGCAGGCTTCGACCTTCACCGTCCTGCCGATCACGCACAAAGACAAGATTCCGGTCGATCTCGACAAGGCCTTCGTGCCGGTCGCGCTGGTGGGCGAGCAGCCGATCGCAGTCGCGCGTCAACAAGGACGTGCCGGCCAAGACCGTGGCCGAATTGATCGCGCTCGCCAACAAGACGCCGGGCGGCATGCTGTTTGCGGCCACCAATCGCGGCGGACAATCGCATCTGACCGGCGAACTGCTGCGCGAGCGCGGCAAGGTCAATATGTCGTTCGTTCATTCCGCCGGCGCCGCCGCTTCGATGAACGACGTCATCGCCGGGCGCATCCCGATCGATGTTCGAGGGCCTCGCCGGCCTCGCGCCCGGCACGCAGAGCGGCGGCATCCGGCTGCTCGGCATCGCCTCGCAAGAAGCGGCGTGCCGAATTTGCCCGATCTGCCGACCATCGCCGAGACCGTGCCGGGCGTGGTGTCGAGCGGCTGGATCGTGTTGATGGCGCCGGCCGGCGTGCCGGACGCGATCGTCGCAGAAACTGAACAAGGACGTGCGCGCGGTTCTCGCCGCGCCCGACATCCAGGAGCGGTTGCACGTGCTCGGCACCTACACGCGCGATCTAACGCCGGCAGCAGACGGCGGAGTTCATCAAGAGCGAAGAAAAGCTGTGGTGGCCGATCGTGCGGCAAGGTCGAGGCCGAGAACGGCCCGCCCGCAAAGTAACTCAGGCGTCCGGCGTGAAGGCGCCGGGCGGGATTTCCTTTGGGCTGACAGGTGAGACGCCCCATCAGCCCCTCAGGCGGGGCATGGACCCAGTACCAGGAAGTCTAACGACAGAACTCGGCGGGGAGATAACCGTTGATCTCTAAGCCGATGCAAATTTCGACGAGTGTCGGGGTCGTCCAGGCTCATGGTGTCTCCTTTCAACCGCCCGTGACCGGCGGCAGATGTCGAATATTAGCGCAACCGCGCGCCCTGTCAGCAGGCTTGCGGCCGCCGGGCCGTTAATCATCTGACTGTCATGGCAGGGTCCTAGGCTGCGTTTCCAACCTCACAAAGAAGTCATTGGGGGAAAAGTCGCAAAAACTGTGCGGGAACGGCGGGGCCGGCTAAGCGTTGCAGTAGGCTCAAGGCGGCGGAAGGTCCTGAAATATGCGTCGAATCCGCCATTTCGACCGCCTGTGCAAAATAGCCACACCCGGACCATGTTCAGCATCATAGCGTTGGGAAATGCGTAACTACCTCAGGACTATGAGATAGGATGCCGCCGAAATCGGGGACTTTGAGTCCCCTGCACAGTTCAGGAGACGACGTGGTGAAAAGTGTTCGATTCAACAGCCTGTTAGCCTCGACCGCTCTCGGGCTGGTGCTGGTATTGGGTAGCCATGCCGGCAAGGCGCAGCAAGCATTGGCGCAGCAATCCGCGGACAACATCTCGGCTGCTGTCCCGATGCCGGATACCGCTTTGCTGCCGCCGCTGACGGCGAAGGACATTGAGCCAGCCGCCACGCCTGGCGACCGAGGCCGCCAAGACCGAGGCCCCAAGATCGAGCCGAAACAGGAAGCCGCCGCGCCCGCAGCCGAGCCAGCCAAGACTGAGCCGGTGAAGGCCGCGAGCGAGCCGGCCGCGACGCCGGTCTCCGCCACCGCGGACAGCGCGGTCGCCGATCAGCTGCGCGAGATGATCTCCGGCAAGCTCGACCGCATCGTCAGCCGCAAGGCCGACCGCGAAGGCGTCGAAGCGTTCTACAAGGCGCGCGACTACGCGCCGCTGTGGGTGAGCAATGGCGCAGCCGACGCGCGCGCCAAGGCCGCGATCGCCTATCTCGGACAGGTCGACACCGTCGGCCTCGATCCCGAACGACTATCCGACGCCGGATTTCAAATCGGCGGCCACCCCCGAAGCGCTGGCCGAGGACGAACTCAAGCTCACCGCCGCGGTGCTCACTTATGCGCGCCAGGCGCAGATCGGCCGCATCCACTTCACCCGCGTCAGCGCCGACATCCAATTCGATCTCGGTCGCGCCGGAGCCGGCCAAGGTGCTGGCCAAGCTCGCCGAGCGACGACGATGCCGCCAAGGCGCTCGACAGCTACAACCCGCCGCAGGCCGAATTCAAGGCGCTCCGGGAAAAGCTCGCCGAACTGCGCAAGGGCGGCGGCGTGCAGGCCAAGGCCGAGGATGAAAAGAAGCCGGACCTGGTGAAGGTCCCCGAAGGCAAGATCCTGCGCCCCGGCATGAAGGATGCGCGCGTGGTGGCGCTGCGCAAGCGGCTCGAGATCGCCGGCGACAAGGAAAATCCGCTGTACGACGACGCGGTGCGCGACGCGGTCAAGACCTTCCAGACCGAAAACGATATCGGCGTCGACGGCAATCTCGGCCCCAACACCGTGCGCGCGCTGAACGGCGAGAAGAAGAAGAAGCCGTCAAGCTCGGCCGATCCGGTCGACACCATCATCGTCAACATGGAACGCTGGCGCTGGCTGCCGCGCGATCTCGGCAATCCGCACGTGATCGTCAACATTCCGGACTACACGCTGACGCTCTACAACAACGACAAGGTCTACTGGCACACCAAGATCGTCGTCGGTAAGCCGGGCAAGTCGACGCCGCTGATCAGCGCGGAGATGAAGTTCATCACCGTCAATCCGACCTGGAACGTGCCGCCGTCGATCATCGAGAACGAATACCTGCCGGCGCTGCAGCAGGATCCGCAGGCGCTCGACCGCATCGGCCTCAAGCTGACGCAGGACGCCGACGGCACCATCCACATCGCGCAGCCGCCGGGCGCCGGCAATGCGCTCGGCCGCATCCGCTTCAACTTCCCCAACAAGTTCCTGGTCTATCAGCACGACACGCCGGACAAATATCTGTTCGCCAAGGACGAGCGTGCCTACAGCCACGGCTGCATGCGGGTGCAGAACCCCCTGACCTATGGCGAGAAGCTGTTGTCGCTGGTGATGCCGCAAGAGCACTACACCGAGGCAAGACTGGAGAAGATGTTCGGCGGCAATGAGATCAACATCAACTTCCCGAAGAACATCTGGGTGCACCTGACCTATCAGACCGCCTTCGTCGACGCACGACGGCAAGCTGCAATTGCGCAAGGACGTCTACGGCCGCGACGCCAAGATGATCGCGATCCTCAAGGGCAGCGAGCGCAAGGTCGCCGACATCGCGATCGAGCGGGCGCCCGAATACCTCGTCCAAGCCGGTGCGCATGCCGGTCGGCATGTATGGCGGCAGCAGCTGCAGTAGCGGCGGCGGCTTCTTCGACTTCATGTTCGGCGGCCAGCGCTCAACGCCGGCGCCAAACTACCGCCGTCCAATGGACCGCGCGCCGTCAATAACGGACGCTCGCTGTTCCGCTGATCCACAGATTTCGCAGTCGCAAACGCCGGCGACACCCTCGCCGGCGTTTTGCGTTAGCGGCCGACGGCAGTTGATTTTTCACATGCCGCCTGATTGATATCGCCTTAATGGCTCTGCTCCGCCATAGCGGCATCTACTTCCTGGCGCGCATTTTGGCGGGCGGCGCGAGCTTCGCGATCATCGCCGCCTATACGCGGCTGCTCGATCCACATGCATTCGGCGAACTGGCGCTGTCGCTGGCCGGCGTCGGCTTTTTCAACGCGCTGATTGTTTACGGCGCAATGCCGGCGATGTTGCGCTATTTGCCGAGTGAGCCGCAGGCGGCGCGCGCCACGACGCTGTGGGGCTTGATTATGCCGGCGGCTGCGCTCTGCGGTGTGGCCTTACTATCCATTCTGTTCGTTTCGCCGGAACGCTGGCGCGTGCAGCTGGCTCTATGCGCGGGCTTGCTGCTCGCCATGCTGCTGCATCAGTTCCAACTCGCCACCGCGCAAGGCGCGCTGCAGTCCCGGTCGCTACGCGCTGCTCGGCAGTCTCGAAAGCGCGCTCGACATGTTGCTCGGCATTGGCTTGGTGGCGCTTGGTTACGGCGTGGCCGGTGCTTTGACCGGCACCATGCTGTCGGCGCTGGTGACACTGGCGGTCAATTGGCGCGGCTGGTGGATCGACTGGAAATTCTTCGATCCCGTTTTGGGGCGGCGGATGCTGCGCTTCGGATTGCCGCTGGTGCTGAGCGCGCTGTTTGTCTGGCTGGCGAGCTTCATCGACCGCTGGCTGCTGGCGGCATATTTTTCGGCGCCGAGACGGCTGGTCTCTACGCCGCGGGTTACGACCTGCAAATGAATCTGCTGGGCGTACCGCTAGCGGTCATGTTGCTCGCCGGTTATCCCCTCACCATCAATGCTTTTACCGAGCGCGGTGTTGAGGCAGCCCGCGCGCAATTGCGCCTGCTGGGCGTCTTCATCATTCTGCTGGTGCTGCCGGAAGCCGTCGGCATCGTCTTGGCCGGCCCGCTGCTGGTGAATATTCTTCTCGGGCCGGAATTCCAGCCGCTCGCCTTATCGCTGCTGCCGGTGCTGGTTAGCGCGACTTTTCTCAAAGTGCTTCTGATGTATGTGAACTACGGCTATTTCCTCGGCGCGCGGTCCGACCTGACGCTGCTCTCGATGGCCGGCGCGGCGGCCACCGATCTCGTTCTCAATATCATCATGATTCCCCGCTACGGGGCTTGGGGAGCCGCCATCGCAGCGTTGATCGGATTCGGCGCCGGGTTTGCGATCGCGGTGATGAAAATGGGCCGGGTCTTTCCGTTCCCACTGCCCGATCCGGCAATCCTGGCCGGCGGGCTGATCGGCGTCGCCGTGATGGCGGCGTGGCTGCTGCCCTTCTATCACGTGACCGCTTGGAGCGCGGTCTTCTATGTCATGCCGGTTGCCGTTCTGCTTTATTTCGGCACCGTCTTCCTGTTCCTTCATTTCAACGGACGCAATCCACTTCAATTGATGCGCGGTTTATGGGGCAATGAAAGCATGGGCGCGCCGCTCTAATTTCGCATCCGATCCGTTCATGCCGGGCTATACGAATCCGATGTCGGAATTCCCTTGACCAAGAACCCGCCGCCGTCGCTGAGCATCACCATCTTCTCCGGCTTGTCCTGAAGATATTCGTCCATGGCCTTGGTCGCACCGGGACATGTGGATGAACCATAGTCATCGCATACGATAATGGCACCGGCGTTCATGCGCGGATAGAAAAACGCGATGCTGTCCCGCGTCGGCTCGTAAAGATCGACGTCGATATGCAAGAACGAGAACTTGCGGTCGGCGACTTCGCCAAAACGGTCGGGAATCCATCCTTTATAGTAATGGATGTCCTTAAAACGCGACAAAAGCCTTGCGGTTTCACTAAACTCGATCTTTAGGTCATGTTCACGCCAATAGATGCTTTCCTGCGGGGTCGGCGCAGAAAGTCCTTCGAATGAATCAAACATGTGGTGGTTTTTCGCGAATGCGGACCGTGCGATAAACGAGCATATGAGATAAGAAGACGCTCCACGATAAACGCCGCATTCGACGGTATCACCCGGCACCTTTTCGGTCAGCCGGAGTAGTTGGTAGACCATCCAGTGCCGCCCGGCATTGATGCTCTTAAGTCCACCCGACGCGCCGGTGAGCCGCAAATATCGTTCGAATGCTTCATCGGCCATCCAATCCAGCCTGCCGTAACGCATGCGATAGGATGGGCTAAGAATTGCGGCGATGAAACGCAGTGCGGTGAAACGCAGCCCGTTATATCGCGCGGCTCTGATCCGATTGGACAGCTTTAAAATGACCGAGGTAAATTTTTTTAACGGCAATGTCAGCAACCCTTATGAGTAACGCGTTTGAAAGCTCGCATAAAGCTTACAACACATGCCGTGCATTGCAACGCGAACCGCCAGCAGGTTGCAGCACTAGAACGCCTTCAACGCCTTCCGCCGCCGCGATAATAAGCAATCATATCTTTTGGGCTCAGCGTAGTTTCGCTCTTGCGCCCGATGAAGAAAACCGCGCTCGTGCTGTCGATCGCAAATGCTTCAGGAGTGAGCCTATCAAACAGCCTGACCCAAAGCATGATCAGTGCCGCAACGATGCCGGCAAGTTTGGTGCGCGCGACGCCGCGCACCAGATAACGGATCGACCAGAGCGACGCATTGCCCGGACCATCCGACGCGCCCGACTGAATTTCGTCGAAATCGCGGAACAGCCAGCGATGGCCGCTATGGGTGAACCGCGTGAAATCGAACGCCGCTTCATGCACTTGTTGCATGAACGAGGTTTCCGCGTAAACGATGCCGCCCGGCTTCAAGACGCGGTGCATTTCCGACACGGCCAGAGCGGGGTCAAGTACGTGTTCGAGCACCGCCTGGGCGGCCACGCCGTCAAAGCTGGCGCTGCGAAATGGCAGGAAATGCCCGTCGGCCAAAACATCGACATTGGCCGAAGCGTAAATATCGCAGCTGATCAATCGCACGTCGTGCGCATTGCGAAACGGGCTCCCGGGACTCATGTCGCCGCCACCGACAATGAGCACGACTGGTCTGCCAATCGAAGCATGTCCTACAAAATCGAGGAATGTAGCGGCGCGATGATCCATCGCTGCCTGAAGCCCGAACATATTGCGCGTCGCATAAGCAAACCGCCGCCAGAGCGAGCCGCCGCGCGTGACCGTCGAGCGCCCGGCCGTGGTGATCAAGAATTCTTCTGCGACGATGCTGCGGTCGAAATCGATCAAGGCCGGAATGTCCTGGATCAGGGGAAAGCCCGACTTGGAGCGGCTGCAAGCCGCGTTGCTGCAATAAATCCGATCTGTGGCGGGTAACAGTTCGGACCGGCATGCGGGGCAGACCAGAAGGTCGGCGAGTTCTGCATCGCCTGGGGATCGCGCGGCCTTTTCCATCATCTTCATCGGCGCGCACGGCTGGGAGTTTTACGGCTGACGGAATTGAAATGGTACAGGCGGGTGGACTTGAACCACCGACCTCTGGTTCCACAGACCAGCGCTCTAACCAACTGAGCTACGCCTGCACAAGCTCGTTATCCGTCACGAGCGGCCGGAACCTAGGTTCAGGGCGGCTTTTTGGCAAGCGGCTTTGCCCCGCATGCAAAAAGCCCGGGCGCTAAGCCCGGGCTTCGATCCACGCGAAAAGCGTGATTTAAATTTACGCGGCCTTGTTGAAGGCGCCGGTGACGCTCTGCTTGATCGGCTCGGCCGTGTCGGCCGCGACCTTCTGGGCGTGATCGGTCAGATCCTTGGCCTGCGCGGTCACGGTATCGAACTGCGTGCGCAAGAAGCCGGTGTAGAGTTCGACGCCTTCGGCAAAGGACTTGGCCGTCAGCAATCCGGCAACCATGTCGAAAGTGGCGTTGCTGTTGGTGCGGGCGGTTTCGATCAGCTTGAGGCCGTAGCTGGAGCAGCCCTGGGACGCGTTAGTGTAGCTGTCCTCGAGGACTTTGGTCGCGTCTTCGGCGGCGCTCTTGAGCTTCTCGTAATTTTCCTTGGCCTGCGCGACGCCCTTTTCGGCGGCTTCGCGGAAAGCGGCGGGGACTTCCATCTTCGGCATTTCGAACTTCGGCAGTTCGAAGATATTCGTTCGGGGGGCTTCAGCCATAACAATCACCTTCATCTCGGAGGGCGGTTCCCGGCTTCATGCGAGCTGCCGCCCTCGGCAAATCGGCTCGCGCCTGTTTGAACCCGCCGCCACGAGGGGCGCCCGATGGGCGTCTGGGCGAGAGCTACAACCCCAATATAGCATACTTTTGGTGCATTGCAATAAAAATATTGCGTTGCACAAAAATGTCATAAAAGTCGCGTCGCCGGCCTGGCAGCCAGCCTCCAATGCGATCAGTCCCAGCCCTATGGATCGGTCAGTGCTGGCCGGACAGTTTCGTCGCCCGCTGGCTCAATTCCTTGGTCTGTTCGGTGAGCGCCGCCATCTGGCTTTTCACGTATTCGGCGTGCAGGGCCGTCACTTCCTCGGAATCCTTGGCGTGCACCAGCTTTTCGGCAAACGCGAACGACGAATCGATATTGCGCTTGGTGAAGCCGATCGCCAGTTCGCCGACTTCCTTGGCGCCGCTATGGGTGCTGGCCGCCTGGCTATGGGCGGTGCTGGCCGCGTGCTGCGCGGCGGTTATGAAACTGCCGAAGGCCTGTTTGGCCTGCTCTACGCTCTTCTCGGCGAAGGCGCGCATCTCCGCCGGTATCTCGAAATTTCCCGCTCCGTTTGTCGTCATCGCACTCTCCTGACGTGTACCCTCCGATTCGAGCTTCTATCTAGGTCGGCCGCTCAGGCTCGCCAGTGCTGGAACCCAAGCAATTAAGGTTATCTCCGCTTGGCGGGGTATGGCGTGCGGCGCGGCGTGGACGGGGTTCCAAAGCAGCCCTATTAAGGCTTGATTAGCCGTAAACCGTGCGATGCGATGATGAGCGAGTTTCAATTCACTTGCCTGACCGATCCGCGGCTCGCGGCGCATGCCCTGAGCCCGACGCCGGCATGGCTGTGGAGCACGGACGCGACGCGCGTGCTGTGGTCCAACCCGATCGGGGCTGCGATCTTCGATGCCGCCTCGCCCGCGGAACTCGCCGCCATCCGCTACGAGCCGGGACACACGGCCGCCGCGCAGGTTGCGCGCCTCGCCGGCACGCTGCCGCAGGGCGCGACAGCGCGGCTAGAGCGGTTGCGCGGGTTCGGCGCGCCCTTCGCCAGCACCCTGATCTGTCTTTGCTCGCGCATTGTTCTGGCCGACAACAGTTCTGCCGTTCTGGTGGTCGCGACCGAGCGCGCCGGCAAAGATCTGAGCCTGCCCGATCGCGCGCGCCGGCTGATGGCGGATTTCAAGCGGCCGGCAGCGATTTTCACTGCCGACGGCGAACTGATCGAGGCGACGCCGGAGGCGCTCGAACGCTTCCACGACAAGCGCGACCTGATCGCGCTCGGCGCCGAAAAACTCGCCCGCGAGGCCATGCTCAACGGCGTGTCCGAGGGAAATATCACCACCGGAACGATAACCATGGTTCGGCTCGGCGCCAGCGCCACGGTGGCTTTGCTGCTTGCCTATTATACGCCCGAACAGATCGCGCAGGCCGCGCCGCAGTCCGTGGCCGCGCCGGTTGCGGCCGATCCGGTGCGCGCGCAGCCGCACGCGCGTTCCGTTCCGTTTCATCTGGCAGATGGATGCGGCCAACCGCTTCACGCTAGGCGCGGAAGAATTCGCCAAGCTGATCGGGCCGCAGGCTGCCGCCGTGCTCGATCGCCCGTGGGCCGAGATCGCCGTCGCGCTCAAGCTCGACCCGCAAGGCCAGGTGGCGCATGCGCTGGCCGCGCGCGAGACCTGGAGCGGCATCGTCGTGCCGTGGCCGGCCGAGGATGCCCATGGACCGCTTGCCGTCGAAATGTCGGGCCTTCCGGTGTTCGACCGCGACCGCCAGTTTGCCGGCTATCGCGGATTCGGCATCTGCCGCGATGTCGACCGGCTTGCGCGCGTTGACGCAGCACCGGGCACCGCCGGCCAACAATGTGCTGGCGTTCGCGCCGCCCGCCGAAGCGATGCCGGCGCTCAGCCCGATCGAGGCCAACGCGTTCCAGGAGCTCGGGCGCGAACTCAGCGACCGCCTCAAGAAAACCACGGCGAAAAACGACGGCGCATCGACGCCAGCCGAGTTCGGCGTCGAGCCGGCCGTGCGTCCCGCCACGGGCTGCGCATCACGGCGATGCCGCCCGCGATCTGCACGAAGGACGGCCCATTCTCGACCGCCTGCCGGTCGGCCTTCTGGTCTACCGGCTCAATACGCTGATCTATGCCAACCGCGCCTTCCTGGATTGGACCGGCTATCCCTCGCTTGAGGCGCTCACCGAAGCCGGCGGCCTCGACAGCCTGTTCATCGAAGCCAAAGGCGAGGCGCCGAATGGCGAGGCCAAAAACGGCGGTAAAAGGCTTACCATCAGCACCGTCAACGGCCAGCAGAAGCCGGTCGACGGCCGCTTGTTCAGCATCATCTGGAACAACGAAAACGCGCTGGTGCTCATGATCAGCGCGCCTGCCGCCGGGGAGCACGGCGACGACCTGTCGCTGCGCCGGCTGGCGAGCGAAAACGGCGAACTCAAGTCGATCCTCGACACCGCGACCGACGGCGTGCTGGTGCTCGATCGCGCCGGCCGCGTGCTCTCGGCCAACCGCAGCGCCCAGGCGCTGTTCGGCTACGAGGCCGCCGACATCGCGGCGCTTTCCTTCGGCGACCTGTTCGCGCCGGAAAGCCGGCGTTCGGTCCTCGACTATCTCGATCGCATCGCGCGCGAACGCGGCACGCTCGACACCGGCCGCGAGGCGATCGGCCTGGTCAAGCAGGGCGGACTGGTTCCGCTCTATTTCACCATGGGGCGGATCGCGGACGGCGAGAAAATCTGCGCGGTGATGCGCGACATCACCGCCTGGAAGCGCACCGAGGAAGAGTTGATCAACGCCAGGCAGCAGGCCGAGAAAGCCTCCACCGCCAAGTCGGAATTCCTCGCCAAGATCAGCCACGAGATCCGTACGCCGCTCAACGCCATCATCGGCTTCTCCGAGGTGATGATGGAGGAGCGTTTCGGGCCGGTCGGCAACGAGCGCTACCGGCAATATCTCAGGGACATCCATACCTCCGGCGGCCACCTGATCTCGCTGCTCAACGATCTGCTCGATCTGTCCAAGATCGAGGCCGGCAAGCTCGAACTCACGTTCGTGAGCGTCAATCTGAACGACCTGGTGCAGCAATGCGTCGCCATCATGCAGCAGCAGGCCAATGCCCAGCGCGTCATCATCCGCACCTCGCTGCCGCCGAGCCTGCCGCAGATCGTGGCCGACGCGCGCTCGGTGCGCCAGATCGCGCTCAATCTGTTGTCGAACTCGATCAAATTCACCGGCGCCGGCGGGCAGGTGATCGTCTCCACCGCCTTGAGCGACCAGCACGAGATCGTCTTGCGGGTGCGCGACACCGGCCCCGGCATGAGCGAGAAGGAATTGGCCACCGCGCTCGAGCCGTTCCGCCAGCTCGCCACCTCGGCGCGCTGGGGCTCGAGCGGCACCGGCCTGGGGCTGCCGATCACCAAGGCGCTGGCCGAGGCCAATCATGCGCGCTTCCGCATCACCAGCCAGGTCAACGACGGAACCCTGGTGGAATTGGCGTTCCCGGCCACGCGCGTGCTGGCGCAATAAAGCAGATCGGCTAAGCTGACCTTCCGTCCGTGAGGCGTGAGGTTGTCATGCGCCGATTGCGCCGCTGCCTGTTCCTGCTGGCCGCCATGCTGGCATTTGCCCCATCCGCGCGGGCGGCCGAGCCGGTCGATCTTCTGCTGGTGCTGGCGGCCGATGTGTCGCGCAGCGTGGATGCCGACAAATTCAAGCTGCAACGCGAAGGCTACGCCGCCGCGATCGCCAATAAGCGCGTGCTGGACGTGATCGGCTCCGGCCGCCACGGCCGCATCGGACTTTTGTTCCTGGAATGGTCGGGCTTCGGCAACCAGAAGGTCGTGATCGACTGGATGCTGATCGACGGGCCGAAGGCGGCGCAGGCCTTTGGCGACCGGCTGCTGGAATCGCCGCGCTCCTTCGCCGACCGCACCTCGATCAGCGGCGGCATCGATTTTGCAGTGGCGCAATTCGCGCGCGCGCCGTTCACATCCGAACGCCAGACCATCGACGTCTCCGGCGACGGCACCAATAATGCCGGCGGCGACGTCATCAAAGCGCGCGACGAGGCGCTGGCGCTGGGCTACACCATCAACGGCCTGGTGATCCTGAGCGAGCACCCGCTGCCCTGGAATCCCGAACACACCAATCCGCCCGGCGGCCTGGCGAATTACTACCGCAATAACGTGGTCGGCGGGCCCGGCGCCTTCGTGCTGGAGGCGAAGGATTTCAATTCGTTCGGCCAGGCGATCATCAAGAAAATGATCGCCGAAATCGCCGATGCGAGCCCGCCACGCCGGGATTAAGTGCTGTTTGACCGGCCATGAAAGGGTCACAGAGGCCAAGCACGGTTGGTGACGGCGCGACCGATGGTATAGTCCGCCGGCAATCGACGCCAAAACAACCGGAAATCCTCACTTGACGGCCGCCATTGGCTTAAAACGCCTGGGTCTAGCTCTGCTGGCCGCGATTGCGGTCGGCGCCGGCGTGCTGGTCGCGGCCAGCTACCTGATCTCGGCCGATGCGGTGCGCCGGCAGGTGTTGAGCGAAATTCGCTCCGTCACCGGCCTCGACCCGAGCTTGCGCGGCGAGGCCGCGGTCTCGCTGTTTCCCACCGGCAGTGTCAGTTTTGCCGACGTGGTGCTGGGCGATGCCAAGCGGCCGGCGCTGACCGCCGAGCGGTTGACCGCGCGCTTGCGCTTTTTCCCGCTGCTGATCGGCCGCGTCGAGATCGCCGACGTCGCGCTGGAGCGGCCGACCATCGCCATCGATCTTGAAGCCGAACGGCACCTCCAACTGGTCCGGCCTGATCGAGGCGCTGGCGCGCAGTCAGCAACAAGGGCGCGCCGCGCGTTGCGGCATTCTCCGAGATGCGCATCGACAACGGCACCGTGCTGGTGCACAGCGAGCAGAACAAAGTCGAGGAAACGCTCAGCGATATCACGTTTTCACTGGCCTGGCCGTCGATCTCCAAGAGCTTCGGCGCCACCGGCCGCTTCGTCTGGCATGACGAGCCGCTGGACATGGCGCTGACGCTCGGCGATTTCCCCGCGGCCCTTGCGGGCAACCGCACCGGCATGAAGCTGCGCATCGCCGGCGCCCCGATCAAGGCCGCGTTCGAAGGCGCGATCAGCGTCAAGCCCACCCTCAAGATCGACGGCACGCTCGCCGCCGACACCGCGTCGATGCGCAACGCGCTGATCTGGGCCGGTCAGAAACCGCTGCCCGGCGGCGGCTTCGGCCATTTCGCGATCAAGGCGCAAGGCCAATGTGATGGGCGGAACGATCGGTCTGTCCAACGTCAATGTCGAGCTTGACGGCAACACCGCCGAGGGCGTGCTCACCTTCGCCACCGACGGCCGCAAGACGCTGCAAGGCACGCTCGCCTCCGATACCCTCGATCTGACGCCCTATGTCTCCACCGTCCGCCTGCTCACCGCCAACCAGCACGACTGGAACGACGGACGCATCACGCTGGACGGTTTTTCCGGCATCGATCTCGATTTGCGGCTGTCGGCGGCGAAGGTGGTGATGTCCAACGCCAAGCTCGGGCGCACCGCCATCGGCGCCAATTTGCGCGGCGGCCACCTGGTGATAACCGTCGGCGAAGCGCAGGCCTATGGCGGCGTGATCAAGGGCTCGCTGACGCTGGCCAATTTCAATTCCGGCGTCGACGTCAAATCGCAGCTGCAATTCACCGACGTCGATCTGGAAAGCTGCCTCGGCCAGTTATTCGGGCTGCACCGGCTCGAAGGCAAGGGCAACATTGTCCTTCGCCGTCGAAGGCAACGGCGACAGCGTGCTCGCGCTCACGCGCACCTTGAACGGCACCGCCAATCTGGTCGGGCAGAACGGCGCCCTGCTCGGTCTCAACGTGGAGCAATTGCTGCGGCGGCTGGAGCGGCGGCCGCTGTCCGGCGGCGGGGAATTCCGCACCGGCCGCACCCCGTTCGACAAGATCAGCGGTGGCGCTGAAGATCAACCAAGGCACGGTCACGGTCGAGGACGTGAAAATCGACGGCTCGGCGGTACGGCTGGCGCTCGCAGGTTCAGCCTCGATCCCGGATCGCGAACTCGATCTCAAGGGCACCGCCGGCCTGGTGGCCACCGGCAAGCCGGAGGCGGTCGCCTTCGAGCTTCCGTTCATCGTGCAGGGCTCCTGGGACGATCCGATCATGTTGCCCGATCCGGAGGCGCTCATCCGCCGGTCGGGCGCCGCCGCCCCGTTGCTCAACGCCCGTTCCTTGCTCGATCGGTTGAACGGCGCGCGGCCCGCGGCTCCTGTCGGGGCCATCCCGGCAACCGAGCAAGCCACGACGCCGGCCGGCCGGCAAAAGCCAGAATAAGGCTGGGTAAGCCTCATTCTTGCGCGTGCCGCCGCCCGCTCCTTTGACTATCATTACGCCGGAAGCAAATCACCCGCCGGTTATTGCCGGCGTGACAGGGCGCGGATGCTGCACCCCCTCCTCCGAACGCTGGTCAAGATCGCCGTCGCCTCGCTGGTGGTGGGAACGATCCTGGGCCATTTCGGCATCACCGCCGAGCAGCTGATGCGCGAATTCGGTCTCTCGGCCGACCGCCTCGAAGACTACGCGCAAAAAGGTTTTGCCTGGGCCTGGCCGAACGTATTGCTCGGCTCGCTGGTGATCGTGCCAATCTGGTTTTTGATTTATTTGTTTCGCCCGCCCGGCCAGAGCCGAAGCGAATAGCGCGTCGGATTCACCCGGCCGTTAAGGTCCGCCGCACCGCGTCCTTCCAGCCGGCGTATTTTTGCTCGCGCTGCAACTTATCCATGCGCGGCTGGAACCTGCGATCGAGCCGCCATTGCGCGGCGAAATCATCGAGGTCCGGGCAAAGGCCGGCGGCCCGCCCTGCCAGATAGGCCGCGCCCAAGGCCGTGGTTTCCATCACCGCTGGGCGATCCACCGGGCTTGCCAGGATATCGGCCAGGAATTGCATGGCGGGCTCGCTGACGGTCATGCCGCCGTCGACACGAAGAACGGTTGACGAATTTAGCGCCGCCGGCCAATCGACATGCATGGCCGCGAGCAAGTCGCGGGTCTGGTAACCGACCGCTTCAAGCGCCGCGCGCGCGAGTTCCGCCGGCCCGCAATTGCGCGTAAGCCCGAAGATCGCGGCGCGTGCATTGGCGTCCCAATGGGGCGCGCCCAAGCCGACAAAGGCGGGCACCAGGTAAACCTGTTCAGCCGGCTCGGCGCCGGCAGCCAGGGTGTCGGCCTCCGACGCCTTGGTAACGATCTTGAGGCCATCGCGCAGCCATTGCACGGCGGCGCCGGCCATGAAGATCGCGCCCTCCAGCGCATACGTGCGCTTGCCGTCAAGCTGGTAGGCGATGGTGGTGAGCAGACGATTGCGCGAGGCGACGCGCTCAGGGCCGGTGTTGAGCAAAGCGAAGCAGCCGGTGCCGTAGGTCGATTTCATCATGCCCGGTTTGAAGCAACCCTGCCCGATGGTGGCCGCTTGCTGATCGCCGGCCATGCCGCGAACGCGAATGGATGCGCCGAACAGTTCAGGCGCCGTCACGCCGAAGTCGCCGGCGCAGTCCATCACCCGCGGCAACAAAGCCGGCGGCACGCCAAACATCCGGCACAGGTCGTCGTCCCATTGCCCGCACGAAATATCGAACAAGGCCGTGCGCGCGGCGTTGGTGGCGTCGGTCAAGTGCGCCTTGCCGCCGGTCAGCCGCCACAGCAGAAAACTATCGATGGTGCCGAAGGCGAGCTTGCCCGCCTGTGCCAAAGCGCGCGCGCCTTCGACATGATCGAGGAGCCAGGCGATCTTGCTGGCGGAAAAATACGGATCGAGCAGCAGACCGGTTTTGGCAGCGATCTCCGGTTCATGGCCGGCAACGCGTAGCGCATCGCAAAAATCGGCGGTACGCCGGTCCTGCCAGACGATGGCGTTATGGATCGGCTTGCCGGTGGCGCGGTCCCAGAGGACGGTGGTTTCGCGCTGGTTGGTAATGCCGATGCCGGCGATGTCCGGGCCCGCGAGCGAGGCTTTCGCCATAACGTCGCGCACGCAGGCGACGCTCGCCGACCATATCTCCTCCGGATCGTGCTCGACCCACCCGGGCGCCGGATAGATCTGGCGCAGCTCCTGCTGCGCGCTGGCCAACGGCTGCAAACGAGCATCGAACGCGATGGCGCGCGTCGAGGTGGTGCCCTGATCGATGGCGATGACAGCGGTCGGCAAGCGAGCCCCCGGAAAGACGCGCCACCGGCGCGGATTTCGGAGACTAGTTCAGCACGGAGAGATTGGCGATTGCCTCGTCGTTGTCGGCGTGGATGGCGGTGGCAAGATTGCGCGGCGCCGGACCGTAATAATCGCCGTCTTTCATGATCTGACGCGGCTGGGTCAGGACGGCGGTCATGCGGTCCTGCAGCGCCTTTACCGATACCGGCTTGAGCAGGAACTCGTTGATGCCGAGTTTGACGGCCTCGATTACGTGCGAACGCTCGCCGTGGCCGGTGAGCATGATGATCGGCACATCCGGATAGGGGAAGGTCCCCGGCGAACGCACGATGCGTACGAAAGCGGGGCCGTCGAGCCCCGGCATCTGCCGGTCGAGGATGACGACGTCCGGTCTCAGGCTGCTGATCAACTCGAGACCGGTCGCACCGTCCGGCGCCTCATGCACGTCGATGACGCCGAAGCTCATGAGCATGGTGCGCACGACCTTGCGCATGTAATGCTCGTCGTCCACCACCAAGACCTTGGCGGCGGCCAAGCGCTCGGCCAGCTGTTTTAGAATCCATCGACATTGGCGGCCCGTCACCCACGCACGGACGGACACTGAAGCACACAAGTGATACCGGCCCCGATAAAACCGATCGAATTCAATTTAGATGGCTGCGGCAAGATTTTGTAAACCATGCATGCAAGGCGAACGCGGCTAGGCCGCCGGCAACGATGCGATGAACTGGCCGAGCGCGCTCGCGCTCCTCGAGGCGTGGCTTTGAGGCCGAGCTTGCTGCGCCGCCACAGCACGTCTTCGGCAGCTCTGCGCCCATTCGTGCTCGACCAGATAGCGCACCTCGGCGCCGGTAAGATCGCCGGTAAAGCGCGGGCCGAGGTCGTCCATGCTTTGCGCCTCGCCGAGTAATGTGCTCGATGCGCCGGCCATAGGCACGCAGCAGACGTCGCGCATGCGGCTCATCGAGGAACGGCCAGCGGCGAAGCGCCTCCGTCGACCAGCGCGTCGAAGCCGTCGACCGGAAAATCGCCGCCCGGCAAGGTCGAGCCGGCGGTCCAGGGCGGCGGCGCGCCGAAGAATATGCCTGATACGCACCATCGCCGCTTCCGCCAGCCGGCGGTAGGTGGTGATCTTGCCGCCATAGATCGTGAGCAGCGGCGCCTCGCCTTGGGTTTCGTCGAGCGTGAGCGCGTAATCGCGCGTGACGTCTTCCGGCTTATCGGCGCCGTCGTCATGGAGCGAGCGCACGCCGGCAAACGACCACACCAGCTCGTCGGGCGTGATCTTGTCGAGGAAATAGTCGTTCACGATCTTGCACAGATAGAGAATCTCGTCGGCATCAGGCGCCGGCGAATTGAGGTCGCCGGCGAAATTTTCGTCGGTGGTTCCGATCAAAGTAAAGTCCTGCGCGAACGGCAGCGCGAACACCACGCGCCCGTCGGCGGCCTGCAGCAGATAGCCGAAGTCGTGCGCAAAACGCCGCGGCACCACGATATGGCTGCCTTTGACCAGCCGCACCGGCGCCGGCAACGGCTGCCGGATCACGGTGTCCGCCACCTCGCCGATCCAGGGACCGGCGGCATTGACCAGCACGCGCGCGGTGACTTCCTCGCGGCGGCCGCGCGCATTGAGCACCAGGTGCCACTCGCTCTGCCGCTCCGCCCTGACGCAGCGGGTGCGGGTGCGAATGACGGCGCCGTGCTCGGCGGCATCGAGCGCAGTGAGCACGACCAGCCGCGCGTCGTCGACCTGGCAATCGGAAAATTCGAAGCCGTAACGAAACGATTGCTTGAGCGGTTGCCCGGCCGGGTGATGGGTGAGATCGACGGTGCGGGTCGCGGGCAACAATTTGCGTCCGCCCAACATGTCGTAGATGAGCAACCCGAGCCGCAGCAGTAACGGCGAACGCGAACTGGGTGATGGCGGCAGCATCAAACGCAGCGGCCGGATCACGTGCGGTGCCATGCGCAGCAACACTTCGCGCTCGTTCAGCGCCTCGTGCACCAGCCGGAACGCGCCGTGCTCGAGATAGCGCAGGCCGCCGTGGATCAGCTTGGTCGAAGCCGAGGAAGTGCCGGAGGCGAGATCGTTCTGCTCCACCAGCAGCACGCGCAAGCCGCGGCCGGCGGCGTCCCTCGCCAGTCCGGTGCCGTTGATGCCGCCGCCGATAATGGCGAGGTCGTAGTCGGCCATAGGTGATTCGCTTGATTCCCCGCAGAATGAGCGGCCTGGGCGACGAGCTCAAGCAGCAGGCGCGCAAAAGGCGCGCACCCCACAGAATACGGTCGCGATTGCAAAGCCATCGCAAAATAGCCATATAAGCTCATGTCTTACGCGTCGTCGCGCGCGAAAACATAGGTCCGCCCTCTAAGTCCAATGCCCTCCCCCCGCCTGCTCGTCATCGAAGGCAACTCGCCGCAGACATTGGCCGAACACATCGCGGTCGGCGGAACCGCGGCCCATCAGGGCTATTCCAATTTGCTGCGCGAGCTCTTGCCGGGCGCGAGCGTGGACAGCGCCCATCCGGGCGATCCCACCGCGACACTGCCCGACGGTGAGGCGCTCGAAGGCTATGACGGCATCGCCATCACCGGCTCCAGCCTGCACATTTACAACGGCGGTCCGGAGGTGATGCGGCAGGTCGAGTTGGTGCGTGCCGCGCTGGCGACCGGCACGCCGCTGTTCGGCTCGTGCTGGGGGCTGCAGGTGATCACGGCGGCGGCCGGCGGCAGCGTGCGCAAAAATCCGAAAGGCCGCGAAATCGGCTTCGGCCGCGGCATCAGGCTGACCGAAGCCGGCCGCAAGCATCCGATGTATGTCGGCAAGCTCGACGTCTTCAACGCGCCGACCGTCCATCTCGACGAAGTCGAAGCGCTGCCGGCAGGCGCCACCGTGCTCGCCACCAATGCCTGGACCGACGTGCAGAGCGTGGAAATCCGCACCAACGGTTCGGTCGCCTGGGGCGTGCAGTATCATCCCGAATATCCGCTGCGCGAAATCGCGGCGATCGTGCGCCGCATCGGCACCCGGCTGATTGAGGAAGGTTTCTTCGAGGACGCCGCCGACATCCGGACTTTCTCACAAGACCTCGATACGCTCGACCGCGATCCGGATTGCAAGCGATTGTCGTGGCGGCACGGCATCAGCAAGAACGTGCTCGACAAGAAGCTGCGGGTCAGCGAGGTGGCGAACTGGATCGAATTCCAGGTGCTGCCGACGCGGGTCAAGCGCGGACGAGGCTGATGGACTTTTCCGGCAAGCACATGGTGATCACCGGCGGCACCGGCGCGCTCGGCACCGCCGTAGTTGGCGTGCTGCTCAAAGCCGGCGCGACCTGCACCGTTCCCTATATGCACGAGGCGGAGGCGCAGCGCTTTCCCCATCGTAATGATGCCAAAGTGAAGCTGATCGCGGTCAGCCGATCTGGCCGACGAAGCCATGGTCGCCAAAGTCTATGGCGGCATAAAACCATGGGCCTCGATCCACATCGCCGGCGGTTTCGCGACGGGCAAGGTGGCGGACAACGGACAAAGCCGCGCTGATGGCGCAAATCGACAGCAATCTGGTGTCGTGCTTTTTGTGTTGCCGCGCGGCGGTCAACGCCATGACGCGGCGGCGGACGCATCGTCAATGTGGCGGCGCGGCCGGCGCTGGAATGGCGCATCGGCGCCGGCATGGCGGCCTATACGATTGCGAAAACCGGCGTCGCCGCGCTCACGGTGGCGCTGGCCGAGGAAGTGGTCAAAGACGGCATTCTGGTCAATGCAGTGGCGCCCTCGATCATGGACACCGCCGCCAACCGCAAGGCGATGCCGAAGGCCAATTTCGATGCCTGGCCGAAGGTCGAGGAAGTGGCGGCGACGATCGTGTTTCTGGCCTCGCCCGACAACAAGCGTCACCCGCGGCGCCATCGTGCCGGTTTACGGAAAATCTTGATCTGAAAAGCCCTAGCCCGCGATCGGGACCAGTTCGAGCGGCGGCCGCAACAGGCGCTGCACCGCGCTGGAGGCGACAACCGTGCGGGTTTCCGCATAGGTCTCGTGGTTCTTCTCGATATCGTCGAGATCGTACTGGTAGTTCACCATCAGCCCGTGCGCTTGCGCCATCGCCTTGTCCGAGGTGTCGGCGAGCCAATTGATGCGCTCGAGCCGCGCGCCGTTGCCGAGATGGAAGCGCGCCACCGCGTCGACCGGCAGCCCGCGCTCGTTGCGCGCGCGCAGGAAATACCAGGCGGCGGCGCGCATCAGCGGGCCTTGCAGACCTTGCCGCATATCTCGGGGTTCTGCCACCATCCGGGCGTATCGAGCGCCGTCAGCGCCGCTTTGTCGGCCTCGTTCAAGCGCGGACGAATTTTCCATCGCGCGCTCGTGCCTGAGCCAAGCGGCGAAATTCGGCACCGGCGACAGCGTCACGAAAGTCGAGAGCTTCGGCAGTTCGCGGCGTGATCTCCTCGACCACCTGCTTGATCAGGAAACTGCCGAACGACACGCCGGCGAGGCCGCGCTGGCAATTGGAGATCGAATAGAACGCGGCGGTGCGCATCTTGTCGGGCTCCGCCACCTCTCGCCCGGTGGCGAGGATCGGCGCGATCGCGGCCGGGATATCGCGGGTGAGCGCGACCTCGACGAAAATCAGCGGCTCGTCCACCAGCGCCGGATGGAAGAAGGCGTAGCAGCGCCGGTCGGGCGGATCGATGCGGCGGCGCAGATCCTCCCAATCGCTGATCTCGTGCACGGCTTCGTAGCGGATGATTTTTTCCAGCACGATCGCCGGCGTCGACCAATCGATGTGGCGCAGCACCAGGAAGCCGCGGTTGAACCAGGACGAGAACAGATGGACGAAATCCTCGTCGACCGCGGCCAGATCGTCGCGGTGGTCGAGCACATCCATCAATTGCTCGCGCATGCGCACCAGCGCCACGGTGCCGCCGGGCGCCAGATTAAGCCTGCGAAACAGTTCCTGCCGGCGCGGCTCGGAGGCGGCATGCAGCTCCGCGGCGGTCGTGTCGGACGGTTGCTCGCGCCAGGCGCCGATCGCGGTCTCCAGGCGGGCGGTATCGGGACCGAAGCGCTCGCCCAGCGCCTCGAAGAAGGCAATGCGCGGTCCGGTGGTGAGTTCGCCATAATGGTTGAGAATGTCGCGCGCGCGCGCGACGCCGGAAGCCTCGCCGCGGCCCGACAGCAGGTCCTCGCACAGCTCGACCAGGCTCTCGGAGCGCGCGGACGCTTCGCCGCGCCGGTTGCGCGCCAGCAGCGCGCGGCCGCGCTCGGAAATCGTCTGCAGCAGTTCGCCGAAAAACGAGACGTTCATCGCTAAGTTCCCAAGACCGTCCAGACGGCCCGGCAACCAACCGTCATTTGCCGGCGCCCATCAGATAGTCAGGCAACCATGTGGCTATTTCGGGAAATATACACAAGATCACGATCGCCAGCATCATGCATAGGACATACGGTATCGTCCCCCACATGACCGTGGTGACCGGCACATCGGGCGCTATGGCATTGACGATATAGATGTTGAGGCCGACCGGCGGATGGATCAGGCCGATCTCCATGTTGATGGTCAGGATGACGCCGAACCAGACCGGGTCGAAGCCGGCGGCGGTGATGATCGGCAGCAGGATCGGCGAGGTCATCAGGATGATGGCCGCCGGCGGAATGAAAAATCCGCGAAACCAGCAGGAACAGGTTGATCATCCCCATCAGCACCCAGCGATTGAAGTGCGCATCGGCGATCGCCTGCGCCAGCATCTGGGTGAGATAGAGCGAGGTCAGCATGTAGCCGAACAGCACGGCGGCGGCGATGATCGTCAGGATCATCACCGATTCCTTCATCGTGTCGCGCAGGATGTGCCAAACCTTGTCGACCGTCCAAAGCCGGTAGATCAGGATTGCCAGAATAAGACAAAGCGCGGCGCCGACGCCGGCCGCTTCCGACGGCGTCGCCACGCCGCCATAGAGCGAGTACATGACGCCGAAAATAATCAGCAGGAACGGCGCGATCTTCGGGATCGACTGGAATTTTTCCTTCCACGAATAGCGAAAATCGATGGCGTGCGAGCGAAAGCCGCGCTTCCAGATGATGAAGATCGTCCACACCATGAACAGGCCGGTCAGCATCAGGCCCGGCATGACGCCCGCGATGAACAGACGGCCGATCGAGGTTTCGGTGGCGATGCCGTAGAGGATGAAGGTAATCGACGGCGGAATAAGAATGCCGAGCGTGCCGCCGGCGCAAATCGAACCGGTCGCGACGTCGTCGGGATAACCGCGCCGGCGCATTTCCGGAATGCCCATCTTGCCGATGGCGGCGCAGCAAGCGGGCGAAGAGCCGGTCAACGCCGCGAAAATCGCGCAGGCGCCGAGGTTGGAAATGACGAGCCCGCCAGGCAGCCGGTAGAGCCAGCGGTCCAAGGCTTCGTAAAGGTCCTTGCCGGCGGGCGAAGAGCCGATCGCGGCGCCCATCATGACGAACATCGGGATTGCCACCAGCGTAAAATCGTCAAGACCCGCCCAGTAGGTTTCGGCAACGACATGCATGCTGTCGAAGCCGTGAAACAACAGAAGGAAGATGATCGAAATCGCACCGAGGCCAAACGCCACGGGAATTCCGGATAGCAGCATCAAAAGGGTAACGACAAGAACCAGAGTCCCCTGGGTCGTTGGACTCATGGGGCGTCTCCCAGCGCCTGCTGCGCCTGAATCCGCGCAAACTCCTCGGCGTCGACCTTCGGCTTAAGTCCGAAAGGCTGCGCCCGGCCCGTGACCAGGCAAAACAGCTCGATAAAATATTGCGCGACCAGCAAGCCGAGGCCGATCGGCATTGAAAGATACGGAATCCACAAGCGTGCGCGCCAGACCGTATCAGAGTGCCAATCCGACGCCCAGGATTGATACCAATATGCCGTACACAGAACGAACAGCACCACGCAGAAGGCCAACGACAGCACAATCGTGAACAGCGCAAGCCAATAACGCGCGCGCGGCGCGAGATAGAGCGGAAGAATTTCCACGTTGACGTGGCCCCGCAGCATCAGCACATAGGCGCTGCCGACGAAGGTTGCGCCGACGATGCTGTAGGTCACGACGTCGATTTGCCAGACCGTCGGCACATTCAGGAAATATCGTTCGGTCACCATGTCGCAGATCACGAGCACCGCGAGGCCGATGAGAACGGCCGCGAAAACGCCGGCGACACGCGAGAGGAAGGCGACGGCTCGAATGAATGCGTCCATGACTTTGATTTTTTCAGCTTGTTGGCGATAGAAGTCTTTTGCAGTCAGGACGCACTCGAAAACGATACCGGCCGGCGAGCGGACTCGCCGGCCGGACCAGCGCTATTTAACGGCGAGCGCCTCGTCGATCAGCTTCTGGCCGTTAGGCACATCCTTGGCGAATTTGGCGTAGGCGCTCTTTTTCGCCACGTCGAGCCATTGCTGGTATTCCGCGTCGGTCAATGTGATGACCTTCACCTTGTGGTCGTGGAAGGCCTTGATCGCTTCCTCGTTCACGGCGTCAGCCTTCTTCTCGTAATAGGCCTGCGCGTCCTTGCCGGCCTTGATCACGGCGTCCTGCTGTTGCTTGTTTAGCTTCTCGAAATTCTTCTTCGACATAAGCACCGGCTCGTACATGAACCACAATGCATTATTGCCGGGCGCGGTCAGGCAGCCTGTCACTTCATAAAGGCGCATCGAATTGAAAGTGCCGAGGCTGGTGTCGGTGCCGGTGACGACGCCGGTTTGGAACGCATTATAGATTTCGTTCGATGGCGGGCTGACGATGCTGGCGCCGGCCGATTGCCACATCGACGCGAAAGTCGGCCCCGCAGCGCGGAATTTCATACCCTGAAGATCGGTGGGCTTCTGAATGCAGTTGTCTTTCGATGCCATGCCGCCGGCGAACCAGGCGTCGGACAGAACGATCACACCCTGTTTTTCGATCTCGGCGCGCACGTCCGTCATGAACTGCGAGCTATTGATGCGCTTGGCGCGATCCTGGCTGCGAATGAGGCCCGGCATCAGCGTCGCGCTGAACACGGGCACCTTGCCACTGGCGTAGTCGAGCGGGAACAGCGAGATATCGAGCTGTCCGTTGACCATCGCGTTCCATTGCTGGTTCGGCTTGAACAACGAGGCGCCGGGGTAAACCTGGATGTCGAGGCCGACATTGGCGGCCTTGGCCTCCTTCGCGATCATTTGCACCATGTCGTCGCGCACATCGCCCTTGCCACCGGGAAACTGGTGGGAAGCCTTCAGCGTCACTTGCGCTTGCGCGGAAACCGACAGCAATACGGCCGCGGCGGCGCCGGCGACAATCGTCAAAATTTTCTGCATCTTGTGCTCCTCCCATCGCTCTTTTTAAGCGGCGTTTCTTAAGCGCGCCGCATTTGATCGTTGGCCGTTATACTAGCCAAAAACCACTTGTCACCCCTCATCTGCAGCTTAGCGGCCGGGGCGCCGCAGCGCCATAGTCACAAGAATAAATTCATGCGCAGGCCCGCGCTGACAATGAATAATTCCCGCTCTGGCCAGTCTCGGCCGATGTAATTATAACCCCGAGCAGCCCACTTCAGTCCAAGTCATCCGGGAGTTTCTAAATGCCGAAGCCGTTGGCGGGTCTCCGCGTCCTCGAACTTGCCCGCATTTTGGCCGGCCCCTGGGCGGGACAGATACTGGCGGACCTTGGCGCCGACGTCATCAAGGTCGAGCGCAAGGGAGTCGGCGACGACACCCGCGGCTGGGGGCCGCCGTTCGTCGAAGGCGTCGACGGAAAACACATCGGCTCGGCCTATTTCCATTCCGCCAACCGCGGCAAACGCTCGATCGAAGCCGACTTCGAGAACGAGGAGGGCCAGCGTCTTGTTCGCAAGCTCGCGAAGCGCTCGGATATTTTGATCGAGAATTTCAAGGTCGGCGGGCTCGCAAAGTTCGGGCTCGACTACAAGAGTCTCGCGCCGGACAATCCGCGCCTGATTTATTGCTCGGTGACCGGATTCGGGCAGGACGGCCCCTACTCCAAACGCGCCGGCTACGACCTGATGGCGCAAGGCATGGGCGGGATGATGGACATGACGGGAATGCCGGATGGACCGCCGACCCGCGTCGGCGTTGCCGTCGCGGATATTTTCACCGGCGTCTATTCCGTGGTCGGCATCCTTGCGGCGCTGGCACAGCGCGAGAAAACCGGCAAGGGCGCTTACGTCGATACCGCGCTGGTCGATTCGACCGTGGGCGTACTCGCGAACATGGGACTCAATTATTTGGTTTCGGAAAAAATCCCGCACCGACTCGGCAACTCGCATGCCAATGTCGTGCCCTACCAGGAATTCCCGGTCGCGGACGGTCACATCATCATCGCCACCGGCAATGACGGCCAATACGCCAAGCTCTGCCAGGTGCTGGGCGCGCCGGAGCTCGGCGAAGATCCGAAATACAAGGACAACGCCGGACGGATCAAGCATCGCAACGAACTGATCGGCAAGCTCACGGCGCTCACCACACAGGTCAAACGCGACGACCTTCTTGCCAAGCTTGAGGCCGTGAAGGTGCCGGCAGGCCCGATCAACAACCTCGAGCAGGTGTTCAATGACGCGCAGGTCAAGCATCGCGGCATGAAGCTCGATCTGCCGAGCAAAGCCGCCAAGGCGGGCCGCATCCCGGGCGTGCGCACGCCGATCGTGCTGGACGGCTGGAGGGCCGCCTCCGAGCGACCTTCACCGCTGCTCGGCGAACACACGGCAGAAATTTTACGCGAGATCGGCGAAGGCTGAGCACCCCCTTGACCGGATACCGGCGGCAGGCCGACGCTTACCGGCGAACAGCGGCCGTGAAAAAGCGGCGGCGCTCGGGAGGCGACCATGCGGGTAGTCGTGACGACGGCTTTAGCGCTGTTTGGCGCCTTGCTTTCGGCAATGGCGGCGGAGGTTCCGCGCTTCGAGGTCGAGGCGTCCTGGCCGAAGACTTTGCCAAACAACTGGATCATGGGACAGGCAGCGGGCGTCGCCGTCGACGCGCAGGATCATGTTTGGGTCATCCAGCGCCCCCGCACGCTCACCGACGATGAGAAGGCTGCGAGCTTCGATCCGCCGCGGGCGAAATGCTGCAAGCCGGCGCCGCCGGTGCTGGAATTCGACCAGGAAGGTAATCTGCTCAAAGCCTGGGGCGGCCCGGGACAAGGCTATGATTGGTTCGAGAACGAGCACGGCATCAATATCGATCCGAAAGGCTTCGTCTGGGTCGGCGGCAACGGCAACAACGATGGGCAAATCCTGAAATTCACCCAGGATGGAAAGTTTGTCCTGCAGATCGGAAAGCCCGGCCCCAAAATCGACAGCAACGACACGACCAAACTCGGCCGCCCGGCCGACACCGAGGTCGACCCCGTCGCCAATGAAGTTTTCGTTGCCGACGGCTACGGCAATCATCGCGTCATTGTTTTCGACGCCGACACCGGCGCCTACAAGCGGCATTGGGGCGCCTACGGCAAGAAGCCGACCGACGAAAAACTGGCCGCGTTCGACCCGAAAGCGCCGGCGCCGCAACAATTCGCCAATCCGGTGCATTGCGTGCGCATCGCCAAGGACGGTCTGGTCTATGTCTGCGACCGGCAGAACAACCGCCTTCAGGTTTTCAAGAAGGACGGCACATTCGTGAAGGAAATTTTCGTTGAGAAAGATACAAAGCTGCAAGGCTCGATGTGGTGGCTCGCGCTCTGGCCGGACGCGAATCAGAGTTACCTGATCAACGCGGACGGCGCCAACAACGAGGTGCGCGTTCTCAAGCGGGACACCGGCGAGGTCGTCGGCTCATTCGGTCACAGCGGACGCAACGCCGGGCAATTCCATTGGGTGCACAACCTGGCGATCGACAGCAAAGGCAACATTTACACGACCGAAGTTGACAACGCGAAGCGCGCGCAGAAATTCCGCTATATCGGACCACCGCTGCACTGAGCGTTATTTCGCCGGCTCGGCCTGCCGCCCGCGCGCCTTGGCGGCTTCGACCGCCTCGTGGATGTTGCCGCGCAGGCTTTCGAGATCGTAGGGCTTCTGCAGCACGAGCACGCCTTGGCGCACGGCGTCCTGGGCGCTGGCGCTGTAGCCGGTCGTCAGCAGGACTGGAAGGGCGGGAAACCGCTGGCCGATTTCGCGCGCAAGCTCGAGGCCATTCATGCCGCCGGGCATCAAAATGTCCGAAAACACCAGGTCGACCTCGCTATCCAGCCGCAAGGCCGCGAGCGCCGCTTGCGCGCTGATCACGCTGCGCACCCGATAGCCGAGCTGCCGGAAAAAACCGGCGCCGACTTCGGCCACGTCGGCATTGTCCTCGACCAACAGCACGGTGCCGGCCTCTTCGGTTGGCGCTTCCGCCTTCGACTGAGGCGAAGCCGCCTGCGGTGCCTCATGACTGCGCGGCAGATAGATGGTGATGGCGGTGCCGCGTCCTTCCGTGCTGGTAATGGTTGCGGTGCCGCCGGATTGCTTGGCAAAGCCGTAGACTTGGCTCAAGCCCAAACCCGTCCCCTTGCCGACTTCCTTGGTGGTGAAGAACGGTTCGAACACCCGCGTCAGCACATCGGGCGCGATGCCGTGGCCGGTATCCGCCACACGAATGGCGACGAATTCGCCGCTCAGCCCTTCTTCCGTCGCCTCGCCTTTGAGCGTCACCGGCTTGGCGCGGATCGACAGCGTGCCGCCTCCCGGCATGGCGTCCTTGGCGTTGACCGCGAGATTGAGGATGGCGAGTTCGAACTCGCCGGGGTCGACGCGAATCGCGCAGACGCCGTCCGGCACGTCGACCTTGATATCGATATCGGACCGCAAAGAGCGCGTGAGCAATTCGCGCAACAGCGGCAGCCGCTGCGTCAGATCGATGACCTGCGGCGTCAAGGTTTGCTGGCGTGAATAAGTCAACAACTGGCGGGTGAGCGTCTCGCCGCGCTGGGTCGCGGTTGCCATCATATCGAGCAGCCGCATGTGTTTCTTGTCGGTCAACTCGCCGCGCAACCGCTGCACGCTGCCGCTGATGATCATCAGCAGATTATTGAAATCGTGCGCGACGCCGCCGGTCAATTGGCCGATCGCCTCCAGTCGTTGCGACTGGCGTAGCGCCACTTCCGCGACCTCGCGCCGATCGGCCTCATCGTAAAGCCGTTTGGTACGCCGCAGCGCCAGCCCAAATCCAAAAAACAGGAATGCCGTGGCCGGCAGGCCGAAGATCAGGTGGCTGCTCATGTAGCTCAGCCATTCTTTCGTGATCGCCAATTTTTCCACGCCGGCGAGCACGTAGACCGGGAAGCCGGTGAGCTTGCGATAACCGATGCGGCGATCGATGCCGTCAAGCTGGGCCTCGACCGTGAAAATTTCGCGCTCCACCCCGCGCTCGACGCCGATGCGGAACTGGCTGCGGTCGTCGAGCTTGGCGAGACGGTCTTTGGGAACCGGATAGCGCGCCAAAAAACCGCCGTCGGCGCGCGCCATGCCGAAATAACTGCCTTCGGTGTTGCCCATTTTTGCGTAGAAGTCTTCGAAGTAATTCGGCAAAACCGCGATCGATATGATGCCGTTGAACTTGCCATCGTCGGACAACCGGCGCTGCGACAGTGCGAAGAAATAGTCGCCGAGGCTGCTCATGCGCGGCGCATGCGCGCTGCTCACATAGGTGCCGGCATCGCCGGCTTGTTGCACCTTGAAGTAATCGCGGTCGGAAAAATTGATATCTTTCGGCACCACCGTGAGATTCGAGGCAACGAGCGGATGACCGTCGCGATCCATGATCGCGATGCCTCGCACCTGCGGCAAGGCATCGTCGATCCGCTTGAGTCGCGCGTGCAACGAAGCTTCATTCAAACGAATGTCGTCGTCCGACATTCCGCGGGTGATTTCGTCGATCTCGGCAAAGGTACGCTCGATCGTCTGCAGCACCTTGAGCGCATGCTCGTGCAGAATGTCGAGCGAGCGATCGATGCGCTCGTCGGCCACGCGTTCGAAATTGCGGTAGCTCACCCAGGCGGCGAACGCGAACAGCACCGCCGGCAGCACCACGGATGCCACCATCATCAGCTTGAGCAGCCGGATGGCTGCATGACGAGCGGTCAACATGTGGGTGCCAAATCCCGCCGAGTAACGGCCGGCATAATTTCATAAATCGCCGAATCGGACGAGTATTTTGAATGCGCGGACGCGGCTTAATTGGGTCGAAATTCGACCGAACACCCGACGTTATCGGTTAATGGAAAGACAACGGAACCTTTCCGTTTCGCACGCGTTATCATTCTTCGCATCAGCTATGAAACCGCGGTCGGCGCCAGCGCGTCGATGTCGGTGGCGATGTCGATCACCGCAGGGCGGTTGGCCGCCAGCGCGCGCTGCAACGCCGGCGCGATATCGCCCGCCCGTTCGACGCGTATCCCGAGGGCGCCCATGTCTTCGGCGAGCTTGGCAAAATTCATCGGGTTGTAAGTCCACAATTCGCGCGCCTGCTCGGTCTGCGTGCCGCCATAGGCGCGGTCGAAACCGCGCTTGCTCTGGTTCCCCCCGCCGTTGTTGTTGACTACGGTCACGCTGTTGATTTTCCAGCGCACCGCCGTTTCGATTTCAGCGATGTGGTACCAGAAGCCGGCGTCGCCGGTGAAAACCACTACGGGACGTTCGGGGCACGCCGCTTTGGCGCCGATGCCGGCGGGAAATGCCCAGCCGAGATGGCCGGCGCTGCGGATGTAGCTCTGGGTCGGCACGCGCGTATCGTACATGCCGCCCATCCACATGCCGGCATGGCCGGTGTCGACCACCACGATTCCATTGTCGGGTACATGCTGGTTCAGCTCGTGACAGATGCGCGCCGGATGGATCGGCGCGCTGTCCGATTCCAGCAGCGGCTTGTATTTGGCATACCAGTCGGCGCGCAACGCGGAGATTTCCTTGATCCAGGGCGCGCGCTTGGCAGCACTCGACTTGTCGATCTGCCCGAGCATGCGCACCAGCACCGCCTTGATGTCGCCCAGCACGCTCGCTTGCAGCGGATAATTGCGGCCGAGCGATTCCGGCTCGATGTCGATCTGGATTGCCGGCGTGCCGATTTTCGGCACCGCCCAAAAATGCGTCGTCATGCCGCCGGTCTCGGTGCCGATGAAACAGATCAGATCCGCGCCATTGACCGCGCGGTTTGCGGTTTCGCGCGAATAACTGCCGACCACACCGACCGACAAAGCATGCGTCCCCGGTATGCAGTCCTTGCCATTGAGCGAGGTGGCAACCGGAATCTGCAGCGCTTCGGCGAGCGCGACCAGTTCGCGGCCCGCGCCCGAGGCGCGCGCGCCGCCGCCAACGACGAAGATCGGCCGCTCGGCCTTTTGCAAAAGATCGAGCGCGATTTTCACATGCGCGGCTTCAGGCTCCGGGCGGAACGCTGGTACGCGCGCGAATTGTGTCTCGACCAGCACCTCCATCTCGGCCTCATCGAGGTCGAGTTGGCCCTCGTTACCGCGAAATTGCAGATGCACCGGTCCCGGCGCGCCGGAGGTGGCCACCCGAAACGCCTGCCGCACCATATCGGGAATACGCGCCACGTCGTCGATAGTGGCGTTGAATTTGGTCACCGGCTCGAACGCCGGCACGTCGTCGATTTCCTGATAGACCTTGCGAAACTTGGTTTTCGGATCGCGCCCGCCGGTGAAAGCGAGCACCGGCGAATGCGCCAAATAAGCATCGCGCAGGCCGGCGGCGAGATTGAGCGCGCCGATCACCTGCGCCATGCAGATGCCAGGTTTGCCGCTGGCGCGGGCATAACCGTCGGCCATATAGGCCGCGGATTTTTCGCCATGACAGTGCACGCGCGCGATTTTCGTGCGCCGCTCCATCTCGGCGAAGGTGCGCCGCAGGACGGCGGGCACCATGAAGACATGCGTCACGCCATAGCCCGCCAGCATGTCGGCGAGACATTCGGCGCCAATCATTTTGCGGTTGTGGCCAAGCATGATCCGGTTCGGGCTCTCAAGGTTGCGCCTTTGGCGCGTGCGCCGCGTTCAGTAACCATCGGCGCACGGATGTGGCAAGAGGCTGCGTGCGCAGGTTGATTGACGGGTCAGGAGGGGTAAGCCAATCTTTGATTTCTCAAGGAGAAATTATGACAATTCACATCCGCAATCTGCGGCCAGCACTCTGGCTGAGCATCGTATTTCTTGCGCTTGTGGCGGGGCCTGCCACCGCTGCTGAGCTGCAGCCGGGCGAATACGCCTGCGCCGGCTCGGGCGGCAGGATTCTCATCGGGCTCGGCTTCAAGTTGAACGCTGATGGCAGCTACACCGATCTCGACGGCAAAAACGCGGGTCGGGCCACGTTCAGCGGCTCGAACGTCACCTTCACGGGCGGGCACCTCAACGGCTATGTCGGCACCAATGTGCGTGGCGGCAAGAATTTCGAAATTCACTCGATCAGTTGCAGCCACAACTAAGACGGCGCGCTCACTCAGGAATAAATTTCATCGCCACGCCGTTGATGCAATAACGCAGCCCTGTCGGCGGCGGCCCGTCTTCAAAGACGTGGCCGAGATGGCTGCCGCAGCGGCTGCAGTGCACTTCGTCGCGCATCATGCCGTGGCCGCTGTCGGTGTCGCCTTCGATCGCGCCCGGCAGAGGGTCGTTAAAACTCGGCCAGCCGGTGCCGCTCTCGAATTTTTTCTTCGACGTGAACAGCGGCTGATCGCAAGCAGCACAAACGAACGTGCCATGGCGTTTTTCGAAATTGAGCGCGCAGCTTCCCGGCATCTCGGTGCCATGCTCGCGCATGATCTGATATTGCTCGGGCGTGAGCAGCTTGCGCCATTCGGCTTCGGTGTGGGTAACGGGGAATTGTTTGGCCGCCATGGATAGCTCCGTCACTTGATCGCCAGCGGATTGACCGGCGAGCCGACCGCGCCGGTGATTGGAATGGCCGGCGCCACGAACAAGAACTCGTAGACCTTGTCGGCGGCGCAATCGTCGGCGAGTTCCTTCAACTGGAAGATCTCGCCCATTGTCATGCCCATGATCGGGATGGTGATCCAGTGCCAGGGCTGGTTGATGCCCTCCTCGCTTTCGTTCGGCCGCACCTCGCAGCCCCAGGTGTCGCTGGCAAGGGCGGCGAGTTCGACGCGCTTGATCCATTCCAGCGTCTCGAAGGCAAAGCCCGGCGCATCGCCGCCCGGATAGCCGTCCCAACTGCCGATTTTCTGGCAACGTTCCATCTGCCCGGTGCGCACGATCACATAGTCGCCGCGCTTCATCGCCACACCCTGCTTTTTCGCGGTGCCGTCGAGATCGGCGCAAGTGATGGCATAGCCGTCATCGAGCGACTCGACGTCTTTGTAGCGCGCCACGTCGAGCAACACGCCGCGGCCGACCATCTTGTTCTTGGTTTTCTCGATGCCGCATTTCTGCGCGCCGGCTGAGGTGACCTCACGGCAGTCGTAGCCGTTCCACATATAGTTTTCGTAGAAAACGTGGCCGAGCCCGTCCCATTGCGTGCCGCATTGCAAAGGCATGGTGACCATATCGTCGGCGGCGCGGATGCCGCGCTTGTCGAGCACGCCGGAATAGGCGTCGGTGCCGGTGCGTAGCATGGTGTGGATCGGGTTGGTGCGGCCCATCGCCGGGTATTTGCTCTTGGCGCCCTGCGGGCCGGTATGGTCGAAGTTGAGCGCGAGCGAGATCACATTGCCCTTCTTGACCAGGCGCGTTGCGGCGATGATGTCCTCAGGCGAGGTATAATTGAGCGTGCCGATTTCATCGGCAGGACCCCATTTCCCCCAATTTTTATATTTCTCCGCGGCATCGCGCATGTCCTGGCGGGTGATTTTTTTGGCCGGCATTGCATTTCCTCTGCTGAAATTGGCTGGCGGGCAGTTGGGCAAAATACAGCCTGTGGCAGGGTGCGAAAGCAAGTCCCGCGGGAACCTTATGGCTTGCAATGAATTCTAAAAGCTGGGCGCAATGCTGCGTTCACACGGGGCGAATTGCTGCATGGCAGCGTAACTTCATCAATATAAGCACGCCGTTCATAGGCCGTTCACGCCAATTCTGCCACCAAAACCACCTGGTGACCGATACTGCTGTCGGGAACAGAAAATCGAGGAGGACAATAATGTTGAGAAAACTTTCCATCGCTCTTTCCGCCGTCGCCGCGCTCGGATTTGCGGTCGCGGTTTCGGCGCCGGCCGACGCAGCCCCAAAGAACGCCCATGTCAACAAAAGCGTTCACGTCAACCGCACCGTTCACGTCAACCGCAACGTTCGCGTCAACCGCAACGTCAACCGCAACGTCCGCGTCAATCGGTCTGTTGGCCACGGCAACTTCCGCGTCGGACAGCGCTACAACGGCCGTGTCTGGTATGGCCATAGCCGGCACTTCTGGCACGGCGCCTGGTACGCTTACGGCGTCGGCCCGTGCTGGGTGAACGTCGAGGGCGAGTGGTTCTGGGATCCGATTGCCTGCCCCTGAAGTCTCGGCAGAGCTAACTTAAGAACACCCAGGTCGGCGGTAGCTGACCTGGGCTTTTCTATTTCGAGCGACGGCCAGCCTCCCTACTGGCATCGGACGCGAGCGATGCTACGATGCCGAAAACGAGGGAGGATTTCATGCGCACAATCACAAAACATATAGCCGGCTGCGCCGTATCGCTCGCCGCTGTACTGATCGTTGCGCCGGCAGGAGCCGCCGGCTATCCCGATCACCCGGTGAAGGTCGTGGTGCCGTTCGCGGCCGGCGGGCCGACCGACGTGATGGCCCGGCTGCTCGCCCAGAAACTTTCCGAAAAACTCGGCCAGCAGTTCTATATCGAGAACCTTCCCGGCGCCGGCGGCAATATCGGCACCGGCAACGTGGCGCGATCGGCCGGCGACGGCTACACAATGCTGGTCGCGTCGTCGAGCTACGTCGTCAATCCAAGCCTGTACAAGAACTGCCCCTATGATGCGTTCAAGGACTTCATCCCCGTCACGCTGGCGGCCATCACGCCCAATATCCTGATCGTGAATCCTTCGGTCGAGGCCAAGACGGCGAAAGACTTTATCGCACTGATCAAGGCCACCCCCGGCAAGTTCACCTTTGCTTCGCCCGGATTGGGCACCACGCCGGATTTGGCCAGCGATCTGTTCAAGGTTACGTATAAGCTCGATTTCGCGATCGCGCCCTACAAGGGCGGCAGCCCGGCCGCGCAGGCGGTACTGGCCAACGAGGTTCAGGCCTCTTTCGTCGCCATGACGCCGACCACGCAGCTGGTCAAGACCGGCAAGCTGCGCGGGCTCGCGGTCACCACCAAGAAGCGCTCGTCCGCGCTGCCGGACGTGCCGACACTGGCCGAGGCCGGCATCACCGGTCAGGATTCCGAAACCATGCAGGGCATATTCGTTCCGAAAGGCACGCCGCAGGCGATTGTCGACACCTTGCAGAAGGAGATCGCGGCGATCGTGGCGACGCCCGATGTGAAAGCCAAGATGATCCCTCTCGGTTTCGAACCGGAGGGCATTTCGTCGGCCGAGTTCGCCGCTTACGTCAAGGCCGAGGTCGCCAAATGGAAAAAGGTGATCGCGGACGCCAAGATCAAGCAGATCGAGTGAATGCGCATCGTCGACATCCGCGAGACGGCGGTTCCGCTTAACTCGACGCTCGCCAATTCGAGCATTGATTTCAGCGAGATGACGACGTCGGTGGTCGCCGTCATCACCGATGTCGTGCGCAACGGCAAGCCGGTGTGCGGTTTCGCGTTCAATTCCACCGGCCGCTACGCCTGCGGCGCGCAAATGCGCGCACGGTTTATTCCGCGCATTCTCAAGGCGAAACCCGATTCCCTGCTGGACGGCTCCGGTCAATTTGCGCCGGAGAAAATTCTGGCCGTCATGATGCAGAATGAAAAATCCGGCGGGCATTCCGAGCGCTCGGTCGGCATCGGCACCATCGAGGTCGCCATCTGGGATGCGCTCGCCAAGATCGCGGACAAGCCGCTGCACGTCGTGCTGGCCGAGCGCTTCAACGGCGGTAAGACGACTGAGAAAGTGTTCTGCTATGTCGGCGGCGGCTGGTACGCGCCGGGCAAGACCACCAAGGACCTGCAGGACGAGATGCGGCGTCATCTCGATGCCGGCTACACCATGGTGAAAATGAAAGTCGGCGGCATGCCGCTCGCCGACGATCTCGCCCGCGTCGAGGCGGTGAAATCGATCCTGCCGAAGGGCGCGCAGCTCGCGGTCGACGCCAACTCGAAATTCGACCGCGACAATGCGCTGGCCTATGCGCGCGGGCTTGCGCCGTTCGCGCTGCGTTGGTTCGAGGAGCCGTGCGATCCGCTCGACTTTGCGCTGCTGGCCGAGATCGCCGCGGCTTATAAACCGCCGCTGTCGACCGGCGAGAATTTGTTTTCGACCCAGGACGTGGAAAATCTCGTGCGCTTCGGCGGCCTCAAGCCGGAACGCAACGACGTCATCCAGATCGATCCGCCGCAGGCCTACGGCATCGTGCAATACGCCCGCACGCTCGCCATGCTGGCGCGCCACGGCTGGCCGCGCGCCTGCATGTTCCCGCACGGCGGCAATCAGATGTCGCTGGCGATCGCCGCCGGCTTCGGCTTGGGCGGCGCGGAATCCTATCCCGGCGTGTTCGGCGATTTCGGCGGCTTTGCCGACGACGCGCGTATCGAGAACGGCCACATCACCCTGTCCGACCGCCCCGGCATCGGCTTCGAGGGCCAAGCTAAGCTGTATAAGATCATGCGGGACTTGGCGGGAGTTTAGTCGATAAACGTCAGCGGCCGCGCCACCATCTCCAATGGTTTGCGTTCGGCCGCGATGCCCCAGCGCCAGGCCACGCACCCGCCCGCGACCATCAGCATGGCGCCCAACAGATAGCCGCCGAACACGCTCGTTCGCGACCCGGTATCGATCAGCACGCCAAACAGCCACGGCCCGGCGATGCCGCCGATGCCGGTGCCGACCGCATAGAAAAAGGCAATGGCCAGCGCGCGGATTTCCAGCGGGAAAGTTTCGCTCACGGTGAGATAGGCCGAACTCGCCGCGGCGGAAGCAAAGAAGAAGATCGTCATCCAGCACAGCGTCTGCGTTTCCGCGCCGATCAGGTTGCGCATGAACAGGTAACCGGTGCCGGCGAGCAGCACGCCCGAAACGATATAGGTGAACGCGATCATCGGCCGCCGGCCACGGGTGTCGAACAGCCGGCCCAGGAAAACCGGCCCGAGGAAATTCCCGGCCGCGAACGGCAGCAGGTACCAGCCGACGCGATCGGACGGCACGCCGTAAAAATCGGTGAGAACGAGCGCGTAGGTAAAGAAGATGGCGTTGTAGAAGAATGCCTGCGCCGTCATCAGGCTCAGTCCCACCAGCGTGCGCTGGCGGTGGCGCTGGAACAATGTCAGCGCCACTTCCCGCAACGGCGTCGACCGGCGCGCGCGCAGCCGCACGCGCGGCAAGTTCGCCGCCGGCGTCAAGGTCGCAAAACGTGCTTCGATGCCAGCGATAACGCGCTGCGCTTCCTCCGCGCGGCCATGGCTCATCAGCCAGCGCGGGCTTTCCGGAATCCACAGCCGCATGAAGAAAATAATCAGCGCCAGGCTAGCCCCGATCAGAAAGGCCAGCCGCCAGCCATGTTCGGGATCGATCACCGCCGGGTCGAGCAATACCAGCGAGCCGAGCGCACCCAAAGCAGCGCCGATCCAGAAGCTGCCGTTGATGACGAGATCGCTCCAACCACGCACGCGCGCCGGGATCAACTCCTGGATGGTCGAATTGATCGCGGCATATTCCCCGCCGATCCCGGCACCGGTCAGGAAACGGAACAGGGCAAAACTGGCGATATTCCATGACGTGGCGGTCGCCGCGGTGGCCAGCAGATAGACGGTCAATGTCACGAAGAACAATTTCTTGCGGCCGAGCCGGTCGGTGAGCCAGCCGAAGAAAATCGCGCCGAGCACGGCGCCGGCGAGATAGGCGCTGCTGGCGAGCCCGATATCGGTATTGCTGAGGGCGAGCACCGGGCTTTGCTTCAGCGCGCCTGACAGCGAGCCTGCGAGGGTCACCTCGAGCCCGTCGAGAATCCAGGTGATGCCCAGCGCAGCCACCACCAATGTGTGGAAACGGCCCCAAGGCAGCCGGTCAAGCCGCGCCGGAATGTCGCTTTCTACAACGGTGCGTTCAGCCGCCATCGCGCCTTACCACATGTCTTGAAAACAACGCCTTGATACGGCTTACGTTCGGCCATTGCCGCGGTTCGCACGCCAAAGCACAATCGGCTATCTTGCGGCGGCGGCAACAGCCGCCCCGCAGCCATTTCGGACCCCCCAGCGATGGACACCGACGCCCTCCGCCGATTGCATTATGCCGCGGCTATTGCCTGCGGGGTATTCGCGGCGCTGGTGGTGCATATCGTGCTTACGGTGTTCGGGGTCGGGCTTGACGCGGTGCTGCGCGACGCCGCTGCCGGCAGCAAGCAGCAGTTGCTCTCGGCGCTGGCCTGGTGGGCGATTGGCGGCGCCGGTTTTGTCGGCGGCTGGGCGACCGGCGCCTATCTGATCGCCGCGGCGCGTGAGCGCGATTTCATTTACCGGTTGGCGCGACGCTTCTTGGTGGCCTTGGTGTTCGCGGCCGCGACCGTCGGCGGCATCATGAGCAAATCCGAAAATCTCGGCGGCACGGTGGACGTAATCGCAGGTCTGACCGCGCTGGGCCTGGGTTTGATTTGCGCCTTCTGCGGCGCGCGGTTCGCCTATCTCAACGCCGAGCAGGTCTGATTTATTCTCCCGCCGGTGCCTCGACTTTCTAGAATTCGTTAGCGCGCGTTGTGATCTCGTTACGCGAGGTCGGCGCGCGGCGCGCATTGCATCACATATTGCTTCCCTTTATAGTTGCACTGAAATTTTCTGCCGTGCGCATGCGACTTGCACCGGACAGGGAGGACAGCCATGGCCAATCAACTCGGCGCGATTAAACACATCGTCCAGCTGATGTTGGAAAACCGATCCTTCGATCAGATGCTCGGCTTTTTGTATACGGACAACGGCAATAAAGCGCCGACCGGCCAGAAGTTCGACGGACTGACAGGCAACGAATTCAATCTCGATGACACCGACAAAAAGATACAAGTTTACAGGATCGACCATTCATCCCCGCACCCCTATCTGATGCCGGGCGCCGATCCGGGCGAAGGCTATCACAATACCAACTACCAATTATTCCGGACGGACAATCCGGAGCCCGGGAAGACTCCAACCAACGATGGATTTGTGATCAATTTCAAAGCCGCGGTCGCATCCGATCTAGGCTCAGGACCCATTAAAGTTCTTGCGGATCATTTGAACGATTTATTCAATGGCGGCGCGAGGAGGCGCGGCCATGAATGATTTGTTCTTGCTTTCGGAGGCGCAGATGCGCCGGATTGAGCCATATTTTCCGCTCTCCCATGGATTTCCAAGGGTGGATGACCGGCGGGTTATCAGCGGAATTGTCTTTGTCATCCGCAATGGGCTGCGCTGGCGCGATGCGCCGCGCGACTACGGTCCGCACAAGACGATCTATAATCGGTTCGTACGCTGGAGCCGTCTTGGCGTGTTCAACAAGATTTTCGCGGAGCTGGCGCGCAAGGCTGGCAAGCCGCGCCGGCTGATGATCGATACAACCCATCTGAAAGCCCATCGCACGGCCGCGAGCCTTTTAAAAAAGGGTCTGTTCCCAGACGTATCGGGCGCACGAAAGGCGGCCTGAACTCAAAACTGCACGCTGTGTGCGATGGCCACGGACGGCCGCTGATCATGCTGCTCAGCGAAGGCCAGATGAGCGACTACAAAGGCGCGGCGCTGATGTTAACTGCCCTGCCGAATGCCAAGGAGCTTCTCGGCGACAAAGGCTACGACGCGGATTGGTTCCGCCAGGCTCTCGCCGAACGTGAAATCACAGCCTGCATCCCGTCAAAATCCAATCGCAAAAAACCTATCAAACATGACCCTATGCTCTACCGTCAGCGCCACAAAATCGAGAATATGTTTGGCAGGCTCAAGGACTGGCGACGTATCCACACCCGTTACGACCGATGCGCACATACCTTCATGTCAGCAATCTGCATCGCAGCCGTCGTCATCTTCTGGCTATGATCAATGAGTCCTGACCCTAGCCAGGCATTTCCAGGACACGCTGCCGGACACCGACCCGTCCGAAATCATGGGCATGTACACGCCGGAAATGTTGCCGATCATGTCCGGCCTGGCGAAGGGCTTTGCCGTCTGCGACCGCTGGTTTGCATCGGCGCCGACCCAGACCATACCGAACCGCGCCTTCGCCGGTTCCGCCACGTCGCAAGGCCACCTCGACAATCAATGCAAGATTTTCACCTGCCCCAGCATATTCGGGCGAATGTCCGAGAAAAATATCGACTGGGCGATCTACGGCTACAATCGCGATCCGCTCACCCGCCACGATTACACCGACATTCAGACAGCGGACGAAAGCCACTACGGCCATTACCGCGATTTTCAGGGACGAGCCGCCGCCGGAACGCTACCCGCCTATACGTTCCTCGAGCCGGATTGGGGCGCCAGCGGCAACAGCCAGCATCCCAATTATGACGTGTCGGTGGGCGAGCGGATGATGCACGACGTTTACTACACGCCGCGCAAAGGCCCGCATTGGAACGACACGTTGCTGTTGATCACCTACGACGAGCACGGTGGAAATTACGATCATGTCGCGCCGCCTTGGGGCGCCGTGCCGCCAAACGACGGCACGGTCGGCGAATGGGGATTTGAATTCGACCGGTACGGCGTGCGAATTCCCGCGCTTCTGATATCGCCGCGCATCGCGGCCGGTACCGTATTCCGTGCCAAGCGCGGTGAGATCGACCATACCTCAGTGCTCAAGACCATCGAACTGCGCTGGGGTCTCGATTCCCTCACCAAGCGCGACAAAGCGGTGCCCGACCTCGGCGACGTTCTGACATTGGCGACGCCCCGCACCGACGACCCGCTGGAGGGCGTCGAAATGCCCGTCTCGGACAGCCAGCATCCGGCGCAATCGCAACCCTCGGTCATCGAGAAAATTCATGCCTACAAAGTGTCTCACTTGCAGCTGCGCAACGACAAAGGCACCTACGATCACCACACACCGCCAGACCTGTCGTCCAGCGCGGCGATTGGCGAGTATATCCAGACGCGTACGGCGGCGTGGAGCCAGCATCTGGAACGCCGGCGCAAGCGCGGGCAATCCCCTCAACAGCTGAAAAAGAAAACGAGAAACGCGAGCAGAAAATCTTCCAGGAAAAAGCGGAGGTGATCCGGCGGGCCTTCCGTCGCCAGGCCACGTCAAGTGCCTCGAAAAGGCGTTCTCCGCAATCGACAAGAAGCCGCAGGCCAAGACCTGCGACGCTATCGTTGGCATCACCGATGAAGGCGCGGAGATCATGAAGGAATACAAAGGATCGCCCGCCCTAAGACGCCGGCCTGCTCGCGGCGGCCCAGGCCGTCGAGCACTACGAGATTTCCCGCTACGGAACTTTGAGGAATTGGGGCTCAACGAAGGCGTTCGCCTGCTAGACCAGACGCTGGCGGAAGAGAAGAAAGCCGACGAAGCCCTCAGCAAGATTGCCGAAATCGGCCGTCAATCAAGAAGCCGAAGCGGCCTAAGCCCTGTCCCCACAGAATAAAAAGGCCGCAGCGTTTGCGGCCTTTTTTTATCGAACATGCAAGTCCGGCGATCCACGATGCGCAGGGATTTGTCGGAACTTTTATTCCATCTTAAGACTTACGTTACGCATTGAGAAAAGGTTTTGACTGGGAGGCTGCATCTCATGATTACGGAAGCCGGAGTTGCATCAGACGACCTGACGTCGGCGGTGAGTTGGAAGGCCATTTTGGCCGGAACCACGGTCGTTGCCGCTTTATCCTTGTTAATGGTCGCGTTTGGCATTGGGATCGGACTTTCCGTGGTTTCGCCATGGGTTGATTCCGGCGTCTCCGCGACGACATTCACGATCGCCGCCGGTATCTATTTGATCGTGGTCGCGATGATCCCTTCGACCATCGGCGGCTATCTCGCTGGCCGTCTACGCTCGAAATGGCACACCGTTCATGAGCACGAGCGTTATTTCCGCGATTCGGCGCATGGCTTGGTGGTCTGGGCACTCGCGACGCTGGTCACGGTTGCCTTTCTGACCGGCCCTATCACCCATCTGCTTGTCGGCGCCGGGCTCGCCAGCGCAGCGCCGGCCGCGAATGCAGCAAGCCAAAGCTCGCCGGCCGACGTTTATGTGGACGGGTTGCTTCGGAGAGATCCGGCAAATGCGCCTGCGGCCGGAACATCGCCCGCGGCCGCGGCTCCGGCGTCCGGACAGTCCGATACGCGCGTGAACCGTGCCGAGATCACGCGTATTCTTTTGCCGACAATGCGCAAGGGCGGCAATGTGGCGGATGCCGACAAATCCTATCTCGTCAAAGTCGTTTCGGCCCGCACCGGACTGTCGCAGGCCGACGCAACGCAACGCGTCAATCAAACCATAGCCCAAGCCCAGTCGGCTGCGGATGCGGCGCGCAAGTCAGCCGCCAAGTTTGCACTGTGGCTGGTGGCTGCGATGCTCGCCGGCGCGCTGTCGGCAAGTCTTGCCGCCATCGAGGGCGGCAGTCTGCGTAATCGCGAATGGTGGACGAGATAGCTAACGCATCCAATCAGACCGACTAAAGAGGACATGTCATGCCAATTTTACTCTGGTTACTGGGCGTTCCTGTCAGCCTCATCATCCTGCTGATGATCCTGTAGCGTCCGCTGCCGCCGCTCAATGGATAAATTCGGTTTTCATCGCCAATAGGAGGCCGTCATGGGCTTTGGAAGAGGTGCTCTTTTGTGGTTGCTCGGCGTACCGCTGCCGATAATTATTTTATTGGCGCTGTTCATGCACCATTAGGAATCAAAATTAACAGCCGTGTTCAGTAAAGCTCTTGGAGGCAATCAAATGGCAAAAAAGAAAAGCTTCATTGGCAATGCACAGGCTCAGATTTCGCGAGCAGCGAGTGCGGCTGCTAAAGCCGCTGCCACCGCAGCGGCAGATGCGGTTATCAAAGCTTATGTGACGTCGTTCGGCAAAGGCAGCAAGAGCCGTAAGAAGAAGCCCGCCAGAAGGACAAAAACATCGTCGAGAAAGAAGCGCGGCTAGGTTCGTGTTCGTTTAGCAATACCGGCGAGAAACGGTACAAGCTATCGGGATATGAATGGTGCCCCAGGGGCGGAGCCTCACTAATTGGATAACATGTTGTAACAAACACAGTTTTTTTAGCCATGGTCCACCGGAGACCAGCATAAAAACCAGCACAAAAACTGGAACTTGAGACTAAAGCTGCCTTAGGACGCGACAGCATGTGTGACTATTCGCAAGACGCGCCAAATGGCGCTGATCACCGTTGGACGATTTTACCGCCGGGCGGGCCCGACCAGCCGATAATTCGGATAGACGCCCGATCTCACCGGAGATGTAGGCTTGAGGCCCCGCCGTCTGGTCTCAGTCTTGAGGAAGTCGATCAACGCGCGCAACGGCTCGGTCACCTGTCGGCGGCTGGAATGATAAAGGAAAAATCCAGACATTCGCGGCGCGCAGTCTTCCAATAATGGGACCAGCTGCCCGCTTGCAATATGCGGAGCGATATAGTCATAGAGCAAATAAGCCAGACCCACGCCGCTCAATACCGCTTGAATCGATAAATCGATATCATCCACGATAAGCGTGCCCTCGACCTTGGCGTGGATCGATCTCCCTTTCTTCTCGAACTCCCATCCAAAGATCGCACCATTAGGCAGTCGGTTGCGGATGCAGTTGTGATTTTGCAAATCCTGCGGAGTCCGTGGTGCGGAACACCGCGACAGATATTCGGGCGAAGCAACGACCAAAAAACGGGCTTCGCCCGTGACACGTATCGCAATCATGTCGCGCTCGACCTGTTCGCCAAAGCGGATACCGGCATCAAATCCTTCGCTGAAGATATTTGCCGGCATCTTGACCACCGAGATATCCAATCGAATGCCTGGATATATGGAGAGAAACTGCCCAAGCAGCGGCCCCATCAGAAAACTTGCGACGGGTGGCTGAACGGCCAAACGGAGCAGGCCCGTTGGACCCTGATGTAATCCCTTGAGCTCATTCGCCGCGGCGGCCAACTCACCCAGCGCCGGTCGCACGCGAGCAAGCAGCTGCTCGCCGGCTTCGGTGAGCGAAACGCTGCGGGTCGTACGGTTCAAAAGCCGAACACGAAGCCGATCTTCCAAGGCGCGAATGTTTTGGCTGAGTGTCGAGCGGGCAACGCCAAGATGCGTGGCCGCCTTGGCAAAGCTGCGTCGTTCGGCGATTGCCACGAAGGCAGCCATTTCGGCAAATTCGGTTCCACGCATTGTTTGGCTAGGCCGAACAGGTTGTGTCAATTATAGCGGATTATCACACAGTAGCTGATTGCGGCATAGTGTCGAGGCTCGCCCATAGCGCGCTCAACTCGGCAGGAGGTCCCCGTGAATAGACATCGTTTGCTCGCCACCGCTGCGATGTTGTCCGCCTTGATCCAATAGATGGGGTAATCGGCCGACAGCTTGTGGATAGCTGAATATTTTGGGTGCTGCGCTTCAGGCTGATGGTGAATACGAGGTCCGTGGCAACGGCCTCAAGCATCAGAAGGAGAAGCGCAGCATGGAGCATTTTGCTGGATTAGACGTATCGGTCAAGGAGACCAGCGTCTGCATTGTGGATGACGCGGGCAGGATCGTAAGGGAAGTAAAGGTGGCGAGCGAGCCTGAGGCGTTGCTGGCGGTGTTGAAAAATCCTGCCTACCACTTCAATCGAATTGGATTGGAAGCTGGCCCGTTGTCGCAATGGCTGTTCAGCGCTTTAGCCGAAGCGGGCTTACCAGTGATCTGTGTCGAGACGCGGCACATGCGGGCGGTGCTGAAGGCGCAGATCAACAAGACCGACCGTAATGATGCACGTGGCATGGCGCAGATGATGCGAGCAGGACTTTATCGTTCAGTACATGTGAAAACGCTACGCAGTCAGAAACTGCGCATGCTGCTGACCCATCGCAAGCTGCTGCAGTCGAAAGCTATTGATATCGACAATGATCTGCGTAGCACTTTACGCAACTTCGGCCTCAAGGTCGGGATGGTCGGAACCGTGAAGTTCGAAGCCCGCATCAGGGAGCTTGTTGAGAACTTACCCGACTTGGCTGAGTTGGTTGAACCGCTGCTTGTTGTCCGGCGAGTTCTACGCGAGCAGTTTGTCATCCAGCACCGCCGCCTGCTGGCCATCGTTCGGGACGATGAGGTGTGTCGGCGACTGATGACAGTGCCTGGTGTCGGCCCCGTAGTGTCGCTGACTTATCGCGCCACTGTCGACGTGCCAGCCCGCTTTAGGAAATCCAAAGCTGTCGGGGCTGTGTTTGGGCTGACGTGTGCCAAGTATCAATCGGGCGAGGTGGAATGGAGCGGCAGAATATCACGCTGCGGAGATGAGATGATGCGGGTCATGCTCTACGAAGCAGCTCAGAGCATGCTGCTGCATTCAAAGAAATGGTCCTGGCTCAAGGCCTGGGCAATGCAGATCGCCAGGCGCCGCGGGATGAAGAAGGCAATCGTAGCACTGGCACGCCGGCTCGCCGTGATCCTGCACCGCATATGGGTTGATGGCACCGAGTTCCGCTGGACCCGGGAGGTCGCGGCGGCATGAGATCTAATCAGGATTAATAGCGACAGGAGAAAACTCGAGCTCCACCCAGTGGTGGAAAGATGTCCCTCGCGGGACGATGGATGAGGTGAGTTCGTAATGGTCGCTGGACCCGCTGTCAGTCTGACGGCAAGGCCGCCCAATAGATTGTTCCACCTCGCCTTCGAATCCCATGATGGAAGGGCCTTGAAGCCGATTCCGAAGAGAAGCACGAGCCCGCGAGCGACGTCGACACTACCGTGGTGGACAGTCTGAAAGCGCTTGACCCCGACCGGCCGATTAGAGAAGCCTGGTGGGATACAGATCGAAGCGTTCCATCGAACGTTCGATCATGCGCCTTGCGGCAAGGACCTCGGCCTGTCGGATCGCTGTGGTCGCTTCGACATCGACGATGATCGCGTTCTCGACATCGATCAGATAGTTGGTGGAATAGGCAAAGAAGGCCTGCCCGCCATGGGCTCCGGTCCAGCGCGCCGCCGGATCGGCCGGTGAGATGAACTTGGGTGTAACTTCGCTCGCAGCGCCGAATGCAGCGTCATCGAGCACAGCCAGATACTCCTGGACCGCACGGCCTGCGGCTTCCGGCGCAAGACCCTTCTCGCCTTCTATACCCTTCTGCCGGTTAGCATCCGCCTTGATCAGGCTGGCATCGACCGCAAAGCCTTCACAGCCGACTAACCCTTCGCTGATGCAGCGCCGCAGGACCGTCTCGAAGAGACGCCGTAGCAGGTCGCTCTGCCGGAAGCGGCCGTGCCGGTTCTTTGACAACGTGGAGTGATCGGGCACGCCGCCGTCGAGCCCAAGCCGGCAGAACCAGCGGTACGCCAGGTTGAGGTGGACCTCCTCGCATAGGCGCCGCTCGGAGCGGATACCGAGACAGTAGCCCACGATCAGCATGCGGATCATCAGCTCGGGATCGACTGACGGTCGCCCCATCCTGCTGTAGAAGGCGGCCAACTCCCGCCTCAACTCGCCAAGTTCGACGAACCTGTCGATCGAACGCAACAGATGATCGGACGGAACGTGCCCTTCGAGCGAGAACTCATAGAACAACGCTGATTGTTCGACTTGTCGATGTCCCATCATGATCTTCAGTCCGGCCTTTCGCAGAGACTAAATCAGCGAATATCATCCCGCGCAACTGCCGACTTTTTCAACAAAATCTGCCAATAGGCGACATCGCACGTCTGGTTTGAAATGAATGAGGCCGCCAACTGAGGCGACCTCTAAATGCTGTTTACGCTACGAACTCAACTATCTCACTAACGTGGCGCTCTCCTCCCGAGACTCGATGACAATGGCCGCCACTGTGAAACCGATGGCCATCGCGATAGATACGGCAAAAGCAGTAATCCACATTACCGACCTCCATGGGTGGCTGATGCCAGATAACGCGGGTAAGCGGGTTTGGTTTCGTTCGGAGTTCGTAAATTGAATTTAGGACAGTCAAATCATCAAATTAGGCCACTAATGGAACAGGCCAGTACCAAAAAATCGGGCCGCCTAGGGGACAAGACGGCCCGACGGGCCGCTGGGAAGGTCATTCGGGGTGGGTGGGGGTGAGAACACCCACAAAGCGACCCATGGTTTAACGCAACCTGCAATGTCTCCGTTCCGGGAACTTTCAAAAGAGGCCACCCGTTGAATCAAAAGGGACCACCTTTCAGTGAGTGATGCAGCGAATGCTTCGGCAGGAAAATACCGATTCCGGTCAATAATTGAGGAGCCGATTATGCTCGCTAATCGTGCAGTCGACGCAGAGCTTGGACGGTCACTGGGACTGTCGTTGAAAGACCTTGCGCCCCTTCTCGCCGCCGGCGGCGAATCAGCCGAGAGCAAGTTTATGGAATGTTGTTGGTGCCTCTGGAAGGCCAATGGGGTGGAATTGGCAGAACCTTTTGTGGCGACCGAATTCAACAATTTGCCCGAAAAATCACGTTCTATTCTTTTCCAGAGAATGCTGACGATCGTGTACACAGCGCAGGACGCCACGATCAAGAATTGATCCCTCGTTGAAGGGATCCGATCTGAAGAATGAATTTCTGCGCGTGTTCGGCGCGCGCTGCGGTCGCGGCGTAACGTACACGTCCGCAGTCCAGGACGATTGCGGGAAACTGATCAGCGCCTTTGTGCAAGCGGAGCCGGAACATGTTTCGTTCCAAACGGTTGAGCCGGTAATCTGAAGGAGTTGAAAATGCATAGGATTGCGATTTCGGTTGTCGCTTTCTGCGCCGCCGTCATAAGCGCCTCCGCCCAGACAAATCCGCCGATTTCCACCCGAACGATAAATCTTACGGTCGAGCAGTATCACGTCATAAAAGAAACTGTTCTGAAGGACGCCACTGCAACGCCTTCGTCAGGGCCGGCGGCGATCAAAATTGGAGAGCACGTGCCGGCGACGGCAAAACTAAGGACTTTTCCGTCCGAACTTTCGGAAAAGATTTCGTCTCTGAAGTCGCATGTTTTTTACATTGAGAACGGAAAAATCGTGATCGTGGATCCCAAGGACAATTCGGTCGCCGATATAATCGAATGAGGGCGGATGCCACAACGCCGTCATGAGCCGCGAATTACCTGTTGCGCCTGTCCGATGCGTCATCATCGCTGTCCTACCCGGACCGTGAAACCAAATCGCGCTTATGGTGTTGTCTTACCCATAGCTTAACAGGCCTCTGTGCCTGCATCGGCGCTCATGCCCGTTGATCAAATCCCATGCTCAAAGAGGGATTCACATGGCCCATATTCATATTTACACCGGCGCGGGCGAGCGCGTGCCACATCCAACCGTGCGTACGATCACGGCCACAGATCTGTGGGATTCACTTGCGCGTGGCTACAACGATTTTATAGCGATGCCGACGCATCTGCTTTTTCTCGGCCTGATCTATCCGATCGCCGGCATCGTTCTAGCCGGTTTGTCGTTCGGATATAATCTGTTTCCGATGCTATTTCCCCTCGCCGCCGGTTTCGCTCTCATCGGACCGATCGCTGCCATCGGACTTTACGAACTCAGTCGCCAGCGCGAAAAAGGAAACGAACCGGACCTGACGCATGTGCTGGACGTCGTCCGCTCGCCGTCGTTCCCTGCTATCGCCACAATCAGCGCCGGGCTCGCCGTGCTGTTTCTAACCTGGCTGTTCGTCGCGCAGGCTCTCTATAAGTCATTGTTCGGCTATCTGCCGCCGGTGTCGATGTCGCAATTCGTGTATGACGTACTGACGACCCCGAACGGCCACACGCTAATAATCGCCGGCAATCTCATCGGATTGGCTTTCGCCATCGTAGCGATGGTGGTCGGCGTCGTCTCGTTCCCGCTGCTGCTCGACCGTGACGTTGGCGTGATCGCAGCGCTCGCCACGTCGGTGCGCGCGGTCGTCCGCAACGTGGCCGCGATGACGCTGTGGGGCCTGATCGTCGCGGCGCTGCTCCTGATCGGCTCCGTCCCGTTGTTCGTCGGGCTTGCGATCGTAGTGCCGGTGCTCGGCCACGCAACATGGCACCTGTACCGCAAGCTAATCGCGCGCTGGGCCTAAGAGTTCGTATTAGCCTCACCCTCGCGCCCGCGCTCAGCCCCACCTTTCTAGGTTCTAAATCGACGGAAAACGGGCCAATCGAGTAATGCGTCTTCGCCTATGACCATTGCAGCGCGGCCCCACCATTTCACAAAGGGGGCATTCTCTTCGACGTTCGCAACTCATTACAAAATGCTTGTCGTCGCGAATCGTCTACTTGATATTGATCCTCGAAATCTTGGATTGAAGGTCCTCTGCACTAAATGGCTTGTTGATGAAACTGATTCTGGCGTACTTGGCTTCTATAATTTTGTACTGCTCGGAGTCTGTTGTCATCATGATGAAAGGAAGTTTTTCAAACTGCTTTTTGTTTCGCGCCTGATCGAGTAGGGCCTTACCGTTCATTGGCTCCATGTTCCAATCTGAAATCACCAAACTGTAGGACGGGTTTTCATCCATTTTTGCGAGTGCGGCCGTGCCATCCGACGCTTCATCCACGTGGCTATAGCCAAGTTGTGTCAGAATTTTTCGGACAATGATTCTTACTGCGCCGCTATCGTCCACGACCAGAATTTGGCTTTCACTATCAATAGGCATTCCGATTCCTCAGATTGAGTCATCCCGTTGGGGCGACGAATGGTAGAGTCTCTGTGATGCATCTACTTGCATAGCAATCTTTTAGAAAGACTTCATGTAGCGCACGATAGTATCAAACATGGAATAAAGCCTTCCGCTATGCGACCTCAGTTCGATTGCGGCGACCAGCTTTTAGACTTGATGGAGGGCAGTAACATCACGGCCATCCGGCGGTGGCTGCATCTCAATTGACACTGGTTTAATTCACACCGGCAAATCGGTTCGACGTCGGAGCGTTCGCGCGCAGCAACGCGCCAATAGGACAATCCGGAAAGTTTTCCAGGAAAGCCAGCACCCCTTTCCTTTTCCGATCTTCCCAGTTGTCACCAAGGCGGCGACTATATCGCGCCCGGAATTGGCCTCCTGAAAAGCCCAGACAGCCCGATAAGCGCGGCAACGGCTTTGGAACGCATGGTCAAAGCCGCCTTGGTATTCTTGACCTGCGTCATCTTGAGCGAGCCGTCGTCGGAGACGGCGAAGTCTTTTGCGAACTCGATGTGCAGGACTTCATTCGATCCCAACGAAAGCCAGGCAAGGACGGTCTGATAGAGTTGATAGGAATATCCCAGCAGCGCGGCCTCGGCTTGCCGAACAACTTCTTCCGATTGGATGTTTATCGCAGTCGTATCAGCAGACATTACAACGAGTGTAGCGCGAGTCGGCTAGTCAGTATTCGAATAGTGGGTGCAATCTCTTGAGCAGTCTTGATGTCCGGAATGACAATCTCAAGATTGAACGATCGCGAGCTTGTTGGATTTCGCTTCGCTTCATCATGTTGTTGGACTATCGGCATTTCCCAATATGGCCACGCGGCGCAGGCCGGGCAACATGCAAGGCGTGGTCGTATGTGCAGAGCGTCGGAAAGATCGCGGCAGCGAAACAGATTGAGGGTCTGAAAAAGGGAGTGAAGAACATGGAGGAACAACGTCCGAAACGCATCTCGCGAACTGAGCTCTATGCCCGGGTCTGGCAGACGCCGATGACCCGCCTTGGCCTTGAACTTGGGATCAGCGGCAACGGCCTCGCGAAAATCTGCCAGCGATTGGATGTGCCCTATCCGCCTCGCGGCTATTGGGCGAAGAAAGAAGCTGGAAAACCCGTCAGCGTCGCGGAGCTTCCGCAATTGCAGCTGGACACACCGACCGACGTGGATATCTAACCAAAGCAAAGTCGCTTTAGATCATTACGCTACAATCGCGGAAAGCGCGCTCGCCAATGCCAAGCGCAATGGAGCCAGAGACGATATCCAAGCAACGTACAATGACGCAGCAAGCGTCTACGGGGCGCAACAAGCAGCAGCTACTGAACTCAGTAAGGCCGAGAAAGAGGCCGCCCGTATCACAAAACTATGCCCTAGCTTAAAGGCGCAAGTGGACCAGACAATTGCTGACACGAGAACAACGGCTGCCCGTGCCGACACCGCGAAAACAAAAGTTGATAGCATCATCGAAGCATTGCCACACGATCCGCCGATAAATTCGCTTTCGCATAGCATTCAGTTTGTCGTTGCGTTGAGCGGAAATGTTACCCCGAGTTGGACCTTGGTGCACTTCAAGGGTCCGGGGAACGCGGGAACCTTTGCTTCTGGTTCCTACACAACGACCCACACACTAAACATCTCGATGGGATCGCCTTCGGTACTGCCTGCAGAGCAGGCGCGACAGCTCAACAACTTAGTTATCATTCAGAATTCCGGCCAACCGCGACCGAGTCAGTAATATACTCGAATGAGATCACGGACTGCTCGGAATATACGGCGTGCTTTGTTTAGCGGGATCAGATCGTAGTGGCGGAAAGCCCCACAACGACGCAAGTAGATTGGCCAACTCCGTACCGAGTTCTGACAACATGGCGGCGCGTATGGCCCATAGCAGATCGCGACCGGTATCTAGGCGGAAGAAGCGCCCACCGATTTCTTCGGACCCGGTTTTGCGGAAATTCGCCATTGTCGGGGGATGCGGGTTCCTCGGGTGTTTGATCGCCCGCGCCCCGACAATCCTCGACAAGTATACAATACCTGTGTTTCACGTCGATTTGGCGCTAAATGCGGGATACGTGTTGATCTTTGGCCCGCTCGTTCTATTAGCCGGGGTGTTTTGGGCTGCCTATGGCGTCGGCGATCACAACGTGTCTCGCGTGCACTGGAGAAGCTTGGATTGGACGCTCGCCGGTCTCGTGTTTCTACTTGCCTTCATAACTGCGGCTTTTCTTGCATTTCAATTCTTCTTGTTGCTCGCTCCGAAGGGCGAGTGTCTCACGTTTGACCGTTGGCGCTATCTAACAGATTTGAGGCTCCACGCCTTCGCTCCCGAGTACTGTATGGGACTACCCGCCAAAACACAGGCGCATCTCCCCTGGATCATTCAGCCACCTATGCTCTGGGGCTGGCTCCAGGTTTTTGTCCCGCTAATAGTTCTTGCACTTACGGGTTGGGGCTGGCGGCGATGGCTCTATGACCAGTGATGCGCCCATCATTTGATTGCTTGGACCGTGATGGTACGCAATGACGATATCGCCTGCGCCAAAATTCAACGTTGTCTTGTTGTAATTCACGTCGAGCCAAATTCTGACGTTCGAATTCAGCGACCGCCCTTTGTCATAAAATCATTCGCGCGCTTCGCAATACCGCCATCAATGCCAACTCCGAGCGAATAGCTGCCTAGTCTGGTGCTCTAGTCAGTTACGTCAGCCCACCTCAACTCCCAAAAGCACTTCAAAACGATGGACTGGGCAGTACGGATCGGTTGTAAAGCTCGAACTCAAATCGCGGAAAAGATGCGCCCAACGAGCCACGTGGCGACCGCCCAGCCCGCGCCGGTGAAAAAGCCCACACAAAACCAGACGCCAATCAGTTCTAGATTGAGCTTAGTAGGCATTTTGATTCTCCGGTTTGTCGGGGATTGATGAAAGCCTAATTAGAAGCCATCTCGCGTCGCAACGGTATTACTTTTCCCGCGTTGCGCAATTCATCAAGATAATCGGCCCAAGCCTGCATCATCGTGACGCGCTCGGACCAATATTCCGCGCCGTGAGTATAGGCATGCCGGACAGCGTTCGGCTCCTCATGCGCAAGCTGACGTTCGATTGCGTCCGCGTTCCATCGACCCATTTCATTCAGCCGAGTAGCCGCCATCGCGCGGAAGCCATGCGCGCTCATTGCGTCAGAGCCATAACCCATCCGACGCAGGGCCGCGTTGAGGGTATTTTCGCTAATCGGCCGCATGACAGTACGGACCGACGGGAACAACCAACGAAGCTCGCCTGTGATTACCTTCAGGTCTTTGAGAATGGCGAGCGTTTGCCGCGAGAGCGGTACACGGTGCGGACGACGCATTTTCATCTTCTCGGCAGCGATAATCCATTCTGCTTTATCGAAATCAAACTCCTTCCACTCGGCGTGGCGGATTTCGCCTGGCCTGGCAAAAACGAGCGCCGCAAGGCGCAGCGCCGCTTTCGTAGTGGGCTGGCCGTCAAAGCCGTCGATGGCCCGCAGCAGCGCGCCAATGGCGGTAGGCTCAACGATGGTCGCCCGGTGCTTCACCGTTGGCGTAGTTAGCGCGCCACGTAAATCGACGGATGGATCGCGTTCGGCCCGACCGGTGGCAATCGCGTAGCGGAACACCATGCCGCAGGTGCTGCGCAGGCGCCGCGCCGTCTCATAGGTGCCGCGGGCTTCGATTTTTCGCAGCACAGCCAGGAGCTCGGGCGCAGTAATCTTGGCAACCGGACGATCACCGATGACGTCATAAGCAAACTCCAACAGCCACTCCGTCTTTGTGAGCGTCGCCAGAGCGCGCCCTTCGCGCCTCATTTTGTCGACCAGTTCCTCGGCGACTACCCGAAAGCTGTTTCCCCTCGCATGCTTATCAATCTTGCGCTGTACCGACGGGTCGCCGCCGTTTTCAAGAATCTTTTTTGCGGCGTCGCGCTGGGCACGGGCCTGCGCAAGAGTGACCGTTGGATAGATGCCGAAGGCCAAAGTTTTTTGCTTGCGACCGATCCGATAGCCCATCCGCCACAGCTTTGCGCCGTGCGGCTGAATCAGCAGATGCAATCCGCCGCCATCCGAAAGCTTTATGAGCTTCTTACCCGGCTTCGCGTTGCGAATGGCTGCATCGGTGAGCGGCATTTATTTTTCTCATATGTTGGTATCGGCTGAATGTGCGAGCCGATACCAACAGAAAGACCAACAAATTGTCTGGCTGCCCGCGATTATGGCCGGACTGTCGCGAGCAAATCTAGAGATATCATATTGTTTTTGAGGAGGTTTCGAACGTTCGCGAACATCTGCGAACGTGACGTGGTGCCCAGGGGCGGAATCGAACCACCGACACTGCGATTTTCAATCGCATGCTCTACCAACTGAGCTACCTGGGCGCCAATGCCGCTCAAGCGAGCGGGCAAGCACAGCGCCGCGCGTTATAGAGGCCCCTCCCCGCACTGTCCAGAACGGCCCTCTGTTCTAGGGATTAATCCCGATGGCGGCGCGGAATCGCTGCTTCAGCACGGCGCCATCGCGCTCCGGCAGGACGCGCGGCGCATCGTCCGCCGCGATCAGCACGCGCGCGAACAGGGTCTCGCGCAAGGCTTTCAGCCGCGCGGCGAGATCGGCCAAGGCAGCCTCGTCGCGCACGTCGAGGCAAGCGCCGATGCCGCAAGCCTTAGCGACACTGAGCAGATCGACGCCACTCTGGGTGTGGCTCGGCTGCATGCCGGTTTCGCCGTAGACGCCGTTGTCGAACACGATCACAGCGAGATTGGCCGGCCGTTGGATGCCGATGGTGGCGAGCGAGCCCATGCCCATCAGCATCTCGCCATCCCCGGTAATAACCGCGACGCGCTTCTTGGGCTGCGCCAGCGCGAGACCCAGCCCGATCATCGCGGCGCCGCCCATGGCGCCCCAGAGATAGAAGTCGCGGTCGTTGGGACCGGCGGCGGCCGCATCCCAGGTGGTCGAGCCAAGACCCGGCACGACCAGAAGATCGTCGCCGCGATCGGCGAGCAGCGCGGCCATGGCGGCGCGGCGCTCCAATCTGCCTTGACTCATTTGGTCCACACTTTCATTTTGTCCAAACTTTTTTGCCGATCAATTGCTGCGACAGGATCACTGCGGCGATGCGCTCGTCGCCGAACACGTGCTGCGCCGCGCGCTCGGCGGCGCCCGCGACCTCATCCGGCGTCTGCGCGCGATAGACCTGCGCCTCGCACAGCTTGAGCACCGGATCGACGATCGAGCCCATCGGCACCTGCCAGGGATTGAACTCCTCCCATTCGCCGCGCATCGTAATCACCATCAGCAGCGGAAAGCGGCAGCTGCGCGCCAGCGACAGCATGTTGATGCAATTGCCGAGCCCGCTCGATTGCATCAGCAGCGCCGCGCGCTCGCCGCCGAGCCAGGCGCCGGCGGCCAGCGCCACGCCTTCCTCCTCGGTGGTGAGCACCACGTCACGAATGTCCGGATCGGCGCGGCAACGCTCGATCAGCCGGGAATGGCCGGCATCGGGCACATAGCCGACTTGGGCTATGCCGGCGCGCTTGAGCGTTTCAAACAGACGGTCGGGCCAGTCGACGGGGTTCATGATTTCTCACCCGCCTCGCCTTCCGCCGGACGTTCGCCATCCTCGTCTTCGTCTTCCTTCACCGGCACGGCGTAGACGCCGGATAGCCAGCGATTGAGATCGATGTCGGCGCAGCGCTTGGAGCAGAACGGCTTGAACGCCTGCTCGGCCGCCTTGCCGCAGATTGGGCACTTCGCGGAAGTTTTGCGGTCGATTTCATTCATAACGAAGAGGCGTCACGTCGCATTGAGCCAGCCGAAACGGATCGGGTAGCCTTCGCCGCCGAGCAGGCTCATGGTCTCGTACAGCGGCAGGCCGACCACATTACTGTAGGAGCCGACGAGCTTGATGATGAAGCTGCCGGCGATGCCCTGCGCCGCGTAGCCGCCGGCCTTGCCGCGCCACTGGCCGGAGGCGAGATAGGCCTCGATGTCCTCGTCCGACAATCTCTTGAAACGGACCCGCGTCTCGATCAGGCGCTGGCGGAACGCTTCCTTCGGCGTCACCAGACAGATCGAGGTGTAAACGCGGTGATTGCGGCCCGACAGCAGGCGCAGACACTGCGCCGCTTCGTCGAGCAATTCAGCCTTGGGCAGAATGCGCCGGCCGACTGCCACCACGGTGTCGGCGGCCAGGATGTAGGCGCCGCGCAGTTCGTCGTCGAGCAGAACGTTGGCCAGCGCCACTTCCGCCTTGGTGCGGGCCAGCCGATTGGCATAAGCGCGCGGAATCTCGCCGCGGCGCGGGCTTTCGTCGATATCCGCCGGCTTGAGCGCGTCCGGCTCGATACCCGCCTGATTGATCAGCGCTAGCCGGCGGGGCGAACCGGAAGCGAGTACGAATTTGGGCCGGCCGATCATTGTTGAATTACGGCGCCGATAAAGGGGTCAATTCTCATTGCGAAAGCGCGCGGAAACTAGCGGAACGGGACTATTTTCACAACTCATTCATTGCCGCCGCCGGCCGTTCCGAAACGCGCGCGGATGCGCGCCATCAACTCGTCGCGCACGCCGCGATAAGCCTCGAGCCGCTGCTCGCGGTTGCCTTCGATGCCGGTCGGATCGATCGTCGGCCAGTATTCGACTTGCGCCGGATTGCCGCCGCTCAGCGCCATCGCCTTGTGATGCGCCGGCGGCGACAGCGTCACGATCAGATCGAAATTAAGCCCGTCCAGGTCTTCCAACTCCTCGAAGGTGATCGGCTTGTGGCGCGCAATGTCGATGCCGATCTCCTCCATCACGGCGACCGCGAACGGATCGAGCTCGCCTTTCTGCGCGCCGGCGGAGCCGACAGTGATCGTTTGACCGAACAACTGCTGCGCAAGGCCTGCCGCCATCGGCGAGCGCACCGCATTCATGCCGCAAGCAAACAGCACGGACCGTGGGCGCAAGAGGCGCTCTGGCATTGCGGCGTCAACCCTTCCAGTGCAACACGCAGATCAACGTGAAAAGCCGGCGGGCGGTGTCGAGATCGACTTTCACTTTCTCCTTGAGCCGCTCCATCAGAATGCGCGAGCCGTCGTTGTGGATGGCGCGCCGGCCCATATCGATGGCCTCGATCTTGTCGGGCGTCGCAGTGCGGATCGCCGCATAATAGCTGTCGCAAATCATGTAGTAGTCCTTGACGATACGGCGCAGCGGCGAGAGCGAGAACAAATGCGCGATCACCGGCGTGCCGTCTTGCAAGGCGGATGTCGAATACCAGCCGGTTGCCGTTGACGCTCAGATGCAGCGCGTAGGGACCACCGCCATGACCGAGCGGCGCGAAGGTGTTCTGCTCGAGCAAATCGTAGATCGCGACTTCGCGCTCATGCTCGACGTCTTCGTTGGAGCGGCCGATCGATTCCTCGTCAAGGGTGACGGAAACCAGGCGCTGCTTGCCCGCGGCGGGCGTTGTTTTCGCCGGTTTCATTTCCGCAAGCTCACTTTCATTTTGATTGAGGCGGATCGCGACCGAGCGGGCGTGCGCGGAAAGCCCTTCGGCCTCGCCGAGCGCGATGGCGGAAGGCCCAAGCGCCCGCAGTTGCTCGGGTCCGCATTTGAGCAGCGAGGTGCGCTTCATGAAGTCGAGCACGCCGAGCCCCGAGGAGAAGCGCGCCGAGCGCGCCGTCGGCAGCACGTGGTTGGAGCCGGCGACGTAATCGCCGATCGCTTCCGGGGTATGCGCGCCGATGAAGATGGCGCCGGCGTTGCGGATCTTCGAGGCCAGCGCCTCGGCGTTTTCAGCGGCGATCTCCAGATGCTCGGGTGCGAGCTGATCGACCAGCGCGACGGCGTCGGCCAGCTTCGCGACGGTGATGATCGCGCCGAAATCGCGCCAGGACGCGCCGGCGATGGCGGCGCGCGGCAAAGTCTTAAGCTGCGCATCCACGGCCTTCTCGACCTGTGCGGCAAGCGTGGCGTCGTCGGTGATCAGGATCGATTGCGCGCTGGCGTCGTGCTCGGCCTGCGCCAGCAGATCGGCCGCGATCCAGTCGGGGTTTCCCGTCTTGTCGGCGAGGATCAGAACTTCCGACGGCCCCGCGATCATGTCGATGCCGACCTGGCCGAACACCAGCCGCTTGGCCGCCGCCACATAGGCATTGCCCGGCCCGACGATCTTGGCGACGGGCTGGATCGTCTCGGTGCCGTAGGCGAGCGCGGCAATCGCCTGCGCGCCGCCGATGCGATAGATCTCGTGCACGCCGGCGAGCTTGGCCGCCGCCAGGACCAGCGGCGAGAGCTTGCCGTCCGGCGCCGGCACCACCATGACAAGACGCGCGCAGCCGGCGACCTTGGCCGGCACCGCGTTCATCAGCACCGAGGATGGATAGGCCGCGGTGCCGCCCGGCACATAGAGGCCGACCGCTTCGATCGCGGTCCACTTGGCGCCCAGCTCGACGCCGAGCGCGTCGGTGAAGCGTTCGTCGGCCGGCTTCTGGCGCAAGTGATAGGCCTCGATGCGGTCGCGCGCGAGCTTGAGCGCGGCGAGCGCTTGCGGCGCGCAGGACTTCTCCGCCGCGTCGATCTCGGCTTGCGTCGACGCGCATGCTGACACTGGCGAGATCGAGCCGGTCGAACTCCAGCGTCAATTGCAACAGCGCGCGGTCGCCGTAGGCTTTCACCTCGTCGATGATATGGCGCACGCGCTGTTCGACGTCCTGCGCCGCCTCGCGCTTCACGCCCAGGAAGGCGCGAAACCGCGCGGCAAAATCGGGACTTTGACTATCCAATCGAAGCGGCATGGTTTTTTTCGCCGGCTGATGACAGGTCAATGGGTGATGCACGGGGGCGCGTCAAGCCGCGGATGCCCGCAAACAAAAGGCCCCGCTGCGAGGCGGGGCCTTGGCGCAAGAGAATGCCGCCTGCTTACATTTTCTTCTTCTTTTATCATGTGGTGCATGTGGTGCCTGTGATGATGCATCTTCATCCCGGCCTTGTAGTCGCAGGGGGCGAGGCAGATGCCCCCCATTGCCCCGCATTCCAGCGGGCCGGGCACGCACATCGACGGCCCGCCGATCTTGACGCATTCACAGCCGACCCAGGCTTGGGCCGGGCTGCCGGTAAATAACGCGGCGGCGCCGAGCAGCCCCGCGAGCACGATAATTTTGCGCATAGGTTCATCCCTGTTGGAGCAAACCGCGACACTACGCCATTGGAACCGCAAAATATCAAGCCATGCCGGGCTCGCCGCGCAGGATTACCGCGATTTTGAACGGGTTTTATTGTGCGCTGCGGCCGAATGGGAGGGAGTTGCCGGCCTTACCGGTTACCCTCGCCGAGCGCATGGACCGGGCAGGCTGCGGTGGTCCAGGACGGGCCGAGATCGGCCAATTCGGCCTCCAGGCACTCGACCTCAAGCCGCAGCGCCGCCCCGCCGGAAAAGGTGATGGTCACCGTGCCGGACGGCGCATCGGTCTCGGAAAACTCGACCGCCAGCATATTGAGCACGGTATCCTGGCTGGCCGGATTGACGTCCCGGCGCATGATCGACATCACCCGCTCAAACCGAAGCGCCGCGCGCCGCCGCCGGTATTCCGGCTGGGCCGACTGGGCGCTTTCCCAGTCGAAGCGGTTGAGCCCCAACACCAGGCGCTTTTCCTGGCGGCGCCACAGCACATCGGAGACCTTGGCCACCGCGTCCTGCAGATGGGCGGAGACGACCTCAAGGTCTTCCTCATCGAGCACGACGAGTTTCAGTTGGCTCATGGACGGCGGGCTCCCGGTGCCAGCGTAATTAGGTAAGGCATCCGAGCGGCGCAAGATGGTCCTTTTATTGGCGCATGATCTTATCCGAAAACCGGTGTCCACTTTTCGGGATCATGCGCTGGCTAAAACGCCGGCTCCAGACCGGCCGCGGTCCAGCGCGGACGCGTGTCAGGACCAGTGAGCGCTTTGAGGAAGGCCGCGGCGCCATCGGGCGACTTCGCCGCCTTGTGGATCGCCGCCGTGTAGGTGTTGGCGTTGTAAAGCTCGGCCGGCAGCGGGCCGACAATCTTGAGCCCCTTCACCGGCAGCGCTTCGCTGATGAAGGTGGTGCCGATCTCGGCGCGCTTGTCGGCGATCTTCATCGAGACATCGAGCCCGCCTTTGCACAGCACGGCCTTGGCGTTGACCGCGTCGGCGATGCCGAGCTTCTGCAAGAGACCCGCGAACATGATGCCGCCGGAACCGCCCGCCTTCGGATCGGTATAGGCCACGGACTTGGCGTTAAGCAGCGCCTGCCTGAAGGCCTCGACCGTCGAGATATCGGGCTCAGCTGAGCCCTCCGGCACGATCACGCCGGTGACGGTGCGTCCGAGATTCCTGGCGCTGCCGGCGACGACGAGCCCGAGCTTCTCGAGTTCGGCGATGATCGATTCCGAGAGGATCACCACGTCGGCGGTCTCGCCGTTGATGATCCGCTCGCGCTGCGCAAACGCCGTGGCGAAAGCGACGTCAAGCTTGTTGCCGCTGGCGCGCTCGAACTCCGGGCCGAGCGCCTCGACCATGGATTTCACGGCGCCGGCGCTCAGGACTTTGATGGTGGGCATGCGGTTTCTCTGTCAGTCATTGTGGGATTCGCGTGGCTCTTTCTAATTCCTCCCCCGCTTGCGGGGAGGGCAGCCGCCGAAGGCGGCGGGTGGGGGCGCTTGCAAGATAACCCCACCCGGCTCGCTGACGCGAGCCACCCTCCCCTTTCAGGGGAGGGATAAGAAGCAGGCGCGCGTCATCGCCCGTATTCTTTACCGGCCCCGGGTAGGCCGTCGTCCAGACCGCCGTCCTCGAAAAGTACCGAGGGCGCGCGGGACGCCAAGGCGCTGTTTGCGTAGATGAAATGCCAACCAAGTTGCGAATATTATTTAAGCATGTCGGCAAACCAGAAGAGGTTGAATTAAAAATCTAAGTTGGACGTGGTTGATACCAACAGAATGTTTGAAAAATCCAAACTACTTACCAAATCAGAACGCACCATTATTCGGTCAGTCGCTTAATCCCGAATATATCTCCCAAAATACTTGGATTCTAATTCTCATTTTCAATCATCCAATTATCTATAAGGACATCAAAATTGATGACCACGGCGCAAATTTTGGAAAGCCAGAAATACAAGACGACGAAAAATACGCGGTCATTTGGTTTCAAAAAATATTGATAGCGCAGTCTTGGACATAACTTTTAATAGCGGCAAATAAGATTATATTTCTCAAAATAAATCCAATTGTACCTGCCGTTTTCTGGCGAATGTCTCAGGGGCCTGAGGCAGTCGCCAGTTCTTGCGCATCAATATCCTGCTATCGCGGCTCCGAAAACTTTACGCGCTGATCCGCTCGATCGCCGCGCCGCAGCGGGCGAGCTTGTCCTCGACCCGCTCGAAGCCGCGGTCGAGATGATAGACGCGGTTGACCATGGTCTCGCCTTGCGCCGCGAGCCCCGCGATCACCAGCGACACCGAGGCGCGCAAATCCGTGGCCATCACCGGCGCGCCGGTGAGGTGCTTGACGCCCTCGATGGTGGCGCTTTCGCCGGCGAGATGAATATGCGCGCCGAGCCGCACCAGTTCCTGCACGTGCATGAAGCGGTTTTCGAAAATGGTCTCGGTGATGCGCGAGGTGCCGCCGGCGCGCGTCATCAGCGCCATCAACTGCGCCTGCAAATCGGTGGGAAAACCGGGGAACGGCGCGGTCGTCACCTCGACCGGCGCCAGCCCCGCGCCGTTGCGGGCAACGCGGATGCCTTCATTGGTCGGCGTGATCGTCACCCCGGTTTGCGCCAGCACGTCGAGCGCCGATTGCAACAATTCGGGCCGCGCGTTTTGCAGCAGCACGTCGCCGCCGGTCATAGCGACCGCCATGGCGTAGGTGCCGGTCTCGATGCGGTCGGGCAGCACCGCGTGACGCGCGCCGTTGAGCTTGGCGACGCCCTCGATCACGATGCGTGGCGTACCGGCGCCGGAAATCCTGGCGCCCATCTTGTTGAGGCAGTCGGCGACGTCGCCGATCTCCGGCTCGCGCGCCGCGTTCTCGATCACGGTGGTGCCGTGCGCCAGCGCGGCCGCCATCATCGCGGTATGCGTGCCGCCGACGGTGACTTTCGGGAAATCGATTTCGCCGCCGCGCAGGCCCTTCTTGGCACGCGCCATCACATAGCCGCCCTCGATCTCGATCTCGGCGCCCAATTTCTCCAGCGCCATGATCAAAAAATCGACCGGCCGCGTGCCGATGGCGCAGCCGCCGGGCATCGACACCTTGGCCTCGCCCATGCGCGCCAGAGCGGCGCCACCACCCAGAAACTGGCGCGCATCTTGGACACCAGGTCGTAGGGCGCGGTGGTGTCGACGATATGCTTGGCCGAAATGTGAATGGTGCGGCCGGCATTGGGATCGTCGCCCGGCCGCTTGCCGGCGATCATGACGTCGACGCCGTGATTGCCCAGGATGCGTTGAAGCAGAATGACGTCGGCGAGCCGCGGCACGTTCTCGAGGATCAGCGTGTCCTCGGTCAGCAGGCTGGCGATCATCAGCGGCAGCGTGGCGTTCTTGGCGCCCGAAATCGGGATCGTGCCGTTGAGCGGCTTGCCGCCGACAATGCGTATTCGATCCATTCCCGCCCCGCCCGCTTTCCGGCAACCGTTCCTGAAGCCGCTCTAATATAGCACCCTCGCCGTTCAAATGCGGCGAAAGTCGGACCCGCCAGTTCAGCGGCCTTTCTCAGGGTTTGGCGCGCTGCGCTGGCGTTCCTGCGCCTTGCGCCGGCGCAGGTTTTCCCGCAGCGCGGCGGCGAGCCGCGCGGCGCGCGCGTCGGCAGGCTTCTTGGGATGTTTGTCGTCGCCGGGCTTGCGGGCCATGGCGTTAATATCCGCCCGTCCCGCGACGCCGCAAGCCGGGCCTTTGCCTTGCGCCCTTTACCTTGCGTCCGTGGTGCCCGTTATGGCAGTTTCCGCCGCGTTCGCGCCGCCTCGTCGCGGCTCACACTTTTTCGCTGCCGTAGCTCAGTGGTAGAGCACCCCCTTGGTAAGGGGGAGGTCCACAGTTCAATCCTGTGCGGCAGCACCACGGTTCACGTTTCCCATTCGCGATGCCTGCTTCACCCGCAAAGCGAACATTCGCGGGCCCGGCGGCATTGTCCGTCAAGTGCCAAAGCGGACCTGACGTGACTATTGCTAAATGAAGAGGCCGCCACAGCTGGCGGCCTCTTCGTTATCTCCGAGGTGCGATGTCTCAGTTGAATTTATAGTTCAGGCCAGCCCGCACGATGCTGCCGCTGAACTTAGCAGACGACGTAAACACCGGGGCTGGGGGAATATCCAATGGATCGAACTGGTTTTGGGAACGCGAGCCAAGATCGTAGTAAAGATACTCGGCCTTGAGGCGCCAGGCCTGCATGAAAGCCCATTCGACGCCGCCGCCCGCGGTCCAACCAACCCGCCATTGCGAGGACGAAGCTGTGGCACACACGCCGGCCGGCCCGCAGCCGGTGACGGGAGTATTGACCGAGGTGTTGAGTGTGGTGTCGGCAAAGGCGAGGCCGCCTGTGGCATAGAGCAATGTGCTGTCGAACGCATAGCCGAAGCGCGCGCGCAGACTGCCGAAGGCTGTGAGTTTCCTTTCAGCCGTCGTGGTAAATGCGGAAAAGCCACCGGCAGCGGTATTGACTGCGCCCGAACCTTTCAGGCCGGCCCAGTCAAGATCCGCCTCGATGCCTGCGACCCAATTCGGCGTCCATTGCCAATTGTAACCGATTTGGCCGCCGAAGAGTCCGCCGCCCGAATTGCCGGTGCTTACTGAGCCGGGCACGGCACCGCCCGTGAAATAGACGACTGTCGCCGCGTTCGCCGGCGAGAAGGCGACAGCATCATTGGTCTGCCAACCAAAACCGGCGTTGACGCCAGCGTACCAGCCGCTCCAGTTGTAGGCCGGCGCCATCATCGGCGCTTTGTAGACCGGCGCCTTCGCCGGCATGTCGGCCGCCGAAGCGGTGTGCATGGCACCCAGGCTCAACGCCAAGGCACACAGGCCTGTAATTTTCGAACGCATCGCCCCAACCTCCAAACGGTCACAACATCCAAGCGACATGATCGAATGCAGGTCACCCCAACAAGCTCGCCAAGCACTGTCAATCGGCTCAATCACAGTTTCGGCTAAGCCGTCGCACGGCATCTTCGCCGGATGCGGCAATGGTTCAACCGGTGGCTGCGAGCGTCTGCTTTTTCGGCTTGCCCGGCACCGGCTTGCGCCCGACCAGCTCGGCGTAATCCGCGATCGGCTTCGGCCGGCCGATCAAATAGCCCTGGATCTCGTTGCAGGATTCGCCGGTGAGGAACTTGAGCTGCTCTTCGGTTTCCACGCCTTCCGCCACCACCGGCAGATCGAGCCCGCGGCCGAGCGCGATCACCGCGCGCACGATCGTGGCCGCCTGCTGGCTGTGGCCGAGATTGGCGATGAAGGACTGGTCGATCTTGATCTTGTCGAACGGGAACGACTGCAAATAGGACAGCGACGAATAGCCGGTGCCGAAATCGTCCATGGCGATGCGCACGCCGAGATTTTTCAGCCGGCGCAGGATCGCGACCGCCGCGGTTGAAATCGCCGATCAGCACGCCTTCGGTGATTTCAAGTTCCAGCCGCGCCGGCGCCAGGCCGGTTTCCAGCAAAATCTGATGCACCAGCTTCGGCAGGTCGCCGTGCTGGAATTGCACCGGCGACAGGTTGATGGCGATGCCCAGCGGCCGCGGCCAGGACGCCGCCTCGCGGCAGGCGGTGCGCAAAATCCATTCGCCGAGCTCGATGATGATGCCGCTCTCCTCGGCCAGCGGGATGAAGGTGCCGGGCGCGACCACGCCCTGGCGCGGATGATGCCAGCGCACCAGCGCCTCGAAGCCGGTGATCTCGCCGTCGATATGCGCCTGCGGCTGATAGTGCAGCGCGAATTCGCTCGCGCGCGATGGCGATGCGCAAGTCCTGCTGCAGCGCGCGCTTTTCACGCAGCTGCCGGTCCATCGACAGTTCGAAGAAACGGATCGATCCGCGCATTTCCGATTTTGCGCGGAACAGCGCGGCGTCGGCGTTGGCGATCAGGCGCGTCGGCGTCGGCGCCGTCTTGCGGGAAGATGGCGACGCCGATGGTCAGCCCGACGCGCAACGGCGTGCCGTCGATATCGATATCGGTGTCGAGCGCCGCGTTGAGCTTCTCCGCCAGCGCCTCGGCGGTGGCGGGCTGCGGCCCGGTCGGCGTGATGACGGCGAATTCGTCGCCGCCGACGCGGGCGAGGAAAGCGCCTTGGCAGGCCTGCTCCAGCCGGCTCGCCAGCTTCGCGCAGCAGCGTGTCGCCGACCGAATGGCCGAACACGTCGTTGACCGTCTTGAAGCGGTCGAGGTCGAGGCAGAGCAGCGCGAAGCTTTCGCCCGAAGTCGCCGCCAGTTCGAGCGTGGCGGCGATGCATTCGTTGAACGCCGCGCGATTCGGCAGATCGGTCAGCGAATCGTGGTGCGCCATGTGCGCGATGCGCTGCTCGTCGCGTTTGCGCTCGGTGAGGTCGCGGATGACGGTGATGAGATATTGCGGCTTGCCGTCGGCGCCCATGACCGGCAGACGCGTCGCCGTCACGATGCGGGTGCCGTTGCCGGGCGTGACGATGGCGTGCTCGTCGAGGAATATCGGCTTGCTCGAATTCGATCAGCTTCTGATCGTGGCCTGCGATCATCTCGGCGGTGCCCGCCGGCATGACTTCGCGCGAGGTCTTGCCGAGCAAGCTGGTTGCGATCGACGCCGAGGAATTTCTCGGCGGCGCGGTTGATCAGCAAATAGCGCAAGCTCGGCGATTCCTTCACGATGATCGGCGACGGCACGTTCTCGATGATCGTGTCGAGGAACGAGCGGGTATGCTCGAGTTCGCGTTCGGCGCGCTTGCGTTCGGTGATGTCCTCGTGCGTCGCCACCCAGCCGCCGCTCCCGATCGGCTGGTTGACCACGGCGATGGTGCGGCCGTCCGCCAGTTCGATGTTGAGCGTGAAGGTCTTGCCTTGCTTGAGCGCCACGCGCAACTCGCCGTCGTAGCGCTCCGGATCGAGCGGAAACGTGCCGGCGGCAATGCGCGCGTCGAGCAGGTCGCGGATGGTGCAGCCGTCCCAGATGCGCTTCGGATCGATGTTGTACATGGCCCGGTAGCGTTCGTTCCAGACCAGCAGCCGGTTCTGCGCATCGAACATGCACAGACCTTGAATCATGTTGTTGAGCGCGGCGTCGAGCCGGGCTTTTTGTTCGCTGAGATTTTGCCGGGTGTGCCAGGCCGACAACCCGATTCCGACGCCCATGTTCAACATCAAGCCGGCGACAACGACCAGCGCGATCGACAGCGCATGCAGCGACATCGAATACGCAACGGCGGCTTCCATCACGGCGAACGCGATGGCAAAGCCGAGCATCCCGGCGAGAGTGACGATCTGCCAATCGCGCCGCACGACCAGGAATTTCAACGCCTCGAGCATTGTGCAGACTCGACACGCGCAACGGGCGTGCCCGGGAACCGGTGATTTTGTGCAATTTATGGGCAGCGCTACTGGCGCCGCGTTAATGTTCAGGCGAAAACATCGTTAACCGCAATTAGCGCTACGGAGACATGAACGCGAGTTGCGACAATTGGCGGTAATCGCGGCGCGCCGTCAGCGCGGCTTGAGAAAGGCGAAATCGCAGCCCTGATCGGCGCCGAGGATTTCCTGGGCGTAGAGCTTGGCGTAGCCGCGCTGGGGTTTTTCGGCCGCGGGCTTGGCCGCGGCGCTGCGCGCCGCTTGAGCTCCGCCTCGTCGACCAGCGAGGTCGATGCGGCGATTCTTGACCGAGAGCTTGATGCGGTCGCCGTTCTTCACCAGGGCGAGCGGGCCGCCGGAGGCGGCGTCCGGCGTCACGTGCAGCACGATGGTGCCGAACGCCGTGCCGCTCATGCGCGCATCCGACACCCGCACCATGTCCTTGACGCCCTTCATCGCGAGCTTCTTCGGGATCGGCAGATAGCCGGCCTCCGGCATGGCGGAGGCCGAATGCGGGCCGGCATTTTGCAGCACCAGAATATCGTTCGCCTCGACGTCGAGTTTGGGATCGTCGATGCGCGCGGCGAGATCGGCGAGCGAGGAAAACACCACCGCCCTGCCCTCGATCTCGAACAGATTTGAATCCGCCGCCGAGCGTTTGAGGATCGCGCCCTGCGGCGCCAGATTGCCGAACAGCGCGACCAGCCCACCATGCGGCTCCAGCGGCTTATTGCGTTCGGCGATGATGCTGCGGTCGATCCAAGATTCGCCGTCATACTTGAGACGTTCGCCCAAGGTCTCGCCGGTCACCGTCATGCAATCGAGATGCAGCAGATCTTTCAACTCGCGCATCAGCGCGCCCATGCCGCCGCCCGCGAAGAAGTCCTCCATGTAGCCATTGCCGACCGGCTTGAGATTCACCAGCACCGGCGTGGTATCGGACAGTTCATTGAGCCGTTGCAGCGACACCGGCACGCCGGCGCGCCCGGCGATCGCCGTCAGATGGATGATGGCATTGGTCGAGCCGCCGATGGCGAGCAGCACGCGCAGCGCGTTCTCCACCGACTTTTGGTTGACGATTTTGTCGGGCGTGAGCTGCGAGCCGATCAGCTTGACCGCGAGCGCGCCGGTCGCTTCCGCCGCGCGCAGACGATCGGCATGCACGGCGGGAATAGCGGCCGTGCCCGGCAGGATCATGCCGAGCGCTTCGGCAAGGCACGCCATGGTCGAGGCCGTGCCCATGACCGCGCAGGTGCCGGCGGTGGTGGCAAGCTTGCCTTCGACTTCGGAAATTTCTTTATCGTCGACCTTGCCGGCGCGGTATTGCGCCCAGAAGCGGCGGCAATCGGTGCAGGCGCCCAGCCGCTCGCCATGATGGCGTCCGGTCATCATCGGGCCCGCCACCAGCATCACCGCCGGCCGGCCGGCCGAGACCGCGCCCATCAATTGCGCCGGCACGGTCTTGTCGCAGCCGCCCATCAGCACCACCGCGTCCATGGGCTGCGCGCGCACCATTTCCTCGGTGTCCATCGACATCAGATTGCGGAATTTCAGGCTGGTCGGACTGAGAAACACTTCACCGAGCGAAATGGTGGGAAATTCGATCGGCAGCGCGCCGGCCGCCAGCACGCCGCGTTTGACCGCCTCCAGCAGTTCGGGGAAATGCCGGTGGCAATTGTTGAAGCCCGAGCCGGTATAGGCGATGCCGACCACCGGCTTTTCCAGCATGGCACGGGAATAGCCCATCGACTGGGCGAACGAGCGCCGCAGATAAAGGGAGAAATCGCGGTCGCCGTAATTGGTCAGGCCGTTGGCGATACCGGTGGGGTTTTTGCTCATGCAGAACTCTATGGTACGGGCCGGGCCTTTGCGCCAATTCATCCTTGCCTAGCATGTCGAGTTGGCGCAAATCCATGCCGCGCGTAATAAAAGGGCACTTGCAGTGCGGATACTTGTTACCGGTTCATCCGGCTTTCTGGGCGGCTATCTGGTCAACGAGCTTCTCTCTCGGGGGCACGACGTCGTTGGCATAGACAACTTCTCCAAATACGGCGAAGTCGAAAAGGCGCACGACAGGCACCCGAAATACAAACTCCTGCGTGGCGACTGCAAGGATGCCGGATTGATGTCGTCGGCGGCCGAGGACTGCGACCATATTATCGCCGGCGCCGCCATGATCGGCGGCATCAGCTACTTCCATAAATACGCCTACGATCTTCTGGCCGAGAACGAGCGCATCCTGGCCTCGACCTTCGACGCCGCCATCGCGAGCATTCAAGGCCGGCACGCTGAAGAAAGATCACGGTGATCAGCTCGAGCATGGTGTTCGAGAGCGCGACTTTGTTTCCGTCACCCGAGGGCGAGCAATTGCGCAGCCCGCCGCCGCTGAGCACTTACGGATTTCAAAAACTGGCGACCGAATATTTCGCGCGCGGCGCCTTCGAGCAGCATCAGCTTCCCTACACCATCATTCGCCCGTTCAATTGCGTCGGCGTCGGCGAAGGACGCGCGCTCGGCGAGCACAACGTCATGAGCGGCAATGTCAAGCTGGCGATGAGCCACGTTCTGCCGGATCTCGTTCAAAAGGCGCTCAAGGGCCAAAATCCACTGCACATTCTCGGCGACGGCAATCAGGTGCGCTGCTATACGCATGGCCGCGATCTCGGGCGCGGCATCGCGATGTCGATCGATCACCCGGCGGCGCTGAACGAAGATTTCAACCTTTCGACGCTCAAGGCAAACGACGGTCATGGAATTGGCCGAGCTGGTCTGGCGGAGCGCCAACGGCGCCAAATTGCCGTTCAAGGTCGTAAGCGACCCGCCCTTCGAGTACGATGTTCAGCATCGCGTTCCCGACGTCACCAAGGCCAAGGATCGGCTGGGCTTTACACCGAAGTGACCTTGGAAGAAGCCGTCGATGAGGTTGTCGCGTGGTGCCGGCAAGAAATCCAGGCGGGCCGCCTATAACTCGTATCCAGACGGACCTGTGTTATAGGTAGAGCCTATGAACATTCAGTCAGACGCGAAACGCACGCTGGAGAAACCGGCTGCCGTTCAAAACTGCGACGTGACCGTGGTCGGCGGCGCCGGCCACGTCGGCATCCCGTTGGTGCTGGCGCTGGCGGAAGCAGGCTTACGAGTCAACGTCAACGATCTCAATAAAGCCGAGCCTCGACATGCTCGCGGCAGGCCGCTTGCCGTTCATCGAAAACGGCGCGCAATCGGTTCTCGACAAGGCGCTGCGGGACGATCGTCTGGTTTTCACCAGTTCGCCCGACATGATCTCGCCCCGCGGTCCCGTCATTGTCACGATTGGCACGCCGATCGATGAGTTCCTCAACCCGATCCGCCAGGTTGTGCAAGACTGCATCGACGCATTGCTCCCCTCGGTCGCCGATGGCCGGCTCCTCGTGCTGCGTTCGACGGTATTTCCCGGCACGACCGCTTGGCTGGCATCTTACTTGAAGATGAAAGGCCGCGATCTGATGGTGGCGTTCTGTCCGGAACGCATCGTCCAGGGCGCCGGCTTGAAGGAACTGCGCGAATTGCCGCAAATCGTCAGCGGCTGCACGCCGGAGGCCGAGCGCGCCGCCGCCGAATTATTCGAGCGCATCGCGCCGAAGGTCGTGAAGACGACGCCGATCGAAGCGGAATTCGCCAAATTGTTCACCAATGCCTATCGCTATATCGAATTTGCGGTGACGAACGAGTTCTATGTGGTCGCCAAGTCCGCCGGCGTCGATTATCAGCGCGTGCTGAAGGCGATGAAACAGGATTATCCGCGCCTGAAGAGCTTGCCGGGGCCGGGTTTTGCCGCCGGACCCTGCCTGACGAAAGACACGATGCAACTCTCGGCCTTCGCGCGCAACCAGTTCGGGCTCGGCCACGCCGCGCTCCTGGTCAACGAAGGGCTCGTGCTCCATGTGGCCGAGGACCTCAAGCGGCGATTTGAGCTTGCGACCATGACTGTCGGTCTGCTGGGCATGGCGTTCAAAGCCGAGAGCGACGATATCCGCGCCTCGCTCAGCTATAAGTTCAAGAAGGTCCTGGCCGGGCAAACGCGAGCCGTGTTGACGACCGACCCATTTGTTACGCCGGCCACCGATGCGAGCTTACGTCCGCTCAACGAGGTCATCGAAAAAAGCGACCTCATGATCCTGTGTGCGCCGCACGCCGCCTACGCGAAAGCCGATTTCAAGGGCAAGCCGGTCTTCGACATTTGGGGACATCTTTCGGGCGCCAACATCATCCGATGACGCATGCCGCGCCGCCGCGACTCGACATCATTATCCCCGTTTACAACGAGGGCGCCAATATCCTGCCCACGCTGGCCTCGATCGCGCGCGAGGTGAAGAGCCCGGCGCGCATACTGATCTGCTACGACCGTGAGGACGACAATACGCTGCCGGCGATCAGGAACGCTTCCGGCTTGCCTGGCCCGCTCGCCATCGAGTACGTGCGCAACCGCGGGCGCGGGGCGCATGACGCCGTGATAACGGGATTGGCTGCAAGCCACGCGCTGTTTGCCCTCGTCCAGATGGCCGACGACGATTACAATGCCGGCATCATCGACACGATGCTGCGCCTCGGCGAAACGGGCTGCGACGTTGTTTGCGCCAGCCGCTTCATGAAAGGCGGCAGCATGGTCGGCTGCCCCTGGCTTAAGGCAGCACTCGTGCGCATCGGAAATTTCACGCTCTATCATCTCGCCCGCTTGCCGACGCGCGACGCGACCAACGGCTTTCGTCTGTTTTCCCGGCGCGCGATCGATCAGATCGTCATCGAATCCGACCGCGGCTTTTGTTACAGCATCGAATTGCTGGTGAAGTGTCACCGGCTCGGCTGGCACATCAGCGAAGTGCCGGCGCAGTGGATGGAACGCGCCAAAGGCACCAGCCGCTTTCAGGTGATGAAGTGGCTGCCGGCCTATGTGCGCTGGTACCTCTACGCCTTTGCGACGACTTACCTGCGGCGCGGCCCGGCCAGCGTGCCCCTGAAAACCTAAGTCTGAGGAAATTCGACAATTAACGTCGTTGGTTGAGGCTAATTCCAGCCTTTGGAATTCGACCAATCTTGCCTCGACAAACCCCCTAGAACCCTTCTAAAAAAGGGTCTCCCGGGGCGCGCCGCAAAAGACGAATTGCATGAATTACAACAGCTTTTTCACCTCGGCCCTGGACAGATTGCGGGACGAGCGCCGCTACCGGGTGTTCGCCGACCTTGAGCGCATCGCCGGGCGCTTTCCGCACGCGCTGTGGCATTCTCCGCAAGGCCCGCGCGAGGTCGTGATCTGGTGCTCCAACGACTATCTCGGCATGGCGCAGCACCCGAAGGTGATCGGCGCCATGGTCGATGTCGCCGCCCGCATGGGCACCGGCGCCGGCGGCACGCGCAATATCGCCGGCACCAATCATCCGCTGGTCGAACTGGAGCGCGAGCTCGCCGACCTGCACGCCAAGCCGGCCGCGCTGGTGTTCACCTCCGGCTATGTGTCGAACGAAACCGGCATCGCCACCATCGCCAAGCTGTTGCCGAATTGCCTGATCCTGTCCGACGCGCTCAACCACAATTCCATGATCGAGGGCGTGCGCCAGGCGGCTTGCGAAAAGCAGATTTGGCGGCACAACGATCTCGGTCATCTTGAAGAGTTGCTGAAAGCAGCGGTGCCGGAGCGGCCAAAGCTGATTGTGTTCGAAAGCCTCTATTCCATGGACGGCGATATCGCGCCGCTGCACGCGATCTGCGATCTGGCCGAGCGCTATGGCGCCATGACCTATGTCGATGAAGTGCACGCGGTCGGCATGTACGGCCCGCGCGGCGGCGGCATTGCCGATCGCGACAATGCCATGCAACGCATCGATGTGATCGAGGGCACGCTGGCCAAGGCCTTCGGCTGTCTCGGCGGCTACATCGCGGCCAGCAAGGAAGTCATCGACGCGGTGCGCTCCTATGCGCCGGGCTTTATCTTCACCACCGCGCTGCCGCCCGCCATTTGCGCGGCGGCGACCGCCGCCATCCGCCATCTGAAGGCGTCGGGCTGGGAGCGCGAACGCCACCAGGATCGCGCCGCACGCGTGAAGGCGGTGCTCACCGCCGCGGGGCTGCCGGTGATGCCGAGTACGACGCATATCGTGCCGGTGCTCATTGGTGATGCGGAAAAATGCAAAGCCGCGAGCGACCTGCTGCTCGCCGAGCACGGCATCTACATCCAGCCGATCAATTATCCGACCGTGCCGCGCGGCATGGAGCGGTTGCGCATCACGCCGTCGCCCTACCACGACGACGCGCTGATCGATGCCCTGGCGGAAGCGCTGGTCGAGGTCTGGGAGCGGCTCGACCTGCCGACCCGCAAGCCTGCGCTCGCGGCGGAGTAATCGATCAATCCTTGACCGGCGGCGTGCTTGCATCCGGCGACTTGAGCCGGCGCATGTGGCGGTGCGCCAGCACCGGCATCGCCAGCGACACCAGGAAAATGCGCACCAGGTGATGCGCGCCGACATAGACCGGGTCGAGATTGAGCGCGAGCGCGAGCAGCATCATGGCATCGACCGCGCCGGGCGCGTAGGCGATCATCAGCTCGCCGATCGGCACGGCCAAGATGCCGACCAGCCCGGCCGCGAACAGCGCCGTGACCGCGACTGCCACCGCGAACGAACCGAAAGCGGCGCCGATGTAGTTCGCCAGCAGGCGCAATGGCGTGTCGGCAAAGCGCGAGCCGGTCACCGCGCCGAACGCTATCATCACCGTGTTGACCACCCACCACGGCATGACGACGTGGATATAGCCGCTGCCGTGCAGCGCGGCCGAGGTGAGCATGGCGCCGAACATCAGGCCGCCCGGAAAGCCGACGCGAAAGGCGGCAATCGAAGCGGCTGTCGATATGGCGACCAGCAAGGTCAGCTCGCCGAGCTGCGCGGGATCGAAGGGGCCGCCGACGCTGCGGCTGGCATGGCCGGCCAGACCGAACAGCGCCAGACCGGCCGGCAGCCCGACCGCGATGATCACCACGCGCGTGGTCTGCACGATGGCGATGGCGCGCATGTCGGCATTAAGCTCAGCGGCGAGCCCCATCACCTGCGTCAAGCCGCCGGGCGCGGCGGCGAGATAGGCGGTCACGGTGTCGCAGCCGTGCATCAAGCGAAGATATTGCGCGCCGGTGACGCCGACGCAGACCATAGCCACGATCAGCACGACGATGCTCAACGGATAGGCGGCGATGCCGTTGAGCGTCGCCGGCGTGACCACAGCGCCGAGCGAAATGCCGATCAGCACAAGAAGAACCCGCACCAGCGGCGACGGCATCGTCATCGGCCGCCCGGCCAGCGCAGCGGCGGCAACCGCCAGAATGGAACCCGACAGGAAGCCGGCAGGGACCCCCAACAATCCGAACGTCAGACCGCCGGCTACAGCATAGGTCAGCGTTTCCGCGAGATGGCGGGTCAAGATGAGGCGGTCGATGGCGGGAGGCGGAGACAAAGGCGGCAGGCTTTCGCGGAATCGGATGCTAGAGCGCGATCGGTTTAGATCGAATCGCTGTGCTTCCCCTAACATTTTGCTGGCGCATGATCTTTTCCGAAAACCGGTGCCCACTTTTCGGGATCATGCGCTCGCCGACAATGGACCTGAAGGCCATTGTGACCTAAAAAGGCTAAAATCCTTGAACCTCCAGGGCTTAGCCCTGTTGCGGAGCGCGCATGCTGCAAGGCTGGGTCGTCATCGCGGTTGCGCTTGGCTACATCGGCCTGTTGTTCCTGGTCGCGAGCTACGGGGACCGCAGCCGCGGGCTTGAGCGCGGCATTGGCCGCGACAGCCGCCTCCGGGTGCTGATCTATCCGCTGTCGCTGGCGATCTATTGCACGTCGTGGACCTTCTTCGGCTCGGTCGGCTCCGCCTCGCGCACCGGCTACGAATTCCTCACCATCTATATCGGCCCGGTGCTGATGATCGGCCTGTTCTCGCCGCTCTTGGTGCGCATCGTGCGGTTGGCCAAGGCGCAGAACACCACCTCGATCGCCGACTTCATCGCCGCACGCTACGGCAAGAGCCAGGCGGTGGCGGCGACCGTCGCGCTGATCGCCATCGTCGGCACCATTCCCTACATCGCGTTGCAGCTCAAGGCGGTGTCGGCCTCGCTCGAGACCATCATCGCGCAGATGACCTTCGCGGCCGACGCCGCGCGTCCGCTGCTCGGCGACATCGCTTTGTTCGTCGCGCTGGCGATGGCAACCTTCGCCGTGCTGTTCGGCACCCGCCACATCGACGCCACCGAGCACCAGCACGGCCTGATGCTGGCGATCGCGGCGGAGTTGATCGTCAAGCTGGTCGCCTTTCTCGCGGTCGGCGTCTTCATTACCTTCTTCATGTTTCACGGACCGGCCGCGCTGTTCGCCGCCGCGCAGGAGCACCCGCAAACCGCTTCTATTTTCTCGCGCCAGCCGGCCTTCGACACCCTGATCGCGACCACCTTGCTGTCGTTCATCGCCACCATCCTGCTGCCGCGCCAGTTCCACGTTGCGGTGGTGGAGAACCACAATGAAAACGAGATCAAACGCGCGGCCTGGCTGTTCCCCGCCTATCTGGTGCTGATCAACCTGTTCGTCGTGCCGATCGCGCTCGCCGGGCTCTTGATCTTCCGCAATGGCGAGATCGACAGCGACATGTTCGTGCTGGCGCTGCCGCTGCAGAGCGGATCGAGCGTGCTGGCGATCGTCGCCTTCGTCGGCGGCCTGTCGGCGGCGACCGCGATGGTGATCGTGGAATCGGTCGCGCTCTCGATTATGGTGTCGAACGATATCGTGATGCCGCTGGTGCTGCGGCGGCGCGGCTCGCTGATTTCCGGCCGCGACAATGTCGGCTCGCTGCTGCTCACCGCACGCCGGGTAGCGATCTTCGCCATCATCCTGCTCGCCTATCTCTACTACCGCACGGCGGGCGACGCGCAGCTCGCCTCCATCGGCCTGCTCGCCTTCGCGGCACTCGCACAACTGGCGCCGGCGTTCTTCGGCGGCTTGTTCTGGCGCCGCGCCACCGGCGGCGGCGCGCTCGCCGGCATGATCGCGGGGTTCGTGGTGTGGGCCTACACGCTGCTGCTACCGAGCTTCGCCGACGTCGGCATTGTCAGCCAATACATCCTCACCGACGGGCCCTGGCATATCACGGCGCTGCGCCCGCAGCATTTGTTCGGGCTCGAAATGTCGCCGCTGGTGCATGGCGTGATCTGGAGCTTGGCGATCAACTTCCTGTGCTACATCGGCTTCTCATTGCGGCGCGCGCCTTCGGCGATCGAACAGTTTCAGGCCAACGTGTTCGTGCCCTCCGATCTGGCGCCGATCGCGCCAAGCTTCCGGCTATGGCGCTCTTCGGTGACGGTCGAGGAGTTGACCACGGCAATTGCACGCTATCTCGGCGAGGAGCGCACCCGCGGCGCCTTCGAGAGCTTCGCAGCCACGCACCGCATCAGCCTGGAGCCGAAGGACGAGGCCGATTTCCGGCTGGTGCGCCATGCCGAACATATCCTGGCCTCCGCCATCGGGGCGGCATCGTCGCGGCTGGTGCTGTCGCTGCTGTTGCGCAAGCGTACGGTTTCGACCAAGGCAGCCTTGAAGCTGCTCGACGATGCCAATGCCGCGATCCAGTACAACCGCGAGATCCTGCAGACCGCGCTCGATCACGTGCGCCAGGGCATCGCAGTCTTCGGCAAGGATCTGCAATTGATCTGCTGGAACCGCCAATTCGGCGAAATCCTCGACCTACCGCCGAACCTGTTGCGCGTCGGCAGCGGGCTTGCCGATATCCTGCACTTCAACGGCCGGCGCAGCGACGTAACCCCCGATAAAATCGACGATTTCGTGCAGGCGCAGATCGAGCGCTACGTCTCCGGCCGCGAGCCGTTTCTCGAACGCTTCGCCGAGCCCGGCATGGTCATCGAGGTGCGCGCCAACCACATGCCCGACGGCGGCATCGTCACTACTTTCACCGACATCTCGCCCAGCGTGGCGGCGGCCAAAGCCCTGGAGCGCGCCAACGAGACGCTCGAGCTTCGCGTGCGCGAACGCACCGAGGAACTGACAAGGCTCAATGCCGCGCTGGCGCTCGCCAAGGGCGAAGCCGACGCCGCCAATATCTCCAAAACAAAATTCCTGGCGGCGGCGAGCCACGACATCCTGCAGCCACTCAACGCGGCGCGGCTCTACGTCACCAGCCTGATCGAGCGCCAGAGCGGCCGCGACGACGGCCGGCTGGTGGATAACATCGACGCCTCGCTCGAGGCGGTGGAGGAAATCTTCGGCGCCCTGCTCGACATGTCGCGGCTCGACACCGGAGTCATGCGCCCCGAGCTGACGAGTTTCCGCATCGACGACCTCATGCGCCAGATCGAACTTGAATTCGCGCCGCTGGCCGGCGCCAAAGATATCGGTCTTACCTTCATGCGCTCATCGCTGGTGGTGCGTTCCGACCGCCGGCTGCTGCGGCGGCTGGTGCAGAATCTCGTCTCCAACGCCATCAAATACACGCCGTCCGGCCGCGTGCTGGTCGGCTGCCGGCGGCGCGGCAAACATTTGCGCATCGACGTCTACGATACCGGTGTCGGCATTCCGGAATCCCAACAGCGCGAGATCTTCGTCGAGTTCCTCCGTCTCGATCAGGGCGCCCGCATCGCGCGCGGGCTTGGCCTTGGCCTGTCGATCGTGGAACGCGTGGCGCGCGTGCTCGGCTGTGAAATCCAGGTGCAGTCGGAATTCGGGCAAGGCTCGCATTTCGCCGTCATGGTGCCGCTGTCGAATACCGTGGCGGTCGATTTGCCGGCGCGCGAGGACATCCGTGTCGATCCGAGCCAACTCGTCGGCACCACCGCGCTGTGCATCGACAATGAACCCTCGGTGCTCGACGGCATGGAAACTTTGCTGCGCGGCTGGGGCTGCGAGGTGATCAAGGCGCCCGACCTCGCGATCGCGCTGGCCGCGATTGCCGAAAGCCCGACCATGCCGAACGGGCTGCTGGTCGATTACCACCTCGACCACGGCAACGGCATCGAGGCGATCGTGGCGCTGCGGGCGCAGTGCGGCGACCTACCGGCGATCCTGATCACCGCCGACCGCTCGCCGGTGGTGCGCGAGCAGGCACGCGCGCAAGGGATTCAACTGCTGAACAAGCCGATCAAGCCGGCAGCGCTGCGCGCTCTATTGGCGCAATGGCGCGTGCTGCGCGTGGCCGCGGCGGAGTAGTTCACCCCTCGACTGGGGCGCCTTGCGACCATTGGCCGGATTCGATCTTGGCGGCGGCGATCACGGCCTGCGTACGGCTTTCGACCCCGAGCTTCTGCAAAATGGCCGAGACGTGCGCCTTCACGGTGGCTTCCGAAACACCAAGTTGATAGGCGATCTGCTTGTTGAGCAGCCCTTCCGACAGCATCATCAGCACGCGGACCTGCTGCGGCGTCAGCGTCGCCATCCGCGCCATCAGCGCGGCGGTCTCGGCGTCCGAGCCGGCGGAGAGGTCGACGTCGGGCGGCGTCCACACGCCGCCGCCGAGGATGCGCGAAATCGCGCGCGCGCATCGCCTCGACGCCGAGCGTCTTGGGGATGAAGCCGGAGGCGCCGAATTGCATGCAGCGGCGGATCGCCGCCGGGTCGTCATTGGCCGACACCACGATCACCGGCACGCTGGGATATTGCGCGCGCAGATACATCAGGCCGGAAAAACCGCGCACGCCGGGCATCGTGAGGTCGAGCAGGACGAGATCGACGTCGCTGCCGCGCTCAAGCAGTTCGGTGGCTTCATTGAAGGTGCCGGCTTCCGCGATATCCATGCGCTCGAACAGGCCGGTGACCGCCTCGCGCAACGCGCCGCGGAACAACGGATGGTCGTCGGCAATGACCAATCGATAATGCGAACTCGTCACTCAAACGCAAAAACCCTCAAACGCGCCCCGGCCGTCCAGGCCCTTTATCATGCGCCCCAGCACCGATGCGCATCAATAGGCTGTGAAGCGCTATTTCCGGCTGCCGATGAATTGCAGCACGATCTCGCGGCTGTGCGGCCGGCGCCGGTGCTCGACCAGATAAATGCCCTGCCAGGTGCCGAGCGCCAGCGTGCCGCCGGTCACCGGCACATGAAGCGACACGCCGGTGAGCATGGTTTTGACGTGCGCCGGCATGTCGTCGGGCCCCTCGACGTCGTGGATCCAGGGCGCGTCTTCCGGGGCGAGGCGATCGAGCGCCGAGATCAGGTCGGTCTGCACGTCGGGATCGGCATTTTCCTGGATGGTCAGCGAGGCCGAGGTGTGACGCAGAAACAGCAGCAACGCCCCCTCACCCGCGCCGACCTGCGCGATGAAGTCGGCGGCGTAGCGGGTGATCTCGGTGAATCCGGCGCCCGGCGTGTCTCAATCGCAACGTCACGGTCGCGATCAACTGCGGCGTTACTTCGGTGATTCCCGACAGCCGGTCGGCCATCGTCAGCTCAGCCCTTGCGCATCATGTCTTTCTGGAAATTGACGATCATCTCGACCAGGCGCTGCCAGGCATTTTCGATAGCCGCGCGGGCGCGCGTCAGATCCTGCGCATTTGCGGCGGCATTGTCCTTGGCCTGGCGGCGTCAGGTCCGCCGGCGGCCGCGGCGGCGGCGGCTCGCGCAAATTGGCGACTTGCTGTTTCAGGCTGCGCGACTTCGTCCTGCAGCCGCGCGATCTCCTTCTCCAGCGCCGCGCGGTCTTCCGGCACCGCCAGGCAGGCCCAGCCGACCTGTGCGGACTGCAGAACGCCACCTGGCCGCTGATATTGTCGAGCCGAAGGAAGCCGTCGTCGACGCGGTTGAAGGAATAGCGGCCCGGCACGGACGCGCTGGCGCGGGCGATACCTGCGCCGGCGCGCGGCGACGCCGCGCAAGCCAGCACGGCGGCAATGGCGAGCTGCTCCATCTCTCGCGTGAGACGACCACACCATGCCGGCCCCTGAACCGGTGCGCTCCATCTCTGTTGACAGCGCATGCCGCAGTGCACGCATGCGCGCAAAACGTGCGGAAAATTTTTCGTTTCATAACTGATTTCAAATACTTAAAGCACAATGGCGGTTTCTTGACTCGAACAAACCCCCTCAGTATGGTCCGCGCGGCTTTTAGGGCGGCGGGACACAAGCGGAGCCTTAAATCCACGCGGGTCGAAAGCATGGCTGACGGCACGCGCGGCAAAGGCGATCGCAAGGAACCGCCGGACGACGAGGCCGCTCTCTCCGCGAGGCTCCAGCGTCTCGGCCAACGGCTCGACAATGCGAGCCGGCCATCCGAAAACGTCACCGGTCCTCGTTCGACCGCCGATGCTTCGGCGTATGCCCGCGGTTTCCGGATGTCGACCGAACTGGTGGCGGGCGTGGTCGTGGGCGCATTGATCGGCTGGCTGCTCGACCGCTGGCTGGGAATATCGCCGTGGGGGCTGATTGTGTTTCTGCTGCTCGGCTTCGCCGCCGGCGTACTTAACGTGATGCGGGCGGCAGGGGTCGTTCGCGAAAGAGATCTGAACGACTAGATCATGGCCGTCGACCCCATCGAGCAATTCCAGATTCACAACCTGTTTCCGATTCTGAAGATCGGACACACCGAAATCGCATTCACCAATTCCGCCGCCTTCATGCTGGCGGCGGTCGCCGGCATCACCGCCTTCCTGGTGATCGGCACCGCCAAGCGCTGCCTGGTGCCCTCGCGCCTGCAATCGGCCGCCGAGATCGCCTACGAATTCGTCGCCACCACGGTGCGCAGCACCGCCGGCCATGAAGGCATGCGGTTCTTCCCGTTCGTGTTCACGATCTTCATGTTCGTGCTGACGCTCAACATGTTCGGCCTGATCCCCTACGCCTTCACCGTCACCAGCCACATCATCATCACCGCCGCGCTCGCCATCACCGTGTTCCTGACCGTGCTGATCTACGGGCTGTGGCGGCACGGCCTGCACTTCTTCAATCTGTTCGTGCCGAAGGGCGTGCCGGTCTACATCCTGCCGCTGATCGTGGCGATCGAGATCCTGTCGTTCATCTCGCGGCCGATCTCGCACAGCGTGCGTCTGTTCGCCAACATGCTGGCCGGCCACATCACGCTGCAGGTGTTCGCCAGCTTCATCATCCTGATGGGCGGCGCCATGGGCGCGATCGGCTGGGCCGGCGGCGCGCTGCCGTTCGCCATGATCGTCGTCCTGATGGCGCTCGAGGCGCTGGTGGCGTTCCTGCAGGCTTACGTCTTCGCCATCCTCACCTGCATCTATCTCAACGATGCGATTCACCCGGGCCACTGAAGCCCGAACCGGCTAGAAAGAAGGAGTTCGTTATGGATCCAGTGGCAGCGAAATTCATCGGTGCGGGCATCGCCTGCATCGGCATGGGCGGCGCCGGCGTCGGCGTCGGCATCATCTTCGGCAATTATCTGGCCGCCGCCATCCGCAATCCGTCGGCCGCGCAGGGCCAGTTCGGCAACCTGATCTTCGGCTTCGCCATCACCGAAGCGCTCGGCATCTTCTCGCTGCTGATCGCGCTGCTGCTGCTGTTCGCGCTGTAAGCCGATCGACGATGGCCGAGCCGGCGCATAACGCGAGCACGGAGCACCCTGCCGAAGGCGGGCACGGCGCCTTTCCGCCGTTCCAGTCGCAGACCTTCGCCTCGCAACTGGTGTGGCTCGCCATCGCTTTCGTCCTGCTCTATGCGCTGATGGCGAAATGGGCGCTGCCGCGCGTCGGCGCCATCATCGAGAACCGGCAGAAGCACATCGCCGACGACCTCGCCGAAGCCGAGCGGCTCAAGCAGCAGTCGGACGCCGCGGTCGCGGCTTACGAGAAAGCGCTGGCCGATGCGCGCGCCCGCGCGCAAACCATCGCCAACGAGACGCGCGCGAAGCAGCAGGCGCAGGCCGACGCCACCCGCAAGACGCTCGAGGACGGGCTCAACGTCAAGCTGGCGGAGGCGGAAAAATCCATCGCCGCCACCAAGCAGGCCGCCATGGGCAATGTGCGCGCCATCGCCGAGGACGCCGCCCGCGCCATCATCGAGCGGCTGATCGGCGCGGCGCCGAGCGACAAGGCGGTCGCCGAGGCGGTCGCCGACGTGCTCAAGAGGTAGGCTGACGCGAATGCTTGTTTTCGAATCCGAAACCTGGGTGGCGATCGCCTTCTTGGTCTTCGTGGCGGGCTTGGCTATCTCGGCATCCACCGCATGCTCGCCAAAGCGCTCGACGAGCGGGCCGGCCGCATCAAGGCCGAACTCGACGAGGCCCGCAAGCTCAAGGACGAGGCCGCCCAATTGCTGGCCGACTACCAGCGCAAACGCGGCGAGGCCGAAAGCGAGGCGCAGGAAATCATCGCCGGCGCCAAGGCCGAGGCCGAACGGCTCGCCATCGAAGCCAAGAGCCAAGATCGAGGAATTCGTCGCGCGGCGCACCAAAATGGCCGAGACCAAGATTGCCCAGGCCGAGGCGCAGGCCGCCGCCGACGTGCGCAGCGCCGCGGCCGAAGCCGCCGTCGCCGCCGCCGCCAAGGTGCTCGGCGAGGAAGCCAAGGGCAAGCTCGCCGGCGAATTGATCGCCAGCGGCATCGAAGACGTCCGCAAAAAACTGAATTAGCGCAATCAGCTCTGCTTCGGCTTGGCGACGGTTTTCGGCTTCGCGGCCGGCTTGCGCTTGACCGGCGGCTTCTTCTCCGGCTGGGCGCCGAGCGGATCGAAGCCGACATAGACCACGTAGGTGTCGATCAAGCCGAGCGGCTGTCGGCAGCGGGAAGCGATATCGGGCTCGATATGAGTGAAGGTGACGCGGTCGATCGCTTCGGTCACGGTCACCGTTTCGCGTGCGAATTTCGACACCACGGTCTTCGGATTTACCCCTTCCTGCACCACCGCGATGCGCAGCGGCACGTCGACCGTGCCGGGACCGCCGGCCGGACCGGTGATGACGCGGCCCTCGATGCCGACCTTCATGGTCATGATGCCGGCATTGACGTGACATTCGCGCGCGGTGCGCATGATCGAGCCCTGATAGCGCAAGTCGAGCGCGGCCGGTTCGGCTTCGCCGGGTTTGCTGCCGATCATCAGGGTCGCTGCGCCGGTGCGCACGGTAACGTCCGGGCAGTCGATGTCGTCGGTCGTCGGCGGTGCCGGCTGGCAGCGGCGTATCGTTGGTCGCTTTCGACGACGAACTGAACAGGTCGAGCGGCGACGACTTGAGCAAATCGGTGCTGCCGCAGCCGCCCAGCGCCAGCGCCACGCGCGAGCAGCCGCGAGCTTGGCCGTTCCGCATGGCGCGGCTTGTTTGCTTCTTTCCCCACCCATCGTCCGGCTCACTTTATCTGAGGCTTTAAGGCGATCTTATAGCAAGCCAAGCGTGGCAACCCAAAGGCAGACATTCTCATGGCGCATGATCCTATCCGAAAACCGGTACCCACTTTTCGGGATCATGCGCGATCAACCGGCGTCATCCTTGAGCCGGGCATAGAGCAGATGATCCTGCCAGACGCCGTTGATGCACAGATAGCTGCGCGCATAGCCCTCGCGCTGGAAGCCGGTTTTTTCCAGCAGGCGGATCGAGGCGGTATTGGCCGGGATGCAGGCCGCCTCCAGCCGATGCAGCCGCAGCGTGCCAAAGCAGAACGGGATCAACGCGCGCACCGCCGCGGTCATGTAGCCCTTGCCGGGCGAACGGCGCGCCGACCCAATAGCCGATGGTGCCGGCTTGCGCGACGCCGCGGCGGATATTGGCCAGCGTCAGCCCGCCGACCAGCGCATTGTCGTCGCTGCGGAAAATCAGGAAGGCGTAAGCGAGATCGCTGCGCTGGTCCTCGGCATAGCGCTTGAGCCGCCGGCGGAAGGCGCCGCGCGTGAGATCGTCGGACGGCCAGGTCGGCTCCCAGGGCATGAGGAAGGCGCGGCTCGTCTCGCGCAAGGCCGCCCATTCGGCGTGGTCGCTGCTTTGCGGCGCGCGCAACATGACGCCGTCGCCGGCAATGGCCGGCATCGGTTTCGCTGACAGTGACGGTGCGGAAAAACGCCATGGCAATACGGCTAACGCTCCCCAGTCAGCGGCGCGGCTGACCAGACTTTCAGCGATTGCCGCCGTGCTTTCAAGACCATTGCCGGGTCCGAGCGCGGCGATCGCCGGCTTGCCGCGGCCGATCAACGCGCGGCCGGCGGCGCGCGCGCTCTCGACCGTCACCGCATCGACCTTGGCGACGATCTCGTCGAGCGGGATCGGCCGGCCATAGGCCAGCATCTGCCGCGCGATCTGCCCGAGGCGCGCCTCCGAACTTTCCAGCGCCATCAGCAGGCCGGCCTTCATCTGCGCCTTGGCGCGGGCGACCTCGGCTTCGTTGAGCGTCTCGGTGGCGAGCGCGATCTGGTCGATCGCCACGCGCATCAGTTCGGGCGCGTCGGCCTCGTCGGTGCCGGCATAGAGGCCGAACAGCCCGGTGTCGGAATAAGGCATGTGGAAGGCGCTGATCGTGTAGCAGAGCCCGCGCTTCTCGCGCACCTCCTGGAACAGCCGCGAGGACATGCCGCCGCCGAGCACGCTGGTGAAAACCTGCAGGCTGTAGAGCTGTTCGTCGCGTGATCGGCAGGCCTTCGCAGCGCCAGCGCGATATGCACCTGCTCGAGATCGCGGGTCTCGACCTGCGTGCCGCCGCCGAAATGCGCCGGTTCGCGGCGCCGGCGCGGCCGGTCCGTTGAAGCTGGCGAAGCGTTTCTCGGCTTCGGCGACGATCGCCTCGTGCTCGATGGCGCCGGCCGCGGCGACCAGCATGTCGGGGCCGCGATAGTTGCGCGACAGATAAGCGCGGATGCCGCGCCGGATTGAACGAGCGCACCGTTTCCGGCGTGCCGAGGATCGAGCGGCCGAGCGGCTGGCTCGGGAAACGCGGTTTCGTGCAGGCGCTCGAACACCAGATCGTCGGGCGTATCTTCGGCGGCGCCGATTTCCTGCACGATGACGTTCTGCTCGCGCCGCAATTCCTCCGCGTCGAAAGTCGACTCGGTCAGGATGTCCGACAGCACGTCGAGCGCCAGCGGCACGTCGGCCTTGAGCACGCGGGCAGAAATAGGCGGTCGATTCCATGCTGGTGGCGGCATTGAGATCGCCGCCGACCGCCTCGATCTCCTCGGCGATCTGGCGCGCGCTGCGCCGCTTGGTGCCCTTGAACGCCATGTGTTCGAGCAGATGCGAAATGCCGTGTTCGTCGGGCTTTTCGTCGCGGCTGCCGGCGCCGACCCAGACCCCGAGCGAGGCCGATTCCAGATGCGGCATGCGGTCGGTCACCACCGACAGGCCGGAAGGCAGACGCGTGACTTCGACACTCATGCCGCTGCTCCTTCACGCGCCGCACGCGAGGCCTGACGCCACGTAACGTTCCACCGCCGCCTGATCGGCCGGCAGCACGGTGACGCGCTCCGCGCCGCTGCGGCAAGATCGGCCAGCCAATCCGGCAGCGCCGGCCGTGACGCCGCAGGCGGCCGCGACCGCATCGGGAAATTTGGCCGGATGCGCGGTCGAGAGCACCACCATCGGCACCGACGGATCGCGCGCTTCCTTCTCGGCCACCGCCAGGCCAATCGCCGTATGCGGATCGACGCAATAGCCGGCCTCGCGCATCCAGGCGCGCATGGTGGCGGCGCCTTCCTGCTCGTCGGCGCGGTCGGCGGTGAACAGCGCGCGCATTTGCTTGAGCGCCTGCGAGGCGACCTGGAAGCGGCGCGATTGCGCGAGCGAGCCCATCAGCGCGCGCACCGCGTCGGCGTCGCGGCCATAGGCGTCGAACAGCAGCCGCTCGAAATTCGACGAGACCTGGATGTCCATCGACGGCGAGGTGGTCGCCACCACGTCGCGCAGCTCGTAGGCGCCGGTAGCGAAGGTGCGCGCCAGGATGTCGTTGACATTGGTCGCCACCACCAGCCGGTCGATGGCAAGCCCCATGCGGGCGCGACATAGCCGGCATAGACGTCGCCGAAATTTCCGGTCGGCACGGTGAAGGCGACCTTGCGGTGCGGCGCGCCGAGCGCCACCGCCGCGGTGAAATAATAGACCGCCTGCGCCACGATGCGCGCCCAGTTGATGGAATTGACGCCGGACAGCCGCACGCGGTCGCGGAAGGCGTGATGATTGAACATCGCCTTCACCAGCGCCTGGCAATCGTCGAAGGTGCCTTCGATGGCGAGCGCATGCACGTTGGCGTCGGGCACGGTGGTCATCATCCGCCGCTGCACCTCGGAGATGCGGCCGTGCGGAAACAGCACCACCACGTCCACTTGCGCGCGGCCGCGGAACGCTTCGACCGCGGCGCCGCCGGTGTCGCCCGAGGTCGCCACCACGATGGTGGTGCGCTCGGCGCGCTTCTGCAGCACATGATCCATCAGCCGCGCCACCAGCTGCATGGCCAGATCCTTGAAGGCGAGCGTCGGCCCGTGGAACAGCTCGAGCACGAACAGGCCGGGGTCGAGTTGCGACCAGCGGCGCGATCGCCGGATGGCGGAAGGTGCCATAGGCTTCGCGCGCCATGCGCGCGAGATCGGCTTCGGCGATGGCGCCGCCGACAAACGGCCGGATCACCTCGACCGCGACTTCGGCGTAAGGCCGGCCGGCAAAACCGGCGATGGTCTTGGCATCGAGCGACGGCCAGGTCTCGGGCACGTAAAGGCCGCCGTCGCGGGCGAGCCCCGCGAGCATGACCTCGACAAAATCGAGCGCCGGGGCCTCGCCCCGCGTTGAGACATAACGCATTGATTTGACAATGATTTTATGGTTCAGCCACGGCCGTTCGAGGCACAGTAGCCGCGGCCGGGCGGCTTTCACAAGAAAACCTGCTCGCAGCCGTCAGATGACCAGCGCGCCGCCGTCGAGATAGACGATCGATCCGGTCATGAAGCCGATGGTCATGAAGGCAAGAATTTGCTGCGCGATGTCCTCGCCCACGCCGACACGGCCGACCGGCAGGCCGCCGCCGCCTTCGCCAGCATGTCCTTGCGCGCGGCTTCCGGCATGGCGGCGCGGATCGGCGTGTCGATGATGCCGGGCGAGACGCAGTTGACGCGCACCGGCGCGAGATCGAGCGCCAGCGCGCGCGTCAGCGATTCGAGCGCGCCGTTGGCCGCGCTCACGATCGCGGCGTTCGGCCGCGGACGAATGCTGAGAAAGCCCGACACCAACGTCAGCGAACCGCCGGGGCGGATGTCGGCCGCGCGCGCGACGCGCCAGGCGCCCCAGAACTTGCCTTCCATGGTGCGCGCGCACGTCATCCATCGCCACGGTCTTGAACGGGCCGGACGGAGCTGCGCGGCGGTGACCACCACATGATCGACCGCACCGCAGGCCTCGGAACAGGTTGACGACGCTGTCGTCGCTGGTGACGTCGGCGGCAATCGCTTGACGCCGAGTTTGTCCGCCGCCGCCTTCAGGCGCTCGGCATTGCGCGAGGCGATGATCACCTCGGCGCCTTCGGCCTTGGCCAGTTCGGCGGTCGACTAGACCGATGCCGGACGAACCTCCGACGACGACGACTTTCTTGCCTGCAAGCGACATGCTGTCTCCTCCGATGAACGACAAGCGTGACTAGATCACGCCGTCGGCGTCCGCGCAAGACAAATTCCGCATTTCACAGGGAGAAACGCGTCAGCGCGTCGCGCCGCATGCGACCGCGCCAGCCACGTCACGTAGACGCCGGCAAGGCCGAGCGCGAGGCCGAACCAGGTGATGCGCGTATTGCAGATGATTGTCCGGCAGAGCTGACCGCGAGCTTGCCCGGCTTGGGCAAGCCGCCCGGCGGCACCGGCTGTTCCTGCTCGATATAAAACGGCGCGGCGGCATCCCATTTGTTGCGCGGCGGCCATGGCGTTGGGATCGCGCAGATACCAGACATTGGTTTTCGGATCGTCGGCCGGCGTGAACATGCCGCGCGTTTCCGGCCAGCGCATGACGCCGACAATATCGACGGTGCCGCTGCGGCGTGCCTTGCGCGCGCGTTGCCGGATCCTTGCGGTCGAGCGGCACGAAGCCGCGGTCGACCACGACGATGCTGCCGCCCGGCGAGCCGCGCCGGCGCAAACACCCAGTAGCCGGGGCCCTGCACGTCGGGCCGGAAAGCGGAGCCGGCGGTGTAGACCAGCGCCTCCTCGCCGGCGAGGAATTCGGCCGGGAAAGTCACGCGGGTGAATTCATGCCGTCGGTCTGCCGTGAGCCGCGCCCAGTCTGCGCGCGGCGGCAGATCCTGCGGCGCGCGGGCCAGCCGCGTATTCAGCGTGGCGATCAGATTTTCCTTCCAGACCTTGCGGTCGAGCTGCCAGATGCCGAGCCCGATCAGAATGGCGACGCCGACAAGCGCAAACACGGTCGCCTCGATCACGCCGCGCGCCTGCTGCGCGCTCATCCGCCGCCTCGATTTTCGAGGCGGCCTTCCGCCGCCTTGTGATGGTATTGCAGCGCGATCAGCAGGCCCTTGATCAGCCGCAGCGGCGCCAGCGTCACGATCAGGATCAGCGGCAGCCACAACACCGCGTGCACCCAATAAGGCGGCTGATAGACCGCTTCGGTGATCAGCGCCGCGAACACCACGATGGCGCCGCCGAGCAGGATCACGAACACCGCCGGTCCGTCGCCGGCATCGGCGAAGCCGAAATCGAGGCCGCAACTCTCGCAGGCCGGACGCAAGGTCAGAAAGCCCTGGAACAGCTTGCCCTTGCCGCAGCGCGGACAGCGTCCGCGCAGGCCTCTGGCGATCGGCAGCGGTTCGTCGGCCATGGCTTTGCGTTTCTTTCCATAAAGCAAAAGGGCGGCGCAATCGACGCCGCCCTTTGGAAACATCACTGCGCGATGGTCACTCCGGATGCGGCAGGCCGGCGCCCCACACATATATGCAGGCGAACAGGAACAGCCACACCACGTCGACGAAATGCCAGTACCAGGCGGCGAACTCGAAGCCGAGATGCTGCGTCGGTGTGAAGTGGCCGTTCATGGCGCGGCAGCAGGCAGACGATCAGGAAGATCGAGCCGATGATGACATGCGCGCCGTGGAAGCCGGTCGCCATGAAGAACGTCGCGCCGTAGATATTGCCGCTGTAGTGGAACGCCGCGTGCGCATATTCGTAGGCCTGCACGCAGGTGAAGGTGAGGCCGAGCAGGATGGTGAGCGCCAGGCCCCATTTCAGGCCCTGCCGGTCGTTCTCCAACAGCGCGTGATGCGCCCAGGTCACCGTGGTGCCGGAGGTCAACAGGATCAGCGTGTTGAGCAGCGGCAGATGCCAGGGATCGAAGGTCTCGATGCCCTGCGGCGGCCAGACGCCGTGCGTGATGGCCATGCGGCCGAAATCGATGCGCATCGCCGGGAAACAGCGCGGTGTTGAAATAGGCCCAGAACCAGGCGACGAAGAACATCACCTCGGAGGCGATGAACAGGATCATGCCGTAGCGGTGCGAGATCTGCACCACGCGGGTGTGGAAGCCGTCGAACTGGGCTTCGCGGATCACGTCGCGCCACCAGCCGATGAAGGTGTAGAGCATGCCGATGACGCCGACGCCGAACACCAGCGGCGCCGCGGCGTACAGATGATGCATCCAGCAGATGCCGCCGACCGCCAGCACAAAGGCGCCGGTCGCGCCGACGGCCGGCCACGGGCTCGGATCGACCAGGTGGTAGTCGTGATGTTTGGCGTGAGCGTCGGCCATCGTCGTCTCTCCAGTTTCCTTAAAGCTTGCTCGATTGGCTTGTTGTCCGGCGTTTCCGCCACCGGCCGCTCCTGCTCGGGCAGCCGGTAGAAGGTATAGGACAGCGTGATGGTGTTGAGCGTGTCCTGGTCGCGGTCCTTGACGATCGCCGGATCGACGTAGAACACCACCGTCATCTCGCGCGTCTCGCCCGGCTTCATGGTCTGCTGGGTGAAGCAGAAGCAGTTGATCTTGTCGAAATAGGCGCCGACCGTCGGCGGCGACACATTGTACGAGGCCTGCGCGGTGATGGTGCGCGCGGCTTCGTTGATGACCTTGTAGTGGACGGTCGCGACTTCGCCGATGTGCAGCTTGATCGCGTTCTGCTCCGGCTCGAATTTCCACGGCAGGCCGGGCGTGACGTTGGAATCGAAGCGGATGGTGAGGTCGCGGGCGAGCACGTGGCTCGGGCGCGATGCGCGAGACCTGCGTGGTGCCGGCAAAGCCGGTGGTGCGGCAGAACCAGTTGTAGAGCGGCACCGCGGCAAAGGACGCGCCCACCATCGCCGGCCACGAACACGCCGCAGCGGCCGGCGATCAGCATGTCGCGCCGCAACGCTTTCTTTCGTCGTTGCGCGGATCGTTCGTCATATCGGCCGCACCAGCACGATCGGACCCTTCACCAACGTGATCACGTAAAACAGGATGACCAGCGCGCCGAGCGCCAGCGCGATGGCGATCGAGCGCGAGCGCCGCGCGCGCTTTTGCGCCTCGGTGAGCACGATGCCCTCGTCCTTCGGTTGCTTTGTTCATCGCGATACCGACACTCACGCCGCCAACCGGGCGATCAGCCCGCCCCAGCCCCGCTCGACCAGCAGACACGGCAAACAGCAGGAACAGATAGAGGATCGAGAAGGCGAAAAGATGCCGGCTGGCGCGCTCCGCCGGGCGGCGCTCGCAGAACACCTGCCAGGCCAGCACCAGCATGATCGCGCCGCTGACGACCGCGGTCAGCCCGTAGAGCGGGCCGGCAAAGCCGAGCGGCCAGGGCGCGACGCCGAGCGGCACCAGGATCAAGCGTGTAGAGCAGGATCTGCCGCCGCGTCGCGGCGTCGCCGGCCGACCACCGGCAGCATCGGAATGCCGGCGCGCGCGTAATCCTCGGTGCGGTAGAGCGCCAGCGCCCAGAAATGCGGCGGCGTCCAGAAGAAGATGATCAGGAACAGCAGCACCGGCTCGAGCGACAGCGAACCGGTCGCCGCCGCCCAGCCGATCATCGGCGGGAAGGCGCCGGCGGCGCCGCCGATCACGATGTTCTGCGGCGTCGAGCGCTTGAGCCAGATCGTATAGACGACGACGTAGAAGAAGATGGTGAAGGCGAGCAGCGCCGCGGCCAGGATATTCACCAGCAGGCCGAGCACCACCACGGCGAAACCGGCAAGCGTCAGCCCGAAGGCCAGCGCCTCGCCCGGCTGCACGCGGCCCATCGGCACCGGACGGCGCGCGGTGCGCGTCATGATGCGCGTCGATGTCGGCGTCGTACCACATGTTGAGCGCGCCGGCGGCGCCGGCGCCGACCGCGATGCACAGCAGCGCGGTGAAGCCGATCAGCGGATGCAGCGAGCCCGGCGCGACCGCCAGGCCGACCAGCGCGGTGAACACCACCAGCGACATCACCCGCGGCTTCATCAGCGCGACATAGTCGCCGACAGTGGCAAGACTTGGCTCAGCAAGGCGACTCGCCGCTGCGGCCAAAGCCGCGCCGCGGAAGTTCTGCGCCTTCGCTGACGAGCGACATACGACGGGGCCTTATTTGATCCGCGGCAGCGTCTCGAACTGATGGAACGGCGGCGGCGACGACAGCGTCCATTCCAGCGTGGTGGCGCCGACGCCCCACGGATTGTTGCCGGCCGGGCGCTTCTTCATGAAGGCTTCGGCCATGCCGAAGAAGAACACCAGCACGCCGAAGCCCGCGATGTAGGAGCCGTAGGACGAGACCTCGTTCCAGCCGTGGAACGCGTCCGGATAGTCGACGGTGCGGCGCGGCATCCCGGCGAGCCCGAGGAAGTGCTGCGGGAAGAAGATGATGTTGACGCCGATGAAGGTGATCCAGAAGTGCGCCTTGCCGATGGTCTCGTTGTACATGTAGCCGGTCATCTTCGGGAACCAGTAGTACCAGCCGCCGAAAATGGCGAACACCGCGCCGAGCGAGAGCACGTAGTGGAAGTGCGCGATCACGTAATAAGTGTCGTGCAGCACGCGGTCGACGCCGGCATTGGCGAGCACCACGCCGGTGACGCCGCCGACGGTGAACAGGAAGATGAAGCCCATCGCCCACAGCATCGGCGTCTTGAACTCGATCGAGCCGCCCCACATGGTGGCGATCCAGGAGAAGATCTTCACGCCGGTCGGCACCGCGATCACCATGGTGGCGGCGATGAAATAGGCCTGCGCGCCGGTCGACATGCCGACCGTGTACATGTGATGCGCCCACACCACGAAGCCGATGCCGCCGATCGCGACCATCGCATAGGCCATGCCGAGATAGCCGAACACCGGCTTCTTCGAGAAGGTCGCGACGATCTGGCTGATCATGCCGAAGCCCGGCAGGATCAGAATGTAGACTTCCGGATGGCCGAAGAACCAGAACAGATGCTGGAACAGCAGCGGATCGCCGCCGCCTTCGGGGCGAAGAAGGTGGTGCCGAAATTACGGTCGGTGAGCAGCATGGTGATGGCGCCGGCGAGCACCGGCAGCGCCAGCAGCAGCAGGAACACGGTCACCAATTGCGACCACACGAACAGCGGCATCTTGTGCAGCGTCATGCCGGGCGCGCGCATGTTGAAGATGGTGGTGATGAAGTTGATGGCGCCGAGGATCGACGAGGCGCCGGCCAGATGGATCGACAGGATGACGAAATCCATCGCCGGCCCCGGATGGCCGCTGGTCGATAGCGGCGCGTAAATCGTCCAGCCGGTGCCTGCGCCAAGCGCGCCCGGCTCGCCTTCGACGAACATCGAGGTCAGCAGCAGCGCGAACGAAGCCGGCAGCAGCCAGAACGAAATGTTGTTCATGCGCGGGAACGCCATGTCGGGCGCCCCGATCATGAGCGGCACGAACCAGTTGCCGAAGCCGCCGATCATCGCCGGCATCACCATGAAGAAGATCATGATCAGGCCGTGCGCGGTGGCGAACACGTTGTATTCGTGCGGCGTCGGGAAGAACTGCAGGCCGGGATTTTGCAGTTCCATGCGCATGGCGATCGACAACGCGCCGCCGATGACGCCGGCGATCAGCGCGAAGGTCAGGTACATCGTCCCGATGTCCTTGTGGTTCGTCGAATAGACGAACCGCCGCCATCCGGTCGGATGATCGTGGGCTCGTGGGCGTCGTGTGCGCCGTGTGCAGCCGTGTTGCTTGCCATCGCTATTGTCCTTCGACCCTTGTCGCTATCACTTCGTCACGACGGCGGCGGCGACCGCATTCGCAGGAGCCGCATTATCGTCGGCGTATTTCTTCTTCGCCTGCTCGAGCCACGCGGTATATTCCTTCTCGCTCACCACATGCACGGCGATCGGCATGAAGGCGTGATCGCGGCCGCAAAGCTGCGAGCACTGTCCGTAATACATGCCTTCGCGCTCGGCCTTGAACCAGGTCTCGTTGAGGCGGCCGGGAATGGCGTCGATCTTGATGCCGAACGAGGGCACCGAGAACGAATGAATGACGTCGGCGCCGATGACTTCGACGCGCACGACTTTGTTGACCGGCACCACCATCTCGTTATCGACCGCCAGCAGCCGCGGCTGGCCGGGCTTGCGGTCCTTGTCCTGCACCATCAGCGAATCGAATTCGAATTTCGCGTCCGGATAGCTGTAGCTCCAGAACCACTGCTTGCCGGTGACCTTCACCGTCAGGTCGGCCGGCGGGACTTTCAATTCGTAGAACAGCAGGCGGAACGACGGCACCGCGATCGTCACCAGGATGAGCACCGGCACCACGGTCCAGAGGATCTCGATCATGGTGTTGTGCGTGGTGCGCGAGGGCACCGGATTGGCGCGCGCGTTGAATCGCACGACGACGATCGCCAGCAGAGCCAGCACGAACAGCGTGATCGCGACGATCAGCCAGAGCAGGAAGTCATGGAACCAGACGATGTCGTCCATGACCGAGGATGCCGAGCCTTGCAGCCCAAGTTCCCAGGGCGAGGGCTGGCCGAAGCCGGCCCAGGCGGCACCGCCGCCGGCGAGGACGGTCACGCCCGTGACCACGAAAGCGATCAACCGCTTGAGCACCAGCATTGTTCTATGCGCTCCCTCGACGAGAAATTCGGCCTTGACCAGGCCCTCTTGTGCCGCCCACCGCAGGCAAGATGATCGGCGCGGCCCCGCTGGGCACGGCGTTTTGCCACGGGCGTGGCAGCGATTGCGGTGCGGCGGGACGGGGGGAAATCCCGGCCTCTCAAACCACAATTCCTGCCTTGCCGCAATGCACCTTATCGCCTGTTATCCGCCTATCGAATGCGACAAACGGCTTGCCCCCAACTGAGTGTGGACGCCGCATTTAAGCCACGAGCAAGCGGCTTTGATCGGCCTGTCCGGAGGCCATCGGCCCCGTGGCCACTTGCTTGACAGGACGGCACGGGCATGACCCAACGGGAACGAATAAAATGCTGTGGGGGCGGCGATTCGCCGGGCCTCGAGCAGGCTTTCCAGCGCGAGCCAAGGGATTGAACGATGGGCATTTTCGGGCATGGCAGGCGTGCGCTTGGAGGCCGAGCCTGGGTCGCGGGACTGGCGCTCGCTGTGGCGCTGATCGTCGCGCCGAACGAGCGGGCCGCAGCCCAGGGCGCGGTCAAGTCGGTGCACAAGGATTGGCAGATCCGCTGCGATACCCCGCCCGGCGCCAAAACCGAACAATGCGCGCTGATCCAGAGCGTGACCGCGGAAGACCGCGCCAATGTCGGCCTGACCGTCATCGTGCTGAAGACCGCCGACGCCAAGAGCCGGCTGATGCGGGTGGTGGCGCCGCTCGGCGTGCTGCTGCCCTCCGGCCTCGGCCTGAAGATCGACAATGCCGATATCGGCCGCGCCGGCTTCGTGCGCTGCCTGCCCAATGGCTGCATCGCCGAGGTGGTCATGGACGACGCGCTGATCGAGAAGCTGCGCACCGGCAAGACCGCGACCTTCATCATTTTCCAGACGCCGGAGGAAGGCATCGGCTTCCCGATGAGCCTTGCCGGCTTCGGCGAGGGCTACGACAAGCTGCCATAGACCCGGGCGACTTCGCCGCTTCCATCATGCTCCTGATCAAGACTTATCTCGATAAAAGCGCGATCCACGGCATCGGCGTGTTTGCCGGCGAGTCGATTCCGAAAGGCAAAAAAATCTGGCGTTTCGCCTTCGGCTTCGATCGTTACTATTCGCGCAAGAAATTAGCCAAATTGCCGAAAGCCGCCAAAGAGCACGTCAGGCTGCACGGCTTTCAGTGGGGCAACGAAATTCTGCTGTCGATGGATTACGATACTTTCATGAACCATTCGGAAAATCCGAATACTTATTTCCACAATGGCTACGTCATCGCGCGCCGCAATATTCGCAAAGGCGCCGAGATCACCAATGACTATCGCGCCTTCAAGGCGGCGTTTTGCGCCGCGTTTTTGAAGAAGAAAAACGGTCCGGCCGGCAAACGGCGGCGCCGGTAGGCCCCTCGCCAAATTGCCACAGTGACCTTATGTGATGGTCAACCGGAGAATGCCATGGACCCCGCCCTCGCCTCGCTGATCGACCGCGCCGGGCTCGACCGCAACACGGTCGGCAAGACGCTGGCGCGCGGGCTCGACGGCGCCGACGACGGCGAATTGTTCCTGGAATACAAGCAATCCGAAGCGCTCGTGTTCGACAATGGCCGACTCAAGCAGGCGACCTATGACACGGCGCAAGGTTTCGGCCTGCGCGCGGTCAAGGACGAAGCGGTCGGCTATGCGCACGCCTCCGACATGTCGGAAGCGGCACTCGCGCGCGCCGCCGAGGCCGTGCGGGCCGTCAAAGGCGGGCATAGCGGCAGCTATGCCGAGCCGCCGGGCCGCACCAACCGCAAGCTCTACGGCGACGAAAACCCGCTCGGCGAACAGCCGTTCGAGTCAAAAGTAAAATTGCTGGAGCAGATGGACGCTTATGCGCGCGCCAAGGATGCGCGCGTGCGGCAGGTAACCGCCAGCGTCGCCGCCACCTGGCAGGTGGTGGAAATCCTGCGCGCCGACGGCGAGACTTATCGTGACATTCGACCCCTCGTGCGGCTGAACGTTTCCGCCGTGGTCGGCGACGGCGACCGGCAGGAAACCGGCAGCTATGGCGTCGGCGGGCGCGAGGGCTATCAGCGTTTCATCGCAACGAATTCATGGCAACACGCGGTCGACGAAGCCGTGCGCCAGGCGCTGGTCAATCTCGACGCGGTGGCAGCGCCCGCCGGCGAGATGGACGTGGTGCTGGGTGCCGGCTGGCCGGGCGTGATGCTGCATGAAGCGGTCGGTCACGGACTGGAAGGCGATTTCAATCGCAAACAGACATCCGCATTTGCGGGATTGATGGGCCAGCAGGTCGCAGCCTCGGGCGTCACCGTGGTGGACGACGGCACCATGGCAGCAGCGCCGCGGCTCGTTGTCGATCGACGACGAAGGCACGCCGACCAACCGCACCGTGCTGATCGAAGACGGAATTCTCGTTGGCTATATGCAGGACCGGCAGAACGCGCGGCTGATGAAGATGAAGCCGACCGGCAACGGACGGCGCGAGAGCCACGCCCACGTGCCGATGCCGCGCATGACCAATACTTACATGTTGGCCGGCAAGCACGATCCGCAGGAGATCATCGCTTCGGTGAAGAACGGACTCTATGCCGTGAGCTTCGGCGGCGGTCAGGTCGATATCACCTCGGGCAAATACGTGTTCCAGTGCACCGAGGCCTACAAGATCGAGAACGGCAAAGTCGGCGCGCCGGTCAAGGGCGCCATGCTGATCGGCAACGGCCCGACCGACCTGCATCGCATCAGCATGATCGGCAATGATTTCGCGCTCGATCCCGGCATCGGCACCTGCGGCAAGAACGGCCAGGGCGTGCCGGTCGGCGTCGGACAACCCAGCTTGCGCATGGACCGCATCACGGTCGGCGGCACGGCTTAAAATTTTGGAGCAAATGGCATGTCGCAGCAGAAGTCAGGCGGCCGCGGCTGGATCAAAGGCGCTCTCGACATCGCCGTTATCCTGCTGCTGGTGACCGCGGCGAAAACCGCCATCGCCGAGCCGTTCTACGTGCCGTCCGGCTCGATGGAGCCGACCTTGCTGATCGGCGATGAATTGCTGGCGACGAAATATCCTTACGGCTATGGCTCGGCGTCGCTGCCGTCTTTCATCGTATTGCCGAACACCTCGCGCATTCTCGGCGCGCTGCCGCGGCGCGGCGATATCGTGGTGTTCCGCTGGCCCGGCGATCGCTCGCAAATTTGGGTCAAGCGCGTCATCGGTCTGCCGGGCGACCGCATTGCGCTCACCGACGGGATCGTATCGATCAACGGAACGCCGGCGCAGGTTCAATCGGACGGAACCGGTCAGGTCGAAAACGAAGACGGCTCTCACATAACGGGCGCGCGCTTCATCGAGACCCTGCCGGGACCGCGCCAACATCTGATCTTCAAGCTCGCGCCGCACAATCCGCTCGACAACATGGATGAAATCACCGTTCCGCCCGGGCATCTGTTCGTCATGGGCGACAACCGCGACAATTCGGCCGACAGCCGCGTGCCATTGCGCGAGGGCGGCGTCGGACTATTGCCGGTCGCCGATCTGGTCGGCCGCGTGGACGGCATCGTCGGGTCGTGGGATCTCGGCATCAAGAGCCAGCCGCTATGGACCTGGCCTTCCGGCCTGCGGCTGGCGCGGTTTTTCTCCGCCGTGAAATAATTCACACCCCGCGCGCCGCCGAAAAATTTAACGCACCACGCCCGAAATACAACACGGCTGGTGGCGCGGCGGCTTGATCTTGTCCTTGAGATAGCAGTGCGGCGCCGTGACGCCGTATCCCGCCCGCCGGTAGGTCCACGCCCGGCAGCGGTTGTCGCCCTCGCACGCGGACTTGCAGGCGGCGCCCGCCGGGTCCGCCGCCGTGTCGAAATTCCGGTAGTCGCCGCCCAAGCGGTCGATGGAGAATTCGATCGACCCCCTGCGCGGCTGGATCACCCCGGCCCCGCGCACGCCCGATATGCAGCATTTGTCCTCGCCGCGCGCCGGCACCTTGTTCTTCAGCCAGCAGGTGGCGTTCACCGCTTCGGTGCGCGGATAGGAGAAGCTCCAGGCGCGGCAGTGCGAGTCGCGCTCGCAGCGCGCGGCGCACAACGCCGGGTCGCCATTGCGGATTTGGAAATTCAGGTAATCGCCGCCGCGGCGGTCGAAGCCGGTTTGCGCTTGCGTCGGGCCGGCCGTGACAGCGGCCAATAGCGCGATCAGGAGAATGACACCACACCGCATGCGCGCCAGCCGGGCTTTGAACTTGCCGTCAGTCTACCCCGGCGCCAGGCTAACACACTTGCGAAAAAGAAGACGCCCGCCGGAGGGGCCGGCGGGCGCTTGGATCCGGACGCGAGAGGGGATGATCGCGTGTCTCGGATCGAGCGGCCGACGAGAGGGTTCGGCCGTTTGTCGCATTTGGTCAGACGGCTCGGCGTGCCGGGCGGTGGGTTACCGGCCGCTGAAAGCCGTTATCCACGTGAACCAGACGCGGGGCGCGTGGCGTCGCTATCCGGCGTTCGAGGGCGCGCTCGCGCAACAGCGCGGTCGGGTCGTCCCAAAACGGCTGGGAAAACGCATCGCGCAGGTCGGCGCGGGTGATGCCGATATCGGCCAACATGTGACGGTCAAAACCGGCGAGGACGCGGGCGTCGCGGCGGTTCTTGCGGGCGCGTGCGATCTGTTTCAGCCAGTAGGTCACCAGCGCTACAAGCGCCAAGAAGACGCGTGCCAAAGCGCCGCCGGCAATGGGCAAAACGGGGATATTTGCGTTCATTTTCAGTCTCCTTGCAGTCATTGCGTATGCGGCCAACATGGTCCTGGCCGCCTGCCGCAACCACCCGAAACCCCCACCCGATTCCTCTGGATGCGGGAGGGTTCATACGCCGGGGGGATTGATTAGTGAAACGAATGTTTTTAATCTGACCAATCAGGATTGGTGATGCTATCCGGGCAGGCCGAAAAGCCCTTCAAGGATTAAAATCATGACCGCTCTCATCGACGTCGATCAGCTGCGCACCTTTATCGCCATTGCCGAGACCGGCAGCTTCACCAAGGCGGCCGATGTGGTGAACAAGACCCAGTCCGCGGTGTCGATGCAGATGAAGCGGCTGGAGGAGCGGCTCGACCGGCCGATCTTCGCGCGCGATGGCCGCGCTTCCAAGCTCACCGAGGACGGCCAGCGCCTGCTCGATTACGCGCGCCGCATCGTCAAGCTCAACGTCGAAACCCTGGCGGCCTTTTCCGACGACGAATTGTCGGGCCGCGTGCGTCTTGGCGTTCCCGACGACTATGCCGACCGCTATCTGCCCGAAATCATGGCGCGGTTTTCACGCGCCTATCCCGGCGTCGAGCTCACCGTGATTTGCGAACCGTCGATCGACCTGCTCGACCGCATCGACGCCAACGAGATCGATCTCGCCATCGTCACCAATTGTGAATCCAAGAGAGCCGCGGAAACATTCCGCCGCGAACGATTGCTGTGGGTGACGTCGAACCGGCACCCGACGCATCTGGAGGAACGCCTGCCGCTCGCGCTCGGCCGGCCGACCTGCTCGTGGCGGCGCAGCGCGGTCGAACGACTGGAATCGATCGGCCGGCCCCATCGCATTCTCTTCTCAAGCTCGAATGCCGGCGCGGTTGCCGCCGCGGTACTGGCGGGCCTGGCCGTTTCGGTGCTCGCCGAATCTGGATTGCGGCCGGGCATGCGCGTGCTCACCGCCGCGGAAGGCTTTCCCGAACTGCCGGCCTGCCGCATCGGCCTGGTGCGCAGCGCGCATGAAAGCTCCTCGCTCGCCGACGCGCTGGCCGAGCACATTATCTCCTCGCTCGACAATCTCTCGGAACAGCAGGCGGCGGAATAGTTAGTTCTGTGTCCCCGCGAAGGCGGGGACGACAATAAAAGATTAATACGCATATTCCTCGAAAATCGGCTCAACCGAGCCGCGCCACTCGCCATTGAATTTTTCCAGCAGTTCCTCGGCCGGCGTCAGGCCGCGCGCGACGCTCTCTTCAAGCGGCCGCAAATAGCGCGTTTCGTCGCGGCCGTTGCGGTCGAGATATTTGCGCCGCGCCAGCCCGCGTGCGCTGAGCCGCAGCGTCTCCTGCGCCAGCGTCAACACATTGCGGCCGCGAACCTCGGCGGTAAAGCCGCGCCTGGGCACATCGTCGCGCAACTTCTGCCGCTCTTGCGCGCTCCAATCCTTGATGATCTGCCAGCAGGCATCGAGCGCATCGTCATCATAGAGCAAGCCAATCCAATAGGCGGTGAGCGCGGGCAGTAGCCGCCAAGGGCCGCTATCGGCGCCGCGCATTTCGAGATAGCGCTTGAGCCGCACCTCGGGGAATATCGTGCTGATGTGATTGGACCAGTCGGAAATGGTCGGCCGCTCGCCCGGCAGTTCGGCCAATTTGCCGGCGAAGAAATCGCGAAACGACTTTCCGGCGAGGTCGATATATTTGTCGCCGCGCTTGATGAAATACATCGGCACGTCGAGCGCGTAATCGACATAGCGCTCGAAGCCCATGCCGTCCTCGAAGGCCCAAGGCAACATGCCGGCGCGGTTATTGTCGGTGTCGGTCCAAATCTGAGAACGGAAAGAAAGAAAGCCGTTGGGCTTGCCTTCGGTGAACGGCGAATTGGCGAACAGCGCGGTCGCCACCGGCTGCAGCGCCAGCGCGACGCGCAACTTTTTCACCATGTCGGCTTCGGAGGAAAAATCGAGATTCGCCTGCACCGTGCAGGTGCGGTACATCATGTCGAGGCCGTAACGGCCGACCTTCGGCATGTAGTTCGTCATGATCTTGTAGCGGCCTTTGGGCATCATCGGCATGTCGGCACGAGACCAATTCGGAGTCATGCCCATGCCGAGAAAGCCTATCCCCAAGGGCTTGGCCACCTCGCGCACTTGCGCCAGGTGCGCCATCAATTCCGAAGCGGTCTGATGCACGTTTTCGACCGGCGCGCCGGACAACTCGAACTGCCCGCCCGGCTCCAGCGAAATGGCGCCGCCGCCGGTGACGTCGAACAGGCCGATGATGGCGTCGCCCTCCATGATCGGCTCCCAACCGAGCAGACCATGCATGCCGTCGAGCAGCGCGCGGATGCTGCGCTGGCCCGCATAGGGCACCGGGCGGTGGCCTTCGATCGTGAAGGCGAATTTCTCGTGCTCGGTGCCGGCGCGGAATTGCGCCTTCGGCTTGCAGCCCGCCTCGAACCAGGCGACGAGTTCGTCGCGCGTCTCGATCGGGGTCATGTCGATCTGGTCACGAGCCATGCAAGCTTCCGGAAGCAAAAAAGGTCGCGACGTTAAACATGGGATTGCGCAAAGGGCAATGCGCGCAAGCGCAAGCACCGCCGCCCGATTGAGCGGACCGCGTTGATTCAACGGCAAAATTTGTGTTCTATTTTTGTTCTTTTTTCGCCGACGCCAATGCACTATGAAAGAGGCGCATGACCGAATTTTCTCCCCGTCAGGATGACGCGCTCGGCGCCGTCGCCACCTGGCTGAAGGCAAAGCCCGGCGCCAACGGCACGCCGCAGGTGTTCCGCCTGTTCGGCTATGCCGGCACCGGCAAGACCACGCTCGCCCGCCACCTCGCCGATCACGCCGACGGCGAGGTGAAGTTCGCCGCCTTCACCGGCAAGGCGGCCTCCGTGATGCGCGGCAAAGGCTGCAAGGGCGCTTCGACCATTCACAGCCTGATCTACCGGGCACGCGAGAGCGGCGAGGAAGTGCCGAGCTTCGATCTGTGGGACGACGCGCCCGCCTCCAAGGCCGAGCTGATCATCATCGACGAATGTTCGATGGTGGACGGCGAGCTTGGCCGCGATCTGCTATCGTTCGGCGTGCCGGTGCTGGTGCTGGGCGATCCGGCGCAACTGCCGCCGATCCAGGGCGGCGGCTTTTTCACCGAGGCCGAACCGGACGTGATGCTGACCGAAGTGCACCGGCAGGCGGTGGATGATCCGATCATCCGGCTGTCGATGGATATTCGCGCCGGCGACTATCTCGAGCCCGGCCGCTACGGCGAGAGCGAAGTCGTCGCCAAGGACGATCTCGATCCGCAGCGCGTGCTGGAAGCCGACCAGGTACTGGTCGGCCGCAATGCCACGCGGCGCGCCTACAATATCCGGATGCGCGAGCGGCGTGGTTTCGACGACAAGATGCCGTCGGCCGGCGACAAGCTGGTCTGCCTGCGCAACAACCGCAAGAAGGGCCTGTTCAATGGCGGGCTCTGGACGGTGAAGGAACGCGGCGCGCGGCGCACCGGCATCATGACGATGCGGCTGTTGCCCGACGACGACACCGGGATGCGCGGCGTCAAAGTATCGGTGCGGCCGGAATGTTTTTCCGGCGGCATCGAGCAGATCGACTGGGCGCGCCGCAAGCCCTATGACGAGTTCGACTACGGCTACGTGCTCACCGTGCACAAGGCGCAGGGCTCGCAATGGGACGACGTGGTGCTGTTCGACGAGAGCTTCGCGTTTCCCGAAAGCCGCGAGCGCTGGCTTTATACCGGCGTGACGCGGGCGGCGAAGAAGCTGACGGTGGTGATGTAGTTTTCCGTTGTCGTCCCGGCCAAGCGAGCGCAGCGAGCCGGCAACCCATAGCCCCCGAACTCTCGAGAGTGCACGGCGTATGGGTCCCCGCCTTCGCGGGGACGACGAAAAGATTACGCCGCCTCTTTCTTCTTCCCCGGCGCGAAGCGGCCATAGAAAGTTTCGCCGTGCTCGGCGAGATCGAGCAAGAGCTTGGGCGGCGAAAAGCGCGCACCGAATTTCTTTTCCAATTTGCGGCACAGATCGACGAACTTCTTGGTTCCCATCATGTCGATATAGGACAAGACGCCGCCGGAAAAAGGCGCAAAGCCCCAGCCGAGGATGGAGCCGACATCGGCTTCGCGCACGTCGGTGACCACTTTTTCCTCGAAGCTACGCGCGGCTTCCACCGCCTGTGTCACCAGAAATCGCTGCTTGAGTTCTTCGACGTCGAGCGCTTCGACCTGTTCGCGCGTCAGCTTCTTCGGCAGCAGGTCGGCGAGCTCCGGCCACAGCCGTTTCGGTTTGCCCGGCGCATAATCGTAAAATCCCTTGCCGTTCTTGCGGCCGAGGCGGCCGTGCTTCTCGACCATGTCTTCCAGCAATTTTTTCTGTGCCGGGTTGACGGCTGCCTTGCCGAGATCGGCTTCGGCCGCCCGCACGATTTTCAGGCCGAGGTCGAGCGCGGTTTCGTCGTTGAGCGACAACGGCCCGACCGGCATGCCGGCCATGCGCGCGGTATTCTCGACCATCGCCGCCGGGATGCCTTCCAGCAACATCAGATGGCCTTCCAGCAGATAATTGATGACGCAGCGGTTGGCGTAGAAGCCGCGCGAGTCGTTCGACCACGATCGGCGTCTTGCGGATGGCGCGCACAAAGTCGAGCGCGGTGGCGAGCGCCTTGCCGCCGGTCGCTTTGCCGAGAATGATCTCGACCAGCAACATGCGGTCGACCGGCGAGAAGAAGTGGATGCCGATGAAACGCGGCGGGTCCTTGAATTCGGTCAGCAAGCGAGGTGATCGGCAGCGTCGAGGTGTTGGAGGCGAACGTCGTGCCCTCGCCGATCACCGCTTGAATTTTGGCGATAACGTCGGCTTTCACCTTGCGGTCCTCGAACACCGCCTCGATCACCAGATCGCAATCTTTGAGCGCTCCGTAGTCGGGTGTCGGCGTGATCAGTGACAGCAGCCCGTCGCGCTCGGCGCTCTTCATGCGGCCTTTATTGACGCGATCGCTCAGCGCCTTGTGCAGACCGGCTTTGCCTTTGTCGGCGGTTTCCTGGTCGCGGTCGATCAGCACCACTTGCAAGCCGGCCGCCGCGCTCACTTGCGCGATGCCGGCGCCCATGAAGCCGGCGCCAACCACGCCGATTTTCTTCAGGTTCGTCGCCGGCACATCGGCCGGCCGGCGCGCGCCTTTGTTCAACTCCTGCATGGAGACGAACAACGAGCGGATCATGGCGGCGGCTTCCGGCGAGCGCAGGATCTTGGCGAACCAGCGCGACTCGACGCGCAGCGCGGTGTCCATGTTCAGTTGCAGGCCTTCGTAAACAACCTGCAGGATGGCGCGCGCGGCCGGATAATTGTCGTAGGTTTCGCGGCGGTAGATCGCGTTGGCGGCCGGGAACGTCATCATGCCGGCCTTGGAATAGACCTGCCCGCCGGGCAAGCGGAAACCCTGCACGTCCCACGGCGCCTGCGGCTTGCCGCCGGCCTTGATCCAGTCCTTCGCGGTCTTGATCAGGTCGGCCTGCGGCACGACATTGTCGATCAGCTTCATCGCCTTGGCGCGGTCGACCTTAAGCTGGTCGCCCTTGAGCAAAAATTGCAAAGCGTCGGCCGGCTGCAACATGCGCGCGACGCGTTGCGTGCCGCCGGCGCCGGGGAACAGGCCGACCTTGATCTCGGGCAGGCCGAGCCGCGTCTTCGGATTGTCGGCGGCGATGCGGTGATGACAGGCGAGCGCGAGTTCGAAACCGCCGCCCATGGCGGTGCCGTTGAGCGCGCAGACCCAGGGCTTGCCGCAGGTTTCCAGGCGGCGATAGAGCAGCGAGAGCTTGCGGCTTTCATCAAAGACAAACTGTGCGGCGGCTTCCGCGCCCTGATTGCGGACCATATTGGCGTAGAGCGCGCCCATGCGCTCCAGCATGGTCAGGTCAGCCCCGCCGCAGAAGGCGTCCTTGCCGGAGGTGATGACCGCGCCCTTGATGGCGGCGTCGGCAGCTACTTTTTCAACGTGCTTGCCCAGTTCCTCGATGACGTCGGCATTGATGACGTTCATCGAGCGGTCGGCCATGTCCCAGGTAACGAGCGCGATGCCGTCGGCATCGACGTCGAATTTGAAATTCGGCATGACCTTGAGCTCCTATGGCGGATACGGCTCGCCATTGCGATGCAGATAGCGGCGGCCTTTTTCGTCGCGCACCAGCACCAGATCGACGTCCGGGTAATGCACGGTTTCGGTTTTCGCGCGGGTGCCGACCTCGAAATAGACCGCGTCGCGGTCGGTACGGTTGATCAGGCGGTGCGCATTGCCGCTGCCGGCCTTGAAGCCGGCGGCGTCGCCCGGCTTGAGCGTCACCTCGCCGTCATTTTCGGCCAACACCAGTTCGCCTTCCAGCATGTAGATGAATTCGTCTTCCTGCTCATGCCAGTGACGCAGCGCCGTGGCGGCGCCCGGGCTGATGCGGGTGATGTTGACGCCGAATTGCGTCAGGCCCGCGGCGTCGCCGATGGCCTGCTTGTGGCGGCCGGCGCACTCAGCCTGGAATTCGGCCGGATAGAACGTGCCGCTTTTCACCGGCACCTTGGCGATGTCGACTTTCGGCATGGATCAATCAATCCCATCGGGCAAGCGTTCGGCACGATACATGGAACGGTCAGCCTTTGCCATCAAGGCGCGGGTCGATGCGCCGGAAAATCGCGTCGAGGTCCACGAAGGCCGAGGGATCAAGCGTGTGCTTGTTGACCGCGGTGATCTGGCAGATCGCAAATCCTCTCTCCTCCATGTATTTGAGCGCATCGGCGATCGTCCAGGTGGATTGATAGAGCGGCGTGATCGGCAGCTCGAGCTGGACGCCGCACAACTGCCGAAGCAGCCCGCCGGCGCCATCGAGCACCTGCCGTTCGTGGCCTTGCGTATCGATTTTAAGAAAAGCGCGACGGCCATCGAGCTCGCCGGAAAACTCGTCCAGCCGCCTGAGCGCGATCCGCTGCTTTTCCACGACGCGCGCCGTGCGGTCGAAGCCCTCAGCCGTCGATGTCAGCGAATGCAGCGACGAAAACACGCTGTTTTCGCTGACATTGATATCCGCTTCGCCGGCGGCGTCCGATAGGCCGCAATTGAAAACGCGCCAAAGTGAGCCGTTTTTCGATCCGTCCCTTACGGCGGTATTCTTCAACGCGTCGAACATCTCCTTGACGGGCTCGAACGACAGGATGGTTCCGGAATAGCCCTCCTCACGCAGCAGCTTGCCGAACTGGCCGCGGTTGGCGCCGATGTCGAGGACGAGATCGACGCCGCGATCGCGCAGGAAACTCATCAGCGACGGAGCGGACTTGCTGACTCTCTTGATTTCGTAACCGAGCTTGCGCAGCAGCAGTTTCGGAAGCTTCGCCACTTCATACCCGCTCGATGATGGTCGCGGTGCCCATGCCGACGCCGATGCAGAGCGTGACCAGCGCGGTTTCCTTGCCGCTGCGCTCCAACTCGTCGAGCACGGTGCCGAGGATCATGGCGCCGGTGGCGCCGAGCGGATGACCCATGGCGATGGCGCCGCCGCAGACATTGATCTTGTCGTGCGGAATGTCGAAGGCCTGCATGTAGCGCAGCACCACCGAGGCGAAGGCCTCGTTGAGTTCGATACAGATCGATGTCGCCGATGCGACATGCCGGCCTTGGCCAGCACCTTCTTGGTCACATCGATCGGACCGGTGAGCATGATCGCCGGCTCCGAGCCGATATTGGCGAAGGCCTTGATGCGCGCGCGCGGCTTGAGGCCGGCGCGCTTGCCCGCTTCCTTGCTGCCGATCAGCACGGCGGCGGCGCCGTCGACGATGCCGGACGAATTGCCGGCGTGATGCACGTGGTTGACCGTCTCGATTTCCGGATAGCGCTGCACGGCGACCGCGTCGAAGCCGGCCATCTCGCCCATCTGCACGAAAGACGGCTGCAAGCGAGGCCAGCGTCTGCATGGTGGTTGCCGGGCGCATGTGCTCGTCCTTGGCCAGGATGGTGAAGCCCGTTGGGGTCCCGCACCGTCATCACCGAATTCTTGAAACGGCCCTCCTCCCAGGATTTGGCGGCGCGCTTCTGGCTCTCGACCGCATAGGCGTCGACGTCGTCGCGCGAGAATCCGTATTTGGTCGCGATCAGGTCGGCGGAAATGCCCTGCGGCAGGAAATAAGTTTTGACCGCGATCGAGGGATCGACCGGCCAGGCGCCGCCGGACGCGCCGATGCCGACGCGGCTCATGGATTCGACGCCGCCGCCGATGGTCATCTCGTGCTGGCCGGACATGATCTCGGCCGCCGCGAAATTCACCGCATCGAGGCCCGACGCGCAGAAGCGGTTGATCTGCACGCCCGGCACGCCGTCGCCGAAGCCCGCCACCAGCGCCGCCGCGCGCGCGATATCGCCGCCGGCTTCGCCGACCGGATCGACGCAGCCCATCACCACGTCGTCGACCAGCGCCGGATCGAGCTTGTTGCGGTCCTTGATCGCGCCGAGCGCCTGCGCGGCGAGATTGAGCGCGGTCACCTCGTGCAGCGCGCCGTCGGGCTTGCCGCGGCCGCGCGGCGTGCGGACGTGGTCGTAGATGAATGCGTCGGGCATCTTGCGTTCTCCTGCGCAGATCTAAAGACTGCGCGCGATCAACAGCTTCATGATCTCGTTGGTGCCGCGCATAGATACGCAGCACCCGCGCGTCGCGATACATGCGCGAGATCGGATATTCGTCCATATAGCCATAGCCGCCGAACAATTGCAGGCAGCGGTCGATCACATCCGCTTGCGTGTCGGTGAGCGCGGTATTTGGCCATCGAGGCGGTCACGGTGTCGAGCTTGCCCTCGACGTGCAGGCCGATGCAATGGTCGAGGAACACCTTGGCGATGGTGGCGTCGGTCTTGCATTCGGCGAGTTCGAACTGGGTGTTCTGGAACTCGATGATCGTCTTGCCGAAGGCCTTGCGCTGCTTGACGTAATCGATGGTGAGCGCGAGCGCGCGCTCCATCATCGCCACCGCGTGCACGGCGACGATCAGGCGCTCCTGCGGCAGTTCCTTCATCAGCTGGTAGAAGCCCTGCCCCTCCTCGGTGCCGAGCAGGCTTTCGGCCGGCAGCTTGCACGTCTTCGAAGAACAATTCCGAGGTGTCGGCGGAATCCATGCCGAGCTTCTTGAGCTTGCGGCCGCGCCGGAAGCCCTGCGCGTCGTCGGTCTCCACCACCATGCAGCGAGGTGCCCTTGGCGCCGGCTTTCGGATCGGTCTTGGCGACCACGATGATGAGATTGGCGTGCTGGCCGTTGGTGATGAAGGTCTTCGAGCCGTTGAGCACGATAGCCATTGCCGGATTTCTTGGCGTTGGTGCGCACGCCTTGCAGATCGGAGCCGGTGCCCGGCTCGGTCATGGCGATGGCGCCGACCATTTCGCCGGTGGCGAGCTTGGGCAGCCAGCGCTTCTTCTGCTCCTCGGTGCCGTAATGCAGAATGTAGGGCGCGACGATGCCGGAATGCAGCGGCGCGCCGAAGGTGTCGAAACCGGCGAGCGAGAATTCGCGGTTGATCACCGCCTCATGCGCGAAGCTGCCGCCGGCGCCGCCATATTCCTCCGGCATCGACGCGCACAGCAGACCGGCCTCGCCCGCCTTGGTCCAGACGTCGCGGTCATACATGCCGCTTTCGTGCCAGCGGTCGAGATGGGGCGCGAATTCGTCGGCAATAAAGCGCCGCGCCTGCTCCTCGAGCAGGACGAGGTCCTCGCTCATCCACGCCGGCCGCGGCAGATTGAGGGCTTCCATATCGGGCGGGTCCCGGGCGACTCGTTATGGGCAGCACCATAAAGCCGGTGGGCCGGGCGCGCGAGGGGGTCGCACCCGCGCAACCGCGCCCCTTGAGCCGACGCCGCGGCGGTACTTGGCGCTACTTGGCCGGATCCTTGACGTTCTCGACCTTGTCGAACTCGACGTTCTGGATCTTGTCGCCGACCTTTTCGACCCGGCGGATATAGACCGTCTGCACGATATCGCGGGTGTCGGGATCGATCGAGATCGGGCCGCGCGGGCTTTCCCACTTCATGCCCTTGGCGGCGGCGATCAGACTATCGCCGTCGGTCTTGCCGCCGGTCTTTTTCAGCGCCTCGTAGATCAGGTGCATGCCGTCCCAGCCGCCGATCGAAAAAACATCGGGGTTGCGATGGTAGTCGGCATTATAGGCCTTCACGAAGGCCGCGTTCATCGCCGACTTATGCTCCGCGCTGTAATGAAAGACCGTGATAATGCCGAGCGCGGCATCTCCCATGCTCTTGAGCGCATTGTCGTCCATGGTGATTTCGCCCTGGCCCATGATTTTAATTTTCTTCGGGTCCATTCCGCGCTCGGCCAAGGCCTTGGCGAAAGCCGGCGGTTGCGCGCCGCCGGGAATGAATACGAAGATCGCTTCCGGGTTCAGGTCTTTGGCGCGCTGCACGTAGGCGGAAAAATCCGCGTTGGCGACCGGCATGCGCACCGAACCGACGATTTCACCGCCGGCGCCCTTGAAGCCTTTTTGAAACCACGTTTCGGCGTCGATGCCGGGACCGTAGTCCGACACCATGGTGTAGACCTTGCGAACGCCCGATCTTGTAGGCCCATGCGCCGAAGGTATTTTCCAGTTGCGGGATGGTCAGCGAGGTGCGCGCGATATAAGGCGACTTCGCGGTGATGATCGAGGTCGCCGCGTTCATCACCACCATGAATTTCTTTCGCTTCCGCCGAAACGCCGGCCGCGCCCAGCGCTTCCGGCGTCAGCGTGAAGCCGGCGATGATGTCGGCGCTGATCGCGCACGATCAGTTCCTGCGCCAGCCGCTTGGCGACATCCGGATTGGGACCGCCGGTATCCTTGCGGATGAATTCGATTTTCTTGCCGGCGACGGTGTCGCCGTGCTGCTTGACGTAAAGCTTGATGGCATTGTCCATCTGCGTCGCGGTGTCGGCGAACTGGCCGGAATAGGCCATGATCAAACCGATCTTGACGGTGTCAGCGGCATGCGCTGAGGATGCGGCCAGGATGCTGCCGCGACAATGGCGAGAATCGTCTTTCGCATGATCTTTCTCCCGATGGCCGTTCCAAATCGCGACGGCTTTCTCAATATGCTAGCGTCATTTTCGGTTCGCGTCACGGAGCTGTAGGGCGTGCTGAGCTTCGGTATTTTCGATCATCTCGACAGCAATGGCGCGCCGTTGGGCAGCTTTTTCGAAGAGCGCCTGAGGCTCGTCGAACTCATCGAGAAATGCGGCTTTCACGCCTACCATCTGGCGGAGCACCACTCGACGCCGCTGGGCATGGCAGCGAGCCCGAGCGTTTTTCTGGCCGCGGCGATACAGCGCACCACGAAAATCAAGCTTGGGCCGCTGGTCTATGTGCTGCCGCTCTACCATCCGCTGCGGCTCTATGAAGAAATCTGCATGCTCGATCATCTCAGCCAAGGCCGCCTCAGCCTCGGTGTGGGCAGAGGTGGGGCGTTGCTCGAGCACCAGCGCTATGGGATCGATCCCACTTTGGCGCCGGCGATGTATCACGAGGCTTTCGCCGTGCTCATGCGCGCCTTCGAATGCGACGTGCTCGACTTCGATGGCAAGTTTTTCAAGTACAAAGACTATGTCGTGCAGGCTAAAGCCGCGTGCAGCGGCCGCATCCGCCGATCTGGTATGGCGCGCCGAATGCCGAGGCGATCGCCTGGGCGGCGCCACGCGGCGTCAATGTGGTATCGCTTGGGCCCGCTGCGCGAGCGCGCGCGATCAGCGACCGCTACCGCAAAGAATGGAGCGATCTCGGCAACGCTGCTGCCGATTTACCGGCGATCGGCATCACGCGGCACATTGTTGTCGCCGACACCGACGAGGAGGCGCAGCGCATCGCGCACGCCGCCTATCCGCGCTGGCGCAATGCCATGGACTATCTCTGGCGGCGCTCCGGGGTCGAGTTCGTTCTGAAGGACATCTATCCGGCCGACTTCGGCGATCTGGACGCGCATCGGACATGGTATCGCCGGCTCACCCGCTACCGTGCGCGATTACATCGCGAAATCTTCACGAAGCGAGACCGGCGTCAATACCGTGCTCTGTCAAATGGTATTCGGTGACATCAGTTTCGATGATGCCAGCCATTCGATCCAATTGTTTGGCCGCGAGGTCATTCCGGCCTTTGCATAGCGCACACGCGTCCGCGCATCTGGATTGCGAGCACGGCCGGTGTTACGACCGGCGCCGAAGTCCGGGACCTTCATCATGAACATTACAGCGGGCGTCGACCCCGCCCAGGAAATCGATTCGCCTTACGCCTGGCTGCGGCTGAGCGTTGCCGTCCTGGTCAGCACCATCGGCGGCGTCGGCATGTGGTCGGTGGTGGTCGTGCTGCCCACTATCCAGGCTGAATTCGGCGTCGATCGCGCCGCGGCGTCGTTGCCCTACACGCTCACCATGCTCGGTTTTGCCGGCGGCGGCGTGGTCATGGGCAAGCTCGCCGACCGCTTCGGCATCACCGTGCCGATCATCGTCAGCACGTTTGCGCTTGGCGCCGGCTATCTGGCGGTCGGCCACGCCACCAGCATCTGGCAGGTGGCGATCGGCCATGGGCTGCTGATCGGTTCGGCTGCTCGGCCACCTTCGCACCGCTGATGGCCGACATCTCGCACTGGTTCACGCGCCGCCGCGGCATCGCCGTGGCGGTTGCCGCCACCGGCAATTATTTCGCCGGCACGATTTGGCCGCCAGTGGTGCAGCATTTCACCGCCAGCGACGGCTGGCGCGCGACTTACATCGGCATCGGCTTGTTCTGCCTGGTCACCATGCTGCCGCTGGCACTGGCGTTGCGGCGGCGGATCGGCAGCCACCATGCCGCGACCGCCAACGCCGAGGCGGCGCGCCGGCAGGCGGCACTGCCACTATCGCCGACCGCGTTGCAAGTTCTGCTGTGCCTCGCCGGCATCGCCTGCTGCGTGGCGATGTCGATGCCGCAGGTGCACATCGTCGCCTATTGCGGCGACCTCGGTTACGGCGTGGCGCGCGGCGCCGACATGCTGTCGCTGATGCTCGGCTTCGGCATCATCAGCCGGATAGCGTCCGGCTTCATCGCCGACCGCATCGGCGGCGTTGGCACGCTGCTGCTCGGCTCGGTGCTGCAAGGCGTCGCGCTTCTGCTTTATCTGATGTTCGACGGCCTGTTCTCGCTCTACGTGATCTCGGCGCTGTTCGGCCTGTTCCAGGGCGGCATCGTGCCGAGCTACGCCATCATCGTGCGCGAATACTTTCCGTCCGAGCAGGCGAGCACGCGCGTCGGTTTGGTGATCATGATGACGGTGCTCGGCATGGCGCTGGGCGGCTGGATGTCGGGCGTGATCTTCGATCTCACCGGCTCGTATCAGGCCGCTTTCCTCAATGGGCTTGCCTGGAACCTGCTCAACGTGTCGATCGCGACGTTCCTGCTGCTGCGCTCGCGCGGCCTTGGCACGTTCGCACGCGCCTAGAACGCCTCGTCGGCCAATTCCATGACGCTGCCTGCGCCCGACTGGATGCGGGCGAAGTGCGCCGCCGTCTCCGGCAGCATGCGCTCCATGAAGAAACGCGCGGTGACGAGCTTGGCGCTTCATGCGCGGCTCGGCGCCATTGCCTTTCTTGGCGAGCGCGGCTTCGGCGATCTTGCACCACATGTAGCCGAGCGCCACCAGGCCGAACATGTGCAGATAATCGGTCGCCCCGGCGCCGGCATTGTCGGGCTTGGCCATGGCGTTCTGCATGAACCACATCGAAGCCTGCTGCAGATGGCCGAGCGAAACGCCGAGCGGCGTGACGAAAGGCTTCATGCCGTCGTCGGCGCTCTTTTCCTTGATGAAGCAGCCGACTTCGTTGATGAAACGCCATCAGCGCGCGGCCGCCGTCCTTGCCGAGCTTGCGGCCGACCAGATCGAGCGCCTGGATGCCGTTGGCGCCTTCGTAAATCTGCGCGATGCGCGCGTCGCGCACGAACTGCTCCATGCCGTGCTCGGCGATGTAGCCGTGGCCGCCGAACATCTGCTGCGCCATCACCGTGTTGGCGAAGCCGGTGTCGGTGAGCACGCCTTTGACCACCGGCGTGAGCAGGCCCATGAAATCGTCGGCGCCCTGGCGTTCCTTCTGGTCCTGCGAGCGATGCGCGATGTCGCCCTTGAGCGCGGTCCATAACACCAGCGCGCGCGCCGCCTCGTTGAAGGAGCGGATCGTCATCAGCGTGCGGCGCACGTCCGGATGCACGATGATCGGGTCGGCCGGCTTGTCGGGATATTTGGCGCCGGAGAGCGCGCGGCCCTGCAGGCGCTCCTTGGCGTAGATCGCGGCGTTCTGGTAGGCGACCTCCGATTGCGCCAGGCCCTGCACGCCGACGCCAAGCCGGGCCTCGTTCATCATCGTGAACATGGCGTTGAGTCCGCGGTTTTCCTGACCGATCAGCCAGCCAGTGGCGCCGTCGTAATTCATCACGCAAGTCGAATTGCCGTGGATGCCCATCTTCTCTTCGATCGAGCCGCAGCTGACGCCGTTGCGGTCGCGCCGAGCGAGCCGTCGTCCTTGACCATGATCTTCGGCACCACGAACAGCGAGATGCCTTTGGTGCCGGCGGGCGCGCCTTCGATGCGCGCCAGCACCAGGTGGATGATGTTTTCGGCCAAGATCGTGTTCGCCGGCGGAGATAAAAATCTTGGTGCCGGTAATCTTGTAGCTGCCGTCGGCCTGCTTGACCGCCTTGGTGCGCAGCAGGCCGAGATCGGTGCCGCAATGCGGCTCGGTCAGATTCATCGTGCCGGTCCATTCGCCGGTCACCATCTTGGGCAGATATTTTGTCTTGAGCTCCGGCGACGGCATGCACCAGCAGCGCGGCGTTGGCGCCTTGCGTTAGACCCGGATACATGGCGAAGGCCATGTTGGCCGAGCAAAGTATTTCGTTGACCGCCACGGTCAGGGTCGCCGGCAGATCCTGGCCGCCGAATTCGGCCGGCACCGAGATGCCGATCCAGCCGCCTTCGACCAGTTGCTTGAAGGCTTCCTTGAAACCGGCCGGCGTGGTGACGCTGCCGTCGGGATGGCGCGTGCAGCCTTCTTTGTCGCCGACGCGATTGAGCGGGGTGAGGACCTCTTCGCTGAACTTGGCGGCCTCGCGCAGCACCGCCTCGATCAGATCGGGCGTAGCGTCGGCAAAACCGGGCAGATTGCCGTAGCGATCGATGTGCAACACGTCGTTGAGCAGAAACAGCGTGTCTTCGACGGGTGCTTTATAAGTCGGCATCGATCCCTCCCGCGGTCAGCGAGCGCCGTTAACGATTCGTTAACTATTGGCCGATTGCGCCGGTTCAAGGACGGACGCGGATTTCCCCCAGCGCCGCAGGCGCTCCCTGCGCTCGACCATCGCGCATCCGGCTTACAGCCGCGTTAAGCCGCCGCCCGCCATCGGCGGCAGTGAAAAACCACGCGCAAATTCCGAGACTTCCGCCCAATCCTTAACCGCTTGTTTACCGTGACCGGCAAAAAGTCGGGGCAGAGGACTGCGAGCCGCGCCCGTATCCACCCGCCGTTAACGTGTGCCGGTTCCACGAAGAGCCATGAGGCTTCTTCACCTCCACCTGGAATGTGGGTGCGAGCAATGAAACTTGGCGTCCCGTGGAGCGTGAATGGCATACGGCCGGAGGCCCGCGAAACGGCGATGGAAGCCGCGCGCCGGTCGGGCGTGTCGCTCGCCGACTGGCTCAATGCCGTCATCATCCAGCAGGCCGAGGAAGAAGGCGTATCGGCGCCTTCGCTCGATGAACATGCCGATGCTGATGCCCTCGCGGCGGTGAATCAGCGCCTCGACGACCTCACGCGGCGCATCGAGCAGCTTGGGCGCAGCGGACCGGCGGCCTATGCCCCCAAGCATATCCGCGATGAACCCGACCAAATCGCCGAACTGGCCGGCCGTCTCGACCGGCGGCTCGACCAGTTCGCCAGCGTGCCGCCGTCAGCATTCCCGCCGCCCATGACGCCACCGCGCGTGACGGTGAGCCACCGTCCATGACGACGAGCCCATGACACCGCCGGCGATGCCGAGCGTGCGGCTACCGCCGAACCTCGATCACGCCGTCGCCGAAATCGCCGCCCGCCAGCGCATGCTCAACGGCAATGCCGCGCCAGCGCAGGCGCAAGCGCAAAACGCGCCTGCCGGTTGCCGCGCCAGCGCCCCTACCGACGCCGAATCTGTCGGGACTGGAACAGCAACTCCGCGACATCACCAATCAGATCGAGACCTTGCGCAAGCCGGGCATCGAGCAGGCGATCAATGCTTTGCGCGACGAGCTCGCCGAAATCGCACGCACGCTCAGCGACGCCATGCCGCGCCGCGTCCTCGACACCATCGAAAACCAAATCCAGGAACTCAACCAGCGCATCGCCGAAGGCCGCCAGGCCGGCGTCGACACCGGCGCGCTCGGCGGCATCGAGCATGGGCTGGCCGAAGTGCGCGATGCCCTGCACGGCCTGACGCCGGCTGAAAACCTGGTCGGCTTCACCGATGCGATCGCCGGCCTCGCGCACAAGATCGATCTCATCGTCGCGCAGCGCGACCCGGCGACCATGGCGCAGCTCGAGAGCGCTATCGTCACCCTGCGCGAGATGAGTACCCATATTGCTTCCAATGAGGCGGTGCGCGGGCTTGCCGCGCAGGTGCAGGAGCTGGCCGAAAAGGTCGAACGCATGGCCGGTGCCAGGGCCGGCGACGATGCATTCAATCATCTCGAGCAACGCATTGGCGCGCTTTCCGAGGCTTTGGCCGAGCGTGCGCAAAGCGGCTCCGCCGTGCCGCCGCGGCTGGAAGCACTCGTCGAGTCGCTGGCCGACAAGATCGAGCAGATTCAGAAGTCACGCGACAGCGGCGATGCCTTCGGCCATCTCGAAGACCGCATCGTCAGCCTGGTGGCAAAGCTCGATGCCTCGGATTCGCGCCTCAGCCATTTGGAAGCACTGGAGCGCGGGCTCGCCGATCTTCTGATGCATGTCGAAGCGAACAAGGACAGCGGGCCGCGCGCAGTCTCTTCGCCCGACGTCGATGGTCTCAAGAGCGATATCGCCCGCACTCATGATGCGCTGGAAGCGGTCCACGGCACGCTCGGCCACGTCGTCGACCGCCTCGCCATAATCGAGCGGGATATTCGCGGCGACGCGCGCCCGCTTGCCACCCCACCTTGCCACAAGCGAACCCTCGTTCGGCCCGCCTGCTGCGCCGCCGCCTGCCGCCCCGGCCATCGAAGCAGCCCGCCGCTTGCCGCCGGCTGCCCAGTTGCCGATCGATTCCGATCTACAGCCCGATCAACCGCTCGAGCCCGGCTCCGGCCCGCCGCCGCGCACCAATCCGGCCGCGCGCATCGCAGCTTCGGAAGCCGCCCTCGGCGGCAGCCGCCCCGATGCCGCGCCAGGCGGACAATCCGGCTTCATCGCCGCCGCCCGCCGCGCCGCCCAGGCGGCGGTTCAGGAACCGGGCAGCCGCGCGCCGCGCCCGCAATCGCTCGAAGCCTTCGCGCCGAAGGCGCCGTCGCTGCGCGCCAAAATAATGAGCAAGGTCAAATCGCTGTTGGTGGCGGCCAGCATCATCGCGATCGTGGTCGGGTCGGTTCAGATCGCCGGCAAATTTTTCAACTTCGGCAAGTCCGGAACGCAATCGGCCCAGACCCCCGTGACCGAGAATACCAAAGTCGATGCGGCGGTGATTAGCGCCGCACCGCAACCGGCCGCCACCGTTGCCGCCAATCCATCCGCCAATCCATCCGCCTTGCCACCCACCTTGCCGACATTGCCGGCGACGTCGCCGCTCATGCCGCCGTCCGGCAATGTTTCGAGCGCGACCATTCCGCCGTCCGGTCAGACCACGCCGGCGATGCAATCGCTGTTTGCCCCGCCGATGTTGGCGGCGCCGAACAGCGACGTCACCGGATCGATCCCCCGTCAAGCCGGCAAGCAAACGCCGGCCGCGCCACAACAGCCGGCGCAACTTGCCGACCGGCTGCCCGCGGCCATCGGTGGACCAAAGCTGCGTAGCGCGGCCGTCGCCGGCGATGGTGCGGCAGCCTATGAGATCGCCGTACGCTACGCCGAGGGGCGCGGCGTGCCGGCCGACATGACGGAAGCGGCACACTGGTTCGAGCGCGCCGCCGACAAGGGGCTGACCCCGGCGCAATTCCGCTATGCCAGCCAGTTGGAAAAGGGCCTGGGCGTTAAGAAAGACCTTCCCCGGGCTCGCAAGCTCTATCTGGCCGCGGCCGCCAAGGGCAACGGCAAGGCGATGCACAATCTCGCTGTGCTTTATGCCGAAGGCATCGACGGCAAGCCGGACTACATCTCCGCAGCGCAATGGTTCCACAAGGCCGCGCTGCGCAACATCGCCGACAGCCAATACAATCTTGGCGTCCTCTGCGCGCGCGGACTCGGCGTCGGCAAGAGCTACACCGACGCCTATAAATGGTTCGCGCTTGCGGCCATCCAGGGCGACAAGGAATCCGCCAAGAAGCGCGACGACATCGCGACCCATATGGACGCCGCGGAATTGGCTGCCGCTCAGGCCGCAATCAAGAGCTTCGTGGCCGAGCCGCAGCCGCCAGAGGCCAACGCCGTGGCCGTGCCGCCCGGCGGCTGGGAGCAGCAAACCACCGGCGCGGCGCCGCATGTGCGGGCGCGTCCGGCTGGACCCTTGGCGCTCGGCGCCTTCGAGGTGGGAAAACGGTGAACAAGCACGCGCGGCCACGCAAAAACGTGATCGCACGCCGGTTCACCGCTAAGATCAGGAACACTGGTCCAGAGTCGCTGCCTACTCCGCGCTCCGGGGTGCTGACCGCAAGGTGAACCCCGCGCCAGGGCGGAACGGGCAGCGGCGCATTAGCCGTCAACACCGGGCGCTCTCCCTTGCAGATTTATCTCCCCATCGCCGACATGCCCGTGAACCTCTTCCTCGCGCTCGGAATGGGGCTCGCGGTCGGCTACATCTCCGGCATGTTCGGCATCGGCGGCGGCTTTCTGATGACGCCGCTGTTGATCTTCATCGGCATCTCGCCCGCTGTGGCGGTGGCCAGCGTGGCGAGCCACATCGCGGCTTCCTCGTGTTCCGGCGCGATCAACTACTGGAACCGGCGCGCGATCGATGTCCCGCTCGCGCTGATGCTGCTGAGCGCCGGCATTCTCGGCACCGCCACCGGCGTCTGGCTGTTCACGATGCTGCGCGCACTCGATCAGCTCGACCTGATGATCGGGCTCTCCTATGTCACGTTGTTGACGGTCGTCGGCGCCCTGATGATTTACGAGAGCCTGCGTGCGGTGGTGCGCGAGCACAAAGGCATGCCGGCAACGCTGCGGCGGCCGGGCAGCCACACCTGGGTGCACGGCCTGCCGTTCAAAGTGCGCTTCAAGCGCTCGAAAATCTACGTGTCGGCAATTCCGGTCTGGGGAATCGGTTACCTGATCGGCTTCGTCGGCGCGATCATGGGCATCGGCGGCGGGTTCCTGCTGGTGCCGATGTTGATCTATTTTCTGCGGGTGCCGACCGCGACCGTGATCGGAACCTCGATGGTGCTCACCCTTGTCACCATGGCGTCGGCGACGGTCATGCACGCGGCCACCAATCATCAGGTCGACGCCGTGTTGGCCCTGATCCTGATGGTCGGCGGTGTCGTCGGCGCGCAATTCGGCACTCGCACCGGGCAGAAGATGCGCGGCGAACGGCTGCGCCTGTTGCTGGGCATCCTGGTTTTCGCGGTCGGCTTGCGCTTCAGCTATCAGCTGGTGTTGCAGCCGGACGATCTATTCTCGATACGTCACGTCGGGGACGGCTGATGCGGCGGCTGGCGCTCACATTCGCGATCGTCGCCCTGGCCTGCGGAGCCCGACCCGCGGCGGCCGAGCGGCTGGTGGTGTCGCTGTCGAACCAGCGGGTAGCGGTCACATCGAGTTTCGTGGGCGAGGACCTGGTGCTGTTCGGCACCATCGAGCCCGATGCCGGCCAGACCGCGTTGCGGTCGGCTTACGATGTCGTGGTTACCGTGACCGGGCCGCGCGATACCCTGCGTACGCGGCGCAAGCAGCGTGTGCTCGGCATCTGGGTCAATGTCGACTCGCGCGAATTCGTGCGCGTGCCGTCCTATCTCGCCATCTTGAGCAACCGCCCGGTCGGTCAAATCGCCGCCGTCGAGACTTTGCGGCGCCTGCAGGTCGGGCTGGACAATTTTTTGCTGACGCAACGCATCGGACCCGATATCGCCGACACCCCGCGCGACGATCCGTTCCGCGCCGCCTTCGTGCGGCTGGAACACCAGCAAGCTTTGTACAGTGAAATCGCCACCGCGGTGACCTTCCTCACGCCGACCGTATTCCGCGCCGCGATCCCGCTGCCGGCAAACGTGCCCAACGGCAATTACGCGGTCGACGTCAAATTATTCGCCGACGGCGCCATGGTGACGCGCACCACGTCGACGCTGGAGGTCTTCAAGACGGGCTTCGAGCAATATGTCGCCGATGCCGCGCGCGACCGCGGCTTGCTCTATGGCGCGGTGACCATGCTGATGGCACTGCTGACCGGCTGGTTCGCCAGCGTGGTGTTCAAGCGGGATTAATCCGGCAGGCAGCGCTTGGCGGCAAACGAATAGAGCCGGCCGTCGCCCAGCATATGCGCGGTGAAAGTGAGCGTGCCGAACAAATCGGCGAAGGCGGCGTCGCGCACATTGAGCCCACCTGTAAAGGCGCCGAAAGCCGGCATCACCATGCGCTTGGCGTCGTTGGCGAAGCAGCGCCGGCTGATGGCGCGGCCGCGCTGGGCGACGCGCGCCACCGGATGCAGATGGCCGGAAATTTCGCCGGCGGCGCCGGTGGGCAGATGGCGGAAGGTCACAGCGCCGATTACACAAGCCGCGTGGAAAGTGCCGCCGATATTAACAGCGGGCTGCGGATCGTGATTGCCGGCGATCCATATCCAGTCGCGGCCGCGCTGCATGGCGCTTAAAGACTCGCGATCGTCTGGGGCGAGGCGCGCCGGGCCGCCGCCGTCGTGGAAACTATCGCCGAGCGCCACCACGCAACGCGGCGCATAACGCGCGATCAGCCGGGCGAGCCGAGCCAGCGTCGCCGCCGTATCGTAAGGCGGCAGCAACTGCCCACGGGCGGCGAAGCTCGAGCCTTTTTCCAGATGCAAATCGGCGACCGCCAGCAGGCCTTGCTCGGGCCAATAGAGCGCGCCGGCGGGATCGGCGATCAGGGTGACGCCGGCGAGGACGACAGTGTGGCCGTCCGGATTGCCGCTTGCGCGGGCACGAGCGGGGGAACTCACGTCATCGCCTCCTTGACCAATTCGTCCGCCGCTTCCGCCAGCAGTGAATCGGACGCCTCGCCATAGACCGTCTCCCGTCCGATCTCCAGCATCACCGGAATCGCCAGCGGCGAGACATGGTCGAGCGCTTTATGGACGATTCGGCCCTTGATGCGCGAGAGCATTTCGCCCAGCCGCCTGATATCGAGCAGGCCCGTGGCGGCATCGGCGCGCGCGGCCCGCAGCAAAATATGGTCGGGCTGGTGCTTGCGCAGCACGTCGTACACCAGGTCGGTCGAAATGGTGAGCTGGCGGCGCGATTTCTCCTCGCCGGGAAAGCGGCGCTCGATCAGCCCGGCAATGATCGCGCAGGAGCGGAAAGTGCGCTTCATCAGCGCCAATTCGGCAAGCCAGGCTTCCAGGTCGTCGCCCAGCATGTCCTCGTCGAACAATTGAGCGAGCGACAGTTCGCCGCGCGAGATCCGCAGGCCCAAGTCGCCCAGGCCCCAGACCGCCAGCGCATATTCGTTGGCGACGAAGCCGAGCGGTTTCATGCGCGCGCGCTCGAGTCGGCGCGTCAGCAGCATGCCGAGCGTCTGGTGCGCAAGCCGGCCCTCGAACGGGTAGCAAACCAGATAATATTTGGCCGCGCGCGGGAAGGTCTCGACCAGCAGATCGCCGGGCTTCGGCAATAGCGAACGCCATTGCTGGATTTCGAGCCACTCGCGTACTTGTTCGGGCAGCGCGCGCCAGGCCTGCGGCGCGGCCAGCAGCGCACGCACGCGGGCGGCGAGATAGGTCGAGAGCGGGAATTTGCCGCCTTCATAAGACGGCACTTTCGGATCGGTGGCGGTCGAACGCGAGACATAGACCTGATCCTCGACCAGCGCCTCGTACTTCAATATTTCGCCGGCGAAGACGAAAGTGTCGCCGACCGACAGCATCTCGATAAAATATTCCTCGACCTCGCCGAGCAATCTGCCGCCGCGCGGAATGAAAGCGCTGCGATTGCGCGCGCGCACCAACCGCACCTTGAGCATGTCGGCTTCCACGATAGTGCCGACATTCATGCGGTAGCGCTGCGCCACGCGCGGATGACTGATGCGCCAGCGTCCGTCTTTGCAAGGTCTCGTATCTTGGCGAACCTTGGCGAAGCGCTCGTAAGCCTTGAGCGCGTAGCCGCCGGTGGCGACGAAATCGACCGCGGCGTCGAAATCAGCGCGCGTGAGGCCAGCATAGGGGGCGGCGGCGCGAACTTCATTGAACAGTTCATCGGATAGAAACGGCGCGCCGACCGCGCGGCCGAGAATATGTTGCGCCAGCACGTCAAGCGCGCCCGTGCGCAATGGCGGCGTGTCCTGGGCGTTCTCGGCAACGGCGTCGATGGCGGCGCGGCATTCCAGCACCTCGAAACGGTTGGCCGGCACCAGCACCGCCTCCGAAGGCTCATCCAGCCGGTGGTTCGATCGCCCGATGCGCTGCATCAGCCGCGAGGCGCCCTTGGGCGCGCCGACATTGATCACCAGATCGACATCGCCCCAATCGACGCCGAGATCCAACGACGATGTGCACACCACCGCGCGCAGCTTGCCGGCGACCATGGCGTCCTCGACCTTGCGGCGCTGGGCAACGTCGAGCGAGCCGTGATGCAGCGCGATGGCGAGATTGTCGTCGTTGACGCTCCAGAGTTCCTGGAACAAAAATTCGGCCTGGCTGCGGGTGTTGACGAAGATCAGCGTCGTCCGATGCGTCTTGATCAACGCATAGATTTCTCCGAGTGCATGGCGTGCCGAATGACCGGCCCAGGGCAGATGCTCAGCCGAGTCGAGCATGCCGACCTTCGGCGGCGCGCCGGCTTGCGCGATCACCAGATCGGCGCGCGCTTCGCCTTCGAGCGGTTGTGGCACCAGAAACCGGCAGAGGCCGTCCGGCTCGGCCACGGTCGCCGACAGTCCGACGGTGGTGAGCCGCGGCGCCAGCGCGAACAGACGCGCCAGGCCGAGCGATAAAAGATCGCCGCGTTTGGACGTGACCAGCGAATGCAATTCGTCGAGCACCACGCGCTTGAGCGTGCCGAACAGATAAGGCGCATCGGCCGAGGCCAGCAGCAGCGCAAGCTGCTCCGGCGTGGTGAGCAAAATGTCGGGCGGATAGCGGCGCTGGCGTTGACGCCTGGATGCCGGCGTGTCGCCGGTGCGGGTTTCCAGCCGGACGGCTAGGCCCATCTCCTTGACCGGAATTTCCAGGTTGCGCGCGATGTCCACCGCCAGGGCTTTGAGCGGCGAGATATAGAGCGTGTGCAGGCCTCGGGCGGCGCGGATGTCGCGGCCGGCCGAAACCAGCCGGCGCGGCGGTGCCGCCGCATTGTGCAACTCCACCAGGCTAGGCAGGAAGCCGGCCAGCGTCTTGCCACCGCCGGTCGGCGCAATCAGCAGAACCGAGCGGCTTTCCTGAGCCTTTGCCAGCAACTCGAGCTGATGGGCGCGCGGCGTCCAGCCGCGGCCGGCAAACCAGCGGGCGAACGGCTCGGGCAGCAAGGATACGGTTTCAGGCGGATCGAAGACGGTTGCGGGCTTCATTATGCGATTCTAATGCATAACTGAAAACGGCGCGCGGCAATGTGCTAGGCTGGAATCATGAGCCAGGATCAGATCACTTCAAAAGAGGCCCCCATGAGCAACGGCGCGGTGACCAAGGTTTTCGGCGGTTCGCCGCTGGCGGTGCTGGGACGCCTGATTCTGATCTCGATCCTGGTCGGCGTCGTGCTGGCGGCACTCGGGCTCGACCCGTTCGACATTTTGCAGAGCATCGAGCGGCTGATCCGCTCGATCTGGAACATGGGCTTTGACGCGTTCCGCTGGTTGTGGCGCTATTTCCTGCTCGGCGCGGTGATCGTGATCCCGATCTGGATCATCATGCGCGTGCTCAACGCGCCACGCGGAAAATAAGCGGGCTTAACTCGGCCAGCTTTCCGCCGTTATATCCGCCGCATCCGAGCCGACCATCGACGCCAGTGAATTGCGGTGGCCGCGCTTGAGCGCCGCGAGCAGATCGGCCTTGATTTCCGACACCACGCCAAGGCCGCGGAACACCAGCCCGGTGTAAAGCTGCACCAGGCTCGCGCCCGCCTTGATCTTGGCGATGGCGGTTGGCCCAGAGTCGACGCCGCCGGCGCCGATCAGCGGGAACGCCCCCTCGGCGCGCACGAAGGTCTCCGCCAGCATGCGGGTCGCCAGCTTGAACAGCGGACGGCCGGACAGCCCGCCCGCTTCCCTGGCTTTGTCGCGCTCCCGCAGCGAGCCCGGCCGCGCGATGGTGGTGTTGCCGACGATCATGCCGTCGACCCGATGCTTGCGGGCGATACCGACGGCGTCGTCGAGGTCGTTGAGCGCGAGATCCGGCGCGATCTTGAGCAGCACCGGCACCGGGCCGCTGCGCGCGCGAACCTTTTCGCGTGCGTCGAACACGCGGGCGAGCAACTCATCGAGCGCCTTGGCCTGCTGCAGGTCGCGCAAGCCGGGCGTATTGGGCGAAGAAACATTGACGGTGAAATAGCTGGCGACCGGTGCGAAGGTTTCGACCAGCCGGGCGTAGTCGCCGGCACGATCAGCGCTGTCGCGGTTGGCGCCGACATTGACCCCGACGATGCCGCTCTCATTGCCGCGCGCGGTGAGCCGCTTGAGCGCCGCCTCGGCGCCCGCGTTGTTGAAGCCAAGACGGTTGATGACGCCCTCGTCGGGGTCGAGCCGGAACAGACGCGGGCGCGGATTGCCGGCTTGCGGCAACGGCGTGACGGTTCCGACCTCCACAAAGCCGAAGCCGAGCCGCAACAGCGCATCCGGCACCTGCGCGTTCTTGTCGAAGCCCGCGGCGAGGCCGACCGGATTGGGGAAATTGAGCCCGAAGGCGCGCACCGCCTAATTCGGGAGGATCGGCGGCCTGCCGCACCACCGGCACGTAGCGCAGGGCGTTGATCGCCAAAGCATGCGCGTCTTCCGGCTCGAGAGCCCGCAACAAGGGGCGGGATAGACGGTCGAAAAGACCGATCATCGGGAATGGCATTGGGGCTGCATGCGACCGACCCTATCGACGAGACCTGGGCCTGTTCAATGGGCCTGTTCAAGGCGCGTCAGGTAACTCTTGCAGAAGGGGGGCAACTCAAGGCTATAATTCCTATATCTTGGACTAGAGTCTCAGATAGGCCCCGCCCGCATGTCGCTGACACATAACCAGATTTGGACCGCCATCGACCGGCTGGCCGCTCGCGCCAAGCTGACACCCTCCGGACTCGCCAAGAAGGCGGGCCTCGACCCGACCACCTTCAACAAGTCGAAGCGCATCACGCCGGAAGGCCGGCCGCGCTGGCCGTCGACCGAATCGGTGGCCAAGTCGCTGGCCGCCACCGGCACCAAGATCGACACCTTCGTCAGCCTGATTACCGACGGCGGCAAGGCGGCGATTTCAAACGTGCCGCTGATCGGCTTCGCCGAAGCAGGCTCCGGCGGCTATTTCGACGACGGCGGCTTCCCGGTCGGCAAAGGCTGGGAGGAGATCGCCTTCCCCTCGGTCACCGACGAGCACGCCTACGCGCTGGAAATCTCCGGCAATTCGATGAAGCCGGCCTATCGCGACGGCGACGTCATCGTGGTGTCGCCGGCGGCTCCGGTGCGGCGCGGCGACCGTGTCGTGCTCAAGACCAACGACGGCGAGGTGATGGTCAAGGAACTCAAGCGCAAGACCAGCAAGAGCGTCGAACTCAAGTCGCTCAACGCCGAGCACCGCGACCGCACCCTGCCAATGTCGGAGATCGACTGGATCGCGCGCATCGTTTGGGCGAGCCAGTAAGTCAGGCCGAACGCGCCAGCGCGCCGTCGATCATGTCGACGGTGTTCTGCAGGCCGTAGACCGCGACGAACGAGCCGAAGCGCGGGCCCTTCTCCTGGCCGAGCAGCACCTGATAGAGCATGTTGAACCAGTCGAGCGAAACGCCCGGCTTGCCGTCCTTGGCTTTCTTCTTCTGATCGAGGAATGGCTCGCGCCGGCCGATCTCGTAGACGACGTCCTGGATTTCCTCTGCCGACGCGGTGGCCGGCAAATTCGACAGCGCGTCGCGTAAATCCGTGAGCGCCTTGCGCTCCACGTCGCTCGGCTGGCGGAATTTTTTCGCCGGCTGCACGAAGTCGCGGAAATAGTGGATGGCGTATTCCACTTGTCGTTGGAGTTTGGGATGGGTCTGCGGCGTGACCCCTGGCCGGTAGCGGCCGATGAAACCCCAGAGGGTTTCGGCGTTTTCCGCGTTCGACGACGACACCAGCGTCAGCAGCATCGAGAAAGTCACCGGCATGTCGGCCTGGGGCGGTCGCCCTGGTGGATATGCCAAACCGGGTTCGATAGCCGCTGCTTGCCGTCCTGCCGCGCATAGCCGTCGAGGAACTGCTGGTATTCGTCGACCGTGCGCGGGATGACGTCGAAGTGCAGGCGCTTGGCCGCCTTCGGCTCGCGATACATGAAACAGCGACAGGCTTTCCGGTGAGGCATAGCGCAGCCATTCGTCGATGGTGAGGCCGTTACCCTTCGACTTGGAAATCTTCTGGCCGTTCTCGTCGAGGAAGAGTTCGTAGTTGAAGCCCTCCGGCGGCGTGCCGCCGAGTGCACGGCAGATTTCGCCCGACAGCTTGACCGAGTCGATCAGGTCCTTGCCGGCCATCTCGTAATCGACGCCGAGCGCGACCCAGCGCATCGCCCAATCCGGTTTCCATTGCAGCTTGCAGCGGCCGCCGGTGACCGGCGTCGTGACCGGCGCTTTGCTGTCGGGGTCTTCGTAGGTGATGGTGCCGGCCTTGGCGTCGTGCGCGAGCACCGGCACTTGCAGCACGATCCCTGTTTTCGGATCGATCGGCAAAAACGGCGAATAGGTCGCCGCGCGCTCCTCGCGCAAGGACGGCAGCATGATCGCCATCACCTTGTCGAAGCGCTCGAGAACTTTCAGCAGCGCGCCGTCGAAACGGCCCGAGGTATAACACTGCGTCGACGACAGAAATTCGTATTCGAAGCCGAAATGATCGAGGAAGGCGCGCAGCTGCGCGTTGTTGTGCTCGCCGAAACTGGCGTGCGTGCCGAACGGATCGGGTACTTTGGTCAGCGGCTTGCCGAGATAAGTTTCCAGCATCTCCTTGTTCGGCACGTTGTCCGGCACCTTGCGCAGGCCGTCCAGGTCGTCGGAGAAGGCGATCAGCCGCGTCTTGATCTTGTCGTCGGTCAGCACGCGGAAGGCGTGGCGCACCATGGTGGTGCGCGCGACCTCGCCGAAGGTGCCGATATGCGGCAGCCCGGAGGGGCCATAACCCGTCTCGAAAATCACCTCGTCCTTGGGATGCTTCATGAGCCGCGCCACGATCTTGCGCGCTTCCTCGAACGGCCAGGCGCCCGACTGCTTCGGCAGTTCACGCAAGGATTGGGCTTGGGTTCCGGTCATCATGATCTCAAAATGGACTGATCGGGAAATAGCGCAGCCACAAGTCGGTAAAGCGGCCTTTCTCCCACAGCCGGAACAGCGCCCAGTTGAACGCCTGCCGCAGCAGGACGTTGCCGCGCTTGACCGCGATGCCGACGCCCTCGCCGAAGAAGCGGCTCTCGGTATAGGGGCCGCCGCGGAATTCGCAGCAATTGCCGGAGTCGGTGCCGTTGAGCCAGAACGCAAGCGAAATGCCGTCGCCGAACAGCAGATCGGCCTCGCCTTTTTTCAGCGCGTCGCGCGCGCTGTCCGCATTCGGATAGAGCTTCAGTTCGGCTTCGGTGAACAAGGTTTTCAAATAGGCCTCGTGCGCGGTGCCGGCGACCACCGCGATCTTCTTGCCCTCGAGCGCGTCCGGCCGCATGACGTCGATGTCGCTGTCGTGCCGCGCCACGAACCGCGCCGGCGTGCGGTAATAGGGATCGCTGAAGTCGAGCCGCTTGCGCATGTCCGGCGTCTCGGCGATCGAGGCAATCACCGCGTCGCCGTTGTTGCCGTTCAACGAAGCGATCAGCGTATCGTAGCGCCGCTGCTGGATGGTGCAGGCGACCTTGATCTCCTCGCAGATCAGCCGCGCCAGATCGACGTTGAAACCGGCGGGCGCGCCATCCGAACCGGCATAATTGAACGGCGGATAATCGGTTTCGGTGAGGAAGCGGATAATGTTGATGCGCGACAGATCGGGCCGTTCCGGCCGCCGGCGCGGATCCCAGAAGCCGGGCACCGCCATCGGATTGTCGATGGTCTGGTCGGGCGGGACGGCGGACGGCGGGCTGACTTGCGCCTCCGCCGGCTATCATGCCCGCCAGCAGGACGGCGATGACGCCGCCGCGACGCAACCAGTGAACGCTTCGTCAATTCATTCGCCGGCCTCGGGAAAAGAAACGCGACCATAGCATCGCGGTTGTGGCGGGCCAGTCATAATCGTCGATGTCAATTGGTGCCGTCGAGCAGCCGGCGGGCGATGACCTGGGCCTGGATTTCGGCGGCGCCCTCGAAAATATTCAGGATGCGGGCATCGCACAAGATGCGCGACACCGGGAATTCCAGCGCAAAACCGTTGCCGCCATGGATCTGCACGGCGTTGTCGGCATTGGCCCAGGCGATGCGCGCCGCCAGCAATTTCGCCATGCCCGCTTCCAGGTCGCAACGGCGGCCGGAATCCTTTTCACGCGCGGCAAAATAAGTGAGCTGGCGCGCCGCCATGATTTCCGCCGCCATCATGGCAAGCTTGTCGGCAACGCGCGGAAAACTCACAATCGGCACACCAAACTGCGCGCGATTCTGCGCATAGTCGAGCGCCAGCTCCATCGCCGCCTGCGCGACGCCGATGGCGCGCGCCGCGGTCTGGATGCGCGCCGATCTCGAATGTCTGCATCAACTGCTTGAAGCCCAGCCCCTCGACGCCGCCGAGCAGATTTTCCGCCTTCACCTCGAACCCGTCGAAAGCGATCTCGTATTCCTTCATGCCGCGATAGCCGAGCACCTCGATCTCGGTACCGGTCATGCCGTTCACCGGAAACGGATTCTTGTCGTCGCCGCGCGGCTTCTCGGCCAGCAGCATGGATAGGCCTCGGTGTCCGGTTTCCTTCGGGTTGGTGCGCACCAAAAGCGTCATCAGGTCGGCACGCACCGGATGGGTGATCCAGGTCTTGTTGCCGTAAACCTTGTAGACATCGCCCTCGCGCACCGCGCGGGTCTTGATCGAGGCCAGATCCGAGCCGGTATTCGGTTCGGTGAACACGGCGGTCGGCAGCACCTCGCCGGAGGCGAGCTTACGGCAGCCATTTGTCTTTCTGTGCGGCGGTGCCGCTGCCGAGAATGAGTTCCGCGGCGATCTCCGAGCGCGTGCCAAGCGAGCCGACGCCGATATAGCCGCGCGACAATTCCTCGGACACCACGCACATGGATTCCTTGCCGAGCCCCATGCCGCCGAACTCTTCCGGGATCGTGAGCCCGAACACGCCGAGCTCCGACATCTGCCCGATGATCTCCATCGGGATGTAACTGTTGGTGCGGTGCCAGTTCTGCGCGCGGCCGATCACTTCGCTGTCGGCGAATTTGCGCATCTCGTCGCGGATCGATTCCAGCGTGTCGTCGAGGCCGCAGGCGCCGACCGTGGCGTTGTGACCGGCGCGCATCAGCTCGATCAGGCGGGCGCGCCGCTCGGCGGTGTTGCCGATCGGCGATCAGCGCTTCGACGCCGCGATTGATGCGCGCGGCAACCTGCGCCGGCGATAAGTCCCAGATCGCTCGGCCGCACCATCTCGCTTTGGCTCATCGGAATGCCGCCGACGATCTGGGCGAGGTATTCGCCGAGCGCGATGCGCACCAGGTGCTTCCTCGATTTCGCCGAGCGTTCCGCCGCGCGGCCATGCGTTCGGCTATAGGCGGCGAGCTGGCGCACGGCTTCCACATAGGTGGCGAGCCAGGCCAGCCCATGGGTGGCGCGCTGCTCGCGGTCGAACAGGCGGCTGTCCGACTTGGCCTTCCACCACCACCCGCTCGCGCACCTTGGCCACGGCGTCGGCCAGCAGCGCATCGAGGGCGGCGGTCGCCGCGCGGCCGAGTTCGACCAGTTCATGTCCGGCGGTGGGGCGGGAAGCGGCGGCGGGCATGGGATCCTCAGGCTCAGCCAATGCTTGGTGCCGGCTGCGCAGATGACACTACGCGTGCAGTGCACAAAAGCAAAGCGGCCGCGAATTTGGCGGGTTTCCCGCGCGTTTGCGCGGCACCAGCGGCGTCAAATTGCTACAAAATTAACCAATTCACGCTTTCATCGCAGCGATACCGCTGCGCGGTACCCTCTGCCCTTGGCGAGACGCGAACCGGTCCATGCACCTCATAAATTTCGCTATCGTTCAACCGGCTGCACCGATTGCTCACCTCGATTTCGGTGCGCACCCGCATCATCGTGCTGGCGCTCATCCCGGTGGTCGGCTTCCTCGCCAACGGGCTCACTTATATTTCCGGCGAACAGCGACGTCGGCACCGCCTTCGAGACCGTCAAGCATTCCGCCGCGCTCGCCGATGCCAGCCGCGACTTCAAAAGCGCGGTCGCGGCGATGCGGATCACCGTGAAGGATTTCAGCGCCAACCCGAGCGACGATCTGGTGATCAGTTTCGCAGCAGGCGCACGCGCTTGCGGTGCAAAGCCTCGACACCATCGCCGGTACGATCGATCGCCGCCATGCCGCAGAGCATCGACAGGCTTGCACAAGGAGTCTCATGGCGCTGCGCGATACCTTCACAGACCTGGTGCAGCAGCAGAAAATCCTCGGCTTCGAAGAAGACTCGGGCTTGCGCGGCAATCTTCACGCTGCCGGCAACGCGGTCGAACGCATCATCAACGAGAACATGACGTGGCTGGCGGAAGCGGACGCCGGCAAATTGATGATGGCGCTGCTGAGCATGCGGGCATCACGAAGCCGAATATCGGCTCAATCAAAGCGAGCTGACCCAGCAGCAATTCCTTGCCGCCTACAAGAAGTTCATCGACACGTTCGGCCAGATCGACGGCACCGCCGAAATGAAAGCCTCGCTCGAGCGCGAGGTGAAAGCCTATGCCGACACCTTCGCGCAATGGGCCGAAGGCTTCGACCGCGTGCACCCGCTGCGCGCGATGATCGATATCGACAGCCAGAACATGCTGCCGCGCGCCGACGAAATCATCCAACGGGCGCGGCTGACCGCGGAAGAGGCTTCAACCGGTCTGACCGCCGCGCAAGGCACACACGCGCGCCGGAATGATCGCGGTCGGCATCGCCATGGTCGCGATCGGCCTCGGCTTTCAGCTGGATGATCGGCCGCAGCATCACGCGTCCGCTCAACGGCCTCGCCGGCGTGATGCGCCGGCTTGCCGACGGCGACACCACCGCGCGCATTCCGGCCACCCGCGCGCGCGACGAGATCGGCGAGATGGCGCGCACGGTGATCGTGTTCCGCGACAACATGATCGAGCGGGAAAAACTCGCCGCCATCCAGGCCGACGCCAGCCGCACGCAGGTGCAGCGCAGCGACACGATTTCGCAAACCATCGCGCAGTTCAAGCAATCGGTCGGAAAGCGCGCTGGGCAAGCTGCGCGGGGCCTCGCATCAAGCTGGAAATGAGCTCGACCGATCTCAACAAGTCGGCCGATACGATGTCGGCCGAGGCGCGCACCGCCGAACAACGCGTCGCCGCCGCGTCCGACAACGTCACCACGGCCGCCGGTTCGGTCGAGGAATTGGCGGCTTCGATCGGCGAGATCGCCTCGCAGGCCGCGAAATCGACCGACGTCGCCGGGCGCGCGGTGTCGGAAGCGCAGCGCACGGTCACCACCATGTCGGAACTCGGCAGCGCCGCCACCCGCATCGGCGAAGTGGTCGGGCTGATCCAGGCGATCGCCGGGCAGACCAATTTGCTCGCGCTCAATGCCACCATCGAGGCGGCCCGCGCCGGCGAATCCGGCAAGGGCTTCGCGGTGGTCGCCTCGGAAGTGAAATCGCTGGCCGGGCAGACCGCGAAAGCGACCGAGGAAATCGCCGAGCATATCGGCTCGATCCAGTCGGCCGCCGCCGACGCCGCGCGCGCCATCGAACAGGTCAACGCCATCATCCGCGAAATGTCGGCGATCGCCACCATGGTGGCGGCGACCGTCGATCAGCAAAACTCCGCGGTGGCCTCGATCGCGGAAGGCGTCAGCCGCGCCTCGGGCGAGGCGCGCAACGGCGCCGAAGCCATGAGCAAGGTCGCAGGCGTCAGCACCGACGCGCGCGCGACCGCCTCCGACGTCAAGGGTCTGGCCGACGCGGTCGCGGTCGAGGCGGAAAACCTGGAAGCGGAAGTGCGGCAATTCCTCACCAACGTGCAGGCGGCCTAGCTGATTTTGCCCGTAGCCGGGCAACCGCCGCTTGCGCCCTTGCAAAGCGCGCGCCGATAGCCGATCTCAAAGCAGCGAACGATATCGTGCGGGGCCAGGCGCTTTGCGCATTTCCAAACTGTTGCTGCGGATCGTGATCGACGCCCTCCGGCAATTTCTCGCCGACGACGGCTGGGCGATTGCGAGCCATATCGCGCTGTCCACGCTGATGGCGATGTTCCCGTTCCTGATCGTGGTCACCGCGCTCGCCGGCTTCTTCTTCGGCTCGAAGGAACTCGCCGACGAAGCCGCGCGCATCCTGCTGGAAGCCTGGCCGAAGGAAGTGGCCGGCCCGATCGCCCTCGACGTCACCGGCGTGCTCACCAATACCCGCGGCGACGTGCTCACCTTCGGCGTGGTGTTCGCGCTCTATTTTGCTTCCAGCGGCGTGGAAGGCCTGCGCATCGGCCTCAACCGCGCCTATGACGCGGTCGAGGCGCGGCCCTGGTGGTTGCTGCGGCTGGAGTCGATCGTCTATGTGCTGGTCGGCGCGGTGGCGATCCTGGCGTTCTCGTTTTTGGTGGTGTTCGCGCCGTTCATCTGGGACAGACTGGTGAGCTATCGTGCCGAAGCTGGCGCCGTTCTACTTCGTGGTCACCTTCGCCCGTTACGCGGTGGCAGCGGTGGTATTGATCGTCGCGCTGTTGATCGTGCATCGATGGCTGCCGGCGGGGCGGCGCTCATTTATGCAGATCGCGCCGGGCATTGTCGCGACCTTGCTGCTATGGCTGGTCGCCGGCGCCGTTTTCGGCCGCTATCTCGCCGAATATGCCCTTGCGTACGTTTCGATGTATGCGGGGCTCGCGTCCGCCATGGTGGCGCTGGTTTTTCTGTATCTGTGCGCGTCGATCTTTATTTTCGGCGGCGAGTTGAATTCCGTGATCGCCAAAGCACGGCAATAACGAGCGCGCAATAAACGCTCGCTAGCCGCGCGCCGCCTCTTGCGCATCGTCCAGGGTCTTTAGGCCCTTGGCCGGCGCATTGACCAGCACCGCCATGTTGCCGGGCGGGTGCTGGTTCTTCCACATCTTCATGTGGGCGAGCGGGATCTTGTCCCATTCGAACACTTCGCTCATGCAGGGGTCGATGCGCTGCTCGAGCACGAAGCGATTGGCCTGCGAGGCCTGTTTCAAATGCGCGAAATGCGAGCCCTGGATGCGCTTCTGCCGCATCCAGACATAGCGCGCATCGAAGGTGATGATTGAAGCCGGTGGTGCCGGCGCAGAACACCACCATGCCGCCGCGCTTGACCACCATCGACGACACCGGGAAGGTCTGCTCGCCCGGATGCTCGAACACGATATCGACGTCGCGCTTGCCGGTGATGTCCCAGATCGCCTTGCCGAAGCGGCGCGCTTCCTTGCTCCAGTCGTTGTACTCGGCGGAGTTCACCTGCGGGAGCTGGCCCCAGCATTTGAAATCCTTGCGGTTGATCGCGCCCTTGGCGCCGAGATTGAAGACATATTCCATTTTCGAATTCATCGGAGACGACCGCGATGGCATTGGCGCCGGACGCCGCGACCAATTGAACGCCGAACACGCCGAGCCCGCCGGAGGCGCCCCAGATCAACACATTGTCGCCGGGCTTGAGGGTGTGCGGCGGATGGCCGAACAGCATGCGGTAGGCGGTGGCAAGCGTGAGCGTGTAGCAGGCCGATTCTTCCCAGCTCAGATGCGCCGGCTTGACCATCAATTGGCGCGACTGCACGCGGCAGAATTGCGCGAACGAGCCGTCCGGCGTCTCGTAGCCCCAGATGCGCTGCGAGGGCGACAGCAGCGGATCGCCGCCGTTGCAGTCCTCGTCATCGCCGTCATCCTGATTGCAGTGGACGATGACTTCGTCGCCGACTTTCCAGCGCTGAACCTTGGCGCCGACCGCCCAGACCACGCCGGAGGCATCGGAGCCGGCGATGTGATAGGGCTGCTTGTGAATGTTGAAGGGCGTGACCGGTTGTCCGAGGCCGGCCCAAATGCCGTTGTAGTTGACGCCCCCGGCCATCACCAGGATCAGCACTTCGTCTTCGCCGATCGTCCAGGTCGGCACCACTTCGAGCTGGAAGGATTTGTCCGGCGGGCCGTGCCGGTCCTGGCGGATGACCCAGGCATGCATCTTTTCGGGCACATGGCCGAGCGGCGGAATTTCGCCGATGGCATAGAGGTCCTTGGGGGAAGCAAGGCTTCTCACCTGTGCGACGGCCGGCATCGGCACTCTCCTAGGCTTTGCTCAGTCTGGCGTAATTCATGTTGCAACGCAACAAGATCGTAGAATCGCGCGGCAATGGCGAAACCATCAGGCTTTTAAGGGTTCTGCAATGCAACGGCCCTAGCTTGGCGCGGCCTCAGGCAAACCCAAATGTCCGACCAAATCATGCACCGCACCGGCCGAATTGCCGTTTCCCAGGCGATGCTGCCGTGGCTCATGGCGGCGGGAATTTATCTTTTGCTCATGGTGCTGGGGCAGCGGCTGCTGGCCGATCCGGACACCTATTGGCATATCGCGCTCGGCCGCTGGATTCTGGAACACCGCACCGTTCCAACCGCCGATCCATTTTCATGGACCATGCGGGGTGAGCACTGGGTCGCCTTCGAGTGGCTGTCGCAGGTCGCTTATGCGAGCGCACAATCGCTTGGCGGCTGGGTTGGCGTTGTCGCGCTGGCCGCGGCCGCGGCTGCCGCCGCATTCGGCCTGCTGACGCGATTTCTGCTGCGGGAGTGGCAACCGGTTCCGGCCCTCATCGCGGTGCTTGCCGCCTTCGTCCTGACGTCGCCGCATATCCTGGCACGGCCGCATATGCTGGCGCTGCCGTTGATGGTCACGTGGGTGGCGGCGCTGATTCGGTCGGTCGACGAAAAGCGCGCGCCGCCATGGCACGTCCTTCCACTCATGACGTTGTGGGCCAACCTGCACGGCAGCTTTTCGTTCGGGCTGGCGATCATCGGCGTGATCGCATTCGAAGCGATTTGGAATGCGCCCCATTCGCAACGGCTTCAATTGGGGCGGCAATGGGTGCTGTTCGCAGCCCTGGCGTTCGCCGCCGCCTGCCTCAATCCCTACGGCCCGGAAATGATTCTGGTGACGTTCCGGACCATCGCCTTGGGCCAGGCTTTGTTGATCGTCACCGAATGGCGTCCGCAGGACTTTGGCCATCTCGGCGCGTTCGAGATCATCATGCTCGCCGGATTTGGCTTTGCTCTTTTCCGCGGCGTCAAGTTGCCGCCGTTGCGCATCCTGATGCTCTTTGGGGTGTTACATCTCAGTTTGTCGCAATCGCGTCACGCCGATTTGCTGGGTGTGCTGGCGCCGCTGTTTCTGGCCCGCCCGTTGGCCGCGCAATTCGGCGCAATCGCCGCCGGCCGGACAAGCGCCGAAGAACGCCTTGGCAGTGGCTGCCGGCATTGGCCGGCCTGTTGATGATCGGGGTGACCGGCCTGCTCGCGGCCCGGCATGACGTGACACCGGCGTCAAATATCACGCCGGCAGCCGCGCTTAAATCGATTGACGTCGCCAAAGCCGGGCCGATTTTGAACGCCTATGACTTCGGCGGTTATCTCGACTTTGCCGGGGTCCCCGTCTTCATCGACGGACGCGCCGAACTTTATGGCGCGGCTTTCTTCATGCGTTACGATCGTGCGCTGAGCTTGCAGAATCTTCCGGACTTTCTGCGGTTGCTCGATGAGTACAAGATCGGAACGACCTTGCTCGCGCCGGCAACGCCCGCCGTTGCGCTGCTCGACCGTTTGCCGGACTGGAAACGTGTCTATTCCGACGATGTCGCCGTGGTGCACAGCCGCCGGATCAAGCCCTAGGCAATACCGCAGCTGACGTATTGCGCGCCGAGCGGGGCGCGCGCCAGGCCGTGCTCGATCCGCCGCATCAAGGGCGTCGCCCACGGCAGCAGCAGGAAAAACCGCGTATCCACGTCTCGCAAGCCGCTTTCGGTCATCAGGCGCCGCGTCCGGCCGGCGCGCAACAGCACTGCGTCGCGATCAAACGCGCAACGCGCCACGGCGAGCCGCGTCAACGGATTGAGCGGATTGTGCTCGATGATACACACAAGGCCGCCGGGCCGCACCACGCGCCGCATCTCGCTCAGGAAGTCGAGCCATCGTGCAGGCGGCACGTGATGCATCACGCAGATCGCGGTCGCCAGATCGAAGCTCGCGTGGTCATAGGGAAGAGTATTTCCCTCATAAGCCTGATATTCGACGCCGGGATTACTACGCCGTGCCTGCGCAATGCTCGCCGCGGACACGTCCGTCCCGCAGAGCCGCCGGAACGCGCCGCGCATAAACGGATGAAACTCGCCGACGCCGCATCCGACGTCGAGCGCGGCCGGCTTTTGCCGGCCATCCAGGCGTGTCGCGATGATGTCGCGCAGAATGTCGGCTTTGGCCGCCATGAAAAAACTGTGCGGCAGGCCGGAGAAGTCGATGGAAGATTGGACGATCGCGCCGTAGCTCTTGTCGTAACTGTCGAACAGTTCGGCCATGTCATTCCGCCGCGCGCCGGAATTGATTGGCCGGCGCCGCCGCGTCTTCGCTTTCAAAGCCTGCTTTCTGCGAGACGATATAAAGCGGGCGCCGCTTCACCTCGGCGTGGATGCGGCCGACATAAAGACCCATGATTCCGGTCATCAGCATGTTGAGGCCGCACAAGAATGAGACGATGACGATCGTCGACGACCAGCCCTCGACCAGGTGGCTGTGCATCAGCCAGAGCGCGGTGACGTAGAGTCCATAGAGCATCGCCAGGATCGACACGGCCGATCCGCACCAGATGGCGAGCCGCAAGGGCGCATCGGAAAAACTGAGCGCGCCGTTGAGCGCCAGCCCCAGCATTTTCCAAAACGGATATTTCGTTTCCCCGGCGAGGCGCGGCAGCCGATGGAACGTCACCTCGGTCTGGCGGAAGCCAAGCCAGGCGAACATGCCGCGGACAAAGCGATCCCGTTCCGGCATGGCGCGGAAGGCTTCGAGCACCTTGCGGTCGATCAGCCGGAAATCCCCGGCGTCGCGCGGAATGTCGACCGACGAAAGCCGGCCGAGCAGCTTGTAGAACAGGCTGGCGGTCCACAACTTGAACCGGCTCTCGCCTTCGCGCGACAGACGCCGGCCGAAGACGACCTCATAGCCTTCCTTCCAGCGCTCGATCATCTGCCCGATGACTTCGGGTGGATCCTGCAAGTCCGCGTCCATGACAATGACGGCATCGCCGGCGGCCATATCCATGCCGGCGGTGATGGCGATCTGGTGGCCGAAATTGCGCGACAGCCCGATAAAGCGATAGCGCGGGTCGTCCTTGGCCTTCGCCCGCAGGATGATCGGGCTGCAGTCCGAGCTGCCGTCGTCGACCAGAATCGCCTCGGCATCCCCGCCGATGTTCAGCATCAACTGATCGAGCCGGCGCAGCAGCACCGGCAGCACCGCCTGCTCGTTGTAAACGGGAACGACGATACTGTAGCGGATACCGCTGGATCGCGTGGTCATCGCAAGGCCCGGGGTTTTGATCGAGAATGACCCTAAAGCCACGGGGTTAAGGAAACTTTGCCTAGCCACGGCGCGCGGGAATCCAGCGACTCACAGCCGCTTTTATGGCCATCGACGCGGCCACCCGTTGCCCCAAGAGCTTGCAATTTAAAGACTTCCTTCCAGTCACCACAAGTTATCCATTGGCCTTTGAACGGTGTTAATCAGCGCGCGGTACGGTGCTGACGAATGACATCACCTTTCAACCAACCCGAAGAAGCAGCCGCGTGGCGGCTGTTTTGCTGCAACTGGATGATGCTGATCATCATGGCCGCCGTGCTGGCCGCCGGCATGGCGCTCACCGGATTCTCCATCGCGCCGGCGAGCGCATTAAAGCCGTTCGCCATCGTCGCCGCCTATGTCGGTTACACCGTTTACAAATATCGCCGGCCGCAGGGCGGCGATCCAAAGGTCGCCTTCATTCTCGGCGCGACCGGGCAAATTCTGCTGATTCCGATCTTGATGACGCCGCTGACCTATATCGCCGCCACCGCCAGCCTGCCGATGCAGGATGCCGCGCTCAACGCCTTCGACCGCGCGCTCGGGTTCGATTGGATGGCCTATTTCAACTTCGTCTATCACCATCACGCGCTGCTCTACGTCACCGTCCTGGCCTATTCGATGATCGGCTGGCCGGTGTTCGGCGTGCCGATCGCGCTCGGCTGGACCGGCCGTTACCGGCGGCTGCAGGAATTCACGTTGGCTTTCGGCCTCGCGCTGGTGGCGACGACGATTATTTCGACGCTGGTGCCGGCCATGGGCACCTATGAATTGTTTAATTACACGCCCGATCCCAAGATCTTCACGCCCGGCGCCTATCTTGAGCAATTGCGCGATTTGCCGCTGGTGCGTGACGGAATGTTGCGCATCATCGATTTCGACGCGCTCACGGGCATCATCACCTTTCCGAGTTTTCATGCGGCGGCGGCGGTGCTCTATCTTTGGGCGTTCTGGCCGGTGCGATGGATCGGACCGATCGCATTGGCGGTGAATGTCGCGATGCTTCTCGCCACGCCAATATGCGGCGGGCATTATTTCGTCGATGTCTTTGCCGGCATCGCGATTGCGGCGGCGGCCATCATGGCGGCCCGCGCGATCGCCGACTGGCTCATCCGTCCGGCAAAAGCCACAGCCGCCTATACCCCCGAATCCGCGGTCCCGGCGGAATAACCCGCTGTTTTGCACAACCCGGCGGAACCCATATCGACGCACCTGCGGCTTTGATGTTGAATGATCGGCGGGGCCGTGGCCCGGTGCCGGTAACAACGCCGCGCACGGATGTCTGCGGCGGCTCGCTGGGGAGAAACGGCGTCATGTTCGCAACCAACAGCATTATCGTCATCCTGATCATCGGTCTGGTCGCCGGCTGGCTGGCCGGCAAGATCATGGGCGGCGGCTTCGGCCTGATCGGCGATATCATCATCGGCGTCATCGGCGCCTTCATCGGCAACTGGCTGTGGGCCGCGCTCCATCTCCCAGGGCTTGGGCCATGGTGGCTCACGGCCATCATCATCGCGACCGTGGGCGCCTGCATCCTGCTGTTCATCCTCCGGCTGATAAAACGCTGACGCCACACTCGCGCCGATTAACGGCAAGCCAGGTATCGCGCTGCCGGGGGATTGCAGTCCCCCGCGCATGCGCTCAATGTTGCATTGCAGCAAGAGACGGTCCAGACTGTCGTCGCAGGCGAGCGATGCGCGACAAACCGTGGATCTTCCGCACTTATGCCGGCCATTCGACGGCCGCGGACTCCAATGCGCTCTATCGCAAGAACCTGAGCCAAGGGGCAGACCGGCCTCTCGGTCGCCTTCGATCTGCCGACGCAGACCGGCTACGACTCTGACCACGTGCTGGCCAAAGGCGAAGTCGGCAAGGTCGGCGTGCCGGTCAACCATCTCGGCGACATGCGCGCGCTGTTTGACGGCATTCCGCTCGGCACCATGAACACCTCGATGACCATCAACGCCACCGCGGCGTGGCTGATGGCGCTCTACATCGCGGTGGCCGACGAGCAGAATGCGCCGCGCGCCAGCCTGCAAGGCACCATCCAGAACGACATCATCAAGGAATATCTCTCGCGCGGCACTTACGTGTTTCCGCCGGCGCCGTCGATGCGGCTGATCAAGGACGTGGCGATCTTCACCACGTCCGAATTGCCGAAGTGGAATCCGATGAACATCTGCTCCTACCATTTGCAGGAGGCGGGCGCGACGCCGGTGCAGGAACTGGCCTTCGCACTGGCGACCGCGATCGCGGTGCTCGATACCGTGAAGGCCTCTGGCGAAGTGAACGACGAGAAATTCGGCGAGGTGGTCGGGCGCATTTCGTTTTTCGTCAATGCCGGCCTGCGCTTCATCACCGAGATGTGCAAGATGCGCGCCTTCGTCGAATTGTGGGACGAGATCACGCGCGAGCGCTACGGCATCACCGATGCCAAGCAGCGGTTGTTCCGCTATGGCGTGCAGGTGAACTCGCTGGGTCTGACCGAGCCAGCAGCCCGAGAACAACGTTACGCGCATCCTGCTCGAAATGCTGGCGGTCACGCTTATCCAAAAACGCGCGCGCCCGCGCCGTGCAATTGCCGGCCTGGAACGAGGCGCTCGGGTTACCGCGGCCGTGGGATCAGCAATGGTCGCTGCGTATGCAGCAGATCCTCGCCTACGAGACCGACCTGCTCGACTACGGCGATATTTTCGACGGCTCGGCCGAAATCGAGCGCAAGGTGGAAGAGCTCAAGGCCGAGGCCAAGGAAGAATTGGCTCGCATCGACGCGATGGGCGGCGCGGTGGCCGCGGTCGAGAGCGGCTACATGAAGCAGCAACTGGTCGAATCCAACACCGCGCGGCTGGAAGCGATCGAACGCGGCGAGCAGGTCGTGGTCGGCGTCAATCAAATACCTCGAGACCGAGACCTCGCCGCTGACCGGCGGCATCGATTCGATCATGACGGTGTCGGAGGACGCCGAGCGCGACCAGCTCGAGCGGCTCGAAGCCTGGCGCGCGGCGCGCGACAAGAACGCGGTCGCCGACCGCCCTGAAGGAACTCAAACGCGCCGCCACCAGCGGCGGCAATATCATGCCGGCCTCGATCGCCTGCGCCAAAGCCGGCGTCACCACCGGCGAATGGGGCTGGACGCTGCGCGAGGCCTTCGGCGAATACCGCGCGCCCACCGGCGTCGGCCGCGCCATGCGCAACGACGTCGACCGGGCTCGACGATATCCGCGCCGACGTCGATCGCGTGTCGCGCAAGCTCGGCCGCCGCCTCACCTTCCTCGTCGGCAAGCCCGGGCTCGACGGCCATTCCAACGGCGCCGAGCAGATCGCGGTGCGCGCGCGCGATGCCGGCATGCAGGTGGTCTATGAGGGCATCCGCCTGACGCCGGAGGAAATCGTCGACGCCGCGCGCAAGCAAAAAGCCCATGTCATCGGGCTTTCCGTGCTGTCGGGCAGCCATCTGCCGCTGGTCGAGGACGTGGTCGCGCGCATGAAGGAGGCCGGGTTGACAGGTGCCGGTGGTGGTCGGCGGCATCATTCCGCCGGAGGACGCCGCGGCGCTGGAAAAATCCGGCGTCGCCGCGGTCTACACGCCGAAGGATTTCGAGTTGAACCGCATCATGTCGGACGTGGTGCGGATCGTGGAGCGGGCGAACGGCGCGAGCAACGTTTAGCCGCGGCGCGCGCGTTCACGCACCTCGCTCGGCGTCATGTCATAGCAGCGCTGGAAAGCCCGGTTGAAACCGGACAAGTCGCCAAATCCGACCTCGAAGGCGATCGCGGTGATGCTGCGGTCGGCAAAGCGCATATCGCTCAACATCATGTGAACGACAGCGAGGCGCTGTTGCAACACAAAATCGGCAAATGACGTACCGTCGGCGGCGAACAGCTGGTGGACGTAGCGGGTGGAAATTCCGTGCCGGCTGGCGGTTGCATGGATCGAGAGCGAATGTTGACGAAGATTATCAAGGATATCGCTCTTGATCGCCCCCAATCGCGCGGCACGCAATGCGCCGTTGTGCACCCGCACGATAGCCCCGTTGCCGCGATGCTTTCTTTTCTTGGGCACGCCCCCTCCTCATCGCCGCTGATATCGCCGCTGATGCCGGCTTTGATGAGTGGAGGGAACGGCTCAAAAGGTTCAAATTGAACTCACCGAAGGCTCTGCAGCGCCTGCGCCAGCTTCCCGGGGCTCACCGGCTTGGCTGAAATAGAAATTCATGCCGGCAGCACGCGCGGCGGCTTCGTCGCCGCTTTCGGTCCGCGCCGGAAATACCGATCACCGGCACCTGGCCCGCTTTGCCCGGCAACGCGCGAATGCGGCGCGTCGCCTCGATGCCGTCGAGGCCGGAGAGCGTGATGTCCATCAGCACCGCGTCATAGCCGCCGCGCTGCCGCCGCCTTGCACCGCCGCCTCGCCGCTCTCGACGAAATCGACGCGGTGGCCGAGCTCGGTCAGGATCGTGTTCATCACCACGCGGCCGTAAGGATTGTCCTCGGCGCACAAAATCGACAGCGCGCGCGCCGGGCGCGCCGCGCGGGCCGTGTCGCTCGGCATTGCGGCGGCGCGTCGACGCGATCGACCGCGACCGTGAAACGGAAATTTGTGCCGCGCCCGGGCTTGCTGGTCACGTCGAGATCGCCGCCCATGGCCTTGGCGATGCGCTTGACGAACACCAGCCCGAGGCCGGCGCCGCCATATCGGCGCGCGATCTCTTCGCTGGCCTGCGCGAACGGCCGGAACAGATTCTTGATGTCGCGCGCTCGATGCCGATGCCGGTGTCGGCACACGATGAAAATAAGATGCACGCGCTTGGCGCCGGCCGGCTCTGACGCCGGCGGTGAACACGACGGTGCCCGTCGCTGGTGAATTTGACCGCATTGTCGGCGAGATTTTCCAGCGCGGCGCGCAAACGCAAGACATCGCCCGCCACCATGCCGGCAGGTCGGCGGCTATGGCGATTTCCGTCTTGATGCCCTTGTTGCCCGCGCGCGCGGTGAGCGCGACGGCGACCGCTTCGGCCAGCCGGCGCGGCGAGAACGGCTCGTGGCGCAAAGTGAGACCGGCAGCATCGGCCTTGACGGCATCGACGATCAGCGTGGTGAGCGCCGCCAGATGATCGGCGCCACTCTTGATCGCGTTCGCCCATTCGCGCTCGCGCGTGCCGACATCGGAGGACGCCAGCAATTCGGCGAGCGCGACGATGCCGGTCAGCGGCGTGCGGATGTCGTGCGCGATGCCGGCGAGCGCGGCTTCGATCGCGCGCGCGGACGGCGCTTTGGCCGCGCTTCCGCGCTTTCGCGCACGCGGCTTGGCCGCTTGCTTGGCCTTGCGCTTTGCCATTGGTCCCCCGACCCAGTGACGCACAATGGCACGGAAGCCGCGTTCAATCGAGCCCGACCAGCCTGCGGATATCGGCCAAGGGCACGCCGTGCGCGCGCAGTTCGCGCAAGCCCGTGGCTGAGGTCGATTTCGACAGTTTGTTGCCGTCCGCATCGAGGATCAGCCGGTGGTGGTGATAGCGCGGCGCCGGCAGGCCAAGCAGCGCCTGCAACAGCCGATGCACGGATGTCGGCGTGGAACAGGTCGCGCCCGCGCACCACGTCGGTGACGCCTTGCGCGGCGTCGTCGACCACGACGGAAAGATGATAGCTGGTCGGCGTTTCCTTGCGCGCGAGGATGACATCGCCCCAAAGTTGCCGGTTTCGGCCGCAACGTTCGCCTTCGCCGGTCTCGTCTCCAGCTGAGCGGCCCTGCGCGCGCGGTCGCGGCCTGCATATCAAGCCGCAATGCGTAGGGCTCGCCTGACGGCGATGCGCCGCTCGCGTTCGGCCTGCGGCAAGATCTTTGGCGGTGCCGGAATAAAGTGGCGCGCCGTCTGGGTCGCGTACCCGCCGCCATGCGGGCGATTTCGGCGCGGCTTTCGAAGCTCGGATAGATCAGTCCCAGCGCATCAAGCTTGGCCAGCGCCGCGCGATAGATCTCGTAATGCTCAGACTGCCGGCGCACCGGCTGCTCCCATTCAATGCCGAGCCAAGCCAGGTCCTCATAGATCGCCGCCTCGTATTCCGGCCGGCAACGCGTCTCGTCGATGTCCTCGATGCGCAGCAGCAGGCGGCCGCCCGCTGCCGTGGCCATGTCGGCATTGAGCAAAGCCGACAGCGCATGGCCGAGATGCAGATAGCCGTTGGGCGACGGCGCGAAGCGGAAAACGGGTGCGCATACGTTCACCCTCGGGCTCGACCCGGGGATCCAGTCTTGCTTGCTTTCATGCTTTCCATACGGATTACTGGCTCACGCCCGGCAATGACAGCAAAAATGACCCACTTCCTCCACACCGAAGCCGATCTCAGGCCGGCCTGGCGCAGCTGATCATCGCCGATCCGCGCTCTGCAGCCGGTCGCGGAGAAAGCCGGCGCCTTCAGCCTGCGCCGGCGCGAGGGCGGCTTTCCGGCCTCTGCGCCATCGTCTGCGGCCAGCAGCTCTCGACCGCGAGCGCGGCCGCGATCCGCAACCGGCTGTTTGCCGCCTTCGACCCGTTCCATCATGACACGGTGCGGCGGCGCGCACCGACAAGCTCAGGCGGCTCGGCCTCTCGGCGCCCAAGATCAAGTCGATCAAGGAAATCGGCAAAGCGGTGGCCAAGGGCCGCATCGATCTGACCGCCGTCGGCAACATGGACGCCGACGTCGCGCACGCCGCGCTGACCGCGCTGCACGGCGTCGGCCCGTGGACCGCCGACATTTATCTGCTGTTCTGCCTCGGCCATGCCGACGCGTTTCCGGCCGGCGATCTGGCGGTGCAGGAGGCCGCGCGCATCGCCTTCGGCTTGCGCAAGCGGCCGGACGCCAAGCGGCTGACAAAAATGGCGCGAGGCATGGCGGCCCTGGCGCGGCGTGGCGGCGCATTTGCTGTGGGCCTATTATCATGCGGTGAAGAGGCGCGAGGGCATCTCGCTTGACCGGCCAAGAAAGCTGCCGAAGAAAAAATCCAAAAAAAGGCGAAAAAAAGGAAAGCAATGGCCGCTGAACTTGACGGTCCGCGCCTCGAGCCGCGCTCGGGCAAGGCGAAGCAACTTGTCGTCTTCCTGCACGGCTACGGCGCCGACGGCAACGACCTGATCGAGATCGGCCGCGCCTGGGCTGGCGCTGTTGCCCGACGCCGCTTTCGTCTCGCCGCACGCGCCGCATCCCTGCGGCCAGGCGCCGACCGGGCGCGAATGGTTTCCGCTCACAATGCGCGATCCGAGCGAGCGCTGGACGGCGTCAACGCCGCCGCGCCGGTGCTCAACGGTTTCCTCGATGCGGAATTGCAGCGCCGCCAGTTGCCGCCCTCGGCGCTGGCGCTGGTCGGATTTTCGCAGGGCACGATGATGGCGCTGCATGTCGGCTTGCGCCGCGCCGTCGCGCCTGCAGCGATCGTCGGCTATTCGGGCATGCTGGTGGTGCCGGAAGACGTCGACCCGGACACGTTCGCCGCCGAGATCAAGAGCCGGCCGCCGGTGCTGCTGATCCACGGCGACCAGGACCAGCTTATCCCGGTGCAGGCGCTGATGCACGCCGCGCAGGGGCTCGCCGCGCTGGACATGCCGGCGCAATGGCACATCTCGCCTGGGATCGGCCACGGCATCGACCAGGAAGGCCTGCGCCAAGGCGGCGAGTTTTTGGCGCGCAGCATTCAGGGCGCAGCACGCTACGCCGTCCGGTCATTCCTTCGACCGAGATGTGCCCCGTCATATTGGGATGGAATTTGCAGTAATAGTCGATCTCGCCGGCCTTCTTGAGCGTCAGCGTCTGCTTCTTGTTTGGCATGATCATCAGGTCCCATTACTTGTCGCGCGCGGTCGCGGTGTGCGCGACGATATCCTTGTTTGACCATTCGATGGTATCGCCGACGTGGGCGGAAATGTCGGCCGGACCGTAAGCGACTTTGTCGATCGTCACCTGGATGGTCGCTTCGCTGGCGGGCGCGGTCGACATCCAGATCGACCAGAACCGCTAAGGCCGCTGCGAAAATCAATCCCGCCCGCGTCGCCGTTCTTATTTCATGTCCAGTCGCGACGTGTTCGGCGTGCTGCTCGTGGCCCTGGAAGATCTTCAGGCCGGTCTCCAGCAGCGACTTGAGTTCGGCATTGCTCGCCGACGGAATGAGCGTGCTTTCCAGCGCGCCGTTGACCGTCTTGTGGTAGGCGACCTCGTTGTCGACATAGGCCTTGTCGAACGCGGTGCCGCTTGAGCTTGGCCAGTTCGGCGCGCTTATCGGCCTGGCCTCTTGGCGATCGCCTTGCTGGTGTCGTTGTCCTCCGGCGTGACCTTGAGCTTCTTGACCAGCGCCAGCGCCTTTCGTTGACCGCCTTGTGATCGCGCACCATGTCCTTGGCGAACGCGCGAACGTCCTTGTTTTTGGATTTTTCAGCGCCTGCTTGGCGTCCGCAATATCGATCACGCCCGCCGTGTAGGCGATGTGGGCGATCTGCGCGTCGTTCGGCTTTGCGCCTTGCGCCGCCGCCGGTCCCGATATCAGCATCAGGCCAGCGAACGCCACCGCGAATTTATCAGCATCATGTTTGATCCTCCGTGATTGGCCATAGATGGCCCGCGTATCACGCAGACCATTGGATGCAAAATCGGAGCGGAAGGTTCCCGGCGATCAGACGAGATGGCGGCGAGCCGTGGCGATGACGCGGTCGGCCATGCGCTCGCAGCGGCGCCCACCGAACGGAGAAGGTGTTCGTCAGCAGCGGGCCGAATTGCTGCTCGAGATCGTCGCCGCAACATAGCGCGCGCGCGGTGCAGCCGGGTTTTCACCGTTTCCGGCCGCAGCCGAAACAGTTCGGCCGTCTCCTCGACGCTCATCTGCTCGATGACGCGGGCCACAAGCACGACACGGAAAGCATCCGGCAAGCGCGTCGATCGCCTCTCCAGCAGTTCGCGGATTTCGGTTTGGGCCATGGCGCGTTCGGGGTCGGGTTGGGTGAGGCCAGGGGAAACGGCACGACGTCGGCGCCTGTGGCTCCTGCCGCGCCGGACTCGAATTCGGCGAGATCGACGGTGGGCCGGCGGCGGCGCAGACGGCCGAGAGCTTCGTTGGCGACGATGCGGGTGAGCCAGGTGTTAAACTCGATTGCCCTCGAATTTGGAAAGATGGCTGAAGGCGCGGACATAGGCCTCCTGCACCGCGTCTTCTGCCTCCCAATCATCCTTGAGAATGCTGCGGGCGACGCGAAAGAGCCGGCGGTTGTTTTGCCGGATGATCGTTCGTATCGCCGCCTTGTCGTGCGCGACGCGCGCGGGCGATGAGCATCGGCTCATCGTTCAAGGGCGTTGCGATGGGCCGCGTTGTCATCGCGCTCATCGTTTTCTCACTGCGTCCATTGGATGCGATAGCGCGCCAGAGGTTCCTGGGTGGCCGGCGGCGCGGACCGTATCACGCGCAAGTGGACGAAGCCCCTGAAATGGCTTCACAATCCCGTCATGCTGGCCTATTACTAGACGGTTAGCTGCGTGGCGGCAGCCCTCAGGAGGTGGAGGAGCCTCGCTTGAACGTGCACGTTTCGTCCAGCGGTTTTCCGGCGCTGGTGCTCAACGCGGATTTCCGGCCGCTGAGCTATTACCCCTTGTCGCTGTGGTCCTGGCAGGACGCGATCAAGGCGGTGTTCCTCGAACGCGTGAACATCGTCGCCAATTACGATCGCGCGGTGCGCAGCCCGAGCTTCGAGATGAAGCTGCCGAGCGTGGTGTCGCTCAAGACTTTCGTGAAGCCCTCGACGCATCCCGCCTTCACGCGGTTCAACGTGTTCCTGCGCGACCGCTTCTCCTGCCAGTATTGCGGCGACCGCGAGGACCTGACCTTCGACCATTTGGTGCCGCGCTCGCGCGGCGGGCACACGACCTGGACAACGTCGTCACCGCCTGCTCGCCCTGCAATCTGCGCAAGGGCAACCTGACGCCGCCCGAGGCCAGGATGTGGCCCTCGCAGATGCCGTTCCAGCCTTCGGTGCATCACCTGCACCGCAACGGACGATCTGTTCCCGCCGAATTATCTGCACGAAAGCTGGCTCGACTATCTCTATTGGGATACCGAGCTGGAGCCTTAAGCGCTCTCTTGCAGAGGAACCAGCGTCACCATATGTACTGCAGCGGTGATGTTGAACCGAAAGGCTCCATCATCGAGCGGCCACGAAATGATACGGGCGACGCCGGATGTACGCGCGCCTTTTCATTCGTGGTCGTCATTATTTTGGGTGACCTTAGGCGCCTACTTTCAGCCGTTCCTTGTCGTAACCCGCCACCCGCTTGTAACTTTCCGATAGCGCGACCAGTTCCTCGCGGCTGATGACGTCGTCGATATGCTTGAACGGCTTGTCGCCGGTGCGGCGATAGACTTCCTGCAAAATGGCGTCGGGCGGCGCCTTGCGGTTGGCGAGCACGACCTCGCTGGTCGCCGGCCTGCGCGTGGCCTCATAGGCTTTGAGCGCGGCAACCGGATCGATGTTGGCCTTGAGCGCGTCGGTCAGCGCGCGGCAATCCAGAATGGCCTGCGCCGCGCCATTGGCGCCGCGCGGATACATCGGATGCGCGGCATCGCCCAGCAGCGTGAGGCGGCCGAAGCTCCAGCGCGGCAGCGGGTCCTGATCGACCATGGGATATTCCAGGATGGCGTCGGCGCTGCGGATGAATTGCGGCACGTCGAGCCAGTCGAAATGCCAGTCCGCCATCGCGGGAAGGAAATCCTCCAGCCGGCCGGGCTGGTTCCAGTCGTTCTTGTGGTGCTGCGGCGTCTCGATGTCGCAGACCCAGTTCACCAGTTGGCGGCCTTGCGCGTCGATATTGTCGCGGATCGGATAGATCAGGAGCTTGGCCGGATGATGCCAGCCGATCGCGGATCATGCTGGCGCCGGTCAGAAACGGCTTCCAGCGCGTGATGCCGCGCCACATGTTGATGCCGGAATATTTCGGCGGGCCTTCGTCCGGATAAAGCTGCTTGCGCAACATGGAATGGATGCCCTCGCAGCTGATCGACCACCGCGCCGCGCTGCGTCGGCAGTGGCTTGCCGTTCAGCGTCCTCGAAATGCGCGACCGCCTCGTCGCCGTCATGCTCGACGCGGGTGCAGCGCTGGCCGAGGATCACCTTGTCGGCGCCCGCGCGCGCGATAAAAGCGTCGAGCAGCACCATCTGCAGATCGCCACGATGGATGGAGAATTGCGGCACGTCGTAGCCGGCAAAACGGCCGGCCGGCTCGCTGTAGATGTACTGGCCGAAGCGGTTGTAGAAGCAATATTCGCGCGTGGTGATGGCGACCTTGGCCAGCGCATCTTCCAGGCCGAGCGCGCACAATTCGCGCGAGGCATGCGGCAGGATGTTGATGCCGACGCCGACCGCCTTGAGTTCGGGCGCCGCCTCGAACACGCGGCAGGCGATGCCGGCGCGATGCAGCATCAGGCCGAGCGTCAAGCCGCCGATGCCGGCGCCGATGATGAGAACTTCCATGACGATGGACCCTGCGAGTTCCGCGCTAACTTAGCTTGATTGCTTTTGGCGCGCGAGGGAGGCGAGCGCGCCCCAGGCGGCGGCGCAGCCAAGCCCAGCGATACCAGCACGTTCCAGCCGGCGAGCGACAGACCGAGGAAACGCAGGCCGCTTCATCGCAGCGCACCAGGCTGATGCTGCTGCAAACTGCTTGAGCACATCGCCGGCCGAGCCGAACTTGTCGATCGGCCCGCTGCAATCCTGCGGCCCCGGCCAGAATTTCCATTCGACGCCGGCATGATAGACGCCGAGCCCGGCGTTCCACAGCATGAAGGCGGCGATCACGGCAAAGCCGGCGATGATGACTTTGCTCGAGGCGCCGTGATTGGTGCCGAGCCAAAGCAACACCGCGAGCGGAACGCAGACATAATAGGCGTCGCGCTGCTCCAGGCAGAGCGGGCACGGCGGCAGGCCGACGACGTATTGGAAGAAGAAAAAGCCGCAGATGGTCAGCGCGCCGACCACGGCGACATGGCGCGCGGCGGCGGCGGTCAACTGCGGCTCGCCGGCGGGCTAAACGCAGCGATGATAATCCGCTCGTCATGCGCGCCCCTCACGCCCCACGCCGCCACGCCAGTCGAATTGAGATTGGTGCCCCTGGCCGGACTCGAACCAGCACGATTTTCATCACCTGATTTTGAGTCAGGCGCGTCTACCAATTCCGCCACAGGGGCACTTTTGCGCATGATCTGTCCCGAAAACCGGTTGCCACTTTTCGGGATCGCGCGCCGCGGATCATAGCGAGGGACCTCAAAGGGTCAACGCCATCGATCCCCAAAAATGCGCGTATAGCGCGGCTTTTGTACAAGTTCAATTTCAGCGATTCCGAAAGACTCTCGTCCGGCGCCTGGACCGGAAATCGCGGCAATCGCCGCACCGAAAGGGCCCCGACCGCCGCGAAATTAACCGGAAAACAATGGTTACTGAGTAATGAATCGACGGACCTTTGTCCCCGGGAATACCGATGTTTCGCATCTATAACTGCCTCGCCACCCAGCACGATTGGCGGCTTGTCTGCGTCGCCGCAGCCGTATGTTTCATTGCCAGCCTGTCGGCCATCAGCCTGTTTCACCGCTCGCGGGCAAACAGCGGCCGGACGCGAATCATTTGGATCGTCATTGCCGGCACGACCACCGGCTTTGGCATCTGGGCGACGCATTTTATCGCGATGCTCGCATACGAGCCCGGCGTCGCAACCGGATACGATATAGGTCTCACCGCGCTTTCATTTGCCGCCGCCGCGACGGTCACGATGCATCGGCCTTGCCGTGGCGGTGTACATCCCGGCGCGATGGAGCGCCCCGGTCGGCGGCGGAATCGTCGGCGCCGGCGTCGCCTGCATGCACTACCTCGGCATGTGGGCGATGGAGGTGCCGGGCCACATCGAGTGGTCGTGGGATCTTATCGTCGTATCGATCGTGCTCGGTTTGCTGTTCGGCTCCTTCGCATTGCCGACGGCGATCCGGTTCAGCCACAGGCGCGGAACAATTCTCGCCGCAACTCTTCCTTACCCTGTCGATCGTATCGCACCATTTCACCGCGATGGGCGCAGTCGACATCATTCCAGATCCGGCACGCGTCGATCGGCGCATCGTCGCTGTCGCCGACAGCGCTCGCGATGGCGGTGGCGAGCGCCGCCGTCGCTATATTGGGAATAAGCCTGATCAGCGCCTTCGCCGACCGTCTGCTCGGCGAGAAAAGCGTGATGCTTGAGATTGCCATGAATAACATGTCGCAAGGTCTCGTGATGTTCGACAAGTCCGAGCGGCTGGTGGTCTGCAACGACCGCTACATCGAGCTCTATGGCTGTCGCGCGACATCGTGAAGCCCGGCAGCACGTTGCGCGATCTCATCCGCCACCGCAGCGAGACCGGCAGCCTCGATCTCGACGTCGAAAAATACCGCAGCGAAATTCTCGATTCGATCCATAGTCACGCAGACCAATAGCCGCATCGTCCAAGGCCGGATGGGCGGGCCATTTCCGTCATCAACCGGCCGATCGTCGGCGGCCAATACTGGGTCGGCACGCACGAGGACATCACCGAGCTTCACCACGCCGAAAAGCAGCGCACGCTCATGCTCGAGCAGGAGCAGCGCCGCGCCCTGGTGGACGCCGCTATCGTTTCGTTCCGGCAGGGCGTCGAGATCGATCCTGCGGCTCGGTGAACGAAAGCGCCTCGGCCATGCGCTCGACCGCCACCGGCCTTTCGGCATCCTCCGGCGAAACCGCGCAACAGGCCGCCGGCGCGGTGGACATGTCGAACGAGGCTTCCACCAATGTCGGCGCGGCCGCGGCCGCCGCCGAGCAATTACTGGCGTCGATCGAGGAAATCAGCCGCCAGCTCGATCAGACGACCGAGATGGTGCGCAGCGCGGTGACGGAAGCGCAACGAGACCGACGATAAGATCACCGGCTTGGCGAAAGCGGCGCAGGAAATCGGCGACGTAGTCAAGCTGATCCGCAACATCGCCGGCCAGACCAACCTGCTCGCGCTCAACGCGACGATCGAAGCGGCGCGCGCCGGCGAAGCTGGCAAGGGCTTCGCGGTGGTGGCGACCGAAGTGAAATCGCTGGCCGTGCAGACCGCCAAGGCCACCGACCAGATCGCCGCCCAGATCGCGGCGGTGCAAGCCTCCACCGGCGGCGCGGTCGAAGCCATCCGCCGCAACACCGAACGCATGCGGGAGATCAACCGCTGTACGTCGTCGGTGGCGGCGTCGGTGCAGCAGCAAAATGCCGCCACCGGCGAAATCTCGCATAATGTCGCCGGCGCGGCGTCCAGCACCGACGAGGTCGTGGCCGTGCTCGACCAGGTGGCCGGCGCGGTGGCCAAGAACCGCAACACGGCCGACACGGTATTGACGGCCGCGGAAGCGGTCGAGGCCGCCGCCAGCCAGCCTGAACGAGAAGGTCGAAACTTTCCTGCGCGAGGTCGCGGTCTTAATAGTCTTTAGACGCCGCGGCCGGCGCTTTGATCGCGCGTCCGGCGCGCGCCTATGATCCGCCCGTGCCAATTCCTATCGCAAGGAGCCCGCGATGAACGAAGAAGCCCTCAATATGTCGCTGCGCAAATTCCTCAAGGTCGTGGGCGTGACCTCGCAGCAGGAGATCGAAAAAGCCATCCGCGCGGCGGTCGCCGACGGACGGCTGAAAGGCAACGAAGTCGGTCGCAGGCGCAGATGGTGCTGACCATCGGCAAGGCCGGCCTCACCCACAAGATCGACGGCACGATCGAGCTCGGATGAGCGCGCTCAAAGCCCGGCCAGCGCCTTCTGGTAATAGGACAGGTCGAGATATTTTTCCGGCGCGGCCGGCGTGCCGCCCTCGAATTCGGCGCGCAGCTTGAGCACGTTCTTGACGCCCTCCATGTCGATCGTGCCGTCGCTGGTCGAAATCGTTCCGGATTGGTGACCGCTCGTAAGCCGACGGCGGCGATGTCCGCCGGCAATTTCAGCCGCTCGCATCAGCAGCGCGATGGCCTCGTCCTTGTTCTTCGGATCGAAGCACCAGCGCCAGCCTTCGATATAGGCCTGCAGATATTTGACCAGCGATATCGCGGATGGGCCTGCGCCCATGTGCGCAGCATGATGACGGCGGTCGTGCCCTGATAGGCGCCGAGCGCCGACGCCGCCGTGCCCATGTCCTTCAGGCCCGCCTTTACGGCCCGGATCGAGAACGGCGGATTGATGCATAGCCGGCGGCCATGGTCTTGTCCTTCGTCATCGCCTCCAGCCGCGTTGCCGGTGGCACCGACCGATTTGACTGGAATAGTCGCCTTTGTTGAGGCCCTTCTGCTTCAGCATCTCGTAGAGCTGAAAGGCGTAGGCGGTGTTGAGCGCATCGACGACCACGGTCTTGCCCTTGATGTCGGCGAGCGACTTGATCTCGGGCTGCACCATCAGATGATTGAAGCTGTTGTCGCCGCCGAGCACCACCGCGATATCGACATTGGCCTTGTCCTTGAGCGCGAAGCCGTTGTCGATCGCCGAATGCGCGATCTGGTAGCGGCCCTCGGCCAGGCCGTTGCGCAACTCGTCCGAATTAGGCGTGAACTTGATGTCGACGTCGAGGCCGCGCTTGGCGAAAAAGCCCTTGGCCTGCGCCGCGAACATCGGCAGGTTCTGCACGCCGAGGAACACGATGACGGTGAGCTTGGTGTCTTCGGCGCGTGCGGCGCGCGGCAGCGCATTGCGAAGGCCAAAACCGCGGCCAGCGCCGCGGCGAGCAGGCGTCTCATCATGGCGTCCTCCCAAGACATTATTTTGTATAGCTCGGCTTCAGATTATAACACCGTTTCGGCTCCGACATTCCGCCGGCCAAAGGCCGCTTCCATCTCGCGCCGCACTTTCACCGCGGAATCGTTCGGATCGTAGGCGACGTCGCTCCATTTGAGCGCGCCGCCTTCGGCGAATGTCGCGCTTGAGCTTGACGTTGTGCGCGAGGCCGAGCGGCAGCAATTCCTGTTTCAGCGAAACATCCGCCGGCGTCTGTTTGCCCCAGACGCAGAAGCCGCCCTCGCCGTCGAGCATTTCGCCGGCCTTGAGATCGCGCTTGGCGGTCGCCACCACGTCGGAGCGGAAGCCGGTGGGCGCGCCGGTCGGCTCATTGCGCAGCGCGCAGCTCGCAACCGAAATGCCGAGCTCGAGCCCGATCATGTGGATCGGCCGGTAGAGCGCGGCGTATTTGCCGCTCTTGTCCGGCAGCATGGCGTATTCCTTGAAGCAGCGGCGCGCGTAGTCGGTCTCGCCCTCGATCACCACATAAGTGCCGAGCGCAAGATGATGCGGCACGTCGCGGCCGTCGCGATAGACCGACGAGGTCACCTCGGTGACGCCGGCTTTTTCCAGCGTGCCGCCGTCGCTCTTCGGCTTGCAGATGTCGGCCAGCTCGAAGCGCGTCGCCGGCGGAAAATGCAGGCCGTCGCTCTGCGGCACCAGGCCGGTGGCGTTGCACACCGCGGTCATCTCGATGCCGGACTTGGTGCCGTCGACGAACGAGTTGAACATTTTCGGATTGATCGACTTGCGGTCGGCGATGTTGAGATATTTGTCGAGGATGTCCCAGACATTGTCGGGATTGGACTTGTGATAATGCGGCTCGTAGCGCGTGCCCTTGCCGGCGCAGATGACCTTGAAGCCGGCGGCGCGCGCCCAATCGACGTGCTCGCAGATCAGCGCCGGCTGGTCGCCCCAGGCCAAGCGAATAGACCACGCCCGCCGCTCTTGGCCTTGCGCGCCAGCAAGCGGCCCTGCCACCGCGTCGGCTTCCACATTGACCATGACGATGTGCTTGCCGTTGGCGATCGACGACAGCGCATGATGGATGCCGGCGCCGGGCACGCCGGTCGCTTCCACGATCACCTCGATGCGCGGATCGGCGATCAACGCATCGGCGCTGTCGGTGACCAAAGTCGTGCGCGTCTTGTGCGCGTCGTCGAGCGATGTGGCGGCGTAAGCTGCCATCCGGCCAGCCCGCGGTCTTGAGCTGGCTGCGGGCGCGCGCGCCATCGAGATCGGCGACGCCGACGACATGCATGCCCTGTCGTCAGCCGCGCCTGCGACAGGAACATGGTGCCGAATTTGCCGGCGCCGATCACGCCGACGGTGACCGGCTGGCCGGCGGCCTCGCGTTCGATCAATTTGGCATGAAGGTTCACGCTGCGCCCCGCGCCTGGAGCGCGACGGAAACATAGACGCGAGCAGGAGACAAGCGCCGCCGGCAGCCGAAGCTATTGGCAGAGCGCGCGGGAAACGAAGGTTTCGGTGTGGCAGCCGGGGCCGCTGTTGCGGCCCGATAAATAGACCTGCGCCGGGCAAACCTCGGCGGTGGTCATGTCGACGCTCTTGCCGGAGTCGAAGCCCTTGGTCTTGCACATGGCATTGGCGGCGGCCACGCAGTCGGGCGCGCCGTTCGGCGCCAGCGTGCATTTCTCGTGGCCGGTGACCACGCGCGCGGCGGGGATTTTCACCACCGCATCGGCGGCGTCCTTGGCGCCGTCGACGGTCGTCTTGGCGGCAACGCCGGCTTCGTGACCGAAATTCTCGACCTGCGAGCCGGCGTCCTTGAGATTGGAGCCGATCCTCGACGCCTGCCGGTCGAACCATTGCATGATGCTCGCCGAAGAAGCCGGGCTGCTCGGCCGGCGGCGGCGCATTATCCTTGGCGCCCTCTTGCGCGAGCGCCAACGCGGCGGTGAGCAGGATCGTGCCCGCCGCAAGGCAAGCGAGAGCGAGCCCGCCGCCGTTCGTCCGTTGACACATATCGAAATTCGGTCGGTGCCCATGGCCGGTCAAGTTGACTTGAGAACGGCCGCCGCGCGGCTCGCCCAACGGCATTTGCGCCTGCGGACCCTGCTAGGCCCGACAGGTGGCGAAAATGAGGAATGCCGATTCTTCAAATCAAGTATAGCGCAGCCGCAATGCCGATGACGAGCACGACCGCCAGCAGCGATACCCACAATCCCAGCCGCTTTTCGATGATATGGCGGGCCTGCTCGCCGTAGCGGTGCAGCAGGAAGGCCAGCACGAAAAAGCGAGTGGCGCGCGCAATAATCGAAAAGACCACGAAAAGCGCAAGATTGTAGCCGGCAAAGCCCGAGGTGATTGTGACAATCTTGTAGGGGATCGGGGTGAGCCCCTTGAGCAGGATGATCCAGGCGCCCCATTGCGCATAAGCCGCGCGAAAGGTTTCGACCTTGTCGCCGTAGCCGTAGAGGTGGATCAGCCAGGCGCCGACCGAGTCATAGAGCAGCGCGCCGATCGCATAGCCGAGCAGGCCGCCGGCAACCGAGGTCACCGTGCACCAGGCCGCCAGCACGTAGGCGCGCTTGGGCTGCGCCAGCGCCATCGGGATCAGCATCACGTCGGGCGGCACCGGAAAGAACGAGCTTTCGGCAAACGATACCGCGCCCATGATCCACAGCGCGTGCGGCTTGTCGGCGGCGTCCACGCACCAGTCGTATAGACGGCGAAGCAAAGAGCGCGGCTTGGCGGCCTCAACGGTCATCGGAACGCTTCGGGTTAGGAGAAACGGATCAGCGGCGCTTGCGGATGCGCCTGCTCTCCAGGGCCACGACTTTACGCCGCGGCGAGGCTTGCGCCAGTTCCTTTACCAGATCCTTCGGCACTTTTTCGGCAATCCCGAACATCAGTTCGCGGCGGCGCATCTCGGCCCAGACATCGTCGGGGTGGACCCCGGCATGAACCCAGAGCACCACCAGATTATAAAGCAGATCGGCGCTTTCGCGCACCACGGCCTCGGTCTGGCCGTGCATGGCGTCGATCACCACCTCGACCGCTTCTTCGGCGAGTTTTTTGGCCATCTTGGCGCGGCCGGCGCGCAGCAGCCGCGCGGTGCGCGATTTCGCCGGGTCCGAACCGCGGACGGCGATCACGGCGTCATAGAGCCGGGAGACCGAATCAGTCATGCGCGCACCATACCCGATCCGCCTGCTCAATCGGTTAACGAGAGTTAAAACCCGAGACAAAACAGGCGTTAGGCTTACTTCGGCAGGGGCAATTCTTTCGCGGCGGTACTCGAATCCGCGCTCAAGCGCGGCGACACCTGCAAAGTAGATTAAGCCGCCGAGGTCGCCTTGCGCATGCTGGCGAGCCGGGCGATCAATTCCGGCTTGTGGTCGGAGCGTTCGAAGATTGCCGTGGCGATTTCGTCGGCCAGTTGCTCGTAGATGGCGCGCGGTCCGCCCTCGCGGATGAAGATCCCGCTATAGAGGTCTGGCAATTTCGGCAGCGGGGCGTCCTCCCAGACGTCAACCCGGCCTCGTTCGCCCGCCGGCGCGTGATCGCCATGACACCGAGCCCGGCGCTGATCGCCCCGGCGAGGCTGGTGTAGCTCGGACCGGTGAACACGTCCTCCCAGTCGAGGCCGGCCGAGCGCAACGCCGCCACGGCGAGCCGGTGATAGACGCAAGCCTCGCCATAGGACACCAGCGGCACCGGCCGGTCGGGCGCGAGGCGGGTCGCGTCGCTGTGCACCCAGATCACCTCCTGCGCCCGGCTATGGCGCGCTTCGTGCGGCGGCGTCATCGACAGCCCGATCAACAGATCGATCTCTCCGCCGTGAAGCTGGCGCGCCAGCGGTTCGTAGTAGTCGGTGCGCACGATGAAGCGCACGTCGGGCCAGCGCTCGCGGAAATGCGCCAAGGTGCCGGGCAGCACCGAGGCGATGAAATCGCTCGGAGTGCCGAGGCGGATCACTAGCTCTGGCCGCGGGCCGTTACCGCCGAGATGGACAATCTGGTCGTTGATCGAGAGCAGCCGGCGCGCATAGGTAACCACCGTTTCGCCATGCGGCGTGAGGCTGACGCCCTGGACGCTGCGATCGAACACATCGCCGCCGAGCAAGAATTGCAGCCGCTTGATTTGCGCGCTCACCGCCGGCTGCGTCACCCCGAGCTTGGCCGCGGCTTTGGTGAAACTGCGCTGATCGACGACGGCGATAAGCGTGCGCAGCAGATCGGTCGGAATATTGGTCATTACCGCTTCTCGCTCCGCTCAAGATCAACTGTATGCGTAGCAACTCATACCGGCAAACCACGGTAATCTATCGCTTCCCGTATTGCGATCAATTTTTGATATATCGCGTTATTTGATGCGTTCGAGAATGCTCACGTAATTCGCCACCGCCGCGCCACCCATGTTGAAAATGCCGCCCAGGCGGGCGTTCTTGACCTGCAGTTCGCCGGCGTCGCCGGTGAGTTGCATGGCGGTGAGCGCGTGCATCGACACCCCGGTGGCGCCGATCGGGTGGCCTTTGGCCTTCAGGCCGCCCGACGGGTTGACCGGCAGCTTGCCGTCTTTTTGCGTCCAACCTTCCTTGATGGCGCGGGCGCCCTCGCCTTGCGCGGTCAGGCCCATGGCTTCGTATTCAATCAGTTCGGCGATGGTGAAGCAGTCGTGCGTCTCGACGAACGACAGATCGCCAAGGGCGAGGCCGGCGCGGTCGAGCGCACGATGTCCAGGCGTGCGCGCAGCCTTCGAATTTCAAGATGTCGCGCTTGGCCATCGGCAGGAAGTCCTGCACGTGCTCGGCGGCACGAAAGGCGACCGCCCTGGGAAGCGAGAGCGCGGTTTCAACGTCGGCCAGCACCACCGCGGCGGCGCCGTCGGACACCAGCGAGCAATCGGTGCGCTTGAGCGGGCCCGCGACGAACGGATTTTTCTCGCTCTCGGTGCGGCAAAAGTCGTAACCGAGATCCTTGCGCATTTGCGCGTAAGGATTGCCTACGCCGTTCTTGTGGTTCTTGGCCGCGATCATGGCGAGCGCGTCGGACTGGTCGCCCCATTTCTGGAAATAGAGCCCGGCGATCTTGCCGAAAATGCCGGCGAAGCCGCCGTCGATTTCGGCCTCCTCGCGCACGTAGGAAGCTTTCAGCAGATTGCGCCCGATCTCGGCCGCGGGCGTGGTCGTCATCTGCTCGACACCGACGCACAGCACGATGCGCGCGGCGCGCGCCTCGATCGCCTTGAGCCCCTGGTGTACGGCGGCCGAGCCCGTGGCGCAGGCGTTCTCGACCCGTGTCGCGCGCTTGAAACGCAGATCGGGCGAGGCTTGCAGTACCAGCGAGGCGGTAAAATCCTGCGCCGAGAATCCGGCGTTGAAATGCCCGAGCACGATCTCGTCGACGTCCTTCGGGCTGACGCCGGCGTGGCTGAGCGCCTCGCCGGCGACCTTGACGATCAGGCTTTCGACGCTCTCGCCATTCAGCTTGCCAAAGGGGGTATGGGCCCAGCCGACGATTGCCGCGGTCATCGAGGTCTCCCAATCATTCTTGCCGAACTTTGGTCGCAATGGTCGGCGATGCAGGAATGGTCACCATGATTCAAGCTGGGGGCGGCACGGCCTTTGCCTCCCATTCGACGCTTAGATAGCGTACTGTCACTGACGATGGAACCCAACCGGGTCCGAGGCCGGAGGAACAGCGAACAGTGCCATATTGCCCTGATCCCCGTCCGCTCATATTTGGCCTGATCGCTGCCGGCGTGATCACGCTCGGCTGCGCCCCACGCGCGCAAGCCGAGGCGCAACTCTTGATCGAGGTCTCCACCGGCAAGGTGCTGCACGCGGAAAATGCCACCTATCCGTGGTACCCGGCCTCGGTCACCAAACTGATGACCGCCTACACCACGCTGCGCGCCATCAAGGAAGGCCGCCTTTCGTTCAATACTTTGCTCACGGTCTCGCGCAACGCAGCGGCGCAGCAGCCGACCAAGATGGGCTTGAAGGTCGGCACCACGCTCACCGTCGACAACGCAATGAAGATGCTGATGGTCAAATCGGCCAACGACATGGCGGTGGCGATCGCCGAAGGCGTCGGCGGTTCGATCGAGGGCTTCGCCGACATGATGAACGCCAATGCGCGCCGGCTCGGCATGACGCAATCCAATTTCGTCAATCCGAACGGACTGCCGGCGGAAAATCACGTCACCTCGGCGCGCGATCTCGGCATCCTGGCGCGCGCGCTGATCCGCGAATTCCCCGAAGACGATTCCTACTGGCACATTCACTCGATCCGCTACGGCAATCGCGTGATGCACAATTACAATTCGCTGATCGACCGCTATCCCGGCGCCGACGGCATGAAGACCGGCTTCATCTGCGCCTCCGGCTATAACGTGGTCGCCTCCGCCACCCGCAACGGCCGCCGACTGATCGCGATCGTGCTCGGCGCCTATTCCGGCGCGGTGCGCTCGCAGAAGGCGGCGCAATTGCTCGAGCGCGGTTTCAACGGCGGCGGACTGGCCTGGCTCACGCCGTCGCTCGGCACCGTCGATGCGCTGGCGCCGATCGACGCGCAGCCGCCGAATTTGCGCGAGGAAATGTGCGGCGGCCACCGGCGCAAGCCGCCGTCCGAGGATAACAACGAGGAAGAAGACGAGAGCGCCTCCGCCGGCGGCACGCCGGCGAGCGGCGACAGCGGTTCGGCGCAGGCCTTCATGCTGTCGAGCCTGAAACCGTCCGCCGGCAAATTCGTGCTCGGCCCGCCGGTCGATACCGAGCCGCCGGTCGTGGTGTTCACCGGCCCTCCCGACAAGCCCGATCCGGTGCAGGTCCAGGCCAAGCCGGCCAAGAAACGGCACGCCGCCAAGCGTTCCAAGGCGGCGAAATCCAAGGTCTCATCGGCGGCGAAATGAGCGCGGCTAGCGCCGCCGATAGCGCCGCGCGGCGGCGGCCGGCGGACCCGATCCCCCTGACCGTCCTCACCGGCTTTCTCGGCGCCGGCAAGACCACGCTGCTCAACCGCCTGCTCAAGGATCCGGCGCTGAGCCAAACCGCCGTCATCATCAACGAATTCGGCGACGTCGCGCTCGATCACCTGCTGGTCGAATATATCGGCGACAACATGGTGCTGCTGCAAAGCGGCTGCCTGTGCTGCACCATGCGCGGCGATCTGGTCGATGCGCTGGAGACGCTGCTGCGCGATCTCGACAATCGACGCTGCACGTTCCGCCGCGTGCTGCTGGAAACCACCGGCCTCGCCGATCCAGCGCCGGTGCTGCACACCGCCATGGCGCATCCTTATCTCGTGCTGCGCTACCGGCTCGACGGCGTGGTGACCGTGGTCGACTGCGTCAACGGCGAGGCCACGCTCGACGCGCATACCGAGGCGGTCAAGCAGGCGGCGGTGGCCGACCGCATCGTGTTGACGAAAACCGATCTGGCGATCACCAGCAGCGCGAGGGCATCGGAACGCGGCTGCACGCGCTCAATCCGGCGGCGCCCATCCTCGATGCCGCCAAAGGCGAAGCGACGGCGGAGCGGTTGCTTAATCCTGCGGGCTGTACGATCCGGAGCGCAAAATCCCCGACGTGAAAAAATGGCTGGCCGCCGAGGCTTATGCCGACGATCACCATCACCATCACGACGTCAACCGGCACGACGCGCATATCGGCTCTTTCGTACTCACCGCCGATGCTGCGATTCCGGCCGGCACGCTGGAGATGTTCCTCGAACTGCTGCGCGCGAATTACGGCGCGCAGCTGCTGCGCCTCAAGGGCATCGTGAAGCTCGCCGAGATGCCGGATACGCCGGTGGTGGTGCACGGCGTGCAGCACGTTTTCCACCCGACCGCGCGGCTGGAACGCTGGCCGGACGACGACCACCGCACCCGGCTGGTGTTCATCACCCGCGACCTGCCCGAGCGCACGGTGCGCGAGCTGTTCGAGGCTTTCCTCGGCACCGCCAGCGTCGACCGGCCCGACCGCACGGCGCTGACCGACAATCCACTGATCCCGTTCGGCGGCGCCGACCGTTAGACAGCGCCCTTGCGCGGCTTCCCGACTCGACTGATGCTCCGCCAAACCGCCAGATGAATCGGCGGGCAAGGGAAGACGCCATGGATCGGCCAATGGAGCGGCCTTGGCTGCGGAATTATCCGCCGGGCGTGCCTGCCGAGATCGACCCGACGCGATATTCGTCGCTGGTGGCGATGTTCGAGGAAAGCTTCCGCGGCTACGCCGCCAATGGCGCCTGCGTGTGCATGGGCAAGACCTTGACCTATGCCGAGCTCGACGCGGCCTCACGGGCGCTTGGCCGCCTGGCTGCAGAGCAAGGGTCTCGCGCGCGGCGCCCGCGTCGCCATCATGATGCCGAACGTGCTGCAATATCCGGTGGCGATCGCCGCCATCCTGCGCGCCGGCCTGACGGTGGTGAACGTCAATCCGCTGTACAAGCCGCGCGAACTGGAATTCCAGCTCAACGATTCCGGCGCCGAGGCCATCGTCGTGCTGGAGAATTTCGCCTCCGTGCTGCAAGAGGCGCTGCCGCAGACCAAAGTGAAGCACGTGGTGGTCGCCAGCATGGGCGACATGCTCGGCGCGCTAAAAGGCGCGATGGTCAATCTGGTGGTGCGGCGCGATCAAGAAGATGGTGCCACCTTACGCGCTGCCGGGCGCGACCGACATTCAACGATGCACTAGCCAGGGCCGCCGGCTGATGTTCACGGCCGCCCGCGATCGGGCCCGACGACATCGCCTTCCTGCAATATACCGGCGGCACCACCGGCGTCGCCAAGGGCGCGATCGCTGCTGCATCGCAATCTGGTCGCCAATGTCTTGCAGGTGGTGGCCTGGGACGCAGCCGGTGCATCGATGTGCCGCCGCCGGTCGACCGCAATGATCATCGTCGCGGCGTTGCCGCTCTATCACATCTTCGCGCTGACCGCGTGTTACCTGTTCGGCATGCAGCACCGGCGGCCTGTGCATCTTGATTCCGAACCCGCGCGACATTCCCGGCCTGATCAAGGAGCTGTCCAAATACAGGTGAATTTGTTCCCGGCCGTGAACACGCTCTACAACGCGCTGCTCAATCATCCCGATTTCGGCAAGCTCGACTGGAGCATGCTGAAATCCGCGGTCGGCGGCGGCATGGCGGTGCAGAAATCGGTCGCCGAGCGCCTGGGTGAAGGCGACCGGCACAGCCGATCATCGAGGGCTACGGCCTGTCGGAAACCTCGCCGGTGCTGACCTGCAATCGCGGCGACATCGCCGAATGGACCGGCACCATCGGCTTTCCGGTGCCCTCGACCGAAATCTCGATCCGCGACGACGACAACAACGAAGTGCCGCTCGGCGAGCGCGGCGAGATTTGCGCGCGCGGGCCGCAGGTGATGCCGGGTTATTGGAACCGCCCGGACGAGACCGCCAAGGTCATGACGGCAGACGGTTTCTTCCGCACCGGCGACATCGGCGTGATGGATCGATCAGGGCCGCGTCAAAATCGTCGACCGCAAGAAGGACATGATCTCGGTGTCCGGCTTCAAGGTCTTCCCCAACGAGGTCGAGGACGTGGCGATGATGCAAGGCGGCGTCTTGGAATGCGCCGCCGTCGGCGTGCCGGACGCCCATTCCGGCGAAGCGGTCAAGCTGTTCGCCGTGAAGAAGTCGCCGGACCTCACCGAACAGGAGCTGCGCAGCTATCATGCACGGCCAACTCGCCGGCTACAAAGTGCCGAAACAAATCGAATTCCGCGACGAGCTGCCGAAGACCAATGTCGGCAAAATCCTGCGCCGCGCGCTGCGGGACGAGCGCATGAGCGATCAGCCGCGCCGACGCCGGCCGACGTGGTCGCGTTCTGGCGCACCGCCGGACCCAAGCGCTGGTTCGAGAAGGATACGGCCTTCGACGACGACATCCGCCGGCGCTTCCTCGAAGCTTTATGAGGCGGCCGCCGCCGGCAAACTTGACCGCCTGGGAAGCCAGCGCCGAGGGCGCGCTGGCGCTGCTCATTCTGCTCGACCAATTTCCGCGCAACATGTTCCGCGGCCAGGCGCGCGCTTTCGCCACCGATCCGCTGGCGCGCGCGATACCGGCCGCGCCATGGTGCGCGGCTTCGACGGCGCGTGCCGCCGAACTGCGCGGCTTTTTCTATCTGCCGTTCGAGCATTCGGAGGACCTGGCCGATCAGGAGCGCGGCGTCACGCTTTACAAGGCGGCCGGCGACGCCGACGGCTTGAAATGGGCGGAGATGCACGCCGACATCATCCGCCGCTTCGGCCGCTTCCCGCACCGCAATGCGGCGCTCGGCCGCGTCAGCACGCCGGAGGAACAGGAGTTTCTCGACGACGGCGGCTTTTCCGGGTGAGCGCATGACCGACTTCCACGGCGTCTTTCCCTATCTGGTGTCGCCGATCGACTGCGGCACGGGCGCATCATCACCGATGTGCTGGGGCGGCTGGCGTCCGATCTGATCAAGGCCGGCGTGCATGGGCTGACGCCGCTCGGCTCGACCGGCGAGTTCGCCTATCTTGTCGCGCGAGCAGCGCGCGGCGGTGGTGCGGGCGACCATCGAAGCCGCGGATAAGCGCGTGCCGGTGATCGCGGGCGTCGCCTCGACCGTCGACCGCCGACGCGGTCGCGCAGGCGAAACAGCTATCAGTCGCTCGGCGCCGACGGCATCCTCGCCATTCTCGAAGCCTATTTCCCGCTCAAGGATGCGCAGATCGAATCCTACTTCCGCGCCATCGCCGACGCGGTCGATATTCCGGTCGTGCTCTACACCAATCCGCAATTCCAGCGCAGCGATCTCACCCTCGACGTGATCGCGCGGCTCGCCGAGCACCCGCGCATCCAGTACATCAAGGACGCCTCGACCAATACCGGCCGCCTGCTCTCGATCATGAACCGCTGCCCGGGCATGAAAGTGTTTTCGGCCTCGGCGCATATTCCGGCGGCGGTGATGCTGATCGGCGGCGTCGGCTGGATGGCGGGACCGGCCTGCATCGTGCCGCGCCAGAGCGTGAGGCTTTACGAACTCTGCCGCGCCGGCAAATGGCCGGAGGCGATGACGCTGCAACGCGAGCTCTGGCGCATCAACGAAGCCTTCGCGCGCTTCAATCTCGCCGCCTGCATCAAGGCCGGCTTGCAGATCCAGGGCTACGCGGTCGGCGATCCGGTGCCGCCGCAGGCGGCGCTGACGGGCGAGGAGCGCAAGGCCGTCGAAGCCATTTTGGCCGACGTAGCGCGAGCTCGAAATAGCCTTGATTCAGCGGCACAAACCGCCCCGCCCAACCGATTCTTAACGGTTCCTTGCTAACGGAACACGATGGCTTTGCCGTCGTTCGCAACCCGGCCACCGCCGGCGCGGAGAGAACCCGTGGCGCTGGTCGATTCCGAAAATGTCACGCCCCGCTCCGCCAGCCGCGGCGGGCATCGTCGCGCGCATCAAAGCCATCCTCGCCGAGCGCAGCGACAGCCGGCTGGCGCAACTCGTCGCCGGAAAAGTTTTTCTGGTGCGCGTCGCCAGCGCCATGCTCGCGCTCGGCTCGCCAGGTGCTGCTGGCGCGCTGGATGGGCAGCTTCGAGTTCGGCATCTACATCTATGTGTGGACCTGGGTGCTGATGATCGGCGCGCTCTCGGATTTCGGCCTGTCGTCGGCGGCGCGGCGCTTCATCCCGGAATATACCGAGCTCAAATCGCTCGACCGCCTGCGCGGATTTCTGTCCGGCAGCCGCTGGCTCGCCTTCGGCATCGCCACCGCCATCGGCGCTCGTCGGCGCCATCGGCGTGACGCTGCTGGCGCCTTACCTCGATCATTTCGCGGTGGTGCCGCTTTATCTCGCCTGCGTCACCATCCCGATCTACGGGCTGGTGCAGGTGCAGGCCGGCATCGCGCAGTCCTACGACTGGCCCAATCTCGCGCTGATGCCGTTCTACATCTGGCGCCAGCTCACCATCACCGTGCTGATGGGCGCGGCCTATCTGCTCGGCGCGCCGACCGGCGCGGTGACCGCGATGATCGTCGCCGTCGTCACCACCTGGGCGGTGACCATCGGTGCAGCTCGTCGTGCTCGACCGCCGCCTCAAGGACAAGGTGCCGGACGGGCCGAAGCGCTACGAGACCAAGGCCTGGTTCGCCACCTCGCTGCCGATCTTCGTGGTGGAAGGCTTCTACCTGCTGCTCACTTACGTCGACATTCTCGCGCTCGAGCATTTCCGCTCGCCCGACGAGGTCGCGGTCTATTACGCCGGCGCGCGGCTGCTGGCGATCGTCGCCTTCGTCTATTTCGCCATCGCCGGCGCCACCACCCACAAGTTCACCGCAATATCACGTCAGCGGCGACAAAGCGCGGCTGGCCTCGTTCTTCGCCGAGACCATCAAGTGGACGTTCTGGCCCTCGCTCGCCGCCTGCGCGCTGATCCTCGCCTTCGGGCGGCCGCTGCTCGGCTTGTTCGGCGCCGGTTTCGAGCGCGGCTATGGCGTGATGTTCATCCTGGCGGTCGGCATGCTGGCGCGCGCCGCGGTCGGCCCGGCCGAACGGCTGCTCAACATGCTGGGCGAGCGCAAGCAATGCGCGTTCATCTATGCCGCCGCCTTCGCCATCAATCTCGTGCTGTGCGTGATGCTCATTCCGCGCATCGGCATCGAGGGCGCCGCGATCGCGACTTCGAGCGCGCTGGTGGTGGAATCGGTCGTGCTTTATCTCGTCGCCAAGCGGCGGCTCGGCTTCCACGTCTTCATCATGGGCGGCGCTTCGCACGCGCCTTAAGCCCGCTCGCGCAGCAGCCGCCTGATCACCTTGCCGGTCGTGGTCATCGGCATGTCGTCGATGAAGGCGACCTCGCGCGGATATTCGTGGCCGGAGAGCCGCGTCTTGACGAAAGTCTGGATCTCGGCGGCGAGCGCGTCGGACGGCGCGTGGCCCTTCTTGAGCACGATGAAGGCTTTGACGATCTCGGTGCGCAGCGCATCGGGCTTGCCGACCGCGGCGGCGAGCGCCACCGCCGGATGGCGGATCAGGCAATCCTCGATCTCGCCCGGCCCGATGCGGAAGCCCGCCGAGGTGATGACGTCGTCGTCGCGGCCGACGAAACTGAAATAGCCGTCCTCGTCCATCACGCCCTGGTCGCCGGTGGTCATCCAGTCGCCGATGAATTTTTCGCGCGTCGCTTCCGGCTTGCCCCAGTATTCCAGGAACATCACCGGATCGGGGCGCTTGACCGCGATCTGGCCCACCTCGCCCGGCTTTAATGCGCGGCCGTCGCCGTCGATCACCGCCACGGTGTGGCCGGGCACCGGCTTGCCGATCGCGCCGGCCTTGAGACGCCGAGCGCGCGCAGGAGCCGAGCACGAGATTGCATTCGGTCTGGCCGTAGAATTCGTTGATGGTGAGGCCGAAGGCCGACTTGCCCCATTCATAGGTTTCGGCGCCGAGCGACTCGCCGCCGGAGCCGATCGATGCGCAGCTTGAGGTCGTGGCGGCCCCGCGGGTTCGGCGCCGCGCGCATCATGCGCAGCGCGGTCGGCGGGATGAAGGCGTTGCGGATTTGCGCGCGCGCCATCAGCGCGAAGGCTTCCTCCGGATCGAACTTCTCGAAGCGGCGCGCCACCACCGGCACGCCGTAATGCAGGCCCGGCAGCAGCACGTTGAGCAGGCCGCCGGCCCAGGCCCAATCGGCCGGCGTCCAGATAGCGGTCGCCGGCTTGCGGGAAAGAAATCGTTGTAGGTCTCGACGCCGGGCAAATGGCCGAGCAGCACGCGATGGCCGTGCAGCGCGCCTTTCGGCTGGCCGGTGGTGCCCGAGGTGTAGATCATCATCGCCGGATCGTCGGCGGACGGTATCGACCGGCGTGAAATCCGGCGACGCGCGCGCGAGCGCCATCGCGAAATCGATCGACACCGTCGCCGCGCCGTCGAGCGAGAGCACCAGCTTGAGATCGGGCAGGTTTTTCCGGATCTCGGCGATGCGCGCGACGCCCTGCGCGTTGGTGATGAGCGCCTTCGCGCCGGAATTCTGCAGGCGGTAGCACAGCGCATCGGTGCCGAACAACACCGCGAGCGGCAGCGCGACGGCGCCGAGCTTGTAGATCGCGATATGGGCGGCGGCGACTTCCGGCATTTGCGGAAGCAAGATGGCGACGCGGTCGCCGCGCGCGATGCCATGCGCGCGCAGCACATTGGCGAGCCGGTTGGAGGTCTCGCGCAGCCAGCCATAGGTGATGGTGTCTTCGCGAGCCGTCCGGCTTGCACGTGCAGGATGGCAAGCCGGCCGGGCTCGGCGTCGGCCCAGCGGTCGCAGACGTCGACGCCGATATTGTAGCGCGCCGGCACCTGCCAGCGGAATTGGCGATAGATTCGCGTCGTAGTCGCGAGAATTGGGCAGCACCGGCATGCGGATAGACGTTATTCAGTCAACGCCGCGCGGTCCAGCCGCCCTAGCCCTTCTTCTCGTCCGGCTCGGCGATGATCAGCGCCCAATAGACTTTGTATTTCGAGGCCGGCGTGTAGATCGCGGCGATGCCGATGCGGGTCGCGCCTTTGAGCAGCATGTTGGCATTGTGCGGCGGCGAATCGCGCCAGCCGGAGAACGCCTCGGCGAGGGTGTGATAGCCGGCGCCGATATTCTCCGCCGCGGTCTTGGCGTCGTAGCCGGAGGCTTTGAGCCGCGCGACGAACGGCTTGCCGGCATTGTGGTCGAGTTTGTCACGCTTGGCCATGATGGCGGCCTGCGCCTCGGCCAGCCGCGTGAGTTCGGGATCGAGCGTCACCGCCGGCAAGCCGTTGTTGGTGCGGTAGCCGGAGATCATCGAGGCGGCGGCGGCGGCGTCGAGCTGCGCGCCCGGCTCGGCCAAGTTGCGATAGAAGCTCGGTTCCGCCTTCGGCACTGTGTCGGCCGTGCAACCGGCGAGCACACCGAGCGCCAGCATTATAAGGAACGGACGAACCCAGTTCATCTGCAACGATCTCCGAATCCGGGCGGGAACCTGACGGCCGACAATGGCCGAAGCGTGGTGACGCGACTGGCGCGATCCACTACCATTCAGCCCAACAATAATCGGTTAAACATAATTTGCAGGGAGAAAACTCCATGTCCACTCAGCCTGCCGCGCGCACGCCCGGCGCCACCCGCGCCGCCCCTGGCCAATATGTCTTCGATCTCGAAAGCGTGTCGAAGATCATGGGCGGCCCCGCTTATTCGACCGCGCACGGGCCCTGCGTCGAGGGCGACCGCATGATCGTCGGCCTGATGCGCATGAACGCCGGCACCGGCGCCGAGCCACATTCGCACCCGAACGAACAATGGATCTACATCTTGCAGGGCACGTTCCACGCCACTATCGGCGGCGAGGAATTCGACGTGAAACCCGGCTCGGTGGTCTACATCCCGGCCAACACAATCCACGCCGGCAAGGCGACGCCCGAAGGCGACGTCTTATTTTTCACGGTCAAGGACGCCTCGCACAGCCTGCACGGCATCAAGGCCGCCTAAGCAGTCTCCGCGCAGCCATAACGGAATTAGCGTTCGGCCTTCAGGGCCTGCCAGATGCGCTCCGGCGTCGCCGGCATGTCGAGTTGCGCGCCCTTGGGCAGCGCATCGAGGATGGCGTTGATCACCGCCGGCGGGCGCCGCGGTGGTGCCGGCCTCGCCGGTGCCCTTGACGCCGAGCGGATTGGTGCGGCAGGCGACCGCGCGATGCTCGACCGTCATGTCCGGCATCAGATCCGGCGCGCGGCATGGCGTAGTCCATGAACGAGCCGGACACCAGTTGGCCGCCGGCGTCGTAGATCGTGTTCTCGGTCAGCGCCTGGCCGAGCCCTTGCGCCACGCCGCCGTGGACCTGGCCCTCGACGATGGTCTCGTCGAGCACATTGCCGCAATCGCCGACCGCCACATAGTTGACGATCGTCGACCGCGCCGGTCGCGGGATCGATTTCGACCTCGGCGATGTGGCAGCCGTTAGGAAACGACGGCGGCGACTTGATATTGCCTGGGTGTCGAGGCTGTCCGGGATCACGCCTGTGCGCGCCAGTTCGGCGGCGCGTTCGGCCACCTCGAACAGCGAGACTTCGCGTGCCGAGCCTCTCACGCCGAATTTTCCGTCGCGATAGTCGATGTCGCCCTCGCCCGCCTGCAGCAGCATGGCGGCGACGCGCTTGCCCTTCTCGATCACTTTGTCGGCGGTGACGGCGATCGGCGCCGCCGACCATACATGGCCGAGCGCGAAGCAACAGCGCCGAAGCCCGGCACGTCGCGCGCCGAATCGCCCGACGACACCGTCACCGCTTCCGGCGCGATGCCGAGCCGCCGCGCCGCTACCTTGCCGAACACGGTCTGGTGTCCCTGCCCGCTGGCGCCGGCGCCGATGCTGACATTGACCGCCTTGCCGCCGGGAAACGTGATGCGCGCGGCTTCTTCCGGAAACGCGCCGGCGATTTCCAGATAACAGCCAATGCCGATGCCGCGCAGTTTGCCTTGCCTTCTTCGCCGCCTTCCTGCGTCGCGGCAAAGCCCGCGTAGTCGGCGAGCACCAGCGCGCGCTCGAACGCCGCCGGGAAATCGCCGCTGTCGTATGTGTTGCCGAACGCGGTGGTGTAGGGAATTTTGTCGGGCGCGATCAGATTGCGCCGGCGCAATTCGGCGGCGTCGATGCCGGTCTGATCGGCGGCGGCATCGATCACGCGCTCGATCAGATAGCTCGCCTCCGGCCGCCCGGCGCCGCGATAGGGCCCGGTCGGCAGCGTGTTGGTGAACACGCAGCGCGAGTTCACCTGCGCGTGCGGGATGTCGTAGACCGTCGGCAGGCAGCCGGAGACGTGCGTGGTGAAGACGAAATGCGCGACGCCGGTGAAGTAGGCGCCGACATTGCCGAGGCAATCGACGCGCAGGCCGAGAAATTGGCCGCGCTTGTTGAGCGCGAGCTCCACGCGTCCAGAACGAATCGCGGCCCTGGTTGTCGGTGACAAAGGCCTCCGGCGCGGTCGAGACCCAATGGATCGGCTTTTGCAACAGGCGCGCGGCGTGCAGCATCGGCACGTATTCGGGATAGCACCAGCCCTTCATGCCGAAAGCCGCCGCCGACATCGTCGCTGAGGACGCGCAACTCGTCTGGCTTGATGCCCATGGCGCCGGCGATCTGGCCGCGCACGGCGGCGACGCCTTGGGTGCCGCAGCGCAGCGTGAACTGGTTGATCCCGGCGTCATAGCTCGCGGTCGCGGTGCGCGGCTCGAGCGAGGCGACGACCAGGCGCTGATTGACAAGTTCGACGCGCACGACATGCGCGGCGTCCTTGAAGGCGCGATCGAGCGCCGCCTGCTTCTTGCCGTCGGGATCGGCCGGCGCGGTCCAGTCGAACCCGATATTGCCGGGCGCATCCGGCCAAAGCTGCGGCGCGCCGGGTTTGATGGCATCGCGCGCGTCGGTGACGGCGTCGAGCGGTTGGTAATCGACGACGATTTTTTCGGCGGCGTCCTGCGCGGCGCGCGCGCTCGACCGCGACCACCATCGCCACCGGCTCGCCGACATGCAGCACGCGCGTCTCGGCGAGCGACGGCCGGTGCGGCGCGACCGGCACCTTGCCGCCGCGGCCGGGGATCGGATGCGGATGCGAGATCGAGTGATAATGCGCCTGCGGCAAGATCGGCGGCGGTGAGCACCGCCACGACGCCCGGCGCGCTTTTGGCGGCCGCGACGTCGATCCGCTCGATCGTCGGCGAAGGCGTGCGGCGAGCGCACGAAACAGGCGGCCAAGCGCATCCTCCGGCTTGACGTCGTCGCCGAAGCGCCCGGTACCCGCGCAACAGCGGGTCGTCTTCGATGCGGCCCGGCCAGGCCTCGGCTTTGCGCGGCGACAGTCGATTGCATCGATGGAACTCCGGCGGAAAATTCTAAAGTTTGCGGTCGGTGATGCCGGCCTTGGCGTAGAGCTCGTTGATGTGCGCCTTCACGCTCGCCTTCGGCTCGGCGGTCGACTGATGCGCCCAGCCGACTTTGGCGCGGGCATAGAGCGCCATCTCCTCGTCCTGCTGCGAGGTGCCGCCGGATATGCCATAGGCGCCGACCATCTCGTCGCCCCTGAACACCGGCGCGGCGCCGCCGGAGGCGGCGATCTTGCCGTTGGTCAGCGCCGCCAGGCTGATCAGCAATTGCGGATTGCGCTCCTTGAACCATTGCTGGATCACCAGCCCGTCGGGAAAGCGCGGGCTCATCGAGCGGAACGCCGCCACGGTATAGGCCTTGGCGATGGCGGTGTCCGGGGTGATGAAGCCGGCCTCGTCCATGCGCTCGACCGCGATCAGATGCCCTTCCGGCCCGACCACGGCGACCGAGACCGGCACGCCCATCTCGTCGGCCTTTTCGATCACCGCCTGCGATGAATTCGCGGCATTCGACCGCCCGCAACTTCGCCATCGCCGCATCCTCCCGCCGTTAATCTTTGCTTAACCGGTCAACAGCAGCAATTAACTGCAAAACAACCGGTAGGGGAATAGCGTGACGCGGACCCGGGCACGACCATGGCCGACGACTTCCTCTCGGACAATCTCGCGCGATTGGCGCTTTGTCGCGCTGATCGGCTGCGTCTGCTTTCCGGCAAGCTTCGCGCTGTTCTACTTCGCCCTGCCGGTCGGACGCCTGGGTCGCGCGGCGCCCGAATTCCTGGTCGTCCGGCCTTCTGCGCCGGCCTGACGACGGCGCTGGCGATGCTGATCGCCGGCATCGCGCATCATCCGGCGCATGCAAGCTGAACAACACGCGCATGCGCGTCGCCATCAACAACATGTCGCAGGGCCTGTGCATGTTCGACGGCAACGAGCGACTGGTCGTCTGCAACCAGCGCTACAAGGAGCTGTACAATCTGCCCGAAGACGTCGTGAAGCCGGGCCGCACGCTCGCCGACCTGCTTGAATACCGCATCGCCAACGGCAGCTTCTCGCGCGATCCCGGTGAGTACCGGCAGCGAGCTGGTTGCCGCCATGGCGGAGGGCAAGACCACCCACACCGAAGTCAAATCCGCCAGCGGGCGCATGGTCTCCGTCATCAACCGGCCGATGGCGGACGGCGGCTGGGTGGCGACGCACGAGGACATCACCGAGCGGCGCGACGCCGAGCGCGAACGCGCCTCGATGCAGGAGCAGCAGCAGCGCCGCGCCGCCATCGAGCAGGCGATCGCCGCGTTCCGCCAGCGCGTCGAGGATCATCTGCGCACGGTGACCGACGGCGCGATGGCCATGCGCTCGACCGCCACCATGCTGTTCGCCAGTTCCGGCGCAGACCTCGCAGCGCGCCGAGGGCGCGGTGGCGGCCTCCAACGAAGCGAGCACCAATGTCGAGACCGCCGCGGTCGCCGCCGACGAATTGGCCGGCTCGATCGGGGAGATCAGCCGCCAGCTCGCCATGACCACCACCATCGTGCGCGCGGCGGTCGAGGAAGCGCAGGGCACCAATCAACAGATCACCGCGCTGTCGCAGGCCGCGCAAAAGATCGGCGACGTGGTCAAGCTGATCCGCACCATCGCCGGGCAGACCAATTTGCTGGCGCTCAACGCGACGATCGAGGCGGCGCGCGCCGGCGAAGCCGGCAAAGGCTTCGCGGTGGTGGCCTCGGAGGTCAAATCGCTGGCGGTGCAGACCGCCAAGGCGACCGAGGATATTTCCAAGCTGATCGGCGCGGTGCAGACGTCGACCGGCGGCGCGGTCGATGCGATCGGCCGCATCGCCGGGCCGCATGCAGGAAATCGACAGCTGCGCCACCGCCGTCGCGGCCGCCGTGCAAGAGCAGAGCGCGGCGACCTCCGAGATTTCGCAGAACGTCGCCAGCGCCGCCGACGGCGCCAAGCTGGTGGTGTCGGTGCTCGGCGAGGTCACCGGCGCCGCCACCGAGACCCGCAGTCGGCGGAAAGCGTGCTCACCGCCTCGCAGGCGGTGGAAGCCGCCGCCGCCGAACTGCGCCGCGAGGTCGAGGGCTTCCTCGCCCGCGTCGCGGCCTAATCATTTTCGCCCTCTCAAAACTACGCGATCTTATTGCTAACAACGAGCGAATCCCGCTTTCGCTCGGGCCGTGGCTCGGCTAATTTGCGGCCACGGCATTCAGCGGAGACGGAAATGCGGTTGGGCTACTTCACCATGCCGGTGCATCCGATGGGCCGGGATTGGTCGCAGACGCTGCGCGAAGACCGCGAGGCGATCATTCTCGCCGACCAGCTCGGCTTCCACGACGCCTTCATGGGCGAGCACCTGACCGACGCCTGCGAGAACGTCACCAACAGCATGCTGTTCCTGGCGACGCTGATCCACGACACCAAGACCATCAAGCTCGCGACCGGCACCACCAATCTGGCGCAGATGCATCCGGTGGTGATCGCGGTCAACGCCGCGATGTTCGATCATCTGGCGCAGGGCCGTTTCATCATGGGCGTCTCGCCCGGGCGCGCTCACGTCCGATTCCGAGGCGATCGGGATTCTCGATCTGGACCGCAACAAGATTTTCGCCGAGGCGATCGACGTGATCCTGGCGGTGTGGGAAGCGCAATCCGCCTTACAACATCGATTTCCCCGACAACCGCTTCAAGGTCGACGTTCGCGCGCACCGCCGCGCTCGAACTTGGCGTCGGCATCCTGGCCAAGCCGTTCCAGAAGCCGCGGCCGGAAATCGTCGGCACCGTGGTGGCGCCGTTCTCGCCCGGCGTGGTGCTGATGGGCAAGCGCGACTTCCATCCGCTGTCGGCGAACTTCCTGCTGGCCAAGCATCTCAAGTCGCACTGGGCGAACTACGCCAAGGGCAAAGCCGAGGCCGGCGCCAAGGCCGACGTCGCCGACTGGCGCGTGGCGCGCACGATTTTCGTCGCCGACGACGAGGCGACCGCGCGCCGCTACGGCCGCGAGGACGCCAACAGCCCCTACCGCCACTATTTCGGCAACATGCGCGCCAAGATGATGCGCGGCAACCGGCTCTACGTGTTCAAGAGCCACAAGGAACAGCCGGACGACGGAGATCACGCTCGACTACGTCATGCAGAACTGCGTGTTCGCCGGCACCGTCAACAAGGTGGTCGATCAGATCCTGGCGATGCGCGAGGAGACCGGCGATTTCGGCGAACTGGTCTATGCCGGCATGGACTGGGTCGATCCGAAGCTCGCCCGGCGCTCGATGCAGTTGATGGCCGAACAGGTGATGCCGCGCGTCAACGCGGCGATCGGCAAACCGGCCAAAACCGCGGCGGAATGATCCTCATACCGACAGCGGCTCGGTCCCAATTCGGCATAGAGCCCGTGCTTGGCGCCTTGCGTGAACGATGTGCCCTGGTCGAGCTCGATCGCCACCGAGCGCACGCGCTGCGCTTGCGGCTCGGTCGCCGGCACCGGCTTGCCTTCGGCCGCCGCCTTGGCCGCGCGCAGCATGAGCTTGCGCGTCATGACGATGCCGGTGTCGGTCGCGCACAGATGCTCGTTGGTGCGGTCCTGGATCGCGCCCATGCTTTCCTGAATCGAGGCGTCCTGCATGGCGATGCCGTCGACGCCGGTGGCGCTATGGCCGTGGCGCTGCGCCTCGCGGTCCATCAGATAATTGTTCGACTTGTTGGCGAGCGGGATGAAGGTGCCCGGCACGTATTTGACGTGGATGCCCTCGCCGTCCTGCATCGCCGAGACTTCCGATTTCGTCAGCGCGCGCTTGGGATGATAATTGATGCTCCAGGCCCAGCAGGTCTCGTCGTCGATCGGGACCCAGGCGTGCGCACCCGAGCGGATGCCCGGCGCGCGGCGGGATGATCGTGTACCAGGGCATGATCCAGGGCGTGATGCGCCAGTAATATTTGCCGGCCTCGGCGTTGCGGCGCGCGCCGATCAGCAGGCCGCCGGAAAATTCCTCCACTTCGAAATGCGGCATGCGGTCTTTCTTGTTGTACTCGTTGCCCTTGCTGCCCTTGAACAGCGGATCCTTGTCCAGCTCGCTGCCGTGCAGCCAGGACACGTGGCTGGAATCGATGCCGCCTTCCATCGCCTGCAGGTAATTGCATTCCTGCAGCCGCTTGGAGACGAAGCGCTGCTCGCGGCGCGACATCGGTCCATTCCAGCGCCGGCGGCGGCGGCTGCAATTCCGGCGGCCCCATATAGGCCCAGACGATCCCGGCCTTCTCGATGCAGGGATAGGACTTCAGTTTGATGTTCTTGCGGAAGCCGGACTCCTCCGGCTCCGACGGCAGGTCGACGCATTGGCCGGTGATGTCGTATTTCCAGCCGTGGTAGTGGCAGCGGATGCCGCAGTCTTCGCTCTCGCCGAACCACAGCGAGACGCCGCGATGGGCGCAGAATTCGTCGATCAGGCCGACGCGGCCTTTGGTGTCGCGGAAGGCGATCAGCTTTTCGCCCATCAGCTTGACGCGCACCGGCGGACAGTCCGGCTCGGGGATTTCCGAGGACAGCAGAAACGGCGCCCAATAGCGGCGCAACAGCTTGCCCATCAGCGTGCCCGGGCCGATGCGGCTCAACTGATCGTTTTGTTCACGCGACATCATGGCGACGTTTCCCCGTACACTTGCTATTGTCAGGGCGCATTATAGGCACTCGCCTTCGATACGGAAGAGAACGGCCATGCCGTTGCCGCGCATCGCCATTGCAACCGGAGACCCGGCCGGGATCGGCCCGGAAATCGCGCTGAAAGCGGCGCTCGACACGCGGGTCAAAGTGCTGTGCCGGCCGCTGCTGGTGGGCGATCCGGCAGCGGTGGAATTGCACGCCAAAGCCGCCGGTCTTTCGCCGCGCCTGCATGTCATCGCCAAAGCCGGCGACGCCGACTGGTCGGATGGCGCGGTCAATCTGCTCGATGCCTCCGAGGGCACCAATGTGCCGGTCAAATTCGGCACCGTGGACGCCGCCTACGGCCGCGCTTCGTTGGCCGCCGCTCGCCGCGCGATCAAAGTGCGCACTTGCCGGCGATGTCGAGGCCGTCGTCGCCGCGCCGCAGACCGAGCGCTCGATCGCTGCCGCCGGCATCGCCTTCGACGGCTATCCCTCGTTCGTGGCGCGCGAAACCGGGACGCCGGTCAACGACGTTTATCTGATGATCTGCTTCGATGATGTGCGCATCGCCCACGCCACGCTGCATGTCAGCGTGCGCGAAGCGATCTCGCTTATCACGCAGGAAAGCGTCGAGCGCGTGATCCGCGTCATCGACGCTTCGCTCAAGAAACTGGGGATCGCGCGGCCGAAGATTTTCGTCGGCGGCCTCAATCCGCATGCCGGCGAAGAAGGCATGTTCGGCACGGAAGAAATCGACATCATCATTCCGGCGATCGCGCGCGCGGCGCAGGCCGGCATCGAGGTCTCCGGCCCGTTCGGCGCCGACACCATGTTCCGCAAGAAAGGCTGCGACGCCTTTATCGTGATGCTGCACGACCAGGGCCACATCGCCGCCAAGCTGCAAGCCTTCAACCGCACCGCCGGCCTGTCGATCGGCTCGCCGATTCTGTTCTCCTCGGTCGCGCATGGCAGCGCGCACGACATCGCCGGCAAAGGCGTGGCCGATCCGGGCGCGGTGATCGAGGCGGTGTCGCGGCTGGCTAAAGTCAGCGTTGCGGACAGCAGGCGCGCTTAGCGCGCCGGCGGCAGCGGGGAGCTCGAGATCGCGGTGCCGCCATGCGGCGCGTTACCGGGGGCATTGTTCGCACTGGGCGGCGCCATCGGATTGGCGGGCGGCGGCGGGCCATTGGCGACCGTCTCCGGGGCCTTGCCGGGCAGCACGACGACGCGGGTGCCGACCTGCACGCGGCTGTAAAGATCCTCGACGTCTTCGTTGAGCATGCCGACGCAGCCGGACGAAACATAGTGGCCGATGGTCGACGGCTGGTTGGTGCCGTGAATGCGGTAGAGCGTGTGGCCGAGATACATGGCGCGCGCGCCGAGCGGATTGCCCGGGCCGCCCGCCATCACGCGCGGCAGATAAGGCTGGCGCTCGATCATTTCGGTCGGCGGGAACCAGTCCGGCCATTCCTTCATCTTGGAAATGCGCTCGGTGCCGGTCCAGGTGAAACCCTCGCGGCCGACGCGCACGCCGTAGCGCAGCGCCTTGCCGCCGCCGAGCACCAGATAGAGGTAGGTGTTCGCAGTATCGACAACGATGGTGCCGGCCGGCTCCTTGGTATTGTAGTCGACCAACTGCCGCTTGAGATTCGGCGGCAGTTCCTTGGGCTGGCCCTGCTCGGGCTGATCTTCCGGCGGCAGCGCGGCGGTGGCGGCAGGCGCGGCAGGCGCCGCACCCGGTGCGTTGGCAGGCGCGGGGCCGATCGGTCCGGGCGGACGGATCGCGTCGGGATCGTTGGCGGCGCCGCGCGGCGGCGGACCGGCCGGCTGCTGGTCGAGCTGATGTCCATAGGCCGGCGGATTGCCGGGCGGCTGTTGGGCGAAGCCGGGCGGCGGCGGCACGGCCTCGGCTTCGTCCGGATAGGGCAAAATGCGGCTCGGGGCGCCGGGGGGATTCTGGCTCATCTGCGGCGCGCGGCGGCCGCGCACCGGTTGATCATCATCATCGTCGTCCCAGAAGGCCGGCGGCGGCGAGCGGTCGTAATAGCCCGGCGGCGGGGCGCCGCGGTAATAGGGCGGCGGCGATGAATAATACTGAGCGGCCGCAGGCGCGGCCAAAGCGACAGCCGCGAACGGCAGCGTCAGCAGAAAAAGTTCAATACGTCGGCTCATCGTCCACCATTGGGCCAAGGAACCGGAATTCCCCAGCTTTCCCGGGGCATTGATTGCCCCGGGATGAAGGCACATTCAAGACAAGAATACGGCTATCTCAATAACGTGAATTTGCCATGAACGCTTGGGTTTTCGTCATGTTTTTTTGGCTTCCGCCGCCAAGACCTGCTTGGCCACGCGATGGCAGTCGACGGCGGCCGGGAACCCGCAATAAATCGCGATCTGCCGCAGCGCCGCGGCGATCTCCTTTTGGGTGAGCCCGTTGCGCAGCGCGCCGCGGAAATGCGCCTCGAATTCATGCATGCGCCCAAGGCAGGCAATCATGCCGAGATTGAGCAGGCTGCGGTCGCGCGGCTTGAGGTCCTCGTCGGTCCACACCGCGCCCCAAGCGAATTCATTGAGCAGATCCTGGAATTTGCGGTTGAAATCGTCGGTATTGGCGACGGCCCGGTCGACATATTCATCGCCCAGCACCTTGCGGCGCATCGCCATGCCCTTGTCATAGAGCGCCTTGTCCATGAACTCCTCCCGTTTTTTGACGGCTAATTCCGCCGATCGGTCCTATGTTGACAGAGTTTCACTGATTTCGTCCATTCGCGAAGGTCCGGCCGACAAAGCACGCCTGCCCTTGCCGACGCGGCGAGGAATAAAAGGAGCAAACGGACTGTTTCACGAAATGGATAAAAGCGGCCAATTTCAAAGGGGAGGAAATGCAATGAAACTCTTGTCGATGCGCACAATTCAATTCGTTGCCGGAGCCGCGATCCTCGGCTTCGTCACGTTCAACGCCTTGCCGCTGGCGACGGCGCAAGATGCCGGTTGGGTCACTCTGTTCGACGGCAAGAATCTCGATAACTGGGACCAGGTCGGCGGATCCAATTGGCATATCGCGGACGGCGCCGTCGTCGCCGACGCGATGACGGACAAAAAAGTGGCCGGCTATCTGGTGAGCAAGAAGTCGTACAAGAACTTCGTCGTGCGGGTCGAGTTCTGGCCGAGCCACGACGCCAACAGCGGCATCTATTTCCGCTGTCTCGATCCCAAGAAGATCACCGACCGGACCTGCTACGAAGCCAATATTTTCGACGAGCGCCCCGATCCGAGCTACGGCACCGGCGCAATCACCCGCTACGCCGAAGTCAATCCGATGCCGAAGGCCGGCGAGAAATGGAACACCTTCGAGATCACCGTCAAAGGGCGTGACATCACGGTCGTGCTCGACGGCAAGGAAACCGCAAAGCTTCGCAACGGCATGTTCGACGAAGGTCCGATTGCCTTGCAACATGGCCAGGGCACGATCAAGTTCCGCAAGGTGCAGGTAAAAGAACTCTGACAGACCCGGCCGGCAGACTGGCGAAGACGGCATGAATGTAGCCATCGTCGGCGGCGGCATTTGCGGACTTTCGCTCGCGCTCAATCTCAAGCAGCGCGGCATCGCTTGCCGCGTTTATGAGCGCGCGCCCGAAATCAAGGAACTCGGCGTCGGCATCACGTTGTTGCCGCATGCGATGCGCGAACTCAGCGAACTTGGTCTCGGCGATGAATTGCTCGCCGCCGGGATCGAGAACCGCGAAAGTGCGTTCTTCAATCGCTTCGGACAACTTATCTATAAGGAACCGCGCGGTAAGTTCGCCGGCTATCCGTGCCCGAAGTCGGCATCCATCGCGGCAAGCTGCATGTAATTCTGCACCAGGCCGCGCGCAAAAAACTGGGCGACAACGCCATCCTGCTCGACCACGATTGCTCGGGCGTCACGCAAGATGACACGGGCGCGATCGTGCACTTCAATAAACGCGACAGCGTGCGCGCCGACGTCGTGATCGCCTGCGACGGCATCAATTCGGCCATTCGCAAACAGTTTTATCCGGATGACAAGGTCGCTTTCGCCGGCATCAATACCTGGCGCGGGGTGACGCGGCGCAAGCCGATCCTGGGTGGGCGCACCTATATGCGCGTCGGCTCGATCCTGACCGGCAAGATCGTGATCTACCCGATCGTCGACAACATCGACGCGCAAGGCAATCAGCTGATCAACTGGATGGCCGAGATCAAGCGCGACAGTTTCGAGCAGAACGACTGGAACAAGCCTGGCGACCTTGCCGACTTCTTCCCGCTCTACGAAAACTGGCGCTTCGACTGGCTCGACGTAGCGCAGATGATCCGCGACGCCGACCAGATTCTCGAATATCCGATGGTCGACAAGGATCCGATCGCGCGCTGGACCTTCGGCCGCGTCACGCTCGCCGGCGATGCCGCCCATCCGATGTATCCGCGCGGTTCCAACGGGGCGGCGCAGGCGGCGATCGACGCCCGCACCCTCGCCGATCTCCTGCACAGCCATACCGATCCGCGGGCCGCGCTCAACGCCTACGAAGCCGCGCGCGCGGAACCCGCTGCCAAGGTGGTGCGCACCAACCGCGAGCATCCGCCCGATTTCATCAATATCAAGGTCGAGGAACTGGTCGGCGACAAGCCATTCGACGATCTCGACAAATTCATCACGCAGGCCGAATTGCGCGCGCTGTCGGAGAACTACAAACGCATCGCCGGCTTTGCGCTGTCCGATGTGGCGCCTCGCCGAAGCGGCTAAGGAACGGCCCCGAACGGGTTGCTAAACCACGCTAATTCAATAGGTTATACTGACGCCTGGCCGGATAACCCCGGTTTCCCGCCCGCACAGGATTCCGCATGCCTGCACGTTTAATGGTCAGGCCAAGAGCTACAATGGACGGGTTCCCTCGATGTCGACCACTCCACTGCGATGGATGACAGCGACGAAGCGCTCATGGCCCGGATCGCGCGCGGCGACGAATTGGCCTTTGGCCAACTCTCGCGCCGCCATGTGCCGGCCATGCTCGGGCTCGCCCGCCGCATCCTCGGCAATGCCGCCGACGCCGAGGACGTGGCGCAGGAAGCCATGCTGCGGGTCTGGACCCACGCCCCGCGCTGGCAGCCGCTGGCGCAGTTCCGCACCTGGCTCACGCGCGTGGTGGTCAATCTCTGTCTCGACCGCAAGCGCCGCGCGCCCTGGGTCGCGCTGGAAGCGGCCGGCGAGATCGTCGATCCGGCGCCTGGGGCCGGCGAGAAAGCGGAAAACGACGAGCGCGAGCGGCTGGTCAAGGCCGCGATCGCCGAACTACCCGCGCGTCAGCGCGCGGCCATCGTGCTCACTTACGGTGACGGCATGAGCAATGCGCAGGTGGCGGAGGTTCTCGACACTTCGGTGTCGGCGGTGGAGACATTACTGGTGCGCGGCAAGCAGAACCTGCGCCGCGCGCTCGACAGCGTGATCGATAAGGATGAGTAAGATGAACGAAAACAAGTTCCAGGAATTTCTCGACGCTGCGCTCAGGCGCCACACGAAAGCGCCGCCAACGGACGAGGCGGCGGTCGAGCGCGTGCTCAAGCGGCTTGCGGGTCCGCTGCCGCGGCAAAAGAAGCCGCTGTGGCGTCTGCCCAACGTGCTGCTCGACTGGCAATTCGCGCCGGCCTGGCCGCGCGTCGCCGCGCTCGCCTGCTGCGCGGCGCTCGGCTTCGTCATCGGCATTGCCGGCCTCGACCGGCGCGTCGAGCCCGCCGGCGCGGGGTTCACCGTCGCCAGCAGCAATGACCTCGGCTCGATCGTGTTCGAACCCGAAGCTCTGACCGGAGCCCGCCCATGACAATCGCCCAATCCGCGCCCGCGATGACGCGCAGCTCCTCGCGCTGGCTGCTGCTCGGCTCGCTGGCGCTCAATTTGTTCTTCGTCGGCGTCGCGCTGGCGATGGCGATCCGCGCGCCGGCCCCGCCGGCCTGGGACCGCAATGTGTTCGTGCGCGTCGAGCACATCGCCGATACGCTGCCGCCGGCCGACGCCGATTTGCTGCGCGGCCAGATCAACGCCAACCGCCAGCTGATCGACGACGCGCAGACGGCAATATCATTCCGCGCAGGACCATATTCATGCAGACGCTGCGGCGCGACCCGTTCGACGCCGACGCCATGCGCGCCGCCATGGCGAAGACGCGCGCTGCGCGGCAGGCTTTCGACCAGGTCATCCAGGGGGTGTTCGCGTTCTCGGCGGCGCAAATGTCGCCGGCCGGCCGCACGGCCTTGGCCGACTGGCCTCCGGGCCGCAAAACAACAGAGCAAAGGGCAATAAAACAGGCTAGTTTCCCGTCCGAGCCTTGTTTCAGTTGTTTCGAAAGTCGTCGTTATGCGTCGGGATTGTCAGGCTGTGGGGACGGGAACAAAACGGAGCGCGCGCCTGGTTGTGGCCATGCTGCAAGGATTCTGCCTGATGCTGCCCCTCGGCGGCTGTCTGCTCAGCGGCGACAAGCCCGACCCGGCGCTCGATATTCCGCAGGCCTATGAGCGCGGCCCGCAAAACCCCGCGCTGGCGGAAGCAGCCGTGCCGCCGCTCGACTGGTGGCGCGGCTTCCGCTCCAAGGAATTGACCGAGCTGATCGAAGAGGCGCGCGCCGCCAATCTCGATATCGCCGCGGCGGTCGCCCAGATCGTGCAGGCCGACGCGCAGGCGCGCGTCGCCGGCGCGCCGCTGCTTGCCCGACTGTCGCCGCTCAATGGCAGCGCCACGCATTCGCGCTCCTCGCAGTCGCTCGGCCGCCGGCACGACGGTTCGCTTGGCGGCCCTCCGAGCGCGACATCTTATCGGCCTCGCTCACCGCGAGCTACGAAATCGACTTCTGGGGCAAGAACCGCGCGGCCCTGCGCGCCGCCGAGGAGACCGCGGTCGCCAGCCGCTATGACCGCGAGGTGGTCGGCCTGACCACCGTGGTCAGCCACCGCCAACGCCTATTTCCAGGTGCTGGCGGCGCAGGACCGGCTGCGCATCGCGCGCGAGAACGTCGCCAGCGCCACCCGCATGCTCAATCTGATCAAGCAGCAATTCTCCGCCGGCACCGCTTCCGAGCTCAACATCGCCCAGCAGGAAAGCCTGGTGAATACCCAGCGCGCGGCCATCCCGCCGCTCGAGCAGACGCTGCAGCAGAATCAGCGCGGCGCTCGCGCGTGCTGATCGCGCGCCCGCCCGAACGCGTGCGATCGTGCGCGGCGGCAGCATGCGCGCGATCGCCATCCCGCGCGTCACGCCCGGCCTGCCATCGGAACTGCTGGCGCAGCGGCCCGACATCCGCCAGGCCGAAGCGCAATCTCGCCGCCGCCAATGCCAATGTGTACAACGCGCGCGCGCAGATGCTGCCGAGCGATCACGCTCACCGGCGAAGGCGGCTACCAGAGCGCCGTGCTCAAGACGCTGCTGCGGCCGGAGTCGGCGTTCTACACGCTCGACCGCCGGCCTGACGCAGCCGATCTTCGATGGCGGCCGGCTGCAGGGCAATCTCGATCTGCAGAAAGGCGTGCAGGACCAGCTGTTGCAGAACTACCGCAAGGCGGTGATCTCCGCCTTCACCGACGTCGAGAACGCGCTGATCGCCATGCGCCAGACGGCGCAATCGCGAGCGCCTGCAACGCGACGTGGTCACAAGCTCGCGCCGGGCCTTCGATCTTTCCGAGCAGCAGTTGCGCGCGGGCACCGTCGAATTTGGTCACCCTGCTGCAGACCCAGCAGACGCTGTTCCAGGCCGAGGACGCGCTGGCGCAGGCGCGGCTCGCGCGGTTGCAGGCGATCGTCGGCCTTTATCAAGCGCTCGGCGGCGGCTGGCTGCCGAAACCGGTGGAAACCTCCGATGCACGGTAAAGTGCCGAAGCAAATCTGGGCGAAGACCAAAGGCCGCACCCGCCGCAATCTGGCGATCTGGTCATCATCGTCCTCGTGGTCGCCGCCGCGCTTATCTACGTCTTCACCGGCTCGCCGGCGCCGCAGCAACCGCAGCCGCTTCGGCGCCGAGGGCGGGCCGGTGCCGGTGCTGGTCAGCCGCCGCGACCAAGAGCCGACGTGCCGGTCTATCTCGACGCCGTCGGCACCATCAAGGCGCTCAACACCGTGACCGTGAGCCCGCAAGTCGACGGCAAACTGCTCAGCGTCGGTTTCAAGGAAGGCGACGACGTCAAGAAAGGCGACGTGCTGGCGCGCATCGATCCGACCACCTATCAGGCGCAACTCGACCAGGCGATCGCCAAGAAGGCGCAGGACGAGGCGCTGCTCGCCAACGCCAAGATCGATCTCGACCGCTACGAGAAGCTGGCCGCCACCAACGCCATCAACCGGCAGCAGGCCGACACCCAGAAGGCGCTGGTCGCGCAAGATGACCGCGCTGGTGCAGTCCGACCAGGCGGCGATCGAAAGCGCGCAGGCGACGCTCGGCTACACCACCATCGTCGCTCCGATCGCCGGCCGCACCGGCATCCGGCAGGTGGACGAAGGCAATATCGTGCATGCGTCGAGTTCGCCGGCCATCGTCGTCATCACCCAGATCAAGCCGATCTCGGTGATCTTCAACTTGCCGCAGCAGAACATCGATCAGGTCAACGTCGCCTTCGCCAAGGGCCCGCTGCAGGTCGATGCATTGCACCCCGACAACAATGCGGTGATCGAATCACGGCAAGCTCACGGTGGTCGACAACCAGGTCGACCAGACCACCGGCACCGTGAAGCTCAAGGCCGAGTTTCCCAATGCCGGCTTGCAGCTGTGGCCGGGCCAGTTCGTCAATGTGCGGCTGTTGATCGACACGTTGAAAGACGTGGTGACGATCCCGACCGGCGCGGTGCAGCGCGGCCCGAACGGCACCTTCGTCTACGTGGTCAAGGACGACAACACCGCGTCGATGCGCCCGATCGTCGTGCAGAAGCAGGACGAGACGCAGACCGTGGTGAAGAGCGGCGTCGCCGTCGGCGAACGCGTGGTCACCACCGGCTTCGTGCGGCTCACCGACGGCAGCAAGGTCACCATCGGCAGCGGCAACGGCGCGCCGGCGGCGGCGCGCAAGGCCGCAGCAGCGCAGGCCAACGCAGCGGCGGGAGGCCGAACCGCACCGCAATGAGCGTCTCCTCCCCCTTCATTCACCGGCCGATCGCCACCTCCTTGCTTGGCATCGCGGTGATGCTGGGCGGCGCGCTCGGCTACTGGTGGCTGCCGGTTTCGGCGCTGCCGCAGGTCGATTTCCCCACCATCCAGGTCACCACCCAGTTGCCGGGCGCCAGTCCCGACACCATCGCCTCGCTGGTGACCGCGCCGCTGGAGCGCCAGTTCGGCCAGATCCCGGCCTTGCAGGTGATGACCTCGGCGAGTTCGTTCGGCATCAGCCAGGTCACGCTGCAATTCGATCTCAACCGCGACATCGACGCCGCCTCGCAGGACGTGCAGTCGGCGATCAACGCCGCCGGCTCGACGCTGCCGCGCAACCTGCCCTACCCGCCGCTCTATTCGAAAGTGAACCCGGCCGACGCGCCGATCATCACGCTGGCGCTCACCTCGCAGACCATCGACCTGCGCACGCTCAGCGACATGGCCGACACCATGATGGCGCCGCGGCTTTCCGAAGTGACCGGCGTCGGCCACGTCTCGGTGCAAGGCGGCATCCGCCCGGCGATCCGCATCCAGGCCGACCTGTCGCGGCTCGCCGCCTACGGCATCGCGCTGGAGGATCTGCGCACGGCCATCGTCGGCGCCAACGTCGCCGGCGCCAAGGGCTCGCTCGACGGCGCGCATCAGTCCTACACCATCGCCGCCAACGACCAGATCACCGACCGCCGAGACCTACAAGGACGTGGTGGTGGCGTTCCGCAACGGCGCGCCGGTCAGGATCAGCGACGTCGCCGACGTGATCGACGGGCTGGAGAACACCAAAGTCGGCGCCTCCTACAAAGGCAAGCCGGCGATCGTCGTCGACGTGCAGCGCCAGCCCGGCGCCAATGTGATCGAGACCGTGACGCGCGTGCGCGCCGAACTGCCGCGGCTGCGGCGCGCCATGCCGGCCGGCGCCCAGCTCACCATCGTCAACGACCGCACCACCACCATCCGCGCCTCGATCCACGACGTGCAATTCACGCTTGATGCTCAGCATCGTGCTGGTGGTGCTGGTGGTGCTGATCTTCCTGCGCACCATCCGCGCCACCATCATCGCCGGCGTGGCGCTGCCGCTGTCGCTGATCGCGACCTTCGGCGTGATGTGGTTTGCCGGCTTCTCGCTCGACAATCTGTCGCTGATGGCGCTGACCATCGGCACCGGCTTCGTGGTCGACGACGCCATCGTCATGATCGAGAACATCGTCCGCCACATGGAGAACGGCGAAAAGCCGCTCGAGGCGGCGCTGCGCGGCGCCAGCGAAATCGGCTTCACGGTGATATCGCTGACGCTGTCGCTGATCGCGGTGTTCATCCCGCTGCTGTTCATGACCGGCCTGGTCGGCCGCATGTTCCGCGAATTCGCGCTGACGCTGACCATCGCGGTGGTGGCTTCCGCCATCGTCTCGCTGACGCTGACGCCGATGATGTGCGGCCGCCTGCTGCGCCAAGGCGAGGAACATGGCGGCGGGCTTGCCGACAACGCTGTGACGCGGCGCTTTTCCGGCCTGCTCGACCGCACGGTCGAGTTCTATCACCGCACTCTGCTTTGGGTGCTGCGCCGCCAGTGCGCAGACGCTGCTGGTGACGCTGGTGACGCTGGCCGCCACCATCTTGCTTTACATCGTCATTCCGAAGGGCTTCCTGCCGCTGCAGGACACCGGCCTGATCACCGCGGTGACCGAAGCCGGCACCGACGTTTCGTTCGACCGAAATGCAGCGCCACCAGGCCGAGATCGAAGCCATCATCCGCGCCGATCCCGACGTCACCGGCGTGGTCTCGGTGATCGGCGTCTCGCCCGATCAACGCCACGCCCAATGCCGGCCGGCTCGCCATCACGCTTGAAGCCGCAAAATCAGCGCAGCGATCACGTCGATGCGATCATCGCGCGGCTCAAGGACGCGGTCGCCGGCATTCCCGGCATGACGGTCTATTTCCAGGCGACGCAGGACATCCAGATTTCCACGCGCGTGAGCCGCGCGCAGTATCAGTACACGCTGGTCGGCACCGACGCCGACGAGGTGCTGAACTGGGCCGGCAAGCTGGCGCGCCAGCTGCGCGGCGATCCGGCGCTGCGCGAGGTCGCCTCCGAAGCGCAGGAAGGCGGCCCGCGCGTGAACGTCGACGTCGACCGCGAACAGGCCGGCCGGCTCGGCGTCTCCATGCAGAGCATCACCGACACGCTCAACGACGCCTTCGGCCAGCGGCAGATTTCGACCATCTACGGCCAGTCCAACCAGTATCGCGTCATCCTGGAAGCGCAGCCGCGCTACCAGCAGGACCCCGGCTCGCTGTCCAAGCTCTATGTCACCGGCGCCAGCACCTCGAACGGCACGGCGGCGACCGTCGCCAACACCGCCGCCGGCAGCACCAATACCAACACCACCGCCACGCCCAACGCGGTCACCAGCAGCAACCAGGTGCCGCTCTCGGCCTTCGCGCGTTTCGTGAACGGCTCGGCGTCGCTGGCGATCGCGCACCAGGAGCAATTCCCCTCCGTCACCATCTCCTTCGATCTCGCGCCCGGCTACGCGCTGAGCGACGCGGTCAGCCTGATCAGCCAGCGCAGCAGGAGATCGGCATGCCGTCGTCGGTGACCGGCAGCTATTCCGGCGACGCCGCCGAATTCGCCAAGTCGCTCGACCGGCGAGCCCTGGCTGATCCTCGCCGCGGCCATCGTGATCTACATCGTGCTCGGCGTGCTGTACGAAAGCTTCATCCACCCGCTCACCATTCTCTCCACGCTGCCCTCGGCCGGCGTCGGCGCGCTGCTGGCGCTGATGCTGTTCGGCTATGACCTGTCGGTGATCGCGCTGATCGGCATCGTGCTGCTGATGGGCATCGTGAAGAAGAACGCGATTCTGATGATCGACTTCGCGCTCGAGGCCGAGCGCCACGAGGGCCTGTCGCCCGAGGAGTCGATCGTGAAGGCCGCGCTGCTGCGCTTCCGCCCGATCATGATGACGACGCTGGCCGCGCTGTTCGGCGCGCTGCCGCTGGCGCTCGAAGGCGGCACCGGCTCGGAGCTGCGCAATCCGCTCGGCATCACCATCGTCGGCGGCCTGCTGCTCAGCCAGTTGCTCACGCTCTACACCACGCCGGTGATCTATCTCTACATGGAGCGGCTGCGCGCGCGGCTGACCACGCCACGTGCGCCGCGCACAGCCGCGAATAGCGCATGATCCGGAGTAGGCCGGCTTTGGACAAGATCATGCGCAGGAGAAAGCGATGAACTTCTCCTACCCGTTCATCCGCCGGCCGATCGGCACCACGCTGCTGGCGATCGGGCTGTTTCTGGTCGGCGCGGTGGCCTACAGCTTTCTGCCGGTCGCCAGCCTGCCGAGCGTCGATTTTCCGACCATCAACGTCACCGCCAGCCGGCCCGGCGCCGATCCCAACATCATGGCGGCGACCGTCGCCGCGCCGCTCGAGCGGCGGCTGGGCGAGATTTCCGGCGTCACCGAATTGACCTCGGTGAGCTCGCTCGGCACTGTCGCGCATCACCGTGCAGTTCGACCTCTCGCGCAGCATCGAGGGCGCCGCGCGCGACGTGCAGGCCGCGCTCAACGCCGCGCTCAGCGACCTGCCGGGCGACCTGCCGACGCTGCCGACCTTCCGCAAGGCCAACCCGGCGGCGGCGCCGATCCTGATCCTGGCGCTGACCTCCAAGACCATGCTGCCGAGCGAGATCTATGACGCCGCCGACAGCGTGATCGTGCAGCGGCTCAGCCAGGTCGACGGCGTCGGCGACGTCACCGTGGCCGGCTCCGAGCAGCCGGCGATCCGCGTGCGCGTCGATCCGGCGCGCATCGCCGCCATGGGCGTGAGCATGGAGGACGTGCGCACCGCGATCGCCAATTCCAACGCGGTCGGCCCGCTCGGCACCTTCGACGGCGACAAGCGCGCCGTCACCATCGGCATCAACGATCAGCTGCGCGCGGCCAGCGAATACGACCCGGTGGTGGTGAAAACCGTCAACGGCACCGTGATCCGCCTGTCCGACGATCGCCTCGATCCAGCCCGAGCGTGCGCAACAGCCGCTCCGCCGGCTGGTTCAACAAAGACCCCTCGGTGCTGCTGATCATCACCAAGCAGGCCAACGCCAACGTCATCGACACCGTCGATCCGCATCTACGACCTGCTGCCCGAGCTGCGGCAATGGGTGCCGGCCGGCCTCGAGATTTCCGTGCTGGCCGACCGCACCCAAACCATCCGCGCCAGCGTGCACGACATGCAGCTCACGCTCGGCGCCACCGTCATCCTGGTGATGATGGTGGTGGCGCTGTTCCTGCGCCGCACGGCCTCGACCATCGCCGCCGGCATCACCGTGCCGCTGTCGCTCGCCGGCACCTGCGCGGCGATGTGGGCGGCCGGTTTCTCGATCGACAATCTGTCGCTGATGGCGCTCGCGGTCTGCATCGGCTTCGTGGTCGACGACGCCATCGTGATGATCGAGAACATGTTCCGCTATCTGGAAAACGGCGATTCGCCGCTGCGCGCCACGCTGAAAGGCGCCAAGCAGATCGGCTTCACCGTGGTGTCGATCAGCGATCTCGCTGATCGCCGCCTTCATTCCGCTGCTGTTCATGGGCGGCATCGTCGGCCGGCTGTTCCGCGAATTCTCGGTGACGCTGGCCTTCGCCATCGCGGTCTCGACCGTGGTGTCGCTGTCGGTGACGCCGATGATCTGCGCCTATTTCGTGCGCGCGGCGCCGAGCCACGACGGCACCTGGCTCGACCGCCTGGTCGAAGGCGTGCTGTCGCGCATGATCCGTTTCTACGACCGCACGCTGTCGTTCGTGCTCGAGCACAACGCGCTGGCGCTGATCGTGTTCGTCGCCACCATCGCGCTCACCGTCGGTCTCTATATCAAGACGCCGAAAGGCTATTTCCCGCAGGACGACACCGGGCTGATTTTCGGCGGCACGCAGGCCTCGACCGACATTTCGTTCGAGGCGATGGAGCAGTTGCAGCATCAAGGCGATGGACGTCGTGCTGGCCGATCCGGCGGTGGCGGGCTTGGGCTCCTCGGTCGGCGCTTCCGGCTTCAATGCCTCGGTCAATCGCGGCCGCATGTTCATCAGCCTGAAGCCGCTCGACCGAGCGCGGCAATGTGAGCACGCAGCGCGTGGTCGCGCGGCTGCGCGACCAAGCTCAACACCATCCCCGGCATCCGCGTGTTCATGGTGCCGGCGCAGGATCTGCGCGTCGGCGGCCGGCAAAGCGATTCGCAATATCAGTTCACGCTGTGGAGCTCCGATATCGACGCGCTGCAAAGCTTGGGTGCCGCAAGGTGCTGGACCGGGTGAAGCAGGTCGCCGGCGTCACCGACGTCACCACCGACCGCGAGCAAGGCGGCCTGCAGGCCAATGTCACCATCGACCGCCCGGCGGCGGCGCGGCTCGGCGTGCAGCATCCAGGACATCGACAACGCGCTCAACGACGCCTTCTCGCAGCGGCAGATTTCGACCATCTACACCCAGCGCAACCAGTATCGCGTCATCCTGGAAGTCGACCGCAACTATACCAGCGCGACCCCAGCGACCTCACCCAGCTCTACGTCGCGGGCGCCGGCAATACGCAGGTGCCGCTATCGGAAGTCGCGCACGTCGAGCGCGGCATCGCGCCGCTGGTGGTGAACCATCAGGGCCAGTTCCCCTCGGTCACCATCACCTACAATATCCTGCCCAATTTCCACGATCGAGGACGTCACCGCCGGCATCGAGCAGGCGGTGGCGGAGATGCATATTCCCGACACGATCCATGCCGACTTCGCCGGCGACGTGAAGGCCTTCAAGCAGACGGTGGGCGCGCAGCCGCTGCTGCTGCTGGCGGCGCTGGTCGCGGTCTATATCGTGCTCGGCGTTCTGTACGAGAGCCTGGCGCATCCGCTCACCATCATCTCGACGCTGCCGTCGGCCGGGCTCGGCGCGCTGCTGGCGCTTGCAGCTTTCCGGCACCGAACTGACGGTGATCGCCTTCATCGGCATCATTCTGCTGATCGGCATCGTGAAGAAGAACGGCATCATGATGGTGGACTTCGCGCTCGACGGCGAACGCCGCGGCGGGCTGCCGCCGCGCGAGGCCATCCATCGAAGCCTGCCTGGCGCGCTTCCGGCCGATCCTGATGACCACGCTGGCGGCGGCGCTCGGCGCGCTGCCGCTGGTGATCGCGACCGGCCCCGGCTCCGAACTGCGCCGGCCGCTCGGCATCACCATCATCGGCGGGCTTGCTGGTGTCGCAGGCGCTGACGCTCTACACCACGCCGGTGATCTATCTGCTGCTCGACCGGCTGCATCGCCGGCTCGGCGGCCGCAGCTTCACCTTCATCCGCCGCGGCGGCCCACCGCTGCAGCCGGCGGAGTAGCGTCAAACGCCCAAATAGCGGTGCTGCACTTCCGGCGCGGCGGCAAGCTCGCGCGACAGGCCGCTCCACACCACGCGGCCGCGCTCGATCAGGAAATGCCGGTCGGCGACGCGGGTGAGCGCGCCGACATTCTTGTCGATCACCAGAATGGCGAGGCCTGAGGCCTTGAGCGCGCCAGGCAGCGCCAGATTTCGGCGCGGATCAGCGGCGCCAGACCCTCGGTCGCCTCGTCCAGGATCAGCAGGCGCGGATTGGTCATCAGCGCGCGGCCGATCGCCAGCATCTGCTGCTCGCCGCCGGACAGCTGATTGCCCATGCTGGTGTCGCGCTCGGCCAGCCGCGGGAACAGCGCGTAGACCTTTTCCAGCGTCCAATCCGCGCCGTTGCGCTTGACCGCCGTCGCCACCAGATTCTCGCGCACGCGAAAGGTTCGGGAAAATCTGCCGGCCTTCCGGCACCAGGCCGATGCCGAGCTTGGCGACCTTGTAGGACGGCTGGCCGCGGATCTCGCTGCCGGCAAAGCGGATGACGCCGGCGCGCGCCGGCGTCAGCCCCATGATCGAGCGCACGGTGGTGGTCTTGCCCATGCCGTTGCGGCCCATCAGCGTCACCATCTCGCCGGGCGCGATGGAAAGCGACACGCCGAACAGCACCTGGCTCAGGCCGTAGCAGGTCTCGACGTCGCGCAACTCGAGGACGCTCAGCCATGCGCGGCCTCCTGCCTCGCCGAGATAGGCGTCGCGCACCGCTGCGTTGGCGCGGATGTCGGCGGGCGCGCCGGAGGCGATCACCCGGCCATAGACCAGCACCGTAATGCGGTCGGCGAGCGCGAACACCGCCTCCATGTCGTGCTCGACCAGCAGGATCGTGAGTTCGCTCTTCAGCGCGCGCAGCATCGCCGACCATGCGCGCGGATTCTTCCGGCCCCAGGCCCGCCATCGGCTCGTCGAGCAGCAGCATGCGCGGGCTGACCGGCGAGCGCCATGGCCAGTTCGAGCTGGCGATGCTCGCCGTGACTGAGCGCGGACGCCGGCAAATCGCGCGCGTTCGCTCAAGCCGACGCGGGCGAGCGCGGCGCGCGCCGGCTCGCGCAATTCCGGCTCGCTGCGCGCATCGCGCCAGAAATGGAACGAGTGTCCGGCATGCGCCTGCACCGCCAGCGCCACATTGTCGAGCACGCTGAGATCGAGAAACAGCGACGTGATCTGGAACGAGCGCGCCAGCCCGAGCGCGCTGCGCCGGTGCATCGGCAGCGACGTGATGTCGTTGCCGGCAAAACGAATGCGGCCGGCGTCCGGCGTCAGTTGGCCGCTCAGTTGCGCGATCAGCGTGGTCTTGCCGGCGCCGTTCGGCCCGATCACCGCGTGCAACTCGCCGGCGGCGACGCTGAGCGCAAGATCGTCGGTGGCGACGATGCCGCCGAAACGCTTGGCGAGATTGTCGACCTGCAGCAGGGCTTCGCTCATGAGCGCACCTTTGCAGTCACCTGCTGTGAGCAGGCCGTCGATGCCGCCGCGCGCGAACAGCACGACCAGCAGCAGCAGCGGCCCCAGGATGATCTGCCAATATTCGGTGATGCCGGACAGCACCTCCTCCAGCACCAGCAGCGCCACCGCGCCGATCAGCGGGCCGAACGGCGAGCCCATGCCGCCGAGCACCACCATGATGATGAGGTCGCCCGAGCGCGTCCAATACATCATCGCCGGGCTGACGAAGTCGGTGTGATTGGCGAGCAGCGCGCCGGCAAGCCCGCACAGCGTGCCGGCGATGACGAAGCAGACCAGCCTGTAGCGGTAGGTCGGAAATCCGATCGCCCGCATGCGCGTGTCGTTCGAGCGCGCGCCCTGGATCGCCAGGCCGAAGCGCGAATTGACCATGCGCCAGACCAGATAAATCGCGGCGAACAGCAGCGCCAGGCAGACGTAATAGAACTGCACCTTGTTCGACAGATTGATCGGCGCAACGAACTGGCTGCGCTTGTAGATGGTCAGCCCGTCGTCGCCGCCGTAGCGCGCCAGCCCGGCGCAGACGTAATAGGCCATCTGCGCAAAGGCCAAAGTGATCATGATGAAATAGACGCCGCGCGTGCGCAGCGACAGCGCGCCGATCACCAGCGCGAACAGCGCCGACGCCGCGAGCGCCACCGGCCATTGCACGAAGCCGGAGAGAATGCCCTCATGCGCCAGCATGCCGACCGCGTAGCCGCCGATGCCGAGATAGGCGGCATGGCCGAAGCTCATCATGCCGCCATAGCCGAGGATGAGATTGAGGCTGACCGCCGCCAGCGCCAGAATGACGATGCGGGTGAACAGCGTGAGCACGAAGCGGTTGCCGGCGAGCTCGGCATAGACCGGCAGCAGCACCAGCGCGGCCAGCAGCGCGACAATAACGACGTCGTGCGGAGGTTGAGCGCCGGCGTCATTTCTGGCCCGCCGAGAACAGGCCTTCCGGCTTCACCACCAGCACGATCGCCATCAGCAGATAGATCAGCATGGACGACAGCGCCGGCGCCGCGGTCGCCGCCGCGTTCGTGGCTCAGCACCAGGCGCAGCAGATCGGGCAAATAAGAGCGCCCGACCGTGTCGATGAAGCCGACCAGGATCGCCGCCACGAAAGCGCCGCGGATCGAGCCGATGCCGCCGATCACCGTGATGACGAAGGCGAGAATGAGAATGTTCTCGCCCATGCCGATCTGCACGGTCAGGATCGGCGCCTGCATCAGCCCGGCGAGGCCGGCGAGCGCGGCGCCGAGCCCGAACACCAGCGTGTAGAGCAGCTTGATGTTGACGCCGAGCGCGCCGACCATTTCGCGGTTGGACGCGCCGGCGCGGATCAGCATGCCGATGCGCGTGCGCATCACCAGCACATAGAGAAATGCCGCGACCGCCAGCGTGACCACGATGATGGAGAGCCGGTAGGCGGAATATTGCACGCCCGGCAGAATCTTGCACCGAGGTGTTGAGCCAGGACGGCAGCGGCAGGCTCATGCCCTCCGGCCCCCAGATCAGCCGCACCAGTTCATCGAAAAACAGAATCAGCCCGAAGGTGCCGAGCACATGGTCGAGATGGTCGCGGCCATAAAGCCTGCGCATGGCGATCACTTCCACCGCCATGCCGACCATCAGCGTTGCGACGAGCGCCAGCACCGCGCCGAGCACGAAGCTGCCGGTCCAGGCCGCGAAGGTGGCGGCAAAATAGGCGCCGATCATGTAGAGCGAGCCGTGCGCCAGATTGACCAGGTCCATGATGCCGAACACCAGCGTCAGCCCGGCCGCCAGCAGAAACAGCAGCAGGCCGAACTGCAATCCGTTCAGGCATTGCTCGATGAACAACGTCATGATGCGCCGATCTTAAGATTAACCGGTAAGGCCGGACAAGCAAACGGCGGCAGCGCGCTTGCGCCGCCGCCGCCATGTCTGCACCGTCGGATCACTTCATCGGGCACTTGTCGTGGAAGTTATCCTGGCTGTCCTTGACGATGGTGGCGGCGGTCTTGAGCACGAAGTCGCCCTTGGCGTCCTTCACCACATCCTGAAGATAGAAATTCTGGATCGGAACGTGGTTGTTGCCGAACTTGAAGTTGCCGCGCACCGACTTGAAGTCGGCCTTCTCCAGCGCCTTCTGCACCGCCGCCTTGTCGCTGACGTTGCCCTTCACGGCGGCGACCGCCGAGGCGATCAGGTTGGCCGCGTCATAGGATTGCGCGCCGTAGAACGACGGCTTGTGGCCGGGATACTTCTTCTCGAAGTCGGCGACGAATTTCTTGTTGGCCGCGTTCGGCAAATCGTTGACCCACTCCTGCGCGCCGGGCACGCCGAGCGCGAGATCTTTCTGCAACGGCAGCGACAATTCGTCGATGGTGAAGGCGGTGTAGAGCGGGATCGTGCCCTTAAGGCCGGCTTGCGCGTACTGGGCCAGGAACTGCACGCCGGCCTTGCCCGGATAAAACACGAAGATCGCGTCGGGCTTTGCGGCTTTGGCCTTTGCCAGCTCGGCGGAGAAATCGAGTTGCGCCGGCCAGGTGGTCAACTCCTGCCCGACCACCTTGCCCTTGAAGGTGGAGGCGACGCCAGCCAGCATGTCCTTGCCGGCCGCGTAATTCGGCCCGATCAGGAACGCCGACTTCACGCCCTTCTGGTTCATGTAGAGGCCCATCGCCTGCGGCGTCTGGTCGTTGTTCCACGAGGTCGAGAACACGGTCGGCGAGCACAGTTCGCCCGCGACCTGCGAGGGGCCGGCATTGGCGATGACCAGGAAGGTTTTCGAATCGACGACCGGCTTGAGCGAGGCCAGCAGCACGTTCGACCAGATGTAGCCGGAGATGAAATCGACGTGGTCGGAATCGATCAGCTTCTGCGTCTTCTGCAATCCGACTTCCGGCTTCAGCGTATCGTCTTCGTAGATCACCTCGACCGGCAGGCCGCCCATCTTGCGGCCCATATGGTCGAGCGCGAGTTCGAAGCTGTCGCGCATGTTGTTGCCGATGACCGCGGTCGGGCCGCTGAACGTGCTGACGAAACCGATCTTGATGGATTTTTGCTGGGCCAAGCGGATTTATGGCCGGCCCGGCCGCAAGCAACAGCGCGGCGCCCGCGGCCAACAAAGCTTTACGCATGTGATTTCCTCCCCGTGGCCGTTTTGGCCCGTTATGCAGGACTTTAATGTAGCGGGATCGGCGCCAAAAGGTCCACCTTCGGCTGACGCCGCGCGCCGAAATGGCCAGCAATTACGGCCTATTGGCCATGCGCCGCGCCCCGTTGACCGCACCCGCATGCGCCTTGCACTGTAGCCGCCGGGCCCAACCGGGCCGAAATATAATTCGGGAACCGCCCGCGATGTCCAAGGCGCTCGATAAAACCTATGACGGCATCATCATCGGCGCCGGCCATCATGGGCTGATCCTCGGCGCCTATCTGGCGCGCGCCGGCCTCGACATTTTACTGGTGGAGCGGCGGCTGACTTACGGCGGCGGCTTATGCACCCGCGAAGTCACCCTGCCCGGCTTCTATCACAACCTGCACTCGATCAATCACTTCCACATCTCCGAGACGCCCTGGTTCAAGGATCTGAACTTGGGCGAGCGCGTCACTTACATCACGCCGCGCTACGAATTCGGCCAGGCGCACCAAGACGGCAGCGCGCTGGTGCTGGGGCGCGATCTCGAAGAGTTGGTCGCCAATATCGCGCGCTTCTCCAAAAAAGACGCCGCCACCTTCCGCGAATGGAATCGCAAGGCGGAAAAGATCACCCGCGATATTTTCCTGCCCGAACGCTATGCCGAACCGCTGCCGCAGCAGGAGCGCGAAGCGCTGCTGTCGCGCACGGCGCTCGGCCGCGAATTCCTCGCCATGGCCAACCGCCAGCCGCTCGATGTGGTGCGCGAACTGTTCGAGAACGAGCACGTGCAATTGCTGTTCTTGTTCAAGGTGTCGCTGTTCGGCACCTGGCTGGTCGACACGCTGTCGAAGACCTCGCCGATGGGCTCGGTGATCCGCGCCTTCGATCTCGAGAGCGGCTACCAGCTCTGCCAGGGCGGCTCGTTCAATCTGGCGCGCGGGCTGATGGAGGAATTCATCGCCGCCGGCGGCAGCTATCAGCCGCAGGTGCGCATCGACAAGATCGTCATCGAGAACGGCAAGGCCACCGGCATCGAGCTCGACGACGGCCGCACCGTGCGCGCCAGGCAATTCGTCGCCTCGACGCTCGACGTGCATCAGACATTCGAGAATCTGGTCGGGCGCGCGCAATTGCCGCCGCGTTCCTGAAAAAGCTCGACGCCTTCCAATACACCGCCTGGAGCCTGTTCGGCCTGCATCTGGCGCTCAACGAAAGCCCGCGCTTCGCCGCCGAGAAATTCGATCCCAACATCAACCGCGCGATGAAATGGAGCATCGGCGCCGAGACCATGGAGGACCTGTTCTCCGCGCATCAGGACGTGCAGGCCGGCCGCGTGCCCAAGCTCGTGCAGTTCGGCTCCGGCCCGCTGAGCCTGCTCGATCCGACGCAGGCGCCGCCCGGCAAGCACACGACTTATTGCTGGCACGTGATGCCGCTCAATCCCGACACTCGGCGGCCAGAGCTACGAGAGCTTCAAGGAAGAATTCGCCGACAAGATCGTCGAGACCTTCGCGCGCTACTGCCCGAACATGACGCCGAAAAATATTCTCGGCCGCTACATCTATACCGGCCGCGAATACGTGCAGGAGATGATCAACATGCGCGGCGGCGACATCTTCATGGGCGCCTTCAACGCCGAGCAGGTGATGTACAATCATTTCGGCTATCGCTCGCCGATCCCGAATTTGTACAGCGCCGGTTCTTCCGGCCATCCCGGCGGCGCGATCTCGGGCGGCGCCGGCTATATCACCGCCGCCGTCATCGCCGAGGATTTGGGCATCAAGCCGTGGTGGACGCCGTGGAACGCGCGCGCCGCGCTGGAAATGCTGCCGCAACTGGAGCGGGGCGCGGCGTGACCGACGTGCAGAACATTGTCTTCCCGTCGCTCAAGGATCGCGTCGTCATCATCACCGGCGCCGGCCAAGGCATCGGCCGCGTCTTCGCCAAGGCTTTTGCGCTGGCCGGCGCGCGCGTGGTGATCGCCGAGCGCAACGAGAAGACCGCCGCCGCCGTCGCCGGGGAAATCCTCAAGGCCGATGGCCAGGCGCTGGCGGTGACCACCGATGTCGCCGACGAGGCCTCGATCAAGGAAATGATCGAAGTGGTCGAGGACGAATACGGCCGCATCGACGTGCTGATCAACAATGCCGGCATTTTCTCGACGCTGGAAATGCGGCCGTTCGATCAGATCCCGGTCGAGGAATGGGAGCGCGTGTTGCGCGTCAATCTCACCGGGCCGTTTCTGTGCGCCCGCGCCGTGCTGCCCGCCATGCGGCGCGCCAAATGGGGCCGCATCATCAATGTCGCGTCCGGCGCGGTGCGGCTGGGACGCCCGAATTATCTGCATTATATCGCCGCCAAGGCGGCGCTGGCCGGCATGAGCCTGTCGATGGCGCGCGAACTGGGGCCCGACAACATCACGGTCAACGCCATTCTGCCGGGCGCGACCTTCACCGAAATCGAGCGCAAGACCGTGACGCCGGCGCAAAAGGAACGCATCATCGCCATGCAATGCGTGCCGCGCGCCGAAGTGCCGGAGGATCTGGTCGGCGCGGTGCTGTTTCTCGCCTCCGAGGCGTCAGCCTTCGTCACCGGGCAGAGCATCAATCTCGACGGCGGCGTGACAGGATCGTAAGGAAAAAACATGACCCCCATCGTCGCCCTGATCGCGCCCGGCAATATGGGCTCCGGCGTCGCCCAGCGCCTGACCGAAAACAAAGTGAAGGTGCTCACCTCGCTCGCCGGCCGCAGCGAGGCCAGCGCCAAACGCGCACGCGCCGCCGGCATGATCGCTGTCGAGGACGCGCAACTGACGGAGGCGGATTTTCTGATGTCGATCGTGCCGCCCGGCGACGCGCTGGGTCTGGCAAAGCGACTTGCGCCAGTACTGACCGCCGCCAACAAGAAGCCGGTCTATGTCGAGTGCAACGCGGTCAGTCCGCGCACCATGCTGGAAATCGCCGGCGTGATCGGCGCCACCGGCTGTCCCTTTGTGGGCGCCGGCATCATCGGCCCGCCGCCCAAGCCCGGCACAACCAATACCAAAATCTACGCCTCCGGCCCGGCCGCCGCCTCTGTTCGCCAAGCTCAACGACTACGGGCTGATCGTGCGCGTGCTCGACGGCCCGCTCACCGCCGCCTCGGCGCTGAAAATGTCCTATGCCGGCATCACCAAGGGCTTCACGGCCTTGGGCGCCGCCATGATGCTGGCCGCCACCCGCGGCGGCTCGGCCGAAGCGCTGAAGGCCGAACTCGCCGACAGCCGGCCCGAGCTGCTCGGCTATCTGAGCAAGCAGGTGCCGAGCCATGTATTCCAAAGCCTATCGCTGGGTGGCCGAGACTGGAGGAGATTTCCGAATTCGTCGGCAAGGATCATCCCGAGAACGACATGATGAGGCCGCCGCCCGGCTCTATGAGCGCATCGCCGAGGATTTCGAGGGCAAGAAGAACGAAATCGGCGAGATGGACAAGTTCCTGAAATCATGAGCGAGCCATCCATCCTCGTCGAGCGGCGCGACGGCTATCGCGTCATCACCTTCAACCGGCCGGACCGGCTCAACGCGTTCAACGACGCGATGCATGCCGAGTTGCGCAAGGCGCTCGAGGAGATCGAAGCCGACGAAAGCTGCCGCGCGCTGCATGATCACCGGCGCCGGCCGCGGCTTCTGCGCCGGGCAGGACCTCAGCGACCGGCTGGTCAAGCCGGGCGAAAAGCTGGCGCCGAGCAATTCGCTGGAGACTTATTACAATCCGCTGGTGCGCAAGTTGCGTGCTCTGCCCTTTCCCGTGGTCGCCGCGGTCAACGGCGTCGCCGCCGGCGCCGGCTGCAACATCGCGCTCGCCTGCGACATCGTGATCGCGGCGCGCTCGGCGAGCTTCGTGCAATCTTTCGCGCGCATCGGCCTGATGCCGGATTCCGGCGGCACCTGGTTCTTGCCGCGCCTCGTTGGCGATGCGCGGGCGCGCGGACTTGGCGCTATTGGCCGAGCCGCTGCCGGCGGAAAAGGCCGAACAATGGGGCCTGATCTGGAAATGCGTCGACGATGCCGCTCTCGTCGCCGAGGCGCAGAAATTGTGCGAGCACTTCGCCGCCGCGCCGACGCAAGGCCTGGCGCTGATCAAGCGCGCGCTCAATGCCTCGACCGCCAACACGCTCGACGCCCAGCTCGATCTCGAGCGCGACCTGCAAAGCGTCGCGCGCGAAACGCCTGATTACATCGAAGGCGTGCGTGCCTTCATGGAAAAGCGCAAACCGAATTTCACCGGCCGCAAATGAGCCAAGCGAAAGTCAGCGCGCTGCGCAGCGTCGATCTCGGATTTGCCGATCCCGACAAGGCGCTGCGCTTTTTCACCGTGGTGTGGAACCTCACCTCTGTCGGGCGAGAGCGGCGGCGTGCACTATCTGCGCGGCACGGCCGCCTTCCATCACATCGTGACCATGCGCCGCGTGGCCACAGCCGGCGCTGATCCGCATGGTGCTCGACGCCGCCGATGCCAAAACCGTCGACGCGCTGCACGCGCAAGTCATCGCGCACGGCCTCAAAACCATCGATCCGCCCGGCCAAACTGCGCCAGCCGCACGGCGACTACGGCTTCGGTTTCAAGGACCCGGAGGGCCGCAACATCGCCATCGTCTGCGGCGTCAAGGATCACGCCGACGCCGCCGACAGGCCCGACCGCCCGCGCAAGCTGTCGCCATGTCAACATCAATGCCGGCGACAGCGACGCGACGCTCGCCTGCTACCGCGACGCGCTCGGCTTCACCCTCACCGACACCACGCGCGCGCCTGCGCTTTCTGTCCTGCAACGCCGACCACCACAGCATGGTGCTCGGCTTTACCGGCGGCGCGACGCTCAACCACATCGCCTTCGAAATGCCCGATCTCGAATCGGTGATGCGCGGCGCCGGCCGCATGCGCGACGACGGCCGCGCCATCGAATGGGGCCCCGGCCGCCACGGCCCCGGCAATAATGTGTTCTGCTATTTTCTCGGCCCCGAGGATATGCCGGTGGAATATGACTGCCGAGATGCAGCAGATCGACGCGCAGCATCGCGCCAAGACGCCGGAACAATGGACATGGCCGCCCGGCCGGCTCGATCATTGGGGCATCAGCGCCGGCCCGAGCGACCGCATGGAAGCCGCGGGTTTGCGCTATCGTTTCACCGATGACGGCTGGCGCCTGGACGAGTGGCGGTAGCATGACCGCATGGCGGCCAAATCCTTGCGCGTCGGCTTGGCCGGTCTCGGCGCGGTCGGGCTGGAGGTGGCGAGGCGGCTGATCGACGGCGCCGTGCCGGGCCTCACGCTCGCCGCCGTCGCCGTGCGCGACGCCGACAAGGCGCGCCGCAATCTGCCGCAGATCGGCGACATGATCGCGCTGCGCACGCCGGCAGCGCTCGCCGAGGACTGCGATGTGGTGGTGGAATGTCTTCCGCCCGCACTGTTCCGCGAGGTCGCCATCGCGGCCATCGACAGAGGCCGCATCTTCATGCCGCTCTCGGTCGCGCAACTTCTGGACAACTGGGACCTGGTCGAGCGCGCCAAACAAAAAGGCGCGCGCATCCTGCCGCCGACCGGCGCGCTCATCGGCCTCGACGCCGTGCGCGCCGCCGCCGAGGGCGAGATCCGCTCGATCAAGATGATCACCCGCAAGCCGCCCGGCGGGCTGGAAGGCGCGCCCTATCTGGTCGCAGCACAAAATTTCGGTCGCCGGCCTGAAGGCGCCGCTGAAGGTATTCGACGGCACGGCGCGCGAAGGCGCGCGCGGCTTCCCCACCAACGTCAACGTGGCGGCCGCGCTCAGCCTGGCCGGCATCGGCCCCGACCGCACGCTGCTGGAAATCTGGGCCGACCCCGCGCTCACCCGCAACACCCACCGCATCGAGGTCGAAGCCGACGTCGCGCGCTTCTCCATGACGATCGAAGGCGTGCCGTCGGAGAATCCGCGCACCGGCCGCATCGTGCCGCTGTCCACCATCGCCGCGCTGCGCGGGCTGGTGTCGGAGTTGAAGGTCGGCAAGCATGAGCGCGAAAGCGAACCGGCTCGACACGCGCATGATCAATCGCAGGACCGGCGCTTTTCGTGCCGGCAGCCTATGGTGGCACAGAATTACTTCTTGGTCTCGGCCGCTTGCGGATTGGCCTTCAGGTAGTCCTGATAGGTCTGGCCGGCGTAGTTGGCGGGAGCGTCGGCTTGCGCCGCGTCGGACGAGCCGGCGACCGGGGCGCTGGCCAATTCCTTGGTGCACAGATCGGCGAACACCACCTGCCTTCCGGCGTGTAGTTCTTGGTCAGGCAGGTGCAGGGCCGGGCTGCAACGTCGCGCACCGCGTAACCGACCGGGTGCACCCAGATGTGCCTGTGCCAGCGCACGAAGTGACGGTGCTGGTGGTCGCGCCGTGCACGGTGATGTGCGGGTGGCCGTCGGGATGACCGCCATTGACGCGCATGCGATCATGGCGTCGGCGTTGCCGGACATGAGGGCCGCGCCAGCAAGCGTGGCGACGGCGGCGAGAGCTGAGGATAATCTTGCGGGACATGGCTTTCTCCTTGGGTGAAGTAGGTTGCGATAACTATTGGTCGCGGCATCCGCGATAAGGTTCAGGCCGCGCCGGTTGCCGGTTTGACAAACCGGGGCCGCGCTTTATCGTTTGTGTACAAATATTTAGCCCTGATCCCAAGCGGTTTGCCGCATGAAGCCAGCGCCGTTCATCCGCCACGTGCCGAGGACGCTCGACGAGGCGCTGAAGATTTTGGGCGAAGTCGCGCCGCAGGACGGCCGCGTGCTGGCGGGCGGGCAGAGCCTGGTGCCGATCATGGCGTTCCGCCTGGCCAAGCCGGCGCATCTGGTCGACATCAACGAGGTCGCGGGGCTCGACAAGATCGCGAGCGACGGCAAGACGCTGAGCATCGGCGCCTGCGTGCGCCACGCCGCGTTTCACAAACCGGTCGTCGACAATCCGCTCGGCAAATTGCTCGAGCTTTGTCGCGCGCCACATCGCGCATTATCCGATCCGCATGCGCGGCACGTTTTGCGGCAGCCTGGCGCATGCCGATCCGGCCTCGGAATGGTGCCTGACCGCCGCCACGCTCGATGCCACGATCGTCGCCAAGAGCACGCGCGGCGAACGGCTGATCGCGGCGAAAGATTTTTTCCAAGGCATCATGGCGACCGCGCTGGCCGAGGACGAATTGCTGGCCGAGGTGCGGCTGCCGCTGCTCGCCAAGGACGCCAAATTCGGCTTCAACGAATTCAGCCGCCGCGCCGGCGATTTCGCCATGGCCGCTTCGCTGGTCACCTACCGGCTGCAAGGCGGCAAGATCGCCGATGCGCGCGTCGGCGTCGGCGGCGCCGAGCCGTCGCCGCGCCGCATTGCCGAGGCCGAAGCCGCGCTCAACGGCCAGGCGCCAGGCGACAAGGTCTTCCGTGCCGCCGCCGAGGCCGCCGCCAACGCGATCGATCCGCTGGTCGATCACCAGACCGATGCCGACTACCGGCGCGATCTGGTGCGCGCGGTGGTGCGCCGCGCGCTGGAGCACAGCGCATGATCCCGAAAAGTGGGCACCGGTTTTCGGACAAGATCATGCGCAAGGCAAAAAGCCATGACCGCGCACACCAAAGGCTCCGGCATGAACTGGGTCGGCCGCGCCATCCGCCGGCTGGAAGATCCGGCGCTGGTCACCGGCCAAGGCCGCTTCACCGCCGATCTGCCGGCCGCGCATTGGGTGCGCTTCGTGCGCAGCCCGGTCGCCGCCGGGAAAATCGAGAAGATCGAAGCGCCGAAGGGCGCGACTGGTCATCACCGCCGCCGACCTCAAGGGCGTGAAGAAGATCACGCCGATGCTGCACAAGTTCAACTACAGGCCGGTCGGCCAGCCGATCCTGGCCGACGGCGTCGTGCGCTTTGTCGGCGAGCCGGTCGCCGCCGTGGTGGCCGCGAGCGAGGAAGAGGCCGAAGACATCGCCGATCTGGTCGAGCTGTCGATCGACGAGACCGCGCCGGTGATCGACGCGCGCGCCGCGCTCGCCGCCGGCGCGCCGCAGATCCACGCCGAAGCGCCCGGCAATGTCATCGTCGAAGGCCAGATCAAGACGCCCGGCTTCGATGCCGCCTGGGCCGGCGCCGCACAAAATCGTCAAGCGTCGAGGCGCGCTCGCGCCGGCAGAACGCCACGCCGATGGAAGCGCGCGCCGGCCACGCCGCCTACGACGCCGCGACCGGCCGCGTCACGCTGACCTGCACCACCCAGATGCCGCATCTCACGCGCACCGCGATCGCCGACGTGCTCGGCATGCCGGAGGCCGATCTGCGCGTGATCGCGCCCGATGTCGGCGGCGGCTTCGGCCAGAAAATGTCGCTCGCCGCCGGAATACGTCGTGCTGGTGTGGCTGGCGCGCAAGCTGAAAAGCTCGGTGGCCTGGACCGAGGACCGGCGCGAGAACCTGATCGCCGGCTTTCACAGCCGCGATCAATACATCACGCTGGAAGGCGCCTTCGACAAGGACGCCAAACTGATCGCGCTCAAGGCCGACGTCGTCGCCAATGTCGGCGCCTATTCGTGCTTCCCGACCACCTGCGGCGTCGAGCCGCTGATGGCGATGGCGGAAATGCCGGGGCCCTACGACGTGCAGCACTATGAGTGCCGCGCGCGCGGCGTGCTCACCAACACCTGCACCATGGCGCCCTATCGCGGCGTGTCGCGGCCGGTGATCACCTTCACGCTGGAACGGTTGATGGACAAGGCGGCGGCCGCGCTTCGGCATCGATCCGGTCGACATCCGCCGCCGCAACCTGATCGACAAATTTCCCTACACCTCGGCGACGGGCCTCGTGTTACGACGAGGCGAGCTACCAGCAGACGCTGGAGATGGCGGTGAAAGCCATCGACGTGCCGGCCTTCCGCGCGCGGCAGAAAGAAGCGCGCGCCAAGGGCCGCTATCTCGGCATCGGCTTTGCGACCTTTTCCGAGCGCACCGGCTACGGCAGCCCGGCCTTCGCCGCGCGCGGCATGGAGATCACGCCCGGCTGGGAGACCGTGATCCTCTCCGTCGATCCGTCCGGCTTCGTCGAGGCGCGCATCGGCTCCTCGCCGCACGGCCAGGGCCTGCGCACCACGCTGGCGCAGATCATCGCCGACGAGATCGGCGTGCACGCCCGACATGATCAAGGTCGTGCACGGCGACACCGACCGCGCGCCCTACGGCTGGGGCACTTTCGCCAGCCGCTCGCTGGTGATTTCCGGCGGCGCCACGCTGATCGCGGCGCAGAAAGTGCGCGCCAAGCTGATCAAGATCGCCAGCCATCTGCTGGAGGCGGCGCCCGGCGACATCGTGCTGGCGGACGGCGCCGCCAAGGTCGCCGGCACCGACCGCTCGGTCGCCGATCGCGCAGATGGCGCGCGAGGCCTACACGCAGACGCATCGCTTCAAGGGCGAGATCGAGCCGGGCCTGACCGAGACCGGCACCTACGATCCGCCCGGCACGTTTTCCAACGCCTGCCACGTCGCCATCGTCGAGGTCGACGTCGAGACCGGCCGCGTCGACGATCGAGAAATTCCTGGTGGCGGAGGACGCCGGCCGCATCATCAATCCGATGATCGCCGACGGCCAGGTGCATGGCGGCATCGCGCAGGGCATCGGCAACGCGCTGCTGGAGGAAATCGTCTACGACGAGAGCGGCGGCATTCTCACCGCCAATCTCGCCGATTACATGCCGCCGACCGCGCACGAAATTCCGCCGATCGAGCTGCATCATATGGAAACGCCGAGCGCGAATTCGATCACCAAGGCCAAGGGCCTCGGCGAAGGCGGCACCATCGGCGCGCCGGCGGCGGTGATCAACGCCATCAACGATGCGCTGACGCCGTTCGGCGTTGCGATCGACGAAATGCCGGCGACGCCGCAGCGCATCCGCGCGGCGTTGCGCGCCAAGCGGAGAAAGCCGCATGAGCGCGAAGATCCGACATCACGCTCACCATCAACGGCCGCGATCACGCGATCGCGGTCGAGCCGCGGCGCACGCTGGCCGACGCCATCCGCGAGGATTGCGGGCAGACCGGCACCCATATCGGCTGCGAGCACGGCATCTGCGGCGCCTGCACCGTGATCGTCGACGGCGAGCCGGTGCGCTCCTGCCTGATGTTCGCCGTGCAGGCGGCGGGCAAGAAAATCCGCACCGTCGAGGGCCTGGCGAACGGCGACACGCTGCATCCGATGCAGCAGGCCTTCATGGATCACCACGGCCTGCAATGCGGCTTCTGCACGCCGGGCTTTCTGATGCTGGCGGTCGGCGTGCTGGAGCGCGAGCCGGATATCTCCGACGACGACCTGCTCGACGTGCTGTCGTCGAATCTGTGCCGCTGCACCGGCTATCAGAACATCATCAAGGCCGTGCGCGCGGCGGCCAAGGAGATGCGGAGGAAATGACGGCCCCGGCCAAATTCGTCGGCCGCTCCGTCCCGCGTCTGGAAGACCGGCCGCTGCTCACCGGCCAAGGCCGCTTCGCCGCCGACATTTCGTTTCCCGGCCAATGGCACATGCGCGTGGTGCGCTCGACCGTCGCGCACGGCAAAATCAAATCGATCGACGCGCGGCAGCGCTCAAGCTGCCCGGCGTGCACGCGGTGTGGACGCAGCGCCGACGTCGCGCACATCCCGCCGATCCCGTTCCGGCTCACCGGCCTGAAGACACTCGAGCCCTACCGCCAGCCGGTGCTGGCGAAGGACGTCGTGCGCTATGTCGGCGAGCCGGTCGCGGTGGTCTTTGCGGAAAACGCCTATCTCGCCGAAGACGCCGCCGATCTGGTCGTGCTCGACATCGAACAACGCCGGGCAACGCATGCTCGCGACCGAGGAACCCGGCGTCTACGAGCATGACCGCTCAACAGAAGCGGGCAGTCCTGCAAAAAGCCTATGGCGACGTCGACGCCGCCTTTCGCAACGCGCACAGCCATTGTTTCGCTTGAGCTTTCGATCGGCCGCCACTCCGGCGTGCCGCTGGAGACGCGCGGCGCCATCGCGCGCTACGACGAGGCGCGCGACATTCTGGAAATGCACGGCGCCGCCAAGGTGCCGCACTGGAACCGCGACACCCTCGCGCAAATGCTGGGGCGCAAACGCGACTCCGTTCAGCTTTTCGAGGGCCATGTCGGCGGCGGCTTCGGCATCCGCGGCGAAATCTATCCGGAGGACGTTCTGGTCTGCGCCGCCGCGCTGAAATTCCGCCGCCCGATCAAATGGATCGAGGACCGGCGCGAGCATCTGATCGCCGCCAATCATTCGCGCGAGCAGCATCACAGCGTCCGCGCCGCCATCGACAGCGACGGCCATCATCCTCGCCATCGACGACGAATTTTTCCACGACAACGGCGCCTACATGCGCACGCACGCCGCCACCGTGCCCGATCTCACCGCCGCGATGCTGCCCGGCCCCTATCGCGTGCCGGCCTACCGCGCCATCGGCCATATCCGGCTCACCAACAAGACGCCCTGCGGCACCTATCGCGCGCCCGGGCGCTACGAAATCGACCTTCGTGCGCGAGCGGCTGCTCGACGCCATCGCCGCGAAAGTCGGCGTCGACAAAGTCGAAATCCGCCGCCGCAATCTGATCGGCAAAAGCGCGATGCCCTACGCGCTCGGCCTCGACACGCTCGGCACGCATATCGTTTACGACTCCGGCGATTACGCCGGCTTGCTCGACAAGGCGCTCGCGGCTGGCGGATTGGAAAGACCTGCAACAGCGAATTGCTAGCGACGCCGCGCCGCCGGCGAAAAAGTCGGCGGCGGCGTCGCGATGTTCGTGGAAAAAAGCGGGCTTGGGCCGTTCGATACGGTCAAAGTCGAAGCGAAATCGGACGGCTCGATCGAGGTCATCACCGGCGTCGCCTCGCTCGGCCAAGGCGTGGAAACGGCGATCGCGCAGATTTGCGCCGACGCGCTCGGCGTCAATTACAGCCAGCATCAAAGTCATCCACGGCCAGACCGACCGCATCGACAAGGGCATGGGCGCCTTTGCCTCGCGCGTCACCGTGATGTGCGGCGAAGCCACGCGGCTGGCGGCGGTCAAATTGCGCGCCGAAGTGCTGGACGCCGCCGCCGAGTCTGATGCAGAGCGAGCGCCGACCTGCTCGATCTCGTCGACGGACAAATCGTTCGTCTGAATTCGGCGGCGGGCCGTCGATGTCGCTCGCCGAACTCGCGCGATCTCACCCCGGTCTGTCCGCCGAGGCCACCTTCGAATCGAAACACATGGTCTACCCCTACGGCGTCCACATCGCCGCCGTGCGCGTCGATGCCGACACCGGCGGCGTCACCATCGAGCGCTACGCCATCGCCTACGACATCGGCAAGGCGGTCAATCCGATGCTGGTGGAAGGCCAGATCGCCGGCGGCCTGGCGCAAGGCGTCGGCGGCGCGCTGCTGGAGGAATTTCTCTACGACGAAGCCGGCGAGCCGCTGTCGGTCACCTTCGCCGATTATCTGATGCCGACCGCGCGCGAAGTCCCCGAGCTGTCGATCCTCATCACCGAGGATGCGCCGAGCCCGCTCAATCCGCTCGGCCTGAAGGGCGCCGGCGAAGGCGGCGCCAATCCGGTCGGCGCGGCGATTGCCTCGGCCATCGACGACGCGTTGCGGCAGGCCCGGCGCGGTGACGCGATTGCCGGTCACGCCGCAGCGGCTGAAAGCGATCATGAACCAGGGAGGCCGTGATGGCCGAAAATAATAAAAGCCGCGTGGTGCTGCTGACCGGCGCCGCCGGCGGGCTCGGCACCGTCATGACGATGGCCCTGCTCGAGGCCGGGCACGCGGTCGCCGCCGCCGACCGCGACAGCGCGGCGCTGGAGAAACTGGCCGCCAGCGGCCGCGCCGCATCGCGACCGATTTCTGCCGCTCGCCACCGACGTGGCGGTGGCCGCGCAATGCGAAGCGGCGGTCGCCAAGACCATCGCGCATTTCGGCCGCATCGAAGGCATCGTCAACAATGCCGGCATCGGGCCAAGCTCGCTGCGCCCGGACGCCGAAAAACGCCTCCCTTCCATCGAAGAACTGACGCCGGAAATCTGGGACCAGTTCTTCGCGGTCAATGTGCGCGCCGCGCTTGATCTTGATGCGCGCAGCACTGGCGCCGATGCGCCAACAGAAATGGGGCCGCATCGTCAACAACACCACCAGCTTCCGCACCATGCTGCGCGTGCTGCCCTACGGCGCCACCAAATCGGCGCTTGAATCGATGTCGGCGGTCTGGGCCGCGGAACTCGCCGGCACCGGGATCACGATCAATGTCCTGGTTCCCGGCGGGCCGACCGATACGCCCTTCGTCGGCGAGGGATCGGGCTGGAAGCGCGAGCAGATGCTGCGGCCGGCGATCATGGCGCAGCCGGCCTGCTGGCTGATGTCGGATGCCGCGGACGCCTTCACCGGCCGGCGTATTACCGCCGCCGAGTGGGATATTGCCGTTTCCCCCGATGAAGCCGCGCAACGCGCTAGCCGTCCCATCGGCTGGCCGGAATTGGCCGATCAAACCGCCTGGTGGCCGGCCGGTTAGACTTAAGTCATCGCGCAGGCGGCCGCGATTGCAGTGCAGCGGCATATTCTCATTGACAAGCGAGGACCGCCCGACCCAACTTTCAAGGGATAAAAATGCGTCCAAACGCAAAACGTCGGCTTGGCCTCAAAAGCAAAGCCGGCGATAAACCTGGGAGGAATTCAATGTCCGGTATGCGTATTTCGCCGCTGGTGCGCGGCCTGCTGTTTTGCACCGCCTTGGCCGTGGCCACCTCTGCGGCGCAGGCGCAAACTCGCAAATTCACTTTCGGCTACGACCAGCCGCACGACACGGCCTACGGCATCGCCGGCGACATGTTCAATGCCAAGCTCATGGAATTGAGCAAGGGCACGATGGGCATCGACCAGTTCCCGGGCGCGCAACTCGGCCAGGAGCCGGTGATGCTGCAGAAGGTCCGCACCGGCGACATCGACTTCATCATCACCTCGACCGCCAACGCCGCGTCGGTTGCGCCGCAGGCCGGCGTATTCTCCGAGCACTTTATTTTCCGCGACAAGGACCATCTGATGCACGTGCTGGCCGATCCGGCGGTGACCAAGGAATTCGAGGCGATGATCGACGGATTCGGTGAAAGGCGCGCACGTGCTTGGGCTGATGACCATGGGTTTGCGTAACATGTACAGCAAGAAGCCGATCCACTCGGTCGCCGACATCAAGGGCGAGAAGATCCGCGTGCAGGCGACGATGACCGAGGACACACATTTCCCGGCTTACGGCGCGCAGACCGTGCACATGCCGTTCGGCGAGGTCTATACCTCGCTGCAGACCGGCGTCGTGCAGATCGCCGAAAACGGCGTCAACGTCTACATGGCGAACAAGCATTACGAAGTGGCGCCGGTGCTCTCGATGACCGAGCACGAAGCCAACAACAACTGCATCTGGGTTTCCGACAAGACCTGGAACAGCCTCACGAAGGAGCAGCAGGGCTGGGTGGACGCGGCCGCCGCCGAAGTCGCCAAGAAAGAGCCGGCCCTGGCGCTCAAGCTCGAGGAGGATTCGGGCGCCAAGCTCAAGACCATGGGCGTCACGATCAATGAGCAGGTCGACAAGTCCGGCTTCATGGCCGACGCCAAGCCGATCCAGGACGAGATCGCCAAGAAGCTCGGCCCGCACGCGGTGAAGCTGCTGCAACTCGTGCGCGACGTGAAGTGATCCATCGCACTGCCGCTTGAAAACCGGGCGGTGGCGTGAAAGCGCCGCCGCCCGCACGCTTGCACGTAGTTTGCAGAATCATCCATGAGCGTTTTGCTGGAAGCCGTCCCAGCCAAGCAACCGCTGGTGATCGCACGCCATCGCCATCTGAAATGGAAGGCGCTGGACCCGCTCGAGCACGTGCTGATGGTGTTCTGCGGAATATCGATCGCGGGATTTACGTCCTCGGTCTTTCTCGACGTCGTAACGCGCCAACTCGGCGTCCCGTTTCTCTGGCTGCAACTGGTAACCACCGGCTTCTTCGCCTGGGGCATCTTCATCGGCATGGCGGTGGCGACGCGCCGCATCGATCATCTCAATCTCGTCGAAATCACCAAGCGCATGAGCGGGCCGAAACGCACTTTCATGGAAGTTTTCAACCGCGTGATCATTCTGGCGGTTGCGCTGGCGATGCTGGTGTTCGGCATCCAGAATTTCATGAACGACCTCGGTAGCTTTCGCGCGCCCTCGCTGATCCCGCTTGCAACTTATACCGCGAGCGTGCCGCTGGCGGGCGCGTTGATCGTGCTGTTTTGCATCGAGCAAATGGTCAACGGCTGGCGCAAAGGTTTCGAGGGGCCGGAAGACGCCGACGATTTCGCGGGGATCGTGAAATGAGCAACGGCGCGATCCTCCTGCTCATGACGGCCCTGTTCCTGGTCTTCGGCTACATGGGCGTGCCGGTCGCCTTCGCGTTGATGGCGGGCGTGCTGACCGCCTGCATGCTCACGCCGATCAGCATGCAATCGATGATCGGGCAGATGTTTCACGGCATCGATTCCGAAATCCTGCTGGCGGTGCCGTTCTTCCTGCTGGTCGGCGAGTTGATGACGTCGGCCAACGTCACCAACCGGATGATCCGCGCTGGCGCAGACCATGGTCGGGCATATGCGCGGCGGCCTGGCGCAGGTCGTCACGCTGTTCAGCATGTTTTTTGCCGGCATTTCCGGCTCCTCCACCGCCGATGTCGCGGTGCTCAGCCGCACCGTGGCGCCGGAGATGACCAAAGAGGGCTATGACCGCGCCTTCACCGCCGCGCTGATCGCTTGCGCCTCGACCATGGCCAATCTCATACCGCCCAGCATCATGGCGGTGGTCTATGGCGCCACCGGCAATGTCTCGATCGGCGGACTGTTCCTTGCCGGCATCGCTGCCGGGCATCCTGGTCGGCATCGGGCTGATGATCTATTCGCATTTCTTCGGCCCGGTCGGCATTGAAGAAACCGCGCGCCTCGTCTGTGCGAATTCGCCGACGCGGCGCGGGCCTCGGTATTGCCGCTGATGATTCCGCTGATCATCATGGGCGGCATCCTGACCGGCTGGTTCACGCCGACCGAAGCCGGCATGGTGGCGTCGGTCTATATCCTGGTCGTGCTGGTACCGCTGCTGTCACCCTCCCATATCCGCCATTTGCCGCGCGACTTCGTCTATACCGGCCTGCTCTATTCCATCCCGCTGGCGCTGGTGGCTGCCGCGTCCGCCTTCGGCTGGATGCTCGCCTATCTGCGCGGCCCCGATATCGTTTCCGGCTGGATCGAGATTGTCGCCGGCCATGACGGCCGCATCATCATGTTGCTGCTGGTGCTGTTGTTCATCGTCATCGGCGATTTCATGGACGCGGTGCCGGCCATCATCATCTTCATGCCGATCATCATCAAGCTCAACGAGCTCGGCAATATCAAGCCGCTGCACATGGGCGTGGTGATCATCACGACGCTGGTGTTCGGGCTGATCACGCCGCCCTACGGACTGTCGTTGCTGGTGGCCTCGAAATTCGTCGGCGTTGCATTCAGTCGCGCGATGTATGCGTCGCTGCCGATCTACGTGGTGTTTTTCGTCACGATCGCTTTCACGGTGCTGTTTCCCGGATGTCGTGCTTTATCTTCCGAAACTGCTGCTGCCGGAATCGGTCGGCTGCTTCAAAAGCCCGAGCGGGCCGGCTATATCTGCCCGCCCTGAAAGCAACGGATGCAACCGCAATGCCGCCTGCCAGTACCGAGCTCAAGCCGAAGCTCAAGGCGCCGCCCGGCGCCTGCGACACGCACATGCACATCTACGATCACCGCTTTCCGAAAGCGGCGACCGCCAAGATCCTGGCGCCCGATGCTTCCGTTCGCCGATTACCTGAAAATGCGCGCGCGGCTCGGCATCGAACGCACGGTGATCGTGCAGCCGTCGGCCTATGGCAAGGATAACCGCTGCACGCTCGAAGCCATGGCGGCGATCGGGCCGAGCGCACGCGGCATCGCCGTGGTCGATGAAACCGTCAGCGACGCCGAACTGGAACGGCTGACCAAACTGGGCATTCGCGGCATCCGGTTTTTCATGCTGGCGGGCGCGCCGCTGCCCTTGGAGATTCTCGAAACCATGTCGGCGCGCGTGGCGCCGTTCGGCTGGCACGTGGTGTTCCAAATGGATGGCCGCCATCTCGCCGACCATGAGGCGTTGCTCGGCCGGTTGACCAGCCGGCTGATCATCGATCACGTCGGAAAATTTCTCGAGCCGGTGCCGGTCGATCATCCCGGCATGCGCACAATCCTGCACCTGCTCGACAAGGGCCGCACCTGGGCCAAATTGTCGGCGCCTTATGAGACGTCGAAGGCCGGGCCGCCGTTCTATGACGACGTCGGCCAGATGGCCAAGACGCTGGCCAAGGCCGCGCCCGAGCGCATGCTGTGGGCGAGCAATTGGCCGCATCCGACGCCCGGTGTCGCGGTGCCGGACGACGCGGTGCTGCTCGACATGCTTCTGGACTGGGTGCCCGACGAGACGGCGCGGCGGAAAATGCTCAGCCGACAATCCGGCTGAGCTCTACGATTTCTGATCAAGCCTTGAAGTCGGGCCGGTAGCCGTCCGCGGTTTTCTCGACGCGGCCGGCGAACGGCGCGCCGACATGGCCGGGCATCACCAGCGCGCCGCTTGAGGCGCAATAGTCGAGCACCTTGCGCCGGCTGACACGGGCCTGCGCCGCGTCGGAATTTTTCGGGAAATTCCAGTCGGGATAATAGACCTGCAGCAGGTGATGCCAGATGTCGCCGATGAAAACGCCGCGCGCGCCTTTGCTTTCGAGCTTAAAAAACACATGGCCGGGCGAATGGCCGGGCGCCGAATCGATCTCGATGAAGTCGTTGAGCCGGTAGGGCCCGCCGCTGACCAGATCGGCCTTGCCGTATTCGAGGATGGGCACCACGCATTCACGGAAGGTGCCCAGTTCCGCCGGGCCCTCTTTGGGATCGGCATCGAGCTTGGAGAAATAATCGACGTCGGGCTTGGAGAAGACGTAGCGCGCATTGGGAAAAGTCGGCACCCACTTGCCGTCGCGCTGCATCGTATTCCAGCCGACATGATCGTGGTGCAGATGCGTGCACATGACGAGGTCGATGTCCTCGGGCCGCGCGCCGGCAGCGGCCAGCCGCTCCAGATAAGGCTCGTTAAGCATGTGCCAGAACGGACGGCCCGGCTTGTTCTTGTTGTTGCCGCAGCATAAGTCGATGAGGATGGTCTTGCCGCCGACCTTCAACAGCCAGCTATGGACGGCGAGCCGGATGCTCCCGCTCTCGGCATCGTAGTGATGCGGCGCCAGCCAATGCTTGTGCTCGTTAAATTGCGCATCCGTCATCTCGGTGAAAACATCGCGCAGCTTGTAGCTGGGGACGTTGGTTTCCTCGACGCGCGTGATGGTGGCTTCGCCTACTTTGAACACCGGCATCTCCTTCGCGGTTGACCGTCGGTTAGGCGTCTCAGGCTTTCGGACGGTCGCGGTAGCGGTCCATCAGCGCCTTGTCCTGGCCGCCGTCGATTTCGATCATGCTGCCGTTGACCATGCTCATCAGCGGCGAGGCCAGCATGACCACGAGATTGGCCACCTCTTCGACCTCGGCGATGCGGCCCATGGGGATCGAGGCCGGCGCGAGCTTGTCGGCTTCCGCGCGCGGGATTTTCATGTCGCGCGCCATGGCATCCACCAGGCCTGCCCAGCGCTCGGTGCGCACCGGCCCCGGATTGACGGCGACGAAGCTGACATTGTCGCGGCCATATTGCCCGGCGAGCGAGAGCGTGAGGTTCTGCCCGGCGGCATTGGCGGCGCCCGGGCAGATTTCCCAATAAGACGGCTTCACGCCGTCATTGCCGATCAGGTTCACCACGCGGCCGCCGCCTTGCTTGACCATGATCGGCAGCGCGTAGCGCAGGCAGCGCACGTAGCCCATGAATTTGAGCTGGAGGCCTTTTTCCCAATCGTCCTCGGTGAGATGTTCGATGACGCCGCCGGCCGCCGAGCCGGCATTGTTGACCATGATGTCGATGCGGCCGAGCGCCTTGGCGCCCTGCTCGATGAAATTCTTGGCGTCGGCGTCCTTGCGCAGATCGGCGGCGATGGCGACGATCTTGCGGCCGGTTTCCTTGGCGATCTCATTTGCCGTTTTTTCAAGCGGCTCCTTGCGGCGCGCGCAGATGGCGACATCGACGCCTTCCTTGGCCAGCGCCAGCGCGATGCCCTTGCCGATGCCTTCGCTGCCGCCGGTCACCAGCGCGGTCTTGCCCTTGAGCTTGAGATCCATCGCAATCGTTCTCCCCCTATTGTACTTTTTATGCGCCAGCCAGCGGCCGGCTTCGGACGCGGCGATCAGGTCGGCCAGCGCGGCGTTGAAGGCGGCCGGCTCCTCGCTGGTGATGGTATGGCCGGAGCGCGGAATGATACAGAGCCCCGCCGTCGGCACCGTGCGCCGCAGATAGACGCTGGCGTCGACGCACCATTCGTCCTCGTCGCCGACCAGCACCAGCAGCGGCACCGAAAACTTCTTCAACTCCGCTTCCATCTCCCACAGCGTCGGGCGTTTGGCTTGCAGATTGAGCATCACCAGCGAATGGCCCAGCGAAGAATGTTCGCTCAGCATCTGAATGAATTGCGCGTAGCCGCGCGGATCCTTGTTCTTGTGGGCCTGGCGCGTCGGGCCGTCGCCATAGCGCGCCGCCGCCACCGCCATGGTCTCGGCCGCGAACATCTTGCCGGTCTCGCGCGAGGCGGCGCGCGCCTCCTCGACGACTTTCGGATCGGGGCTCGAACCGTAGCCGCAGCCGGCGGCCGTCACCGAGAGGCAGCGATTGGGATAATGAATGCCGACATGCAGCGCGGTCGATGCGCCCATCGAATGACCGACGACATGGGCCTTGCCGATTTTGAGCGCGTCCATCACCGCGATGACATCGTCGCGGAAAATGGTTCTGGCTGTATTTCGCCGGATCGTCCGGCATGTCGGAAGGCGGATAGCCGCGCTGGCTATAGGTGACGCAGCGGTGGGAGCGCGAAAAGAACCGCATCTGCGGCTCCCAGGTGCGCCAGTCGCCGGCATATTCATGCACGAAGACGACGGATTGCCCTCGCCCGCCTCCTCGTAATACAATCGCGCGCCATCGCGCGCGCTGATATGTGGCATCTCGCTCTCCGCTCGACCGCCAACTCGATCACAACAGCCCGCGCAATGCCAGATGGGCGCCAAGCAGCAACAGGCCGATAAAAAAGCACATCCGGAAGGTTTCGGCACGAATCCGGCCGCGCACCAATTGCCCCAGCACCATGCCGATGAGCGCGGCGACGAGAGCCACCAGTGAGGGCCAGATCATCGCGGGCGTCATCACGCCGCCATGCGCCAGCGCCACGGCGAGCGCGATGGTCGAAACCGAGAACGACAGGCCGAGCGCCTGCACCATGCGGTCGCGCTCCATCGTCAGCGCCTGGATATAGGGCGCTCCCAGCGCAAAGATCCCGGTCGCCACCGAGATCGCGCCGTTCGCGACGCCGATCAGCAATCCGGCCCAGACTTCCGCGCGCGGCGGCACCGAGAAATGCACCTTGAACAGACCGAACGCGGCATAGATCGCCAGCGCCGCGCCCAGCCAGACCGTCGCCCCGGTGCTGCCGCCGCCCGGCAGCAACCAGGCGCCGAGCCAGGTGCCCAGGCAAATGCCGACCAGCATCGGCCATAACCGCCGCGCCAGCGCGAGCAATTCGCCGCCCGACACGCCCTGCCAGACATTGGTGACCAGCGACGGCACCAGCAAAATCGCCGCCGCCTGCGCCGGCGTCATCATCAGCCCGAGCATGCCGATCGCCACCGTCGGCAGGCCGAGGCCGATGACGCCTTTGACGAAGCCCGCCAGCATATAGGCGCCGGCGGTCGCGATGAGTATTGACGTTGACTCCACCGGCGCTCCTCAAGGCTGCGGGCGGACCATGCTTGAAGCGCGTGCCCGCGACAATGCGGCAGAGCGCAACCCTGCCCCTAGTTTCCGCGAAGGCGGTTCGGTGCCATACTTTTCCATCAGTTCAACGGCCTGGAGCCGCGTCACATGCCGGATGTTTTCGTCGCCAAAGCCTCGCAGTTTCCCGACGGCGAGCGCCGCATCGTCAGCCACGGCGGGCGCGAAATCGGCGTGTTCCATTGGCAGGGCCAGTTCTACGCCTACGAGAACCTGTGCGTGCACCAGGGCGGGCCGGCCTGCGAAGGCATCATGATGCACAAGGTCGAGGACGTGATCGGGCCCGACCGCACCTGGCACGGCCAGCGGTTTTCCGATCAGGAAATCCACTTCGTCTGCCCCTGGCACGGCTACGAATACGATCTCAAGACCGGCGAATGCGCCGCCGACCGCAAGCTCAAGCTCAAAAGCTTCGAGGTGGTCAAGCGCGGGGAGGATATCTATGTCGTCGCAGGCTGAAACCATCGTCCGCGCGGCCAAGCAGCCGAGCGACGCCGAAATTCAAAGCGCGCTGGCGCAGGCGGTGCGCAGCTACGCCGCGCGCGCGGCGGAAAGCGACGGTGCGCTGCCGGCGTTTCCGTCCGACGCGCAGATGACCGCGACCGAAGTGATGGTGACGGTAACCGCCATGCTCAAGGCGGTGAACCTGCAGGTGTTCGAGCTCGGCATGTGGCAGGCTTGGTCGGGGAAACAATAATGGAGCTGCCGCTCTCCGATTTTCGCCGCATGGAGGTCGAGGAATTCGACACCGCCAAGCTGCTGGCGCACGCCTCGCAGCAGGCCATCGAGCGCGGCTACAAGAATTTTCCGATCGTCGACGTCAACTCGCATCACTACGAAAGCGAAGCGATCGGCGAAATCCTCGAATACATGGACGATCCGGTATTGCAGCAGCTCGCCAAAAGCGCGCGGCAGGCCAATGCCAAGAGCGTCGGCATGCTGCCGGCCGGCGTCGGCTATCAGGACATGGGCGGCCGCGTCATGCGCTACGCCACGCGCGGCATGGAAAAAACCGAGCCCGGCCAGCAGCGCGACATCGCGCTGACCCGGCGCTGGATGGACGCCATCGGCATCGACGTCGCGGTGATGTTTCCGACCCCGATGCTGCAACTCGGCCTGCACCCGCAAGTCGAGGTCGAGGTGGCGCTGGCGCGCGCCTATAACCGCTGGCTGACCGAGCGCGTGCTGGCGCACGAGCCGCGCATCCGTTCGATGCTTTATCTGCCGTTCAACGACGCCGACGCGGCCTACCGCATGGTGCAGGAATTCGGCCAGACCAAAGGCGTGGTCGGCTTCATGGTGACCTCGGCGCGCTACCGCCCGGTGCATCACAATTCCTACATGAAGACCTACGCGCTGATGGAGGAGATGGGCCTGCCGCTGGCGTTTCACGCCGGCTACAACTGGAACGACCAGACCGTCGGCATGATGAACAGTTCATTTCGGTGCATGCCCTCGGCTTCGTGTTCTACAACATGGTGCATCTCGCCAACTGGATCACCAACGGCCTGCCGGAGCGGTTTCCGAAACTGAAAGTGCTGTGGGTCGAGAGCGGGCTGGCCTGGGTGCCGTTCATGATGCAGCGCTTCGACAACGAATACATGATGCGCTCGTCGGAGGCGCCGGCGCTCAAGAAGCTGCCGAGCGACTATATGCGCGACATGTTCTTTTCCTCGCAGCCGATGGAAATGACCGACATGGCGGCGCTGGAGAACAACTTCCGCATGGTCAAGGCGGAAACCCAGTTGCTCTATGCATCCGATTATCCGCATTGGGATTTCGATCTGCCCTCGACCATCTACGACCTGCCGTTCCTGAACGAACAGGCCAAGCGCAATATTCTCGGCGGCAATGCGATGCGCCTGTTCAATCTCAAACTGCCGGCGCAAAAGCTGGCGAGCGTCGCGTAAGGAGCGAATGTGCGCATTGTTCTGGCCTTGATTTCGGCGCTCCTGTTCGCGTCCGGCGCCGCGGCGCAAGCTTGGGCACAAGACGCCGCGGCGAATTATCCCAACCGGCCGATCAGGATCATCGTCTGCGTGCCGGCCGGCGGCGGCGTCGATACCGTCACGCGCATCGTCGCCAACGGGCTGCAAAAGCAGCTCGGCCAGCCGGTGGTGGTGGAAAACCGCGGCGGCGCCGGCGGCAATATCGGCGCCGAGGCCGTATTCACCGCCGAGCCCGACGGCTACACGCTGCTCGCGGCGCAGCCGTCGCCGCTCACCGTCAATCCGCTGCTCTACAAGCACATGGCTTTCGATCCGGCCAAATTCGAGCCGGTCACGATCATGACCTCGATCGCCAATGTGCTGCTGGTGCGGCCGGATTTCCCCGCCAAGACCGCGCAGGAATTCATCGCCTACGCCAAGGCCAATCCCGGCAAGATCAATTATGCCTCGCAAGGCATCGGCACCACCTCGCATCTGTCCGCCGCGCTGTTCGAGAAAATGACCGGCACCAAGCTTGTGCACGTGCCCTACAAGGGCACCGCGCCGGCGCTCAACGACCTGATCGCCAGCCATGTCGACATGATCTTCATGGAGCTGGCCTCGGCAATCAAATTGCACGAGGCCGGCAAGGCGCACATTCTGGCGGTGGCGACCACCGCGCGCATTCCGAGCCTGCCCAATATCCCGACGCTCGATGAAGCCGGCGTTCAAGGGATTCGAGTCCGGCACCTGGAACGCCATCGCCGCGCCGCCGAAAACGCCGCCGGCGATCGTCGCCAAACTCAGCAAGGCGATCAATGCCGTGCTTGCGAGCCCGGAAGCGCAGGATCACTTCAACAAGATCAACCTGCACGTTGCCGGCGGCACGCCCGCGCAGGCCAAGGCCTTCATCGCCAAGGAAACGCAGGTCTGGGGCGACGTGATCAAGGAAGCGCACGTCGAGGCGCATTAGATCGATCGTCCAATTCAGTTTTCAAACAGCCAATGCGTCATCTTGTCTCCTCATGGTGAGGAGCGGCCGAAGGCCGCGTCTCGAACCATGAGGCCCGGGCCGCCACATCCTTCGAGACGCCGCGCTGCGCGCGGCTCCTCAGGATGAGGCGGAGATAGCCAACGCTCCGCCATCCCTATTCTTTGCGGCGCGGGACACGCCGTATTCCCTCTTCCGTCCCTCGAACAAGTCGAGGGGATGGCGCGCCAAGCGGCGCGTCATGCAGTTCAAGTCACACCTTCTCATCGAAGGTGTGGCGCCTCTCGGCGCGCCATCGCGGCATCTTCACTTACAGCGCCGGGCCGCGCTTTCGGGGTCCGTTTCGCCCTGCCTCCGGCTCGAAGCTCGCGGCGCCTTTCGGGTCAACCGCTCCTTCCGAGCCTCGGGCAAGCCTCAACGGCCCGCCGTCAGCCAGCTCCTGGCAGGGGTCCCTAGTGACCCCGGGCGGAGCCCCGGCGCCGCCCGGGTGCAGGAGGAGCGTTCGTCTCCTGCCCGCGGGCGCCGCATCCGATCCCGCCAGCACGACGCCTCATGACAGCGCCCTCGGTGAACCGGATGAATTGACTATAATGAGCATTATAACCTTGACAAAGCAGACCAAAAACGGCGAGTCAGATCAAGGGGTTATAGTCACCCCCGAGATGGTCAAGGCTGGCGTCTCGGTCTTGTGAAATCTTGCTGGGGAGGCTTCCAAAGAAGCTCAGGCAAAAGCAGTGTTTTTAGCGATGTTTTCCCTGTCGCCATGCTGCCCTCAGAAACAGGCATACCAAAATCCAAAGACGGCCACTGAGCCCTTGAACTTCTTCGGCAACCCGGCGGATGTCCTCTAGTTCGCACGGAAACGCCGACGGCTCCATTTCATCCGGTTTTTTGCTCTTGCGAGCTAGCTTGATGTGAACCGCACTGCCTCGGGTCCATGCGTGGACAACTGAATTTCTGTTTTGTCGGCATAGATCATAAAATTTCAGCGCATTTTCAATCAAGGCGCCGCTAGTCTTCGGTAATTTGGATAATTCCATTAGCGTGCTGATCCGAGTGCAAATGGCCACGTCGCCAAGATCAAATATGAGCGCCCATGCTGTTTGCTCATGCAGTCCTGAGACGTGACAAAAAAGCTGAAAGAGCCAAAATTCGCACTGGTTCCATTGAAAACTTATCACGCCAATGGCATGTATCTTTTCGGCTTGAATCTGAGAGTTTTGTTTGATCCATGGGTCTGAATTTAAATCAGTCATGTCAGCCTCCAAAAAAACTTCACGTAAAGATAAATTAGAGTTTGAGCCTGATGCATGGTCGCGCTTCGAGCGTGCCGTGAAGGTAGTGGCGAAGAGTCCGCCGCAACATCGGACGAAAGTGAAGCGGAAATCTAAAAAACGTGGGACCAAACCAACTTAATTTGGGTCACGCGTTAGCTGTTCAAATCGTAAATCGTTTTCAAAGCGTTCCGGCAAACTGCCATACAGGCTTCTGAGGCTGACCTCGCTTTGTGCAAGTCGATCACCCGATGCAACCCATGCGGCTGTGTCGTTCGGATTTTGGACCGCGCGCGCGTGTCTATTTGGTGCATTACAAATTCACATACCGTCTCTATTTCATGAGCTAGATCTTGTATTTTAGGCGGAAAAAGAAACGCGCTTCATCGAGTTTTACTTTCATCTCAATAATCTTTTCCGCCGGTATTCTTTCAAAGCTGTAGTTTGCTGCGCATTTCAATAAATCTTTGGCTGCTTTGTATACCTCGTACCTGTCGTTAAAAAGATCATGCTTCAGTTTATCTAAGGCAATATCCTTTTGGGCTTCTGCAATTCTTGTTTGCCGTTTATTAAAACAGACGGTCACAAAAACTGCAGCCATTGATGCAATGATGGTGGCGATAGGACCAGCAAAGATTTTGAAAAATTCGCACATGCTTATCTAAGTGCCAATTGTATATCGTGTTACGAGTTTATTTTCTCAACCACCAATAATCATGTTCATCTTCATACCCTGCATCAGGTTTGTGGCGCTCAACCAATTTATTTAGGAAAGTGACAGCTTCATTTCTAACTTTAAATTTTCCTACGGAAACCGTCGCCGTATTTGCCACTTCGCCATTTGTCCCCATTGTGATTGTTTTTGATCATAAACATTTCGGCCCCTCCTTTTTCTGAAATAGAAATTGATATGAATGCTCACGTGAAATGGGAAGAATATGGTTGTCTCAAAGCCGTATGTTGATCTCCTTCGGGATGCTGTCGAACGCGTCATCGATCTTCTTCATGCCAGCGGACAGATCGTTCGTATTGAGGTTGATCGTGACACCACACCCGTCGCAAATCATCTCTTTGTGCGATGTCAGCCAACCGATTGTTTTTTAAATCTTGTGAGTGCACTGGGGGCACTCAAATTCGATGGGCGCGCTTTCGAACACGGTGCAGGCTCCTTGCTGTGACGGGAGCCATAAGTGACGAAAGACGCCTCACGTCGGCTCCGCTAAAAGCCGTGAGGTGTAGCGGAGGTGCGAGCCTGAACACTCGCCCTCCACCAATTCTGAATCGGGCAGTGAATCTACGAACGGTTGCAAGTTTCTGCGATTTAGCCGGTTGATAAGTGTGCGACTAAACCGGCTTACGCGACTGCCAATAGCGAACGCATTGCGGTTTTGGCTTCCAAACCTTCTTACGCCAGCGCTTGAAACGCGCGGCGTGGTGCTTAAATTCCGGCTTGGTTAGGCCGTCGATATGTCAGGCGCTTTCCAACGATACCTGCGGCCAATGTCTCGGCGCGCATGGTGTCGTTGACGCCCAACGCAATGCGGTTGTTGTGGCGGAAATCGAACTCGGCAAGATAGCGATGCAGATGCTTTTCGGCGCAATGCTGATAGGTGCCGCGCATCCCGCGCTTGAAAATTGAAAAGTAGCTTTCGACCGTGTTGGTGGTGACATCGCCGCGCACGTATTCGCCAGCAGTATGTTTCACGCGACGATGGCGAAGAACGCCCATCGCGGCTTGCTGTAAAGGTTGCTTTCGTCCGTGTGCATCTTGGTTTCGCTATCCACATTCTCGCGGACGATTAGGCAAACCGTTGCCTGATGGCCACGGCGACATGGAAAGTGCGAACGTTACCGCCACGCTCAACTAGCGCGAGGATCGGGCGGTTGTTCATGTAGTGGCCTTTCTTCGTGTAGGGACGGCCCTTGCGCGGCTTAGAGACGTGCATGGTCTCGGCTTTACCGAAATAGGTTTCGTCGGCCTCTACGACCTTCCCCTTGCCGCCAAGCGGCTCTAGGCCGCCTGTGCGCATCGCTTCACGAAAGCGATGCATCATGAACCACGTTGACTTGTAGCTGATGCCCAACATGCGATGGACCTGATGGGCGCTCACGCCCTTCTTGCTGGCGGTCATC
>CAVPOR010000009.1:0-59702 GCA_963707095.1 uncultured Alphaproteobacteria bacterium
AGGCCGCGTAAGCCGCTTGGTTTGGACGGCTCGGGGTCAGCCGCTTGGCCGTCATCCGACCCGTGATTGGCGATGATGGTGCCGCGCCCGAACAGATCGGCGTTGAGATTGACCGCGATCACCAGTCTAGCATCGAGCGCGCGCGCCGCCGACACCGGCACCGGATTGACCAGCGCGCCATCGACCAGCCAGCGGCCTCCGATTTGCGCAGGCGGAAAAATGCCGGGCAGCGCATAAGAAGCGCGCAGTGCATCGACCAGTCGGCCGCGCGTCAGCCAGACTTCGTGTCCGGTATTGAATTCGGTGGCGATGGCGGCAAAGCGTATAGGCAGATTTTCAATGCGCGTGTCGTCGAGCGCTTCCTCGAGTCGTGCCACGAGATGACCGCCGCGGATCAGGCCGGAGCCGGACAGGCTGATATCCAGGTATCCCAGGATGCCGCGCACGGTCAGCGAACGCGCCCAAGATTCGAAGCCGTCGAGCTGCTTGGCTGCGTAACAACCGCCGACCACCGCGCCGATCGACGTGCCGACAATGATGTCGGGGACGATGCCGTGCGCCGCAAGGGTACGCATCACGCCGATATGCGCGAAGCCACGCGCGGCTCCGCCGCCAAGCGCGAGCGCAATGCTTGGCCGTTTGACCTCGGGCTCTACAGGAGCGGTCGTGGCTTCCGCGTTGCGGTCGCCGTTGCGGACGCGCCCGAATAAACCTTCGAACACCTGATTTCTCCCCGTCCTCCGATTTTCCGATCGGGCCTGCCGACGGACAAGCGAATGCGGCCGATATGGTGAAAACTGCTGGCGGAGCCTTGTGACCGAAACGTGACAGTGAGCCTGCGCTCGCGGAATTACATATAGGTAAATGTCCGCGGCGGCCATTCAGTTCACCGGCCGCTGCATGGAAAACACGCTTTCGACCACGGCATATTGGTCGTAGCCGCAGCGGGCAATCGGCTTCATGGCGGCGGTATCGAGCAAGCCATCGACAATAAAGCGGTCGTCGATATGCACGCCGATCACCTGGCCCAGTACAACGTGTCCATCGACCGGCTTGCCGTCGGCGGCTTCCAGCGGGATGATTTTCACCAGTCTGCATTCGAGCGCGCAGGGCGAGGCCTTCACGCGCGGCGGCTTGACCAGCCGCGACGGCGCAGGCTCGAGACCGGCGCGTTCCATCTCGTTGATGCCGCGCGCCAGTGGCGCCGAGGTAATGTTCATCGCTTCGCGCAAATCCCAAGTGGCGAGGTTGCAAACGAATTCGCCGGTTTCTTGGATGAAGCTCACCGAATCCTTGACGCCTTCGCTGGCGAACATCAGCAGATTGGCCCGGCTATTGACGCCATTGAAGTAGGAGTAGGGCGCGAGATTCACTTCGCCTTTCAAGCTCATCGAGGTAATCCAGCCAATCGGGCGGGGCGCGACGATGGCCTTGAACGGATCGTGTGGCAGCACGTGTTTATCGCGCTTGTCCGGCTCGTAGAACATCACTTCCTCGGACCATCCTCGGTGCCGAAGTAGCTGACGATCGCGTCAAGCGGCGGGCGATCGCGATCCTCGGGCGGCTTCGCGGCGCGGCCGATGTGAACGAAACCTGCAAGCCGTTCGTTCGATGCGACGCCGAGTTTATCCAGCACGTGCCGGTCATAGGCGTACCACTCGGTGATCCAACTCGCGGCGTAGCCCATGGCATGAGCGGCGACCACGAGGCTCATGGCGGACGCGCCTGCTGACAATTGCTGCTCCCATTCTGGAATTTTGACATGCGGGCCGGCACGGCTCACCACTGCAATCACCAGCGGCGCGCGCGCCAGCCGCTTGCGCTCGAATTCGATCTGCTCGGCCGTGGCGTCGGCGCGTCCGGCGGTGAAGGCTGCGGCGATCGCTTCGCCCGCGGCTTCGCGTGCCGGGCCTTCGAACACGATGAAGCGCCAGGGCGCGAGCTTGCCGTGGTCGGGCACCCGCGATGCGATGGAAAGGAGGGTGGCGATCTCATCTTTGGACGGGCCGGGGCCGGTCAATTCCATCGGCTTGACCGAACGGCGGGTTTTCAAAAGCTGCAAGGCGTCGGGCATTTGGTTTCCCTGGAAATAGCGCTTGCGCCTAGCATGGCATATCCGGTGATACAAACCGGCCTAGTGGCTTGAAATCGCCGCGATTTGGACGGAAAAGCTCACCATGCGCCGTGCTTCTGCAATCGCCGCCCGCGCCTGGCTGTGGCCTGTGCTCGCGATCGTTCTGACTTTGCTCGCCTCCCACCCGGCCTTGGCGCAAGGCGCTGGGCAGAATTCGCTATTTTCAGGGACCCCGACAAACGGATTGCTGCAGACGGCGCCCGCTGCGCGCGGCGACCTGCTCGGCTCTCCCAGCGTATTGTCGCCGCAGCCGGAATGGCCGCTCAACGCGCCGGGCGCGACAGCGCCCGCTTCGCCCCCCATGGTGCCGGCCGGGCAGGTGGCGCTATCGCTCAGCGCGCGCTTCGGCAAGGATGCCGGTCCAATCGGCGGTGGCCTTACCTGGCGCGTCTATGCCGCAAGGGCGGATGCCGCCGGGAATTTCCGTCTGATCAAGGAAGACAGTTCACCGTCGCCCACTTTGGTGCTGCCAGCCGGCGCCTATATCGTTCATGTCGGCTTCGGCCTAGCCACGGCAGTCAAGCCGGTGACCTTGAACGGGCCGACCGTGCGCGAAGATTTCGACCTGCCGGCCGGCGCTTTGCGGCTGGAGGGTAAAGTCGGCGATGTGCGCATTCCGGCCGGACAGGTTTCGTTCGACGTTTACAGAGGCAGTCAGTTCGAGGCGGGCGACCGGCGGCCGATCGCCGAACACGTGATGACCGGCAACGTGGTGGTGGTGCCCGAGGGCACCTATTACATCGTGTCGAACTACGGCGACGCCAATTCGTTGGTGCGCTCCGACATCCGCGTGCAGGCCGGCAAGCTCACCGACATCACCGTCACCCACCGCGCCGCCGCCATCACGCTCAAGCTGGTGGCGGATAAGGGCGGCGAGGCGCTCGCCAATACCGCCTGGTCGGTGCTCACGCCCGGCGGCGACGTGATCAAGGAATTGATCGGTGCTTTTCCGCGCGTGATTTTGGCCGAAGGCGAATATCGTGCCATTGCGCGCAATGAAGGCAAAGTATACGAGCGCGAATTTAAGGTTGTCACCGGCGTTGATGGCGACGTCGAGGTTCTGGCGCGATAACGGCGGAACATTCCGCAGAAACTACTGTTGTAAGGTATATGGTAACGCAACCCATTGCGAACGACGCAGCCACTGACATTTTCGCGGAACTCGATGTTAAATCGATTGCGTTGCTGCTTGATGTCGATGGCACGATGATCGATTTTGGCCCTTCGCCGCGCGAGGTCCATGTTTCCGACGGATTGCGGGATTCGCTGGCACGGCTTGCGGAGCTAGCCGGCGGTGCGCTGGCTCTGGTGAGCGGGCGCCCGATCGGCGATCTCGATTTATTGTTCGTGCCGCTTAAGCTGCCGGCCATTGGCGGGCATGGCGCTGAAATGCGCGTGCGCGGCGGTGACGTCATCCGCTCGGCGGCACCGCTGCCGGACGAACTTCGGCGCAATCTCGCGGATGCCGCGACGCCGGACTCGGGCGTCATTGTCGAAGACAAAGGCTATTCGCTGGCGTTGCACTATCGCCAAGCGCCGCAACAAGAAGACCGCGTGCGGGCGCATATCGCGGCCGGCCGCGCGGCGTTTCCAGGCGAAGCGACCGAAGTGCTGCCGGGCAACTCAATGCTCGAAGTAAAGCGGCCCAATGTCAGCAAAGGCGACGGCGTGCGCGTGCTGATGAGCCATCCGCCTTTTGTCGGACGCATGCCGGTGTTCATCGGCGACGACGTCACGGATGAATTGGTTTTCGCGATGTTGCCGGCATTCGGCGGCAAGGGCTTTTCGGTCGGGCGGCGGTTCGACGGTCTAAGCGGAACGTTCAATTCGCCCGCGGACGTGCGGCGCGCCCTGCAGAGACTGTCGGCCGGCCGGGCGCGCGCATCATGAGCGAGAGCCATCTCGATCTCGCGGTCATCGGCAATGGCCGCACGGCCGCGCTGGTCGAGCCGACCGGGCGCATCGTGTGGTGGTGTCTGCCGCGCTATGACGGCGACCCGGTGTTCTGCCGGCTGATCGCCGGCAAGGAGGACAAAGGCTTCACCGACGTGGTACTCGACGGACAAGTCGAGGCCCGCTCGGAGTACATGCGCAACACCGCCATTGTGGTGACCGAACTCACCGACGGTCATGGCGGCGCGCTGCGCATCACCGATTTTGCGCCACGCTTTACAAATTATGGCCGCGTCTTCCGTCCGCCGCAGTTCATTCGTATCGTCGAGCCGATCAGCGGCATGCCGCGCATCACCATCCGTTTCCGCACCACGCATCGCTACGGCGTGCCGGTCACGTTGCGCTCATCCGGCAGCAACCATATCCGCTACTGGCGCGACGACGTGCCGGTGCGGCTGACCACCGATGCGCCGCTTTCGTATGTTGAGAACGAGGCGTCCTTCGTGCTGACGCGCCCCGTGCACATGGTGTTCGGCGTGGACGAACCGTTCGAAGGTACGCTCGAGAGCACCTGCCGGGAGTTTTCCGACCGCACCCGCGACTATTGGATGGAATGGGTGCGGCGGCTCGCCTTCTCGATCGACTGGCAGGACGAGATTATCCGCGCCGCGATCACGCTCAAGCTGTGCAGTTTCGAGGATACCGGCGCGATCGTCGCCGCACTCACCACCTCGATCCCGGAGGGCGCGGGCTCCGGACGCAATTGGGATTACCGTTATTGCTGGATGCGCGATGCGTTTTTCGTGGTGCGGGCGCTCAACCGCATCGGTGCGACGCGCACGATGGAGGATTTCATCTCCTATATCCTGAGCGTGGCCGCCGGGCGCGCCGACGGACTCAAACCGCTCTACGGCGTGGTGCACACCGATCTGCTGGAGGAACGCACCGCCGAGGCGCTCGCTGGCTATAACGGCGACGGACCGGTGCGGATCGGCAATGCAGCGATCGCGCAGGATCAGCACGACGTCTATGGCAGCATCATCATGGCGGCGACGCCGATGTTCTTCGATCGCCGGCTGCCGAAGCCGGGTGATGCCGCGCTGTTTCGGGCGATCGAACCGCTCGGCGAGCAGGCCGCAAAGCTCGCGTTCGTGCCGGATGCCGGCATATGGGAATACCGCGGGCGCAAGCGCGTGCACACGTATTCGGCGGCGATGTGCTGGGCCGGCTGCCATCGGCTGGAGGCAATCGCGGCGCACCTGGGCTTGGACGACCGCGCCCAGTATTGGGCCGGCATCGCTGACGGCATCGGCAAACAAGTGCTGCAACAAGGTTGGAACGACAAGCGTAAGGCGTTTTCGGCGGCTTTCGGAAGCGACGATCTGGACGCCAGTTGCTTGCTGCTGGCCGAACTGGGGCTAATCGCGCCCGACGATCCGCGCTTTGTCTCCACCGTGGTTGCGATCGAGCGCGAACTCCGGCGCGAGTTCCACGTTATGCGTTATGTGGCTGCCGACGATTTCGGCTTGCCGGAGACGGCTTTTCTGATTTGCCGGTTCTGGCTAATCGATGCATTGTGGGAGACAGGGCGGCGCGATGAGGCACGCGATATGTTCGTCGACGCTCTCAAATTACGTAATTGCTACGGACTGCTGTCGGAAGACGTGCATCCATTGACCGGAAAACTGTGGGGTAATTTTCCTCAAACTTATTCGATGTCGGGATTGATATCGACCGCGATCAAGCTGTCGCGCAGCTGGGGAGACCGATATTGGCGCGGCTCGTCGTAGTATCGAACCGGGTGGGTTTGCCGGATAGCGGGGCGCGGGCCGGCGGGCTCGAGGTCGCTATTCGGCCGGCGTTGCGCAAGCACGGCGGCGTCTGGTTCGGTTGGAGCGGCCGGGTGGCCGAGGATGACCCCGGTCCGGCCAAGACTGTCGAACGTGACCACGTCTCCTACACCACGATCGCTCTGCGCAAAGACGACTACGATGAGTTCTACAACGGCTTTGCCAATCGTGTGTTGTGGCCGATCCTGCATTACCGGCTCGATCTTGCCGAATTCACCCGCCGCGATCTTAGCGGCTATTTTCGAGTCAATGACGTCTTCGCCAGCAATCTGGAAAAGCTGCTGCGTCCGGACGACGTGATTTGGGTGCATGACTATCACCTCATTCCGCTCGCCAGGGCGCTGCGCGAGCGCGGTCACAAGAACAAAATCGGCTTCTTCATCCACATTCCATTCCCGCCGCCGGAAATTCTCACTGCGCTGCCCAATCACGAGCGGCTGATTCCCTCGCTCGGCAATTACGACTTGGTCGGCTTCCAGACCGAACTCGATGCCACGAATTTCTCCCGTTATCTTGCCAACGAAGCGGATCTCAAGCGCCTCGGTAACGAGAGTTTCGAGTATGATGGTCGCATCGTGCGGGTTGGCGTGTTTCCGGTCGGCGTGGAGACCGAGCCGCTGGCGCGGCTGGCGCGGCGCGCGATCGAATCTAACTTCGTGCGCGGCGTGCTTGGCAGCCTGTCCGGCCGCGCCATGATTATCGGCGTGGACCGGCTCGACTACAGCAAGGGCATTCCAGAGCGCATGCACGCGTTCGAGCGCTTCCTCACTCTGTTCCCGGACTGGCACAACAACGTCACCTATCTGCAGATTACCCCGCACAGCCGCAGCGGGATTCCCGAATATTCCGACATTGCGCGGCTGGTGGGCGAGGTGGTCGGACGCATCAACGGCAATTTTGGCGAAGCGTCGTGGACGCCGGTGCGCTACATCAACAAGGCGCACAGCCGCACGGCGCTCGCCGGGCTCTATCGCGCCGCACGGGTGGGGCTGGTGACGCCCTTGCGCGACGGCATGAACCTGGTGGCGAAAGAATATGTCGCGGCGCAGAACCCGGAAGATCCCGGCGTGCTGGTGCTGTCGCGCTTTGCCGGTTCGGCGCGCGAATGCACCGCGGCGCTGTTGGTCAATCCGTACGATCATGAAGGCGTTGCCATTGCCATCAATAGGGCGCTGTCGATGTCGCTCGACGAGCGGCGTCAGCGCCATGCCGTGAATTTCAAGGCACTGGTGCAAAACGATCTCAGCCTTTGGGCTGAGCGTTTTCTGGACGCACTCGACCAATCGCCGGCGGTTTCCGGCGAACGACCGGATATCCGCGCGGCGGGCGGGCGCTAGGCTTTCGTGCGCCGCCTATCGGGCGGTACGGCTTCGTCGGCCAGCGCGTTGAGCGCCGCGCCGAGCGGCATGACCTCCTGCTTTTCCTGGCCGAGCCGGCGCACCGACACTGTGCGGCCGGCCGCTTCGTTCTTGCCGACCACCAGCATGGCCGGAACCTTGGCGAGCGAGTGCTCGCGCACTTTGTAATTGATCTTCTCGTTGCGCAGGTCGCCCTCGACGCGCAGCCCGAGCTGGCGCGCCCGGTCGAGCGCCTCACGCGCGTAATCGTCGGCGTCCGAGGTGATGGTGGCGACCACGGCCTGGAGCGGCGACAGCCAGAGCGGCAAGTGGCCGGCATAGTGCTCGATCAGGATGCCGGTGAAGCGCTCGAGCGAGCCGAACATGGCGCGGTGGATCATCACCGGCGTCACTTTGTTGGAATGCTCGTCGATGTAGAAGGCGCCGAGCCGCCCCGGCATGTTGAGATCGACCTGTACGGTGCCGCATTGCCAGTCGCGGCCGATGGCGTCGCGCAATACGTACTCAAGCTTTGGTCCGTAGAAGGCGCCTTCGCCTTTATTGAGCGTCCAAGGCCGGCCCGACGTCTTGAGCGCGGCCATCAAGGCAGCCTCCGCCTTGTCCCATACTGCGTCGTCACCGATGCGCTTCTCGGGGCGGTCGGAGAATTTGATGGTCACGTCGGAAAAGCCGAAGTCCTCGTAGATCGACAGGATCTGGTTGTTCACCTTGAGGGATTCCTCGGCGATCTGTTCCTCGGTGATAAAGATATGCGCGTCGTCTTGCGTGAAGGCGCGCACGCGCAACAGCCCGTGCAGCGCGCCGGAGGGCTCGAAGCGGTGCACCTTGCCGAATTCGGCGAGCTTGAACGGCAGATCGCGATACGACTTCAGGCCGTTCTTGAAAATCTGGATGTGGCCGGGGCAGTTCATCGGCTTGACCACGAAGACGCGTTCGTCGTCCTCGCGGGCTTGCGTCAGGAACATGCTGTCGCGGAAGGTCGCCATGTGGCCGGAGGCCACCCAGAGCGCGGAGTCCATCAGCTGCGGCGCGTTGACTTCCGCGAAGCCGAATTCCTGCTGGCGGCGGCGGATGTAATTCTCCAGCGCCTGGAACAGGGTCCAGCCTTTGGCATGCCAGAACACCGAGCCGGGCGCTTCCTCCTGAAAATGAAACAGGTCCATCTCGCGGCCGAGCCGGCGATGGTCGCGCTTTTCGGCTTCTTCGAGCTGCTTCAGGTAAGCGTCGAGCTCTTCCTGCTTGGCGAAGGCCGTGCCGTAGATGCGGGTAAGCATTGGGTTCTTGCTGTCGCCGCGCCAATAGGCGCCTGCGACCTTCATCAGCTTGAAAGCGGTGCCTACTTTGCCGGTCGAGGTCATGTGCGGGCCGCGGCACAGATCGAACCAGTCGCCCTGTTTGTAAATCTTGAGCGATTGGTCGGCCGGAATGGCGTCAATCAGCTCGACTTTGAAATTCTCGCCTTTGTCGCGGAAGGTTTTTTTTGCTTGCTCGCGCGACCAGATTTCCTTGGTGAAGGGTTTGTCGCGCGCGATGATCTCCTTCATCTTTTTCTCGATCACGGGGAGATCCTCCAGCGTGAACGGCTGGTTGCGGAAGAAGTCGTAATAAAATCCGTTCTCGATCACCGGGCCGATGGTGACTTGCGTGCCGGGCCACAGCGACTGCACGGCTTCCGCCAGCACATGGGCGGCGTCATGCCGGATCAATTCCAGCGCGCGCGGATCGTCGCGCGTTAAAAATTCGATTTTGGCGTCGCGCTCGATCGGGTCGGCGAGATCGGCGACCGTACCGTCGAGCGCCATGGCGACGGTGCGTTTCGCCAGCGAGGGCGAAATGCCCTTGGCGATATCGAGCCCGGTTGTGCCTTGCGGATAGTCCCGGCGTGCGCCATCGGGAAAGGTCAGCGCGACCATAAGCGTCTCCTGTGGCTCACTCCTGCGAACGAGCGCAGGTAAGCGTTACGTGCAACGGGATATAGCAGCGAGTTCCTCCGACGCAACTATCGAGTTGGGACTTCGTTTGTCCCGCGCCAGCGGCCGTAGCGCCAAGGCAGCCACCACCGACAATTGGCCGGCAATTTGGCCGGCACGAAGTCGAGACCGTGCGTGCCCCAAGGGTGGCAGCGCAGGATTCGCGCCAGCGCCATCCAGCCGCCGGCCCATAGCCCGAAGCGCCAAATGGCTTCCTCGGCATAGTCGGAGCAGCCCGGCAGATGCCGGCAGCGCGGGCCGATCAGCGGCGCCAGCGTATAGCGATAAAGCACGACCAGGCCGCGCCCGAGCAGGCGCGGCAGATGCGTCAAAACGGTATTCAGTGCGCGCTCATCGCCAGCCTGAAAGTTCCAGCAAAAGTTCCATGGCATTGAATGTTGCTCAAAAATCAGAAGCTCGATAGCGACTTTTTTACACTAGACCCGAATCTGTGTGCTGCATTAAAAATGACACATAACGGGGGTTCCTAAAGCCGCCAAAGCCCAGCGAGAAGCGTGGCAATCGACCACGCCAAGAACAAGGGCTCGGCGGCGGAATAAGGGGGAAGAATGAGTCGCTTCTTTGCGTTGCTCATTGCGCTCGCTTCGGCGGCGCTGGGTACACTGTTGCCCGCGTCGGCGGAGGTCGCCGACCGTACGCTGCCGATGCGTTTCGATTGCGTCAGCAAGGCCCCGCCGAGACCTGCGGCGCCAAGTGCCAACTGTGGATTTCGGCGAGCGGCGCCATCACCGCCGACACGCCGCGCGATTTCGAAATGTTCGCGCACGGCCACGATCTCACCGGCGCCACGCGTGGTGCTCGATTCCGACGGCGGCTCGGTGCTCGGCGCCATCGCGCTCGGCCGCGACATCCGCCGCCTCGGCCTCGACACCACGGTCGGCCGCGTGATCGATCTGAAAGCCGGCGGCAGAGGCAGCGCCGCGCGGCAAATTCTCGCCGCAGCGCCGATTGCGAATCCATGTGCGGCTTTCGTGCTGCTCGGCGGCGTGCACCGCACGGTGCCGGCGGAAGCGCGCGTGATGGTGCATCAGATCTGGCTCGGCGACCGCCGCGACGATCCGACCGCGGCGAACTATTCGGCCGAGGATCTCGTGCTGGTCCAGCGCGATATCGGGCGGCTGGCGCAATACACCATCGACATGGGCGGCTCGATCGAACTGCTCAATCTGGCGCTGCGCATCCCGCCCTGGGAGCCGATGCATGCCTTGACGGCGGACGAGACGCGCCGCACGCAAGCTTGCGACCGAGGAGCCGCCCGCGCCGGTGGCGGCCGCGGTGGCGGCAACGCCGGTGACGCAGCCGGCCGCGACGCCGCCGGTCCCGCGCGTGACCGATGGCGTGAGCGCCACCGCGATCAGCGAGCGGCGCTGGGCGGTGGTCGATCACGCCGGGGTTGCGGCGTTGGCGCGGCGCCAGCCGCTGACCGTCGAAGGCGAGGACATCGGCAGCTTCGATCTGATGCTCGCCTGCGGCGCCGGCACCGACAGCTATGACGTGAGCTATGTCGAGCGCCGCCATGACGGCGACCGCAGGCCGCTGCCGGCGGAGCTCACCAGCATCACGGTGCGCGTCGGCGCCGGCGCGGCCACGCTCAAGGTCGTATCGTCCGAGCGTCGCAACGAGCCCGACGAACTCGTCACCTTTGCCTCCGGCCGGTGCCGGCCGCGCTGATCGGCGCATTCGCCGCCGCCGGCAACCATTCGATGATGATCGAGACCAAGAGCGCGGGCACGATCACCGGCATCCGGCTCGGCAATACCGGCGCGCAGCAGAACCTGCCGCGGCTGGCCGCGCAGTTGCGTCGAAGCCGCTCGGCGACCGCGCCGAATTGTCGGCCGCAAGACCGGCGGCATCGCGTCGGCGAAATAACTTATTCCGCCGCCTGCTTTTGCGCTCGCTTGGCCTCGATCTGGTCGAGCGCCGACACCACCGCATCGAAGGTGAGCATGGTCGAGGCATGGCGCGCCTTGTAGTCGCGCACCGGCTCGAGCACCGCGATGTCGGCCCATTTGCCGGCCGGCGGCGGGCCGTTTTCCTTGAGCATCTTGCGCACGGTCTCGCGCAGCTCGCGCAGTTCGGCCGGCTTCGCGCCGACCACGTGGCGCGCCATGATCGAGGACGAGGCCTGGCCGAGCGCGCAGGCCTTCACGTCATGGGCGAAATCGCCGACCACCGGGCCGTCCATCTTGAGGTCGACGGTGACGGTCGAGCCGCACAGCTTGGAATGGGCGGTGGCGCTGGCGTCGGGCGCGATCGAGCCGGCCCAGGCGCGGGATATTGCCCGCCAGGTCGAGGATTTTGGCGTTGTAAACCTCGTTGAGCATTGATCTTTTGCCGTTTTTCGGCGAACCGGACGTTGCCTCGGTGCATGCAAAACGAATATATAGGTGATGACCCGACGGCGCGAGAAGGGGTTCTCAGCGCCGGCATGGCTAAATGCCATGCGAATGGGAATGCGGCGTCCGGCGCATGACTAGCGTCCGCTGACGCGGCCACCCCGGTGACACTCCCGGTGCAGCCCTAGTTGGGTGAGTGCCGGTCGAACGGAGAGACCGTCATGGACGCCAAGAACTACCAAGCCAATACCATCATTAAGCCGTGGCCCAAGCAGGGCCTGTCCGAGCATGTGCGGGCGGCGCCGACGCCGGTCGGGCCGCGCCCGTCGCGCGAGCAGGCGGAAGCCGCGGTGCGCACGCTGATCGCCTATGCCGGCGACGATCCCGACGCGCGAAGGCCTGCTCGAGACGCCCAAGCGCGTGATCGGCGCCTACGAGGAAATCTTCCAGGGCTACCGCGAATGCCCGGTCGAAGTGCTCGACCGCACCTTCAGCGAGACCGGCGGCTACGACGATTTCGTGCTGGTCAAGGACATCGGCTTCAATTCGCACTGCGAGCACCACATGATGCCGTTCTACGGCAAGGCGCATGTCGCCTATATGCCGGCCGAGCGGGTGGTGGGGCTGTCGAAGCTGGCGCGGCTGCGTCGATGTCTATGCGCGGCGCCTGCAGACGCAGGAGCACCTGACCTCGCAGGTGGCGACCGCGATCGACGAGATCCTGAAGCCGCGCGGCGTCGCGGTGATGATCGAGGCCGAGCATATGTGCATGTCGCTGCGCGGCGTGGAGAAGCCCGGCGCGCTGACGGTGACGACGCAATTCACCGGCGCGTTCCGCGACGACGTCGAACGAGCAGGTGCGCTTCATGACCATGCTGCGCGGGGCGCAACGCTAAGCCCCCGCGTCAACTGACGCGAGGCGAATTTGGCTGAGCAAATCCGAGATCGAGGAAGGCCTGGCCTTCGCGCCGCAATTCGGCGCCGACGGGCTGGTCACGGCTGTCGTCACCGACGCGAAGTCGGGCGACGTGCTGATGGTCGCGCACATGAACGCCGAGGCGCGTCGCCAAGACCATCGAAAGCGGCGAGGCCTGGTACTACAGCCGCTCGCGCAAGAAGCTGTGGAAGAAGGGCGAGAGCTCCGGCCACGTCCAGCGCGTGATCGAATTGCGCGTCGATTGCGACCAGGACGCGCTCTGGCTCAAGGTCGAGCAGGCGGGCGAGGGCGCCTGCCACACCGGGCGGCGCTCGTGCTTCTACCGCGCGGTGCCGCTCGGCAAGAAGCGGCGCGCGTGACGCTCGAATTCCGCGACGCCGACAAGACCTTCGATCCGAAGGCGGTCTACGGCAAAAGCCATGAGCGAGCGCGCCGCGTCGACGTGCGGCTCGACCGCGCGCAGCGCGGCACGCGTCGCCTATCTCACGCTCGACAACCGCGCCAAACTCAACACGCTCGACCGCGCGCTGATGACCGAATTCATCGGCAAGGTCGAGGCGCTTGCGGCGCGCGACGATTTGCGCGCGCTGGTGCTCGCCGGCGCCGGCGACAAGGCCTTCATCGGCGGCGCCAGTATTCCGGAAATGGCGGCGCTCGACCGCGACAGCGCCGAAGACTTCATCACGCTGGTGCACCGGACCTGCGATTGCCTGCGCCGCCTGCCGGTGCCGGTGATCGCGCGCGATCGACGGCTACGCGCTCGGCGCCGGGCTGGAAGTGGCGGTGTCGTGCGATCTGCGCGTGGCGACGACGCGGGCGAAATTCGGCATGCCGGAGGTGAAAGTCGGCATTCCCTCGGTGGTGGAGGCGGCGCTGATTCCGCGGCTGATCGGCTTCGGCCGTGCGCGCGAACTGTTGATGCTGGGCGAGATCATCGACGCGGAAACCGCGCTGCGCTGGGGTCTGGTCGAGCGCGTGGTGGCGCCGGACGCGCTCGACGCCGAGGTCGAGAAGATCGTGGCGGCGCTGCTCGCTGCCGGCCCGCAGGCGGTGCGGCGGCAGAAGGCGCTGATGCGAGCAGTGGGAAAAGCTGCCGGCCGACGAGGCGATCGCGGCCGGCATCGACGCCTTCGTGCGCGCGTTCGAGACCGACGAGCCGAAGCGCATGCTGTCGGCCTTCGCCAAGCGCAAGCGCGACTAGTCATTCCGCGCAAGCGGACCGCTTAGCAGATAATCTGTCCGTTCGCGCGCGTCGAGCAGCAACGCCTAGCGCCTGCGCTCGCCAGATGCGGGCGGTCGTACATCTTGCCGTCGATGCCGACGGTGCCGGCGCCGGGCTTGCGCCGCGAAGGCGGCGATCACGGCCTTGGCCTTTTCGATCTGCTCGGCGCTCGGCGTGAACACCTCGTTGATCACCGGCACCTGCGCCGGATGGATGGCGAGCCGCCCGGCAAAGCCGTCGCGGCGCGCAGTCCTCGGTGTCGCGGCGCAAGGCATCCAGGTTGCGGAAATCGACATGGATGGTCTCGATCGCCGGCACTTTCGCCGCCGCCGCGCCGAACAGGCACATCGAGCGCGCCAGCCGATAGGGCTCGGTGAGCGTGCCGTCGGCGTCGCGGTTGGCCTCGGCGCCGAGCTCGGACGACAGATCCTCCGGCCCCCAGGTCATGCCGATCAGCCGCGCGCTGGAATTGCGGATAGGTGCCGGCGGTGAACAAGCCCGGCGGCCGACTCCACCGTCTGCGCCAGAATCTTGATCGAGCCTTCGGGCAGGCCGGCGATGGCCTCGCGCGCGGTCAGCTTGGCGTCGAGATGGGTGACGCGTCGCGCCGCCTTCGGCCTTGGGAAACAAAATGGCGTCGGGCGCGCCGGCAACGATGGCGTCGAGATCGGCGTCGGTCATGCCGGTGTCGAGGCCGTTGATGCGCACCAGCAGGCGCGGGCGGTCTTTCTTGCCTTGCGCGGCTTTGAGAAAATCCGAGCGCGGCTTTGCGCGCCTCGATCTTTGCGCTCGGGCGCGATCGAATCCTCGAGATCGAGGATCACGGCGTCGGCGCCGCTCGCCATCGCCTTGTCGAGCTTGGCGCCCGCCGTCGGCGGGAACGAACAGGAACGAGCGCATCAAATTATTTCGGCCGCATGATGATGAAGGCGTTGCGGTGGCATTCGGCCACCAGCGTGCCGTCCTGCTTGAACGCCTTGTGATGGAATTCGACGATGCCGGCGCCCGGCGCGCGATTTCGACTCGCGCTTGCTCACGACCTCGGTCGTGCAGTGCACGGTGTCGCCCTCGAACAGCGGGTTGGGGAATTTCACGTCGGTCATGCCGAGATTGGCGATGGTGGTGCCGACCGTCATGTCGGAGACCTGGATGCCGATCATCAGCCCGAGCGTGAACAGCGAATTCATCAGCGGCTGGCCCCACTCGGTCTCGGTCTCGCAGAAATGCCGGTCGATATGCAGCGGCTGCGGGTTGAGCGTCATGTTGGAGAACAACATGTTGTCCATCTGCGTGACGGTGCGCGTGTAGCGGTGCTCGTAGGTCTTGCCGACCTCGAAATCCTCGAAATAAAGCCCGCCGCGCTTGTGCCGCTGGATCGTGTCCGCCATCGTCGTCCTCCGCATCGTCGGCGGCTCGCGCCGCCGCCGTTAATCATTCATTTACCATAATTACCCAGGATCGACAGCGCTCGCGAATGTCGGCGTCCGGTTGGCCTGTTCGGCCCGCGACCACGAGGCCAGACTTTCAAGGCAGACTCTTAAGCCAGACATGGCGATCGATTCCATCCTATCGCTGCTCGGCGCGCGTCGCGGGCGCGATCCGCGACGCGGCGCGCTCGACCGGCGCCAGCTTCGAATATCTGCTGACCGCCGCGCGGATCGAATCCAACCTCAACCCGGCGGCGCAGGCAACGACCTCGTCGGCCAAGGGGCTCTACCAGTTCATCGACCAGACCTGGCTCGCCACCCTGAAGAATGCCGGCGCCGCGCATCGGCTATGGCCAATATGCCGACGCCATCACGCGACCGCCGACGGCCGCTACGAGGTGGCCGATCCGAACGATGCGCGCGGCGATCATGCGGCTGCGCAGCGATCCGGCCGCGAGCGCGACCATGGCGGGCGCCTTCACCCGGAACAATGCCGCGCAGCTTGCCGCCACGATCGGCCGCATGCCGACCGAAGGCGAACTCTACATCGCGCATTTCCTCGGCTCCGATGGCGCCGCGCAAGCTGATCAATGGCGCGGCGCGCGCAGCCGCGCGCGAATGCGGCCGAGATGTTTCCGCAGGCCGCGGCGGCCAATCCCGCATTTTCCTGAACCGTCCGGCCAGCCGCGCAGCGCCGGCGAGGTCTATGCCACGCTGACCGGCCGCTTCGAGGTCGCGCGCGCCATGACGCCGCGCCGGCGTTGCGCGGCGCCACCAACGCGCAAGCATCGTCGACCGACACCGCCGGCGTGACGCAAGCTTATGCGCAGGCCAATGATACGGCGTCCGCGATCCGGTGCCGGCGACGCCGCCGGAGGCGCGGCCGCTGTTCCAGTCGATGTTCACCGATCGCGGCGGCCGGGCGGTGGCGCAAACCGTGAGCAATCTGTGGACGCCGGCCAACGGCGATGTCGCCGCAGGCCGCCGCGCCGTCGCTGCTGCTCAATCTGTTCACCGACACGCCCGCCACCCACAAGCCGCCGGGCAAGACCTGAGGCTCCGGCGCGGCTTACCGTATCGTTAACAGCTCTTCAATTTCTATGGTGAACGCTTTGTTAAGCCTCCTCGGCTAGGCTGAGCCGTGCCGTCGATGTCACGATGGCTGTCGGTCGCGTCTGGTCGTGTCATGATTGTCCGTCAGTTCTTGCAGTGGATCCGTCACGCGCCGCCCGGCGAACGGGCCGAGGCCACATCCGCGCTGGCGCGCGCTTATCTGCATTCCGATCTGTCGACCGACGATCTCGCCGCCGCCGAAGGCGCGATGATCATGTTGCTGGACGATCCGTCGCCGCTGGTGCGGCGCGCGCTCGCCGAGGTTTTCGCCACGTCGCAGAAAGCGCCGCCGGTGGTGGTGCATGCGCTCGCCGACGATCAGCCGGAGATCGCGATGCCGATTCTCGCGCTGCTCGCCGCTGTTGCGCGAAGCCGATCTGGTCGATCTGGTCGCCACCGGCGCAGCCGGCAGCGCAGGCGGCGATCGCCAGCCGCGCCATGCTGCCGCGCTCGCTCGCCGCGGCGATCGCCGAAGTCGGCTGCGCGCAGGCCTGTCTCGCGCTCCTGGAAAATTCCGACGCCGATATCGCGCCGTTCTCGATCGACCGCATCATCGAGCGCTTCGGCCATCTGGCGGCGATCCGCGAGAACCTTGCTGGCGCGCGACGATCTGCCGATGGCGACCCGCCAGGCGCTGCTCAGCAAGCTGTCGCAGACGCTCGCCGGCTTCGTCGCCGCGCGGCAATGGATGGGCTCCGAGCATGCCGAATACGCGGCGCGCGAGGCCTGCGAGAAGGCGACCGTCGCGCTTGCCGCCGAGACGCCTTACGAGGAGGTCGGCGAACTGGTGCAGCATCTGCGCAAGAGCGGCCAGCTCACCGCCGGCATGATCCTGCGCGCGCTGCTGTCGGGCAATGTGGTGCTGTTCGAGGAGGCGCTGGCGGAATTGTCCGGCGTGCCGCTCGACCGCGTCACCAGCTACATCCACGACCGCAATATTTCCGGCTTCCGCGCGCTCTACCGCAAGGCCGGACTGCCGGATGTGGCTTATCCGGCGTTCCGCGAAGCGATCGCGGCCATGCGCGAGGGCGCGTTGATCGGCGAGCAGGGCGGGGTGGCGCGGCTCAAGCGGCGGATGGTCGAGCGCGTGCTGCGACGCTTGCGCCAGCGAGCGCGACCGCGAAGCTGGCGGCGCTGCTGGCGCTTGCTGCGGCGTTTTGCGGTCGAGGCCGCGCGCGAGGAAGCGCGCATGTTCTGCGACGATCTGGTCGCGAACGATCGACATCGCTCAGAATGCGGCGATACGCGATCGCGCGACGAGCGGCTGCGCCGGCTTGTCAAGCCTGTCATCGGCTATCCGGCACGATCGACGGGCCCATGATCTGTTCGAGCACGTCCGGCCGGTCGCGGTTTTCGTGGACCAGGAATTCGTCGGTGACCGCGCGCAAGCGCTTGGTCAGCGTGGCGGCCAAATCCTTGGCGTCGGAGCGGGAATATTCGCGATAGATCGCGCGCACCGCATCGACGTGCTGATCGACCAGCTTGAGCGGAATGCGGGTCGCGTCGGGCGTGTGCTCGATCAGCCGGCACAGGCTGTCGGCGGCCGACGCCACCAGCGGAAATCCAAAAGTCGCGGCTTCGCCCTTGATGTCATGGGCGGCGTGGAACAAGGCTTCCTTGCTGGCGTTGGTGAAGCCGCCGGTCGGTGACGGCGGCGGGCCTTGTCCAGCCGGTCGCATTCGGATTCCATCCAGGACGCGAATTCGGTCGAAAGCTCGGCCAGCGCCTTTTCCGCGCGCGCGACCGGATCGTCTTCGCCGGGCAAGACCGGCTTGGTCGTGACCGCTTTGCGCAGCTTGTTTTCCGGCGTGATGATCTCGTGATCGCCGTAGGTGGCGACGCCGCGCGTTGTCTTTTCGGAGGGGCCATGGTGGGTATGTGCCTTGTCAGCCTGGAGAGCGGACTTTTTCGAGCAAGGGTGCCTGCTTGATGACATCGGCCTTGCCGCCCTTGCGGCGTTCGGTGCCGACATAGTTCGGATTGACGTTGCGGCGGCGGTCGGGGCCGAAATAGGTCTTGGTCTTGATGAACGGGCGCGGATTGGCGACCACGTTGACGATGCGCTGATAGAGGCCCTTGGCCGAGATCGGCTTGGCGAGAAATTCGGTGACGCCGGCATCGCGCGCCGCGACCACGCGCTTTTTCTCGGAATGGCCGGTGAGCATGATGATCGCGACGTAAGGATTGGAGTTGGCGCCGGGCTGGCGGATCATCTGGGTGAGTTCGAGCCCGTCGAAGATCGGCATCGCCCAATCGGTGATGACGATGTCGGGGATGTGATGGGTGAAGGCTTCCAGGCCGGCCGCGCCGTCTTCCGCCTCATAGCACTTCGCGCGCGCCAAAGCCATGCAGCAGGGTGCGCAGACATCCGGCGCATATGGGCGTTGTCGTCGATGACGAGAAAACGCAGGCGGTTGAATTCGATGCGGACCATGGTGCCCCGTGGCCTCGGGCTAGCGCCCGATACCTATTTGTGAAGCTACTGGGGCGCCGTTAACGAATGGTTTAGCATAAGGCAACCGGTGTTACCGGGGCTTGTGAAACGCGGGTGGAGGCCCTCCTGGCGATGAAGACCATCCTGATTCCGACCGAAGACCACGACGCCATGCCGGCCGGTGCTGGAAGCCGGCCTGATGATGGCGCGCGTGTTCGACAGCTACATCGAAGGCTTCGCGGTGCGGCCCTCGGCCGGGACCTATGTGACGGTCGAGCCGGTCAGCAGCCTGGCGATCTCGGGCGCCTTCGACGGCGACAGGCGCCGCAACGCGCGCGCCATGTTCGAAGCCTTCATGCAAAGCATGGCGTGCCGCAGGCCGACCGAGCCGGCGTCTTTTCCTATGGCTGGCCGACGGCGGAGCCTTCGACGATAGCTTCATCGGCAGCCACGGCCGCATCTTCGATCTGATCGTGCTGGGCCGGCCCGGGCCGCGCGCCGGAAAATCCGCGCATGCCGCCTTTGGAGGCGGCGCTGTTCGAAAGCGGCAGGCCGGTGCTGATCGTGCCGCCGGCCGTGCCGAAAACCATCGGAAGCAACGTGCTGGTGGCCTGGAATCGCAGCACCGAACAGGCGCATACCAATGCCTTCGCGCTGCCGTTGCTGCGGATGGCCGAAAAGGTGACGGTGCTGACGGTGGAGGGCGGCATCGTCGCCGGCCCATCGGGCGAGGAGGCCGCGCGCCACCTGCGCCGGAACGGCATCAAAGCCAAGGCGCTGACCGTCCACCCGGTTCGCGCGCCAACGGCGAAATCATTCTTGAACACGCGGCGTCGCTTGGCTGCGATCTGTCTGGTCAAGAGCGCCTACACGCAAAGCCGTTTGCGGCAAATGATCTTTGGCGGAGCAACGCGCCACATTCTCGCGCAACGCGACATTGCCAGTGTTCATGGCGCATTGAAAAGTCCATCCGCGGGATGACGCCGCCGATGCAGGGGCCAGACCAAGAACGCGGGCGCCGCCGGCGGCGAAGTATCCGGCGTTCCTGACCGTATTTCCCTCGATCATGCTGCCGATGTTCCTGGCGGTGGTGGATCAGACGATCGTCGCGACGGCGTTGCCGGCCATCGCGGCCGCGACCGGCGAGGCCGAGCGCGCGTCCTGGATCGTCGTCTCCTATCTGATCGCATCGACGATCGCTGCGCCGATCTACGGCCGGCTGGGCGATTCGTTCGGCCGCCGCCGCTTGATGTTCGCGGCGCTCGCGTTGTTTATTCTCGCATCGCTGCTGTGCGCGCTTGTCGCCGACCATCGAGTTGTTGACGCTCGCCCGCGTATTGCAGGGTCTCGGCGGCGGCGGCCTGATGACGCTGTCGCAGGCGCTGATCGGGGAGGCGATACCGCCGCGCGAGCGGGCGCGCTACCAGGGTTATCTTGCCGACGGTCGCGGTCTGCGCCAATACATTCGGGCCGGTTGCCGGCGGCTATCTGACCGAGCATTTCGGCTGGCAGTCGATCTTTCTGGTCAACGTGCCGATCGGGCTGGGCGCCGTCGCGCTGACCTGGCGTCTGCCCAGCCCCAAGAGGGAGCGCCTGGGATGGCGATCCGACCCCGGCGGGCTCGTCCTGTTCACGCTGTTCGTAGCGCTGACGCTGCTGTCGCTGGAACAGGTCCAGCGGGCCAATTTGAGTTCCTTGCCGTTGGGCGGCGGTCTGCTCGCCATCGGCATTATCGCGCTGTTGCTGCTGGTGCGGCATGAGAATCGCGCGCCATCGCCGCTTATTCCGCTCGGGCTGTTGCGCCAGCCGGCGATTTGGCACAGCGACGCGTTGGCGGCATGTCATGGCGCGGCCCTGGTTTCCCTGATCACGTTCCTCCCGGTCTATCTGGAGGTGGTTCGCGGCGCTTCGCCGTCGGGCACGGGTGTCCTGCTGGTCCCGCTCATGGTCGGGATCGGCGCCGGTTCGCTGGTGACCGGCCGGCTGGTCAACAAGACCGGTTTGACGACGGTATTTCCCATCGGCGGGCTGGTCCTGGCCACCATCAACTTGGTGGTTTTTGCAATGTGGTCGTCCGCGCTCGGCACGACCGCTCTCGCGGGTCTGCTGCTGTGGAACGGGCTGTTCATGGGGACCGTGATGGGCGTGGTGCAAGTCAGCGTGCAAAGCGCCGCGGGGCCGTTGCGGCTCGGTGAGGCGGCCGCCTCGGTGCAATTTTCACGCTCGATCGGCGCAGCCTTTGGCACCGCGCTGGTTGGGACCATGCTGTTTGCCGTTCTCTCCATCAGGAATCCGGAAGCGGCGCGGGTTTTTGCGGCGATGGTCGAGCACGCACGGCACGCCGGGCCTCCGCTCACGTCCGTTCAGGTGGCTGCGATCCAGGCCGATATCGCGGTGGCGTTTCGCGCCGCGTTTTTGTTGATGGCGGCCTTTACGATCGGCGGCTTTTTTCTCGCGCTGACCAATCCGCTGCGGCGAATTTAGCCGGCGGTCAGCCCGGTGGGCGCTTGCGCGGATCGAACAGGCAGCTAAAGCCGATATAGTCGCCATATTGGCGATGGATGCTGGTGATACGCGCGAACTTGCCGTAACGGGCGCAATGCTCGCCGGCCCAATCGCGCGCCATTTGTTGATGCTCGGGCGACCAGGTGATGATGCCGCCGGTATCGTTGCCGGTGAGCCCGGGACCCGGTCCCGTGCAGGCGCCGAGCAAGATCGAGGCAAGCGCTGCGATCGGCAGTTTCTGATTCATGACATTTTCTAGCATTGGCGCTCCTGCGCCGCTACGTCAGAAACCGAATTGCTCACGCAAAATTCGTTCGTCGAGGCTGTGGCCCGGGTCGAACAGCAAATTGAGCGATATGCCGTGGTCCATCTCGATATCGACGCTGCGCACCGAACGCACCTCGTCGTGGTCGGCGACGGCGGCGACCGGCCGCTTGTCGGCCTCCTGCACCTCGATGGTGACCTTGGCTTTGTCCGGCAGCAAGCGCGCCGCGCCAGCGCCGCGGCCGGAACGGGCTGATCGGCGTGAGCGCGAGCAGCGGCGCGTTGATCGGGATGATGGCGCCCTGCGCCGACAAATTATAGGCGGTCGAGCCGGCCGGCGTCGCCACCAGCACGCCGTCGGCGACCAGTTCGGCGAGCCGTTCCTGGCCGTCGATCAGAATGCGCAGATGGGCGGCCTGCGCGCTCTGGCGGAACAGCGAGACTTCGTTGATGGCGCGGTGCTCGTGCATGCGGCCTTGCGCGTCGCGCGCGCGCATCACCAGCGGGTGGATGACGGTGATGTGCGCGGCGGCGAGCCGCTCGGCGAGATTGTCGAGCGCGAATTCGTTCATCAGGAAGCCGACGGTGCCGCGGTGCATGCCGTAGATCGGCTTGCCCGACTTCATGAACTTGTGCAGGGTCTGCAGCATCAGGCCGTCGCCGCCGAGCGCCACGATGACGTCGGCGTCTTGCGGCTCGGCATTGCCGTAGCGCTCGGCCAAGCGCTCATAGGCCTCGCGTGCTTCCGGCGTCGAACCGGCGACGAAGGCGATGCTGCTTAAACGGTCGGGCCGAGGCGGCTCATATGAACTCAAGTGACAAATCGATGGAACGCGCGGTGCTCGTCTATACGACTTGGCCCTCGATTGTCGAGGCGGAGCAGGCGGGCGTAAAATCGTCGAAAAACGGCTGGCGGCTTGCGTCAATATCCTGCCGGGGATGATCTCGCACTATTGGTGGCAGGGCAAAATCGAGCGCGGCGGAGGAAGCGGTCATGATGGTGAAGACCCGCGCCTCGCTGGCTGAGGCGGTCCGCGCTGCGGTCAAGGAATTGCACGACTATACCACGCCGGCGGTTATGGTCTTGCCGGTGAAAGCTCGATCCGGATTATCATCGGTGGATCGTCAAGGAGACTTCCGCGCCGTAAAACGGCATTGCCGCCGCAACGGCGCTTTGAACTCGTCCCATGGTTCAAGGGAACATTTTAGCGTGCTGGTTCCCCGGGTGACTCCGGGGACGAAAGAGGGAACACGGAATCGGCCGTTCGTCGCTTGCGAATTGGCGGAAATCCGTGGCTGCCCCCGCAACTGTCAGCGGCGAGCCCGCGTCCATACGGCCACTGGGAAACCGGGAAGGCCGGACGCAACTGGGCGACGACCCGCGAGCCAGGAGACCTGCCAGCACGGTCACCCAACCGGTGGACGGGGGGTCCATACGGAGCGGTCTTTCGCAGCGGTGACGACAATGCCGGTGCGATGGCCGTGAGAGACGTTTCTCCCACGACATTCGAGCATGTGAGCAGCGCGCGTCGTCGCGTTTCGTCGCTTCGCATCCTTCGCACCGGGTTTGGTCTCACCCGATGCGCCGCCGTTCGCGCGCGCGCAAACGAAGGAACGTTGTGTCATGGGAAAGAAAATCCGACCTGCTCGGCGCCGCGCTTGGCGCTGGCACTGCTCGCGCACGCCGCGCGCGCGCAAAATACCGTCCAACTGCCGCCCATCGATGTCGGCACGTCGCGTCTCGGCGGCGGCATCACCGGCGCTTCGCGCACGGTGATCACGGCAGAGGATATCGAGCGTTCGCCGGGTCAGTCGTTGCCGGATATTTTGTCGCAAGCGGCCGGCGTGCAGGTCATGCACCTGTTCGGCAGCCCGACTGGCGTCAATGACATGGTCGATCTGCGCGGTTTCGGCGCCTTCGCGCAGTCGAACGTCCTCATCCTGGTGAACGGCCGGCGCTTTCAGGATTTGGATTCTGCAGGGCTTCGATTTTTCGGCGATCCCGCTCAACAGCATCGAGCGCATCGAAATCACCCGCGGCAATAGCGGCGCCGTCTCTATGGCGACGGCGCCATCGGCGGCGTCATCAACATCGTGACCAAGACCACGGCGTCGGCGCCATTCTCCGGCCGAGTGGAGGGCGCCGTCGGCTCTTATGGCTATCAGGAGGGCCGCGTCTATCGGCGGCCGCTTCATCGGGCCCGTGGTCGGCGTCGGTTTACGGCAACACGGTCGGCTGGTCCGGCTATCGCCAGAACAGCAAAACGAATCAGCAGAACGTCGTCGGCAATCTCAATTACAAAGGGCTCGGGTGGAGCAGCTATCTCACGGTCAGCGGTGACAAGCAGGCTCAGGACCTTCCCGGCGGGCTTGAAAACCTGCCGCTGGTCTATCCGATCACGCTGAGCAATCCGCGCGCTTCTGTCACGCCGCTCGATTGGGCGACCAAGCAGGACATCAACATCACGGCTGGGTTTACCAACACGCTGGGTTCGGGCGCCGAACTCATCGTCGATGGCGGCGTGCGGCGGAAATTCCAGCAGAGCAATTTTTTAAACTACTTCTCCGGGCTTCGGCCCTTTCGATCCGTCGAACGCCGGTCCGATGTCCTACGCCAACACGGTGATGACGACTTCGTCGCTGACCCCTCGGCTGGACGTTTCGCATCAGGCGTTCGGCGTTCCGAACCATCTGCTGACCGGGCATCGATTTCTACAACACACAATATCGATTCCGACCGCAGCCTTTCGCCCGGCGATATCCGATCCACCATTACGACATTCGTCAGACGACGGCCGCGATTTACGGCATGAACACGGCGACGGTGATGCCCGCCTGGACATCTCGTTCGGTGGGCGGCTGCAGCGCAACATGGTCAATGCGCAGGACGCCTATAATGCCGACCAACGATCCCAATTGCCGGACCTTATCCGACCAATCCGCAGGCGCCGCCGGTCGATATGGGCGAATGGCAATATGCCGCGCACGTCGGCTACGAGTATCGGGTCAATTCGGTGTTGACGTTTTTCGGCCGCGCCGCCCGCGCCTTCCGCCTGCCGAATGCAGACGAAAGCGTGGGCGCCGGCAGCCCGTTCAGCCTGGCCACGCCGCCGAACCTCGGATCTGAAGACGCAAACCTCTTACGACGTCGAAGACGGTTTTCGCGTCAAATGGGGGCGGTTCAATTTCGAAGTCGAGCGCCTACTTGATGGAGCTCACGAACGAGATCCATTTCATTCCGGCGCTGTTTCTGGACGTCAATCTTGACCCGACCCAACGGGTGGGCTGGGAGAACAGCGCAAGCTATCAATTGACGGACGACGTTCGTTTGCATGGCGGCTTTGCCTATACGCGGGCGACATTCCGTGACGGCCCGTTCGCCGGCAACGACATTCCGCTGGTGTCGCGCTGGACCGGCAATGCCGGCGCGTCCTGGGACATCTGGAAGAAAATGGCGGTGCTCGATGTCACCGCGCGCTTTGTGGGCGAGCGCCGCATGGACAATGACCAGACCAACACCCAGCCGCTCATCCCTGCGAATGCCACGGTGGATGTGAAGCTCGGCGGGCAATACGACCGCTTTTTCTGGTCGGCCGCGGTGCTCAACCTGTTCAATGTCAGCTATTTCGACTACGCCATCGCCAGCGCCTTCACGCAGGGGTTCTACAGCGCCTATCCGCAACCGGGCGGACTTTCATGCTGCGAGGCGGCATGACGTTTTGATCACGTGGCCGGCAAGTTCTGCTATTTTGATGCCGGATTCGTTTCCGGAGGGCGACATCATGGCAGGATTACGGATGGTGGTTGCGGCGGTGGCGCTTTTGGCGGCGGCGGTGCCGGCCTTTGCCGCCGACGACATTCTCGACGCCATGGATCAGGCCCGCAAAGCCTATCAGGCCGGCGACATGGCGGCCGCCAAGCAGTCGCTCGATATGGCCTCGCAACTGGTCGGGCAGAAGAATGCCGAGGCGCTTCGCGGCGTTGCTGCCGGCGGCGCTGCCGGGCTGGAAGGCCGAGAAGGCCGAGACCGCGGCCGTCGGCGTCGCCATGTTCGGCGCCTCGTCGGCCAGCCGCCGCTACACGGGGCCCGACGGCGACGACGTCGCAGGTGCGCATCACCGGCGACTCGGCGATGGTCATGCAGTTCGCGCAGCTGTTCATGAACCCGGCGATCGCCGGCGCCATGGGCAAGCTCATCCGCGTCGGCGATCAGCGCGCGATCCAGACCAACGAAGGCACGATCAACATGATCGTCGCCAACAAATTCCTGGTCACGGTGGAGGGCTCGGCGAACGCGGAGTCGAAGCTTGCTTATGCCCAAGCGGTCAATATCGCCAAATTGTCGAAGATGTGAGGCACGCTAGTCGCCCTTGATGTGGTTATCCTTCACGACCTTTCCCCACACCTGCATTTGAGCGGCGACGAACTCCCGCAGGACCTGTGGGCCGCCGAGCGTCAGCGATACCTGTTGGGTTTCGGTCAATTGCTTGGCCACGCGGTCGTCGCGCAGACAGGCGGCCATTTCGCCGCCAAAGCGTTCGATGATCGGTTCGGGCGTTCCCGCCGGCGCGAAAATTCCCCACCAGGCATAGGCTTCGAAGCCGGCATATCCGCTCTCGGCAACGGTCGGCACCGCGGTGAGGAAGGGATTGCGCGTCTTGCCGGTCTGGGCGATGGCCCGCATGTTTCCGGTGTTGACCTGCGGCATCGACAGCGCCGTGCTGCCGACCAGGATATCGACGTGGCCGCCAAGCGCGTCGGTCATCGCAGGTCCACCGCCGCGATAGGGCACGTGTACGAGTTTCACGCCCGCCCGTTGACTCAAGAGCGCCATCGCCAGATGTCCGATGCTGCCGCTGCCGACCGAGCCGTAGCTGACGGAGCCCGGGCTTTTTCTTCGCCGCCTCGATGACGTCGGCCAGCGTGTTGAACGGCTTTGCCTTCGCGGTCGAAAGCAGATAGGGCGCCGTGCCGATGAGCAGGACCGGATCGAGATCCTTCTCGCTGTCGTAGGGCAGGTGCGGCAGCACGAACGGATTGGCCGCATGGTTGTCGAAGACGGCCAGCCAGGTGTTGCCGTCGGGCGGCGATTTCACCACCCAGCCCGTGCCGACGCTGCCGGAGGCGCCGGCACGGTTTTCGACAATGATCGTCGTCTTGAGGCGATCTTGAAGCGGCGCCTGGATGAGCCGCATGATGGCATCGGTCGAACCGCCCGGCGGATAGGCAACGACCATGCGCAGCGTGCCGGCAGGCCAGGTCTGCGCCCGTGCAAGCAGTGGCGCAGTCACGGGCGGCTAATTCCGCCCGCGATAAGCGCCGCCGGGTAATTTTCATGGCGCCCTCCCTGCCGCATTTTATTATGGCTGCAAGCATACAATTGTTGCGCGCCCGGCGCACGGCCACCCTAGCCGATCCGGCGCAAGGCGGCTATGATCGCGCGGGGGCGCAAGTCGGACATGCGGAGACGTGGATGCGTTGGTTGGCGCTGCTGGCGGTGCTTGTGGTTGGCGGCTGCGCGACCGAGGTCGGCCCGAGCCAGAGCCGAATTGAAGGCGCAGTGGGACGCGCAGAACATCTTTCCGCAAAACTACAAGAATGACCTGATCGCGTTTCTGCGCACCTATATCAACGATCCGAGCCATATTCGCGGCGCGGCGGTATCGCAGCCGCAGCTCAAGAACGTCGGCCCGGGCGATCGTTATATCGCCTGCGTCCGCTACGACGCGCGCAAGGATGGCGGGCAATATGCCGGCCCCAAGGATGGGCGCGGCGATCTTTCGTGTCGGGCAAGCTCGACCGCTACATCGATGTGCCCAGAGAAGTGCGTGAGTTTTGCAAGGACGCGGCCTACGGGCCGTTTCCCGAGCTGGAAAAGCTCACGCGCTAGCGCGAACGACAAGACGTGCGCGACAACCGCCGGGCTCGACGAGCGCGGCGGCACCAGATTCAGACAGAAAGGCCGAAAGTAGCCTCGGGCGACGAGGTCACTTAACCTTGAGGTTCTCCGCGGATGTCTTTCCGCGATTTTCGACGAGCTCAAACTGAACGGTCTGGCCTTCGTTCAGTGTGCTTAGTCCGGCGCGCTCAACCGCCGAAATATGCACGAACACATCCTTCCCGCCTTCTTGCGGCTGGATGAAGCCATAGCCCTTCGTCGGATTGAACCACTTAACGGTGCCCTGAGGCATGCTAGATCTCCGAGGTATTACTTACTGGTAACGGCCCAGTTTGGCATACTCGGCAACCACCGAACAAGGTCCCGAAGGGCCAGCGGCGTCTGACTTTCGGGTGACCGGGGGGTCAGATGGTGCCGGGTGAGAGGATCGAACTCCCGACCTTCGCTTTACAAAAGCGCTGCTCTACCGCTGAGCTAACCCGGCTCGAATCCACAGCTATCAGCCTCGCCCGCCTGCTTCAAGCAGCGCCGGGGCACCCGTCTGGACCGTTATTGGCCATAAAGAACGCCCCACACGGAGTGCGGGGCGCCAGGATGGATCGGGGCGGCCTTAGCCGGTCGCCTCCTCGTGCAAAGCACCGACCGCATCAGGCGCGCCAGAGAGCTGCTTTGAACCGGCCGATCAAGTGATCGCGATGAGTTTTTCCAGCACGTCGATCAGCCAGGCGGCGGCCTGCAACACCGCCAGCCGCTGCGCCAGCTTGGCTTTGCGGAAGGTGTCGTTGAGCAGCTTGAGCGCGCGCTTGTAGCCGGGATGCCGCTGCCCCGCCTCGCCGAGCGACGTCAGCCGAGCGACCAGCGCCAAACGATAGGCTTCGAGTTCGTCATAGCGCTCGCGAAAACCGGCGCGCGGGCGCGAAGGTTTAGTCATGGGAGCGGACGGTCGATGGTTCGGCATTGGCGATTAACATTAATTGTGGGGCGTGCTGCGGTGATGCAATCATGGTGGACCCGCAATTCCGGCAGGTTCAAGGCGAACCGCGATTAATGTTACCCCGCGATTGGCGTCGGCAGCGTAAAGCCCTCGTATAAAATGCAATCGAATAAATCGCGGATTGGAGACACGATCGCATGCGCGTTCTGCTCGCCATCGCCCTTATCGTTTCAGGCTTGACCGGCATTACCGCCGTGCGCGCCGCCGATCTGCCGATCGGCAATTCCGGCAACTATCCGCCGGCGGCTTCGAATACGCCGAACGCGCCGAAATGCTGCTGATCTACGACAATGAACCGGGCATGGTCGTGCGCGCTTACTGGAGCGAGCCGTGGCGGCACATCATTATTTTCCGGCCACCGGCCGCTTGCCCAAGGTCGGGCGCGACGAACACCTGAACGTTCACGGCGTGCCGCCGCGGCCGGCGAAAACATTCGATCATCACTGGTCGAATGCGGCACAGCTACGGCAAGCCCTCGCGCATGAACAGCCGATCACCCTGCAGCCGTCCGACGATCAATCAACGCCGGGCATCGCAAATGCCGCGGCACAACCCGAAGCACAGAAAAGTCCATCCACAACGGTGAGGCCCATGACCAGACATTCAAACAAACTTGCAGTGCTCGCCGTCCTCGCCGCCGGGCTTCTCCCGGCCGCGACGGCGCAGGCGCAATCCTCTAATGCGGCTTACGTGCAGCCGGCGCCGCTCTAGGCTTACGCGATGCAGCCGAAGCAGCAATCAAAGCCGATGATGCCGAAGCCCATATGGGCCCGCCGCCGTCCCACATCCACAATTATCCGCCGCAGGCGCCACATGCGCCACTATCCGTCGATGCGCCACACCGGCATTTCGATGCACATGCGGCCGCATTACGATCGCATGCACGGGCGGATCGACCGCAGGGTGGTGGAGGAATTCCGCGGACATCGCCGGCGCCATGGATCCTATGTCGCAACACTGAGATCGGTAATACGGGTTACGTGCGCGGCAATACCGAATACGTGCGCGAACAGCCGGTGGTCATCGAGCACGAGCGCTACGTCGACGAGCCACCGCGCGTTGTCGAGCAGCAGGTCATCACCGAGGAGGCGCCGGTACACGCCGGGTGCAACCGCGGACTCTGTCGGACGGTGTAACGGCGGACACCGTGCCATCGGCGAATACGGCGGCCAGTATGGCGGCCAGCGCGTCATCAACGCCGATGCCCAGGTCACGATTCTCGGGCCCGACCGCATGAACATTCGGCTGTTACCGCAAGGGCTAGCGAGCGCCAACGCATCACCGGTCAAATAAGACTTCGAAAAAGTTAGCGGGACGCGAACGGCGGGCTGGGGGGCCCGCCGTTTGCATTTTATGCGCCGGCTAAGTTGCCGGCTGCGCGACATAGAGCGCGAGCGCCGCCGCGTTCGACACGTTCAGGCTCTTGATGTCGCCCGGCAGCTCGATGCGCGCGACATGGTCGCAGGTTTCCTTGGTGAGCTGGCGCAGGCCCTTGCCTTCGGCGCCGAGCACCAGCGCGAGCGGCGCGCGCAGCGGCAATGCGGCGAGATCGGCTGTCGCCGCTCGAATCGAGCCCGACCACCAGGAAGCCGCTCTGCTTGAGCGCGGCGAGCCCGCGCGCCAGGTTCTGCACGCTGACCAGCGGCACGAGTTCGAGCGCGCCGGAGGCGGCCTTGGCCAGCGCACCGGTGGCGTCCGGGCTGTGGCGCTGCGTCGTGACGATCGCGGTCGCCGCGAAGGCCGCGGCCGAGCGGAAGATCGCGCCGACATTGTGCGGGTCGGTGATCTGGTCGAGCACCAGCACGACGCCTTGCGCCGGCAAATCTTCGACTGCGGGCGAGGGCAGCGGCATCGGTTTCCAGATAGAGGCCCTGATGCACGGCGTCGGGCATCAGCCGTTCGGCGATCGCCGAAGGCCGCACCAGTTCCGGCGCATGCCGGGGCGTAATGCCTTCCTCGGCCAGCCGCCGTGCGGCGTTTTCGGTGGCGAGCAGCTTGCGCATGTGGCGGGCCGGGTTTCTCAGCGCCGCCGTCACCGTGTGCCAGCCATACATCATGACCGGGCCGTCGGCGGCGGGCCGCAGGCTGTCGCGGCGGGCGCGCTCGAAGCGCTCGCGCCGCTCGATCTGCTGGCGGGTCGCGCCCGGTTTGGCGTCTGGCGCGGCCGGCCGCGGGGAGGGCGTGTTGCCATTGCGGTGCCTTAACCGATCCGTCGTGGGCGGAACAGCCTCCATTGACTTAACGGGGGTGGCTGCCCATAAAACGCGCGAATCCCGGCCGGCCGGCCGGAGCGGCCGTTTTTCAAATCGGATCAAATCGGTGCGGTGGCGTGTTCTAGGGAGAGTGTCCCGAGCGGCAAAGGGGGCGGACTGTAAATCCGCTGGCTATGCCTTCGTAGGTTCGAGTCCTACCTCTCCCACCATTCCGGCCTAAACCCCGCACCTGTTGACGAGGTGAGTGGACAGATGTTCCCCGTCGGTTCTTCGACGGGCCCGAACGCGAGCTTCGCGCCGCTCGCAGGATGACGCGTTGGGTCCGCGGCTTGATCCGGCGGTGGAAACTTTACGGTAGGCAGCAAGCACCTATTTGCGTTATCGCGCGAGGTGATGAGTTGCGCTCGCTCGAATGCTGGCGCCTTTATTTTTGCTTTATGTGATTGAGCCGAACTTCGTATCGCTTCCTTACAGCCCCGACCGTATTTGAAGTGTCGCTCCGGGAACATTGGAGGAGCAAACGATGCTCGACATCATCATGCTGGCGATTGGCTGCCGCGCTTGTTCGCGCTGACGATCGGCTACAGCCTACGCCTGCGACCGGCTCTAAAGGGGGCTGCCATGGTTTTCGACTATTCGCTCGCCGGCCTCGTGACCGCGGTGCTGCTGATCTACCTCACCTACGCTCTGCTGCGGCCGGAAAAATTCTGAGCGCGCATGATCCCGAAAAGTGTGAAGCGGTTTTCGGAAAAGATCATGCGCAGAAAAAGAGGCGTGCCATGACCACGATCGGCTGGGTTCAAATCCTGCTTTATTGCGCGATCATTGTCGCGATCACGCCGGTGCTCGGCGCTTACATGACGCGCGTCTTCAACGGCGAGCGTACGTTTCTTTCCCCGATCTTGCGGCCGGTCGAGGTGGTGCTTTATTGGGCCGGCGGCGTCGACGAGAAGCGCGAGCAGACTTGGCTGATCTACGTCATCGGCATGCTGCTGTTTCACGTCAGCGGATTTCTTATCCTCTACGTGCTGATGCGCTTCCAGGCTGCGCTGCCGTTCAATCCGGCTGAACAGACCGCCGTGGCGCCCGATCTGTCGTTCAATACCGGCGATCAGCTTCATCACCAATACCAACTGGCAGAACTACGGCGGCGAAAGCACGCTGTCCTATCTCACCCAAATGCTGGGCATGACCCACCAGAACTTTTTGTCGGCCGCGACCGGCATCGTGCTCGCTGTCGTGCTGATCCGCGGCTTTGCCCGCGCGTCGATGAAGACGGTCGGCAACTTCTGGGTCGATATCACGCGCTGCACGCTCTACATCCTCATTCCGATCTGTGTTCCTTACGCGCTGTTTCTGGTCTGGCAGGGCATGCCGCAGACGCTCGGCGCCTATGTCGATGCCACCACGCTGGAAGGCGCCAAACAGACCATCGCGCTCGGACCGGTCGCCTCGCAGGTCGCTATCAAGATGCTCGGCACCAATGGCGGCGGCTTCTTCAATGCCAATGCCGCGCATCCGTTCGAGAACCCGACCGCGCTGTCGAACTACGTACAGATCATCTCGATCTTTGCGATCGGCGCCGCGCTCACCAATGTGTTCGGCCGCATGGTCGGCAATCAGCGGCAGGGCTGGGCGATTCTCGCCGTCATGGGCGTGCTGTTCATCGCCGGCGTGATCGTCTGCTACTGGGCCGAAGCCAACGGCACCACCGCCATGCACGCGCTGGGCGTCGCCGGCGGCAACATGGAGGGCAAGGAAGTGCGCTTCGGCATCGTCGCCTCGGCGCTTTTCGCCGTCATTACCACGGCGGCATCGTGCGGCGCCGTCAACGCCATGCACGACTCGTTTACCGCGCTCGGCGGCATGATCCCGCTGATCAACATTCAGCTCGGCGAAATCATCGTCGGCGGTGTCGGCGCCGGCCTCTACGGCATGCTGCTGTTCGTTATCATTTCGATCTTTGTCGCCGGCCTGATGGTCGGCCGCACGCCGGAATATGTCGGCAAGAAAATCGAGGCCAAAGAAGTCAAGATGGCCATGCTCGCCATCCTGGTCCTGCCGCTGATGTATCTCGGCTGGACCGCCATCGGCATCGTCAACCCGCAAGCGTTGCCCCAACTCGGCAATGCCGGGCCGCACGGCTTCTCGGAGATGCTCTATCTGTACACGTCGAGCACCGGCAATAACGGTTCGGCTTTCGCGGGTATTTCCGCCAACACGATGTTCTTCAACATCACCGGCGCGGTTGCGATGTTCGTCGGCCGCTTCTTCATGATCATCCCGGCCATGGCGATTGCCGGCGCGCTCGCGGGGAAGAAGAGCATTCCGGCATCGACCGGCACGTTCCCGACCACCGGCGGCCTGTTCGTCGGCCTGGTCGTCGGCGTCATTGTCGTCGTCGGCGGTCTCACATTCTTCCCCGCGCTCGCGCTCGGGCCGATCGTCGAGCATCTCGCGATGCAGGCGAACACGCTGTTCTAATTCGGATTCATTCGGAGCTACGGCCATGGATACTTCCAAACTGCGTAAACGGATGCCGGTCTCGACGTTGTTCGACCCCAAGATCGTGGGCCCCGCCATCGGGCAGGCTTTCGTCAAGCTCAACCCGGCCACGCTGATCAAGAATCCGGTGATCTTCGTGCTTGAGGTCGTCACCGCGCTGGTCACCGTTTTGCTTGTGCGCGACTTGGTCCAGCATCACGCGGACACCGGATTCACTTTCCAGATCGTGCTCTGGCTGTGGTTCACCGTGTTGTTCGCGAACTTCGCCGAAGCGGTGGCGGAAGGCCGCGGCAAGGCGCAGGCCGACAACCTGCGTAGAACCCGCACCGAAACGTGCGCCAAGCGCATTCTGATGCCGGACAATTATGAGGTCTATGAGGGCGTTTCGGCCGAGGATTTGCAGGCGGGCGATCTCGTGGTGTGCGAGGCCGGCGATATCATTCCCGGCGACGGCGACGTGATCGAAGGCATCGCCTCGGTCAACGAGGCCGCCATTACCGGCGAATCCGCGCCGGTGATCCGCGAATCCGGCGGCGACCGCTCGGCCGTGACCGGCGGCACCACCGTGATTTCCGACCGCGTCGTGATCCGCATCACCTCGTCGCCCGGCTCATCGTTCCTCGACCGCATGATCAAGCTGGTTGAAGGCGCCGAGCGGCAGAAGACCCCGAATGAGATCGCACTCAATATTCTATTGATTGGTCTGACCATCATCTTCGTGTTCGCGACCGCGACCATCCCGAGCTACGCGACCTATGCCGGCGGAGCGGTCTCGATCGTCATTCTGGTCGCGTTGTTCGTGACGCTGATCCCGACCACGATCGGCGCGCTGCTCTCGGCCATCGGTATTGCCGGCATGGACCGGCTGGTGCGTTTCAACGTGCTGTCGATGTCCGGCCGCGCGGTCGAGGCCGCCGGCGACGTCGATACCCTGCTGCTCGACAAAACCGGCACCGTCACTTTCGGCGACCGGCAGGCGACCGAGATCATTGCGGTCCCGGGTGTGAGCGAGCGTGAGGCGGCGGAGGCGGCGTTGCTGGCCAGCGATGCTGACGAGACCGCTGAAGGCCGCTCGATCGTCGCGATGACGCAGGACAAATACAACGTCCGGCGCCAGGCGGCGCCGGCCGGCGCCAAGTTCATCGCGTTTTCGGCGATGACGCGGCTGTCCGGTGTCGATATCGGTGCCCGCAAGCTGCGCAAGGGTGCCATCGATTCGGTACTCAAATTCGCGCGCGAGCAGGCCGGCCACGATGTGCCCGAACCGCCGAATTTCCGCGCCACGGTCGATAAGATCGCGCGTTCCGGCGGCACGCCGCTGGGCTTGGTCGAAGACGGCCGCATCCTCGGCGTGATCCACCTCAAGGACGTGGTGAAGCCGGACGTGAGGGATCGCTTCGCCGCGCTGCGCCGCATGGGCATCAAGACCGTGATGATCACCGGCGACAATCCGGTGACGGCGGCCTCGATCGCCTCGGAAGCCGGTGTTGATGACTTCATCGCCCAGGCCACCCCCGAGGACAAGCTGCGCTACATCCGCAAGGAGCAGGAGCACGGGCGGCTGATCGCGATGTGCGGCGACGGCACCAATGATGCGCCGGCGCTGGCGCAAGCCGATGTCGGCGTTGCCATGCAGACCGGCACCCAGGCCGCGCGCGAGGCCGGCAACATGGTCGATCTCGATTCCGATCCGACCAAATTGATCGAGGTGGTCGAGATCGGCAAGCAGCTGCTGATGACGCGCGGCGCGCTCACCACGTTCTCGATCGCCAACGACGTGGCGAAATATTTCGCCATCATCCCGGCGATCTTCCTCGCCTTCTATCCGCAATTGGCCGTGCTCAACGTCATGCAGCTCGCCACGCCGCAAAGCGCGATCCTGTCGGCGATCATCTTCAATGCGCTGATCATTATCGCGCTGATTCCGCTGGCGCTGAAGGGCGTCGCCTATCGTCCGATCGGCGCCGGCCCGCTGCTGCGGCGTAACCTGCTGATCTACGGGCTGGGCGGCATCGTGTTGCCGTTTATCGGCATCAAGGCCATCGATCTCGCGGTCAACGCCTTGCATTTGGTTTGAGGAGACATCGCCATGCTCAAAGAAATTCGCCCCGCCATTATTATTCTCGTCGGCCTGACTTTGATCACCGGCTTGGCATACCCGCTGGCCATGACAGGCATTGCGGAGGCCATCTTCCCGCGTCAGGCACAAGGCAGTCTTATCGAAAGAGACGGCAAGGTTGTTGGCTCGGCCCTGATCGGCCAGGTTTTCGCCGATGCCAAATATTTTCACGGCCGGCCTTCCGCGACCAATACGCCCGATCCGAAGGACGCCAGTAAGACAATCGACGCGCCCTACAATGCCGCGAATTCGGGCGGCTCGAACCTCGGCCCCACCAGCAAGGCGCTGGCCGACCGCGTAAAAGGCGACGTGGACGCTCTCAAGAAAGAAAATCCTTCGGCGGCAGTCCCGATCGATCTGGTGACCACATCCGGCAGCGGCCTCGACCCAGATATCTCGCCGGAGGCCGCCTATTTCCAGGTGCCGCGGGTTGCCAAAACTCATGGGCTGTCCGATCAGCGCATTCGCACCTTGGTGGATGAACACGTCGAGGGACGCACGTTCGGACTGCTGGGCGAGCCGCGGGTTAACGTGCTCAAGCTCAATCTCGCGCTCGATGACGTGCCTAAAAATACCGGCCGTAGAATTGGCTGGTCAAAGGGGACGGCATGGCCGCCGCAGAAGCCCAGAAAGCCTCGCCTGACGCTCTGCTCGCTCTCGCCAAGAAAGAGGGCCGGGGGCATCTTAAAATATTTCTCGGCGCGGCGCCGGGTGTCGGGAAGACCTATGCCATGCTCTCCGGCGCGCGTAGCGAGAAGAGTGGCGGCCGCGACGTGGTCGCCGGCCTGGTCGAGACCCATGGCCGGCGCGAAACTGAGCAATTGATCGAAGGTTTTGAGGTCCTGCCGCGCAAGCCCATCGTCTACCGCAACCAGATCATGAAGGAGTTCGATCTCGACACCGCGCTGGCGCGCCGGCCGAGCCTGTTGCTGGTGGATGAATTCGCCCACACCAATGTGCCCGGCAGCCGCCATCCCAAGCGCTGGCAGGATATCGACGAATTGTTGGCAGCCGGCGTCGATGTCTGGACGACGCTCAACATCCAGCATCTGGAAAGCCTCAACGACGTCATATTGAAAATCACCAAAGTTCGCGTGCGCGAGACCGTGCCCGACACAGTGTTCGACAAGGCGGACGAGATCATCCTGGTCGATTTTCCGCCCGACGAATTGCTCAAGCGTCTGGCGGAAGGAAAAGTCTACGTCCAGGATACCGCCGCCCGCGCGGTTGAAAGCTTCTTTAAGCCGCAAAATCTGACGGCGCTGCGTGAACTCGCGCTGCGGCGCGCGGCCGAGCGCATCGACGTCGATCTGGTCTCGCGCATGCAGGCGCATGCGATCGAAGGGCCCTGGGCGGCCGGCGAGAGGATACTTGCGTGTATCGGGCCCGATCCGAGTTCGCCTACGGTCGTGCGCACCGCCAAGCGTTTGGCCGATTTGATGGACGCGCCGTGGATCGCAGTTACGGTGGAACGGCCGGGCGCAAACCTCGACGACGCCGCGCGCCATAGGCTGGACGAGGCCATGAAACTGGCGGAGAGCCTGGGCGCCGAAATGCAGACCCTCACCGGCAACGACCTGCCGGCGACATTATTGCGCTTCGCGAAGTTCGAGAACGTGACTCAAATCGTCATTGGCCGTTCACGCGGTGGGTTTCTCAGTGAGCTATTGCGCCGCTCGTTGCCGCACGAACTGGTGCGCCGGACGCAGGATATCGCGATCCATCTCGTCACGCGCGAAACCGAGGCCGCAACGCGGCCGTCATGGGTATTACGCGGGATATCGCTTACGCCGCTGCCATTCCTCTATGCCACGCTCGCCGTCGCCGCGGCCCTGGGCGTTGGCGAGATCCTGACCAGGCTGACCCCGATCCCGAACCTGTCGATGGTGTTCCTGCTGGCGGTCTTGTTCACCGCGGTGAATTTCGCGATCTGGCCGGCGATCTATGCCTCGGCGCTGTCGTTCCTGGTATACAATTTCTTTTTTATCGAGCCGATCTACACCTTCACCGTCGCCGAGCCTTACGAACTGTTGGCGCTGGTGATCTTTCTACTGGTGGCCGTCATTACCTCGGCGCTGGCCGGCCGGGTGCGCGCACAAGCCGAAGTCTCGGCCGTGCGCATGCGCGCGATGCGGCGGCTCTATGAATTTACGCGCCGGCTCTCGGGTCTCGCTACGCTCGACGCGGTGGCGGAAGGAGCGGCGAGCGAAATCCACGCCAGCCTTGGGCGTTCCGTGGTGGTCATGCTGGCGCGCGATGACGATCTCGATTTGACCGCGTCGTGGCCGCCGGAGGACACGCTCGACCCCGCGCCGATGACGGCGGCGCGCTGGGCCTATAGCCATGTCGAGCCGGCGGGCGCGGATACCGCGACGCTGCCCATCATTCCGTGGTTTTTCGTGCCGCTGCGTATCGGCGACAAGGCGCTCGGCGTCATCGGTGTTGCCAAACCGCCCGGAACGCCGCCGCTCGATTCGGAGGCGCGCGCGCTGCTCGATACGCTGTCGGAGCAGACCGCCGCCGCGCTGGAGCGCGCCTCGCTGGCGCGGGAAATGGTGAGCGCCAGGACCGCGACCGAAACCGAACGCGTGCGCAACACGCTGCTGGCGTCGATCTCGCATGACTTCCGCACACCGTTGTCGTCGATCCTCGGTTCGGCTACCAGCCTCATCAACTATGGCGACAAGCTGGACGCGGGGGCGAAAAAGGACCTTCTTGGCCAGATCAAGACCGAGGCGGAAAGCCTCGACGAAATGGTGCGCAATCTATTGGCCATCACGCGCATCGATGCCGGCGCGCTGGAGCTGCGGCGTGACTGGATCGATCTGCGGGAGATCGTCGATCGTGTTATCAGCGCAGCCCGGCGGCGCGGCGTGGTCCAGGCCTTTGACGTCGCCCTGCCATCCGATTTGCCCATGGTGCGCGCGGACGCCACGCTGGTCGAGCAGGCGATCGGCAATGTTATAGGCAATGCGATCGTGCATACCCCTGGGGAGACCAAGGTGCTGGTCGATGCGTTGCTCAATCCGACCGACGTGACGCTGCGCATCAGCGACGATGGCCCCGGCATTCCGGCGCCAGCGCTACCGCATGTGTTCGATAAATTCATCAAGGGCGATGCGACACAGGCCGACGGCGGCCAGGGCACCGGTCTGGGCTTGGCCATTGCCAAGGGGATCATGGAAGCCCATGGCGGCTCGATCGCAGCGGAGAGCCCGCCCGCGGGCGGCCGTGGCACCCGCATCGTGCTGCTCTTTCCGCGCCAGGACGTGGCGGCATGAGCGCAAAGACGCGCGTATTGGTCGTGGATGACGAGGCGGCAATCCTGCGCTTTCTCAAACCCGCGCTGGAAGCGAACGGCTACGAGATGATCAGCGCGGGCAACGTGGCCGAGGCGACAAAACGTATTGCCGCCGAATCTCCCGACATGGTGCTGCTCGATCTTGGCCTGCCGGACGGCGATGGCAAGGACGTCATCAAGCGGGCGCGCGAATGGTCCGACGTGCCGATCATCGTACTCTCGGCCCGTGAGCGCGAGACCGAGAAGATCGAGGCGCTCGATCTGGGCGCCGACGATTACGTCAACAAGCCGTTCAATGTCGGCGAACTGCTGGCGCGGATGCGCACCGCGCTGCGCCATCGCATGCAGCGCAAGGCGGAAACGCCGGTATTGCGCGTCGGCGATCTGGAAGTCGATGCCGTACGCCACCGCGCGACGCGCGCAGGTGCGGAACTCAAGCTGACGCCAAAGGAATTCGAGCTTTTGTCATTTCTGGCGAAGCATGCTGGTCGCGTGGTAACTCACAAACAAATTCTCACCGCGGTCTGGGGACCGGCGCACACAGAAGACACGCAATATCTTCGCGTTTATGTCGGACAGCTCCGGCAAAAAATCGAGGAGCATGCCGACGATCCGCGAGTTATTCTTACAGAACCCGGAATTGGATATCGGATCGCCGAAAGCGAGAGGTGAGGGCGGCGCTGAAAATTCCCTTTGCGAAGCGATGGGGTGGCCGATTGCGCTACTTAGTGAGCATCTGCGTGTTTATGAAGTTCACCACTGCGGCGGTCTCGGTCGCGGCGCGACGGGTCACCGTGCCCTGAACGGGGCCCTCGATCGGCGGCGACCAGCCGAAATTGCGTACATTCCATTGGCCATTGGGCAGCAGCGCGGGGTCGGCCCCTGGAACAGCTGTGATTTTCAGAAGGTCCATGGCAAGCCGCGTTTCGGTATGACAGCTGACGCAATCGGTGTTGAAGAAGTGACTTTTTTCGGGGTCGGCGATCAAATCGAGAATGTTTTGTCGGTTGCTAATTTGCGGATTGGAAAAAATATCTGCCGTCGAAAACCCTTTCCGGTCGGCGATCGGTGGCATGGGGGCCGGAAGCGCCGCATGTTGGCATGTTATTGGATTGAGGTTGTTGGTGTGCGGAGACGGAACCACCCGGTCAGGTGCGCCGGCTCTATCCAGCATCTGAGTGAATTGCTGACCATCAAGGGTTGGGCCGTGTACGGGTACGAAGCCGCCATTGGGTAATTGCGGTACAAGACCTGGCGGCACATTCTGGAAAGCCAAAAACATCCACGGCTTGGAAGCTCCCGCCGGAAGACTCATGAGTGCCATGGCTCCGAGTCGCTGACTGGAAATATGTCGTTCGAGAAACGCCTTCATTTCCAGGCGGACATTGTCTGCTGTGGTCGCATCCAGCAGTCCGGGGTGAACGCCAAGGGGAGCGCCCGATGTCGAGACCTTGTTGGTGCCGAGTTGACCTGCGCTCAACTTGTCGCGCAATGCGGCAAGTTCCGCGACGATGCCTTTGAGGGCATCGCGGTCGGGTTTCGGTCGAGGAAAGCAGCCAGCTTGGGCGGGCGCATCAAGCCCGGCCGTGAAATCGAAAATAAGATGGCCTGCGGTATCGATAACTTTGGGCGTACCGTCCGGGTTGCGCAACACCGGCTGGACGATAAGCCGGATTTGCGGCGACTGCCCGTATTGGGCGATAATATCGCTCGACAGGCCCGGCGCGCCCGCATCAATGCGAATGCCGGCAACAAACCAGGCACTTTTGGTCTGAATTTCACTCGGCAGTCCGATGCGGTTCGTTGTACCTGCTACCGCCCCAGCGGGGCTGGCCGCGATGCCGATAAATTGCTGGAACGCCGCGTCGGACCAAACCGGATCGCGTTTCGTCGGATCCTGCGGATTTGGCGCGGCGATGTCGCCGACTGCGATCAGTTTTGCAAAATCTTCGGCGCGCGTCGGCGGAGGGAACAACCAAGACACATCGTCGGCCGAAAGTGGTTGGGTCTGCGTCTGCGCCAATGCAACACTCGATGTACCGGATCGAACAAATATTGCCGCCGGATCACCGATGAAGCTAAAGCCACTCAATATAAAAATTCCGAGCCAAAAAGATTTCAAACGCGTGCGAGAAAATTCCTCAAACTTGCGCATGTGACCCCCACTAGAAGCCGATACTCAGCCACTGTACATCTAAAACCACGAAGCCGATGCGACGTGATGGCAAGAGAGCAGACGTCCGGTGCCAATCATGGCTCGCCAACGTCACCCATTGACCGGCAGATTTTTCATCGCGCAACCATAATGTTTTTCGACTATTGATTGCAATTGCCTTTTGGTACACTTTATATTGGGATCGACCAAATTTGCCGCCAAAAGCAACTAAGGCCAGCGCAGGGGGCAGCGTTCATGAAGCGCAGGACGAAAATCAAAATTGGCGTCCTGGCGCTGGTTGCCGTTGGCGCGGCTTACGGCGTGGCGGTTTTTCGTGAAAAGCTCACAGTCAGTCTGCCCGAATATCCGCCAATCGAAAAAGCCGTCTGGCTCGATCAGAACTGGTCGGCGAAGGACCGCGACTGGTATCACCATGCAAATCAGGGGACGCTGACCTTCAGTATTCCTTATGAATGGTTAGTCGCGCTGGAGCAGCCGGTGCTCTCTATTTTCTCGGCCGGTTGGCTCAGCGATCCCACCTATTTGGACCGCTACGGGTTTATTCCAAACAGCACCGAAACCGAAAACGACAAAAAAATATTTTGCCGGTCGGTTTTACGCACGGCGGGCCGATGCGCCGGCCGGATGGAACGCCGTGGATCTATCCGCAGATGAAGCAGGCAATGACCGGAGCTGGTTTGACCTGCGCCGCGTGTCACACGGGCCAATTCACGTATAAAGGCACAACGGTGCTGATCGATGGCGGACCGGCGCTCACGGATCTCGGAAAACTCCGGCAGGGGATTGGGATATCGGTGCTGTTCACGCGCCTTCTGCCATTGCGCTTTAACCGGTTCGCCGAGCGCGTGTTGGGCGCCGGTGCCAGCAGCGAGGCGAAGGCCGAACTGTGCGCGGATCTCGATAAAGTTTGGAAGCAGTTCAATATCATCAGGCTCCTCGACCAAAACGTCGCCGGCCAGAGCGTTGAAGAAGGCTACGCCCGCCTTGATGCCCTGACTCGTATCGGCAACACGGTGTTTGCGCTCGACACCGGCAGACATGAAAACTATGTCGGCTGGTCGGCGCCCGTGCATTTCCCGCGCATCTGGAATGATCCGTGGTTCGATTGGGTGCAATATAACGGCTCGATCGAACAACCGATGGTGCGCAATGCAGGCGAAGCCCTCGGCGTGGGCGCTCCGGTCAGTTTGGCTGGCGATAAAAAAAACCTGTTCGCGTCGGAAGTGCAGGTGAAGGTCTTGTTCGAAATGGAGCAATTGATTGCCGGTAAACCGCAGCCGAAAGACAAAAATGAATTTCAGGGGCTGAAATCGCCCAAATGGCCTGAGGGTATACTTGGGAAGATCGATGCCGATCTCGCTGCCAAGGGCGCGGTGCTCTACAAAGAAATCTGTCAAGACTGCCATCTGCCGCCGGTGACGAGCAAGGAGTTTTGGGAATCCAAAAGATGGTTGCCGGCAAATCCGGCAGGCGAACGTTACCTCCAGGTCGAGTTGATTCCCATCGATCATATCGGGACCGATCCGGCTCAAGCGACGGACATGAAGAATCGAAAAGTCTCGCTTCCCGCCGACCTCGGCATCGACTCAAACGAATTCGGGCCCGCGCTCGGCGAGTTCGTCGAGAAAGCCGTGAAGCATTGGTACGACGGCCAGACGCCACCGGTTTCGGAGGCGCAGCGCGATGAGATGAACGGGCATCGCGCTAACGGAATTCGGGCGGAGCTTGCTTATAAAGTCCGCCCGCTTAACGGCATCTGGGCGACGCCGCCGTATCTCCACAACGGTTCGGTGCCCAATATCTATGCGCTGCTGTCACCGGTAGCGGAACGACCGAAGACTTTCTACCTCGGGCACCGCGAATACGATCCGGTCAATGTCGGCTATCGCTACGATGAGTTGGCCGGCGCGTTCAAGTTCGACACGGCCATCCGTGGCAACTACAACACTGGCCACGAATTCAATGATGACAAGACAAACAAAGGCGTGATTCAGCGCGGGCTTAAGCCCGAAGAGCGGCGAGCTTTGGTCGAATACCTGAAAACGTTTTAGGGCAAGCAAGTCGACCGGAAGGTTCTAGGTTGCTGCGCCGTACACGTCGTTGCGGGCTTCGCTAGCAGGAACCGCCCCCATGAATAGTGTGACTGCCCGATTTAGCGCTCTAAAATGCCGATGAAACATTCCAATTGTTTTTGGATTTTCTGAAACAAATGTTGCACTTCCGGTTTCTGTCGGGTTAGCCTGCGGCGGTGAAAAGTCTTTCCACGTTCAATTCGCGGCTGAAGGCCGGCTTTGAATCGCTGTCGCCCAAGCTGAAAGAGGCGGCGCGCTGGGTCATCGATCATCCCGCCGATGTCGCGCTGCTGTCGATGCGCGAGCAGGCCCGCCGCGCCGGCATTCCGCCGGCGACGCTGACGCGGCTTGCCCAGCATCTCGGCCTTCGGGGCTATGACAGCGTGCGCAAGCTGCATGCCGAGGCGGTCCGCCAGCGGCCGGAGAGTTATCGCGGCCGCGCCGAGGAATTGCTTGAGCGTCGCGAAAGCGAAGGTGACTCGGCGCTGGTGCAGGACATATTTGCCTCGCTCACGCAGCACCTGCAGACCTTGTCGTTGCCGGCCGCGATCGAGCGCTTCACCGCCGCCGCCGATCTGATCGCGCGGCGCGAAGCGCGTGTTTTGTCTCGGACAGCGCTCGAGCTTCTCCGTCGCCTATATTTTCCATTACGTGCGCTCGCTGTTCGCCTCGAATTCGGTTCTGGTGGACGGATCGGGCGGCGGCGGCATCGACGTGTTGCGCGGCATCGGCGACGGCGACGTGCTGCTGGTGATTTCGGTCAACCGTTATGTGCGCCATACGATCGAGGCGGCGAAATTCGCCAAGGACCGCGGCGCGCGTGTCGTTGCTTTGACCGACAGCGAGTTGTCGCCACTGATCTCCTTGGCCGACGAGGCGATTTTGGTGCGTACCGAGACGCCGTCTTTCTTTCACACAATGGCGCCGGCCTTTGCCGCGGTCGAATGCCTGGCGGCGCTGATCGCCGCCCGCCGCGGCCGGGAAACGCTGGCGGCGCTGGATGAAAGCGAGCGGCAACTGGCGGCTTTCGGCACATATTTTCTGCCGCGCACAAAAGGGCCGCGGCCGTCATGACCCACGTGCTGCATCGCGCGATCGCGCATCGACTATCCGGTCGCGGTTTCCGGCCAGGGCATTTTCATCCGCGACCAGAACGGCAAGGAATATATCGACGCTTCCGGCGGCGCCGCCGTCTCCTGCCTCGGCCATTCGCATCCCGATATTCTCGCCGCGATGCGCGCGCAGCTCGACAAGCTCGAATACGCGCATACCAGCTTCTTCACCACGCAGGTTGCCGAAGAGCTCGCCGACGATCTCGTCGCGCATGCGCCGCAAGGCATCGGTCACGCGTTCTTCGTCAGCGGCGGCTCGGAGGCGATCGAGGCGGCGCTCAAGCTGGCACGGCAATATTTCGTCGAACGCGGCGAGCCGCAGCGGCGCCATCTGATCGCCCGGCGCCAGAGCTATCACGGCATCACGCTGGGCGCGCTGGCGGTCGGCGGCCGCGAAAGGCAGCGCGAAGCATTCGCGCCGCTGCTGATCGAGACCCATCACGTCTCGCCGGTCTACGAGTATCGCGATCGCCGCGCCGACGAGACGCCGCAGGCCTATGGCGAGCGGCTGGCGCAGGAGCTCGAAGCCAAGATCGCCGAACTGGGCGGCGAGAACGTCATCGCCTTCATCGCCGAAACGTCGTCGGCGCGACCTTGGGCGCCGTTCCCGCGGTGCCCGGTTATTTCAAGCGCGTGCGCGAAATCTGCGACCGGCACGGCATCCTGCTGATCCTCGACGAAGTGATGTGCGGCATGGGCCGCACCGGCACGCTGCACGCCTGCGAGCAGGAAGGCGTCACGCCCGACATCATGGCGATCGCCAAGGGACTGGGCGGCGGCTATGCGCCGATCGGCGCGATGCTGCTGCGCGACAAGATCTTCAACACGATCGCCGAGGGCTCCGGCGCGTTCCAGCACAGCCATACTTATACCGGCCATCCGCTGGCCTGCGCGGCGGCGCTGGCGGTGCAGCGCGTGATGCGCCGCGACGATCTGCTCGCCAACGTCCGCAAGCAAGGCGCCTACTTGTCGCGGCGGCTGCACGAGCGGTTCGGCAATCATCCCTTCGTCGGCGACGTGCGCGGCCGCGGCCTGTTCCAGGGCGTCGAGCTGGTCGCCGACCGCGGCACCAAGGAGCCATTCGATCCGGCGCTCAAGCTGCATGCGCGGATCAAGCGCGAAGCGATGGCGCGCGGCCTGATGGTTTACCCGATGGGCGGAACGGTCGACGGCGTGCGCGGCGATCACGTGTTGCTGGCGCCGCCGTTCATCATCGATAGCGGCGCGATCGACCGGATCGTCGAACGGCTGGGGGACGCCATCGATGCCGCCGTCGATACGTGATTTTCTTGGCTCGCAGGTGTCGCCGCGACACTTGCGAGTCGGCCTTTCGTTTCGCGGTGTAAAAGTCGGACAAAGGACGGAGGAACAGTCACATGAAATCACGGACAGGAATAATGAGCCTGGCGGCTGCGGCGCTTATTGCCGCTGACGTCGTTCACGCTGCCGGCCATGGCCCAGCAGAAATTCGTCACCATCGGCACCGGCGGCGTCACCGGCGTCTATTACGCGGTCGGCGGCGCGGTCTGCCGGCTGATGAACAAGGACCGGGCGCAGACCGGGCTGCGCTGCTCGGTCGAATCGACCGGCGGCTCGGTGTTCAACGTCAACGCGATCAAGTCCGGCGAACTCGATTTCGGCCTGGCGCAGTCCGACATCCAGTACAACGCCTACAAGGGCGACGGCCAGTTCAAGGGCAAGGCCGATGCCGATCTGCGCGCGGTGTTCTCGGTGCACCCGGAGCCGTTCACGGTGCTGGCGCGCAAGGACGCGGGCGTGACCAAATTCACCGACTTCAAGGGCAAGCGCTTCAACGTCGGCAATCCCGGCTCCGGCACGCTCGCCTCGATGGAAGAACTGCTGAAGCAGATGGGCTGGACCAAGGCGGACTTCTCGCTGGCCGCCGAACTCAAGGCCGACGAGCAGGGCACCGCGCTCTGCGACAACAAGATCGACGGCTTCTTCTACGGCGTCGGCCATCCATCGGCGGCGATCCAGGATCCGACCACCGCCTGCGGCGCCAAGCTTATTCCGCTGACCGGCCCCGCGGTCGATGCGCTGATCAAGGACCATCCTTATTACGCCAAGGCGACGATCCCCGGCGGCATGTACGCCAACAACCCGAACCCGACCGAAACCTACGGCGTGCTGGCGACCGTCGTCACCTCGTCGAAGGTTCCCGACAATGTCGTCTATGCGCTGGTCAAGGCGGTGTTCGACAATTTCGACGAGTTCAAGAAGCTGCACCCCGCTTTCGCCAATCTCGATCCGAAGGCGATGATCAAGAACGGGCTGTCGGCGCCGCTGCATCCGGGCGCCGTCAAGTACTACAAGGAAAAGGGCTGGATGTAGATTTTGCGAGGGGGCGGCGACGAGCCGCCCCTTTTGATTCCAGGCGTAACGCGCTCGGGGGAACGCGATGACGGACAGCATTCAGACGGCGCCGATCGATCGAAGTGCTCGAAACCATGGTGGCGGAGGCCGATACCGGCGGCCGCAAGCCGACCGGTTTCGACAAGACATATATTTTCGTCATCTCGCTCGCCTGGTCGCTGTTCCAGCTCTGGTACGCGTCGCCGCTGCCTTACAAGCTGAATTTTGGCGTCATCAATGACGGCCAGGCGCGCATCATTCACATATCGTTTGCGTTCCTGCTGGCCTTTGCCACGTTCCCGGCGCTGAAATCTTCGCCGCGCAAGTGGATTCCGCTTACCGACTGGATCCTCGCCGCTCTCGGCGTCGGCGCCGCGATGTATCTGCTCGTCTTTTACAAGGAGATTTCGCTGCGGCCGGGCTTGCCGACGACGGCGGATATTGTCGTGTCCGTCATCGGCGTCGTTCTGCTGCTGGAAGCTGCCAGACGCGCCGTTGGACCGGCGCTCGCGATCATCGCAGCGCTGATGCTTGTCTATATTTTCGCCGGCCCCTGGCTGCCCGGCATGATGGGGCACAAAGGCGCATCGCTGTCGCGCGTCGCCTCGCAGATGTGGCTGACCTCGGAAGGCATATTCGGGGTGGCGCTCGGCGTGTCGACCAACGTGGTGTTTTTCTTCGTGCTGTTCGGCGCATTGCTGGAGAAAGCCGGCGCCGGAAATTTTTTCATCCAGATCGCCTTTGCGATGCTCGGCACGTTCCGCGGCGGCCCGGCGAAAGCGGGCGTTGTCGCCTCCGGCATGACCGGAATGATTTCCGGCTCGTCCATCGCCAACACGGTGATGACGGGAACCTTCACGATTCCACTGATGAAGCGCGTCGGCTATTCGGCGGTGAAGGCGGGCGCGATCGAAGCGCGCCGCCGGCGTCAACGGGCAGTTGATGCCGCCGGTGATGGGCGCCGCGGCGTTCCTGATCGCCGAATATGTCGGCATCACCTACGCCGAAGTCGTCAAGCACGCGTTTCTGCCGGCGTTCCTGACCTACGGCGCGCTGTTTTACATCGTCGATATCGAGGCGGCCAAGCTCGGCCTGCGCGGACTGCCCCGGTCGTCAACGCGCGCCTATTGCGTCACACGGCGCTGCGCGCGTTGATGACCATTTGCGGCATCATCATCCTGAGCGGCGTCGTCTATTACGGCATCGGCTGGACCAAAGACGTATTCGGCGACGCGGCGACCTGGGTGCTCGGCGCCGCGCTGCTCGCGGCCTATGTCGGCCTGATCCGTTACAAGGCCAAGCACCCCGATCTGGCGCTCGACGACGTTTCGAAAGCCATCGTGAGGGTGCCGGATTTTTTCGCCACCGCGCGCACCGGCTTGCACTTCCTGCTGCCGGTCATCGTCCTCATCTGGTGCCTGATGGTGGAGGAGTTGTCGCCCGGGCTGTCGGCGTTCTGGGGCACGATCTTCCTGATTTTCATCATGGTCACGCAGCGCCCGCTGGTCGCGGCATTTCGCGGCGAGCATGCGTTCATGGAACGGCTGCACGAAGGCTTCGGCGACCTCATTTCCGCGTTGCAGGCCGCGGCGCGCAACATGACGTCGGTCGGCATCGCGACGGCTTGCGCCGGCATCATCGTCGGAACGGTTTCGCTGACCGGCATCGGCCTGGTGATGACGGAAATCGTCGAGACCGCGTCCGGCGGCAATCTCATGATCATGCTGCTGCTGACGGCGCTGGTTTGCCTCATTCTCGGCATCGGCATGCCGACGACGGCGAACTATATCGTGGTGGCCTCGCTGATGGCGCCGGTCCTGGTCGAGGTCGCGCAGCAGAACGATCTCGCCGTGCCGCTCGTTGCCGTGCACTTGTTCGTGTTCTATTTCGGATTGATGGCGGACGTGCATCCGCCGGCGGGCCTGGCCGCCTATGCCGCCGCGGCGATATCCGGCGCCGATCCGATAAAGACCGGGCTGCAGGGTTTCTGGTATGAAATCCGCACCGGACTGCTGCCGTTCATCTTCATCTTCAATTCGGAACTGCTGCTGATCGATATCGGCGGCGTCGGCCATTTCCTGCTCGTCGTCGGCTGCGCGATCATCGCCATGGGATGCTTTGTCGCGGCGACGCAGGACTGGCTGCTGACGCGCAACCGCTGGTACGAAACCGATCGCGTTGCTGCTGATCTGTTTCACATTGTTCCGGCCGGGCTATTGGCTCGACAAGCTGCAGGCGCCGTTCGATGACCGGCCGGCGACGGACCTTATCAAGGTCGCCGACACGGTGCCGCAGGGTTTGACCCTGCGCTTCCGTGTCCAAAGTCAGTCAAAGTCAGTCACGCGCCGGCGAGGACGTCGAAAAACTGGTGCGGCTGACGATGAAGCCGGGCAAGACCGGGACGGACCGCTTGCAAGCCGACGGGCTGTCGCTGTCAACCGTTGGCGACAAGGTCACGATCAAATTGGTCGCCTTCGGCAGCGAAGCGGCGAAATACGGCCTTGCTTCCGGCGACGAGATCACAGCGGTGCTGGTGCCGGCGCATCGGCCAAGCCGATATTTGTTTGCGCTGCCCGCTTTGGCGCTGCTGGCGGTCATCGTCCTGCTTCAGCGCAGGCGGCGGCGACACGGTCTCGCGGTGGCTCATTGACTATCGGCATTTCGTAACCGTGACTTGACGCTGCGCTTGCCCCTCGCAGCCTGCTAAGGTAGCAGGGCGCGCCGCCACGGCACGCGCGGGTGTAGCTCAATGGTAGAGCAGCAGCCTTCCAAGCTGAATACGAGGGTTCGATTCCCTTCACCCGCTCCAATCTTTTCAGTCGCCTAGTCCGTGCTGCGCCCCGCGTTGATACTCGTGGGGCTGTGTTGAAGCTCTGCTTGCGGCGCTTGACGGATATTCCGGCTCGGCCGGTTGAGCTGGCTGGGGTAAAGCGGACAAATTTGAATTTTGGCCTCGGATGCTTTGTCCGCTAATGACCCAAAGCGGACATGGCCAACATTCAACGAGGCGCCGCATTGCGACGAACATGCACATCAGTCATCCAGAAGATCAGGATGGCGCCACATCTCAGGATGTAAGGCCCTATCGAGGCACGCGCCATGACAGAACATCATCTGGCTGCGCTCGGAGCCTTGTTCTCCTGGTGGAGAGATGTCCAACCGAAACATCTCGTCTTGTGGTGAAGTGGCAAAGCAGAAGCCGCAGTAGGCGTGATCTGGCATTCGTGACCTTTCGTCTATCGCTTCTGCGTTACGGTAGTTGTTGGGAGGTAATCAAACGCGACGCGACCATCACGAAACTGTCGCGAATAGCCCAAAGTTGCCATCCGTATTTATTCTCGCCAGCGCCACTGCGGGCCAGATTTAACCTACCTCATGGCCGACGTTTTGCTACAGTTTCGGCACTCGCACAGGGACGGGGGATTTGATGCCAATAACCAAGCGTTTTTTATCCGCGTGTGTCGTTTCGATCGTCGCAGTGTTTTGCCATGGCCCTGCAGCCCAGGCGCAGAGTTGAGGAGCAGTTGGATTGGTGCACTGGCAAAAAAGGTATAGCGACACCAGACTTGGGAATTGGTGGCTGCACGGCAGCGATACAGTCGGGAAAAACTACAGGAAAAGCCCTTGCGGTGTACTTCAACAATCGCGGCGTCCACTATAAGAATAAAGGCCAGTACGATCGCGCCATCCAGGACTTCGACCAAGCGCTTAAGATCGATCCACAATATGCATTCGCCTTCAGCAATCGCGGCAACGCCTACCAACTTAAAGGCCAAAACGACCGCGCCATTCAGGACTTTGACCAGGCAATCAAGATCAATCCGCAATACGCCAACGGCTTCATTAATCGCGGCATCGCCTATGGCAACAAAGGTCAATACGACCGCGCCATCCAGGACTACGATCAGGCGATTAAGCTCAATCCGAACCTCGTCAACGCCTTCAACAATCGCGGCACCGCCTATAACAGCAAAGGTCAATATGACCGCGCCATCCAGGACTACGATCAGGCGATTAAGCTCAATCCGAACTACGCCGCCGCCTTCTTCAATCGCGGCATCGCTTATGGCAAAAAAAGCGAATATGACCGCGCCATCCAGGACTACGACCAAGCAATCCGGCTCGATCCCAACAAGGGTGGTTCTGCGATAATCGGCGGCGCCTTCATCAATCGCGGCAGCGCGTACCGCAACAAAGGCCAATACGACCGCGCCATCCAGGACTACGACCAGGCGATCAAAATCAATCCGCAATATGCCGATGCTTTTCACAATCGCGCCACCGCCTACGAGAAGAAGAACGATTATGCACGCGCGGCACTCGATTATGACGAGGCCACACGGATCAACCCGAAAGATGCAGGTTTGTGGAACGGCCGTTGCTGGACGCGGGCAATTGCGGGGCAACTGGAGCAGGCGCTCAAGGACTGCGACGAGTTATTACGGTTAAAACCCAATAACGCGGATACACTCGACAGCCGTGGGCTGGTCTATCTAAAGCTCAACGATCTCGGCAAAGCCATCACCGATTACGACGCCGTGCTGAAGGTCAATCCGAAGGCGGCCGGCTCGCTCTACGGACGTGGTATCACCAAGCAAAAGAAAGGCGATACCGTTGCGGGCGAAACCGACATGAGAGCCGCGTTAGCAATCGACGCGAAGATCGCCGGAACGTTCGCAGGCTACGGCGTGAAATAGCTACGTCGGCAAATTCGGGCGCGCTTCCGAACAAACAAGTCCATTGAAGTGACGCGATTGGTCGTTATTGGCACTTAACGGACAAACCAGCCGCGTCCGATTTTGTCGGCTATTAGAGCAACAGCGGACATTGCCCGATTTTCAAGAAAGAAGTCTCGTTTGCGAATGACCCAAAGCGGACAAATCCAAGACGTTATGTGCTAGTTATACGAACATCAAACGGCGACGGGAGACAAGCAATGTCAGATACTGACAAGGTGTTCGCCGGCTCGATTCCGGAAAACTACGACCACAATTTGGTGCCGTTGATTTTCGAGCCCTACGCCGCAGACCTTGCGCAACGAGCAGCATCCTTGTCGCCAAGCGCCGTTTTGGAAATCGCCGCGGGCACCGGGGTTGTCACCCGCGCGTTGGCGCCAAAACTGTCCCCGGGCGCAAGCTATATCGTCACCGACCTCAACCAGCCGATGCTCGACTACGCCGTTTCACGACAAGCTCCCGACAGTCGCATCAAATGGCGCCAGGCGGATGCTCTGGCGCTGCCGTTTGAAAATGCGGCCTTCGATGTCGTTTGCTGTCAGTTCGGCGCGATGTTCTTTCCCGACCGCCCATCCGCCTACCGCGAAGCAAAGCGAGTCCTGAAGTCCGGAGGACATTTTTTATTCAACGTATGGGATCGCATCGAGGAGAACGTATTCGCGGACGATGTGACGAATGCTCTCGCAAAGATGTTTCCGAACGATCCGCCGCGCTTTCTGGCACGCACGCCCCACGGCTACCACGATACGGCACTGATCCGTAGCGAGTTGGAGCAGGCAGGCTTCTCCCGTGTGGTAATCGAGACGAGAGCCGAACAAAGCCGTGCATCCTCGCCGCGCCATCCTGCCATTGCTTATTGTCAGGGAACTCCTCTTCGCAACGAAATCGAGGCCAGAGACGCGGGAAAACTGGAAGCTGCAACCGACTTCGCCGCGTCCGCGATTGCGAACAGACATGGCAGCGGGGTGGTTGCTGCCAAAATTCAGGCACACGTAATCATGGCTGTGGTCTAGATGTTGGTATGTCCGCTATTGGCACTTAGCGGACAAACCAAACGCGCCCGTGAATGTTCGCTATCGGAGCAAAGCGGACAAAGCGGAATTTTGGCTCGCGATGATTTGTCCGCTTAATGACCCATGGACGAGACCAGGGGGCGGTTCAGCACAGGATGTACTACCCACGCTGCAGAGTAATTGTCGCACCCTGCACGTCGGCATTCGCGTCTTGCGACTTAATCGTAACCGACTGCTTGTCGCCACGCGTCATCAAATCCAAATTGGCGGTGAACGTAGGTCCTTTGGCCACAGCCTGAAAGCCGGCGCCATCGACCTTACCGGACAGGGTCCCGGCTGCATTGCGGGAGGACTCGCTCCAAGTTCCTGTGATCGCGCCGGCGGAGTACGCCGCGCTTCCGCGCAGATCGAAATTATAGCTGTCGCTGGCGCAGCGGATATTGAGTTGAAGTTTGCTTTGCTCCTCTAACACATCATAAGAAGCCCGGCATTTGATCGCCTCATGCCTACCTTTGGACAAATCGATGGTGCCCGAGCCAGACCAACTCCCCGCCAATTGGTCGAATGGTCCGGCGCTCGGAGCCGACCCTTGGGTGGCTGCGGGCTGCGTATTGCCGTGACCGCCTACAAACAAGAGCATCGTCACGGCCAAAACGGCCCCACGAAACATCTCGCTTGCGGGTCTCGAATGTATGGACATCACCAAGTTCCTCGGATCATTTGGGGATCATGCAGGTGACCGGATAACACCCCCACCGAACCTTAGTTCCCCGAGGTGATCGAGGCCCACGATGTCGGCGAGTGGCACTTCGCGGACAATCGCGGCATCGCAACATTTTGTCGGCTATTGGACCAAAGCGGACATCCTTCGCATGTGCTGCACTGGCAATCGGCGCGCTGATTTGGTCACTCTAGCCAGTGTCAACAACTGGGTAGTTTGGGACGGTTTTGGGTACTCTAAAAGTATCAACTCATGTTGAACTAACTGGCATTCCCCATAGCCTTCCAAGCTGAATACGAGGGTTCGATTCCCTTCACCCGCTCCAGCCTTTTAGCTCAGACTTTTTGCCGCAGCTTCCGCTTCCGGCACCACGTCGTGGTCGTAGAGCCGCCTGCGAAACGCGGCATGGGCGGTGATCTCGGCGTCGCGCACGCCCAGATCGGAATAGGCCGAGTCGTAGCGCATGCCGTTCTCGCGCGCGCCGCGCTGGACCGCCGCCACCCGCTCGCGGCGCAGGCGCTCATAGGCGAGCAGCGCCGCCGGCGCGGTCTTGCGGTCCGCGCGCGCCAGGATCGTCGCCAGCGCCATGCCGTCCTCGATCGACTGGTTGGCGCCCTGGCCGAGATGCGGAAGCATCGGATGCGCGGCATCGCCGAGCAGCGTCAGCCTGCCTTTGGTCCAGGCCGGCAGCGGCTCGCGGTCGTAGAGCGCCCAGCGGAATGTCGTCTCGCACCTGGCTCAACAGTTGTTCGATGCGCGGGTCCCAGCCGGCGAATTCGCGCGCGTAGCACGTCGGGATCGCCGGGCGCCGACCAGGATTCCTTCATCGCCTCGTCCGCCGGCACGAAGCCGACATAGTTGATGAGTTCGCCGGCGCGCACCGGGAAAGCTGAGGAAGTGCTTGGCCTTGCCGAGCCACATCAGCCAGCGGTCGGTCGGCCAATCCGGTACGAGCGCGTGCGGCAGCACGCCGCGATAGGCGACCGAGCCATGGAAAACCGGGCGCGGCGGGCGGCGCCACATAGTGCCGCAGCTCGGAGTGGATGCCGTCGGCGGCGATGACGATATCGCCCTCGGCGATGGCGCCGTTGGCGAACGAGACGCGGACCTTGTCGCCGTCTTGCTCGAACGTGGTCGCGCGGTGGCCGGTATGCACCACGCCGGCGGGCAGCGCCTTGGCGAGCAGATCGATGAAATCGGCGCGGTGCATGCCGAAGGTCGCGTTCCAGCCCGCGGAGTCCGTCACCTGCACCGGCGCGATCGGCGCGCCGTCATGGCGGAAATAATGCGAACCGGCGCCAACTCTCGCGCCCCACTTCTCGACCGCCGGTCCCAGTCCCACGCGTTGCAATTGGCGCACGCTGTTCGGCGTCAGGAACACGCCGGCCCCGATCTCGCCCAGTGCCGGGGCCTGCTCATAGACCGATACCTGGAGGCCGTGAGCGATCAGCGCGTTCGCCGCGAACAGGCCGCCGATACCGCCGCCGACGATCACGACGTTGGGGCTGCTCGAAGCCATCAGGCCGCGGCGTGCGCGAGGTGCTCGCGCACGAAGGCCGGATCGAAGATGCGGTCCGCCATCACCTGGCAGCGCTTGATCAGCCGGTGCTCGTCGCGGCCGGTAATCGGGGATGGCGTTGTGCAGCGTGCTGATGTGATCCCACATCAGCACGTCGCCTTCGCTCCAGAGGTGGGCATACTGATATTTCGGCTGGAGCTGGTGACGCGTGAGCATCCGCCAAAATCGTCGTCGCTTTCCGCTTCATCAAGTTCATTGATGCGAACGGCGTAACCCGGATTGCAGTACAGCACTTTCCGTCCCGTGATCGGATGCGTCAGGAAAACCGGATGCACCGAAGGCGGGCGCTGCCGCGCGCTGTTCCGGCGTGAGCGCGGGCCGGGTCGAGCCGGGGCGCTTGCGCATTTCCTCCCAGAACTTGTTGAAGTCGTGCGTGGCGGTGGCGTTCGCGAGTTTGCTCTTGAGCGCCGGCGAAAGATCGTCATAGGCGGCGTGCATGTTGGCGAACACCGTATTGCCGAGCGGCTTGCCGTCGCGATGCGGGATTTTGATGCCGTAGAGCACGTTGGTGAAGCCGACCACCGCGTTATAGGACATGTCGGTATGCCAATCCTGCCCGGCATCGGCCAAGCCGATCGGCTTGCCGTTCTCGACGATGTTCGAGAGCAACATGACTTCCGGCACGTCCGGCTCGCAGTAGGTCGCCGGTCGGCGAGCCCTGCAAGGAGCCGAATTTTTCCGAGAATGCCTTCAGGGCGCGCGCGTCGAGCGTTCTGCTTGGGAAAGCAGATGACGCCGTATTGGCCGAGCGCCGACAGGATGGTCGCAAATTGCGACTCGTTGATGGGCTTCGACAGGTCGATGCCCGTCGATCCGCACGCCCATGGACGACTTGTTCGGGGTAAGTTTCATGGTTCTGGCCGCGCTTTGCGCAGAAAATGCAGGCTCGGCCGGGATATTATGAAATGCCCGCCGATTGTACAGGATGGCGGTGTTCCGGCCGGAAGCCGCGTTAACCCGGGCGTTTCCGCCTTGCATTAGGCCCGTGTATAATGCATGACATCCGCGCGGCGGGCCCTTATATGGTCCGCCGTATCCGCTTCCGGAGGAGTGTAGCTCAATTGGTAGAGCACCGGTCTCCAAAACCGGGGGTCGCAGGTTCGAGCCCTGCCACTCCTGCCAGGCGGGAACAAGCGGGAAACGGCGAGGGATAGAGTAATAAGATGAGCGATCAAGCGCCGGCAGAAGTGCGACGCAAGGCCCGGGTCAGCCCGTTCCGCTTCCTGCAGGAAGTGCGCGAGGAGACCCGCAAGGTCACCTGGCCGTCGCGCAAGGAGACCATGATCACCACCGCCATGGTATTCGTCATGGTGGCGATCGCCTCGGTTTTTTTCCTGGTCTCGGATCAAATCATCCGGATCGCCGTTACCTTCGTGCTCGGCATTGGAGGCTGAAAGCCAGAGAATGAGCGACACCGCCGAAACCACGACGACCCGTCCCAAGCGCTGGTACATCGTCCACGCCTATTCGAACTTCGAGAAGAAGGTCGCGGAATCGATCCGCGAGCAGGCCAAGCAGCGCAATCTCGCCGACCACTTCGAAGAAGTCATGGTGCCGACCGAAACGGTGGTCGAGGTGCGCCGCGGCCGCAAGGTCAACGCCGAGCGCAAGTTTTTTCCGGGCTACGTGCTGGTCAAGATGGATTTGACCGACGAGGTCTACCATCTGATCAAGAACACGCCGAAAGTCACCGGCTTCCTCGGCTCCGACAAGAAGCCGATGCCGATTTCGGAAGCGGAAGCCAACCGCATCCTGCACCAGGTGCAGGAAGGCATCGAGCGGCCCAAGCCCTCGGTGTCGTTCGAGGTCGGCGAGCAGGTGCGCGTGTCGGACGGACCGTTCGCCTCGTTCAACGGCACGGTCGAGGAAGTCGACGAGGCGCGTTCGCGCGTCAAGGTGGCGGTGTCGATCTTCGGCCGCGCCACCCCGGTCGAACTGGAATTCGGCCAAGTCGAAAAACTCTAAGATGCTCGAGATGGCGCGAGCGCGCATGGCCGGGGCCTATGCGTTGCGCGGCTATTTGCCGGTCTCGCTCGCGGCGCGTATCTTGCGGACGGGTTGCGGCGGTCTGCGCGGCAAGCCCGAGGCGCCGGCAACACGGTTGGCGCAGAGCGTCGTGGCCGCGAGTCCTCAAAAGCCGCCCGATCCGCCTGACTGAAACCGAAAAAAGCGATGGCAATGTGCGTGTGTCCGAGCTGGCAATTCTTGCACTCGCTGCATCGCAGGTGCCGCCGGGCAGCGAGATTATCGAGATCGGCACATTTGACGGCCGTACGGCCTTCAATCTCGCGATTAACGCGCGGTCTGGCGTTTCGATCGCGACGCTCGATCTTCCAGCCGGCCAGCAATCGGCGATTGGGATCGAGGCTTCCGAGCGGCGCTATGTCGACAAACCGGCGCCCGGCGCGCGGCTGCGTAGTTGCGGCGGGCCATGGCGGAGCGCTATGCCGAGCGCGTCGTGCAGTTACGCGGCGATTCAGCGACCTTCGATTGGTCGCCGCATCGTGGCCGGGCCGGTTTGGTGTTCGTCGACGGCTCGCACGCCTACGATTACGTGCGCAAAGATTCCGAGACCGCCATGCGGCTGGTCCGGCCGGGCGGCGTCGGTGCTCTGGCACGACTACGGCGTCTGGCCGGGGGTTAATCAGGCGCTGGAGGAGTTGGACGCAAGGCTCGGCCTCGGTCTCGTCCATATCGCGGGCACCAGCCTGGTGTTCTGGCGCGCGGGCCAGGGCGCGGACTCCTAAGCGCGCGTCCACAGCCCGGGATCAAGCAGACGGCGCGAAAGTTGTGTGGGTATTGATTGCGATCAACTTGGCGGGTAGTCATGTCGGGTTGACAAGGGCGACGCCGAGCGAGATTTGACCCGCGATGGCAAAAAACTCAACGGCCTCATCCAGGAAGATTGCGATTCCGCAGCCGGCGCATCCGGATAGACGACAACAGCCGTTGCCGTCATACCAGCCGAAGGCGCTCGCCGAGGACCCCGATGCTCCTTCGAGAATAAGGGCAATTCTCGCAAGCGCGAGTTATGTCCTGGCCGAGCAGGATCCGGCTTTTCTAGGAAGCGACGAGGCGCGGGGCGTGCGCCTCCAACTCGAGTACCTCAAGCCGGAGGTTCTGCTTCAGGAGCATGCCATTCGCGATACCGTCGTGGTGTATGGCGGTACGCGAATTCTCGAACCTGATGCGGCGCGACGAAGTGTAGAGGCGCTGCGCCAAGCCCTCGAAAGTGATCCCGGCAATGCCGTCCTGATCCGCAAGCGCGCGGTCGCCGAACGAGTTTTGGCAAAGAGCCGCTACTATGAGATCGCGCGCGAGTTCGGCCGGTTGGTGGGCAGCAGCCGTGATAACGATGGGGCTCGATCCAAGCTGGCGATCATGACCGGTGGCGGTCCGGGGGTGATGGAAGCTGCCAATCGTGGAGCCTTCGATGTCGGCGCAAAATCCGTCGGTCTGAATATCAATCTGCCGCACGAGCAATATCCCAATCCCTACATCACACCGGAGTTGTGTTTTCGTTTCCACTACTTTGCTCTGCGCAAGATGCATTTTCTGATGCGTGCGAAGGCGCTGGTCGCATTCCCGGGTGGTTTTGGGACGATGGACGAGCTGTTCGAAGTCTTGACCTTGGTGCAGACACGCAAGATCAAACCGGTTCCGATCGTGCTGGTGGGCGAAGAGTATTGGCGTCGTGTTGTCGACGTCGATTTCCTGGCCGACGAAGGTGTGATCGACGCTGAGGATCGCGATCTATTCTGGTTCGCCGAAACGGCGAATGAGATTTGGAGCAGCATCCTGGATTGGTACGACGCATGCGGTGCCCCGCTGGGTCAAAGGGATTGATCGCCTCCGTCGTTACGCCATACCGATTTTCGCGGGAGAGATAGTTTGAAATTGTCGTTCCATGGAGCTAATCGCGATGTCACTGGATCATGCCACCTCGTCGAATGCGCCGGCCGGCGCTTTTTGATCGATTGCGGGCTCTATCAGGGTAGCCGCGAGCTCGCGGAGGAAAATGCCGGCGACTTTGGTTTCGACCCCGCCGGCATCGATTTTGTACTGCTGACGCACGCCCACCTGGATCATTGCGGGCGGCTACCGCTGCTGACCAAGCGCGGGTTTCGCGGCGAAATCATTACGACCAAGGCGACCAACGAACTCGCCAGGTTGGTCATGCTCGATGCCGCTCATTTGCAGGATGAGACACATTCAAACCCGCATCCAAAGCAACACGATGCGGATAAAAAGCCTGCGAAGCCTTTGTATACTGTCGCTGACGCGCTCGAATGTCTGGAATTGTTCAAGCGCAGTGCCGAATATGGCGAACCGATCGACCTCGCCCAAGGCGTGCGCGCGACCTTTGTCAATGCGGGACATATTCTTGGCTCGGCCAGCATCCTTCTTGAACTGATGGAAGCTGGCCGCACGGTGCGGCTGCTGTTTTCTGGTGACCTCGGCAATGGCGGAGACCCGTTGCTTGCGACGCCTGCGCCGCCGCCGCATGCGGATGTGGTGGTTATCGAGACAACATACGGCGATCAACTCCATAAGCCGATGGACGCCTCGATCGACGAGCTGTATGGGGCCATTTCCACCACGCTTGGGCGCGGCAACGTCATTATCCCGACCTTTGCCCTGGAGAGGGCGCAGGAACTCCTCTTTCTGCTCAACCGGGGCGTCGAAAAAAACCGATTGCCGCCGTCAATGCAAGTCTTCCTCAATTCGCCCATGGCTATTTCGGCGACCGAGATTTTTGCTCATCACACCGATGACTTGAAACCTGAAGTCGCACGGCTGTTCCGGGAAGGCCGTGACCCGTTTGCGCTGCCCGGCCTGCACTTCACTCGGCAAAGGGTGAATCGGTAGCGCTGAACACGATCCGCGCCGGGGCGATCATCATGGCCGGATCCGGCATGGCCACGGGAGGACGGGTGCAACATCACCTCGAACACAATATCGCGCGCGAGGAGTGCAGCGTGATTTTCGTCGGCTTTGCCGCCAAGGGAACGCTGGCGCGGCGGATCATCGATGGCCAAAATCCGATGCAGATCTTTAGGGACTACACCCCGGTAAGAGCCAGTATCCACACGATCAACGGCTTTTCGGCCCACGCCGATCAGGCCGATCTGTTGAAATGGCATGGGCACACGGGCGCGTCGCGCACGTTCCTTACTCACGGGGAGGAGGATGCGATGCAGGCGTTCGCGTCGCGACTTGGCAAAACGCAGGTCGAAATGCCCGCGCTCAATCAAAGCTTCGATCTATAGGGGAGCCCGCTCCCATCAATTGTTGAGACCCTCGTGCCAATCACCTGCGGCTAACAACCATACCTAGGGCGCGGCTGGACAGGGCCGCCAAGACCCATTACATCACCGGCCATCATAACGGCGTGGGAGGTGAGGCGGTCGCCAACCGTCAAAAT
>CAVPOR010000010.1:0-61405 GCA_963707095.1 uncultured Alphaproteobacteria bacterium
GGCGGCTTCACGCGCGCCATGGCGCAGCAGCGGCTGACGCAAGCCGAGCTGCTTGAAATTCGACGCGCTCGGCAATGTCACGCTGCTGCATGTCGCCGACATCCACGGCCAGTTGATGCCGGTCTATTTCCGCGAGCCGTCGATCAATCTCGGCGTCGGCGCGGCGCGGGGGCAGCCGCCGCATCTGACCGGCAGAAGATTTCCTCAAGCATTTCGGCATCGCGGAGAAATCCGCCGCCGCCTATGCGCTGACCTCGGAGGATTTCAGCGCGCTGGCGAAAAGCTACGGCCGCATCGGCGGGCTCGACCGGCTGGCGACCGTCGTCAAGGCGCGTGCGCGCCGAGCGCGGCGACAAGGTGCTGCTGCTCGATGGCGGCGACACCTGGCAGGGCTCGCTCGGCGCCAACGCAAGCAAGGGCCAGGACATGGTCGACTGCATGGCGCTGCTTAAGCCCGACGCCATGACCGGCCATTGGGAATTCACCTATGGCGAGGCGCGGGTCAAGGAACTGATCAAAGGCCTCGGCTTTCCGTTCCTGGCGCTCAACGTGCGCGACACCGAGTGGAACGAGCCGGTGTTCGAGCCGATGAAGATGTTCGAGCGCGGCGGCGTGAAGATCGCCGTGCTCGGGCAGGCGTTCCCCTATACGCCGGTCGCCAATCCGCGCTGGCTGATGCCGAAATGGTCGTTCGGCATCCGCGAGGACGACGTGCGCGCCCAATGTCGACAAGGCGCGCAAGAGCGGCGCGCAGCTTGTCGTGCTGCTGTCGCACAACGGCTTCGACGTCGACCGCAAACTGGCATGCGCGCGTGCCGGGCATCGACGTGATCCTGACCGGGCACACCCACGACGCGCTGCCCGAAGCGATCAAGGTCGGCAACACGCTTGCTGATCGCGTCCGGCAGCCACGGCAAGTTCGTCTCGCGGCTCGATCTCGACGTGCAGGACGGCGCGGTGAAGGACTTCCGCTACAAGCTGATCCCGCTGTTCGCCGACGCGATCGCGCCCGATCCCGAAATGACGGCGGCGATCGCCAAGGCGCGCGCGCCTTACGCCAAGGACCTGGCGCGCGTGGTCGGGCAGACGGAGTCGCTGCTCTACCGGCGCGGCAATTTCAACGGCACCTTCGACGACGTGATCTGCGCTGCGCTGCTCAAGGAGCGCGACGCCGAGATCGCGCTGTCGCCCGGCTTCCGCTGGGGCACCAGCGTGCTGCCGGGGCAGGCGATCACGATCGAAGACATCCACAACGCCACCGCGATCACCTATCCGCAGGTCTACCGGCAGCCGATGACCGGCGCGCGTCTCAAGGAAGTGCTCGAGGACGTGGCCGACAATCTGTTCAACCCCGATCCCTACTACCAGCAGGGCGGCGACATGGTGCGCTGCGGCGGGCTGGGTTACGCCATCGATATCGTCTAAGCCGATCGGCAGCCGCATCTCGGCGATGACGCTTCTGAAAACCGGCAAGGCGATCGAACCGAACAAGGAATACACGGTTGCCGGCTGGGCCAGCGTGAACGAAGGAACGCAAGGCCCGCCGGTGTGGGAACTCGTCGAGCGCTATGTCGCCGGCGAAAAGACGGTGCGCGTTGTCGCCCAATAGCAGCGTGAAAATTTCCGGGGCATAAGCGCATTTGCCCATTACATTCAACAATTAGAATGTGATAGAAGCGGTATCCGCCGGGAGCCGCCGATGACAAAACCGACCGACAAAACGCAGGCCTCGCGCCGCAAATTTCTCGCGGGCGCAGCCGGCATTGTCGTTGCGGGCACAACACCTGCGCGCGCCGACAATGCCAAAAATCTGCCGCCCAATATCGCCGACTGGACGCGCAACCTCGGCGATGGCGTCGGCGTTCGCCCTTACGGCCATCCGTCGAAATACGAGAAGGAAGTCATCCGCCGCACCGTGCCGTGGCTGACCGCGACGCCGGAGTCGTCCGTTGCCTTCACGCCGCTGCACGAACTCGACGGCATCATCACGCCGAACGGCCTGTGCTTCGAGCGCCACCATGGCGGCATCGCCGAGATCGATCCGCACGATTACCGGCTGATGCTGCACGGGCTGGTCGACAAGCCGCTGATCTTCACGCTCGAGGATTTCAAGCGTCTGCCGCGCGTCAACAAAATCTATTTCCTGGAATGCGCCGCCAATACCGGCATGGAGTGGCGCGGCGCTCAGCTCAACGGCTGCCAATACACCCACGGCATGGTGCATTGCGTGCAATACACCGGCGTGCCGCTGAAATTGTTGCTGGAGCAGGCCGGGTTGAAAGCCAATGCGAAGTGGATTCTTGCCGAGGGCGGCGACGCCGCCGCGATGACGCGCTCGGTGCCGCTCGCCAAAGCGCTCGACGATTGCCTGGTCGCCTATCGCATGAACGGCGAGATGCTCCGCCCCGAGCAGGGCTATCCGGTGCGCCTGGTGGTGCCGGGCTGGGAGGGCAATCTCTGGGTCAAGTGGCTGCGCCGCATCAAGGTCGGCGATCAGCCCTGGTATACGCGCGAGGAGACCTCGAAATACACCGACCTCATGGAGAACGGCAAGGCGCGCAAGTTCACCTTCGAGATGGACGCCAAATCGGTCATCACCTCGCCGTCGCCGCAGGCGCCGGTGCGCGCGAAAGGTTTTACGGTGATTTCCGGGCTGGCCTGGTCCGGCCGCGGCAAGATCAAGCGCGTCGACATCTCGCTCGACGGCGGTCGCAACTGGCGCGCCGCGCGTATCGACGGGCCGGTGTTCGACAAGGCCTGCGTGCGTTTCTACAGCGAGTTCGATTGGAACGGCGAGGAACTGCTGCTGCAATCGCGCGCCATGGACGAGACCGGCTACGTGCAGCCGACGAAAGATGCGTTGCGTAAAGTCCGCGGCGTCAATTCGATCTACCACAACAACGGCATTCAGACCTGGTCGCTTAAGCCCAGCGGGGAGGTCGAGAATGTCGAGGTCGGTTAAGCTCGCGCTGCTGCTGCTCGTCCTCACCGCGCCCGCGCTGGCGCAGAACGCGCCGCGGAACTACGGCATCGGCCATGCCGCGACGCCGGCCGAGATCGCCGGCTGGGACATCGACGTGCGGCCGGACGGGCAGGGCGCGCCGCCGGGACACGGCTCGGTTAAGGAGGGCGAAAAAGTCTACATGGACAAATGCGCCGCCTGCCACGGCGAGTTCGGCGAAAGCGCGGGCCGCTGGCCGGCGTTGGCGCAGGGCAAGGGCACGCTCGCCTCGCACGATCCGGTCAAGACCGTCGGCTCGTATTTTCCCTATGTGTCGAGCGTGTTCGATTACATCCGCCGCGCCATGCCGTTCAGCGACGCCGAGTCGCTCACCAACGACGAGCTCTATGCGGTCACCGCCTACGTGCTTAACCTCAACGACATCGTCGGCGATAAATTCGTGCTCTCGAAAGCGACCTGGAGCCAGGTCAAGATGCCGAATGCCGATGGTTTCTACGACGACGACCGTAGGACGACCGAAAAGGCCTTCTGGAATGCCAAGCCCTGCATGGCCGGCTGCCGAGGGCCGGTGAAAATCACCGGGCGCGCGCAGGCGGTCGACGTGACCCCCGACGACAAGACCCAAAAGCGCGGGGTGGAGTAGCGCTTAGCGCTTGTTTCGCTTATGACAATCGCCCGATTGTCCAAGCCCGGGCGTTCCATGACCAAGCTCAACCTCTCCGTCGCCGTCGGCCCCTACGACCGTACGCGTGCGCTGATCGACGGCAGTGTACAGATCGATGGCGTGAATTCGGCCTGCATGACGCTGTCGCCAGAGGAAATATTTTTCCGCGCGTTCCGCGCCGCCGAATTCGATATTTGCGAATTGTCGCTGTCGAGTTTCACCGTCAAAACTGCGCAGGGCACCTGTCCCTATGTCGGCGTTCCTGCGTTCGTGTCGCGCGCCTTCCGCCACACCTCGATCTATGTGCGCACCGACCGCATCAAGAAGCCGGCCGACCTCAAAGGCAAAAAAGTCGGCGTGCCGGAATACCAACTGACCGCCAATGTGTGGGCGCGCGCCATTCTGGAAGATGACCATGGCGTAAAGCCTTCCGACATCCATTGGATTCGCGGCGGTATCGAGGATGCAGACCGTCCGGAGAAAATTTCCATCAAGCTGCCCGCCGATGTGAAACTGGAAGACGCGCCCAAGGGCAAAACAATTTCGGCGCTGCTGGCGGAAGGCGCTATCGACGGCTTCATCGCGCCGCGTCCGCCTTCGCTGCCGAAAAACACGCCGCATGTCGGCTGGTTGTTTGCCGATCCGGTCGCGGCGGCCAAGGATTACTTCAAGCGCACCGGTATTTTCCCGATCATGCATCTGGTCGGTGTGCGGCGCGAGATCGCCGACAAGCATCCCTGGTTGCCCGGGGCGGTATTCAAGGCCTTCGACCAGGCCAAGAACGTTGCGCTCGAACAGCTCAGCGACACCTCGGCCACCAAGGTGACGCTGCCGTTCGTCGAGGAGCGGCTGATGGAAGCGCGCGCGCTGATGGGCGAGGACTTCTGGCCGTACGGCGTCGCGCCCAACCGCAAGACGCTGGAGACTTTCCTCCGTCATCACCATTCGCAAGGGCTGTCGCCGCGGCTGGTGAAAGTGGAAGAACTGTTTCACCCCGCGACATTCGAGACGTTCAAGCTCTAGCCTCAGACCGGGAGCTATCGATGAAGAGCATCGCCGTTTTAATCATCGCCATGGTGACCAGCATGTCCGCATCAGCCGCCGAGGTCCACGTCATGAGCGGAGGCGCCCCCAAGGAAGTATTTGCGCTACTCACGCCGAAGTTCGAAGCGCAAACCGGCAATAAAGTGACGTTCACATACGCGGTGATTACTGCGCTACGTGAAAAATTTGAGGCCGGCGAAAAGGCCGACGTGCTGGTGCTGCCGGTGCTGGCGCTCGACGGCCTTACCAAGGAAAACAAGGTGCGCGCCGACGCGCGCGCCACCTTCGGCATCGTCGGCATCAGCGTGGTGGTGAAAGAGGGCGCGCCGAAACCGGACATCTCGACCAAGGAAAAATTTTGCGATGCCATGCTCGCGGCCCGTTCGGTCGTGCACGCCACGCCGGGCAAAACGCCGAGCGGCACGCATATGGGTAAAGTGATGGAGGTGCTCGGCATCGCCGACGCCATGGCCAAAAAGGTCATTCACAAGCCGGCGCTCGACGGCGGCGTGCAGTTGGTCGCGGGCGGGCAGGCCGATATCGGCATCTATCCGGCGAGCGAAGTCGCGAGCGTCAAAGGGATCAGTGTGGTCGGCCCGCTGCCGGCCGGGATCGAGTTCAACATCGTCTATGGCGGGGCGGCGACCGCCGACAGTGCCGCGCCGGATGCCGCGGCGGCCTTCGTGAAATTCATGGCCGCGCCGGAAAACCGCGGCGTCTGGAAAGACGCCGGTTTCGATCCGCCCAAGGGCTAAGCGCGTTTGATGCGCTCAAGGCCGCCGAGGCGGCCGACCAGGGCGTTGGCGCCGATCGCCAGCACGAACAACACGATCAGCATGGCGTACATGCGCGGCATGTCGAAAATGCTGTAGGCCTGGATGATCAGGAATCCGACGCCTTTGTTCGACAGTTTGGTTTCCGCCAGTAGCGTGCCGATCAGCGCAAAGCCCAAGCCGAGTCGTACGCCGTTGATAACCGGATGGCGCATGGCCGGCAGATAGATCTTCATCGCCATCTGCCAGGGGCTGGCGCGGAAACTTTCACCGACCCGGATCAACACCTTGTCGATTTGCCGCATGCCGGCGGCAACGCTCAGCACCACCGGAAAAAAGCAGGACAGCGCGCCGAGCGCGATCTTGGATTCGACGCCGACGCCGAACCACATGATCATGATGGGAAAGAAGATGATTTTGGGCGTCGGCCCGAGGTAATAGAGATAAGGCTCGTAGGCCTTCGATAGGAAGCGGTTGACGCCGAGCAGCAGGCCAAGGGTAAGTCCGGCGAGGCTACCGATGGCGAGCGCGACGCCGATTTCACCGGCGGTGACGCCGAGGTTGAACCAAAAATTGGAGCTTGCGAGCAAGGCGTACAGCGCGCGGCCGATGGCGAGCAAAGACGGCACCACATCGCGGTACAGCCAGCCGGAATGGGCGAGAAATTCCCACAGCGCCAGCGCACCCAAAATAATCGTCACCCGCAGCAGCGTGACGGGGCTCATAAGCGGCGCGGGCGCGCGCACTAACCAGCCGGTCTCAGCCATCGCTCGGCTCTTTCCAGTGTCATGAAGAACAACACACTCACCAAAATCACGAAGCAGATCGCCGCGTAAGTGCCGGCGAGGTCATAGCGCTCGGCCAGATCTTCGATGAGCTGGCCGAGCCCGCCGTAATTGATCAGGAATTCGGTACCGACGATGTTGATGAGTGCGAAGATCAGCCCCAACCGTATGCCGACGAAAATAGTCGGCAGCGCCGCCGGAAACAGAATTTTCCAGAAATGTTGGGTGGCGGTGAGATTGAAGCTCTTGCCCACATTGACCAGCACCTTGCGGGTGCCGGAAATGCCCTCGATGGTTTTCAGGATCACCGGCGGCAGCGCCGAGATGAAACCCATCATGATGATGGTCCAGGCGTTGCGGCCGAAGATCACCATGAAGAGCGGATACATCAGGACGAACGGCGCCGAGGCCAGCGCCGCCACCCAGGTTTCGCAGGCTTGCTGCAACAGTTTGAAGTGATGCATCAGCACGCCAATGCCGATGCCGAACACCGTGAGCATGACGCCGGCGGTAAGGCATTCGCCGGCGGTGAACAGGAAGCGGCGAACAATATGCTCTTCCGAAAACAGGCGGCCGAAGCTGCCGGCGATTTCCGACGGTGGCGGCACGATGTATTGACTGATCCAGTCGGCGCGGATGAGGCCTTCAGCCGCCAGCAACACGATCAGCAGCGATCCGAAGCCGACCGCCGCTGGGGCAAACCGGCTGGGCAATGAAGGTTTCGCGGACGTGGCGGTCATGATGATCCTGGGCCGTGCAGCGCGTTGGCTTCGGCATCCTTCAGGCCGCGGCTCGCTTCCTCGCGCAGATCGCTCCAGATTTGCGCGACGTAGCGGCCGAAAGCCTCGCTGCCGACGATCTCCGAGGTGCGCGGGCGCGGCAGATTGATGTCGACAACGCGTTTCATTTTGCCGGGTCGGTAGGTCATCACCAGAATGCGGTCGGACATCTGCACCGCTTCGGTGATGTTGTGCGTGATCAAGAGTGTGGTCTGTTTGAGCTGCTGCTGGATCTGCAACACCTTGTCGCCGAGCAGCAGCCGGGTCTGCTCGTCGAGGGCCGCGAACGGTTCGTCCATCAGCAGGATTTTCGGCTCCGAGGCGAGCGTGCGGGCGAGCGAGACGCGTTGGCGCATGCCGCCGGACAGTTCGCCCGGATAACGGTTCTCGAATCCGTCGAGCCCGACCATCGAGATGAAGGTGCGCGCTCGCTCGATGCGCTTGGCCTTGGCCATACCGACAAGCTCGAGCGGGAAGGCGACGTTGTCGATCACCGTGCGCCAAGGGAAGGTCGATTCCTCCTGGAACACCATGCCGATCGACTGGTGCGGACCCGATATTGTCTCGCCGGCGACCCGAACTGTGCCTTGATGATGACCAAGCAGGCCGCCGATGACATTGAACAAAGTCGACTTGCCGCAGCCCGAGGGCCCGATGACCGAGACGAATTCGCCGGGCTTGATTTTAAAGGAAACATCGTCGACCGCGATGATCGGGCCTTCCGCCGTCTCGAAGCGCACGACGATGTTGTCCACCACCAAGATGGCGTCGGTGCTGCCCGGTGCCGCCGCGGCCATCGCGCTATTCGCTCTTGCGCGTCATCACCGCGGTCATGGCGGCGGTGTAGCCGGGTTCGACCCGCACATCGACGACCGCGACGTTACCGGCGTCGACCGCGGCGATAGCCTTCGCAAACACTGCCGCGAGATCGCTCGTTGCGTTGACCGGGCCGAACCCTTGCGCCCCTTGCGCGCGCGCGACGCCGGCGATGTCGATGTCAGGCTCGGAAATGCGCTGGCCGACCCAGCGATTCTCGACCGGGCGGTTGCGCATGCGGGCGACCCGTTCCTGGTGCAGTTCGTCGTTGAAAAATGAGCGGTTGTTGGCGACGACAATGAGCAGCGGTATGCGGTAATGCGCCGCGGTCCAGATCGCCGTGCAGCCCATCATGAAATCGCCGTCGCCGCAGACCGCGACCGGCAAGCGGCCTGAGCCCTTGAGCGCCAGCGCCGCACCCACCGAAATTCCGGGCCCGCCGCCAACGCCGCCGCCGCCATCCGAGCCGAGATAATCGAGCGGATGGCGGAACGGCCAGCTCGCGCCGTTCCACGACAATGAAACGTGGGTAAGGGATGCGGGGCGATCGCCGACCGCGCGCCGCAGCGCGGCGGCCAGATGATCGACGGTAAGCTTGTCGCCGGCCGGCTTGAACGGCTCAGCGCTGCGACTTTGCACGGCGTGCGGCTTGGCCGGGCCGAGCGCTTCGAGCAGCAAGGGCACCGCCACTTCGGTTTCGCAGGCGATCATCACCTCGACCGGCGGCAGTCCCTGATAGTCCATGCTCCAGCCGTTGTGCAGATGATGATCGACGGAAACCTGGACGACTTTGGCGCCGACATTGCCGACATGTTTGAAAGTGCCGGCGACGTCGAGCCAGTCGAGACTGATAATGACATCGGCGGCGCGGATGGCGTCGCCGGCTTCCGAGACCGGCGCGATGGTGCCGGGCGCGCCCGCGTGCAGTGGATGATCGGTCGGAAAGGCGGCCGGGACCTTTAAATCAGTGACGACGCGCGCATTGAGTCGCTCGGCGAGCGCGATACGCGCGTTCCATGCCTCGAGATCGCGCAACATGCGCCCGGCCAGGATCAGCGGACCCTTGGCGTTGCGCAGCAAGTCGGCGGCGGCGGCAATCGCGGCCGGCGACGCCGCGCTTTCGACCGGCGGCATGAAACGCTTGGCGTCGATCGGCGGCACCGGCTCGGCAAGCTTTTCCTCCTGCATCCCCGCGTCAAGATTGACGTAGGTGGGGCCGCGCGGCGCGGTATTGGCGATCCAGCCGGCGCGCAGCACCGCTTCGCGCGCGGCGACCGGCGAGGCCGGCTGGTCGTCCCACTTGGTATAGCCGCGCACCAGCGCACCTTGGTCGCGCGCGGTGTGGATCCAGTCGATCCATGGCCGCCGCTTGGTGGCGTCGACCGGCCCCGTGGCGCCGAGCACGACCATCGGCATTCGGTCGCACCAGGCGTTAAAGAACGCCATGGTGGCGTGCATCAACCCGACATTGGAATGCACCGCCGCCGCCATCGCCTTGCCGGTGACTTTTGCATAGCCGTGTGCGATGGCGACCGCGGCTTCCTCGTGCAGGCAGAGCAGCATCTGCGGCCGTTCATTGCCGAGATAATTCACCAGGCTGTCGTGCAGGCCGCGATAACTGGCGCCCGGGTTGAGCGCGATATAGGGGATGTCGAGCGCGCGCAGCGCATCGGCCACCACGTCGCTGCCGAAACCGGCGGCGTTGACGCCGGCCGGGACCGGGCGATCGAGCTTGGCGGTGTCGGCGTCCTGACTGGTTTTGACGCTATCGCGTTTGGGACTAGGCACTTTTGGACCCCGGCTGTACCCGGTTGCGGGCAGGGCGGCATTTGAACCGGATCACGAGCCCTGACGCAACCTCGCCAGCACCTTGAGGCCGGCATAGCCGTCGGCCGGCTCCATGCCGACCTTCCTTTGGAAGGCGAGAATGGCCTTGACCGTATCGCTGCCGGTACGGCCGTCGACGCCATCGGTCCTGAAACCAAGCGCATTGAGGCGGCGCTGGATTTCCTTGACTTCGTCGATGGTGGGCACGCGCTCGCCGCCGGGAAACTGCTGGCGGAACGGCGGGTCGCCGCGGATGAGATCGCCGAGATGAAGCAGTGCCAAAGTGTAGCTGGTGGACGGATTGTAGGAATAGACGGCGCGGAAATTCTGTCCGATCAAAAAAGCTGGCCCGCCGGCGACCGGCAGCCAGAGCTTCACGAGGTCGCCGGGCCGCGCGTAGGCCGCGCCGTCGGCGCGCTGCACGCCGAGCTCTTGCCATTTGCCGTAAGGACGCATGGTGCGGTTGTCGGCGAGATGTTCATGACCGATAGTCAGGTTTATCTCGCAGCCCCAGGCTTCGCCGCGACGGTATTTTCCGCGCTCGACCAAATAACGCGCGGTGCCGGCGAGCGAGTCATCCGGTTTGCCGAACGGCGTGACGCGGCCGTCGCGGTCGTAATCGACGCCCATGTGCAGCCACACCTCCGGCATCCATTGCGTGTGACCCATGGCGCCGGCCCACGATCCGATCATCTCGGCGGGCTGCGACCAGCCTTTGTCGACGATCACCAGCGCGTTAAGCAATTCGGATTCCCAATAGGCGCGCCGGCGCGGTTCGCCGAAGGCCAGCGCCGCCAGCGCCGGGATCACCGGCCGCATGTATTTCGGATTGACGATGACGTCGCCGTATGAGGATTCCATGCCCCATAGGCCGAGCAGGGTGTAGCGGTCGACGCCGTAGTCATGTTCCAGCCGCGTCAGCAGTCCGACGTATTCCTTCGCACGTTCCTTGCCGGTGATGACCCGCCAATCCGAGCAGCGGCGATTGATGTATTGCCAGACCTGCTCGGTGAATTCCGGTTGCGCGCGCTGCTGCTCATAGACACTGGTGTCGGGCGTGACCGCGTTCATCACGCGGTCATAGGTTGCCTCCGAGATGCCGCGCCGGATCGCGCGGGCGCGAAATCCCGCGACCCAATGGGCGAAAGCAGGCGTCTGACCGGCCACAGCCTGTCCGGCGATGGCGAGGCTCGCGGCCGCGCCCAGCAAGGCGCGGCGGCTGATAACGGACGCCGGAGGTGCGGCACTGGAGATTCGCGGCATGCGGCATTGTAGTCCCGCGGCTCGCGCAAACAATCGACGGCGCGCTATTCGTCGCGATGATGCCGGTGCCGCCTGTGAATACGATGATGGCGACGCGGTCTGGCGCGCTCGACTTCTTCTTTTTCTTTCTTTTCAACTTTCTTTTCAACTTTGGGCGGCTCCGGCGAAGCCGAAGCTGTGGGCGAGGCCGTGGCTGGCGCGGCCTCCGGATGCAAGATCACCGGCGGTTTGTCAGGAACCGGCGGCGCCGGCTCGCCCGGCATAATCTCGGCGCCGCGTCCTCCGATCAGCCGCTCGTAGGCCGCGACCAGCGTCATATAGGGATTGACCCAGACCCAGCCGATTTTGGTGAATACCTGGATGTTGAAGTGAATATGGTAGGACGTGCCTTTCTCGGAATCGCCCCAGGTCGCGACCTTGCCGATAATCTCGCCTTCGCTCACTTGCCTGCCGTCGAGGAAGCCCTGCGCGTCCATGACCTGCGGATCCATGTGCAGATAGCGGAAGCGCACGTGTTCGTCCGCGCTGTTGACGACGATATAGAGGCCGATGTTTCCGGGCATGCGCCGGATCATGCCGCCTTCGACCGCGGCGACCGTGTGCTGGTAGGGCAGGCAGCGGTCGGCCTGCGCGTTGTTGAGCACGCAATTGCCGGGGCGGATGTCCTCGCCCTGGTGGCCGTAGCCGCCCGGGCACTGGCCGACGAGGAAATCGCGCAGCTCGCAGAAATTGTCGCGCCACGGATAGGTGAAATTTTCCGCGGCCGATTCGTCGAACACCAGCGGCTTGTCGTTGAGCTTGCAATGATAAGGCGCGCCCTTGCGGCCGAGCCGTCCGACGACGCCGGTGTGGTAGCAATCGCCCCACGGCATGAAGGATTGCGATTTGACGTAGCCGGGCGCATCGGCGATCGGAAACCGCATGCGGGCATAGACGTGGTAGTCGACGCGGCCCGGCATTTTTTTCCAGCCGGAATTCTCGATCAGATCGCCCGGGCTGTAATAGGTGAAATCGGATTTTGCCTCCGGCCGGCTGAGATCGATTGTCGGCTGCGCTATTTTTGCCGGCGTGCCGCCGGCCGTGTGCAGCAAATTCAGGAACCGCACCGCCACCGGATCGGCCTCGCGGCAGGCGAGATGCCTGGACGACGCACGCATGTCGTAGCACTGGATCGACAGCACATAGGGCACGCCGAAGCGCTCGAAGGCATAGCGCACATGCGCCTCGCTCAAGATGCGGCGGATGCCGGGAAATTTCTCTTGTAGTTCCTTGGGGGTGTCTTCCTTTTCGACGTGGTTGGGCGGATCGAGGTCGTAGACGAAGGCCGCGCCGGAGATCTCGACCACGATCGGCTTGCTAAAGCGCGATGTTCAGACCGCTGCTTCGGCGACAAACGTGGCGTCGTAGCCGGCGGGGCCGGACAGGAAGAATTTGGTCGGATGAAAGTCGCCAAAATATTTGTCGGAGGTTGCGGCGTCCTGCTTGCCGTCGGCGACATCTTTGCGAAAAGCCTCGACATCGAAAGGCAGCAGCACCGGCACGGCGCTCTTGGCGATGCCGGCAAAGCGCTTGCCGGTGACGGCATTGAGCGAGGCGAAGGCCTCAAGTGCAGGCTCGCTACCGTGATCGGGCAACGTCGCTGCCGCCGCGTCCCAATTGATGTCGCTCAGCGTGACCTTCGGCGCTGCCATCTCGGCGGCGGCAGCAGGGCCGGCGGCGAGCAACGCAAGGCTGGCAAGTACAGCGCGTTTCAACGGGCAACCCTCGTGCGGCCCGCGATCCGGGCTGAAAAGTCGGGCGAGAGTTAACGGCATCGCCTGGCGGCATACAAGGGTCGGCTGTTTGGTGTAGGGTGCCGCCGGAAAAATCAGGAGAGCCGCGTCCGATGACCATCAACGAAGCGAGCAGAGTAGGCGGCGCCGACCGCGAGCCGGAAATGATCGAGAGCGGCGGCACGGCGCGGCTGCATCTGACGCTCGCCACTACCGACTACGACCATGTGCGCGACATGATGAACGGCGTGGTGGCCGCCGAGGGCATCGTGCTGACCGGTTTTGTGCTGCCGGTGGAGGAGATTTTCTTCCGGTTCATCAAGAACCGCGAATGGGACGTTTCCGAAATGTCGTTCGGCAAGTTTATCGGCTATGCCTCGCAGCGCCATTCGCCATTCATCGGCATTCCGGTATTTCCCTCGCGCGTGTTTCGCCATTCGGCGTTCTATGTGCGCGCCGACCGCGGCATCAAGTCGCCCAAGGATCTGGAGGGCAAAACCGTCGGCATTCCGGAATGGGCGCAGACCGCGGGCATCTACGCGCGCGGGTTCCTCACCGAGACCGCCGGCGTCGATCTCACCAAGATCAAATGGGTGCAGGCCGGCATGAACGAAGCCGGCCGCGAGGAGAAAGTCGAATTCACGCTGCCCAAGGGCATTCAATATTCGCAGCGCCGCGACACCAGTATTTCGGCGATGCTGCTGTCGGGCGAGATCGACGCGGCGATTTCGGCGCGCGTGCCGGACGCCTTTGCTAAAGGCGGCGGCCAGCATCGTGCGGCTTTATCCGGACTACCGCAACGACGAGATGGCATATCACGCCGCGACCGGCATTTTCCCGATCATGCACGTCATCGCCATGCGCCGCGCCGTGTTCGAGCGCTATCCGTGGGTGGCGATGAACTGTTCAAGGCCTTCGAGCAGGCCAAGGAGCGCAGCCTCGAGCGCATGAACGATCTGACCGCCTCGCGCATTCCGGTGCCGTGGGCGGCTGCGATTGCCGGCAGAGTGGGGCAAGGGTTTCGGCGCCGATCCGTTTCCCTACGGGCTGGAGGCCAACCGCAAGACGCTCGAGGCGTTCTGCCGCTTCGCCCACGAGCAGGGCGTCACCGCGAAACGGCTGACGCCGGACGATCTGTTTCCGAAGGAAGTGCGCGCGAGCGTGCGGGTCTAGTCCTTTTTAGTCCTTGGCGCGCTCGACGTAGGAGCCGTCGGCGGTCATCACCACCACGCGGGTGCCGGGCACGATGTGGGTCGGCACCATGGTGCGCACGCCGTTCGACAGGATCGCCGGCTTGAACGAGCCGGACGCGGTCTGGCCCTTCATCGCCGGCTCGGTCTCGGTGATTTCCAGCGTCACCTTCTGCGGAATCTCGATCGAGACCGGCATGCCCTCGTGGATGGCCAAGTTCACCTTCATGCCTTCCTGCAGATAGGCGGCCTGATCGCCGAGATGTCGGCCGGCAGGGCGACCTGGTCGAAGGTCTCGCCGTTCATGAAGTGGAAGCCGTCGCCGTCCTGGTAGAGGTAGGAATATTCGACGTCCTCGACATGGGCGCGCTCGACCTGGTCGGTGGTCTTGTAGCGCATCTGGGTCTTCACGCCGTCGGAAATCCGGCGCATATCGACCTGGGTGGTCGGCGTGCCCTTGCCGGGATGAAAATTTTCCGCGTTGAGGACGACATAGAGCTTGCCGTCGAGATCGACGATATTGCCTTTGCGGAGCGAGCTGGCGATGACCTTCACGATTAGCGATCCTTGAGCTGAGCTGGGCGGTCGCGGTTTCGGGCCGCACCATAGCGATCTTGGCGCGGGATGCCAGTCTTTCTCGGCAGGCGCCGTTCGGCTGAGGTAAACGTGCGCGAGACTCCGCCATTTTGGCTGCCCGGTGCCCATGCCGACCGGCGGCCGTTTCTGCTGGCGCGCGGGCCGGATCGCCGCGGCGCTTGCGGGCCTGGTTTGCGGCGCGCGATTTCATCGAGGTCGAGACCGCGGCCCTTGCAGGTCTCGCCCGGCAACGAGACCCATCTGCATGCCTTCGCCACCGAGCTGATCGGGCCGGGCGGCGAGCGGCGGCGGCTTTACCTGCGCACCTCGCCGGAATTCGCCTGCAAGAAGCTGCTGGCGGCGGGCGAGACGCGCATTTTCGATTTCGCCCGCGTGTTCCGCAATCGCGAGCGCGGCGCGCTGCATCATCCCGAATTCACGATGCTGGAATGGTACCGCGCGAACGAGCCTTACGAGACGTTGATGGACGATTGCGCCGCGCTGCTGGCGGAGGCCGCGCGCGCTGCCGGCGCAAAGCAGTTCGCGTTTCCGCGGCAAGAGCGTCGATCCGTTCGCCGCGCCGGAACGCGTGACTGTGGCGGAGGCGTTCGCGCGCCATGCCGGCATCGATCTGCTGGCGACGGTCGAGGACGGGCAAGGGCGATCGCGCGACGCTTGCCGCCGCCGCGCCGAAAGCCGGCGTCGAGCATCGGCGCCGACGACACCTGGGGCGACATCTTCAGCCGCATTCTGGCCGAGCGGGTCGAGCCGCAGCTCGGCATCGGCCGCGCCACGATATTATATGAGTATCCGCTGCCGCTGGCGGCGCTGGCGCGGGCCGAAAGCCGGGCAGCGACAAGGTGGCCGAGCGCTTCGAGCTCTATGCCTGCGGCGTCGAACTCGCCAACGCCTTCGGCGAACTGACCGACGCCGCCGAGCAGCGCGCGCGCTTCGAGGCGGCGATGGCCGAGAAGCAGCGCATCCACGGCGAGCGCTATCCGGTGGACGAGGATTTTCTCGCCGCGCTCGCGCGCCATGCCGCCGGCCTGCGGCGTCGCGCTCGGCTTCGACCGGCTGGTGATGCTGGCGACCGGCGCGCAGCGCATCGAGCAGGTGATATGGACGCCGGTGGCCGAGCCATGAAGATCGACGAAAGGAAATGACCATGACGACGCTTGCGCACCGCCACGCAACTCTGCGACGCACGGCCTGGCGCCGGCCGAGACGCGCGCCGCGCTTGGACGCGGTGGCCGCGCGCTACGCGGTGGCGCTGCCGCCGGCGCTGGCCGACCTGATCGACCGCAACGATCCGCACGATCCGATCGCGCGCCAGTTCGTGCCCGACGCCGGCCGAACTCGACACGCAGCCGCAAGAACTCGCCGATCCGATCGGCGACGACGCGCATCAGCCCGGTCGAGGGCATCGTGCACCGCTATCCCGACCGCGTGCTGCTCAAGCTGACGCATGTCTGCGCGGTCTATTGCCGCTTCTGCTTCCGGCGCGAAATGGTCGGGCCCGGCAAGGCCAGGCGCGCTGTCGGCGGCGGCGCTCGACGCGCGCGCTCGACTACATCCGCAGCCATCCGCGAGATCTGGGAAGTGATCCTCACCGGCGGCGATCCGCTGGTGCTGTCGCCGCGCCGCCTGCGCGAGGTGATGCAGGCGCTTGCCGCGATCGAGCACGTCAAGGTCTGCGCATCCACACCCGCGTGCCGGTGGCCGAGCCGGCGCGGGTCACGGCCGAACTGGTGCGGGCGATCAAGGTCAAAGGCAAGCCGACTTACGTCGCCGTGCACGTCAATCATCCGCGCGAACTGACGCCCGCGGCGCGCGCGGCCTGCGCGCGCCTGGCCGATGCCGGCATTCCGCTGCTCGGCCAATCGGTGCTGCTCGCCGGCGTCAACGATACGCCGGAGGCGCTTGGCGAACTGATGCGCGCCCTGGTCGAATGCCGGATCAAGCCCTACTATCTGCACCACGCCGATCTCGCGCCCGGCACCGCGCATTTGCGCACCGACATCGCCACCGGGCAGGACGTTGATGCGCGCGCTTGCGCGGGCGCTTGTCGGGCCTGTGCCAGCCGACTTACGTGCTCGACATTCCCGGCGGCCACGGCAAGTCGCCGATCGGCCCGAACTATCTCGAGCGCGCCGAAACGGCGCGACGCATTTTCTGGTCGAGGATTTCAACGGGCGGCGGCATCGCTATCCGCCGCCGGCCTGACGCGTGGCGGTCAGTGGCGGATCGACAGCAGATCGAGCAGGGCCGCCGCCACCGCGAGGCTGGCAAAGCCGATGAACACGACGGCGATCACGGCGTTCCAGACGAAGACACGTCGCGCCGCAACGCCGCTACTACATTTTTGCTTTTCATCATGGCCTGACGCTCCCTTAGAGAGCTTCATCGCACGACAACGCAAATCTACGCCGCAACTGAGTCGTCCGGCCCATAATTTCTACGTTAAATATCGCGTGAAATCGCAGATCAATGCCGCATGGCAGCCATGACGGTGCAGTATGCGAATGGCGCGCCCTAGGGGATTCGAACCCCTGTTACCGCCGTGAAAGGGCGGTGTCCTGGGCCTCTAGACGAAGGGCGCAGCACGATTTCGGCGCGAGCGTATAATGAGCTTCGCCGGCAGCGGCAAGCAGCTCGCGTATCTGCGTTACCACTTGCCGGTGTTCGGCATCGACTTCCACGGTTCCTGCGGCGGCTTGGCGGCGCCTTTCTGCAGCAGTTCGATCGAATGTTTGTCGGGCGAGCGCACGAAGGCCATGACGCCGTCGCGCGGCGGCCGGTTGATGGTCACGCCGGCCTTCATCAGCTGCTCGCAGGTCGCGTAGATGTCGTCGACCTCGTAGGCGAGGTGGCCGAAATAGCGCGCCTCGCCATAGTCCTCGCTGTCCCAGTTGTAGGTGAGCTCCACCTCCGGCGCGGGGCGGCCCTTTTTCTTGCTGTCCTCGACCAGGCCGACGTCATCCGGCGCCGGCCAGGAACACCAGCGTGTAGCGGTTCTTCTCGTCGACCCGGCGGCGGGTCTCCTTGAGGCCGAGCTTGTTGACATAAAAATCGAGCGCCGCATCGAGATTGCGTACGCGCAGCATGGTGTGCAGATATCGCATGGTTCAAACCTCGTCGAACGATGGGCGGCCGCCCGGACTGCGCCGCACTATAATAATGATTGCACCCGATCTTGAAACAGCGATCTCCCGCCTGCGCGAGCTTGATCGAGGGCGCGCGGGCGATTGTGCCTTTCACCGGGGCCGGAATTTCGACCGAATGCGGCATTCCCGATTTCCGCTCGCCCGGCGGCCTGTGGACCAAGAACCAGCCGATCCCGTTCGACGACTTTCTGGCCAGCCAGGAGATGCGCGACGAAGCCTGGCGGCGGCGCTTCGCCATGGAGGAGAATTTCGCCAAGGCCAAGCCGGGCCGGGGGCATCGGGCGCTGGCGAGCCTCTATCGCGCCGGCAAGGTGCCGGCGCTGGTGACGCAGAACATCGACAATCTGCATCAGGCCTCCGGCATCGCGGCCGCGCGACGTCGTCGAATTGCACGGCAATACCACCTATGCCGTCGTGCCTCGACTGCGCGCGGCGCTACGAATTGGCCTGGGTGCAGGGAAAAATTCGACGCCGCGGCGAGCGCGCGCCGGATTGCGACTGCGGCGGCTACATCAAGACCGCGACCGTGTCGTTCGGCCAGGCGATGCCGGCCGAGGCGATGCAGCGCGCCGAGCAATTGACGCCGCGATTGCGATCTGTTTCTCGCCATCGGCTCGTCGCTGGTGGTGTGGCCGGCGGCCGGATTTCCGCTGATGGCGAAACGCAACGGCGCGGCCCTCGTCATCATCAATCGCGAGCCGACCGAGTTCGACGAGCATCGCCGATCTGGTGGTGCGCCACGACATCGGCGACGTGCTCGCGACCCTTCATCGCGCACTGATTCGCGCTCGCTGCGCTGTGTACAGACCTGTGCGCAAGCGCATTTTGCACTTTGCCGCCGAAGGCCGGTGTTATCTTGAATTCGCAGATTCGTTGAAGCGCCCTTGAAGAGGCGCCAGAAAAACGGCGGCGTGCGGCGTCATGGCGTCGGACGGGATTGAATCCAAAAATGCCTGGGAGCAATCTCCGGCCGGGAACGGTCAGAGAACTCGTCGACGAAACCGGCGCCAATCTCATCGAGGTTGCCGGCGTCATCAAGTGGTTCGACGTCTCCAAGGGCTTCGGCTTCATCGTCCCCGACAACGGCATGCCGGACGTGCTGCTGCACGTGACCTGCCTGCGCCGCGACGGCTTCCAGACCGCCTACGAAGGCGCGCGGGTCGTCTGCGAGGTGCTGCAACGCCCCAAGGGCTTGCAGGCGTTCCGCGTCCTGTCGATGGACGAGTCGACCGCGATCCACCCGGCGCAGATGCCGCCGCCGCGCACCCATGTCACGGTGACGCCGACCAGCGGGCTCGAGCGCGCGCAGGTCAAATGGTTCAACCGGCTGCGCGGGTTCGGCTTCCTGACCCGCGGCGAGGGCACGCCCGACATCTTCGTGCACATGGAGACGCTGCGCCGCTACGGCCTCGCCGAGCTGCGGCCCGGGCAGACCGTGCTGGTGCGCTTCGGGCCGGGGCCGAAGGGCCTGATGGCGGCCGAAGTGCGTCCCGATGGCGGCCCGCTCGGGTCTCGCCTCGCACTGACCGCTCCGCCTGCTTACCGATTTTCCCATTGCCGCTCGGCACCGGTCCGCGTAAAGGCGAGGCGCATGCGCGCCTTGGCGTCTGACCGCCTTTGTTCTGTTCGCCCTGTTGGCCGCGGCCGGCCCGGCTCGGCCGGCCGGCCTGCAGACGCTGGAGATCGCCAGCAAGACCGGCGTGCACGCCTTCGCGGTCGAAATCGCCGACACCGACGCCGAGCGCGAAAAGGGCCTGATGTTCCGCAAGGAGCTGCCGGAGGGCAGCGGCATGCTGTTCGACTTCCACGCGCGAGCAGACGTCAGCTTCTGGATGCAGAACACCTACATCCCGCTCGACATGATCTTCATCCGCGGCGACGGCCGCATCCTGCGCATCGCCGAGAACACCGAGCCGCTGTCGACCAGGATTATCCCCTCGGGCGGGCCGGTGCGGGCGGTGCTGGAGGTGATCGGCGGCACCGCCCGCAAAATGGGCATCGCGCCCGGCGACCGCGTGGCCTCGCCGATCTTCAAAAACCGTTGAGTTGCTGGCTTGCTTGCCGGTTTGGGCGCAAGCGTGTATCCCGATCCTGCGTCGGGGCATAGCGCAGCCCGGTAGCGCATCTGCTTTGGGAGCAGAGGGTCGCAGGTTCGAATCCTGCCGCCCCGACCAGCCGTCCAGCCTTGGCGAAGCCGCACCGAAACGATGGAAAGAATACTGCCGGTTTACCCGGCGGTAGTGCTTTTGCACGATAACGTTGCGCTTGGGCATCCAGGGGGCACCATATGAAAAAGTTCGTAGTTGCCAGTTTGGCGGCCGTTGCGCTTGCAGCCCCCGCTTTCGCCGCCGACATGCCAGTCAAGGCGGCCGTGAAGGCCGCGCCGATTTACAACTGGAATGGCTTCTATGTCGGTGCGGCAGGCGGCTGGGGTTGGGGTCGCACCAACCACACAGATTTGGTTACTCCGCCGTTTGACCGCGGCCCATGGAATATTGACGGCGGCATTCTCGGGGGAACGATCGGCTACAATTGGCAAATGAACCAGTGGGTCTTTGGCCTCGAAGGCGACGGCTCTTGGGCGCACATCCATAAGGACTTCCTCGGCGTATTTTGCTCCACCGGCCTGTGCTTCACCGACATCCGCGCGCTGGGGACGTTGCGCGCGCGTGCCGGCATCGCAATGAACAATTGGCTCTTCTACGCCACCGGCGGCGCCGCGGTTGCCGACGTGCGGGCCGGTATTTACGGCTGCGACCCGATCTCGTGCATAAGCGATACGACGCGATGGGGCTGGACCGGGGGCACCGGCGTTGAATGGGGTTTTGCGCCGCAATGGTCGGCGAAGCTGGAATATCTTTACGTCGACCTTGGCAACAAGGTGAATTACTCGACTGGCTTCGACAATACGGTGAGCGTCACATCGAGCATCGTGCGCGGCGGCATCAACTTCCATTTCCGCCCGATGTAAGCTGGTATCCAAACGGCTTTTCACGAGCCAGAGTCCGCCTCAGTTGGCTTTGGGAGCAGAGGGTCGCAGGTTCGAAGCCTGCCGCCCGACCAGTAAATAGGCGAACTTGCCGTGGCACAGGCGCTTGCGCAGCATGGTCACTCGCCGCAGGCCGTAGTTATGGCCGTCTCGTCGCCCTCGTTTTTGATTTGCCCATTGGGGCCGCCGTGGGCCTTTCAAGTGAAGACAGACGGCGTAGCGTCCCGAGAAATTCATCGAATTGCTTCTTGCCGATAATGGCTGCCCATTCATCTTCCAGCTGTTTCATGGCGGCCCACTGCGTATCAAAGAATTTCCAGCCACGGCGCGTGAGATAAATCAGTACGCTGCGCCGCCCTTTCTCCGAACGGCGCTCGATGTAGCCGCGAGCCTCCAGCTCACCAAGCAAATAGTTCATCGCCTGCTTTGTCATGAAGCAGCGTTCGGCTAAATCGGTCGGCCGCACTTTATCCGGGCGGCGGATAGACCAGCAGTTGAGATGCGCCTGCGTAAGGTCGGTAAAGCCATGCTCGAACTGAACCTGAAGCTGTCTCCGGCGCGCGACTTCGTAGGTCATGCGCAGCAGGCCTGCGACAAATGGCGGCTGCCGGCGCTTGACCTTTGGATGATGCGGCCCTTGACATTTGGTAAAGTTCCTTTTACTAGTTAGTAAAATGATTTTACTTATGGAAGCAAGGGAATTAGCGACCGGGACGGGAGGTCAAGGGCCATGAAAAAGTTTATGCGTTATCATTGCCATCGCGGCTTGGTCCGCAGCGATAACGACCGCAAATGCCGAACCATATCCCTCCCATCCAATAACGCTTGTCGTGCCATCGGCGCCAGGCGGTCCGACCGACACGCTCTCCCGCATTCTCGCGGAAAACATGCGGCAAACGCTTGGCCAGCCGATAATCATCGAAAACCTGGGGGTGGCGGGCGGCACCGTTGCGGTTGGCCGCGTAGCCCGCGCTGCGCCGGACGGCTACACGATTTGCATCGGCCAGTACGGTAATTTCGTTCTCAACGGCGCAATCTACGCACTGTCCTACGACCTGCTCAATGATTTCACGCCGGTTGCGGTGCTAGCTAGCAATCCGCAAGTCATCGTCAGCAAGAATGCGCTGCCGGCAAAAGACCTCAAGGGGCTGATCGCATGGCTGAAGAATAATCCCGATAAAGCGTCGCAAGGCACGGCTGGGGCCGGCAGCCCGGCGCATATTTCCGGTGTCTATTTTCAACATGCTACGGGGACGCAATTTCAGTTTGTGCCTTATCGCGGCGCGGCCCCTGCGATGAGTGACCTATTGGCCGGCCAGATCGACATCCTGTTCGACCAGGCTTCCAACGCGCTGCCGCAGGTGAAGGCTGGACGGATTCGAGCCTATGCGGTCACGACCAAGAGCCGGCTCAAGTCAGCGCCTGACATTCCGACTGTCGATGAGGCCGGACTTCCCGGATTCTACGTTTCGGTCTGGCACGGAATGTGGGCGCCGAAGGCAACCCCCAATGATATCATTGCCAAGCTGGATGCGAGCGTCACACGGGCGCTCGCCGATCCGGCTGTGCGCCAACGGCTTGCCGCCATCGGGCAGGACATTCCACCGCCCGAACAGCAAACACCAGAAGGGTTGCGCGTCTATCAAAAGGCGGAAGCCGACAAGTGGTGGCCAATCATCAAGGCAGCAGGCATCCGGGCACAATAAAACCGGCGCCTCGCCAATGTTGCCAGCGCGTTACCGCAGCCTTATACCGAACGCATCATGACCGCGCGTATCTACAAGCCCGCCAAGACCGCCATGCAGTCGGGCCAAGCCAAGACCAGGGAATGGGCGCTCGATTTCGATCTGGCGGAGCCGCGCACGGTCGAGCCGCTGATGGGCTGGACTTCGTCCGGCGACACCCGCCAGCAATTGCGGCTGCGGTTCGACAGCAAGGAAGAGGCGACTGCCTATTGCGAGCGCCATGGCATCGCCTATCAGGTATTCGATTCAGCGCCGCCGGCGCCGCGGCGGGTCATTTCCTATTCGGACAATTTTTCGTTCAAGCGGCGCGACGCCTGGACTCACTAGTCTGATGAAATTTGGCGACCCCGGCTGGATTCGAACCAGCGACCCCCAGCTTAGAAGGCTGGTGCTCTATCCGGCTGAGCTACGGGGTCGTCCAAGGCGAAGGTTTACCCGCGCTGCCGCCTTATTGAAAGGTGCGCGCGGCGCTTTGCCCGGCTAACCTGTCAGCCATGGCCGCCCTTGCCGACCTGACCTGCTCCGAACTGTCGCTCGCTTACCGGCGCGGCGAGCTGTCGCCGGTCGAGGTGGCGCGCGATTGCCTGGCCCGCATCGAGCGGAACGCCGCGCTCAACGCCTTCATGCCGCTCCAGCCGGAGCGTACGCTGGCAGCCGCCGCCGAATTGGAAAAACGCTGGCGGGCGGGCGCGCCGTTTGGGGCGATCGACGGTGTTCCCACAACGATCAAGGACAATATCTGGGCCAAAGGCTGGCCGACCCGGCGCGGCTCGAAAACCAGCGACCCCGCGCCAGCGCAAGCCGACGCGCCGGCGACGGCGCGCCTGCGCGAGCAGGGCGCGGTCATTCTCGGCAAGACCTGCATGCCCGAGCACGGCTGGATTGGCGTCTGCCATTCGCCGCTGACCGGCATCACGCGCAATCCGTGGAATCCGGATTACACACCCGGCGGTTCGACCGGTGGCGGCGCGGTCGCCGCCTTGCTCGGCCTCGGCGTGCTGCATCTCGGTACCGACGGCGCCGGTTCGTTACGCATCCCGGCCGCTTTCACCGGCGTGTTCGGCTTCAAGCCGAGCTACGGCCTGGTGCCGGCCTATCCGCCGTCGGCGCTCAACGTCTTGGCGCACCAAGGGCCGATCACCCGCAAAGTGGCTGATGCCGCGGCGATGCTGTCGGTGATCGCGCAGCCCGATGCGCGCGACATGACCGCCTGGAATACGCCGGCGCCGGATTTCAGCGCTGGGCTCGATGCGGGCGTGCGCGGCTTGCGCGTGGCGTTCTCGGCGCGGCTCGGACAGGACTTCAAGCTCGATCCGGAAATCGAAGCGGCGGCGTGCAAGGCAGCGCGCGCGCTGGAAGAGCAGGGCGCCATCGTCGAAGAGGCCGACCCGCCGCTCGACGCGCACGCGCGAATTGATCCAGGCGATGTGGTGGCCGGTCATGACCATGCTGGCCGATTCTTTGCCGCCGGCGCGGCGCGCCGAGATGGATCCCGGCCTGCTCAAGCTCGCCGAACTCGGAAAACGTTTCACGGTTGCCGATTATGTCGCGGCCTATACCGAGCGCACCGAATTGCACCAGGCGATGCTCGCCTTTCACCAACGCTACGACCTGCTGCTGACGCCGAGCATGCCGATCACCGCACTGAAAGTCGGGCTGGAAACGCACGGAGGACGGCATTTACGGCGCCGACTGGACCGGCTGGTCGCCTTACACCTATCCGTTCAATTTGACCCAGCAGCCGGCCGCTTCGGTGCCGAGCGGCCTGGCGCGCAATGGACTGCCGATGGGCGTGCAGGTTGTCGGCGCACCGCGGGCCGACGCCACGGTGCTGCGGGCGGCGCGGGCACTCGAACAGGCCATGCCGATGCCAAGGCCACCCGGCGTCGGCTGAATGAAATTAGCTAGTTAAACTAAAGCTTTAGCATCGCCGCTTGCGATGCTTCATGCAATTTCTGAAAAATTCCGGCTAGTTGCTTGGAGCGGTGAGCCGATAATCTTTTCCGCAGTGCACGTCCATAATCCGCCCACGTCTCAGCCACGACCTCGACACCTTCCGGCGTTGAACTGATAGTGGCGGCCGGCGCACTCATAAAGACGACCCGTCGCCGACCTGGGAGGCTTCCTCGATGTTCATGTTCATCCGCGCCGGTTTGGCCGCCGCGCTCATGACCCTTGCCGTTTTTCCGGCGCTGGCCGCCGACAAAGCCTTCAAACGGACCGATCTCGACCAGGCGGCGATCAAGCTCGAGGCCCAGATCAAGAGCGATGCCGGCACGGTCACCAAACCCGCGGCGACGCTGCGGCGCGACGCCGATGCCGCCTTCCAGAAGAGCGACTTTCGCACCGGCATGACGGTGCTCGGCCAATTGGTCAGCGTGGCGCCGACCGATGCGGCGAACTGGCTGCGTCTCGCTCGCACCGTCTTGCAGATCCGCCCGCGCGACGACAATGAACGCGCGCTGCTGCTCGATCGTGCCTCGACCGCCGCTTATATCGCCTACAGCCGCGCAACCGACCGCAATCTCGAAGCGGACAGCCTGACGACGCTCGGCCAGACGCTGTCGAACCGCAAGCAATGGCGTCCTGCGCTCGATGCCATGCGGCTTTCGCTCGAATTGCGCGAGACCGCCGATCTGCGCGGCCAATACGAGCGGCTGCGCACCGAGCATGGCTTCCGCATGCTGGACTACACGGTCGATTCCGACGCCATTTCGCCGCGCGCTTGTTTTCAGTTCTCCGAGGATCTGCCCGGCCGGCGCACAGATTTCTCGCCTTTTGTCGCAGTCGCGGGCCAGGACAAGCCGGCAATCTCGGCCAACGACAAGCAGCTCTGCGTCGAAGGCCTCAAGCACGGCGAGCGTTATCAGATCACGCTGCGCGCCGGTCTGCCGTCGACGGTGCACGAGACGCTGGCGAAGTCGGCCGACTTCACCATCTTCGTGCGCGACCGCAAGCCGTTCGTGCGTTTTTCCGGCAAGGCCTACGTGCTGCCGCGCACCGGCCAACGCGGCATCCCGGTGCTCAGCGTCAACACCGGCGCGGTGGTGCTCGCGGTCTACCGCATCGGCGATCGCAATCTCTTGGAGGCGGTGCTGGGTTACGACTTCCAGCGCAACCTGACCCAATACGAAGCCGAGCGGCTGGCCAACGAGCGTGGCGCCAAGGTTTGGGGCGGCGAACTCGTCGTCGAGTCCAAGCTCAATACCGAGGTTGCCACGGCGTTTCCGGTCGATCAGGCGCTCGGCGAACTTAAACCCGGCGTCTACGTGATGACCGCCGCGCCGAAAGACGCGATCGCGAACGACTACGATCAGCGGGCCAGCCAATGGTTCATCGTTTCCGACTTGGGGCTGACCGCCTATAGCGGCCATGACGGCATCGACGTCTTCATCCATTCGCTGGCGAGCGCCGAGCCGAGCGGCTCGGTCGAGGTGCGGCTGGTTGCGCGCAACAACGAAGTGCTGGCAGCCAAGCCCACCGACAAAAACGGCTTCGTGCATTTCGAAGCCGGGCTTGCGCGCGGCGAGGGCGGCCAAGCGCCGGCCGCGATCGTCGCAGCGGACAAATCCGACTATGCATTCCTGAGCCTGAAAACGGCCGCCTTCGATCTATCCGACCGCGGCGTCGCCGGCCGGCAGGTGCCGACCGGGTTAGATGCTTTCGTCTTCACCGAGCGCGGCGTCTATCGCAGCGGTGAAACCGTGCACGTGACGTCGCTATTGCGGGACGCGCGCGGCATAGCCGCGGCGGCGCCCCTTACTTTGGTGATGGAGCGGCCGGACGGCGTCGAATATCGCCGCGCATTGGCGCCCGACCAGGGTCTCGGCGGCCACGACTGGAGCGTGCCCATTGTGCCATCCGCCTCGACCGGCACCTGGCGCGTGAAGGCCTTTACCGATCCCAAGCAGGCGCCGGTCGGCGAGGCGACTTTCCTGGTGGAAGATTATGTCGCCGACCGCATTGAATTCGATCTCTCGACAACCGCCAAAGTCATTCCGCGCGACGCGCCGGCGCAATTGAGCGTGGACGGGCGTTTCCTCTACGGCGCGCCGGCCTCCAATCTCGATCTCTCAGGTTCAGTGTCGATCGCAGCGGCGAAAGAACGGCCGGGCTTTGCCGGCTATGCGTTCGGGTTGGCCGACGATGAAGTCACCGCCGTGCGCCAGGATATCGAGGAAATGCCGGCGACCGACGCCACGGGCAAGGCGACGTTCCCGGTCAAGCTCGACAAAATCCCGGCAACGTCGCGCCCGTTGGATGCGACGATCACGGTGAGCATGGCGGAATCCGGCGGCCGCGCCATCGAGCGCAAGATTACGCTGCCGGTTACGCCCGATGCGCCGATGATCGGCGTCAAGCCGGCCTTCTCGGGCCGCTCACTGGGTGATGGCGCCAATGCCGATTTCGACGTGGTAATGGCTGCGCCCGACGGCAAGACGCTGGCGCAAAGCGGTCTGAAGTACGAGTTGCTGCGCGTCGAGACCAGTTACCAGTGGTATCGGCAGAGCGGCCAGTGGCAATACGAGCCGGTCAAGCGCACCGAACGCGTCGCCAATGGCACCCTCGATACGGCGGCCGACAAGCCCGCGCGCATTTCCATGCCGGTGAAATGGGGCCGCTATCGTCTGGAGGTGTCGTCGCCTGAACCGAATGGCGCCGTCACCTCGCTCACCTTCGATGCCGGCTTCTACGCCGAAGCCAACGCCGATACGCCCGATCTGCTCGAAGTCGCGCTCGACAAATCCGACTACAAGTCGGGCGAGGCCATGAACGTCTCGGTGACCGCGCGCACCGCCGGCCGCCTGACGCTCAATGTGTTCACCGACCGGCTGGTATCCAGCACCTCGCAAGACGTCAAAGCGGGCAGCGTGCGCGTGCCGCTCACCGTCGGACGCGACTGGGGCACCGGCGCCTATATGGTTGCCACCTTACGCCGCCCGCTCGATGCGCCGGCGCAACGCATGCCCGGCCGCGCCATCGGCGTGCAGTGGTTCTCGATCGACAGGACGGCGCGCACGCTCGCGCTCGCCCTGACGCTGCCTACGACGCTGCGTCCCAATTCCACGCTCAACGTGCCGGTCAAACTCGCGGGCCTTGCCGCCGGCGAGGAGGCGCATGTGGTCATTGCCGCCGTCGATGTCGGCATTCTCAATTTGACCAACTACAAGCCGCCGGCGCCCGACAATTATTATCTCGGCCAACGCCAGCTCACCGCCGAGATCCGCGATCTCTACGGCCAATTGATCGACGGCATGCAGGGTGCGCGCGGGCAAATCCGCAACGGCGGAGATATCGGCGCGGAATTGACGGGCTCGCCGCCGACGCAGGCGCCGCTCGCGCTTTATTCCGGCATCGTCAAGGTCGCCGCCGACGGCACCGCGCAGGTGGTTTTCGATATTCCGGCCTTCGCCGGCACCGTGCGCGTGATGGCGGTGGCCTGGAGCAAAGACAAAGTCGGCAAGACAACCGGCGATGTCATCGTGCGCGACCCGGTGGTGCTGACCGCCACGCTTCCCCGATTCCTGCGCACCGGGGACCGCGGCGCGGTGCAGCTTGAACTCGACAATGTCGAGGGCGCGGCCGGCGACTACAGCCTGTCCGTGAGCAGCGAAGGCACCATCAAGCTCGACGGCGAAAAGCCGTTCACGCTCAAACTCGCCGCCAAGCAACGCGATCATCTTTCGGTGCCGGTGTCGGCGGCGGGGTCGGGCGCCAGTACCGTCAAAGTAAGCGTGGCGGGCCCGAACGGCTTTGCGCTCGAACGGGCTTATCCGCTCAACGTGCGGCCGGCCAATCAGATCCTGACGCGGCGCAGCGTGCGCGCGCTTGCCCAGGGCGAAACGCTGACGTTGTCGAAGGATATGTTCGCGGACTTCGTGCCGGGCACGGGCCGCGTCGGCCTCTCGGTCGCGGTCTCGACATCGCTCGACATCGCCACGCTGTTGAGCGAGCTCGACCGCTATCCATTTGGTTGTTCGGAACAGATTACCAGCCGCGCGGTGGCGATGCTTTACATCAACGAACTGGCCGCGCAGGCCAGGCTCACGCTCGACGGCGACATCGATGCGCGCATCAAGGACGCCATCCAGCGGCTTCTTGCGCGTCAAGACTCAAACGGTTCGTTCGGCCTGTGGTCGGTCGGCGGCAACGATCCTTGGCTCGATGCTTACGTGACCGATTTCCTCACGCGCGCGCGCGAGCGCAAATTCGAGGTGCCTCAGTCAGCCTTCACCCTGGCGCTCGACCGGCTGCGCAATACCGTGGCGAGTACGCCCGATCCGAGCAAAAATGGCGGCCGCGATCTTGCCTACGCGCTCTATGTGCTGGCGCGCAACGGCGTGGCGCCGGTCGGCGACCTGCGCTACATCGCCGACACCAAGCTCAACGAAATAGCGACGCCGATCGCCAAGGCGCAAATCGCCGCGGCGCTCGCCATGCTCGGCGACAAAGCGCGTGCCGACCGCGTTTATCTGGCGGCGCTCGATGCGATCGCGCCGCAGCCCAAGCTCGAATTCGGACGCGACGATTTCGGCTCGGCTTTGCGCGATTCAGCCGCGCTGGTGACGCTCGCCTCCGAAGGGCGGGCGCCGCAAAAAACCATCGACGACGCGGTATTGCGGATCGATGCCGCCCGCGCGCTGACCAGCCGGACCTCGACGCAGGAAGACGCCTGGCTGGTGCTGGCCGCCCGCGCGCTCGCCAAAGAGCTCAATGCCATTTCGCTCTCGGTCAATAACGAGACGCGGCAGGGCACATTCTACCGCAGTCTTCGCGCCGACGAGCTCGATCAACCGCTGGCGGTGACCAACAAAGGCGAGCGGCACGGTGCAGGCGGTGTTGTCGGTGAGCGGCTCGCCGCTCACGCCGGAACCGGCGGCCGAGCGCGGCTTCAAGATCGAGCGCAATTATTTCACGCTCGACGGCGAGCCGGCCGATGCGGCGAAAGCCAAGCAGAACCAGCGCTTCGTCGTGGTGCTCAAGATGACCGAGCCGCAGCCGCAATTCGGCCGCGTCATCGTCGCCGATTATCTGCCGGCCGGGTTCGAGATCGACAATCCGAAGCTGGTGTCGTCGGGCGACACCGGAACGCTCGGCTGGATCAACGACGCGGCCGAGCCGGTCAACAGCGAATTCCGCGACGACCGCTTCACCGCGGCGTTCGACCGCAAGCAGGATTCCCCGCCGGTGTTCACGGTGGCCTACGTGGTGCGGGCGGTGTCGCCGGGCCACTATGTGCTGCCGCAGGCCATCGTCGAGGATATGTACCGGCCCGATCGCTTCGGGCGGACCGCAACATCGGACATCGAAATCTCGGCGCCGAAATGAAACGCTGGCGTTTCATCTGTGCGAGTCTTGCGGGCGCGGCCGTCTTGGCCGCGCTTGGCGCCACCGCATATGTTTATTCGCTCGGCCGGCCACCTCTCGGCAAGGATCTTGAGACCTCGCACGTCGTGATCGACCGCGGCGGGCAAATTACTGCGCGCCTATGCCACCAGCGAAGGACGCTGGCGGCTGCCGGCGAGCGTCAAGGACGTCGATCCGCGGTTCCTCAAAATGCTCTTCGCCTACGAGGACAAGCGCTTCTACGAGCATGCCGGCGTCGACGCGGCGGCCATGGCGCGCGCGGCTTTCCAATTGGTAAAACAAGGCCATATCGTCTCAGGCGGATCCACTTTGACAATGCAGGTGGCGCGGTTGTTGGAGCCGCGCGAAAAGCGCAGCTTTTCCGCCAAACTGCGCCAGATCACGCGCGCTTTCGAACTCGAACATGCGCTCGGCAAGAATGAGATTCTGTCGCTGTACCTGACGCTGGCACCCTATGGCGGCAATCTCGAAGGCATCCGCGCCGCCTCGCTCAGCTATTTCGGCAAGGAGCCGCGCAAACTTTCGCTCAGTGAGGCGGCGCTGCTGGTGGCGCTGCCGCAGTCCCCCGAATTGCGCAGGCCGGATCGCTTTCCGCAAGCCGCGCGCGCGGCGCGTGACCGCGTACTCGATCGGGCGGCCGCGGCGGGAGTAGCCCCGCGTGACGAGATCGCGCGCGCCAAATCGCAAGACGTACCGCACGAACGCAAGCCCCTGCCGGTTTTGGCGCCGCATTCAGCCGATCAGGTGATCGGCGCCGAGCCCGATCTTCGCATTCACCGTCTCACCATCGATGCGGAGTTGCAGAAGACCTTGCAGGAATTGGCGCGTGAACGCGCGCACGCACTCGGCCCGCAGATTTCGGTCGCCATTCTCGCGGTCGATAATGAAAGCGGGGAAGTGCGCGCACATGTTGGCTCCGCCGACTATTTCGATGCGCGCCGCGCCGGCCAGGTCGACATGACGCAGGCACTGCGCTCGCCGGGCTCGACGCTCAAGCCGTTCATCTATGGCATGGCTTTCGAGGACGGTCTGCTGCATCCGGAAACGCTGATCGACGACAAGCCGGCGCGCTATGGCAGCTACACGCCGGAGAATTTCGATTTGACCTTCCAGGGCACGGTGACGGTGCGGCGCGCGCTGCAAATGTCGCTCAACGTTCCGGCGATCGCGGTGCTCGGCAAAGTCGGCGTCAGCCGCTTGAGCGCGCGCTTGACGCAGACCGGCGCCGCGCTGGTGCTGCCCAAGGGCGAGGCGCCCGGCCTTGCCATGGGTCTCGGCGGCGTCGGCATCAGGCTCAACGATCTGGTGATGCTTTATACCGGTCTGGCGCGCGATGGCTCCGCGCTCCCGCTCACCGAGCGCGAAAGCGCGATGACGCCGCCTGTGCGGCGCCTGCTCGATCCGGTCGCCGCCTGGTATGTCGGAAATATTCTGATCGGCGCGCCGCCGCCGGACAACGCGGCGCCCGGGCGCATCGCTTTCAAGACAGGCACCTCGTACGGCTATCGCGACGCCTGGTCGGTTGGCTTCGATGGCCGCATGACCATCGGGGTCTGGGTCGGACGGCCCGATGGCGCGCCGGTACCCGGTCTGGTCGGGCGCGCCGCGGCGGCACCGATTTTGTTCGACGCCTTCGCACGCAGCGGCAACGCGCCAGCCCCGCTGATGCGTGCGCCCAAGGGCGCTGTGTTCGCCGTCACCAGCAAGCTACCGGCGCCGCTGCAACGCTTCATTCCAGAGGGTGATATGAACGCGGTGTCCGAGCCGCCGCGCATCATGTTCCCGCCTGACGGCGCGCGCATCGAACTCGCCAAAGGCGGGGCAGGGGAACCGGTCGCACTCAAGATCGCCGGCGGCGCCGCACCGCTCACCGTCATGGTCAATGGTGTGCCGTTGGCCCCGCAGGGTGGCCGGCGCACCTTATTCTTTGCACCAGACGGCCCCGGCTTCGCGCGACTCACCGTCATGGACGCCCGCGGCGCCACCGACAGCGTGAGCATCCGCCTGCAATAACCTATCATCAGCGTGCAATGACAGCGCGGGAGCCAGGGCCTATTGTCTCGGCAAATGCCCGGAATCAGTAGAAGATTTGATCGATGAGCACGGCCAATAATGACGCGCGGCTATCGATTGCCGCACCGCGCAGCCTGTCGGCGGTGCTGGATTATGCCGGCGCCAGCCACCGGCGCGCGGCGGCGTTGCTCGTTGTTTTTTCGCTGATCGCTTTCCTCCCGGGTTTCTTCCAAACTCCGCCGGTCGACCGCGACGAAGCGCGCTTTGCGCAGGCGACGAAGCAGATGTTGGAAAGCGGCCAATATGTCGACATCCGCTTCCAGGACGAGGTCCGCTACAAGAAACCTGTCGGCATCTACTGGCTGCAAGCGGTGGCGGTGAAAGTGGGCGAGACGGTCGGCATCCCGGGGGCGCGTACCGCCATCTGGCTCTACCGGTTGCCGTCGTTGTTCGGTGCCATCGGCGCCGTGCTGTTGACCTACTGGACCGCGCTCGCCTTTGTCGCGCGCCGCGCCGCACTCTTGGCGGCGCTGATGATGGCGAGTTCAGTGCTGCTCGGCGTCGAAGCGCGCCTCGCCAAGACCGACGCCGTGCTGCTGTTGACCTGCGTGGCGGCGATGGGCGCGCTGGCACGGATCTATCTGAAGAGTCGCCGCACGCCCGATCTTGCCATTGGCTGGCGCTTGCCCGCGATCCTGTGGACGGCGCTGGCGGCGGGCGTGATGATCAAGGGGCCGCTGATCCTGATGTTTGTCGGGCTCACCGCGATCACGCTCTCAATCGCCGACCGCTCGGGCGGTTGGATCTGGAAGCTGCGGCCTTTCGCCGGCTTCGTATGGCTGTTGGTGCTGGTGCTGCCGTGGTTTGCGGCCATCATCGCCAAATCCGGCGACAGCTTCTTCGTGCAATCGGTCGGCGAGGACATGCTGGCCAAAGTTTTCGGTGGGCAAGAGGCGCACGGGGCGCCGCCCGGACTTTATTTTGTATTGTTCTGGGTCACGTTCTGGCCGGGTTCGATCCTCGCCGGGCTGGCGGCGCCACGTATATGGCAGGCACGGCGCGAAGACGGCGCGCGCTTTCTTCTGGCGTGGTTGATCCCGTCATGGATCGTCTTTGAGATGGTGATCACCAAGCTGCCGCATTACGTGCTGCCGCTTTATCCGGCCGTCGCGATTTTGATCGCCGGAGTTCTGGAAAGGGGCGGTCTATCGACCAACCGCTGGCTGGTGCGCGGCACCGCCGGCTGGTTCGCGTTCCCCGCGATCATTGCGATCCTGGTGATCGTCGGCTTCATCATGATTGGCCACGAACTCGGTTTCGCGGCCTGGCCGTTCGCCGCTGCCGCCACGATCGCCGGCCTGTTCGCCTGGCGGCTCTATGAGGTGGACGGCCCCGAGCGCTCGCTGTTGCGCGGCATGGTAACGTCGGTCTTGGTCGCGCTGACGGTCTATGGCGTGATGTTTCCGTCGCTGCCCGCATTGTTCCCGAGCGCGATGGTCGCCGATACCTTACGCTCCAACGATTGCGGCAAGCCGCAGGTGGCCTCGACGGGCTATTATCAGGAACCGAGCCTCGTGTTCCTGCTCGGCACCGACACTCGCTTTACCGACGGCGCCGGCGCCGCCGAATTCCTTCGCCAAGGCCCGTGTCACTTTGCGCTGATCGACGCGCGCAGCGAGCGCAGCTTCGTGCAGCGGGCGGAAGCGATCGGATTGAATTACGCGCTCGCCAGTCGCGTCGAGGGCTATAACATCAGTATCGGGCGGCCGGTGGCGCTCACCATATTCCGCTCGACGGAAAAGCCATGACCTCAGCCAATGGGCTCAACCACGGCGATGAGGGCGCGGCACAGGCCGCGCTGCGCCGCTGCGTCACCAACGTCGTTGCGGCAATCGCCCTGCTGACGCGCCCCGCGCGCGTTCAGATGCGCAATCCCTGGCCGTTGACGCGGCAACAACTCGCCATTGCTGCCGGGTGTGTCGTACTGGCTTTTCTGTTCGTGCAATTTGTCGCGGACGCCGCCGCGATCAGAGGAGTTGCCCGTCTGCCGAGTTGGGTGGTCTGGTTTTTCGATCAGATCACGGATTTCGGCAAGTCCGGCTGGTTCCTTTGGCCGCTCGGAATTTTATTTTTGATACTTGCGGTGTTGCCGACATTGCCGCGCGTGCCGCAACTGGTGCTGACGGCGGTGATGGTGCGCGTGGGGTTCCTGTTCGTCGCGATCGCGCTACCAGGCCTGTGCGTTAACATCGTCAAACATATATTCGGGCGCGCGCGGCCGCTGGTCGGGGGCAGCCTCGATCCGTATTTGTTCAGCCCGTTCAGTTGGCCCGCTGCCTTCGCCAGCCTGCCGTCCGGACATACCGCGTCGGTGTTTTCCGTGCTGGTGGCGTTCGGCTCGCTGTGGCCGCGCGGGCGCACCGTGCTGTGGATTTACGTTCTGCTGATTTCGGTCAGCCGCGTGGCGGTGACCGCGCATTTTCCGAGCGACGTGCTGGCCGGCGCCGTGGTCGGGATCGCCGGCGCGCTGCTGGTGCGCCGCTATTTCGCGTTACGAGGGTTGGCGTTTTCGGTCGGGCGGGACGGCGCCGTGCATCAATGGCCCGGCCCATCGCTGCGGCGAATCAAATCCGTTGCGCGCGCGGCATTGTCTCAATAGAGCTTGCGGGATGAACGCAAACGATCCAGCGGTCAGCGTCGTGGTGCCGGTGCGCAACGAGGCCGGCAACATTGAATTGCTGGTCAGCGAGATCGCGGCTGCGCTCGGCAGCGAATGGCGCTTCGAGGTCGTCTACGTCAATGACGGCTCGAACGATGGCACCGAGGCCGAACTCACGCGATTGATGGCGCAATATCCCTGGCTGCGCCGCGTGCGCCACAAGCAGTCCTGCGGCCAGTCGGCGGCAGTGCGATCGGGCGTGGCGGCGGCGCGCGCTCCCCTGATTGTGACGCTCGACGGCGACGGACAGAACGATCCTGCTTTCATTCCGGCGATGCTGCGCGCGCTCGAGGCTGGATCGCCGCGCGCCGGGTTGATTGCCGGACAGCGCGTGGGGCGCAAATCCGGCGGCTTCAAGAAATTTCAATCGCGCGTCGCCAATGCGGTGCGGGGCGCGGTGCTGCGCGACGGCACCCGCGACACCGGCTGCGGGTTGAAAGCTTTCCACCGCGGCGTGTTCTTACGCCTGCCTTATTTCGATGGCCTGCACCGTTTCCTGCCGGCGCTGGTGAAGCGCGAGGGCTTCACCCTCGGTTATGTCGATGTGCTCGACCGGCCGCGCGCCCATGGCGTGTCGAATTACGGGATGTGGGACCGGCTATGGGTCGGCATCCTTGATCTTGCCGGCGTTTGGTGGCTGATCCGCCGCAAGAAACGAGTACCCGAAGTTTCGGAGGACTGACTCACATGCTGATCGATATCACGCGCGCCGTCGGCGGCTATCTCAACGACGTGTTCCTCGGCCATGCCGATTGGGGAATCCTGATCGGTTACATCGCGCAGGGGATGTTCGCCATGCGCTTTGTGGTGCAGTGGATCGCGTCCGAGCGCGCCGGGCGCAGCGTGGTGCCGACCGCATTCTGGGTATTCTCGATCGGCGGCGGCTTGATGCTGCTCGGTTACGCTCTCTACCGTAGGGACCCAGTGTTCATTATCGGGCAGGCTTTCGGCGTGTTCGTTTATTTGCGCAATCTTCAGTTCGTTATCCGCAGCGGCGGGCAGGGCGCTCCCGCCTGATTATTTGGCCGCCGCCATCGCCGCGAAGCCTTCTTCGAGATCGGCGATTAGGTCATCCGGGTCTTCCAGCCCGATGTGAAAGCGCAGCGTCGGACCGCCCGGCGCCCATTTGGTCGCGCTGCGATATTCGGCGCAGTCGAATACGATGACCAGGCTCTCGAAGCCGCCCCACGAGAAGCCCATGCCGAATAGAGCCAGCTCATTCATGAAGGCGTGGACGGATTTGTCGCTGGCCGGTTTGAGCATGATGCTGAACAGTCCGCAGGCGCCGGAAAAATCCCGCTTCCAGATCGCGTGCCCGGGATCGCTTTCAAGCGCCGGATGCAGCACGCGTAGAACTTCCGATCGCTTTTCAAGCCAGCGTGCGATGCGCAGCCCGGAATTACAATGGCGTTTGAGCCGCACCGCCATCGTGCGCAAACCGCGCAGCGCGAGATACATATCGTCAGGGCCGACGCACAGGCCGAGGAAGTTCATGGTGTCCTTGAGCTTGGGATAGGTCGCCGCATTCGCCGACACGCAGCCGAACATGATGTCGGAATGGCCGCCGATATATTTGGTGCCGGCTTGGATCGACAGGTCGACGCCTTTATCGAAAGCGCGGAAATAAAGCGGCGTCGCCCAGGTATTGTCCATCAGCACGACCGCGCCCTTGCCGTGCGCGACTTTTGCGATCGCCGGAATGTCCTGCATCTCGAAACTTTGCGAGCCGGGCGCCTCGACGAACACCGCACGGGTGTTCGGCTTGAACAGTTTTTCGATGCCGGCGCCGATCAACGGATCGTAATAGGTCGTCTCGACGCCCATGCGCTTGAACAGGCCGTTGCAGAAACTGCGCGTCGGCCGATAGATGCTGTCGGTCACCAGAATGTGGTCGCCGCTGCCGGCGACGCTCATCAGCGCGGTCGAGATCGCCGCCAGGCCCGAAGGCAGCAGCGCGACGCCGGCGCAGCCTTCGCCTTCGATCGCTGCAATCGCTTGTTCCAGCGCTTCGGAGGTCGGCGTGCCGCGGCGGCCATATTGATAGCGCGAACGGTGCGCGACCTGATCTTCGGCCGTCGGATAAAGCACGGTCGAAGCGTGACAGACCGCCGGATTGACGAAGCCGTGCTGGCCTTTGGTGTCGCGGCCGGCGGTGACCAGGCGGGTTTCCGGCTTGGTCGGCTTTTTCGGCGTCTTCGCCATGGGGGTTAGTAGGTCCGTCTGATGCAGCGTGCCAGATTTGGGCGCGGCGGCATATACGGCCGCCGGGCCCGCAAGCGTCAACCCCTTGACCTGCAGTCCGATCGTTCTCAGATGGTGAAAGGCGATGAGCGTGGGGAAAATACGCCAGATATCGGTATTCCGTACCTTTGGGCTTCGGTCCAAGGGTCGGAATGGCTGGCTTGCCCGCGAGGAGCGCCGTATCCGAGTTCGCGCTGAAAAGGCCATCCCATGAAACGCATTCGTCATATTCTAGCTCTCGGCGCGATCGTTTTCGCGCAAGCCGCGTCTGCTCAGACGCTCAAGACCGTCAAGGACCGCGGCATCCTCAATTGCGGCGCCAACGGCAGTCTGGCCGGCTTCGGCCTGCCGGACGCGCAAGGCAAATGGACCGGCCTCGACGTCGATGTCTGCCGCGCCATTGCGGCGGCGATCTTCAACGACGCCAACAAGGTCAAATTCGTCCCGCTGTCCGCGAAGGATCGCTTCACCGCGCTGCAGTCGGGCGAAGTCGACGTGCTGGTGCGCAATACGACCTGGACCAGCTCGCGCGACACGCAGCTCGGCCTGAAGTTCACCGGCGTCGATTATTACGACGGCCAGGGCTTCATGGTGCGCAAGTCGCTGAAAGTGAACTCGGCGCTCGAACTCAACGGCGCCTCGGTCTGCGTGCAGCAGGGCACCACCACCGAGCTCAATCTCGCCGACTTTTTCCGCGCGCATAACATGCAGCTGAAGTCGGTGACCTTCGCGACGTCGGACGAAGCCGTAAAGCCTATGACGCCGGCCGCTGCGACGCCTACACCACCGACGCCTCGGGTCTTTATTGCAGAGCGGCTGCGGCTCGCCAATCCGGACGACCACATCATGTTGCCGGAAATCATCTCCAAGGAGCCGCTCGGCCCGGCGGTGCGTCATGGTGACGACCAGTGGTTCGATATCGTCAAGTGGATGTTGTTTGCGATGCTCAACGCCGAAGAGTGCGGGCATCACGCGAAGAACATCGACGAAATGATGACCAATCGACCAACCCCGACATCAAGCGGCTTCGTCGGCACCGAAGGCAATTACGGCGAGCAACTCGGCCTGCACCAAGGATTGGGCGGTGCAGCATCATCAAGCTCGGTCGGCAATTACGGGGAGATTTTCGAGACGCAATGTCGGCATCGGGCTCGCCGCTGAAGATCGGCCGCGGCCTCAACCGGTTGTGGGACCAAGGGCGGCATCCAATACGCGCCGCCGATCCGCTAAGCGATAGCGAAAGTCCGAGCCGCCGCCGCGTGTTGCGCCGGCGGTTCGGGATAGGCGCCATGCGGGGGGCGCCGAGGAGCCGGACGAGGGGTACAATGTCAGTCGAGGCTCCGGCGGGCTCGGCCCCGCGCGGCCGTTGCGTTTTACAACAACCCGAAGGTCCGTGCCGATCGCCTATCAAGATCGCGCTTTGCGTCATCATTGCTGTTTCTGGTCTACGAAGCGGCGAGCAACGCCATCGAGAATCTGCAGCGGGCGCACATCGCGTCCGGCTTCGGCTTTTGGGATAACACCGCCGGTTTCGACATCAGCCAGACGTTGATCGAATTTAATTCAACTCCACTTCGACCTATGGCCGCGCCTTCTGGGTCGGCCTGCTCAACACGCTGGTGGTCGCCGCGTCTCGGCATCGTCATTCGCGACCATCCTCGGCTTCATCGTCGGCATCGGCCGGCTGTCGAGCAACTGGCTGGTGGCGAGAAGCCTGCTACCGGCTACGTCGAGACCATCCGCAATATTCCGCTGCTGCTGCAACTGCTGTTCTGGTACAACGCCGTGCTCAAGGCGCTGCCGGACACGCGCGAGAGCTACAACCTCCCGTTCCACAGCTTCCTCAACAATCGCGGCTTCGTGCTGCCCAAGCCGATCGGCCAGAGCGGCGAGCGGATTGCTGTGGCTGCTGATCCTCGCCGGCTTGATCGGGGCATTTATCTTTCACTATCTGGGCCAAGCGCCGGCAGGAGGCGACCGGCCAGCAAGCGCCGGTATTTCTGGTCGGGCGCTGCAATGGTGATCGTGCCGGCGGCGCTTTACATCCTGATTTTCGGGTTCCCCTACACCTTCGATATTCCGCAACGCGGCCGCTTCAATCTGACCGGCGGGCTCGAAGTCGGCGCCGGAATTCGTCGCGCTGCTGTTCGGGTTGTCGATCTATACCGCCGCCTTCATCGCCGAGGTGGTGCGCGCGGGCATCCTCGCGGTGTCGCGCGGCCAGACGCGAAGCCGCCTATGCGCTCGGCCTGCAAGCCCGGCATCGCGCTGCGGCTGATCGTGCTGCCGCAGGCCATGCGCGTGATCATTCCGCCGCTGACCAGCCAATACCTCAACCTGACCAAGAATTCCTCGCTCGCCGTCGCCATCGGCTATCCCGACCTGGTGCAGATTTTCACCGGCACGGTGCTGAACCAGACCGGGCAGGCGGTCGAAGTCGTCGCCATCACGATGGCGGTCTATCTGACCATCAGCCTGACCACGTCGCTGGCGATGAACATCTACAACAGCCGCATCGCGTTGGTGGAAAGGTGAGGGCCCCGCCATGACGATGTCGGAAGGCGAACTGCCGTTGCCGAAATTCACTTTATCCAGCCGGCGCTGATCGAGGGGCGGCCGCCGCCGGCGGCGATGACCGGCACGGTTGGCTGGCTGCGGCAGAATCTGCTGTCGACGCCATTCAACATCGTGCTGACGATCCTCATCGTCCTGCTGCTGGCCTGGATCATCCCGGAGCTCGTCAAGTTCCTCTTCATCGACGCGGTCTGGACCGGCGCCGACCGCGACGCTTGTCGTGAAGTCGTGCAGCACCGCGAGATCGGCGCCTGCTGGCCGTTCGTCTACGACCGCTTCGCCTATTTCATCTACGGCTCCTATCCGATCCCGGAGCGTTGGCGCGTCGATATCTTTTTCGTCATGCTGGCCGTCGGCGTGGTCTGGCTGCTCTGGCTCGAGGCGCCGCGGCATCGAGTACTCGCCCGTCTATTTCTTCCTGGTGCTGCCGGTCTGCTCGTTCATTCTGCTGCACGGTTTTGCCGCCATCGGCTTGCCGGTGGTCGACACCGCGCTGTGGGGCGGCGTGCTGGTGACCATCGTCGTCGCCACCGTCGGCATCGTGTTCTCGCTGCCGCTTGGCATTCTGCTGGCGCTGGGCCGGCGCTCCGACATGCCGACGATCAAGCTGTTCTCGGTGATCTTCATCGAATTCGTGCGCGGCGTGCCGCTGATCACGGTGCTGTTCATGGCGAGCGTGATGCTGCCGCTGTTCGTGCCCGAGCAATATTCGCCCGACAAGTTGCTGCGCGCGCTGATCGGCATCGCGCTGTTTTCCTCGGCCTATATGGCGGAGGTGGTGCGCGCCGGCTTGCAGGCGATCCCCAAGGGCCAGTTCGAAGGCGCCATGGGCGTCGGTCTCGGCTATTGGCAGATGATGGGGCTCATCGTTCTTCCGCAGGCGCTGAAGATCACCATTCCGAATATCGTCAACACCTATATCGGCCTGTTCAAGGATACGACGCTGGTGTTCATCGTCGGTCTGTTCGATTTCCTGCACACGATCGAAATTGCCCGCATCGATCCGAAATGGGCGGCGCCCGTCACCTCGCACGACCGGCTATGCGGTCGCCGCGATCTTCTATCTGTTCTTCTGCTACTCGATGTCGCGTTACGCCCGCGCGACGGAAGCGCGTCTCGGCAAGGGCGACAGACGCTAGCGCATGATCGAGCAAGTAAAAAAAGGTGCTGTCATGAATGCCACGACAAGTGCCGCCCTCAATATCAAGCCGACCCAAGCTCACCAACGCCGTGGCGATCGAGATCGTCGGCATGAACAAGTGGTATGGCGAATTTCACGTCTTGCGCGACATCAATCTCAAGGTGACCGGCGGCGAGCGCATCGTCATCTGCGGGCCGTCGGGCTCGGGCAAATCGACCATGATCCGCTGCATCAACCGGCTGGAAGAGCATCAACAGGGCCGCATCGTCGTCGACGGCGTCGAGCTGACCAACGACGTCAAGAAGATCGACGAAATCCGCCGCGATGTCGGCATGGTGTTCCAGCATTTCAATCTGTTTCCGCATCTCACCGTGCTGGAAAATTGCACGCTGGCGCCGATCTGGGTGCGCAAGATGCCGAAGAAAGAAGCCGAAGAGATTGCGCATGCATTATCTCAAGCGGGTGAAGATCCCCGAACAGGCCAACAAATATCCCGGCCAGTTGTCGGGCGGCCAGCAGCAGCGCGTGGCGATTGCCCGTTCGCTGTGCATGAACCCGAAGATCATGCTGTTCGACGAACCGACCTCCGCGCTCGATCCGGAAATGGTGAAGGAGGTGCTCGACACCATGGTCGGCCTGGCCGAGGAAGGCATGACCATGCTGTGCGTCACGCATGAGATGGGCTTTGCCCGCCAGGTCGCCAACCGCGTCGTGTTCATGGACGCGGGCCAGATCGTCGAAGCCAATGAGCCGAACGAGTTCTTCGCCCATCCGCAAGCACGAGCGCACCAAGCTGTTCCTCAGCCAGATTTTGCACTAGCGCTGACGCGCGGAGTTATTGCGCCGCGAGGGCGCCGCCGCGCCTTTTTCCAGGCGTCGATGCCGCCTTCGACGTGCAGCGCGCGACATCAGTCCGGCGTCCTGCGCTGCCTGCACCGCCATCGCCGAGCGTTCGCCGAAGGCGCAATAAAAGACAATGCGCTTGTCGGTTGACGCGCGCGAGTTCGCGCAGCATGCCGCCGGCGCCGATATTGTCCTGCAATCGCCGTAGGGCGCATGCAGCGCGCCCGGAATGCTGCCGTGCTTTTGCGCGTTCGCTGGTTTCGCGCAGGTCGACAAAGGCGACATCCGGCCGCCCGGCCAGCGCGATCGCTCTGCGCGCATGCGAGCGCCCAGCCGCGCTGCGCGATCTCCTGCTGGTGCCAGCCCGATCTTCATGTTGGACGGCACCGCGACGTCCATCATTTTCGGGTTGGGCAGATTGCAGGCTCGGCCATCAGCGCGACATATTCGTCGATCGATTTGACCTGCAGGCGCGGATTGTAGCGTTTCTCCTCGCCGATGGTGGACACGGTGTCGCCTTTGTAGTCGTGCGCGGGGAACACCAACGTCTCGTCGGGCAGGCGCAGCAGTTTGCCGAACAGCGATTCATATTGCATGCGCGCGTCGCCGTTCTGGAAATCGGTGCGGCCGGTGCCGCGGATCAGCAGCGTGTCGCCGGTGAACACGCGATCGCTCATGCAGGAAGCTGTAGGAATCGTCGGTGTGGCCGGGCGTGTAAAGCACGTCCATGCTCACGCCTTCGATGGTGAGCTTGTCGCCTTCGGCAAGCCGCATCGACACGACGTCGGCCTTGGTGTTTTCGCCCATCACAGTGATGCATTGCGTGCGGTCGCGCAGCGCGCCGAGGCCGGTGATGTGGTCGGCGTGCAGATGGGTATCGACCGCCTTGACCAGCCTGAGATCGAGTTCGCGGATCAATTGCAGATAGCGGTCGACCTTCTCCAGCACCGGATCGATGATCAGCGCCTCGCCGCCCGCGCGGCTGGCGAGCAGATAGGAGTAGGTGCCGGAAACGCTGTCGAAGAGCTGGCGGAAGATCATCGGGCCTCACGCCGTTCGACGAGTCACATGCAGCAATTTATATATAGCAGACAGGGCGCCGCAATGTCAGCCGATCTAGTCCTTTTCCACCGGCAGATCGGCCGTGCCGCCCCATTCCGACCAGGAGCCGTCATAAATCGCGGCAGCGGCTTGCCGAGCGCGTCAAGGCCGAGCGCGAGCACCGCGGCGGTGACGCCGGAGCCGCAACTGGTGATCACCGGCTTATCGGTGTCGACGCCGGCTTTCTTGAAGGCTTGCGCGATCTTGTCCGGCGAGGCGAGGCGGCCGTTCTCGACGATTTCGGTGAACGGCACATTGAACGCGCCCGGCATGTGGCCGGAGCGCAATCCCGTGCGCGGCTCGGGCTCCTGCCGGCAAAGCGCCCGGCCGAGCGCGCATCGACCACTTGCGCGCCGTCGTCGTTGAGCGCCATCTGCACGTCGGCGACCATGGCGACCGCGCCGGTGTCCATCTCGGCCTTGAACGTTTTGCGGCGTCGGCTTGACCTCGCCGGCTTCGAGCGGCGCGGCCTTCGGCCTTCCAGGCCGGAAAGCCGCCGTCGAGGATGAAAACATTTTTGGCGCCGAAAATGCGGAAGGTCCACCACACCCGCGGCGCCGAATAAAGCCCGCTGCCGTCATAGACGACGATGGTGTCGGTCTCGGCAATGCCGAGCGCGCCGACCGCCGCGCCGAATTGGTCCGGCCCCGGCAGCATGTGCGGCAGGTCGGTCGACGTATCGGCGATGGCGTTGATGTCGAAGAACACCGCGCCTGGAATATGCGCGGCAAGATATTCCGCCTTGGCGTCGCGTTTCTGCGTGGAGAGATAATATGAGCCGTCGACGACGACGACATTGGGCTTGCCGAGTTCGCCGGCAAGCCATTCGGTGGATTTGAGCCATTGGCTCGCGCTTGAATTCGCCATCGCAGTTTCCATATTGCGGGCGGCAAGCTTGGTCGATCCGGCCATAGAGTGCAACGGCCGACGCCGCGTTTGGGTTGCATCGAACAGTTGGAGGATCAGCGATGATTGCGCGCCTTTGGTATGGCTGGACCACGCCGGAAAACGCCGACGCCTACGAGGCCTTGCTCAAAACCGAGATTTTCCCGTGGATCGTCGGCAAGAAGATCGCCGGCTTCCGCCGCATCGAATTGTTGCGTGCGCCCGCCGGCGACGAGGTCGAATTCGCCACCGTCATGTGGTTCGACTCGATCGATGCGATCAAGGCCTTCGCCGGCGCGGATTACGAGACTGCGGTGGTGCGGCCCAAACGCGCACGCGCTGCTTAAGCGCTATGACGCGCGTTCGCGCCATTACGAGGTCGTGGAGGAACGTAACAGCGGCCTAGCCGACCGCATTGACCGAGTTGTCAGGTCATCATACAAGTGAGCGGAACGAGGTGCCGCCCATGAAAACCACGCCCGTTTCCCCCGCCGACCTTGCCGCTTCGGTGCTGTCGGTTCCGCCGCTGGCCCGGCGCGCCGATCTGACCATCGACCCGGCGCAGAACACCCGGCTGCTCGACCATCTGCGCTCCGGCGGGGTGCGCACCTTCATGTATGGCGGCAACGCCAATCTCTACAACATGGGTCGTCAGCGAATCTGCGCACGCTTGGCGAATTGCTGATCAAGCTGTCGCGCGACGGCGACTGGATCATTCCCTCGGTCGGCAGCGACTACGGCAAGGCGCACGACCAATTGCAGCATGCTGCGCGACTATCCGTTCCCGACCGCGATGGTGCTGCCGCACAAGGCGCAATCGACGCCCGCCGGCGTCGCGACCGGCATCCGCAAACTCGCCGACGCCTATGGCAAGCCGGTGATCGCTTATGTGAAGGACGAAGGCTACGTCGAGGCCGCCGACATGGGCCGGCTGGTCGAAGGACGGCGCAATCTGCGCGATCAAATACGCCATCGTGCGCGAGGATCCGTCCAACGACCCGTTCCTCGGCGATCTGGTCAACGCGGTCGACCGCAGCATGATCATCAGCGGCATCGGCGAGCGGCCGGCGATCGATCATCTGACCAAATTCGGCCTGCAGGCCTTCACCTCGGGCAGCGTCTGCGTGGCGCCCGGCCTGTCGATGGCGCTGCTGCGCGCGATCAAGCGCGGCGACATGGCGGAAGCGGCGCGACTGCGCGCGCTGTTCATTCCGCTCGAAGATCAGCGCGACGCCCATTCGCCGCTGCGCGTGCTGCACGACGCGGTGCGGCTGGCCGGCATTTGCGACACCGGTCCGATGCTGCCTTATTTGTCGAACTTCACGGATAAGACGATCCTGGCCGGCATCGAGAAGGCGGCCAAGGAATTGCTGGCGGCCGAGCGCGCGGCCACGCGCGAAAGCGGCCTGATCAGGCGAGAGCGAGCCGCACGCGGCGGTTCTGCTTGCCCTTCTTTTCGATCTGCGTGACCCGCACCGGGCCGATTTCGCCGGTCGCGCGCACATGCGTGCCGCCGCAAGGCTGCAAATCGAGGTCGGCGATCTCGATCAGCCGCACGCGGCCGGTGCCCATCGGCGGCTTGACCGACATGGTCTTGACCAGGCCGGGATTGGCTTCGAGTTCCGCGTCGCTGATCCAGCGGCTGCTGACGGCGGCATTGCTCGCGATCATCTCGTTGACCTTGGCGGTGATCGCGTCCTTGTCGAGGCCGGCTTCCGGAATGTCGAAATCGAGCCGGCTTTCGCTGTCGCCGACCGAGCCGCCGGTCACCGCATAGGGCAGCACGGCGGACAGAAGATGCAGCGCGGTATGCATGCGCATGCGGGCATAGCGTTTGTCCCAATCGATCGCCGCGGTGACCGTGTCGCCGAGTTTGAGGGCAGGCGAGCCGGCGCCGCCGGCATACATGAGCGATTTCGCTTTTGGCTGCGTCGGTATAGATCGCGTTGTCAATCGCGAATTCGCGTGCCGTCGGCGTGGTGAGTGTGCCGCTGTCGCCCGGCTGGCCGCCCGAATTGGCGTAGAACACCGTGCGGTCGAGCACGATGCCGCCTTGCTCGGTGAGCGCGACCACGCGCGCCTCGCAATCTTTCAAATAACTGTCGTCGCGGAACAGGCAGTCGGTCGCCATCGGCTCAAGTCTTTTCGAACGGCGGCTTGACTGTCCGATTTGCGCTCCAGCCATTCCGGCACCGGCAAATTTTTCGAGCGCAGAAATTCCGGATTGAACAGCTTGGATTGATAGCGCGTGCCGAAATCGGCAAGGACGGTCACGATCGTGTGGCCCGGCCCCAAGTCTTTGGCGAGCCGGATCGCGCCGGCGACGTTGATGCCGGAGGAGCCGCCGAGGCAGAGGCCTTCGTGCTCGCAGCAGATCGAAGATGATCGGGACCGCTTCCTCGTCGGGGATGAGATAGGCCTTGTCGACCTTCATCTCCTCGACGATCGGCGGTCACGCGGCCAAGCCCGATGCCTTCGGTGATCGAGCCGCCTTCGCTCGCCTTTGGCCTCGCCGTGCGCGAACAGATTGATACATCGCCGCGCCGCGCGGATCGGCGACGCCGATGACGATGTCCTTGTTCTTTTCCCTCAAATAGCGCGACACGCCGGCGAGCGTGCCGCCGCTGCCGACGGAGCAGATGAAGCCGTCGATCTTGCCGCCGGTCTCGTCCCAGATTTCCGGCGCGGTCGAGACGTAGTGCGCCTTGCTGTTGTCGAGATTATTCCACTGGTCGGCGAAGATGACGCCGTTCTTCTCGGTCTTCTTGAGTTGCTCGGCCAGTCTGCGGCCGACGTGCTGATAATTGTTCGGATTGCTGAAGGCGACCGCCGGCACCTCGACCAGTTCGGCGCCGAACAGGCGCAGCACGTCCTTCTTTTCCTGGCTCTGCGTTTCCGGGATGACGATGATCGTGCGGTAGCCGCGCGCATTGGCGACCAGCGCCAGCCCGATGCCGGTATTGCCGGCGGTCGCCTCCACCACCAGTCCGCCGGGGCGCAATTCGCCGCGTTTCTCGGCTTCCAGGATCATCTGCCGGCCGGCGCGGTCCTTGACCGAGCCGCCCGGATTCATGAATTCGGCCTTGCCCAGAATGGTGCAGCCGGTCGTCTCGGAAGCGCGTCTGAGCTTGATCAGCGGCGTATGGCCGATGGCGTCAACGATGCCGTCGCGGATCTGCATGCCGGGTTCCGGGTGGCCGTGGGGGCAAAATCGACCCTAGTGGAGGCCCAAACAGGCGACAAGACCGGCTCCGGGACCCGTTTTACGGGCGCATTTGGGCCGCTCCACTCAAATGACAGCCATTGCCGAAAGGCCTTCGAAACCATATCGCTGCTTTGGCAGGGCGGTACCGGGGACATTCATCACTTTTTACCGCGCCCAATCTATTCGTAACCCCAGGGCCCGCAACGGAAAAACAGGGCCCGGGGCGTTAATTGGGCGAATCGGTCGATGAATCTCGACGTCAACACCCTCTTCATGGTGACGATCTACGTCGAGGCGATCCTCGGCTTGTTGCTGCTGTTCGTCTGGGTACAGAACACCTCGATCCACGCGGTCGCCTGGTGGGGTTTTGCCCATCTGATCCGCGCCGCCTCGGTCGTGCTGTTCGGCATGTATGGCAACGCGCCCGACCTGATCTCCATCGATCTCGCCAACGCGCTGCTGTTCACCGCCTTCGCGGTGACCTGGACCGGCGCGCGCGTGTTCGATGGCCGCCCGGCCGAGCCGGTTTATCTGGTCACCGGCGCGGTGCTGTGGCTGCTGGTCTGCCGGCTGCCGGTGCTCGCCGAAGCGGTCGATACCCGTGCGCTGATCGCCTCCGGCATCATCACCACCTACACTTGGCTCACCGCCTACGAATTCTGGCGCGGCCGCGGCGAGCCGCTGGTGTCGCGCTGGCCGGCGATCTTCATGCTGTTCGCGCACGGCGCGCTGTTCCTGCTGCGCACGCCGCTGGTGGCGGTGCTGCCCTATGCGCCGAGCAACCGGATGCTCGGCAGCGTGTGGCTGACCGTGCTCTCCTTCGAAGCGTTGCTGTTCACGATCTCGATCGCCTTCATCCTGCTGGCGATGGCGAAGGAGCGCACGGAATTGCGTCACCGCACCGCCGCCATGGTCGATCCGCTCACCGGCATCGCCAACCGCCGCTCGTTCCTGCAGGACGCCGCGCTGCTCGCCAAGCGCCATAGCGCCAATCCGCGTCCCGTCGCCGTGCTGTTGATCGATCTCGATCATTTCAAGTCGATCAACGACCGCTTCGGTCATGCGCTCGGCGACCGCGTACTGGAAATTTTCACCGAATTCCGCGCGCCATGTCGGTGCGCGCGTCCGATCTGCTCGGCCGTCTCGGCGGCGAGGAATTTGCCGCGGTGCTGTACGACACGAGCCGCGACAAGGCGATGGCTGTGGCCGAGCGGATTCGCGAAAGCTTCGCGCAGGCCGCGCAATCGGTCGACAGCCGTCCGGTCTGCGCGACCGTAAGCATCGGGCTGGTGCATTGCGAGTGGCCCGTGCTCGACGTGGCCGCGTTGCTGGCGCAGGCCGACCAGGCGCTCTATATCGCCAAGGAACGCGGGCGTAACCGGGTCGAGGTCGCAACCCTGGACATGATGCTCCCAGCACAAGGACGACGGTCCAAGCGTCCCGGCGCACGGTGGTCGGGCGCCGCCAAGACCGCAGCTTAAGACGGACAGTTTACGCCTGAAATTCAAAAGCAAAGTCAGGGGTCTCTCAGTAGACGCTTGCGGCGCGATCCTGTTGTTGACTTTTGTTCCTGGTATGTTCTCTTTGGCTCCTCCTTAAGGAGCCTGCACGTGCGCCGTCCCACTCGACATCGAGCGCCTGTATATCGACTGCGATGGCTTCTTCGCGTCGGTCGAGCAGCTGATGCATCCGCATTTGCGCGGCAAGCCTATGGGCGTCGTGCCGTTCAAGGACGCCGACCCACACCTGCGTGATCGCCTGCTCGCGCGAGGCCAAGCTGCGCGGCGTCAAGAATGTGATGGGCCTCGAGGAAGCGCGCGCGATGCTGCCCCGACATCATCTTTGTGCCGCAATCGCCCGATCTCTACCGCCGCGCGCACAACGCGCTGCTGTCGGAAATCACCGCCGTCATTCCGATCGATGCCGTTAAATCAATCGACGAAATAACGTGCCGCGTCTCGCCTTCGGAACGCGGCGATCCGCGCGCGCTCGGCTTGCGGATCAAAAAACGGATCGCCGACAATATCGGTCACGTTCATCACCTGCTCGATCGGTTTTGCGGCCAACCGGCAGCTTGCCAAGATGGCGTCCAAGACCAGCAAGCCAAACGGCAACATGGTCTGGCATCCGGATGAGATGCCGGGCCCGCTGCTCAAGCTGACTTTGCGCGACATTCCCGGCATCGGTGAACGCATGGAAGGGCGTCTCGTGCCGTTTCGGAATTAAGTCGATGACTGATACTGCTCGCCACCCAGCCCAAACACATGCGCAAGCTATGGGGCAACGTCACCGGCGAGCGTCTTTGGTACGCGCTGCACGGCTACGACGTGCAAGCGCCGCCGTCCGGGCGCGGCATGTATGGTCACGGGCGCGTATTGCCGCCCGATCATCGTTCGCCCGGCCATGCCAAAGCCGCCTCCAGGCTTCTGCTGGTCAAGGCGGCGCGGCGCATGCGGCGCGACGGCTGGAATGCGGGCCGGCTCTGGCTGTGGCTGGAACTCATGGGTGATGCTTCCGTGTCTCGCGGCGCCTGGTTGCCGGCGGTGCATGACGATCAGGCCGTGCTCGCCGGCACTCGAATGTTTATGGAGTGAGGTGCGACCCGTCCTGCCGCGCCGAACGCGGATCATATGCCTTGGCGTCACGCTGCTCGATCTTACCCCGGCCGGCGAGCGCCAACTCGACATCCTGCTCGATGACGACAGAACAGCGCCGCCGGTGGGAGAGCACAACGGCGGCGATCGACAGCGCTCAATCGCAAACATGGCCGCACGCTGGTCAGCATCGGCCCGTGGACGCCGCCGCCCGGCGGCTATGCCGGCGGCAAGATCAATTACACGCGTATTCCGCGCGCGGAGGATTTCTGGTGAGCTGGAAAACGGATTTGAAACTGGCCGATCTTGAATCCGGAACGGCCATCGAGGTCATGTGCAAACGTTGCGGGCATGCCCGTTACGAGAGGCAGGCCCAGCTCATGAGGCGACCGGAATTTAGCCAAGCCTATCTGGATGAGGTCGAATACAGCCTGCATTGTTCAAATCGCTTTTGTCGAGGCGGCGTTCGCATCTCGCTCATCCACGACGACAAGAATGAGGGCATTTGTCGGCGGCATGGCGTGATGCAAAAGGGCGGTGCATTCTAAGGTGCAATTGACCGCGGCCGCGAATTAGTCCACTTTAGCGTGAGTGGGCCGGAAAATCCGGCCCACGAATTAGTGGGAATACAAACTAATTCAAAATTTAAGGGAGGATTCAATGAAATTCATGCAATGGTTGGGATGCTGCGCGCTCCTGGCCCTGACAGTGGGCGGAACCGCCCAGGCCGAAACGGTCAAGATCGGCGTGGTGCTGCCGTTCAGCGGCGCCAATGCCGACCTCGGCCACCAGATCGACAAGGCGTTCGATCTCTACGTCAAGCTGCACGCCAAGGATATCGCGCCCAACAAGGTCGAAATCATCAAGCGCGACGAAGGTCCGCCGACCGGCGCGGTGGCCAAGACCGTCACCACCGAACTGATCACCAACGACAAGGTGCAGCTCCTCACCGGCTTTGTGTTCTCGCCGTCGGCGATCGCGCTGGCGCCGGCCATCACCCAGGCCAAGGTTCCGATGGTGATCGCCAACGCCGGCACCGCCTGGATCACCAATCTGTCGCCCTACATCGTGCGGCTGTCGTTCAGCATGTGGCATCCGGCCTATCCGATGGGCGCCTATGCGCACGACAAGATCGGCTGCAAGACCGCGGCGATGGCCTATACCGACTTCCCGCCGGGCAAGGATTCGACCGAAGCCTTCAAGACCGGCTTCGAGAAAGCCGGCGGCAAGATCGTCGACTCGATCCCGATGGGCTCGCCGGTGCAGGTGCCGGACTTCACGCCGTTCTTCCAGAAGGTCAAGGACGAGCATCCCGACTGCATGTACGTGTTCATTCCGTCCGGCGCGCACGCGACCGGCGTGATGAAGGCCTATGGCGAACTCGGCATGCGCAAGGCCGGCGTCAAGCTGATCGGTCCGATGGATCTGATCCCGGACAACAAGCTGCAGGACATGGGTGACGCCGCCATCGGCACCATCGTGATGGGCCACTACGCGGTCGATCTCAGCAACGCGCAGAACAAGGCCTTCAACAACGAATGGCACACAGCCTACGGCAAGGACTCCTATCCGGACTTCATGTCGGCGGCGGGCTGGGACACCATGCATGCCATCTTCGACACCATCAAGAAGCTCAACGGCAATATGTCGGACGGCGCCAAGGTGGTCGACGCGATGAAAGGCTGGTCGACGAACGGCCCGCGCGGCCACGTGATGATCGATCCCGCGACGCGCGACATCGTGCAGGACGAGCACGCCATGGAGGTCTATCGCAAGCCGGACGGCAAGCTCGGCGAGAAAATCCTCGGCACCACCAAGGCGGTGAAGGACGAGTGCAAGGTAGCTCAAAATGGGCCGCTGCGGCTCTTGATCGTCTGGCCTTAAATCGACACTCTACAGCGCCGCCGCGCATAAAGGCGCGGCGGCGTTTTTCTTGCAACACGAGGTGGGGCTCGTGCCGCATTTTGCCATCATAGCCGTCAGCATTCTGTTCGACGGCCTGGCCTATGCCATGTTCCTGTTCATCACCTCCGTCGGCCTCTCGGTGACGATGGGGCTGATGGGTTTCGTCAATCTGGCGCATGGCGCGTTTGCCATGGCCGGCGGTTACATCGTCGTCACGCTGACGCGCTCGCTCGGCATCGGTTTTGTTCCCTCGCTCATCATCGCCTCCGTGTCGGTCGGCCTCATCAGCATTCCTTTTGAGCGCTGCCTCTATCGCCGGCTCTACAAGGCGACCGATCTCGAGCAGGTGCTGCTCACCATCGGGCTCGCCTTCATGTCGATCGCGACCTTCACCTATTTTTACGGGCCGATCCCGAAATCGGTGCCGCTGCCGCATTGGCTTGAAGGCGACATCAATCTCGGCTTCCGCGCATTCCCGAGTTATCGCGCCTTTCTGATCGCGGTCGGCGCCTTCCTGATCGCCGTGCTCTGGTACGGCTTCGAGCGCACCAATATCGGCGCCAAGATCAGGGCCGCGGTCGACAACCGGCGCATGGCGGAATCGGTCGGCATCAATGTCGATCTGCTGTTCACGCTCACCTTCGCGGTCGGCTCCGGGCTCGCCGCGCTCGGCGGCGGGCTCGCCATCCAATTGTTCGGCCTCTCGCCCAGCTTCGCGGTGATCTATCTCGTGCTGTTCCTGATCGTGGTCGCGGTCGGCGGGCTCGGCAGCCTGAAGGGCACGCTGCTGGCCGCGCTGGTGCTCGGCATATTCGACACCGCCGGAAAATATCTGCTGGCCGACGCCGGCGGCTTCTTCATCTATGCGATCACGGTCGCGGTGCTGCTGGTCAAGCCTGCGGGGTTTTATGGCCGCGAGTGAGACCAAAAGCAGCGAGCGTATCGCCGCGCGCGAGCGCGCCGCCGAATATCTGGTGAGCCGGCACCGCTTCCGCTGGCCGGAGGCGCTGCCGTGGCTGCTCGCGATCGCCGCTTTTTTTATTTTCCCCGACCGCATGACTTTCGGCAGCCAGGTGCTGATCATGGTGATGTTTGCGCTCTCGCTCGATCTCATTCTCGGCTATGCCGGCATCGTCACGCTCGGGCACGCGGCGTTCTTCGGCATCGGCGCCTATACGGTCGGCTTGCTGATCGCGCGGCTCGGTTGGAGCGAGCCGATGTCGAGCCTGGTCGCTGCAGCGCTGATGGCGGCGCTGGTCGGCTTCATTTCCGGCTGGTTCCTGCTGCGCTACCGCGGCCTGACGCTGCTGATGCTCACGCTCGCCACCGCCATCATGTTGCAGGAAACCGGCAATCTGCGCTCGGATATTTCCGGCGGCTATGACGGTTTGCCGGGGCTGACGATCTCGCCGCTGTTCGGCAAGTTCGACTACGACCTCTACGGCCACGTCAATTATCTCTACGTGCTTGGCGGTGCTGGCGGTCGTGTTTTATTTCGTGCGCCGCATCGTCTATTCGCCGTTCGGTCAGGCGCTCACCGGCATCCGCGAAAATGTGCGGCGCATGCACGCCATCGGCTCGCCGGTGCATCGCCGGCTGGTGACGGTCTATACGATTGCCGCGGCGATCGCCGGCGTCGCCGGCGCGCTGTTCACTCAGACCAATGCCTACGTGACGCTGACGGTGTTCGACTTCGACAATTCCGCCAAGGTGATGGTGATGCTGATTCTCGGCGGCACCGGACGGCTTTACGGCGCCTTCGTCGGCGCGGTGGTCTACATGGTCCTGGAGGATTATTTCTCGAAACTCAGCCCGACCTTCTGGCAGTTCGGCATCGGCCTGCTGCTGGTGCTGGCGGTGCTGTTTGCGCGCCGCGGGTTGCTCGGGCTGGTCGAAGACGCCGGCCGTACCTTCTCGAAGAGGAAAAGCCGTGAGTGCGCCGCGCTGCAGGTGGAGGGCCTCAATCGCACCTTCGGCGCGTTGCCGGTCGCGCGCGACATCAATCTTACGCTGGAGCGCGGCGCGCGCCGCGCGCTGATCGGGCCCAACGGCGCCGGCAAGACGACGCTGGTCAATCTGATCACCGGCGTGCTCAGGCCGTCGTCCGGCCGCGTGCTGCTCAACGGCGAGGACATCACCGCGACCTCGCAGGCCGAGCGCGCGCGGCGCGGCCTGGCGCGCACGTTCCAGATCAATCAATTGTTCCGCGGCCTGTCGGTGCTGGAAAATCTCTGCATGGCGATCGGCGAGCGCGACGGCGAGTGCAACAATCTCTGGCGCTCGGCCGGCTCCAAGCGCGCGGTGATCGACGAGGCGCTCGATCATCTGGATTCGCTGCGGCTGGTCGACGATGCGCTCAAGCTGGTGCGCGAATTGCCTTATGGCCGCCAGCGGCTGGTGGAAATCGCCATCGCGCTGGCGCAGAGGCCGCGCGTGCTGCTGCTCGACGAGCCGGCGGCCGGCGTGCCGTCGTCGGAAAGCCATCTCATCCTCGACGTGGTGGCGGCGCTCGATCCCGACATCGCCGTGCTGATCATCGAGCACGACATGGACGTGGTGTTCCGCTTTGCCAAGCAGATCACCGTGCTGGTGCAGGGCGCGGTGTTCACGCAAGGCACGCCCGAAGAGATCATGGCCAACGAGGAGGTGCGCGCGGTCTATCTCGGCCAGGAAGGGCACAAGGGAGGCCGTCATGTCTGAGAAGGATCGGCTGACCGCGCGCTCGAGCTCGACAAGGTTTTCGCCGGCTATGGCGAGACCGTGGTGCTGGAGGATATTCGCCTGGCGCTCGATGCCGGCGAGACGTTGTCGATCATCGGCCGCAACGGCGTCGGCAAATCCACGCTGCTCGCGACCATCATGGGCCACACCACGCTGCATGGCGGCGCGATCCGCCTGCACGGCAAGGATATCTCGCAACTCGCCACCTATCGGCGCGTGACCGCGGGGCTTGGGTTACGTGCCGCAGGAGCGCGAGATCTTTCCCTCGCTCACGTTGCGGGAAAACCTCGAGGTCGCGGCGCGGCCGGGGCCATGGACGGTGAAAACCGTGTTCGAACTGTTTCCGCGGCTTGCCGAGCGCGCCGACAACCGCGGCAATCAATTGTCCGGCGGCGAGCAGCAGATGCTGGCGATCGGCCGCGCGCTGATCGGCAACCCGACCGTGCTGCTGATGGACGAGCCGTCGGAAGGTCTGGCGCCGGTGATCGTCGAGGAACTGGCGCGCGCGGTGAAGCGGCTGACGCAAGCGGGCGGGCTGTCGATGGTTCTGGTCGAGCAGAATTCGCGGCTGGCGCTCGACATCGCGCCGCGCGCGGTGGTGATGGACCGCGGCCGCATCGTCTATGACGGGCCGAGCGAGACGCTGCGCAACGATCCGGCCAAGCTCGAGCAGTTCATCGGCGTGGTGAAGGCGTGACGTTCCGGATCATTGGGCCGCGCGCCCATGCATTGCCTTCCGCGCGTGCCGAAGGCATAGAGCGTGCCATGAAGCGCAGCACGAACCGCATTCTCACCACCCATGTCGGCAGCCTGATCCGCCCGCAGCCGTTGCAGGAATTCCTGCGCGCCAAGCAGGCCGGCAAGCCCTACGACGAGCAGGCCTATGACAAATGCCTGACCGACTCCGTCGCCGGCGGTCGTGCGCGCAGGAGGCGCAGGCCGGCATCGACGTGGTGAGCGACGGCGAGTTCGGCAAGTCGATCAGCTGGTCGCAATATGCGCTGGAGCGGCTGAGCGGCTTCGAGCGGCGGCCGATCAAGCAGGACGCCGCCAATCCGTTCAAGCGCGGCGCCGACCGCGAGCGTTTCGCCGAATTTTACGCCGAGCTCGACGCGCATGAAGGCGTCGCCACCACCACCGAGGCGATCTGCATCGGCCCGATCAAATATACCGGGCAGGCCGAGCTGCAGCGCGACATCGACAACTTCAAGGCCGCGCTCAAGGACGTGAAGGTGGAAGAAGCGTTCCTGCCGGTGGCGGCGCCGGCGAGCGTGATCCCCGACCGCAAGAACGAATTCTACAAGACCGAAGAGGAATTGCAGGCGGCCATCGCCGACGCGATGCGCACCGAATACAAGATGATCATCGATGCCGGCTTTCTGGTGCAGCTCGACGATGCGCGCAACGCCGTCACCTATGACCGCATGGTGCCGCCGGCGACCTTCGAGGATTATCGCCGCTGGCTCGCGCGACCAGGTCGACATCATCAACCACGCCATCGAGGGACTGCCGGCCGATCGCATCCGCTATCACGTCTGCTGGGGCAGTTGGCCGGGCCCGCATGTCAGCGACGTGCCGCTCAAGGACATCGTCGATCTGATCCTGAAGGTGAAAGTCGGCGCCTATGTGATCGAGGGCGCCAATCCGCGCCACGAGCACGAATGGAAAGTGTGGAAGGACGCCAAGCTGGCGCCGGGCAGGTGCTGATCCCCGGCGTCATCAGCCATGCCACCAATGTGGTGGAACATCCCGAACTGGTGGCCGAGCGCATCGTTCGCCTGGCGAAAATTGTCGGGCGCGAAAACGTCATCGCCGGCACCGATTGCGGCTTCGCGCAGGGGCCGTTCCACCGCCGCGTGCACCCCTCGATCATGTGGGCGAAGCTGGAGGCGCTCGCCGCCGGGGCACGGCTTGCGAGCAAGGAACTCTGGGCATAGTTTCGGCTAACGCCGATCAGCAGCCGGAGCCATCGAGCCATGAACATCAGCGCCCAGCATGCCAGCGGACTTGAAAATCCCGTTCGATCACAACCGCCTCGACCGGCTGATGGACGAGGCCGGCATCGACGTGGTGATCGCGACCTCCAAGCACAACGTGCAGTATCTGCTCGGCGGCCATCGCGCCAATTTCTTCGACTACATGGATGCCACCGGCGTCACCCGCTATCTGCCGGTGTTCGTCTATCCCAAGGGCGCGCCGGAAAAGGCCGCCTATATCGGCCACCGCCTGGAGAAATTCCAGCGCGAAGTCAAGCCGATGTGGACGCCGGAGACGCAGACCAACACCGCCGGCTCGGTCGACGCCATGCAGAAGGCGGTCGATTACATCCGCAAGGCCGGCCTGAAGACCAAACGCATCGCCGCCGAATTCGGATTTCTTCCTTACGATGCCTCGATCGTGCTGCGCGGCGCGTTTCCCGACGCCGATTGGGTCGATGCGCTGTTCGTGCTGGAGCGCCAGCGCGTGAAAAAATCCGCCGACGAACTGGCGAAGCTGAAAGTCGCCTCGGAAGCGGTGCTCGCGTCGATGCAGGCGGTGATCGCCAGTCACGGCCCGGGCACGACCAAGGCCGAGGTGGTCGAGGCGCTGCGCCGCGAGGAAACCAATCGCGGGCTGACCTTCGAATATTGCCTGATCACCTGCGGCACCAGCATGAACCGCGCGCCCTCCGACCAGAAATGGGAGAAGGGCGACATCATGTCGATCGACACCGGCGGCAATTATCACGGCTATATCGGCGACATCTGCCGCATGGCGATCCAGGGCGAGCCGGACGCCGAGTTGCAACGATCTGCTGGCCGAGATCGAAAGCATCCAGCGCGCGGCAATGAAGCCGATCAAGCCCGGCGCCATGGGCCGCGAGATTTATGCCGCCGCCGAGCCGCTGGCGGCAAAATCGAAGCACCACAATCATCTCGAATTTCTCGCGCACGGCATGGGGCTGGTCAGCCACGAAGCGCCGCGGCTCACCAATCGCGGGCCGGTGCCTTATCCGGCGACCGATGCCGACATGCCGCTGGAAGCCGGCGAGGTGGTGTCGGTGGAGACCACGCTGATGCATCCGACGCGCGGCTTCATCAAGCTGGAGGACACCGTGGTCGTCACCGACACGGGCCACGAGATCTACGGCGAAGGCGCGCGCGGCTGGAATAGGGCGGGCACACGAGTGATCCCCGTGACGGTTTGACAGTCACGCGTGCTATGCGCGCGCTCGCGTCTTTTGCCGCCAGCGCCCTGAGCGCGTCGGCGACCTTCACCGGATAGTCGAGCCGGTTTCCAATCTGCGCAGCGGCTCCGGCAGGCGCGCCAGATCGCTGGCGGCGCGTTCGCGGATTTGCGCGAGCGTCGGCGAGGGCGCGATCCGCTTGCCGCCGCGCATCACCGGCACGATCAAAGGCTCGCCCGGCTGCTTGTCCGTCTTCGAGCGACAGGATATCGCCGCGCATGCGGCCGTCGGTGTCGTAAGCGCGCCAGACCTGCTTGCGGCCGGGCCAGGTCGCCTTGCCTTCGGACAATTTGCGTTTCGGCTTGCCGGCATATTCCTGCAGCTTGTAGGCGCAGTCGAGCGCGGGCACGTCGACGGAAGCGGCGAGATTGACGCCGATGCCGAAGCCGTCGATCGGCGCGCTGGCCTTCATCATGGCTTGCAGCACATCTTCGTTGATGCCGCCGCTGACCAGAATGATGACATCCTTCAAGCCGCCGTCGTCGAGAATGCGCCGCACCTTGCGCGCCATCGGCGGTGAGGTCGCCGCTGTCGATGCGCACGCCGCGGATCGCGATGCCGTCGGCTTTGAGGCGCGGCGCCAGCTCCACCACTTTGCGCGCGCCCTGCTCGGTGTCGTAGGTGTCGATCAGCAGGATGACGCCCTCGGGCCGCGCGCGCGCGAAATTCTCGAACGCGGTCATCTCGTCGTCGTGCACCTGCACGAAAGAGTGCGCCATGGTGCCGACGATCGGCACGCCGTAGCGTTCGCCGGCGAGCACATTGGCGGCGCCGGCAAAGCCGGCGATGTAGCTGGCGCGCGCCGAATACAGTCCGGCCTCGGCGCCATGCGCGGTGCGCAGGCCGAAATCGGACAGGATTTTTCCCGGCGCCGCCAGCACCATGCGCGCGGCTTTCGACGCGATCAGCGTCTGGAAGTGCAGAATGTTGATGAGGCGCGTTTCCACCAGTTGCGCCTGCGGCAGCGGCGCGGTGATGCGGATCAGCGGCTCGTTGGCAAAGCACACGGTGCCTTCCGGGATCGCGTGCACGTCGCCGGTGAAACGGAAGGCGGCAAGATAGTCGAGCAGATTGTTGCGAAAGCGCCCGGTGCTTTTGAGCCAATCGATCTCGGCGGCGGAGAACCGCAGCGTTTCGAGATAGTTGAGCGCGTCGTCGAGGCCGGCGGCGAGCAAAAAGCCGCGCCGCGCCGGCAGCCGCCGCACGAAAAACTCGAATACCGCCTCCTCGTCCTCGCCACGATCCAGATAGGCCTGGATCATGTTGAGTTCGTAGAGATCGGTGAGCAGGGGGCTGGTCGTGGGCATCTGGGCCGTGGCGGGCTTGAGTTTGTCGGCCTTTTTGAGCCGCGATGGCCGACAATACGTAGGAATTGCTTAACTGGTAATACCCAAAATGACATGGTGTCCACGCTCAATCAGCACTACGCGCCGGCGATGCAGGAGCGAACGATTTCGCTCGCCGCCGGTTGGCGGCTCTGTGGATTCATCCTTTTGCTGTTCGTCGCCGCCGCCACGCTGAGCGCGGCGCGCAAGGACGTGACACGCGGGTTCGATGAAGTCGCGCACGTTTCCTACATCGCCCATATCCAACGGTCCGGTAAGGTGTGGCCGGCGTTCGAAGAGATGCGGATGCTCGACCCGTCGAACTTCCAATTCACCGGCGCGCCAAATTATCTGAACCATCCTTCGCCGTACTATGCGTTGCTGGCCCTGATCGGTCCCAAACTGGAGGGCCATCCCCAGGCGATCATAATTTACCGGCTCTTGAATGTGGCGCTTGCCGGTATTGGGTTAGCGGCGCTGTTGGCGATTGGACTGGCCGGAGGGTTTTCGCGGATCACGCTCTACGCTTATGTGGTGCCGCTCGCCTGTATTCCGGTTCTGGTATCGCTGGCAGGCTCGGTCAACAACGACAACGCGGCCTTCGCCGGCGGCGCCATTGCGATGCTCGCCGCTTGGAAGCTCCTTGCGACCGGCGGCCGCGCCTGGTTGCTGGCGATGCTGGGCGGTGTCGTCATCGCGTCGTGGGCGAAACTCACCGGGTTGCTGCTGATCGGCGGAATGGCCGGCGGTGTCTTGGCCTGGCTGTTGTGGCGCGGCCGCATTCGCTTGCATCTGCTCGTGCCGATCGCGATTGCCGCGCTGATCGCGACCGCTCCGTACATCGCACTGACCGCACAATACGGCAACCCAACGCCTGACACGGCCGGGCAGATTGCCATGCTGAGGGAAGGGGCACACGCCGCCGGCTGGGATGCCGCCGCGCGGATGCCGCCAATCTCCTATGTGGTGTTTTTCGTTTTGACGTTCATCGCCGAATGGATGCCGTCTTTGATGCCGCGCAACGCGCTCAATTATGCGGCGCTCCTTATTCCTGTCGGTGCGGCAGTGTGCGCCTGCGGCGGCATTGCTATGTCGGCTCGGCGCCTCGTGCGTCGAGGAGAAGATCCGCTCGATGTCGTCGTTGTCGCCAGCGTCATGGCTTTCATTGTGACGTTTGTGGCGCATGGCGTGTTTAGCTATCAGCGCCACGTGGAATACGGATGGTTGATGGACGCCTATCCGCGCTATTACTTGCCGCTCGCGGCGCTCATACCTCTCGCGGGGTCTGTCTTTACTGGCTGCCATCCAGCAACCGCGCGCGCGCAGCTTGCTGGCCGGCTTCCTCATCGCCGGTCCGATCGTTTTCCAGTTATTGGGTACGCCGCTCGGATAGCGATCCGGCCGGCGCAGAATGGCTCCCTGGGCTGGGATCGAACCAGCGACATTTCGATTAACAGTCGAACGCTCTACCGCTGAGCTACCAGGGAATAGGCCGAAACCGCGGGCAACGGGCCTATAACAAAGCCGCAGTTACTTTGCAAAGCTGTGGAGGCCACGGCCGGAATCGAACCGGCGTGCAAGGATTTGCAGTCCTCTGCGTAACCACTCCGCCACGTGGCCATTAGCATTAGAAGGTGCACCCGCTACTAACGTCGGACGCGCCGTTCAGCCCCTGCCTATATAGCAGCGAATGGCGCGCGACAACGCCGCCGGTTCGCTTGCCTTTTACGATAGCTTGCCGCACAAAAGCCGCGCATTCCCATGGCGGTTTGGCGAGGATCGGCGATGACCGATTTTGACGCCGCGCGCCGTCATATGGTGGACGGGCAGGTCCGCACCGCCGACGTCACCGACCTGCGTATCATATCCGCCATGCTCGAGGTGCCCGCGCGAGCGATTCTTGCCGCCAGGTTCCGCGTCGCTCGCTTACCTCGATCTCGATGTGCCGGTCGGCGCTTCCCGGCGATTGCTCAAGCCGATGGTGCTGGCCAAGCTGATACAGGCCGCCGAACTGAGCGGCAGTGACCGCGTGCTCGATGTCGGTTGCGCCACCGGCTACACTGCCGCGGTGCTCGCCCGCATCGCTGGACAGGTGGTCGCGCTCGAACAGGATGCCGGTCTCGCGAAGGCGGCGAGAGAGGCGTTGTCGCCGCTGCCGAACGTCACTGTAGCGAGCGGCCCGCTGGCCGAAGGCTGGCCGCAGGGCGCGCCCTATGACGTGATCGTGCTCGAAGGGGCGACCGAGATTGTGCCGCACGCGCTCTGCCGGCAGCTCAAGGATGGCGGCCGGCTGGTATGCGTGCTGGGCTCGGGTCCCGGTTCCAAAGCCATGCTTTATCGACGCAGCGGCGCCGAAGTCGGCGGCCGGGCGATCTTCGATGCCACGGCCGCGCTGCTGCCGGGCTTCGCGAAAACGCCGGTTTTCGCGTTTTAGACATCGCCGCAGGTTCCAAACGTGGCTGGAAATCCCCAGTCTGGTACGTTTTCTATTCGGGGACGGTTATCTGGGGGTTTTAACAGCCTGCCGGGGCCGAATAAGGTTCCCGACTCTTCGATTTAGCGTTATCGGACGCCTTGCGCCGGTCGCGCGAAGGTTGGGGTTGGAATGCCGTCTCGGAATCGTCACTCTCTGGATCGGTGGATTTGTCGGCCGGTATAGCCGCATGTACGGCTGTTCCGCTCGGCAATCTCGCCTGCGCGCGGCGAGACGCTCGAGTCCGCGCTGGTGCAGGCCTATCAGAATAACCCGTCGCTCAATTCGCAGCGCGCCGCCACGCGCGCCATCGACGAAGGCGTGCCGCAGGCGCTGTCCGGGTACCGGCCGAAGATTGCAGTGACGGCGATCGGCGGCGAGCAGACGTCGTCGACGACCACAAAGAGCATCACCGCCGGAGTCGGAACCTATTCCACGCTGAGCGGCTACAATTCGCCGGCTCAAGTCGGCGGCACCATCACCCAGACGCTGTTCAACGGCTTCCAGACCGCCAGCAAAACCCGCCAGGCCGAAAGCGCGGTGCTGGCACAGCGCGCGACCTTGCGCACGGCCGAACAGACCGTGCTGCTCGCCGCGGTCGACCGCCTATATGAATCTTCTGCGCGACACCGCGATTCTCGACCTGCAACGGCGCAACGTCGAGGTGCTGCAAGAACAATTGCGGCAAACCCGCGACCGCTTCAATGTCGGCGAGGTGACAC
>CAVPOR010000011.1:0-166379 GCA_963707095.1 uncultured Alphaproteobacteria bacterium
GCCTCGGAGGCAGGCGTCACAAATAGCATCGGTCACTGCGGCTGTGTGCCAACTTCATCGATCACCTTTCTCCAGTCCACGAGGCTCCGGGTCACGAAGTCTCGATACGTGTCGGCGTCCATGTAGAAGGAATCTTCGTTTAGTCGTGCCAACGTTGCGGTAAAGGTGGGGTCTTCCGTGCCCCTCTTGAAGGCGTCGTGCAAAATCTTGATGACCTTTGGGTCAATCCCTTTTGGGCCGGCAAGTCCGTAAGGCGCCTTGACCGCAATATCGACGCCGGTTTCCCGCAGCGTCGGCACCGATGGCCAATTTGCGGATCGCTCGGCACCCCAGGTGACCAATAGGCGTAGGTCACCCGAGTCCACTTGTCGTCGCCAGGAGCTCGTGGTCGCGACGGCGTGAATGTGTCCGCCCAGCAGGCTGTTGATTGCGTCAGGATCGCCGCGGAACGGAACGTGACCCAGTTAATGCCTTGCTGCTTGGCGATCCGCTCCATGGTGAGGTGTTGAAGGGTGCCGAAGCCGGGCGTGCCGTAGGTGATTTTTCCAGGATTGGCACGGGCGTCAGCGAGAAACTGCTGAAACGTTTTCCACGGCGCATCTTTTCGTACGACCACACCGTACGTGAAGCCCATCACGCCGATGATGTAGGTAAAGTCCTTGCCCGCATCGTAGCTCGCTTTCTTGAGATAGGGCGCGAACAGCGTCGAAGAAACGGATGTGCCGATGGTATATCCGTCCGGCTTGGCGGTTTTGATCACGTCGGCGCCGACCACTCCACCGCCTCCGGTGATATCCTCGATAATTATCGGCTGCCCGAGGTATCGCTCTGTCGCCCGGGCGAGTGCTCGCGTGGTGACGTCGTTGGAGCCACCCGCCCCAAAAGGAACGATGATACGGATGGGCCTGGATGGGAAGTTCTCTGCGGCGGCGCCGTGGACGGACACCGCCAGCATGAGGCTCACAAGGGGGACGGCCATTTTAGATGGCAGCATGCAGTCTTTCCTTCAATTCTGGCCTCACAAGGCCGTGGACGGCGCGGAAAGTGGAAATTACCCTCGTTGCGACCTAAAGTCCTTGGTCAGGTCTGAAGAGTTCTGACATCATCCGGCCGTGAGCACCAATCCCGGCAATCCCGCCGAAATAGCCTTCGGGCCGTTCCGTCTGGACGTCGAACGACGCCTGTTGTTTCGCGACGGCGCGTCGGTGCCATTGCGCAGCCGCGGCGCCGAGATCCTGTGCGCGCTCGTGGCCGCGTCCGGCAGGCTGGTCACCAAGGATGAGCTGATGACGCAGGTGTGGCCCGGCCTCAGCGTCGGCGAGAACACCGTGCACGTGCACGTCTCGGCAGTGCGCAAGGCGCTCGGCGAGGATGTCGGCGGCCAGCGCTTCATCGTCACCATTCCGGGCCGTGGCTACCGCTTCGTCGCAGGACCGGCGGAGGGCGCCGCTTCAAGCCTTCCCGCCGCCGAGGAGAAGGGTGCGCTCACGCTGCCTGACAAGCCGTCCATCGCCGTCATGCCTTTCGAGAACATGAGCGCGGATCGCGAGCAGGAGTACTTCGCCGACGGCATCACCGAGGACATCATCACGGCGCTGTCGCGCATCCGCTGGCTGTTCGTCATCGCCCGCAACTCGACCTTCACCTACAAGGGCCGCAACGTCGACCTCCGGCAGATCGGCCGCGACCTCGGCGTGCGCTACGTGCTCGAGGGCAGCGTGCGCAAGGCCGGAAGCCGGGTCCGCATCACTGGGCAGCTGATCGACGCTTCAACGGGAGGGCATTTGTGGGCCGATACTTTCGATGGCGACCTCGTAGACGTCTTCGAGCTCCAGGACCGGGTAACCGTCCGTGTGGTCAGCGCCATTTCGCCGACGCTCGAAAAAGCCGAGATCGAGCGCGCCAAGCGCAAACCGACCGGCAGCCTCACGGCGTACGACTGCTTTCTGCGCGCCAAGGCGTACATGTATCAGTGGACGCATGTGGGAAACGACGAGGCATTGCGCCTGTTCAAGCGAGCAAGGGAGATCGACCCCACCTTTGGCTGCGCCTATGCGATGGCGGCAGCGTGCTACTGGTTGCGGGTTGCGAACGGTTGGATATCCGATCTCGATCGAGAGAAGGCGGAGGCCGCCGAGCTGGCGCGCCGCGGGGCTCGACTGGGCGAGGACGACGCAGTCGCATTGGCGGCGGCCGCACATTCCTTGGCATATGTCGTGCACGATCTGGACACGGCCGCGCTATTCGTCGAGCGGGCATTGACGCTCGATCCCAATCTGGCGGCGGCGTGGGGATGCAGCGGGGCGGTCCATGCCTGGCTCGGCGACCCCGACACGGCCATCGAGCACCTGACGCGCGCGTTGCGGCGAGCCCGCTCGATCCGGTGCTGCCGCGATGGCTGAACATGATCGGCTTTGCGCATTTCCTCGCCGGTCGCGATGACGAGGCCGCATCCTGGGCGTCGCGCTCCCTGCGCTACCAGCCGGATTTCCTCGCCGCGCTGCGCCTCCTCGCCGCAAGCAACGCGTGCGCCGGCCGGATGGATGAGGCGCGGGCCGCAATGGCGCGCCACCTGCAGCTTGATCCCGCGATGCAGCTGTCGAAGCTAAGGCAGTTTAATCCAACGCGAAATCCAGCTGACTTTGCGCGCTTTGCCGGAGCGCTGAAGAAAGCCGGGATGCCGGAATGACCACCGTGACCCCGCTTATTTCGGCGATGGTGGACCGCACTCGAACGTCATACCGGCTGATGCGCAATGACCGCTTCGGTCCGATTTTGTTGAAAAAGTCCGGCCGTCAATCGAAGTGGATCGCGCCGCGAGATTGACGGCGCGCCAGATCGGCGACCCGATCTGGTCTCAGGCCGGATTCAAAGTTCGATATTGGTATCAGCTTGGCTAGTTTGCGGAGGTTCTGGGCGGTTGCTGCGAGGAGGAACTCGTCGCGAGCGCCGTTCGGTCCTCGTAGCCGTAGACGGCCGAGGTTGAGAATGCGCTTAAGATGGGCGAACAGCATCTCGACCTTTTTGCGTAGTCGTCGAGACGTCCGGCCTTCCCATGATTTGGCGATTTGACGCGCTATGTCGCGAGCGCCTTCGTGGATCGAGCGTGGTACCTTGCGGGCCGGGGTGTTCGGACTGCATCTCGACTTGAGAGCGCAGCGCGTGCAGTCGTGCTTGCTCGCGCGATAAAGCATCGTCGCATCATCATTTACGAGTGTGCCCGTCGTGGTCAGCGTCTTGCCACCAGGGCAGAGGTAGATGTCTCGCTTGTGGTCATAAGTGAAGTCATTACGTGAGAAGGTGCCGTCCTTGCGGGCCGACTTGTCGAACACGGTCACATGCGGCTCGATACCGTGCTTATGGACCAGCCAACCCAGCATGTCGGCCGAGCCATAGGCGCTGTCGCCCAAGAGCCTGGTGGGATATCCCAGCATCCCGGCAGGCTATCGGCGTAGAGTTTCCCTGCGCCATCGACACTTCAATCTGGCGAAGCAGCGTCACAATCTGCTCCGCGCCAAACCTCTTCTTTGGCATGACCAGCTCCTTTCCAAGCTATTCTCTCACAACGCTCGGTTCAAAAAAGCCAGGTCAGGTCAGCATGCTGGGCTCCTCTGAATAATGCGGGCCTTAAAAGCACCCACATTCATGGCACTCACGTGCCGGTGGAGGAGCCGTCCACAGCATCACAAGCAGACACCGCCGTCGAACTGGTGGTTCGGACACGCCACCTTGTTTTTCGGGCTGGCGGGCCTGTTCAGCTAGACCGCAACCCTGGTGAGGAAGCTTTTGACTTCGTTGCGTAGATCGGTGGCGGCCTCTTCTACCAATTCCGATGCGGTGAGCACGGTTTGCGCCGACTGTTGGGTTTCGGTGGTAGCACCGGCCACTTCGCTCAACTCCGTAAGGATCACCCTGGCGCCGTCGGCGGCGCTTGCTACGTTTTTCGAAATTTCGCGGGTCGCGTCGTTCTGCTGCTGCACTGATTTAGCGACGGCGGACGTATAGTTATTGATCTCTCCCATGCGGTGTACGATGCGTTCGATCGCATCCACGGCGTTGCCGGTCGAGTTCTGAACTCCCGCGATTTGGCTAGAAATATCTTCGGTCGCCTTTGCGGTCTGCACGGCGAGCGACTTCACCTCGGAGGCGACTACCGCGAAACCGCGGCCTGCTTCACCAGCGCGCGCCGCCTCAATGGTTGCGTTGAGCGCCAGCAGATTGGTTTGCCCGGCGATGTTGCGAATTAGCTTGATGACGTCGCCGATCTTCTGCGCGGCTTTTGCCAGTGCATCAATATCCTGATTGGTCGCATGCGCTTCACCGACCGCGATCCGCGTCACTTCAGCTGTTTGGTTAAGCTGTTGTCCGATTTCCGCGATCGAACTCGACAATTCTTCGGTGGCAGCCGCCGCAGTATCGACGTTGGTCGAGGCTTCATTCGACGCCTGCACCGCGCTTTCGGCTCGTTGCGAAGTGTGACCGGAGGTATTGAACAGGCTCGTCGCCGTCGACCGCATTTTATCAGCGCAATCACCGACAGTTTGCAGCAAACTTTCTGCGCGCTTGCGGAACGCTGAAATCGCGTCCTCGATTATGGCGCGGCGTTCTTCCTGCTGCAGCATGGCAGCTTGCTGCTCCACGGCCTGCCGCCGCTCGGTAATGTCCTCGTGCGTGCCGATCCAGCCACCGCCCTTTATCGGATGATTTTCACCAGCAGGAGACGCCCACCCATGGCCTTGACCTCGTGCTCAATGGTACGCCCCTGCGCAACCGCGGTCAGAAAATCCTTCCGGTATTGATGCGGATCGCGATTGAACGTGCCCTTGGCAACCCGTTTCACTAGCACCTCGGACAGCGTGGACCCCGGGGTTACGTCGGCCGACGTTAGCGCGTACATTTTATAATATTGCGAGTTGCAGGCGACCAGCCGCTCAGAGCCATCGAACATGCACAACCCTTGCGCCATGCTGTCGAGGGCAAGGTGCAATTGCTTATTTTCTCGACTTCGATGCCGGGTAAGCAGAGCGTGTGTCAGGCTCATCGCAAACTGGGCTATGAGCGCAGCGACGACGACGTTGAGAACCGTTTCGGAAAAGGTGGGGATGATCGCTGCGGCCCAGCCGACGGCGAAGATACTCAGCGCGCCGAAACCTGCTGTAAAAGAGGCGAGCCCGGCGAACATGACCACCCACCAGCCGTGCCGACGGGAGAAGACGAAAATAGCCATGAACATGTATCCGCCATTGGGTTGGCCGAACAGTAATTCCTACCCGTTTCTTTAAAGTTAATTATTAGTAAACAAATAGTATTGGCGTGGCATCGCGCATCCTACAAAGTTCGCGGCGAAGATAAAGCTGATAGCAAAAAGGCGCGGTGAACGCTCTGGGTCAAAAGCAGACAACCTCTCCCTGGTCAAAATCGACCGTTGTCCGCCTGGCCCCAATTGCGGGCATTCCAACCCAGTCTCTGGGAGGGGCTTACGCCGGAGGCATCTGCTTACCGCAACAAGCCGTACGTTTTAGATTTAAGAGCGTAAAAGCTACGAGACTTTTATTTGGCGCCCGGTCTACAAGTTTGCCATGGACGCGTTTCTGCGGTTCATGACGACCGACACTACAATATTTGGGATGCACATCCACAATTGGATGCTTGGGCTCGCTGGTTTCGTAGTGCTCTGGGTAACGGTGTTAGTGCGGGACCTATAAAAGTCACGGGTGCTGGCAGCCTAGTCCAGCATTGTCCGCTTTGGGTCGATTTTGTTGAAAAAGTCCGGCCGTCAATCGAAGTGGATCGCGCCGCGAGATTGACGGCGCGCCAGATCGGCGACCCGATCTGGTCTCAGGCCGGATTCAAGTTCGATATTGGTATCAGCTTGGCTAGTTTGCGGAGGTTCTGGGCGGTTGCTGCGAGGAGGAACTCGTCGCGAGCGCCGTTCGGTCCTCGTAGCCGTAGACGGCCGAGGTTGAGAATGCGCTTAAGATGGGCGAACAGCATCTCGACCTTTTTGCGTAGTCGTCGAGACGTCCGGCCTTCCCATGATTTGGCGATTTGACGCGCTATGTCGCGAGCGCCTTCGTGGATCGAGCGTGGTACCTTGCGGGCCGGGGTGTTCGGACTGCATCTCGACTTGAGAGCGCAGCGCGTGCAGTCGTGCTTGCTCGCGCGATAAAGCATCGTCGCATCATCATTTACGAGTGTGCCCGTCGTGGTCAGCGTCTTGCCACCAGGGCAGAGGTAGATGTCTCGCTTGTGGTCATAAGTGAAGTCATTACGTGAGAAGGTGCCGTCCTTGCGGGCCGACTTGTCGAACACGGTCACATGCGGCTCGATACCGTGCTTATGGACCAGCCAACCCAGCATGTCGGCCGAGCCATAGGCGCTGTCGCCCAAGAGCCTGGTGGGATACAGATCGAAGCGTTCCATCGAACGTTCGATCATGCGCCTTGCGGCAAGGACCTCGGCCTGTCGGATCGCTGTGGTCGCTTCGACATCGACGATGATCGCGTTCTCGACATCGATCAGATAGTTGGTGGAATAGGCAAAGAAGGCCTGCCCGCCATGGGCTCCGGTCCAGCGCGCCGCCGGATCGGCCGGTGAGATGAACTTGGGTGTAACTTCGCTCGCAGCGCCGAATGCAGCGTCATCGAGCACAGCCAGATACTCCTGGACCGCACGGCCTGCGGCTTCCGGCGCAAGACCCTTCTCGCCTTCTATACCCTTCTGCCGGTTAGCATCCGCCTTGATCAGGCTGGCATCGACCGCAAAGCCTTCACAGCCGACTAACCCTTCGCTGATGCAGCGCCGCAGGACCGTCTCGAAGAGACGCCGTAGCAGGTCGCTCTGCCGGAAGCGGCCGTGCCGGTTCTTTGACAACGTGGAGTGATCGGGCACGCCGCCGTCGAGCCCAAGCCGGCAGAACCAGCGGTACGCCAGGTTGAGGTGGACCTCCTCGCATAGGCGCCGCTCGGAGCGGATACCGAGACAGTAGCCCACGATCAGCATGCGGATCATCAGCTCGGGATCGACTGACGGTCGCCCCATCCTGCTGTAGAAGGCGGCCAACTCCCGCCTCAACTCGCCAAGTTCGACGAACCTGTCGATCGAACGCAACAGATGATCGGACGGAACGTGCCCTTCGAGCGAGAACTCATAGAACAACGCTGATTGTTCGACTTGTCGATGTCCCATCATGATCTTCAGTCCGGCCTTTCGCAGAGACTGAATCAGCGAATATCATCCCGCGCAACTGCCGACTTTTTCAACAAAATCGGCCAAAAGCGGGCATCGCATTCGCCTCGTACCCATTAAGACTGACTTAAACCTTGTCAATTGAGGTGCCCGGATTTGTTACCGCGGTTTGCTCGGCGCCCTTTGGGGCCTTTAAATGGCGCAGCCCAGCACGCAATGCCAAAGTACTGGCGGTGATGAAAACCAGCACCGTCAAGACAACATTAATCCCAAACTTGACCAAACTATTCGTGGATAACATGGCTTAGAATAACTCGCGACTTAACGAACGTGTCCCTGCTGTAGGCACACGTCGTCGTGATCGCGGAAAGGGTGCAGAAGCGCGTGAGGGACATACCGTGGAAGTCGCCGAGCGCGGCTCATCGATCCTGAAACCTATAGAGACACATCGGCAACAAAGAGGAGGCCGCCAACTGAGGCGGCCTCTAATTTCGACTGGACGGAATCACTGCATTGCCGCGGATATTGCAAAGTAGCAATAAAATCTCCACAAGCTTATCATCACGAGAGAGAGCGGACTTTTCCGGATTTAATCAGGGGACAATTATGGCCATATCGATGGCGCGCCTTCGCGGTGTTTTGACCGCCACGCTTCTCGGGCTCACAGTTGCCGGCTGCGGCTACAACAATATCCCCACGTACGAGGAGCAAGCAAAAGCGAAATGGGCGGACGTTCAAAACAACTACCAGCGCCGCGCAGATCTCATTCCAAATCTGGTCGCCACGGTGCAAGGCTTCGCCAAGCAGGAAAAAACCGTTTTGACCGCAGTCGTCGAGGCGCGCGCCAAAGCAACACAGGTAAAGGTAGACGCATCGCAGCTCACCGATCCAGATAAACTTAAACAGTTCCAAGACGCGCAAAGCCAACTCACAGGCGCGCTGGGTCGACTGCTTGCAGTCAGCGAGAACTATCCTGAACTCAAGTCCAATCAGAACTTCCTGACGCTCCAGTCGCAGCTTGAGGGCACCGAAAATCGGATTGCGGTCGCTCGGCGCGATTACATCGAGGCGGTGCGCGTCTACAACACCGAGCTCAGGACGTTTCCCGGCGCGATCTGGGCAAAATTGTTTTTCTCCTCCAACAAGCCCATGGCGGAGTTCGCTGCAAGCGAGAGTATGCAGACGCCGCCACAAGTGAAATTCTGACGCGCTGTCGCGGCTATATCGACATGAATTCGGGCCGCACCGCTTGCACTCTCCGAAGAGGCGGCGTGCATCTGGCCGTTGTTTTTGTGGTGTTGGCGTACACTCTCGCTACCGCCTTTGCTCTAACGCTGCCCGCGTTGTCCGGCCGCGTCGTCGACCAAGCAAATATTATTTCGGCCGCGGCGCGTAGCGCGATCGAACAGAAGCTCGCCGACCTAGAAACAAAATCGGGCATTCAACTCGTTGTTGCGACCGTTACATCCCTCGAAGGCCAGGAGATCGAGCCGTACGCGAACGAACTGTTTCGTAACTGGAAGCTCGGCGAGAAAACAAAAAACAATGGCGTGTTGTTTCTAGTTGCGCCGAACGAGCGGCGGGTCCGCATCGAGGTAGGTTACGGACTCGAGGGAACGCTTACCGACGCCATATCGAAAGTAATCATTGCCAACGCGATTACGCCGCGCTTCAAGGCGGGCGATTTCAGCGGCGGCATTTCGCGCGGCGTCGATGACATCATCACTGTATTGACCACCGATTCATCGGAATGGCAGCAGCGCCCCTCGCTGCGGCTCGATAGTCAGCCTACGACTGATCAAACAACTGGTTGTTTCTTGCAGGGATGATCGTTCTCTTGATTCTGCTCACTGTTTCTCCTGGTTTTCGCTGGTTTTTTCTGGGAATGGTGACAAACATCATACTCAGCTCGGGCAGTTCCAGTGGTGGGTTTTCGGGCGGAGGTGGCTTTTCGGGGGTGGCGGGTCGTCGGGCGGCGGCGGGGCTTCGGGGAGCTGGTGATGAGCATTTCGAGCGAAGACCACACACGTATCGTCAATGCCATCCAAGCTGCCGAGGCTAAGACCTCGGGTGATATCGTTTGCGTGTTGGCGCAGACATCCTCCCACGCCACGGCATTGCCGGTTCTAATCGCCGCGATTGCCGCGCTCGCGACGCCATGGTTGCTCGTGACCTTCACCGCGATGACGGTTCACCGAATTCTATCACTTCAGGTCATCGCATTTTTGGTGCTTTTAGTTCTCTTCTGTTTGCCCCGCGTCCGGGTCGCGCTTATGCCGCGGAGGGCGCGCCGCGCTATCGCTCATCGCGTTGCGATGGACCAGTTCATTAGCCGTGGCATCGCGCATGAAAAAGGTCGTAGCGGAATTTTGATATTCGTCTCTCTTGCGGAGCGTTATGCGCGCATCATTACAGACGATGAAATTGCCGCTCGTGTGCCGCAATCGGAATGGCAGGCGGCTATTGATGCACTGATTGCGCATATGCGCGATGGCCGCATCGCTGACGGCTTTATAACGGCGATCAACGTTTGTGGGAATAAACTGGAACAGCATTTTCCGCGCACTGCGGCGAGCAACGATGTGCGGCCGGGGCGAATATATTTTATCTGAAATAGAGACGTTGGCTCGCATCTCAGAAAAGTTTTTGGATTAGAGCAACGATAACAGAAGCGGTTGCCAATATAAGCGCGGCCCGCACCGGGCGGAGGGGCAAACCAATTCGTTAGCGGATGATGGGATGGCGTCCTCATAATAGGATTATAATCCGCCATGGGCTCCAAGTCGAGTTAAATAAACACATGCAAAATCGATGTGGAACTGCCGTCGCTTGGAGTGCGCAATAGTTCCGATGCCGGATCTGTCAGACAGATGTCATCGAATTTACAGACTGTGGGCGCCATCAGGAATCACGATTGTTGTGAGCGACCTGCGCAAGAGGCAAAAATGGATAGCAAAGAGCATGGGTACTTTGACCTCGATACCGTCGCACTATTAAGGGAAACACTGGAGGATGCCTGGGCCTCCCTTCGGCCTCAGCAACGAGCCGCCATGCAGAAGACCGCCCTCGCCAAAAACATTCTTGAATGCGCGGCGAAGGGCGAGCGTGATCCCGAACGCCTGCGGCAAGCCGCACTGATGGCCACTGATGTGCTGACTGGTGCGTAGGCATCTGCTGTAGAACGATGCCAGATTAGTTCAGCGGCTAACCGTTCAGCGCCCAGACTTATCTCTGCTTTGGGTCACGTGTGGACGGCGCCATGGCAAGAGCTTTTTGACGTTTCTGCAGCATTGGTCGGGTGCGGTCACGTGTCCGGCCTGTTGATGCGGCAGGTGTGGCCGCTGGCCCTAATGCTCTGCGCGGATCGGGTCCCAATCATTAGCACGCACTTTAGAAGAGTGCGATGACCCAAGCGGGTTCTCCCGATCCCCGGAACGACCGTATCTGCATTACGTCGTCATGCCCTCGCCAATTGGTGTTGCCGATCTATCTGCTGGCGGCTCTCATGCCGCCAGCAACAGCTTCGGCTCCTTGTATCTCTCGCCGCGGACCATGATGGCCCAGGCCATCCGCGCAATCTTGTTGGCGAGCGCCACGGCCGCCACCTTCGTGGGTCGGCGCTCCATCAATCGGCCGAGCCACGGCCGCTTCTCGGTGCCGTGCTTCCGCGCGTAGCGGATGACGGCCATGGCGCCGACGACCAGCAACCACCGCAAGTATCGATTGCCCTGCTTGGTGATGCTGCCGAGCCTGTCCTTGCCGCCGGTCGTGTGCTGCTTGGGCACCAACCCGATCCAGGCCGCAAGACTGCGCCCCGATGAGAATGCCTTCCAGTCGCCGATCTCGGCAACCAGTGCGGTGGCGACGATCGGGCCGATGCCCGGAATCTCCGCCAGCCGCCGGCTCGCCTCGCACGAGCGATGCAGGGCCAGGATGCTCTTGTCGATGGATCCGATCTCGGCGCCGATGGCGCTGTACTGCCGCGCCAGCACATCGAGAATGCCGCGGACGGCCGGGGAAACCCGGTTATCCGCGCCATCCGCGATGATCCTGAGCAACTCCGCCGTTCCATTGCGGCCCTTGGCCGACACGATGCCGAGTTCGGCCAGGTGCCCGCGTAGCGCATTGCTCAACATCGTGCGCTGACGCACCAGCAATTGCCGGGTCCGGTGCAGCATCAAGGCGGTCTGCTGCTCCTTCGTCTTGATCGGAACGAACCGCATCGACGGCCGCGTGACCGCCTCGCAGATCGCTGCCGCATCGTTCGCATCGTTCTTGCTGCGCTTGAGATAGGCCTTCACATAGCTCGGCGGCATCAGCTTCACCGTGTGGCCAAGCGCCTGCAGCTCGCGGCCCCAGTGATGCGCTGACGGACAAGCTTCGATCCCGACCAGGCACGGCGGCAGATCGGCGAAGAACTCCAGCATCTTCGACGCGACTGACGCGCTTGCGGATCACCACCGCGCCCGCGACATCGACCCCGTGCACCTGGAATACCGACTTCGCAATATCCAGACCAATCGTGCTAACCTCGCCCATGGACGGCTCCCCTCAATGTGGTTTGCTTCAGCGCAACCACCCTATGGCACTCCGATGCCGCAGAGCGGGCGCCGTCCACAGCATCATTAGCGGACAAGCCGTCGCAGGCCAAAATCAAACTTTGTCTGCTCTTCCCCGAAAGCGAACAAATGCTAGCGAGGCTGAATTGTCCGCTAAGTGCAGCCAGCTCAACCGGTCGACGCAACACTTATCGTGAACAGAAAAGATAGGGATCGTATGCAGTTGAGCGAAAAATGATGCCCAGCGCTCAATGAGACCCGAGAAACCAGGAGGTTTGGCATCGCGGGCAGCCGGGAGTCTTGAAAGCGATTAGGCGAGCATTTGGTAGGCGTTACGTAAGTGTTGCGTCGACCGGTTGAGATCACCGCCAATAGGCGGACATTCCTTTCACTGAGAAACCGAACTAGTCTGAGCCAGACGGCTGCCAGCGGCAGCGTTCGTGCCATCGGTCCCGCGAGCTATGCCCATCAGCGTGAACAGCAGGACGGCCCCCTTACTTCTCTGTCTGGTGGTTTTGCTGACGCTTTCGGCCCGATCCCGGTGCGCCGCTGCTGACGACGAGCCCGTCTGGGCCGCATTAAAGCAGGGCGGCAAGGTTATTTTGTTGCGCCACACTCACGTCGATATCCGAGAAGGCATAGGGCGCCTCGCGCCCGGTAACTGTGCGGCAGAAGTAAATCTTTCCGCTAGCGGCGTAGAGCAGGCCAAGCGCATCGGAGCTGCCTTTCGCGCTCACGGCATTGCGATTGGGCAGGTTTTAACCAGCCCCTATTGCCGTTGCATTGACACAGGCAAGCTCGCATTTGGTCGCGCGACAGCCGTTCAGTACCTGATGCCACCGGGCGTAGTCTCTGACAGTCAGGCCAAATTAAATAATGAAAGCGTATTGCAAGAAATTCTGAAACATCATGCCCCCTCGAATTTGGTAATGATTACTCACGATCTCAACATCGCCAACATTCTTCTTGAGCCCACAGTTGATATGGGGGAATTTTACGTGCTCCAGCCCAAAAGGGCAGATTTTGATGTCATCGGTAAAATTCGGATGGGCGACTAATACCTGACGCACGCCAATGTCCGCTTTGGGCGCAGCAGGTAACCTTGGCCAATCCTTATTTCGGAAGCGGCTGCATCCGCGGGACGGCGTCTTGAGGCGGCTCAGCCTTAGCAGCAATGAGGGTCATCGACACGAAATCGTAGAATCCAAAAATTCCGATGAGATCCATGACGCTCCGCTCACTGAGTTTAGCCACGGCTGCGTCAAAAGTAGCATCTGATATATTTTTGTCGCGATAGAGCTGGGTGGCAAACTCGTACAAGATCGTTTCGTCTTCTTTCATCTCTGATGGTCGCTTGCCGACTATCATATCCGCCAAGATTTTCGGATCGAGACCGCCCTTTATAGCCAAGGGATAGTGTTGATGCCATACGTACTGTTGCGTCCAGTGACGTGCTGCAATGAGGATGGCAAATTCGCGCAAACGAGGAGGTAACGAGCTTTTCCAGCGCAGATATTCGGCCATCGCTGTAGCACGGGAGGCCAATTCCGGACTCCGAAGATATACGTTGTATGGAGGATTGGTGAATTTGGCATTGCGGGGCGGAGCCGCAATTTCATCGGCCCACTTCTTTTGCTCGGGGGTCAACTGATCAGGACTAAGTATTGGAAAGCGTTGGCGGTCCTGAGAATACGATTGTTGAGGTAGTCCAAAAGCAAGTGCAACAAGAGCAATCGTAAATAATTGTTTCATTGTGTTCCACCTTAAATCCACCACCGGTCACGCCGCAGCGCCACCGATAAGTGTGATGAAGTCGCGTCGGCGCATGTCCGCCCCCAAGCACAGGAGGCAGCATTGTATCGGCTCAATAACCATTGCGGCAATGCACACCCAATGTCCGCATTGGGTGGTGATCTCAACCGGTCGACGCAACACTTACGTAACGCCTACCAAATGCTCGCCTAATCGCTTTCAAGACTCCCGGCTGCCCGCGATGCCAAACCTCCTGGTTTCTCGGGTCTCATTGAGCGCTGGGCATCATTTTTCGCTCAACTGCATACGATCCCTATCTTTTCTGTTCACGATAAGTGTTGCGTCGACCGGTTGAGCTGGCTGCCATGTGTGGACGGCTCCGAGTTGGCAAGAACTTTCTTCACGTTTGCAGCAGCCTTGGTCGGTGCAGCCATGTGTTCGGCCTTTGAGTGCGGCACACGGGGCCGCTGGCCATAATGCCCTCCGCGGATCAGGTCCCGGTCAAAAGCACGCATTCGACAATGCGCTGGCACATGTGGGTTGTCCTGATCGCCGGATCGACCGGCTCTGCATTACGTGCTGTTCGCCCTTTCCAACCTTCACATCACGTCGGGGTATCCGACGCGATCTCGTTTACGTCGCGAGCGCGACGGGTTGCCTGTAACGCTCGCCTCTGGCCATCATCGCCCAGGCCATTCGCGCAATCTTGTTAGCTAATGCGATGGCGGCGACCTTAACCGGTCGCCGCGCCAACAATGCCGTAAGCCAGGGCCGATGCTTGGTGCCGTGGATCTTGGCGTATCGGATGACGGCAAGCGCCCCGGCCATGAACAGGCTGCGCAGATAGCGGTCGCCTTGTTTGCTGATACTGCCGAGCCTGGCTTTGCCACCACTTGAGTGCTGCTTTGGCACCAGCCCGATCCAGGCCGAGAAGTTGCGCCCCGATCGGAAGACCTTTGGATCGGCTACACTGGCAACCAAAGCGGTGGCCAGTATCGGACCGACGCCGGGGATCGCATCGAGCCGTTTGCTCGCCTCATTGGATCGATGCCAGGCCATTATCAGACGATCGAACTGCAGAATCTGCTCCTTCAGCCTACGAAGCTGAACTCCAAGAGCCGCTAGGCACACCCGTGCAACCTCGGGCACCCGTTTGTCACTTGGATCAGTGACAACATCGAGCAGCTCCTCGACACCCTTGCGGCCGACCGGCGCCACGATCCCAAACTCGGCAAGATGAGCGCGGGTCGCATTGATCACCGCGGTCTGCTGGCGGATGAACAGATGGCGCGTGCGATGGAGCATCAGGCAGCTCTGTTGCTCGGGGGTCTTGGTCGCGACGAACCGCATGTTGGCTCTGGTGACTGCTTCGCAGATCGCCTCGGCATCAGCGGCATCATTCTTCTGCCGTTTGACGTAGGGCTTTACGTAGGCCGGTGGCATCAGCCGCACGGTGTGGCCGAGCGCCTTGAGCTCGCGCGACCAATGGTGCGATGAGGCACAGGCCTCGATGCCGACCAGGCACGGCGGCAACTTCTCAAAAAACGTTAGGACATAGCGGCGTTTCAACTGCCGGCGCACAATTACATTGCCTTGCGCATCAACGCCGTGAACCTGGAATACCGACTTGGCGATATCAAGACCGATAGTCGTGACCGTTTGCATGCTGGGCTCCTCTGAATAATGCGGGCCTTAACAGCACCCACATTCATGGCACTCACGTGCCGGTGGAGGAGCCGTCCACAGCATCAAGAGCGGACATCGTCGTGATCCCAGCAATTGGTGAAATCCGTCTCAGATCTCCAATTTGAGCCGTGATATCGCTTTGAAATTGCAGCGAGCGTGATCCCATTGGACGCGCGGCGAGTGGCACTCGACATCGGAATAAGAGAATTCATAGTCGGACTCGACGACACAACGTGCTCCCGGTGCGCTCGCGCGGATCGATCGTTGGTCGGCATTCGCCCGCGACCCGGCGCAAGTTAAGCGGGTGATTGGCAATCGCGTTCCCGCCGGGTAATTGATACAATCGTCCTGAGACGAGGAAGCGATCTTCAAGGGCCGTATGAGCTAAGGAAAACGCGTGCCGAATTCAGAGGCGTTCGACTTCATCATCGTGGGGGCCGGCAGCGCCGGGTGCGTTCTGGCCAATCGGCTCACAGCATCGGGTCGACACAGCGTTCTTCTGTTGGAGGCGGGCCCCAGCAACTTCCACCCATGGCTTCATATTCCGCTTGGCTTTGGCAGGCTTTTCAGCGATCGCCGGTACAATTGGTGCTACGCAACCGAGCCGCAGCCTGAATGCCACAACCGCGAGGTTATCGCGCCACGCGGAAAGGTGCTGGGCGGGTCGAGTTCGATCAATGGATTGATCTACATCCGCGGACAGGCGGAAGATTTCAATTATTGGCGGCAGCTCGGCAATGCCGGCTGGAGTTTCGAGGACGTTCTGCCCTATTTCCGCAAGGCGGAAGACAACGAGCGCGGCGCGGATGAATTTCATGGTGCCGGCGGGCTGCTTTCGGTTTCGGACTTGCGCGACCGACATCCGCTCGCGCAAGCCTATGTGGAAGCGGCAGTGCAGTGCGGCTATCCGCGCAACGACGATTTCAACGGAGCGGTGCAAGAAGGCGCGGGCTATTACCAGACCACGATGCGCAACGGCGTGCGCTCCTCGACCGCGGGAGGCTATCTGAAGTCGGCGCGACGGCGCACCAATCTCAAGGTGGTTTCGAATGCGCTCGCCACACGCATTCTCTTCGACGGACGGCGCGCGACCGGCATCGAATATCTGGTCGGAAACCACAAAAGCAACGCGCGCGCCAATGTTGAGGTGATTGTCGCTTCAGGCGCTTTCAATTCGCCGCAATTGTTGCAGCTTTCGGGAGTTGGGCCGGCCTCGCTTCTTAAAGTCCCATGGAATTCCCGTGATCGCCGACGTGCCGGGCGTCGGCGATGATCTCAACGATCATTTTTCAGGCCGCATCATTTTGCGCTGCAAGGAGCCGATCACGCTCAACGACGCGGTAGCGCAACTGGAGCGGAAAGCTCTCGCACGGCTTACACTACGTGCTCACGCGCCGCGGTTATCTCGCAATTCCGGCGGTCTCCGCCGCATGTTTCTTGCGCGCGCTGCCCTCGTCGGAAACGCCAAACTCGCAATGCTCGATTTCCCTATTCTCGGCCGGCACCATCGGCGGCGAACTGCATCCATTCCCTGGCGTGACCGGCAATTGCGTGTTGCTGCGGCCGGAGAGCCGCGGCTATGTGCGCATCAAATCCGCCGATCCGCGACAGGCCCCGGCAATTCACCCGAATTATCTGGCGACGCAAAAAGACCGCGAGACCATCGTGGCCGGCGTCACGGCGATGCGACGCATCTTTCAGGCGCCCGCCATGGCGAAACACATCGCGGAGGAGATCGAGCCGGGGAAGCAATGCGACAGCGACGACGAGTTGCTCGATTTCATCCGCCGCCGCGGCTCCACCACCTATCATCCGGTCGGCACCTGCCGTATGGGCCAGGATCAGAAAGCGGTCGTCGATGAACGGCTGCGCGTGCGTGGTTTTACAAGCCTGCGCGTGATCGATGCCTCGATCATGCCGGCGGTCGTTTCCGGCAACACCAACGCGGCAGCGATCATGATCGGCGAGAAGGGTGCGGACATGATACTTGAAGACGCGAATGCCGGAGCGCCGGCCCCCGATCTCGTTCATGCCCGGCAATAGGCGAAGGCGCTGACCGTTTCGATCCTTGAGATACAGGCAGATACGTGTTTGCGTCATGAAATGAGACGTTCGGACATTGCACTGTCCGTGCCTTCGATAGATGCTGCTTGTACGTGCGAGTTGTTCAGAGACGGAGGCCGATCTTGCCCGCCGCAATCGAAATTGGCAGCGTCACGATCCACCGCATCATCGAGCAGGAGGGTCCATTCTTCGACGCGTTGCAATTTTTCCCGACCATGACGAGGGAGTTTCTCGACGAGAACCGGGGCTGGCTACAGCCCAGATTCCTCGATGCCGGGGACAAGCTGATGCTCTGCATCCAGAGCTACATCGTGCGGACACCTCACCACACGATCATGATCAACTCGTGCGTCGGCAACCATAAGCCGCGACCGACGCGGCCCTTCTGGCACATGATGAATTCCGATCGCTACCAGAAGAACCTCACGGCAAGCGGATTCAGCGTGAACGATATTGATTTCGTCATGTGCACGCATTTGCACACCGACCACGTCGGGTGGAACACGCGGCTGGAGAATGGCCAGTGGGTGCCAACCTTCCCAAAGGCGCGCTACGTGTTTGCCGACCGCGAACTTGCTTACTGGACCAAGCGCCAGAAGGACGACCCGGCAGCGTGCCCATGGATCACCAATTCCGTGCTCCCGATTGTGGCCGCCAATCGCGCCGATATCGTCAAGAGCGCGCACGCCTTCAACGAACTCGTTACGCTCATCCCGACGCCCGGCCACACCATCGATCACTTTTCGGTGCAGATCGGCAAGCCCGGCGCCGATGCCATCATTACCGGCGACATGATCCACTCACCGCTGCAAGCCCGGTATCCCGAACTGGGCATGATGGCGGATTACGACTCCAAGCAGGCGGGAGAGTCGAGGCGAGAATTGTTTGGCCGCTTCTGCGATACGCCTACGCTCATGTGCACGGCGCACTTCCCTTCGCCGTCCACCGGCCGCGTGGTCCGGCACCGCGATGCGTTCGACTTCGTCGACGCCTAGGTCATTCGCGCCTGCAGGCCCTGCCTTTTGCCGAGCCGCGATTTTCCGGCGTCGCCCTTCAGGATTTGTCCATTGCATTGTCGGCGACGAGCGCTGAGCCGTTGATATAGCTCGCCGCATCCGAGACGGCAAAGACGATGAGATTGGCGATCTCCTCGGGCGTGCCCCAGCGGCCATCGCGCATGCCTTGATTATTAGACCAAAGCAATCGCTCGCGCGCTGCGTCCTCGGCACTGAGCTTTCGCTTGGCAAGTTCTCGCTCCCATTTGGCAAAGCGCTCCGGCGTATTGATGAAGCCCGGTATTACGCAGTTGACGCGGATGTTATGCGGCGCAAGCTCGTTGGCGAGCACCTTGGAGAACCGGATCTCGGCCGCTTTCGCCGGTCCGGTGCACGAGGACAGGAACGGCGGGTTCAGCGTCATGATCCCGGTCTCGCCGCTCACATTGAGGATTCTGCCACCGCCCTGCGCGATCATCAGCGGCACTACTCGCTGACAGATGCGGAATTGCGCAAAGAAGTTGATCGCCATGCCATAGACGAGTTCCTCGTCGGTGACTTCGAGAAAGGGCTTGTAGGTGCCCGTGCCGGCATTGTTGACGAGGATGTCGATGCGACCGAGCTTGTCGCGCACGATGCGCGGAATCTCTTCGATCTGTTCGATTTTGGTCACGTCCAGAGAGTGTGTCTCGATCTTCGCTTGCGTGGTCTGCATAATGTCGCGCGCCGCTTCGGCGAGCGCCTGATCCCGGCGTGCGCATATCAGAACTTTCACGCCTTCCCGCGCGAGGGCGCGTGCCGTTTCAAGGCCTATTCCCTTGCTGCCGCCGGTGACGAGCGCCGTCTTGCCTGCAAGACCTAATTCCATTGCCCACTCCTCCCATCAAAAAACTCTCTGTCCCAGTCCTCGAAATCGCATGCGATAGGAGCTTTCCGGACTATCAAGCCGAGGCTATAGTACGCTGCCATAGACCGCGAAGCTCAATAACGATTGGGAGTAAACCAAGACAAGCTCAGGGAGGGAATCAAAATGTCGATGACTCGCCGTCAAGCGCTGGCGTCCGCCGGCGCCGCTGCCATTGTAAGCGGCTTAGCCAAGCCCGCGATCGCCGCGAAAGAGCCGATCCTGGTCGGTTATTTGCCGGCGCTCACCGGCCCCTCATCATCCACCGGGATTGGGATCAATCGCGGAACCCAATTGGCGGTGAAGGAGATCAACGCGGCCGGCGGCATCGACGGGCGGCAGATCGAGCTGATTACCCGCGACACCCAAAGCGATCCGACGAAGGCCGTGAACGGAGCGACGGAGCTGACGCGTGGCCAAAAGGTGAGCGTCGTCTTCGGCCCGGTCAATTCCGGCGAGTTGCTCGCGGTCGTGCCGTTGCTCGCCCGCACAAAAACGCCGCAGGTCCATCCCTGCTGGGTCGACACCCTGACCGACGCGCAGAAATATCCGATGTGCTTCCGCAACGCGCCCACCAACCAGCAGATTGGCGCCGCCGCGAACCGCTATGTCGTGGAGGTGCTCAAGCGCAAGAAGGTCGCGGTCATCAGCGATACGACCGGTTATGGCACCGCCTCGGCCAACGCCTATGCGCCGATGCTCAAGGCCAAGGGAGCCGAAGTCGTTTATCAGGGCAACGTCGATGCCGCCAATCCGGACCTCAAGCCCGAGCTTTTGCGCATGCAATCCGCTGGAGCGCAAGCGATCATGCCCTGGAGCGTGAATGCCGGCTTCCTCTCGCGCATCATCAACACGCGCGGCGACATGGGTTGGGATGTGCCGATCGTCGGCCAGACCACGCTCGGCTCGGGTCAAACCAAGGCGTTGCTGGAAAAGCCCGAATACTGGGCGAAGGTCTATCCGAACAATTTCCGCAACGTTTGCTATGCGCCGGGTGGCAAGCTTCCGGACCGCACCGGCGCGTTCCTCGACCGGTTGAAGAGCGCCAAGATCGACATGGGCGATACGCTGCTGTGGTGGATCGCGCTCGGCTATGACAGTCCACGGATGATCGCCGAGGCCATGAAAGCCGTCGGCACCGAACCGGAGCAGATCGTCGGTTATCTCAACAAGCTCAAAGGATTCCCCGGAGTCTACGGCGATATCTCCTTCAGCCCCGATCAGCACAACGGCTATCCGGACGACGAAGTGGTAATGGTCGAGGCCAATTCGCTCAAGGACGGCGCGTTCAACCTGGCTCCCGGCTACAGCGCCTGAGCAGATGGTCGCATCGATCGTCTCGACAGGGGTGGCGATCGGTTGCATCTACGCACTGATCGGCATCACGTATAATGTGATGTTCTCAGCCTCGCGGGTGTTCAGCTTCACCGCTGGGACGCTCGGTATGCTGGGCGGGGTGCTGGGCTCGCTCTTTATCGCCCAGATGGGCATGCCGCTGGCGGCGGGTTTTCCACTCGTGCTTGCCGCCGGCGCGCTTTTCGGCATTGTCACGGAGATGGTCGCCGTGCGGCCGGTGCTCAAGAGCTTGGATCAGCATCTCTACGTGCTCTCCACGCTCGCGCTGGCGCTGATTGTCCAGCAGTTTACCGCGATCGAATGGGGCACGGAGGCGCGGCCGTTTCCGCGCCTCTTCGACATTCCTCGCGGCGGTTTCGATCAGCAGTTCTGGCTACCGATGCTCGCCTGCGCGGCGGTGATCGTCGGTCTGGAACTGCTCTATCGCCACACGTTGATCGGCCACGCCTTTCTGGCGATCTCAGAGGATAATTATGCGGCGCGTGCGCTCGGTCTGCCGGAACGCAGGCTGCGCATGACGAGCTATGCGCTCGCCGGCGTGATCGGCGCGCTTGCCGGCTTTGCCGGCGGCGAAATGCTGCTGGCCTTCTTTGGCAACGCTTCGGCGCTGACTTTTTACGGCTTCATTCCAGTTGCACTGGGCGGCATGGGCAACAACCGCGGCGCCGTGGTCGCCGGGCTCTTGCTCGGGCTGTTTCAGCAAGCCGCGAATTTTCTTGTCGGCGGCATCTTCGCATCGGTGGCGGTCTTCACGGTGTTCATCCTTGTCTTGCTGGCGCGTCCCGAGGGGCTCGCCGGTGCTACCGTCCAGCGTCGCGTTTGATGGATCCCGCAGCACAACTGCACCCGAGCCGCTTCAGCGTGTTTGACTCCACAGGTACGCGCGCGGCGCTGCCGTTCCTGGTGCTGCTCGTTCTCGGCATTACGTTCCCGTTATTCGGTGGCGGCTATTGGGGCGTGATCATAACCCGCGCCTGCGTCTATTGGGTGCTGGTGTCCGGCCTCAATCTGGTCGTCGGCTTCGCCGGCCAGATCGCAATCGGTTGGGTGGCGCTGCTCACGCTCGGTGCCTACACCACGAGCGTGCTTGCGGCCGGCAATGTCATGCCGGCGCTGTCGCCCTATCTGGCGCTGGCGATTGCGGCCGTGGTCGGCGCAATCTTCGGCCTGATCATCGGTCTTCCGGCGCTGCGGCTGCGCACCTTCTATTTTGCCATCACGACACTTGGCTTCGCCACTATCGTCACGCAGGTGGCGTTGGCCTGGCAAAGCGTGACTGGCGGCGGCGTGGGCGTTCCCGGGCCGATCTTTCCGGAACCGTTCGCTTCGCAGTGGGGGCTTTATTATTTCTGCTTCGGTCTGGCGGCGATCTGTACCTGGATGACGATAAATGTCGCGGCAAGCCGCTTCGGCCGCGCGCTGACCGCGATTCGCGATGCGGAGGTCGCGGCGGAAGCGAGCGGCATCTCAAAGCCCGCTTTGCTGGGGGCGGTGTTCCTGTTCAGCGGGGCCGTTGCCGGGGTCGCCGGCGGGCTGTTTGCCACATTGCAATCCTATATAACGCCTGACGCCTTCACGATCGACTTGTCGGTCTTGTTTTTCATCGCCATCCTGATCGGCGGGCGCGGGTCCATTCTCGGGCCGCTCCTGGGTACGATTCTTTTGACCGTGCTGCCGGAATTCGCCGCGCCATTGGTTGCGTGGTCCACATTTCTCTATGCGGTGCTGTTGCTCGTCATCGTGCTCGTCATGCCGGGCGGAATTGCCGAGATTCTGGATTTCAGGAACCGCCGTCCGCTCGAGAGTGGTCGCGCAATCATCCCACGGCCGGATCTGCTTGGTCCGTTGCTCGGCGTGCCGCGTGATGCCGGCGCGCTGACGCTTGAGCAGGTGGCGCTCAGCTTCGGCGGAGTGAAAGCGATCGACGGTCTCGATCTGGAGATCCGGCCTGGTCAAGTACACGGACTGATCGGCCCCAACGGCAGCGGCAAGACGACGACGCTAAACATCATCTCCGGGTACTACGTGCAGCAACGCGGCACGGTTAGGCTGAACGGAGCGCCATTGCCGCTGTTCGCTCGCCACCGGCGCGCGCATATGCGGATTGCGCGGACGTTCCAAACGCCGCGTATCGTCGGCTCCGCGTCGGTGCTGGAGAACGTTATGATCGGCGGCACCATCGACGGCGAGGCCATGTTCGTCGAATCATTATTGTCGCTGCCGCGCCATCGACGCGACGAAGCCATGCTGCGCGAAACCGCTATGCTGGCCTTGGCGTCGGTTGGGCTGGAACGGCTCGCCGCGGTGCGGGCCGACCGGCTACAACACAGCGAGCTGCGCTTCACGGAGATCGCTCGCGCGCTGATGCTGCGTCCGGCTTTCCTGTTGCTCGACGAACCGGCGGCCGGACTCTCAGCCGAGGAGATCGGACGGCTGGGCGCTCTGATTCTGGCGATCGCGCGAGCCGGCACGGGCGTACTGTTGGTGGAGCACCATGCCGATCTGATATTCGATATCTGCCACCAGGTCACCGTGCTTAATCTTGGCAAGACGCTGGCTGCCGGCACTCCGGCGGTAATCCGTTCGCATCGGGAGGTGGTCAATGCCTATCTCGGCGGCTGAACCGTTGCTGGATATCGCCGGCCTCTCGAGCGGCTACGGCAAGATCGGCGTGCTGCACGGCATCGACCTGACGGTAGGGGCGGGGGAGGTGGTGGCGCTGCTTGGCCCGAACGGCGCCGGCAAAACCACGCTGTTGCGCGCGGTGTCGGGACTTCTGCCCTGGTCGGGAAGCGTACGTTTTGCCGGTCGCGATCTCGTCGGGGCCAGTCCGCGCGATACCGTCAAAGCGGGGCTCGCGCATGTCATCGAGGGACATCGCGTATTCACGCAGCTTGCCGTGCTCGACAACCTGATGCTGGCCGCCTACGACTTGCCACGCGGCGAGCGTGCTTCACGCCTCGAGGAGGTGCTCGCTCTCTTTCCCGAAATCGCTGCCAAGCGCCACGAACGCGCGGCTTCGCTCTCCGGTGGTCAGCAGCAAATCCTGGCGGTGGCGCAGGGCCTGATCCGGCGGCCGCGATTGCTGATGCTGGACGAGCCTTCCGCTGGCCTGTCGCCGGTACTAGTGGATCGTGTCCTCGTGGTGATGCGACGGCTTCGCGAAACGGGCACGGCGGTGTTGCTGGTCGAGCAGTTGATCGAGAAAGCGGTGGCACTTGCCGACCGTGTCTATGCGCTCGCGCGCGGATCAATCGTGCTTGAAGCCCGAACCGGCGAAGCTGACCTGCCACAGCAGCTGGAGCACGCTTATCTGGCAACCGGCGGCCATCACCCGGCGGCCCAACCACTGTCGTAGCAAGGGGAGGTTTCGATGCCGATCAACTCCAGATATCTGTTCGTCGCAAGCATGGATGTGGACCCCGACAAGGAGGCGCTTTTTAACGAGGTATACGACACCGAGCACGTACCCAATCTCCTAAAAGTACCGGGCGTCCATGCCGTCGCTCGTGTCGAGGGCGAGCCGTTCGCCATCAGTATCGGCGGCGAGGAAAAGAGGATCGAGCAGCCAAGCCCGCGCTATAGTGCGCTCTATGAGATCGACGGCCCTCATGTCTTGGTGAGCGGCGAGTGGGCGAAGGCCGGCGAAGCCGGACGCTGGCCCAAGGAGGTGCGGCCGTTTACCCGCAACCGGCGGCATGCGCTTTATAGACTTCGCTAGCCGCACTTCTCAGTCCGGCTGATTTTTGCAACACGCGTGAAACCGGCCGCCGAAGGGCTTCCCAATGGATCTCGGTTTGAAAGACTGCAAAGCTTTTATTGCTGGCGCCAGTAAGGGACTTGGCAAAGCCTGCGCCAAAGCACTCGCCGGCGAAGGCGCCCGCGTCTTCCTCTGCTCCCGCAACGCGGATGAACTCAAGCGGGCGGCGGAGGAATTCGGCGCCGCCGGTTATTCCGCAGCGGACGTCTCGCGGCCAACGGAGGTGAAGCGCGTTGTCGCCGAGGCCATTGCCGCATTGGGTGGTCTCGACTGCCTCGTCACCAATGCCGGCGGTCCGCCAACCGCCCCATTCGAAAAAGCCGGTGATGGCGACTGGGATATTGCCTATCAGCTCAATTTGATGAGCGCCGTTCGCCTCATACGTGAGGCATTGCCGGCCCTGAAGGCTTCGGGGCGCGGTCGCATAATCAACCTGACCGGCTACGGCGTGAAAGAGCCGATGACCGATCTCGTCGTGTCGGATTCGGTTCGCGCCGGCGTCACGGTCATGGCCAAAACGATTGCGTCGGACCTCGCGCCGTACGGCATCACCGTCAATAATATCGCGCCCGGCCCCATTATGACCGATCGTCTCACCGAAATACTTTCCGCTCGGGCGAAGAGTCTGGGCATAGCGCCCGACGAACAATTCAAGCGCTTCTCCGAAACTATTCCGGTGCGCCGTATGGGACAGCCCCACGAGATCGGCGATCTCTGCGCCTATCTCTGTTCGCCGCAAGCCGGCTACCTCACTGGCCAGACGATCGTCGTCGATGGCGGCATCAACCGCTCGATCTAGACTCTACCAAAATTTAGATGGCCGACAGAGGCTCGCCATTGCAACGAGCTCATACAGAGTGTTTGGCGGCCGCTGGCACGCACGCTTGGACTGCGGCCCGAGTTCCCGTTCGCGCGGTTGGCCGAAGCGCAGCGTGCGGCGGCCTAGCGCATGATCCCGAAAAGCGGGAGCCGGATAAGATCGTGCGCAAAAAAGCGTCGCTGAGTGGTTAACAACGCTGTCATAAAACCGAGACGCGAACTTGCTATTTGTGCTGCCATGAGCCAGGTCAGAAAGTCCGCCGCGTCGTGACCGACCCGCGACGGTTTCGCGCGCTTTTCATCTCGGACGTGCATCTCGGCACGCGCGGCTGTCAGGCCGAACGATTGCTCGATTTCCTCCGCCACCACGAAGCAGATACGATTTATCTCGTCGGCGATATCGTCGACGGCTGGGCGCTGCGCTCGTCCTGGTACTGGCCGCAGGCGCACAACGACGTGGTGCAGAAACTGCTGCGGGCAGGCCGCAAGGGCGCCCGCATCATCTACATCCCGGGCAATCACGACGAATTCCTGCGCGGTTATTACGGCACGCATTTCGGCGGCATCGACGTGGTGGAGAACGCGATCCACGATGGCGCCGATAGACGGCGTTACCTCGTCGTGCACGGCGACATGTTCGACATCATCGTGACGCAGGCGCGCTGGGTCGCGCTACTCGGCGACAAGGCCTACGAATTCGCGCTCACCGCCAACCGTTTCTTCAACGCGATGCGCCGCATCTTCGGCGCGCCCTATTGGTCGCTGTCGAAATGGGCCAAGCTGAAGGTCAAGAACGCGGTCAACTATATCGGCGCATTCGAGAAGGCGCTGGCGAGCGAGGCCAGGCATCATCACGCAGATGGCGTGATCTGCGGCCACATCCACACCGCGACGCTGCACGATGAGTTCGGGCTGCGCTACATCAATTGCGGTGACTGGGTCGAGAGCTGCACCGCGGTGGCCGAGGGCCACGACGGAAAGTTCGAGATCATCACCTGGATTCATACCGGCGAAGACCGCGAGATCGCGCGCGGGCAAGCCGAGCAAAAAGCCGCATGAAAATTCTGGTCGCCACCGATGCGTGGCACCCGCAAGTCAACGGTGTGGTGCGCACGCTGGGCCATGTCGCGTGCGAGGCACGCGCGCTCGGCGCGGAGCTGGAATTTCTGACGCCGGGTGAATTCTGGACGCTGCCGATGCCCAGTTACCCGGAAATCAGGCTGGCGTTGCCGGGGCCGGGTGAGGTCGAGCGGCGGCTCGATCATGTGCGGCCGGATGCCATCCATATTGCCACTGAAGGTCCTCTGGGCCACGCGGTGCGCCGGGTCTGCATGCGGCGCGGCCTGCCATTCACCACCAGCTTTCACACGCGCTTTCCCGATTATCTGGCGGAGCGGCTGAAGGTCGCCCCACGCTGGACCTGCGATGTCACCTGGGCCTGGCTGCGGCGGTTTCACAGCGCGGGCGCGGCGGTGCTGGCGGCGACGCCGACGCTTCGGTCCGAACTTGCAGCGCGCGGCTTCAAGAATGTGAAGCTGTGGCCGCGCGGGGTCGACGCACATTTGTTCCGGCCACGCCATGTTAGCCTGGATTTGCAGCGGCCGATTTTTCTCACCGTCGGGCGCGTGGCCGTCGAAAAAAATCTCGAAGCCTTTCTCAAGCTCGATCTGCCGGGCACCAAGCTGGTGGTTGGTGACGGGCCGGCGCGCGCGGCTTTGACGCGGCAATATCCCGATGCCGTGTTTCTGGGCTCGCGCAACGGCGAGGCGCTGGCGGAAATCTACGCCGCCGCCGATGTGTTCGTGTTTCCGAGCCGAACCGATACGTTTGGGCTGGTGCTGCTGGAGGCGCTGGCGAGCGGCGTGCCGGTCGCGGCATTTCCTGCCGCGGCGCCGCGTGACGTCGTCGGCGATGCTCCGGTCGGCCGGCTTGACGAGGATTTGCGGCGCGCTTGCCTGGTAGCGTTGGAATGCGGGCGCGCCGATTGCCGCGACTTCGCGCTTCGTATGACCTGGGCCGCCAGCGCGGAAAAGTTCCTCACGCATGTGATGGCAGCGGCAAAAGGCAGGGGCAAGATCGCGGCATAGAGGGGTTGCCCCGCTACGCGCCGCGGCGTTAGCCTTGCCCTATGGGCGCCATCGACAAAATCCTATCGCCGTCCACCGCCGCCGAAGTTGAAGCGGCCGCCAAACGGCTTTTGGGCGTGGCGGTGCGCACGCCACTGATCAATGCGCCGGTGCTGGACGAACGGCTCGGCGCACGCGTGTTCCTCAAGGCCGAAACGCTGCAGCGCACCGGCTCGTTCAAATTCCGCGGCGCTTACAACAAGATTTCGCAAATCCCGCCCGAAAAGCGCGCCGCCGGCGTGGTGGCCTATTCATCCGGCAATCACGCGCAGGGGGTGGCCGCGGCGGCCAAGCTGCTCGGTCTGCGTGCGACCATCGTCATGCCGTCCGACGCGCCGCGCTTGAAACGCGAGCGCACCGCGGCGCTCGGCGCGGAAGTCGTGCTCTACGATCGCGACAAGGAGGATCGCGCGGCGATCGCCAAGAAGATCGTGGCCGAACGCGGCGCCACGCTGGTGCCGCCTTACGACGATCCGCTGATTATCGCCGGGCAGGGCACCATCGGCCGCGAAATCGTCGAGGACCTGGAGCGGCTCGGTCTGAAGCCGGAGATCGTCTGCATCGGCGCCTCGGGCGGCGGCCTGGCGGCCGGCACTTCGCTCGGCATCAAGGCGCGCGTGCCGGAGGCGAAAATCTACACCGCCGAGCCGGAAGGCTTCGACGATACCGCGCGCTCTTTCAAGAGCGGGCAGCGCGAGTCGAATACGCGGCTTTCCGGCACCATCTGCGACGCGTTGATGACGGCGACGCCGGGCGAGCTGACATTTCCGATCAACCGCGCGCTGATCGGCGAAGGCGTGAGCGCCAACGATGCCGAAGTCGCCGCCGCGGTGCGTTACGCGTTCCACGAATTGAAGCTGGTGGTGGAGCCGGGTGGCGCCATCGGGCTCGCTGCGCTGCTTGCCGGCAAGATCAACGTCAAGGGCAAAGTGGTGGTCGGCGTTTTGTCCGGCGCCAATGTCGACCCGGATTTGTTTGCCAAGCTGATCAAGTAAACAGCGCAATCCGTTCTTCTTCGCTCAGCGCCATGATGGCGGTGAGGGGATCGTGCTGGTCGGCGGTAGCCGGGGCAGGCGCGGCAGCACCGACCGGCCGCGGCTCGAAACTGACGGACGCCGGGATCGGCAATTCCGGCTCATCGAGCGGCGGCACGGCGGCGAGTTGAGCGGCTGGGCGTTTCTTCAGCAGGCGCGAGGACGGCGGGTTTGGCCTCCGACATGGCGTCGATGCGGCGCTCGAGCAGGTCGAGCAGCGCCGACAGTTTGACTGCTTTCGCCGCCGGGCCCGCGGTGTCGATCTCGGGACGCGCCAAGCGGATGGCGATCAGCAGCATGCGCAGATCGTCGCGCAGCCGTTGCACCGCCGAGGCGTCGGCGCGCATGTGCGCCTCGATGCGGGCGATGGCCGCGAGCAGCGCCTCGGTGTCGGCGTGGCGGTTGCGCCGCGCATATTCAGCCAGAAAGGCGCGGCCGCGCGCGCTCTCCGCGAGGGCCTCGCAGAGCGTCCGGTATTCGTCATCGCTCAGGGCGTCGGGCGGGATCACCGCCAGCGCCAGCGGCCTCGTTGTCATGTGCAATCCGTAACAGGCCGTTTATGAATCAGGGCGCTTGATTCGGCTAGCAAAGACGGTGGCATGCGGTCCTTAAACCAGTGGCAATTCGGCTTCGCGCCGCGCCTGGCGGCGCTTTATGCCGCCATCTTCATGACCGGCGGCTTCCTGCTGCCGTTCTTTCCGCTCTGGCTGAAGGCCAAGGGGCTCGACCCCGGCATGATCGGTATCGTTCTGGCGGCGCCGATGATCGTGCGTATTATCGCTATTCCCGCGGCCGCGCGCGTGGCCGACGCCCGCGATGCGCTGCGCGGGACCATCCTGGTGGCGAGCTGTCTGGGCGTCGCCGGCTATGCGCTGCTCGGCTTGACCTCCGGCGCGGCCGCGATCTTGATCGTCTACGCGCTGACCACGCTGGTACTCACGCCAGTGCTGCCGCTGGCCGAGACCTACGCGCTTAAAGGGCTACCGCGCGCGGCCGCGCCTACGGGCCGGTGCGGCTGTGGGGCTCGGCGGCCTTTATCGCCGGGACGTTCATTGCCGGCTTTGCCACCGATACGATCCCGGCGCGCTATCTCATTTGGCTGATTGTCGCGGGAGCCGCGCTGAGCGCCTGCACGGCCTTCACGTTGGAGCCGTTGCATGCGAGCGCACCGCACGCCAGCGCGCCGCTCACGCCGCGCCGGCATCTCTTGCGCGATCCGGCCTTCATCGCCGTGGTGGCGGCGTCCAGCCTCATTCAAGCCAGCCACGCGGTCTATTACGGTTTCTCGGCGCTACAATGGCGCGGGATTGGGCTGGACGGCACGGCGATCGCAGCGCTGTGGGCGCTCGGCGTGATCGCGGAGATCGTGCTGTTTGCGGGCTCGGCGCGGCTGCCGCCGTTCATCCAGCCCATCACGCTGCTGATGATCGGCGCCATTGGCGCCGCCGTGCGCTGGACGGCGATGGCTTTCAACCCGCCGGATGCGGTGCTGCCGCTGTTGCAGCTGCTGCATGCGCTGTCGTTCGGAGCCACCCACCTCGGCGCACTCGGCTTTGTCGCGCGCCAGGCGCCGCAAGGGCAGAGCGCGACCGCGCAAGGCTATCTGTCGATTGCGCAAGGCGCAGTGATGGCGGCGGTGACTGGTCTGTCAGGCTGGCTTTACGGTGCGTTCGGCACGCAGGCCTACGCGGCGATGGCGTTAGCGGCGGTCGCTGGCGGCGTTGCCGCGGGCGTAGCGCACCGAATGCACCGCGTAGTGGTGTTCTAGGCGTCGCTGCGCGCGCTGTGTGGGGTGCTGCGTCGGGCGCTCGCAACTTGCAACGATGCCGCTGAGCGAACGGCCCTGCATGTAAATCATGTGGCGCGACAGTCCGCCGTGATGGGTGATCCAGTTGCGCACATTGCCGGGATAAATATTCCACAGCGCCTGCGTTCCCAGCGGGCTGGTGACCGGGCGGCCGCCTGCATCGGGCATCCAGGCGGCATGGAAGCCGAAGCGCGCGCGCGATGTCGCGCAGATCTGAGAGGGCGGGATCAAGCCGAGCACCAGCGTGCAGGCGGAGAGGCAGTCGCCGTCGACGACGACGTTCTCGCCGTTCGAGCGCACCAGCGTGAAGTTTTGCAGGTATTGTCCGATCTGACCGCCGCGATCCGACGAAATGCGCATCTCGGCGGACGCCGACGTAATACCAGCCGCCAACAGCGCGACGCTGAGCAAAAGGCCCCGAAACAGCATAACCGTCCCCGTCATCGTTTCCGCCTGTTCCGGCGGTTGAGCGATTTAAGCGCAAGTCTAGGCCAAGCGGGCGAGGATTGGAAAGACTTGGTTAACCACGAAGCTGGGCATAATTCGGGGAACTATTTCAGCGGTGTTGCAAAAGTTCCGCTTAGCTGCCGCCTTCTAACCCCAGAGTGCCGGGACAGGCGGAAATACCAGACTGTCACGATAGATGAGGCCGTCCGGGCGATCGCGCGCCAGCAATAGCGGACCGTCGAGGTCCACGTATTGCGCGCGTTGCGCCAGCAGCATGGCGGGCGCCATGGCGAGCGAGGTTGCCACCATGCAGCCGGCCATGATGGCAAAGCCGAGCCGCTCGGCCTCCTCGGCCATCGCCAGCGCCTCGGTCAGGCCGCCGGTCTTGTCGAGCTTGATGTTGACCGCGTCGTATTTGCCGGCAAGCGCCGCGAGCGAAGCAAGACCGTGCGCGCTTTCGTCGGCGCAGATCGGCATCGGGTGCTTGAACGTCGCGAGTACGCCGTCGGCGCTTGCCGGCAGAGGCTGCTCCACCAGGGCGACGCCGGCGGCTGCGCAAGCGGCGAGATTGGCGGCCAGATTGTGCTCATTCCAGCCTTCATTGACGTCGATGATCAACATCATCTTGGGCGCGGCCGCGCGCACCGCGGCGATGCGCGATGGATCGTCGTTGTCTTTGCCGCCGAGCTTGATCTTGAGCAGCGCGTGGCCGGCGGCCACGGCGGCGGCTGCCGCCATGGCGTCGGGGGCAGCCAAAGAGATCGTGAAGGCGGTGGTAAGCGGGCGCGGGACGGGTAGGCCGGCGAGTTCATGCACCGGGCGGCCGCTGCTTTTCGCCTCGAAATCCCAGAACGCGCAATCAAGCGCGTTGCGGGCAGCACCGGGCGGCATGGCTTGCTGTAAAGCCAACCGGTCGAGGCCGGCGGCAAGCCGCGGCCGCATCGCCTCGAGCGCGGCGGTGACGCTTTCGGTGCTTTCGCCATAGCGAGCATAGGGCATGCATTCACCCCGGCCGCGCGGTCCGCCTAATGCCTTATCGCCGCCCAGTTCGGCGACCACGACATCGGCCTGCGTCTTGGCGCCCCGGCTGATGGCGAAGGAGCCCGCAATTGGCCAGCTTTCGGCAGTGAGGGTGAGCGTTGAGGCCATTTTAAGGGGCAAATGCGAAAGTCCTGGAATGATCCGCGCGACCGGCGGCCGCCAAACTCTCGACAGTTTCATCACCTTGGGTCAAGTATGATGCGGCCTTCGATTATTTCTCATTGGCGGTGGAAACGCCGGGGAATCAGAGACTTAGTTGTATGAGTGAGCTTTTGCTGGAAGGCACGGCGCAAGGCGAGCGGCTCATGCTCGCCGGCAGCGGCGCATGGGTGGCCGAAAACGCCCGCCGGCTCGAGATCGAGATCGATGCCGCGACCCGGCGCAGCGGCGGGGTCAGGCGCGTCGATATCGACATGGGCGCGGTCGACCATCTCGACACCTTCGGCGCTTGGCTGCTGGAGCGGCTGATGCGCGATTTTTCCGCGCGCGGCGCCGCCACCCAGGTGACCGGGCTCAAGGACGACTATCGCGCGTTGATGAAGGAGGTTCACGGCGTCAAGCCGGAACAGCCGCCCGCGCCTGGCGGCAGCTCGGTCGTTTATGCGATTGCCTCGATCGGGCGCAGCATCGCGATGATCGGCGGATCCTTTTCCGCGTTCATCAATATGCTCGGCGCGCTGATGGTCGCCATGCTGCGCGTCATTACTCATCCGAGCCGTTTCCGTTTTACCGCGATGGTGCACCAGCTCGACAATGTCGGCTGGCGCGCGGTGCCGATCGTCATGCTGATCACGTTCTTGATCGGGGGCATCATCGCGCAACAGGGCATCTTTCATTTCAGCAAGTTCGGCGCCGACATCTACGTGGTGGACATGGTCGGCATCCTGGTGCTGCGCGAAATCGGCGTCTTGATCGTCGCGATTATGGTGGCGGGCCGCTCCGGCAGCGCATACACCGCCGAACTCGGCACCATGCAGATGCGCGAGGAGATCGACGCGCTGCGCACCATGGGTTTCGATCCGATCGAAGTGCTGATCCTGCCGCGCATCGTCGCGCTGTTGATCGCGCGTTCCGATTCTGGCCTTTCTCGGATCGATGGCGGCGCTGTACGGCGGCGGGCTGGTGGCCTGGCTCTATGGCGGCATCAGTCCGGACATTTATCTGTCGCGGCTCAAGGAGGCGATCACGCTGCAAACCTTCGAGGTCGGCATGATCAAGGCGCCGTTCATGGCGCATGGTGATCGGGGTGGTGGCCTGCGTGGACGGGCTGGCGGTGAAGGGCTCGTCCGAATCGCTCGGATTGCAGACCACGGCCTCGGTGGTGGAGTCGATTTTCCTGGTGATCGTGCTCGACGGTTTTTTCGCGATGTTCTTCGCCTCGATCGGGATGTGAACGATGGCGCAAGGAAACGGCCGTAGAGAGGTGGTGATCGAGGTGCGCGACGTGGTGGTCGGTTTCGGCGACCATCTCGTGCTCGATCATGTCGATCTCGACGTCTATCGCGGCGAAATCCTCGGTTTTGTCGGCGGCTCCGGCGCCGGCAAATCGGTGCTTATGCGCACCATCATCGGCTTGCTGCCCAAACGCGCGGGCAGCATCAAGGTGTTCGGCGTCGAGATGAGCGCCGCTTCCGATGCCGCGCGCCAGGCGGTCGAGCGGCGCTGGGGCGTGCTGTTCCAGCAGGGCGCGCTGTTTTCATCGCTGACGGTGCGGGAGAACCTGCAATTCCCGATCCGCGAATACCTGAAAGTATCGCAGGCGCTGCTCGACGAATTGGCCGTCGCCAAGCTCGAAATGGTCGGGCTGGACGCCAGCGTGCTGCGAGAAATTTCCCTCCGAACTGTCGGGCGGCATGACCAAGCGCGTGGCGCTGGCGCGCGCGCTCGCGCTCGACCCGGAGATCGTCTTTCTCGACGAGCCGACATCCGGCCTCGATCCGATCGGGGCGGGCGATTTCGACAGCCTGATCGCGACGTTGCAGCGCACTTTGGGCCTGACCGTATTCATGGTAACCCATGACCTCGACAGCCTGCATACGGTCTGCGACCGCATCGCGGTTCTGGCCGACGGCAAGGTGATCGCCGCGGGCACCATGGACACCATGCTCGCCTCCACGCATCCCTGGCTGCATGCCTATTTCCACGGCAAGCGGTCGCGGGCGAGACCACCTTGACGTAGCGAAGCGACCTAGCCGGAGCGGTTGATGGAAACCAGAGCGAATTACACGGTAATCGGACTGTTCACGCTGGCGGTCGTGGTCGGCGTGTTCGGCTTCGTCTACTGGTTCCAGAACATCGGCGGCAGCCGGCGAGCGCGCCTATTACCGCGTGCAGTTCGACGGCTCGGTGTCGGGCCTGCGCACCGGCGCCACGGTGCTGTTCAACGGCATCCAGGTCGGCGAGGTCACCGGTCTCTCGCTCGACCCGCAACATCCGCAGCAGGTGGTCGCCACGATGTCGGTCGACAAGGCGGTCAAGGTGCGCACGGACACCGACGTGGGCCTCGAATATCCAGGCGCTGACCGGCATCGCCGCGATCGCGCTCAAGGCGGCAGCGCCGAACTCGCCGCCGCTCGATGGACCCAAGGACAATCCGCCGCTGCTCACGGCCGCGCCCGGCGCTACGCAGGACGTCACGCAAGCGCGCGCGCGACACGCTGCGCCGGATCGATCGAGTTCATTGTCGAAAACCAGCAGTCGTTCCACAACGCGCTCGACAACATCGACAAGTTCACCGGCGCGCTGGCGCGCAATTCCGATCGCATCGACAAGATCGTCGGGGGCCTGGAGAATTTGACCGGCGGCTCGGACGGCAAGAGCGGCGAAATGATCGAAGCGGTGCGATCGATCCACACGCTGGCCGACAATCTCGACAAGCGCACCGAGGAGATCACCAAAGGCATCAACCTGTTCACCGGCGCCGGCACCAAGCAAATCAACGGCATCGGCGCCGACGCGCATCGCACGCTGTCGCAGGTCGAGCAGCACGTTCAAGAATCTCGACAGAATCCGAGCCGCCTGCTGTTTGGCGGCGGCGGGACCAAATAAAAAATAATAAGCCTTGAAGGCGTCGGCGTTGCGCGGACTGCTTAGTCGAAGCGCCCGGCCGCGTGCGCCAGCATGGTGTAGACCTTGCCGGTTTCCGAGGTGAGGTAGGTGCGCGCCACCACCTGGCCGCGGTCGTCGCGCGCGACCTCGTCGAGCAGATGCTCGAACTCGCCGATATAGCGGTCGACCGTGAGCTTGAACTCGCGGTCGGCGCGGTATTTCTTGCGGATCTCGTCGAACGCCTGCTGACCCTGCAGCGTATAGAGCCTGCGGGTGAACACGTTGCGTTCGCCGCGCTTGTAGCGGTCCCACAGATCGGCGGCCGCATCGTGATCGATCATGCGGGCGATGTCGACCGAGAGCGAATCGAGCAATTCGATGCTGTGCCGCGGCGTGCGCTCGTCGGCTCCGCGCGAGATTTCGCGCGGCGTTTCGCGTTCGGGCTCGCCTTCTTCGCGCGAGGCGCGGCTGAGCAGATCGGTGAGCCAGCCGGAGCGGTTGGCGCCGCTCGGGCCCGGACTGAGCGCGGGCGTCTCGGTGCGGCGCGCGGACGGCGCGAAGCTGGCGATTTCGGTCCGTTGCCGGCGCGTTCGGGGCGAGCGACGGCGCGCGGCGGCTCGATGCGGCTGCCGACGCTGGCGAGCGGCGCCTCTTCGCGAACAGGCCGGCGGGGCTCGACGGCATCGATATTGCGGCCGTGGCGGGCGACGATGCGGTTGAGTTCGGCCAGCGCCTCGATCTGGTCGACGATGACCCGGCGCATCTGGGCGGCGCTTTCGGCGGTTTCCTGCGGCAGTTCGAAGATGCCGCGATGCAGCTCGGCGCGGGTGGCTTCCAGCTCGCGCTGCATCTCGGCCGCCATCTGCTTCATGCCTTGCACCGCCTCGGCAAAGCGGTCGTTGGCCTCGCGGAACAGCGCATGGGTGTCGCCGGCGGTCTGATCGTAGACCGCCCGCATCGATTCGGCGGTTTGGCGACGCTCATCCTCGGCGTTTTCGCGGATGCGTTCGTATTGCTCGGCGATGCGGCGGCGCTCGTCCTCGGCGGTTTCACGGATGCGCTCGTACTGCTCGGCGACGCGGCGACGTTACTCCTCCGCATGTTCGCGCGCGGTATCATATTGCTCGCCGATCGCACGGCTGCCCTCGGCGGCCGACTCCGACACGATGCGGGCGATATCGCGCGCGCGGGTCGACGCCGCCTCGAGCAATTCATCGAGCAGGCCGGAGAAGCGCTTGAGCCGCTGGTCGAGATCCTCGGTGCGGATGTCGAGCGTGGCGACCAGGGAATCGAGCGTGACCCGGCGTTCATTGATGCTTTCGTCGGTGCGCTGATTGCTGCGTTCGATCAATTCGGCGGCGCCGGCCAGGCTGCGGCCATGCGCGTCGAACTGGACGGCGAGTTGGCCGAGATCGGCGAGCACCCGCGTGGTGATGTCGCGGAAATCGGCGATATTGTGTTCCACGCGTGCCGTTGGCGTCGCCGGTCGCGGCGTTGACGTCGGTCATGGCGGTGACGAATTCCGACACGCGCAGCACCAGCGTGTTCTCAAGCGCGCTCATGTTCTCGTGCGAGCCGGAGAGCACTTCCTGCAGCATGATATTGGCTTCGCGCAGCCGCTCGAACAGGGCGGTGGTGTCGGCGCGCAGCATATTGTGGGTTTCCAGCATCTCGCTGACGGTGGCGGTGGCGGTCGTCTTCGATGTTTCGATCGCCTTGTGCGCGGTGTCGTTGAGATCGTTGAGGGTGCGGTTGACGGTGTTGGAGGCGCTCTCGCCCGCGCTGTTGATCATGCGCGAGATTTCCGCGCTGTTGTCCAGCATCGTGCGCGTGAAAGCGAAGCCCTTTTCCTCGATCGACTTCATCGCCTCGTCGGTAGCCTTGGTCACTTCGCTGGCGAATTGCTCGCCCTTGTCGGTGATCGCGGCCAGCACGCTGCCGCTCTTGTCGGACAGCACCGCCGTCATTTCGTTGGTGCGCTGGGTGACCGAATTGGCGATCTCGTCGGCTTTGCCGACGAAGTTGCGGGTGACCTCGGCGCTCACGCCGAGCAGCGTGCGCTCGACTTCGCCGGCGCTGGTGCGGATCGCCTCGGTGGTGGTGACCGCGATGTGGTCGATCGAGCGCTCGGCTTCGGCCGAATTGGTCTTGATCGACTGGCCCAGCTGCTCAAGGCGGGCATGCAGCGCGTCGGCGGCGGCCTTGGTGCGGGTTTCGAGCTCATTGGTGACGGTCTCGGCGCGGCCGACCAGCAGATCCTCGAAGCGTTCGACGCGGCTGTCGAGCGTGTTGGCGACCTCGAGCGCGCGCGCGCCCAGGGTCTGGTCGATCTGGGCGATCTTGGCGCTGATCGTGTCCGCGACCTCGGTGCCGCGCGCGTTGATGGTGCCGGTCACCGCGCTGATGCGGCCGTCGAGCGTCTCGATGACTTGCTGGCCGCTGCCGGTCAGCTTGTCGGTGAGGCCGGTCACGCGCGAGCCGAGCGTTTCCTCGAATTGCGAGAGCCGCACGTCGAGCGAGCCGGTGAGTTCGCCGGCGCGGGTGGTCACGCGCTGGTCGAAGCTGTCGAGATAATTGCGCATCGCTTCGGACACATCCTGCGTGCGCTGGCCGAGGCGTTCCACCAGCTCGCCGCCATAAGTCTTCACGGTGCGGTCGAACTCGGTCATGTGGCGGGTGATCAGGCTGCCGAGCGTATTGGCTTCGCGCGATACCTTCTCGGTGAGCGCGGTGCCGCCCTGGTTGAACATGTCCTCGAAGGCTTGCAGGCGGGCGGTCAGCAGGTCCTTGACCGCATCGCCGCGGGTGCTGAGCACTTGCGCGAGCGCTTCGGCGTTCTGGCGGAAGGTGTCGGCCACCGCGCTGCTGCGGCTGACCACGGTGTCGGTGACGCGGGCGCCGGTCTGCTCCAGCTTGGAAACCACCTCGCCGCCGCGCAGGCTCAGGTCGAGCACCAGCGCATCGCCGGTCGTGCGCAGCGTGGTGTTCACTTCCTCGGCGCGGGCGGCGATGGTTTGCGCCATCTGGCTGCCGGTCTGGGTGAGGGCGTCGTTGAAGGCTTGCGAGCGCGTCGCCATGGTTTCGATGGTGGCGGCCGACTTCTGCGCGAAGCCCTGCGCCACCTGATCGAGCCGGGTGGTCATCATCTGCTGCAGGCGGGCGGCCAGGTCGGCGAATTCGTCGTGCACGTGTTCGGTCTTGAACGTGAGACTGGCGGTCAGCTGGTCGCTGGCCGACGCGATGGCGGTGCTGGCGCGCTCGCTGCTGGTCTCCAGGCGATCGAGCATGGTCGAGCCGCGCTCGGTCAGCGTGTCGATCATGCTGTCGCCGGCATGACCGAGCGCCAGGGTAATGTGTTCGCCCTTCTCGGTGAGCGAACGTGTGACGCGTTGCGCCACTTCGCTGACTTTGTCGGCGACCAGATCGCCGACCGAGCTGATGTCGTGCGACAAATCGAGGTGGACGCTGGCGATGGCGTTGCGCACGTGTTCGGCCTGGTTGACCAGAGTCTCGCGCTGATTGGTGAGTTCGTTGAGCAGTTCGCGGATGCGCACTTCGTTGTCGTTGTAGGCGCGCTCGAGCGCGGATACTTCGTTGTGCACCAGCCCTTCCAGCTCGGCGGCGCGCGCCAGCGCGCGCTCGACGCCGTCGCCCATGGCGGCGACCTCGCGGCGGATGGCCTGGCCGACAGTGACGATCTGATCGCGCGCGGCGGTCTCCGGCTGCGCCAGCCGCATGGCCACCTCGGCCATGGTCTCGGCGACCAGCCGCATGTCCTGCGAGCGGCGGAACATATGGGCGAGCACGAAGAAAAAGATCACCGGCACGAGGATGGCGCTGGCGAAGCCGACGATGGCGGCAATGCCGATGCGCGGGGTCGCGAACAGCGCCTGCCAAATCGCCGCTGTAGAGATAGGCGATGGCGAGGCCGCCGGCGGTCCAGAGCAACGCGGCGACGCCGGCGATGATGTAGGGCGTGCGCGCCGGGCGGCGGCGCATGGCTTGCAGCATCGCGCCGACGCTGGCGCGGTCGTCATTGGCGGCGACGCGCGGGTGCGCGCTCGGGATCCCAGTCGCCCGGCTGCGGCTCGTTGAACAGATCGGCGGCGGCCGGGTCCTGCGCGATGTCGGCGGGCGGGGTGACCGGCGCGCTGCGCTCGCTCGGGCTGGCCGGCGATGAGTGCTTCCTGAATGGCGTGCAGTGCGTCTTCGGTCGGATCCGGGATTTCTTCGGGATATTCGCCATTTCGAAACGTCGCCTCGTCGTTACGCCGGACAGTTGCGGCCCGAACCGTCGCCATTTGCGGGCCGCGCCACGAGCGCGGGAACTTGCGGAGCCGGCAGCCGCCAAGTATGCTTCATACCGCCGGCAAGCCATCCTATCGGCTTGGCATTGCGAAAGAAACCGCGCCGGTATAGTACTTTTCCATCATCGTTAACTTCCGATTTACCATGACATTTTCGTGGGTTCGGGCGCGCAACGACAGCGCCCATTAACTACGCAGCGCAAACCACGCGCCCCGGCGACCGCGCATTTACCCCGTTTTGGTCCCGCGCGGGTCAAACTCTGCGCACACAAGGGGCCGTAGAGCCCTCGGGAGGTTTTCATGGCGCAACCCGCCAAGATCATCGACCGGGCATCGGGCGCAGTGGCGACGGTCATCGACCGCGGCCATCTCGCGCGCATGACATTCGGCGACCGCAGTCTGGAGCGCGAGGTGTTGCAACTGTTCGACCGGCAGGCCGATCTGCTGCTGGCGCGCATGCGCAGCAGCGCGCCGCAGGCGGTGGCGGCGCTTGCGCATACGCTGCGCGGCTCGGCCTCGAGCATCGGCGCGAATAGAGTCGCAAGCGCCGCCGAAGCGGTCGAGCAGGCCGCAGGCGGCGCCGAGCGCGATACTGCCATGCAGGCGCTGGCCCGGACAATCGAAGAGGCGCGCGCGGAAATCGCCGTATTGCTGCGCGACTAAAGTCCGCGTCGCCGCTCTGGCGCCCTCATCGAATGATTATATACGGGGCGCGCCGCGCCAATTCCGGCGCGGCTATTTCCCGTTTCATTGCCGCCTCATGCCGAAGATCACCTATATCGATTCCAGCGGCGCCGCCCGCACGATCGAGGCCGAGAACGGCGCGACGGTGATGGAGACGGCGATCCGCAACAATATTCCCGGCATCGAGGCGGAATGCGGCGGCGCCTGCGCCTGCGCCACCTGCCACGTTTATGTCGACGAGGCCTGGCGCGCCAAGATCGGCGAGCCCTCGCCGATGGAAGAGGACATGCTCGACTTCGGTTACGACGTGCGGCCGAACTCGCGGCTGTCGTGCCAGATCAAGGTGAGCGACGAGTTGGACGGCCTGGTGGTGTCGACGCCGGAGAAGCAGGCGTAAGCTCGAACCGGAACTAAATCTGGCCAGGGCGGTTCATTGTCCGATGGCTGACATCAAAACCACCTGCTGCATCGCCGGCGGCGGACCGGCCGGCATGATGCTGGGCTTTCTGCTGGCGCGCGCCGGCGTGCCGGTGACGGTGCTGGAAAAGCACGCCGATTTCCTGCGCGATTTCCGCGGCGACACCGTGCATCCCTCGACGCTCGAGATGATGCACGAGCTCGGCCTGCTCGACGAATTCCTCAAGCTGCCGCATTCGGAAGTGCGGCAAATCACCATGCAGATCGGCGACGACCGCGTGACCATCGGCGATTTCGACACAGCTGCCGGTGCAGTGCAAGTTCATCGCGCTGATGCCGCAATGGGATTTCCTGAATTTTCTGGCGAGGCACGGCAAGCGCTACCCGACCTTCGATCTGCGCATGCAGGCAGAGGCGACCGATCTGATCGAGGAGGGCGGCCGCGTCGTCGGGCTTGCGCGCCAAGACGCCGGACGGCGAATTGGCGATCCGCGCCGATCTGGTGGTCGGCTGCGACGGCCGCCATTCGACGTGCGCGAGCGCGCCGGCTTCGAGGTGGACGATCTGGGCGCGCCGATGGACGTGATGTGGTTTCGCCTGTCGCGCAAGACACAGCGATGACGAGCGAGACGTTCGGCCACATCGAGGCCGGGCGCATGATGGTGATGCTCAACCGCGAGCGACTACTGGCAATGCGCCTATGTCATCCCCAAGGGCAGCGCCGACGCGGTCAAGCGCAAGGGCCTCGACGCCTTTCGCGCAAACCGTCGGCGACATGTCGCCGTTCCTGCGCGACCGGCTCGACGAAATCGGCGACTGGGACAAGGTGAAGCTGCTGACCGTCGCGGTCGATCGGCTGCGGCAGTGGTACCGGCCGGGCCTGCTGTGCATCGGCGATGCGGCGCACGCGATGTCGCCGATCGGCGGCGTCGGCATCAATCTGGCGGTGCAGGACGCGGTGGCGGCGGCCAATATCCTGGCCGAGCCGCTGCGGCGCGGCGCGGTGACGCCGGAGACGCTTCATGCCGTGCAGCAGCGCCGCGAATTTCCCGACCCGCTTCACGCAGCGCCTGCAGATCCTGCTGCAAAACCGCATCATCGGCCCGGCGCTGACGAGCGCAGGGCAAGCGGCCGAAGGCGCCGTGGTTTTTCAAGATGCTGCAATGGCCGCTGCTGCGGCGCATTCCGGGCCGCGTGATGGCGCTCGGCGTGCGGCCCGAGCACATCCGGACGCCGGAAGCAGGGCTAGATTACTTCGCCGCCGGCGCCACGGTCGCCGTCTGGCCGCTGCGCTTGAGCGCGTCGGCGACAAAGCCCGAGGCCTTCATCTCCTCGACGAAGGCGCGCAGATAGGCGGCGCCCGCGGAGCGATCCTCGCCGGCTTTCTTGGGCATGCCCATGGCCTGCTGGATTTCCTGGAAGTGGCCGTCCATCACCCGCATGTCCGGGATGATCCTTGGCATAGGCCACCAGCGGCTGTTTCACGCCGGCGGCGACCTCAAGCTTGTCGTTGACGAACATGTCGATCATGGCTTTGCCGCCGCCGACCGGCGCGCGCACGATGGTGGCGTTCTTGATGGTGCGGGTGAGATAGAGATCGTAGGCCGACTTGAGGCCGACCGCGATGCGGATGCCGGGCCGGTCGACGTCGGCGATCACTTTGAGCGGCGAATCCTTGCGCACCATGTAGGTGCCCTCGATGATGACGTAGGGCGCGGTGAAGTCGATGACGGCGGCGCGCACCGGCTCGATCGCGACAAAGCCGATGTCCCATTCGCCCTTGCGTGGCGGCGTCGAACACCTTGCCGGCGGCGTCATAGGTGATGAGTTCGACCGGAACGCCGAGCCGCTTGCCAAGTTCGCGCGCCAGATCGGGCGTGATGCCCTTGGGCTGGCCGGTGGCTTCGTCCTTCTGCGCCAGCACGCCGTTGCCGAGATTGATGGCGGCGCGCAGTTTGCCGGTCGGGGCGAGGTCCTTAAGCGCGTCAGCATTGGCGGTCATGGTCATTCCAGCAGGTTAGCATGACGGAAACGAAAGCGGCGCACAGGCGGCAACGATACGGCGCTGAACATTTGTCATGGCGGGTGATTCTTCAAACAGGGGGCGCGGCAAGTCGTGGCACGAGTCTAGGCTAAATCCGTCGGCCGCCCAAGGGGACGCGCCGGTCCGCGCTGCCGCCATGCAAGCGCGGCCAGAATGACGGCGAGAGCCGCGAGCCAGACGATGCGCGCGCCATAGCGGTCGATGCGGGTTGGCCAAGCGCGCCGCAGACGAAGGCATTGCCCAGAGCGCGAGCGTCACGGTGGCGGCGAGCTCGCCGATGCCGGCGGGAAGGGCGCCGCGCCAGGCGAGCCAGAGGAGCGCCGGCAACAGCGCCATCGCGATCAGCGCGAGTGGGATAATGCAGCGCATTGATGGCGGCGAACGACAGCTCGCCCTGCTGCTGGCGCGCCGCGTGCATGGCCGGAGCGAGCTGCGGCGTGTAACGCTCGATGATGCCGTAGGTGTGCGCGATGATCGGGAGCACGCCTTCGCCGGTATGCACGTCGATCAGTTGTTTGGCCGTGGCGACGGCGGCGGTCTCGATCTGCAAGGCGGGGTAATCGATCACGCTTTCGACCGCGATTTTTGCCATTTCCGGACCGAGGCCGGCGAAGCGGCCGAGCCGGTCGAACAAGGCGCTGCCCCAGAACCAGGCGTCGGCGTCGTTGGGGAGCAGCGTCCTTGTCGGCGCAGAGCTGCAAGCTTGGGGTCGGGGCAGTGCTCGTCGAGATATTTCTTGACGATGCCGTCTTGCAGCATGCGGCCGAACGACAGCGCGAAGCCGCCCGGCGTCCAGGCCAGCCGCTTGGCGACGGCAAAGTCGGCGGCGAACACCAGCGCGCAGCCGAGCGCCAGCGCCAGCACGCCGCGGCCGAGACAGGCGAAAGGGACGCGCTCGCTTGCGGATGACGCGCAGCACCGCGGCGCAGACGAGCAGCCCGAGCAGCACGGCGAACGTGGCGTTATGCGTTGCGGCGGCAGACGGCGATCAAGCACGATCAAGCCCGATGCGCTCGTAGCGGCCAAGCGTCTCGTTGCGCAGGAGCAGGAGATAAAGCGCCAGCACGCTCAAGCCACAGAAGATGTCGGTGAGCAGGATCGAGGTCAGCCAGGGCAGCGTGGTCGAGGACCGACAGCGCGGCGACGACGCCAAGCAGGAGCAGGGGCCTTCGGCCGAACCCGTGCGCGCGCAGCACGAGCGCGAGGATCCAGACGGTGAGGCCGGATTGCAGCAGCAGCACCGGCCAGAAGGCGAGCGGCACGCCGGCGTTGAGGATGAGGCCGTAGACCACGGCGCGGCTCGGCACCAGATAGCCTTCGTACCAGCGCGCCAGATAGCCGCCGGTGTCCCATTGCAGCAGCGCAAAGCCGTTCCACAGCGCCGGCGCGATCAGCAGCGCCATGCAGGCAGGAACGAGCAGCCCCCATAGGGCGCGATCACGGTCGAGCATTCGGACGTCCCCGGCGGCGGCCTTGTTGTTAGCTGCTGGACCGCTGCACGGCCAGGGGCGAGCGCGCCGCCGCGGCTGCGTGCTGCAGGTGGATGTCTCGCCGCGCGAACTGCGCTGCATCAGGCGTGCGAGCGCCAGCAGGGCGACAAAAGGGACGAGCCAACCATGCGCGCGCCGTAGCGGTTATGCGCCGTCGCGAAGATGCCGAATACGGCGGCATTGCCGAGCAGGGCGAGCGTAACGGTCGCGGCGAGTTCACCGATGTCGGAAAAATCGTCGCGGCGCAGGCCGCCCCAGGCGATGACCGGCAGCAGCGCCATCGCGAGGAGGGCGAGCGGGACCTGCAGCCGGTTGATCGCGGTGAAATCGAATTCGGTGCTGATGTTGACGCGACGCATCCATCGCCGGCAACGCGGCCGGCACATGGCGCTTGATGCTGTAGTAGCTGTCCATGACCCATCGCACCACGCCGGCGCCGGTCTCGACCATGGCGAGCTGCTTTGCGGTTTCGCCGAGCATCGATTTCAATTGCAGCATGGGATAGTCGTCAGCGCTTTCAAGCGCGATGCGGTGCATCTCGTCGTGCATGCCCTCGAAGCTGCCGAGCTTGCGGAACAGTTCCTGCTCCCAGAAGAAAGCGTCGGCGTCGATCCGGCAATTGGGCCTTGTAGGGGCACAGCCGCAGGCTCGGGTCGGGGCAATGTTCGTCGAGATATTTTTTGACGATGCCGTCTTGCAGCATGCGGCCGAAGGATAGCGCATAGCCGCCCGGCGCCCAGGTCAGCCGGCCGACGACCAGCGCGTTGGCCGCAACCATCATGAGCGTGCCGAGCAGCAAGGCCGCGATGGCGTGCAATAGGCGCGGGTATTGAATGCGCGCGCTGTCGACGAGCCAGACAATCGCGGCGACCACGACCAGTCCCCACAGCACGCCCATGGTCGCGCTATGGGTCGCCGCCGACAGCGCCACGATTCCGGTCATGCGCGATGCGTTCGCGATAGCTCAGCGCATCGGCGCGCAGCAGCAGGAGATAGAGCGCGAGCACGCCAAGCCCCGAGAAGATGTCGGTGAGCAGGATGGCGGTGAGCCAGGGCAAAGTGGTGAGGACGGATAACGCGGCAATCATGCCCAGCAGAAGCAGCGGCCGCTGGCCGAGCCCGTGCGCGCGCAGGGTAAGCGCCAGGAGCCAGACGGTGAGTGCCGCCTGCGCGAGCAGCACCGGCCAGAAATCTGGCCGCTGGCCCAGGACGAGCAGCAGGCCGTAGGGCATCGCGCGGTTGATGTGCAGTGGCCGTCATACCACGGCGACAGATAACCGCCGGTGTCGTATTGCAGAAGCGGGAAGCCGTTCCACAACGCCGGCGCGATCAGCAATATGATCGACAATAGGGCGGCAAACGCCCATAAGGCGCGGTCGCGACGCAACACTGTGAATCCCCCGGTCTCGTGCGTTTTTTCGTGTTCTTGCTACCTTTTTAGCGGCTTGACGGCGACGAGGCTAGGGCAGATTCTGAGTTATGTTCGTCACCTTCTTTCACGATCTCAAAGCCGCCGGCGTGCCGGTGACGCTGCGCGAATATCTGACGCTGATGCAGGCGATGCAGGCCGATCTCGCCTCGCGCCGGGTGGAGGATTTTTATTATTTGTCGCGCGCGACGCTGGTGAAGGACGAGCGCAATCTCGACAAGTTCGACCGCGTGTTCGGCCATGTCTTCAAGGGGCTGGAATTGTTGAGCGACGGGCCGAGGCCGAAATCCCCGCCGAGTGGCTGAAGAAACTCGCCGAGAAATATCTGACCGAAGAAGAAAAAAAGCAGATCGAGGCCATGGGCGGGCTCGACAAGTTGCTCGAAACCTTGCGCAAGCGGCTGGCCGAGCAGAAGGGCCGCCACCAGGGCGGCTCGAAATGGATCGGCACCGCCGGCACGTCGCCGTTCGGCGCCTATGGCTACAATCCGGAAGGCGTGCGCATCGGCCAGGACGAGAGCCGTCATCAGCGCGCGGTCAAGGTGTGGGATCGACGCGAGTTCAAGGATCTCGACGACGAGGTCGAACTGGGCACGCGCAACATCAAGATCGCGCTGCGCCGGTTGCGCAAGTTCGCCCGCACCGGCGCGCCCGAGGAACTCGATCTCGACGGCACCATCAAGGGCACCGCGCATAAAGGCTATCTCGATATCCTGATGCGCCCGGAGCGGCACAACGCGGTGAAGGTGCTGCTGTTCTTCGACATCGGCGGCTCGATGGACTGGCACATCAAGGCGACCGAGGAATTATTTTCGGCCGCGCGCGCCGAGTTCAAGCACATGGAGCATCTCTACTTCCACAACTGCCTGTACGAGAAGGTGTGGAAGGAAAACCGCCGCCGTTTCCAGCAGACGACGCCGACCTGGGACGTGCTGCACACTTATCCGCATGACTACAAGGTGGTGTTCGTCGGCGACGCCTCGATGTCGCCTTACGAGATCACCGCGGCCGGGCGGCTCGGTCGAGCATTTCAACGATGAGCCGGGCGCGGCGTGGCTTGAGCGCGTGACGCGCACTTATCCGGCCTGTGTCTGGCTCAATCCGGTGCCGGAGCGCGAGTGGGACTTCACCTATTCGATCAAAATGGTGCGCCAGCTGATGGGCGGGCGGATGTATCCGCTCACGCTCGACGGCCTCGACCGCGCGATGCGGGAGTTGGTGCGCTAGCCCAAAACACCATCGCCGGGCTTTCGGCCCGGCGATGCGGCAATCGCGACAACGAAAGATCAGGCCGCGTTGGCGGCGCGCGGGTTTGCCGGTGGGGCCTGCGCCTGCGTGGTTTGCTGAAGCGCCATGACCTCGCGCATCGCGCGCGAGAAATCCTTGCGGGCGGTCGCCAGCGCGCCTTCGACCAGCGCACGTTCGATCTTTTCTCGGTCGAGCGCGCCGTTGAGTTCGTTGATCTTGTGCTCGGCGGTCTGCTTTTCGTTGGCGAGCGCGGCTTCCAGCGCGGCGACGCGTTGGGCGAGCGCGGCCTCGGCGTCCTTCGCCTCGGCGAACGCGGCCTCCCGCGCGGTCAGAGTGCGCACCAGCGCGCCGTTGCGATCCATATACGCCGAGCGGGTCTGGTCGGCTTCCTTGTATTTGGATTCGTACTGGATGAGCGAGGCCTGCAAGCTGGAGACCCGCTCATGCAGACCATTGCGCTCGGACGCGATTTCGCCGTTGCGCCGTTCGTATTCGCGGATTTGTTCGGCGCGGGCGAGCAGGAGTTCGCGCGCATCCGACACCACCTTTTCGAGCGTCGTCGCGCGCGCTTGCAGCGAGTCGTAGCGCGTGTTCTGGCCGGCGCGCTCGCGCTCGTGGCGTTCGTTGGTTTCGTCGAGCGTGGTGACAAGCCGGGCGCGCTCGATGCTGGCCTCGTTGATGGCGGCTTCGGCGTGATGCAGGCGGCCGGTCACGGCGTTGAAGCTCGCTTCGGTCTCAGTCAGCTTGCGGGTCAGCCGCGCGGCCTCGACGCCGGCTTTGTCGAGCAGCACCTGCTGCGCGCGCTTTTCGTCCTCGAACACCAGCATGCGCTGACGCGCGGCGGCCAGTTCGGATTCGAGCGCGATCACGCGCTTGTCGACGGCGACCAGCCGCTCGTCGAGCCGGCGGTTTTCTTCGCGCAACGCGAGGCATTCCCCGGTGCGCTGCGCCAGATTGGATTCGAGATCTGCAATATGCGCGCGGCTGGCGGCCAGATCGATGGTGAAATCGGTCTTGGTGGTTTCCAGCGTGTGCAGCAGGCTCTGCGCGGAAGCCAGATCCTGGCGCAGTTGCTTGCAGTCGCGCTCCGAGGCGGACAGTTTCTTTTCGAGGTCGCCGACCTCGTTGCGCAGCTTGCCGTAAGCGGTGCGCGTGTTGTTGAGCACGGTCTGCAGGCCGACCTTCTCGCTCTTCTCGGCCTCGAATTCGCGCAGCGCCTTGCCGACCGGATCGACCAGTTTGCCGACCGCGGCCTTGATGCCGTCGAGTTCGTTGATCTTGTTGTTGGCGTCGAGCAGCATGTTGCGCAACGCCTCGTTCTCGCCGCCGACCTGGGCGCCGAGCGCGGAGAACAATTCCTCGTCGATTTCGAGCGGGTTGTCGCTTGTCGCTGCCGGCTCGTCCGGCTGTTCGGCGGGGTTCGACTTGCGGGAAAGAAAGCCGAATTTGCTCATGGCCGTGATTCCTGATCCTGCGCCGATCCGCCCGGCCAAAGCGACTCCGAATCACCGTCGATCAATCCTAGCGGAATAACGAACCGCGTTGGTAGATGCGAGATAAAGATGTCAACCTACGGAAATAAAACCCGTTCAAAATCAGCTGTTTGCGAATCATTGCCGGGTGTGTCGCCCGGGCCACAGGATGGCGGCGGCGAATCAGTTATAGCCCTGTGCATAACTTTGCTGCGGGCGGCGCGGCCGCTCGACATGATTGCGGAAGCCGCTCACACAAGCTGTCTTATTGGAAAGGCTGGGAGACGAGGGATGAAACGTACACTTACGATATTGGCGGCGGTGATCGCGGCATGCGCTTTCACGGCTCAAAGCGCGAATGCCGGAGGGCGTCACCACCATCACCACCACATCGGTAAACTCACCGCGGTTTCGATCGGCGTCGGCGCCGCATCGACGGCGGCGTTACTTTGCCATCAACCATTGGCAAACGAATGGCTGGAATGGCACCGGCGGTATCACCAGCGGCGGGGCTTGGGCGATGACCACGATCGGCTGCATGGCGGTCGCGCCAATCGTCGGAACGGTGGTGCTCAACCGTCCGCTGACGCTGCGCGAGGGGCAGGTTCTGGCCGGCTCTTGCGTGGTGCCGATCATCGGCGGCTGGCTGGTCAACGCGGCCTAGGACGCCCATCCGGAATGGGATGGCGGCGGGCCGAAGATGCACAAGCATCATCACCATCACTACAAAATGAAAAAGATGAAGATGTAGCCGCGCAACGCGCGAATTCGTTTTAAAAATCGCCGGTGCCGATGTCATGTCGGCACCGGCGGTTTTATTTTGAACGTCTCGGCGTCACGCCTTATTGGCGATGAACAGGCCTTCGCACAGGCGGAAGGTGAGGTCGCCGTCGCCGCCTTTCGGTTCAAGTGTCGCCTTTACCTCGGGCGTCACCTGCGTGAGCATCGCCCGCAACAACGCCTTCATGGTGTCGTCGTAGCGCTGGGCCCAGCTCTTGAATTCCATCGTCTTGTAGATCTGCTCTTCGTGGCCGATGGCAAGTTGCGCGTTTTTCAGGGCGTGCCGCCATTCATCCATGGTCCAGGCCCGCAGATGGCTCGGATCGCGCAGGCGCTCGAAGGCATTGACATAATCGCCGATCGGGCCGGCGGGTACGACATTGTCGACCAGCGCGGCGGTGCCGCCCGGCTTGAGCACGCGGTGGACCTCGCTCAGGAACTGCGGGATCGAGTCGAAGTGATGGGGCGCGATGCGGCAGGTGACCAGATCGAAACTCGCGTCCTCGAACGGCAGCGCCTCAGCCTTGGCGTAAGTGGTGCGCAGATTGGCGAGGCCGCGCTTTTGCGCTTCGGCTTTGACCTGGTCGATCATTTCCTGGGTGATGTCGGTCGCCCAGACGCGTCCGACATGCGGCGCGAAGGCATAAGCGACATGGCCGCCGCCGGTGGCGACGTCGAGCACGCGCCAGTCTTTCGCAGGCCGGGTCAGTTCGACGAGGCGCTCGAGGCTCTTGCCGAGGGCGTGCGGCTTGCTGGTGAGATAATGTGCGGCGGTCTTGCCGAATTGTTCCTGGACCAGGGTCTTGTTCATAGGGGCTGCTTCATGGGTGTTGGCGAAATTGGAGACGGCTGGCGGCAGTCATAGCCTGTCCAACGTCCGGGCGATACCAGCGGCGGGCGCAGGTCAGCTTTTTACAAACCGCCATGAAGATCGCGGCTACTTGCCGTCGCCGCCGCTCAAATCGTCATAGCCGTGGCGGTTCGCTATAAAACACCAGCGCCATTAACCCTCCGCCGACCAGCAGGGAAAAAAGAACGCCGCCGGCGATGGCGATGTAACCGTAGAACGGGATGGCATCGCCGCCCAGCCGCTCCCAGGCCGCGCCGGCAAACCAGACCGCCGCAGCCAACAGGGCGAACAAGGCAAGGATGATCAACGCGCGCATGATTCTTCATATAGTGTGAGCAACGGCCGTTGTCAGGCCCGCGAGAACTTCATGACCTTTGCGCGGTGGTCAATGATTGGATTCACGCATGAATGCCGAGACCCCGGCTGAGATCACGGCGTATTCCTATCGGCCTTCGGTCCTGGGAGTGCCCTGGGAATTCAGGCTCGCCGGCGACGGTCTCGACTGGGCGGCTGGGCGCAAATCGGGCCATGTGCGGTTTCGCGATGTCCGCCGCGTGCGGCTGTCATACCGGCCGACCGGCATGCAGTCGCACCGCTTCATGACCGAGCTGTGGGCGGACGGCACGCCGCAATTGAAGATCCTGTCCACCTCCTGGAAAAGCATGGTGGAGCAAGTGCGGCTGGATGAACCTTACGCGGCCTTCGTGCGCGAACTGCACCGGCGCATCGCACAAGCGGCGCCGGCGGCGCGTTTCGAGCAAGGCAGTCATCCGCTGCTCTATTGGCCGGGCCTGATCATATTCGTCGGCGTGGCGCTCGGTCTTGCCTTGCTCATCATGCGCGCCTTGCAGGCCGACACCAGAGGCGGCGCGGCCTTTATCGGCGTCTTCCTCCTGCTGCTGCTTTGGCAAGGCGGCAATTTCTTTCGCCGCAACCGGCCGGGCCTTTATCGCCCCGAGGCGCCGCCGGCCGAGCTGATGCCGAAGGCCTGACGACAATTTCGCGGGCAGCGGTCTACGCGGCTTTGCCGGTCCGCGTTTCGATGTTGTGGCACTTCGGGCATTCGAAGGAGAGCAATTCGTGGCCGGGGCTGTCGGCTTCGATACCGAACAGCAGCATGGCCGTTCCGCATTTGGAACAGGCAGGCCGCTTGATTGAATTGGAGTGCGGAGTGGCTGGCTTGTACATGGTCATCAGACTCCCTCCGTTTTTTGGGGCGGGAGTACCTGACTCTCAGCCGCCGGACGCGTGCCAAGCATGGACCGGCGATGCCGGACCCTAGCACCGCGGTCCATATTTCCACAGCGTAAGTTATTGATTTTTTAGCGCGATTCCTAAGGGATATCGGATGTGGTTATTTATGAAAATGAGTAATTGACATACTGTAGTTTTTATTATAATAGATTGTTTTGTTACTACCTTGATGTATTGTCTAATGGGGCCTACGATGACGAGCGAAAACGAAAACCTCACCCGCGGCGAGCGGTTGCAAATCATGCTGTCGCCGGAAGAATTGGCGGCGGTCGACGATTTCCGCTTCAAACAGCGCATGCCAAGCCGCGCCGCTGCCGTGCGCGAGCTCTTCAGGGTCGGTCTCCGCAATTCCGGGCTTATGGCGGCCGAGCAGGGGCGCAAATCCTCCGACTTCGGCGTCCTTGAACCGAACAGAAAAGGCCCGGGCCGCTAGTTTTCATCGGCGGGTCCACGCCTGCTGAGTTCGTTACCGGAGAAGAGTCATGCCGACGATCATCGATTTCATCGAACCCGCGGCGGCTTTCGACCCCGAAGCTATTTCCGTGATGGGCGACGCCTATGAGCGGGCACTCAAGTCTTGCGGAGTTACGGCACCGACGAGCGTCAGGGAGGTGATCGCCACCCGCATCATCAGCATGGCGCGCGCGGGCGAACGCGATCCCATCAAGCTCTGCGCGGAATCGCTCGCGGCGCTGAATGGATCTGCCGATCGCGCATAGCGCCCCGGTCCTCAGCTTTTTGCGTTGCGCACCACCAGCACCGAGCATTTGGCGTAGCGCACGACGTGGCCGGCATTGGAGCCGAGGAAATACGTGCGCATGGCCGGCCGGTGCGAACTCATCACGATCAGGTCGGCGTTGATCGCCTTCGCCTCTTCCAGCACCTCGTGATAGATGCCGCCTTGCCGGACCGTGCCGGAGATATGCGCGGCATCGAGCCCGCATTCCTGCGCGATCAGCTTCATCGCTTCTTCCGCCGATTGGCGCTGCTGCACGTCGAAATCCGGCGGCACATATTCTGCCAGCATCACCGGCGTCATTGGCAGCACGTTGACCAAGCGCACCGAACCGCCGGAGGTGCGCGCCATCGACACCGCGGTTTCGATGGCGGGCTTCGCGAGATCGGTATCGGCGAGGTCGATCGGAACCAGAATTTTATTGTACATGACAGCGCCCCTCTTTTTCGCTGCAAGGCGGCAATCATGGCACATTTTCAAGGGCGAGTTGAGTGTGGGCTGATGCCTTAATTCGCCGCCGCTTCAAGCGATTTGGGGCTGACGAAGCGCTCGAGCCGGCCGGAATGCGGATGCACTTTGCTCCAGTCGTCGAAGGCGAAATCGACGACGACCAGGCCTGCGGTCGGCAGCCCCTCGCGCAGCCGCTCGCGCGCATCGATGTCGCCGGAAGCAATCAGCATCAGCGCGGCTTCGTGCAGGCCAGGATTATGGCCGATGAGCATTAGGCTATGGGCTGAAGCCGGGCTGGCCTTGACGATGCCGATGATGTCGCGCGGCGCGGCGTCGTAGAGCCGCTCCGCCGAGATCGCCGCCGGCGCAGGCTTGAATGCGCCGCCCAGGTATTTCCAGGTTTCCTGCGTGCGCGCCGCAGGCGACAGTACGGCGCGCTCCGGAACGAGCGCATGGCTCGCCATATAGGCGCCGATCCTGGCGACATCCTTGCGGCCGCGTTCGATCAGGACGCGCGCGCGATCTTGCGTCCCGGGTTCGGAGCGTTCGGCCTTGGCGTGGCGAAGCAGTAAAAGACGGCGCATGGTGTAAACGGATGCCGGGTTGGGCTATAGACGGCGTCGATTTCGAAATCCGCGGCAGTCTAGCATGCGCTGCCAGGCGTTGAGGACCGATGAGACCAAGAGAAGAGCCAAGACGATCGCACGGCGGCCGGCTGGTATGAGGCGACGCGGGTTGCAAGCCCGGAGCGCCCGAGTCTGAATTTCGATCTCGACGTCGATGTCTGCGTGATCGGCGCAGGCCTTGCCGGACTGACCGTAGCGCGCGAAGTGGCGCGGCGCGGCTGGTCGGTGGCGGTGCTGGAAGCCAACCGCCTGGCCTGGGCGGCCTCCGGCCGCAACACCGGCTTCGTGCTGCCAGGCTTCGGCGAAAGCGCCGACAATATTGTCGAGCGCATCGGCCTCGATCACGCCAAGGAGCTTTGGGCGCTGTCGGAGCAAGGCGTCGACTATGTGCGGCGCGCGGTCGAGGAAACCGGCATGCCGGGCGTCGATCTCGGTAGCGGCTGGCTGCACGTCTCCAAGACCGACAACGACGGCGCGATCCGCAACGAGGTCGAGCGGCTGCGCTGGATCGGCGCCACTGTCGAGCATTGGCCGACCGAGCGCGTGCGCGAGCTGTTGCCCAACCCGCGCTATTTCAACGCGCTGCATTTCCCCGGCGCCCTGCATATTCATCCGCTCAATTACGCGCTCGGTCTGGCCGCCGACGCGGAGGCGAACGGCGCGCGCATCTTCGAACAGACGCCGGTCACCGCGATCGATCCCGCCGGCGTGCGCAAGCGCATCGAAACGCCAAGCGGGCGCGTGCGCGCGGCTCACGTGGTGCTGGCCTGCAACGTGCAGCTCGGCGAATTGATGCCGCGGCTCGCCGCCACGCTGTTGCCGATCACAACCTTCGTGCTGGTGACCGAGCCCATTGCGATGCTCGATTCGGTGGTGCGCTACCGCGGCGCGGTCAGCGACACCAACCGCGCCGACAATCATTACCGCATCGTCGGTGACAACCGGCTGCAATGGTCCGGCCGCATGCGGGCATGGGCTGCCGATCCGCGCCGCATGCGCCACGGATTGGTCGCCGATATCAAGCGCAATTTTCCCGCGCTGGGCCCCATCAAAATCGCGCATCTGTGGAGCGGCACGCTCGGCCGCCCGATCCACCGCATGCCGCAGATCGGCGAGATCGAGCGTGGCCTGTGGGTGGCGAGCGGCTTCGGCGGGCATGGGCTCAACACCACGGCGATGGCCGGCGAGCTGGTGGCGCGCGGCATCGTCGAGACCGACCAGACCTGGCGGATGTTCGCGCCCTACGAGCTGGTCTGGGCCGGCGGCATGGTCGGCCGTGTATTGGCGCAAGGCGTTTACTGGGGGGCGCGGCCGGCCGAGCGGATCGGGCAGGGGCTGTCGCGCTATCGCGAACGCGCGCGAACGCGCCGGCGCGAGCGGCTCGCTGCCCGTAGCGGGCAAAATCAGCGGCATGACCGGCCGCCCGCGCCCGCAGAGCCCGCGGCGCCGCCAGCCACGCCGGAATAATCTGTGATAGACTTCGGCGCTATGAACCAGCCGATTCATCACTGCCTTGCCGCAGGCATCGCGGTCCTGGCGCTGGCCGGCTGCGCCGGTACCGGCGGCCTGCAAGGCTTCGGCGGGGCGCCGGCCAAGCCGAAAACCATCATGGTGTCCGATTTCGTGCTGTCGTCCGAGGTGGCGGTGGTCGATCGCGGCTATACCGCGCGGCTGGAGCGAAAAATCGGCGCTTTCCCGACCCACGAGCGCAAGCCGCGTACCGTCGAGCGCGTCAATGACGAGATCGTCGCCTCCATCGTCGCCACCTTGCGCGAGGCCGGGATCGACGCGCAGCCCGGCACCGAAGATGCGCTCAAACTCAGCGACGAGGCGTTGCTGGTCAACGGGCGGATCCGGCCGAGCAGCCTGCGCGCGCTCGCCAAAGGCAAGCCGGTGGTGTTCGGCAGCGGCCGCGTCGCTGTCGACATGACGGTGTCGTCATTCTCGAGCAGCGGCAAGAAGCAGCTGCTGGCCTTCAGCGCGGACACCCAAAGCGCCGGCAAGCCTCCGGCCGGCAAGCAGGCGGCGGCTCGCAACGCGGCGATCGCTGAGGCGCTGGCCGCGCAGAAGGCGCCGCCGGAGAAACTGTCGCCCGATGTCGAGGTGCCGGCGCGCCGGCTCGGCCGCGCGGTCGGCGAGAAGATCGTGGCCTACGTCAAGGAGCAGGGCTGGCTGACGCCGCCGACCGAAGATGGGCAAATGCAATCCGAGGCGCAAATAGAAGCCCAGCCTGAGGCGGACCAGCGCGTGCGCCTGCCCGATCCCAAGCCGGCGCAGCGATCCGCCCGGAGGCCGCCGCAGGGCGAACCGCCACCGGATATGCAAGACGAACCGGATCAACCCAAGAACTGATAGCGCGCCTAGCGCCCCTCGCGCCGCGCCATAAAGGCGAGCCGCTCGAACAAATGCACGTCCTGTTCGTTCTTCAGGAGCGCGCCGTGCAGCGGCGGGATCAGCTTCTTGGGATCGCGCTCGCGCAAAATTTCCGGACCGATGTCCTCGACCATCAGCAACTTCAGCCAATCCAGCAGCTCGGACGTCGAGGGCTTCTTCTTCATGCCCGGCACGTCGCGGATTTCGTAGAACAGCTTGAGCGCTTCGCTCACCAGACGCTGTTTGATGCCGGGGAAATGCACCTCGATGATCGCCGTCATGGTGTCGGGATCGGGGAAGCGGATGTAGTGAAAGAAACAGCGGCGCAAAAAGGCGTCGGGCAATTCCTTTTCATTATTAGACGTAATGACGACAACCGGGCGGCGGCGTGCCTTAACCGTTTCGCCGGTTTCGTAGACGAAGAACTCCATGCGATCGAGTTCCTGCAACAGGTCGTTAGGAAACTCGATGTCGGCCTTGTCGATCTCGTCGATCAGCAGCACCGGACGCTCGTCGGCGACGAAGGCGTCCCATAGTTTACCGCGCTTGATGTAGTTGCGGATGTCCTGCACGCGGGCGTCACCAAGCTGGCTGTCGCGCAGCCGCGACACCGCGTCGTATTCGTACAGACCCTGCAATGCCTTGGTGGTCGACTTGATGTGCCACTCGATCAGCGGCGCGCCGACCGCCTTGGCGATCTCGAGCGCCAGCACGGTCTTGCCGGTGCCCGGCTCGCCCTTGACCAGCAAAGGCCGTTCCAGCGTGATCGCGGCATTGACCGCGACTTTCAGGTCGTCGGTCGCCACATAGGCTTTGGTGCCTTCAAAGCGCATGCAAATCCTTGCTATTTTCGGCGCCACCCTATGCAGGGTGGCAAAGCCCCGCAAGGTCGTTTGGCTCGCACAAGCGTGATGACCGAGTGATGGCAAGTTGAATGGCTATTATGCGCAGACGCTATATGTAGGCGCTTGGGAAACGCGCGACTTTCGGAGGGTTTGATGCGCCGCTTGCTAACCGGACTTCTCTTCCTTTTTGGCTTCGCTGGCCTCGCCGCTGCCGCGCAAATGGCGCCGCTGCCGCAGCCGGCACCCGGGCAGGCGGTGGCGACCTTCGCCGGCGGCTGCTTCTGGTGCACCGAATCCGACTTCGATCATGTGCCGGGCGTGATCTCGACCACGTCGGGCTATACCGGCGGCAAAGTAGCCAATCCGACCTATGAGCAGGTCTCGGCTGGCGGCACCGGGCACGCCGAGTCGGTGCAGGTGATCTACGACCCGAGCAAGGTTTCTTACGAGAAACTGCTGACCTATTACTGGCGCCACGTCGATCCGACGGTGAAGGACCAGCAGTTCTGCGATCACGGCAACCAGTATCGCACCGCGATCTTCGTGCACAACGACGAGGAGATGAAACTCGCGGAAGCGTCCAAGAAAAAGGTCGAGGCCGAACTCAAGAAGCCGATCTACACCCAGATCGTGCAAGCCGGGCCGTTTTATCCGGCCGAGGAGTATCATCAGGATTTCTATCTGAAGAACCCCACCAAATATAAATTCTACCGGTGGAATTGCGGCCGCGACCAGCGGCTGGAGCAAATCTGGGGCTCGCATAAGGGAGACAGCTGATGATCAACCGGAGATCCCTGTTGTCGGCCGGCGTGGCGCTGTCCGCGCTCATGGCTACCAGCAAACTTGGTAAGGCAGAAACGATGACAACAACAATGCAAGAAACCAAACAAGACATCGATTACAAGAAGCTTACCGACGCCGACTGGCACAAGCGCCTGACGCCCGAGCAATACAACGTACTGCGCAAGCACGGCACCGAGCGCGCCGGCACCAGCGCGCTTAATCACGAAAAGCGCAAGGGCATCTTCGAGTGTGTCGGCTGCGACCTGCCGCTGTTTTCCTCCGACACCAAGTTCGAGAGCGGCACCGGCTGGCCGAGTTTCTATCAGCCGCTGCCGCACGCCGTTGGCACCACCAGCGATCGCAGCTTCTTCATGACCCGCACCGAGGTGCATTGCAGCCGCTGCGACGGCCATCTCGGCCATGTGTTCGATGACGGCCCTAAGCCGACCGGGCTGCGCTACTGTATGAACGGGTTGTCCCTGAAATTCCTGCCGCAAGCGGCTGGGCAATCCTAAGCCACATTTTGTTGATCGCATTTTCTGCGGCGAACCGGTCCCCACTTCGCCGGAAAATGCTCTAGACGACTCAGCGCGGCAATTTTACCTCTCGGCAGGGAGAACCCTGCCGGGATGCCGCTTTCACAGCCCAAACCGCAGCCGCTGAACGTGCCGCAGGCGCTGACGCAGGCGCTTAAACTGCATGAGCAGGGGCGTTTGACCGAGGCTGAGCGGCTCTACGCCGCCATCCTGGCGGTGCGGCCGGATCACTTCGACGCCCTGCAGATGATGGGGTTGGTCAAGCTTGCGGCCGGCCAGCCGGCCGAGGCCTTGCGGCTGGTGTCGGCAGCCATGGCTTCACGCAAGCCCTCGCCGCAGATCCTGCTCAACCACGGTCTCATCCTCGACGCGCTTAAGCGTCATGAAGAGGCGGTCGAGAGCTTCGAGCAGGCGCTCAAGCTGAAATCCAAATATGCCGAGGCGCACAATAATCGTGGCGCCACGCTGGTGACGCTGGGGCGCGACGAGGAGGGGCTCGAGAGTTGCCGCAAGGCGATTGCGATCAAGCCGGACTATGCCGAAGCGTACTACAACGCCGGCACCGCGTTACGGGCGCTCGGCCGCTTCGAAGAGGCGCTCAGGAGCTTCGAACGTACGCTGACGCTACAGCCGAATTTTTTCAAAGCCCACAATAACCGCGGTGCGGTGCTGGAGGCGCAGGGCCTTCTGCCGGAGGCGCTCACGGCCTATGAACGGGCGCTCGCGATCAATCCGGCCTTTGGCGAAGCGCGCGACAATCGCGGTCACGTGCTGTGCCTGCTTGCCCGCTACGACGAGGCGCTCGGGCATTTCAACGAAGCTTTGGCGCTCAAGCCCGATGACGCAGCCGCCTATTACAATCGCGGCCGAATTTTCATCGACCTCAATCAGAACGCGCGGGCGCGGGCCGATTTCCAAAAGGCGCTCGCCCTCAAGCCGGATTATGCCGAGGCGAGATTTGCCGGCTGTTTTGCAGAATTGCCGATCCTTTACGCGGACGAAGCGGAAATCGGCCGCTGCCGCGCGGCTTACGAACAAAATCTCCGCCGTTTGTGCGCCGATGTCGAAGCTGGACAAGTGAAGGGCGATCTGGAGAAAGCGCTTGCCGTCAAACATCCGTTTCTTTTGGCCTATCAAGGCCAGAACGATCGCGAACTGCAAAGACCATACGGCGAAATGGTGTGCCGAATCATGGCGAACCGGTATCCGGCTGCGGCCCTGCCGCCGCCGCCGGCGCCGGGCGAGCCGATACGGGTCGGGATCGTCAGCGCATTTTTCCGTCTTCATTCCAACTGGAAGATTCCGATCAAGGGCTGGATCAGTCAGCTTGATCGCACGCGGTTCAAAATTTTCGGCTACCATCTTGGCCCGCATGACGCGGAAACCGACGTTGCCGCCGCCATGTGCGACCGCTTCGTGCATCGGCCGCTCGACACCGACGGCTGGCGGCGCGAAATCCTTTCCGACGCGCCGCATGTGCTGATCTATCCCGGGCTTTTGATGGATACCAATTCGCTGCAACTCGCCGCGCAGCGGCTAGCGCCGGTGCAATGCAATTCCTGGGGCCACCCCGAAACCAGCGGCATGCCGACGCTGGATTATTTCTTCAGCAGCGACCTGATGGAGCCGCCGGATGGGGACGGGCATTACAGCGAGAAGCTGATCCGGCTGCCGAACCTGTCGATCTATTATGAACCGGTGAAGACCACGCCGGCGATCCTGACGCGTGCCGGGCTTGGGCTACGCGCGGATGCGGCCGTGTTCTGGTGCGGGCAATCGGTGTACAAATATCTGCCGCAATACGATCAGGCGTTTGCCCGCATCGCGCAGCAAGCCGGCAATTGCCAGTTCGTTTTCCTGCGCCATGGCGGCGGTCCGCCGGTCAACGATCTGTTCGAGGCGAGGCTTAACCGCGCCTTCGCGCAAGTCGGTCTGAAGGCGTCCGACCATTGTGTATTCCTGAAGACGATGAGCCTCGACCAATTCGTCGCGGCGATCGGGCAATGCGACGTGTTTCTGGACAGTATCGGCTGGTCGGGCTGCAACTCCGCGCTGGAAAGTCTGCCGCAGAACCTGCCGATCGTGACGATGCCGGGCACGCTGATGCGCGGCATCCACAGCGCTTCGATCTTGCGCATGATGGGCATTACGGAAACGATCGCCGCCACGCTCGACGACTATATTTCGATCGCGGTACGACTTGCCAACAATCCGGCGGAGCGAAAGGCGCTGAGCGCTCGCATCAAGGACAGCCAGCATAAAATCTATCGCGATCGCGCCTGCATTTCGGCGCTGGAGGATTTCCTCGCGCGCGCCGCCCGTCCGGTGACGTGACGATTGCATGCGGTCCAAAGCGGCAAAATCTGCCGACCCGCGGCAGAAAGAACCCGGACGAACACCCCGCTCTCCTCATAAGTAGTTGATATAATTACATAATCATATGGCACAGGGATTGCGACGATCCGCTCGCGGGATCGTCCGCACGCGCCCTCAGGGCTGTTTTGTTGCGAATGTGGAGATGGTGTCATGGGTTTGTTCGACGCTCTTACCGCTGCGGTGAGCGGACTGCAGTCGCAGGCTTTCGCCATGCAGAATATTTCAGGCAACATCGCGAATTCTCAGACGATTGCCTACAAGGGCATCGACACGAGTTTTGAGGCTCTGGTCACGGGCAGCGGGGTCGTGTCGCAGCAAGTTGCCGCCGGCGTCAGGTCAAGTTCGATTGCATCGAATACCTTGCAGGGCGTCATCCAGACCGCGACCTCGGGGACCGATATGGCCATTAATGGCGATGGCTATTTCAGCGTGCAAGCACCGACCGGTTTTAGCGGGAACACCCCGACATTCGATGGCGCTGAAGCCTATACTAGGCGTGGCGACTTCGCATTGGATGCCAGCGGCTATCTGGTCAACGGTGCCGGTTATTACCTGGAAGGAATTCCGATCGATCCGACGACCGGGAACCCGTCCGGCAGCGCAGCCTCGCCCTTGCAATTTGCCAGCAATCTTCTGGCGGCGAGCGCCACAACGGCAGTCAACTACGCGATAAATCTTCCATCTGTTCCCGTGACGGGAGCATCGAGTGCTTCGGTGCCGAACTCCGAACTGCTCGATCCGACAACTTTTACCACTGGCCACGATCCGACGGTCACTGGAACCGGCCAGGTTATCGGCTCCGACGCGTCGACTTTTATCAACCAATCGATCAACGGCGGGACGATCACGGTCTATGACGCTACCGGAACGCCGACCAGTCTAGACCTCCGGTGGGCCAAAACCGACAGCGTCGCCAACGGCGGCACCGACACCTGGGAGCTGTTTTATCAGGCGAGTTCAACGGCGGTCGGCACGCAAACGGCTTGGCAAAACGCCGGCACCGATTTCAAATTTAACACGGCCGGCCAGCTAACCCCGGCCGTCGGCTCGATCCCGCTCACCGGCGTAACCATCAACGGGGTCTCGCTCGGCAATCTATCGCTGGTGGCCCCGGCTGGTAGCGTTACTCAATTCGCCAGTGCGAACGGACAGCCGACCGTCAACAATATCCAACAGAACGGCTATGCGGCCGGTTCACTGCAGACCATCGCTGTCGGCAGTAACGGCATGATTACCGGCACTTTCTCCAACGGCCAGAACGTCAATTTGGCCCAAATCCCGCTCGTGCACTTCAACAGCCCGGACAATCTCAGAAGCCTGGTCGGCGGCGCTTACCAGGTGACGAATGATTCCGGTCCGGCGCTCGCCGGCGCGTCGGGTCAGATCGAAGGTCAATCGCTCGAAGGCTCCAATACCGACATTGCGACCGAGTTCACCAAACTGATTGTGACCCAGCAGGCCTATTCGGCCAATACCAAGGTGATCACGACCGCCAACGAAATGTCGCAAGACCTGCTGAATGTCATTCGATAGCGCGCGATGAGCGCCCGGTATGAATAGGTCATGCGCGTAATCGGGACCGGCACATGGGTCTGACGCAAGCGCTCGCTACGTCGCTGTCGGGGTTGCAGGCAACTCAGGCGGGCCTGTCGGTGGTCGCCGGCAACGTCGCCAATGCGCAGACCGCGGGCTATATCACCAAGTCGGTATCGCAAGTGGAGGCCGGCTCCGGCAGCGACGGCAACGGCGTGCGCGTTTCGTCGATCAACCGCCTGCTCGACACTTTCGTTCAACAGCAATTGTGGACCGAAAGCGGCGGCGGCGCCTATGCCGACCTCAACGCCAATTTCTATCAACAACTTCAGCAGGTTTACGGCCAGCCCGGTTCGAGCTCCAGTCTTGATTCGGTGTTCAACGATTTCACCAGCGCCGTGCAGGCGCTATCCACCAGCCCCAATTCCTATTCGGCGCAAAGCCAGACCGTCAGCAGCGCGCAGGCTTTGGCGCAGCAGCTCAACAACGCGACCGCCAATATCCAGTCGCTGCGCGCTCAGGCCGACCAGGGCATTGCCAACGACGTGCAGCAAGCCAACAACGCCCTGCAGCAGATCGCGAATATAAATTCGCAGCTCATGAACGGCGGAACGGCCGACGGCACCGCGGCCACGCTCGAGGACCAGCGCGACCAATACATCAGCCAGCTCGCCAATCTGATGGACATTCGCGTCGTCCATGGCACCAACGACCAGGTCACCGTATCGACCAATTCCGGCATTCAGCTCGTCGGCGATAAAGCCTCGCAGCTCGGTTTCACGCAAACCGGCACCATAACGGCCGGGCTGCAATGGAATGCCGATCCGACCAAAAGCGGGCTCGGCACCATCACGCTGACCTCGCCATCGGGTACGACCACCGATCTGATCGCCGCCGGCGGAATTCAATCCGGCGAGATCGCCGGTTATGTCAACATGCGCGACAAGGTGCTGGTTCAGGCCCAAAGCCAGATCGACGAAATCGCAACGCAAATGTCGCAGGCGCTTTCGAATACCACCGCCGCCGGAACAGCGGCGTCCTCAGGCGGCCATTCAGGCTTCGATGTCGACATCGGCGGCCTGTCGAACGGCAATACGATCCAGCTCAGCTACACTGACGCATCCAGCGTCCAGCACAACATAACGATCGTGCGGGTCGACGATCCCTCGGCCTTGCCGCTTTCGAATTCGGCAACCACCAATCCGAACGACACCGTCATCGGCATTAGCTTTTCCGGCGGCCCGGCGGCGGTTGCGACCGCGCTCAACACCGCGCTCGGCGCGGCCGGACTGCAGTTTTCCAACACAACGGGTAACACGCTGGAAGTGCTCGATAGCGGAACACCCGCGGTCACCGTCAATTCGGCCTCGACTACGAAGACCGCGACTTCGCTGACCGGCGGTTCCGGCGCGCTGCCGCTGTTCACCGACGGTGCGAGCGTATTTACCGACGCCATCACGGGAGCCGGCGCCGAGAGCACGGGCTACGCTGGACGCATCACGGTCAATAGCGCGCTGATCGCCGATCCCTCCAAACTCGTCAGCTATTCGGCGTCGACGCCGGCCGGTGACGCGACGCGGCCGAACTTCATCTACAACCAGCTCGTCAATGCCTCGCTGACGTATTCCCCGGCAACGGGCATCGGCGGCGTCGCCTCGCCGTACCAGGGCACGCTGTCGGGTTATCTAAGTACGATGATCAGCTCGCAAAGCATTGCGACAAATGCCGCGACCAATCTGCAATCGGGCCAGGACATCGTCGTCAACGCCCTGCAATCGCGGTTCAATTCAACGTCGGCCGTCAACATCGATACCGAGATGGCGAACCTACTCACGCTGCAAAACACCTATGGGGCCAATGCGCGTGTGATGTCGACGGTGAAAGCGATGCTCGACGCATTGATGCAGATGTGACGTGAGGGCGTGATGACGATTTCAGGAATTTCAAATTCGACTATATCGCCGCTCATTCAATCGGCGCAGGACATCAATAAGCAGCTCGACGATCTGCAACGCCAGCTCGGCTCGGGAGAGAAGGCGGATAGCTATGCTGGCCTCGGATCGCAAGGCGGGGTTGCTGTTGCCCTGAACGCGCAGTTGTCCGCGCTCGGCGGTTTCGACAACACGATCACGAATGTCGGTACGACGATCAGCTTGCAGCAATTGGTGCTCCAGCAAATCGCCAGCGTCGGCGGCACCGCCCAATCCGCGGCGATTCAACCGAGCTATGAGATCGATGGCACCGGTCAAACCACCCAGCAGAAGACGGCGCAAGATCAACTCAACCAGATACTTGGTCTGCTCAACACGCAAGGCGCCAACGGCTATCTGTTTTCAGGCAACGGGTTGAATCAGCCGTCGGTCGACACGGCCGATCATATTCTCAATGGCAATGGATCGCAGGCGGGGCTCAAACAGGTCATTGCCGAGCGCAATCTGGCGGATCTCGGAGCGGATGGTCTCGGGCGCCTGGTCATTCCCGCCCTCTCGGGCACGACCGTCGCAGTCCACGAAGATGTCGCCGGATCGCCGTTCGGGCTGAAGCTCTCCGGGGTCAGTTCGACGCTCGCCGGCGCGACGGTTAGCGGTCCGACCGGTGCGCTCGATACGACTTCGGTTACCTTGGGCGCGAGCAATCCGAACAATGGCGATACAATCAGTTACACCTTCACTCTGCCCGACGGCAGCAGTCAGACGTTGAAGCTCACGGCGACGACTTCGGCCACCCCCGGGCCCAACCAATTCACCATTGGCGCCACCCCGGCAATGACCGCGGCAAACCTGCAGACCGCACTCAGCGCCGGCATCACGCAAATTGGAGCGACATCGCTGTCGGCGGCTTCTGCGATGGCGGCATCCAACGACTTCTTCGACGATCCGCCGCAGCGGGTCAGCGGCTCGCCGGCGACGTCGACGTCACTCGTCAATGGAACCGCCGCCAATACGGTATCCTGGTACACCGGCGCTGCCGGCTCAGGTTCGGTGCGATCGAGTCAAACCGCGCGGATCGATCCAACCACGACGGTTTCCTACGGGACCCAGGCCAACGAGCAAGGCATTCGTCAGATTGTCCAGAGCATCGCGACGCTCGCCGCAACCACCTACTCGGCAAGCGATCCGAATGCAGCGGCGAGCTACACCGCGCTCAATCAACGCGTTTACCAGGCTCTTGGCACGCCCCCGGGCGTGCAAAATATCACCGATATCGAGGCGAGCCTGGCCAACGCCCAGACCACGATGAGTACGACGCAAAGCCAGCACCAGCAGACCTCGAATACGCTGACCGACATGTTGCAGTCGATCACCGGTGTCGATCAGAATCAGGTTGGGGCGGAAATCTTGTCGTTGCAGACGAGCCTGTCGGCATCGCTGACGGTAACGGCGCGAATGGCGCAGCTTAATCTGCTGACTTATCTGGCGCCGGTCACGGGATAAATCGTTCCGGCACCTTCAGGCGCATAAAAAAACCGCGGCCGATGCCGCGGTTTTTGTTGATACACTATGCCGCGATTCAGGCACGTGCCAGCAAGCCTGCCGCCAGTTCGCGGTTGATGTTGATCAATGAGCCGAGATTCTCCGGCTTCGGATCGGCCAGCACGGCCAATGTTTGCTTGAACACGAAGATTCCCAGATTGGCGACGTTCTGGCGCAGGCCGGCCGGCAGCGGGTTTTCCGTGCTGGTGGCCGAGGTGACAAAGACCGACCAAAGCTTGCGGTTATAAAGAAGCGCCGCGTCGAGGTCGGGACTCTTGTCATTCCAGCCGTCGCGAATGGCTTGCAAGCGCGCGGCCGCGCTCAGAAGCAGATCGGCTTCCAGTTCACGCGGACTTGCGGTCTGGTTCGCGACCTTGCCGTAGGCGCGGGTTGCTTGTTGCATGATCGATGAGCTCCTTCTCGTAGGCTATGAGTGTCTTGGCGCTTTTGAGCGCCTGATACATCTGGCCGGCCAGGATGTGGTTGCAGATAGTCTGCATATGGGGCCAAGAACTCGGCGCCGCCTGCACCAGATCGCGCATCAGCGAGAAAAACGTTTCATGATGCAAGCGCGGATCGCGCGAGGTGTACATGATCTGGACGCAAAGATAGATGCGCTTGGCGGGCGTGTCGGCCTGCGCCGGCGTCATGATGTCCTTCTCGCGCAGGATCGGCGCCTGCCCCTCGACCAAAAGCCGCGTGCGTTGATCGCCATTGGTGATCAGGCATTCGCCGAGAATGCATCGCTCGCCGGGTTTTAGCTCGACCTTGAGGCCCATTCGGTGCCGCTCCTTGCGACCGCTTCAGATAGCTAATGTGGCGTAAGGCCCGGAGCTTCCGCCAAGGGTGGCTGCTACTGGAACAACCGCAGCACGTTCTGATCGGATTGCGCGGCGAGCGACAGGGCGGTGGTCGACAACTGCTGGCGGGTCTGCAAGGCGAGAAGGTTTGCGCCCTCTTCGTTGCTGTCGGCCAGCGTGAGGTTGTCGGAGCCGGTTTGCAGCGTGTTGATCATCGCCGACGTGAAATCCTGGCGGATTTGCACGGTCGACAGGTTGGAGCTCAATGTCTGGGATTCCGACTGCAACGAGCTAAGCGCGCTGCTCAGCGCCGTGGACGCCGCGGTGATGTCGGAAGCGGACGCCCAGCTATTGGTCGCGGCGGCGATGCCCAGCGGCGTGTTGCCGGTGTAGTTGGCGCCCGTCACGCTGATGCTCGAATTGCCCGTTTCGTCGAGGTTGACGGTCAAGGTACCGCCGGCGAGCAAATTGACGCCGTTGAAGCCCGAGTCGCCGGCGAGCTGGCTGATCTGGGTCAGCAGGCCGTTGAATTGGGTCGCCAGCGTCGCCTGGGTCGTCGTGTTGCCGGCCTGCTGGGCCTGGCTGACGAGAGCTTGCGCCGACTGCACCAGCTTGGTGATCGCCGTGATGCCGTTGTTGGCCGCCTGGATGGTGCTGATGCCGTTGGACATGGAGTCCAGCAGGCTGCTCAGGTTGTTCGCGCGCGTGTCGAGGCCCTGCGCGGTGAAGAAACTGATGGCGTTATCGAGCGCGGAATTGACCTTCTTGCCGGTCGCCAGATCGGTTTGCGTGGTGTCGATCAATTTCGATGTCTGCTGCAATTGCAAAAGATTTCGAACGGACCCCGCTCGAAAGTACAATGTCACTCATGGCAAGCTCCTCACCTTTTCAGGGCCAAATCGCTTAGCCGCCGATAATGAGTTGTTAGGGTTGATAGACGGTTAAAATTCACCGGCATTATGATTTTGTTAACCATAAATAAATCGGGCCAAAAAAACGGCGGCCCGAGGGCCGCCGTTTGTATCGGATTTGCCGAAACGCTTACTGGAACAGCCGCAGCACGTTCTGGTCGGACTGCGAAGCAAGCGACAGCGCGGTGGTCGACAGCTGCTGGCGGGTCTGCAAGGCAAGCAGGTCCGCGCCTTCCTGGTTCGAAGTCGGCCAAAGTGAGGTTGTCCGAGCCGGTTTGCAGCGTGTTGATCATCGCATTCGTGAAGTCCTGACGGATCTGCACGGTCGACAGGCTGGCGCTCAGGGTCTGCGACTCGGTCTGCAGCGAAGTGAGGGCGCTGCTCAGGGACGTGGACGCCGCGGTGATGTCGGAAGCGGACGCCCAGCTGTTGGTCGCGGTGGCGATGCTCAGCGGCGTGTTGCCGGTGTAGGTAACGCCGGTCACCGTGACGCTCGAGGTGCCCGATTCGTCGAGGTTGATGGTCAGGCTGGAACCGCCGAGCAGGTTGACGCCGTTGAAGCCCGAGTCACCAGCGAGCTGACTGATCTGGGTCAGCAGCGCGTCGAACTGGGTCGCGAGGGCGGCCTGGGTCGTGGTGTTGCCGGCCTGCTGGGCCTGGCTGACGAGCGCTTGCGCCGACTGCACCAACTTGGTGATCGCCGTGATGCCGTTATTGGCGGCCTGAATCGTGCTGGTGCCGTTGGACATGGTGTCCAGCAAGCCGCTCAGCTCGTTGGCGCGGTTGTCGAGGCCCTGCGCGGTGAAGTAGCTGCTTGCGTTGTCGAGAGCGGAATTGACCTTCTTGCCGGTGGCCAGATCCGTTTGCGTGGTGTTGATCAGGTTCGAGGTCTGCTGCAACTGCAGCAGGTTCGAACGGACACCCGCGGAGAGAACAATACTAGACATCTTTAGGTACCTTTCTGGTGAGTATGCCGTACTGGCGGTTAGACGCGTCGATCGACTGGATCGGTAAATGTCATCGCACACGGCTCCAAACGGGCCGTAAAAGAGTATGGTTAATGCCTTCTCGCCGGCTTAGCGTGATCGCTATACTTTAAATTGAATTGGCCCCTTATTTTGCGCTGGGAGATCCACGAATTTCATCGATATCAGTGGCAAAATGCAGCCATGCTTGCGCTAATCGGCGCTATTAACAATTCGCTAACGGTTAGGATTGCTTAACCGTCCTAACCTATGCTTATGCCGCGTAGGAATAACCGCCAATGACCTCGGCTATCGGTGCATCGCCCCTGAGCAGCGGCTCGAGTGCAAGCTCGAGTTCGGCTACGAATTGGATCGCTGATACGATCACCGCGATCAACAACAATCAAAATCAGGGCGGCCTGTTGGGCATGCTGCAAAATGCCACCACCGCCGATGGCAGCATCAATTCGTTTCTGGGGCAGAGTTCCAATACCGCGAATGCATTCGCGACGATTTCGCAAACCAACCTGACAAATGCGTCCAGCCTGGTCGCGCAGATCGCCGCGACGAATATGCAGCAGGCCAGTGCGAAAAAGCTGCAAGACGCACTGAATCAGCTGACCGCGAAGCAGCAGGAAGTTCAGCCGAAAAACACCCTCGATCCCGTTATTTACTTCCCCGACGGATCGACGATCGACACCACCAGTAACATCCTCACCGAGACGGACGGAACGCAATACGACATCACGACCGGATTGAAATATGTGGACCCCGCGTCGATCGTGCAGCTGGGCAACGGCGCTTTTCTCAACACCAGCACCAATATCATGACGATGGCCGACGGCACGCAGATCGACGCGGTGACCGGCCTGGTCGTTTCGAAAACGGCCTAAGCGCGCCGCCTTACATCATTGGACTTTATAAAGTTCGGCTGATCGCCAGCGGCTGGCTCGCTTTGGCAGCCGGCACATTGGCGCGGCCGGTGGCGCCATAGGTCGAGGGCGCCCGCTTGCGCGCGAGTTCTCCGGAGATGCCGCGGATGATACCTTCCGATACCGCGTGCGCGGTCGCCAGCACCGACAGATTGGTTTGCAGCAGGACCTGGAACGCGGCATTGCGCTTGCGCAACGCCGCGAACGCGTCGGGCAGCGCAGCCGCAATCAAATCGCGGGCAGCCATCACGCGCTCGCTTTCGGTGGCGTAGTGACGGGAGAACTCGGACTTGGTTTCGCTTAGCTCGGCCGCATCACGCAGACGTCCGGCGCGCACGCGCGCGGTTTCTTCCTCGACCGTCTCCATAAGGCGGTCCAGGATGATGTTGAGGTTGGCAATTACCCGCTCAGCCTCGCCGGCGCTGGCGATCGATGTCTCGCGCGCGCGAGCGTTCATGACCGGGCTTCCTGATGCGCGATCAGGCTTTTGTAGACTTGGTCGGCGATGCCGATGCCGCCGGCCTTGGCGATCGACTTGGCATATTGGTCGGTAAGCACCGACCGCCAAACGCCGGTGGCGCCTTGGCCGCCGAACGGACCTTCGCCGTCGATGCCGGTAAACATGTGCTGGAACATGGAATTGAGGAACACCGCTTCGAAGTCCCGCGCCGCCGCGCGCGCTCTGTCCTTGCTGGGGAGGGCGGGCTTGCCGGCCGGCGCATTGATGCTGAGCATGTCGAGCGCGCTTAGTCCCGGCGCGGTCATGGGCAGGGCGCTCGCCATCACATTACCTCGATGTCGGCCTGGATCGCGCCCGCAGCCTTGATCGCCTGCAGGATGGCGATCAGGTCGCGCGGACCGATGCCGAGCGAATTGAGCCCGTCCACAAGTTGCTGCAGCGATACGCCGTCCTTGACCAGCGCGAACTTCTTGCCGTCCTCCTGCACACCGATACTGGTGCGTGGCACGGTGCGGGTGCTGCCGCCGCGCGAGAACGGCGAGGGCTGGCTCACTTGCGGCGTCTCGGTGATGGTGACGGTGAGGTTGCCTTGCGCCACCGCCACCATGGAAACCCGCACGTCGCGGCCCATGACGATGATGCCGGAGCGCTCGTCGATCACGATCTTGGCGGCCTGGTCCGGCTCGACCTGGAGCTGCTCGATCTCGGTGAGCAGCGAAATCACATTGCCGCGATATTGCTGTGGGACGGTGATGCCGACGGTGCCGGGATCGAGCGGCTCGGCGGTCGGGGTGCCCATGAAGTCGTTGATGGCGGCGGCGATGCGTTTGGCGGTGGTGAAATCAGGATTGCGCAGCGCCATGCGCAACTGGCTCAGTTTGTTGAGCGTGAATTCGATCTCGCGCTCGATGAGCGCGCCATTGGCGATGCGCCCGACCGTCGGCACGCCGCGCACGATCTTGGCGGCTTCGCCTTCGGCCTGGAACCCGCCGATCGCCACCGAGCCCTGACCGACCGCGTAAACATTGCCGTCGGCGCCGAGCAGCGGGGTGACCAGCAGTACGCCGCCTTGCAGGCTTTTGCTGTCGCCCAGGGCGGAAACGGTGATGTCGATGCGCGTGCCTTGCGTGCCGAAGGGCGGCAGATTGGCGGTCACCATCACGGCGGCGACGTTGCCGGTGCGCAGGGTCTGGCCGCGGATGTTGACGCCGAGCCGCTCCAGCATCGCGGTGAGCGACTGCTTGGTGAAGGGAATGTTGTTGAGGGTGTCGCCGGTGCCGTTGAGCCCGACCACCAATCCATAACCGATGAGCTGGTTCTGGCGCACGCCCTCGATATTGGCGAGGTCCTTGATGCGCGAAGCAGCACCGGCGTTCGCCGAAGCAAACGCGGTCAATAGCACGGCCAGAAATAAGGCTCGCAACGTCCGCGTCATCACTCTCCCCAATGTGACGTTCGACTGACACTTGTTATGCGAACGCCGTGCCAATGTGCCGAGACGAGTCAAGACGCTGGCAACGCTGCGGTTTTTGAATCGGCGCGGGTAACCTGGGCCGCAGCCGGACCGGCAGGAAAGGGCCCAAGCGGCAAGTTTTGCCGGGGCTTTTACCGGGGATTAACCATAACGGTTCAGGTTCCGAGGTATTCGGGGACCGACGACGTTTCGGTTGGGGTTATTCAGCGATGCGCATTTACGGATCGAACGGGGCTGCACTGGCGTCCGCGCCGGCCACGGCGCGACGCAGCGCCGGCGGCTCGTTCAACGTCAGCGAGCAGGAGCAGCCGCGCAATTCCACGGCCGCTGGATCGCTGCGCGCGATCTCGACGGTCGATGCGCTTATTGCCTTGCAAGGTGTCGAGGATCCGACCGAGCGCAAGAAGCGCGCGGTGGTCAAAGGCCGCAATGCGCTCGACGTGCTCGATACGCTCAAGCTCTCGCTGCTCGACGGCAGCGTGGACCGCTCGACCCTGGCGCGCTTGCAGGTGGTGGCCGAGGGGCTGACCGAGGAGACCGGCGATCCGGGGCTCAATACGGTGTTGAGCGAGATCGATCTGCGCGTGGCGGTCGAATTGGCCAAGGCGGGCATTCGCTAGCTCAGCGTCCCGCTATCTCCGAAACTCTTCAAAGTCGACTGCGCTATCGCTTCGGGACGGGGTGACCCGCTTGCGGCCGCACGGCCTAAGTCACTGAAATATCATGATAAGTCATCCGGCCATTCGGCTGTATTCCGATATTGTCCCGGCGTGGGCGCCCGTATATAAGCCTGCCGCACCGGGAGGGTGGACTTCGCAGTTCAATAATAAAAGAAGACAGGGAGTTCAGTGGGATGTTGGCCAAGACCAAGACGTATCGGCCGTCTGATAAAGAGCCGTTTATGAATGAGCGCCAGCGGGATTATTTCCGCCTGAAGCTGCTCACGTGGCGGGAAGACATTCTGAAAGAAGCCAAGGAGACGCTCTTGCATCTGCAGGAGGAGAACCAAAATCACCCCGACATCGCCGACCGCGCGTCATCGGAGACCGACCGCGCCATCGAGTTGCGCGCGCGCGACCGCCAGCGCAAGCTGATCTCCAAGATCGACGAAGCGCTCACCCGCATCGACGACGGCACCTACGGCTATTGCGAGGAGACCGGCGAGCCGATCTCGCTGCGCCGCCTGGAAGCGCGCCCGATCGCGACGCTGTCGGTGGAGGCGCAGGAGCGCCACGAGCGGCGCGAGCGGGTCTATCGCGACGATTGAGAACTGCGGCGTCTGATCGTTCTGAAAAGTTGTGATGCCCGGCCCAGCGCCGGGCATTTCGATTGCGGGCAGGCAATCTATATGCTCCGCACCAATAGTCTGTTCCCCCGTACCAAAACGTCCACGGCCTCCGGCTGGGGAGCTGCCGGAGGCCGCGTCGTTGACGCCGTCTTCGCTCGCGCAAACGAAAACGGCGCGGGAGTCCTGAGCTACGCTACAAGCCGAACCCTATGTTGATTAGAACGGCAGGATCACGTCGAACAATTGCTGGCCATAACGCGGCTGCTGCACATCGGTGAGCTGGCCGCGTCCGCCATACGAGATGCGCGCCTGGGCGATCTTGCTCGAGTCGATGGTGTTGTCGCTCTCGATATCTTCCGGCCGGACGACGCCGGCGACGATCAGCTCGCGCATTTCGAAGTTGACCCGGATCTCCTGCTTGCCCTCGATCACCAGGTTGCCGTTCGGCAGCACCTGGGTGACCACGCCGGCGACGTTGGTCTGCAAGGCCTCCTGGCGGGCGACCGAGCCCTTGCCGTCGCTCGATGAGGTCGAATCCGCCGTCAGCAGCCGCCCGGGCACGCCGGTGTTCAAAATGGGAATTTTCGATTTGCCGAAGAAGTTGGTGATGCCGGAATCTTCCGCCGACGTGCGTGTGCGCTGGGTCTCGTCGGCGATATTGGCCTTGTCGGTGATGTTGACCTTGCACCGTGAGGATGTCGCCGATCTGGTGCGCGCGCTGGTCCTTGAAGAATGCGCGCGAGCCGTTGCGCCACAGCGAATTCGGATTGTACGAGGCGGGTTGCGCCGCCGGCATCGGCATCTGCACCGGCTTGTAGCCCGGGCGCGAAGTCGGATTGTCGATCGCCGACAGGCTCGGCGCCTGGCCGATATTCTTCAGCCGATCGATGGCGGCGCAACTCGAGAGCAGCGCGGTTGCGATCGCGGCCAGCACCGCGTGACGCGTCACGTTGAGAACATTCATTGACATTACTTTCACAAATGGCGCCACGGCGCCGTTTCGTTTGGCATTGAACAGGAACTCGACTTACTCGCGTTTTATCCTTCAACGTGTATCGCCGCTGTCCGCAGTCTGAGTGGGCGGAAGATTGGCAGCCAGCCGCGGCGGACCGGCGCCGACGATGACGCGGCCGGGGCCGGCCACCACGCCTTGCACCATGCGCTTGGATTGCTCGTTGAGCACGCTGATCATGTCGCCTTCGGCGCCGCCTTCAGTCGCTTTGCCGCGCACCGTGAGCGTGATGCCCGGCACCTCATAGACCAGCGTCACCGTCTCGTTGCGCTGGACCAGTTCCGGCCGCATCAAGTCGGCGATGCGCAGCGGCCGTCCGGGCTGCAGCGATTGCGCGGGCGGCAAAGCCGATCGCTTGATCGGCATCGGTGACGATGTCGCGGCCGGTCTCGGCGCGCGGACGCCGCTCGACCATGCACGTCGTCGGCCTTGAGCGATCTCGCCGCGCTCGACCGGGCGGGTCACGGTGACGACCTCAACCGTCGCCGCCGCGCGGCCGGACAGCCGCAGAGTGCCGCGGGTGGTCGTGCTGGTCGGAATGTCGAGCGTGACATCGAAGCGGCCGTTGCGTGCGTCGAAATTCAGGTAGGCGACGCGCGGTTCGCCTTTGGCGGTTGCCTCCAGCTGCAGCGTGCGCAGTTCGCGGTCGAAATTCACAACGATGTCCTTGGCGGGGCCGAGCCCGTATTGCGTGGACAACGCCTTGGCGATGCGCTCCTCGACGTCCTTGGCGGGGATCGCGCGGCTCGCGCGCGTTACCACCACTTCGCTGACGTCGCCGGTATCGAGCCCGATCAGAGCATGGGCGCGTACCGCTTCGACCACGGCGTCGGCCGACACCGAGCCGGTTGCGCCGAGATCGGGCGCGCGAAATATCGGAACCTTGGCGATGATGCCGGCATGATCGACCAAATCGCCGATGCGCACGATTTCGCCGGTAACGGTGGCTTGTGCCTTGAGCTTCGGGCGTTCCTGCTCGGCGGCGGCGGACGCCGCCGAACGTGGCGAGGATCGTGGCAACGAGTATGAGATTGCGGATCATGATTATGCCTCAGCGCATCAGGTTGGAGTCCGACTGCAGCATCTGGTCGGCGGCGGTGATCACCTTGCCGTTCATCTCGTAGGCGCGTTGCGCGGCGATCAGGTTGGTGATTTCGGTGACCGAATCGACGTTGGACTGTTCGAGATTGCCCTGCTGCAAATCGCCGGCGCCGTCGGTGCTGGGCAGGCCGTCTTGCGGCGTGCCCGAGGCCGGCGTCTCCTGGTACATGTTGTTGCCGAGCGGCAGCAGGCCGGCCTGGTTGATGAAGCGCGTCAGCGTGAACTGCCCCAGGATCGTGGGCGTGGTCTGGCCTTGCGGAATCACCGAAACCTGGCCTTGCGCGTTGATGGTCAGGCCCGTCGTATTCTGCGGGATCGTGATGGTGGGTTGCACGACATTACCCTGCGCCGTGACGATGCGGCCGGTCGCATCCATCTGGAACGAGCCGTCGCGCGTATAGGCGTAGGTGCCGTCCGGCAATTGAATCTTGAAAAAGCCGTCGCCGAGGACCGCAACATCGAGCGAGCCACCGGTCGCCGTCAGCGTGCCTTGCGTCATCAGCCGCGGCGTGCCGACGGATTTGACGCCGGAGCCGAGATCGATGCCGACGGGAAGAATATTGCCCTGCGCCGAGGTTTGCGTGCCGATCCGGCTGACGTGATCGTACAGCAAGTCCTGGAATTCGGCCCGCTGGCGTTTGTAGCCGGTGGTTGTCATGTTGGCGAGATTGTTGGCGATGACCTGGACATTGAGTTCCATCGCCATCATTCCGCTTGAAGCGGTGCTCAGCGCGCGCATGATTTCAATTCCCCTTCATCGTCAATTCGGGACTTCGGCGAGTTTGTCGATCGCCGATTGGCCAAGGTCGCTCTGCTGCTGCATGATGCCGGCGATCTGGGTGTAGCTGCGGGTGATTTCGATCATGCGCGACATCTCGACGACGCCGCGCACATTGGATTTCTCGATGGCGCCCTGGATGCAGGGCGCCTTTGGTCGCGGGTTGCGGCTGCACGCCGCCAGTCGGGTTGAAAGTGCCGTTGCCATCTTTTTGCAGCCGTTGCGGTCTATCGAAGGTGACCAGCTTGAGCTTGCCGCGTACCGAATCGACTTTCGAGGTGCCTTCGCGCACGCTCAGCGTACCATCGCGGCTGATCTGAACTTGCCGGTCGTTGGGCTGCAGCGTGATCGGACCGCCGTCGCCAAGCACCGGATAGCCTTCGCTGGTGACAAGCTGACCGGTCTGACTGATCTGCATCGAGCCGTTGCGGGTATAGCGTTCGCCGCGCGGTGTCTGCACCACCAGGAAACCACTGCCATCGATCGCGACATCGAGCGGGTTGCCGGTACGCTCGACCGTTCCCTGGCTCATGTCGTGCCACATGCCGCGATCGCGCACGAAGCTCACGCGGCTGCCGGTCTGGTCCGCCCGCGCGGCCGACGACAGATATTCCTCAAACAGCGAGCCGTCGGCTTTGTAGCCGGAGGTGTTGAGGTTCGCGATGTTGTTGGCGACCACGTCAAGTTCGCGCGCGAGCGCGACTTGGCGCGACAGTCCGACGAGAACCGCATTCTGCATCGGTATTCTCCCCTTCTATTTCCGCAAAGCCTGAGCCCTCCCGAGGCCAAGCTTGCAGACAACGAGCGCCGCAAGCTCTCCCAAGCCGGCGGCTACAGGGTCATTGCAGCCGCCGTGCCAAGTAACAAAATTTAATGAAATCAATATGTTAAGTTAAAATCGTCGAACCCTAACCGGGGGCAAAAACGGCCCTCCCGGCGGTGCGACCCGGCAAAAGATACCGGCCTGGGAAGCCCGGGAAAGCATCTGTTAACCATACCGACCTACCTTCGATCGCAGGGGAGCGCGGGGTCCGCGCCATCGCGGCGTTTCGCATCGGGACGCTGCGCGCGGGTCCGTCCGTTCGATCGGGGTCAGCATGGCAGCCAAGGCAAAACAGGCGGAAGCCGAGGTCGAGGACGAGCCGGAAGCGGGTGACGACCAAGCTCCGGCAAAAAAGGGCTGGCTGCCGGCATTCAAGATGCCGTCGCTCAAGATGATGATCATCATGGCGGCCGGCCTGCTGGTGGTCGGTGGCGGCGGGGGCGGCGCCTATTTCTATTTCTTCCGCGGCCCCACCCAAGAGAAGCCGGCGCACGCGGCGGTCAAACCGGCGCTGTTCGTCGATCTGCCTGACGTGCTGGTCAACCTGTCGAATCCGGCGAGCGAGCGTACGCAATACCTCAAAGTGAAGATCGTGCTCGAAGTCCCCGACCCAGAGGTGGTGAGCCAGATCCAGCCGCTGATGCCGCGGGTGTTGGACGCCTTCCAGACTTATTTGCGCGAATTGCGCCCGACCGATCTTGACGGCTCCGCCGGCCTCTACCGGCTCAAGGAGGAATTGACCCGCCGGGTCAATGCCGCCGTTTCGCCCAACCGCATCACCGCCGTTCTATTCAAGGAGATCGTCGTCCAGTGACCACGCATTCGATCGAACGAAGGACGACGATCTAGCCCATGGCGCCCAAAGACAAAATCGATCAAGACACGCTCGCCAAAGAATGGGACGTGGCCATGGAAAAAGAGGCCACGGCGCCGGTCGTGGCGGCCTCCGGGCCGCTAGCGACGCCCGGCACCGACGAATCCGCCGCGCAATGGGCGGCAATGGTGGAAGAGAACAACGAGGGCACCCAGGCCGCCAAGGGCGGCGGCGGCGAGCGCATCCTCAATCAGGATGAAATCGACAGTATGCTCGGTTTCAGCCTGACCGACGTGACGATGAGCGATAATTCCGGCATTCGCGCCATTATCAACTCGGCGATGGTGTCTTACGAGCGCTTGCCGATGCTCGAGATCGTGTTCGACCGCCTGGTGCGGTTGATGACGACGAGCCTCCGCAATTTCACTTCCGACAACGTCGAGGTCTCACTCGACCGCATCACCTCGGTGCGCTTCGGCGATTATCTCAATTCGATCCCGCTGCCGGCAATCCTGGCGGTATTCAAAGCCGAGGAGTGGGACAATTTCGGTCTCGCCACAGTCAATTCCAGCCTGATCTATTCGATCATCGACGTGCTGCTCGGCGGCCGGCGCGGACAGGACACGGTGCGCGTGGAAGGCCGTCCCTACACGACGATCGAGACCAACCTGGTCAAGCGCATGATCGAGGTCGTGCTGGCGGATGCCGAGCTCGCATTCAAGCCGCTCTCGCCGGTCAATTTCAACATCGACCGGCTGGAGACCAACCCGCGCTTCGCCGCCATCTCGCGGCCGGCCAATGCCGCGATCCTGGTGCGGCTGCGCATCGACATGGAAGATCGCGGCGGCAATATCGAACTGCTGCTGCCTTACGCGACCATCGAGCCGATCCGCGCCACGCTTGCTGCAGATGTTCATGGGCGAGAAGTTCGGCCGCGATCCGATCTGGGAAGGCCATCTCGCGACCGAAATCGGCCAGGCGCAGATCGACGTCGATGCCGTGCTGTATGAGGCGCGGCTGCCGTTGCGCAAAATGATGAGCCTTAGCGTCGGCGACACGCTTCCGCTTGAGATCAAACCGGACGCGCTGGTGACCGTGCGCTGCGGCGAGATCGCGCTGACCGAAGGCCGCATGGGCAAAGTCGGCGACCGCGTCGCGGTACGGGTCGCCAGAGCCTTGCGCAAACCGCGGACGACGTTCGCCATGTTCGAGAAGGCCGACGAGTCCACCAATCGAATGGAGACGCCGTGAGCTATCATTATGGATTTATGGTCGAGAGCATGGTCTCGATCCTGCTGCTGCTCACGATCCTGTATTGCGTGAAACTCAACAAGCAGCTTCGCCTGCTCAAGGCCGACGAGCAGACGCTGCGCGCGACCATTTCCGAACTGATCACCGCCACCGAAATCGCCGAGCGCGCCATTGCCGGTCTGAAATCGACCATGCGCGAAGGCGAGCAGAGCCTCGGCCAACGGCTGCAACGGGTGGAGACGTTCTCCGCCGACCTCGAGCGCCAGCTCACCGCCGGCGAGCAACTAATGGCGCGACTCGTGCGCATCGCCGGCGCCGCGCGGCCGGCTGATGAACCGGCCGGCGTTCCCGACGCCAAGACAGTGGCTGCGGCAGCGCAAGCTTTCGCCGAACGCGCGCGTGCGCGGGTGCGCGGTCTTGCCGCATGAGACGCCGGGCGCGTGATTTTCGGCTGATCCCGGTCGTGCTGCTGGCGACCATCTGCCTATTCGCGCTCAAAGTATCGGGTCTGGTGTTCGACGGCGGCTACACGCTGGCCGAACGGCTGCAAGGCGCCGGCCGGACCGATATGCAAGCCACAACACGCGAGAGCGTGCCCGACTATCCGAAAATTGTCGTCGCCGGCGGACGGGCCCCGCTGCCGGCAGCGTCCGCGCCGGCGTCCAAGCAGCCCTGGGCGAAGGAAATGTTGAATTTCGGCGACAATGCCGGCGACATCACCGGCTCCGTCGGCGAGGAAAAGCCGAGTGGCCCGCCGCTTAAGGTCACCGACAAGGCGCCGGATCCGCCCAAGCTGGAGGTCGGCAGCGTATCGGTGCCGATGCAAGCCGGACAGCTCGCCTCGGCCGGCGAGCGCGCCGTCCTTGAGCGCCTGCAAGAGCGCCGCAAGGAGCTCGATACCCGCGGCCGCGAACTGGAAATGCGCGAGAGCCTGCTGAAGGCCACCGAGAAGCGGTTGGAGGCCAAGTTTGCTGAAATCAAGGACGTGGAGACGCGCGTCAACACCACTTTGGGCAATCGCGATAAGGCGGAGGCGCAGCGCTTCAAAGACATCGTCTTGATGTATGAAAATATGAAGTCCAAGGACGCCGCCCGTATCCTGGAGCGGCTCGATATGAAGATCCAGGCCGAAGTCGCGAGCCAGATCAAGCCGGCCAAAATGTCTGAAATCCTGGCGCAGATGACGCCGGAAGCGGCCGAGCGGCTCACCAGCGAACTGGCCCGCCGCGCGGACGTCAAATCGCAGAATCCGGGTCAATTGCCGAAGATCGAAGGCAAGCCGGCCGGCACCTGAGTGCCTGAGAAAGGCGCCCGTTAGCCGCACGGTTAACGCGACGTTAAACGCCAAACCCTAGGCTGTTACCGCCGGCATTGTCGCCGGCTGGAACGGCTGCATGACGGCATCGCCACCCAGCCCAACGGGGACGCGCGCGCATCCGCACGCGCGAAGGCCGTGGCATGGCTGCCGTATATTGACGGCCGTCATCGTGCAAGCGCTGATCTTGCTGGCGCCGGGCTTCGGCGGACGCGCGCAAGCCGAAACCCGGGTCAAAGGCGAGGTCAAGGTCACCACCGACGGCGGCTTCGCGCGCCTGGCATTTCGCTTCGAAAAGGAAATGCCGGCCACCGTCAATCTCAATTATCCAATCATTGTAGTGACGTTCAAGGCGCCGGTGACGATTGCCCTCGATCCTCTCAGTGGGGGCGCAGCGGACTATATCAGCGCCGCGCGACTCGACCCCGACGGCACCTCGATCCGCATTGCGCTCAAGCATCAGGTCAAGCTCAACGTCTCCCCCATCGCCGAACAGCTTTACGTCGATCTGCTGCCGGCAAACTGGTCCGGCATCATGCCGGGCCTGCCATCCGACGTCGTGCTTGAACTCGCTAACCGCGCGCTTGAAGCCGAACGCCAATTGCGTCTGCAACGGGCGACCCCCAAAGAGAAGAAGACGCAGGAATTCCGCGTCAAGGTCGCGACCCAGCCGACCTTTATCCGCTACGTCTTCGCGATGCCGGACCTGGCCAATGTGGTGCCCGAAAACGCCGATGGAAAGCTGACGCTCGATTTCGATCAGGCGATCAAATGGGATTTGGCGGATGCCAAAGCGGGTTTGCCAGCGACGCTGCAATCGATCGATTCCGACATTGCGGACAATTCGACGACCGTCACGTTTGCTTTCAAGGGCGCGCCGCAGGTGCGTACGTTCCGCGAGGACCGCAGTATCGTGGTCGATGTCGATCGCGAAGGCTCCAAGCCCAAGCAAGTTGCGGGCGAGGGCGTCAAGCCCCCACAAGCTATCGCAGCGGCGCCCGCAGGCCCCGCCATCGAACCACCGGAGACCGTGCCCGCGAAAGACGCCGCCGCGGAATCAGCGGCCGGACAGGCCGCGACCAACCCGGCCGGGGAGGCGGTGCAGAAAGCGGCCGAGGCCGCCGAGCCGAAAGACGATACCAAGCCGGCAATAGCCGAAACAAAGTCACCGCCGCCCAATCCGGATGCGCCGGTCGTCGTGACGTTGCGCCAGCCGGGCGACCTGTTGCTCGCCGAATTCCCCTTTGCCGTTGCGACGCCGGCCGCCGTGTTCAGCCGCGCCGATACGGTCTGGCTGGTGTTCGACAGCACGGCCAAGATCGATATCGGCGCGCTCGCCAACGATCCCACGCATGCCATACGCAGCGCCGTGCTTGAGCATGGCGCGGACGGCGAGGCGATCGTGCGCCTCAAGTTGGAGCGCCCGCGCCTGGTGAGCCTGGAGGCGGACGGCCCAAGCTGGAACGTCACCGTCGCCGATACCGTCACGACGGCGAGCCGCCCGCTGATCATCGCCCGCAACATCGTCAGTAAGGGCCGAGCCAGCATCACGGTCCCGTTCGAGAAGCCGAGCAAGCTCCATTGGCTCACTGACCACGGCGGCGACCGGCTGATGGTGATTACCTCGCTCGGGCCGGCGCGCGGTTTCCTGAAAGGTCAGAATTTCGTCGAATTGCGTGCCCTGCCGTCCACCCACGGCGTGGTACTGCAGCCGCTCGCTGACGATCTCACCGCGGAACTATCCGTCGACAAAATCGTCATCGACCGTCCGGGCGGGCTCTCGCTGTCGTCGTCGACAATCGGCCAAGACCGGCGGTTGGACAGCAGCACCGGCGCCCTGAGCTTCGATACCCAGCTCTGGGGCTTCGACCGTCAGGCCAAGTTTGGCACCCGCGAAGCCGAACTCATCCAGTCCGCCGCCATGGCGCCCCCGACGAAACGTAAACAGGCGCGGTTTAATCTCGCGCGCTTCTATCTTGCCCGCGAAATGGCGTCGGAAGCCAAGGCGGTGCTCGACGTCGCGCTGTCCGACAAGACCAGCGCCGACGACGTTACCGGCACCGTGCTCAGGGCGGTCGCCGAGGTCATGCTCGATCGGCCCGCCGACGCGCTCAAGCATTTGTCCAACCCGCGGGTCGGCAACCAGCTCGATGCGCCGATCTGGCGCGCGATTGCCTATGCCCGCGAAAGAAAATGGTCGCAGGCTTACGCCGCCTTCAAGGACGTCGACAACGCCGTGGCCGCGCTGCCGCTCGAATTGCAACGCTTCGCGCTACGCAACGCGATGCGATCCGCCATCGAGGTGCGCGACTTTAATGGCGCCGACCGTCTCCTCAACGAGATCGAAAGCCTTGGTGTGCCGCCCGAGATGGCGCCGGGCATGGCAGTACTGACCGGGCGCTTGAAGCAGGCCCTCGGCCACAACTACGATGCGCTCGCCAGTTATCGCGCCGCTGCGGACTTCGAGCGACCGGCGCGCCGCCGCGCGCGGCCGATTGCGCGAGATCGCGCTCCAGCTGAAGAATGGCGACATGCCTCGCCCGGACGCGATCAACGCGCTCGAATTGCTCACCACGATCTGGCGCGGCGACGAGACCGAAGCGGAAGGATTAGCGCTACTCGCGCATCTTTACAGGCTGGATAAGCGCTACCGCGAAGAACTCCACACCTGGCGCGTGGCGTTGCTGTCGCATCCCAATTCCGACTACACGCGCACGATCCAGGACGAAGCGGCGGTGACATTCGACGAGTTGTTCATGGGCGGCAAGGCCGACACACTGCCGCCGGTCGAAGCACTCGGCATGTTCTACGACTACCGGGATTTGACACCGATAGGCCGGCGCGGCGACGAGATGATCCGCCGGCTCACCGACCGGCTGGTCTCGGTCGACCTGCTCGATCAGGCCGCCGAATTGCTCCAGCACCAGGTCGATCACCGCCTGCAGGGCGCGGCGCGCGCACAGGTCGCGACCCGGCTCGCCGTCATCTATCTCATGAATCGCAAGCCCGATCGCGCGATCTCCACCCTGCAGACGACCCGCACCGCGGATCTGTCCAATGAACTGCGCGACCAACGCCTGCTGTTGGAGGCGCGCGCTTTGTCCGACGTCGGCCGGCATGATCTCGCGCTGGAATTGATCGCCGCTATCAACAGCCATGAGGCGATTCGCCTGCGCTCGGATGTTTTATGGGCGGCGCGGCGCTGGCGCGCGGCCGCCGAGCAGATCGAATTGCTCTACGGCGAGCGTTGGCACGACTTCACGCCGCTGGACGAGACCGAGCGCTTCGATATCCTGCGCGCGGCGATCGGCTATGCGCTCGGCGAGGAGCCGATTGGGCTGGCGCGCTTGCGCGAGAAATATTCCGCCAAGATGGCGGGGACGCCGGACAGCCGCGCCTTCGATGTGGTCAGCGCGCCGGTCGGCAGCGCCAGCGCCGACTTCCAGGAGATCGCCAAGAAAATAGCGGGCGTCGATTCGCTCGATGCCTTCCTGCGCGATATGCGCACGCGCTATCCGGATTCGGCGCCGATTTCACCGGGGGCTAAAGCCGCGCCGCCCGCCGCCGTCCCCGCAAAATCGAAAGAAAAGACCTCGCAATCGGCGCCGCCCGAGAAGGCGCCGAGCAAGCCCGATAAAACGCCGACTGGATCGATTTCGCGCACCGCGCGCTGACAGGCGTGCAGCAGGCGCACTTCGAGCGTCGATTGATCTAAGTGCCGTAGCTCTGAATGAGCGAGCCGGCCACCAGGCTCCAGCCGTCCACTAGCACGAAGAAGATCAGCTTGAACGGCAGTGACACCACCACTGGCGGCAGCATCATCATGCCCATCGACATCAACACCGAGGCAACCACCAGGTCGATGATCAGGAACGGCAGAAACAGCAGGAAGCCGATCTCGAAGGCGCGCTTGAGCTCGGAGATCATGAAGGCCGGCACCAGCACGCGCAGCGAGATGTCCTCGGGCTTTGCCGGTTCGGGCTCCTTCGCCATGTCGACGAACAGCTTGAGGTCCTTGTCGCGCACGTTCTTTTCCATGAAGGCGCGCAACGGCACGGAGCCGCGCTCGAAAGCCTGCTCGGCGGTGATCTCATTGGCGAGCAGCGGCCGGATGCCGGTCTCATAAGTCTTCTGCAGCGCCGGGCCCATCACGAAGGCCGTCAGAAACAGCGCGAGCGAGACGATAACTGCATTGGGCGGGGCGGTGGCGGTGCCGAGCGCGGTGCGCAACAGGGAGAGCACGACGACAATACGGGTGAACGACGTCATCATGATGAGGATCGACGGCGCCAGCGACAGCACCGTGAGCAGCGCGATCATCTGGACCACGCGTTCGGTCAGTCCGCTGCCTTGTGCGAAGTTGACGCTGATGTCCTGCGCGCTGGCGGGCTGCATGCCCGCCGCGATCAGCCCGGCTACTCCGACCACCACCGTCAAAAGACGGACACGGCGGTCGGAAATGCCTATCACGTCTTTCCTGGCGGACGGCCCAGCAAGCTGGCCATCTCCTCTTCGAGATTGTCGAAATTTGACTTGGCCGCCGCTGCCGGCTCGACCTTGGGATTAGCCTCGAACTTGGGTTCGATGCGCGGCTTGAAGTCACGTGGCGGCGCCGGTTTGGCGAGCGGCGCGGCCAGGGGATCGGTTACCGGCGGGCGGCTTTCCGGCGTGGGCCCACGGCGCAACGCGGCTTCGAGTTGCTGCGCCATCTCGGCCAGGTTGTGATCGGTCTGCGCCGCGGCGGCGGGCTCAGCGGGCGCCGGCGGTACGACGGGCGCGACATTCGGACGCGGCGCCGGCTCGATGCGCGCAACTGGCGCGGGTGCGGCCGGCTCGGGCGCACTGGGGCGCGTAGGAAATTCGGGGGCCAGGCCGGGGAGGGTGTCGGCAGGCCGCGGGCGCGCACCCGGTTCAGGCGCCAGCCACGGTTCCTCGGTGGCGGACGTTCGCGCGGGGCGGGACGGCGGCGGGAGCGGCGTCGGTTCGCTCAAGGGCTGCAACGGCCAGGAGTTATCGACCGTTGCGGTTTGCCGCGCGGCGGGCTCGCGCGCCACGTCGCGTCCGCCAGTCGCACGCACGATGTTGGGCTCGACCACCACGTCGGTCGGTCCACCGATCATCAACAGGTGCTCGACATTGTCGCGGCGGATCAGCACCAGGCGCCGGCGGCCGTCAACGGTGGCGGCGTCGATCACGGCCAGCCGCGGCTGGCGTCCGCGCGCGTTGCCGCCGAGCCGGTTGGAGCCGAACCGGCGCACCAGCCACGCGGTCAGGCCGATCAGCGCGAGAACCACCGCAAATGCGATGAAGAACTTCGCGGCCAGCGGCATATCGGGGCCGAACAGCTCGAACATCAAAAGCGCTCCGTAGCTGGTGCGGGGGCACCTTGGACGGGAATCGCCCAAATGGTTAATTCCGTAAAGCACAATTTGCCGCCCGGATTACTAACAGAGCCTTAACAAATATCAGGCCTTTTGCCATCCCACCGCGGGTTTGCCTTGTTTGTGCTTGGTAAACGGGCTCCGGGGGCAGGGTGTTCCATCCCTATTCTTTTACCCGCCATTAACCATACGCCCGGCAAAGTCTGCCTAGTGCGGCGCGGCCGCACACGGGACTTGCGAGGGCTGGCCCATGGCGATCACTGACATTCCGATCCTGTCGATGCTGCGGACCAAGCTGCAATGGGCCCAGCAGCGCCAGGAAGTGCTGGCCGAAAACGTCGCCAATGCCGATACGCCCAGCTACCGCTCGCGCGACCTGGCGCCGCTGAAATTCGAGGCGCCGACGCAAGTGAGCGCGCCGCCGCTCACCACCGTCGCGCTGCTGCGCACCGAAGACGGCCATATCGCCGGGATCGGCCAAAGCGACACGCCGTTCAAATCCAAAGGTGAAAACAATTACGAGGTGCGCCCGACCGGCAATGCCGTGAACCTCGAGCAAGAGATGATGAAAGTGGCAGCAAACCAGATGGACTACCAGGCCGTCACCGCTCTCTACATGCGCAGCCTCAGCCTGCTGAAACTCGCGCTCGGCAAGGGCGGGACTTCGTAGCGATTGACCGAAGGAGAACGACGTGGATTTTCTCAAGACCATGGCTATCGCGGCAAGCGGCCTGCGCGCCCAGGCCGGCCGCATGCGCATCATTTCAGAAAACATCGCCAACGCGGATTCAACGCCCGCTAGCCCGGGCGCCGAGCCGTACCGGCGCAAGATCTCGACCTTCCAGACCGAAGTCGATCGCACCCTCGACGTCAATTTGGTCGGGCTCGGCAAAACGCGCATCGACAATTCCGACTTCAGGCTGAAATACGAACCGGGCCATCCCGCCGCCGACAAGAACGGCAACGTCAAATATCCCAACGTCAACCCACTCATGGAAATGACCGACATGCGCGAGGCCCAGCGTTCTTATGAGGCCAATATCAACGTGATCACCGCCACCAGGCGCATGCTCCAGCGCACCATCGACATCCTCAAGACTTGAAAGGCGCATGATCCCGAAAAGTGGCAACCGGTTTTCTGAAAAGATCATGCGCAAACATAAGGACTAACGCATCATGGCTTCACCCCTCGCCGCCGCCAGCGCCTACGCCAATATCGCGCGGCTCGCCGACCCCTCGCACGCGCTTGGCAACCTGCCGGGTGCCGTCGCCGGCAAAACCGACGCTAGCTTTGCCTCTATGCTCAAGGATGCCGTCGGTGCCGTCGTTGAGACGGGCCGCAAATCCGATGCGCAGACACAAGCCCTGGCCAATGGAAAATCCAACATGGTCGATGTCGTCACCGCGGTGGCGGAAACCGAAGTAGCGGTCGATGCCGTGGTGGCGGTGCGCGACAAGGTGATCGCGGCTTACGACGAAATCATGAAGATGCCGATTTGATTTTCCTCTCCGCGCAAAGGCAAAGCGGCGGAGACGAGTGGAGCGCGAATGACCGGACCCGAAGTTCTCGACGTCGCCCGCGAGGCGATTTACACGCTCATCGTCGTCGCAAGCCCGGTCATGCTGGTGGGCCTGGCCGTCGGCGTGGTCATCTCGCTGCTGCAAGCCGTCACCCAGATCCAGGAGATGACACTCGCCTTTGTGCCGAAAATACTGGCGATTTTCATTTCGCTGCTGATCGCGCTGCCGTTCATGGCCGAGAAATTGCACACGGAAATGCTACGGATCGCCGCCCGCATCGTCAGCGGTTAGCGCATGATCCCGAAAAGTGGCTGCCGGTTTTCGGAAAAAGTTCATGCGCAAAAAGAAATGACTCCATGAAAATCGACATTTCATTTTTGCCGGCGCTTGCCGCCGCGTTCCTGCTGACCTTCGCCCGCGTCGGCACCATGGTCATGCTGCTGCCCGGCGTCGGCGAATTGAACTTGCCGGCACGCGTGCGGCTGGGCATCGCGCTGGTGCTGACCGCGATCCTGCTGCCCTCGCATCAGAAGGCCTATACCGTCGAACTGACCGCGCTCGGGCCGGTGATGGTGATGCTGTTCCAGGAAATCATCATCGGCGCGGTTCTCGGCCTGACCGCGCGGCTGGCGATCTCGGCGCTGCAGGTGACGGGCTCGGTGGTGGCCCAGCAATTGGGGCTGGGTTTCGTGACCGCCGTCGACCCCACCCAGAACCAGCAGGGCGTGCTGGTCGGAAATTTCCTCACGCTGCTCGGTATCACGCTGATCTTCTCGACCAATTTGCACTATCTGGTGATCGCGGCGATGAATGACAGCTACACCATCTTTGCGCCGGGCGAGATGCCGCTGGTCGGGGACGCGGCGCAGCACGTCACCCGCATCGTCGCGACCGCGTTCCGCATCGGCATTCAGCTATCGGCGCCGTTTTTGGTGTTCGGACTGCTGTTCAATCTGGGCCTGGGCGTGCTGTCGCGATTGATGCCGCAAATGCAAGTGTTCTTCATCGGTCTACCGCTGTCGATTCTGCTCGGCCTGCTGCTGTTGTTGCTGGTGGTCGGCGCCATGATGGGCACCTTCGTCGGCTATATCGAGGGCGTGCTCGGCGATCTTGCGCCGCACGCCTGACCGGACAAGCCTATGGCCGAGCCCGACAACACCGATACCACCGATAAAACAGAAGACCCGACGCAAAAGCGGCTGGACGATGCGATCAAGCGCGGCGACGTCGTCAAGAGCCAGGAGGTCAGCACCTGGTTCATCATCGCCGGCGCCACGCTGGTGCTGATGACGTTCTCAGGCGGCATGACGTCGCAACTGACGACGACTATGCGCGGGCTGATCGCCAATGCGCACGACATCAATATGAGCGGTCCGGCACTGCCGCGGCTGTTCCAGACGATTGGCGCCGATGTCATCGCGGCGATCGCTATTCCATTTTTGCTTCTGATGCTGGCGGCGCTCGGCGGCAATATCATCCAGCATAAATTGGTCTGGTCGGTGGAGGTGCTGGCGCCCAAGCTTTCCAAAATATCGCCGGCCGCGGGCTTTAAGCGGCTGTTCTCCAAGCAGGCGCTCGCCACCTTCGCCAAAGGCATCGTCAAGCTGGTGCTGATCGGCGGTGTGCTCACGGTGCTGATGTGGCCCGAGCGCGGCCGCATCATGGCGCTCGAGCGCACCGATCCGGCGGCGGTGATGCCGCTCGCCCAAACGCTGGCCCTGAAATTGCTCGGCGCCGTGGTCGCCATGATGGCAATCGTGGCGCTTGCCGATTATTTGTTCCAGTACCGGCAGTGGCATGAGCGGCAGAAGATGTCGCTGCGGGAAATGAAGGAGGAATTCAAGCAGACCGAAGGCGATCCCGCCATCAAGGGCAAGATGAAGCAGGTGCGGCAGACCAAGCAACGCCGGCGCATGATCGCCGCGGTGCCGAAGGCCTCGGTCGTGATCACCAATCCGACCCATTACGCCGTCGCTTTGCAATATGAACGCGGCATGGAGGCGCCGGTCTGCGTCGCCAAGGGCGTCGAAGCGCTCGCCTTGAAGATCCGCGAAGTCGCAGGCCAGCATTCAATCCCGATCGTCGAGAACCCCCCGCTCGCCCGCGCGCTGCATGCCACCGTCGAGGTCGATCAGGCGATACCGGTCGAACACTACAAAGCCGTGGCAGAAGTGATCGGCTATGTCATGCGGCTGCGCCGGGCGGTGCCAAGGCCGCCGCAAAAACCAAAGCAATGAATTTAAGGCATGGGATTGCGGCAGGCGGCTCTTGCGCCGATAGGGTTGGTTAAGGCACTCAGGAGTCATGGCAGGCCAGGAACAGCCAAAGCAGGCGCCGGCGATCGACCGCGGCGACGGGCAAGATCCCGGGCAGGGTGGCGCAATTGGCCGGCAGGCGTTCGACAAAAGCCAAAGCGCTCCGCGCAGCGGCTCGGTCGCCCTGGTGCTGATGGTTGCCCTGGTGCTGATCGTGGCGGCCGCCGGCACCATCTATATCGATCATAGCTACGCCGGAACTTACATTCTGCTGCTCTTGGCATTGCTTGGTACCATTGGCGTGTTCGCGCTGTTTGCCCTGGCCTCGGGCATCATGCGGATGTCCGGCCGCGGCCAGGCCAACCCGCTGCTCAAGGCGGTGGTCGATAACGCGTTCGACGGCATCGTGGTTACCGACCAGTCGGGCCGCGTGTTCTATGCCAACGCCACTTATCTCGATCTGATCGGGGCGGCCGACAATAACGATGTGCGCCCGATCGAGCGGGTGTTCGTGGGCGACCCCGACGTGTCGGAGGCGATCTATCGCCTGCTCAAGGCGGCGCGCGAGGGCCGCCCCTTGCAGGAGGAGGTGCGCATTCCCGGCGCGACCGCGCGCTGGTTGCGCCTGCGTGTTCGCCCGTTGGGGGAAACCAAGCAGGACGCGCGCATGACGGTTTGGTCGGTCGCCGACGTGACGCGTGAACGCGAACGCCAGGAGAATGTGTTCCAGGAGCTTCAACACGCCATCGACTATCTCGACCATGCGCCGGCCGGGTTCTTTTCGGTCGATGCGGCAGGGTCAATCGTCTATCTCAATGCCACGCTGGCGGATTGGCTCGATCATGATCTCGCCCAGGTCGGTACTGGCTCGCTCAAGCTCGTCGACATCGTCGCCGGCCAAGGCGCGGCGCTCCTCACCACGCTCAATGCCGCGCCCGGCGAAGTCAAAACCGAAGTGCTCGACCTCGATCTCAAAACGCGCAGCGGCAAGCCGTTGCCGGCGCGGCTGTTCCACAAAGTGGCTTTCGGCGCCGACGGCAGCGCCGGCGCCTCGCGCACGCTGGTGCTCAACCGCGCCAAGGACGACGGCAGCGATTCCGCCCGCGCGGCCGAAGTGCGCTTCATGCGGTTTTTCCAGAATACGCCGATGGCGATCGCCACGGTCGATAAAAGCGGCCGCATTGCGCGCAGCAATGCCCGCTTTGCCAGCGCCTTTGAGACCATGTTTAAGGGCGACCGGCGCTCGATCCTGTCCGTGGTGGCCGAGCGCGATCGTCCGGCGCTGGAGCAGGCGATCGCCAAGGCGGCGACGGGCCAGGGCGATATCGCGCCGGTTGAGGCGGCGCTGGTCGGGGGCCATGAGCAGTCGGCGAATTTCTTCGTCTCCGCCGTCGAGGATAAGGATAGCGACGGCGAAGCGGCCATCGTCTACGCGTTGGAGACCACCGCGCAGCGCGCGCTGGAAAACCGCGTGCAGCAGCAGCAGAAGATGGAATCGGTCGGCCAGCTTGCCGGCGGCATCGCACACGATTTCAACAATGTGCTGTCTGCCATCATGATGGCGACGGACTTCTTGCTCAACGCCCACAAGCCGACCGATCCGTCGTTCAAGGACATCATCCAAATCAAGCAGAACGCCAACCGCGCCGCCGCGCTGGTGCGGCAATTGCTGGCGTTCTCGCGCAAGCAAACGCTGCGCCCGCAGGTGCTCGATCTCGGCGAGACGCTGAGCGATCTCGGCATGCTGCTCAAGCGGCTGATCGGCGAGAAGGTGACGTTTTCGGGCGTCGTGGTCGGGCGCGATCTGTGGCCGGTGAAGGTGGACATCTCACAATTCGAGCAGGTGATCGTCAATCTGGCTGTCAACGCCCGTGACGCCATGCCCGGCGGTGGCACGCTCGGCATCCGTACCGCCAATATCACCGCCGCCGACTGCGGCACATACACTTACAAAGGCATGCCCATTGCCGACTATGTGTTGGTGGAAGTGACGGACACCGGCAGCGGTATCCCGCCCGACATCATGGATAAAATATTCGAGCCGTTTTTCACCACCAAGGAGGTCGGCAAGGGCACCGGCTTGGGGCTTTCCACGGTCTACGGCATCGTCAAGCAGACCGGCGGCTTCATCTATGCGGAATCGGCACCGGGGAACACGGTCTTCCGTATCTTCCTGCCGCGCCATGTCGGCGGCGCGGATGAGGCGCTCACGCCGGCTCACGCCACGGCGGCTCCGGCGATCGCCGGTGCCTTGGCGAAAGCCGCCAGCGCCGATCTCACCGGGCAGGGCACCATCTTGCTGGTCGAGGACGAGGAAGGCTTGCGCGCGCTCAATGCGCGCGGGCTGTCATCGCGCGGCTATACCGTGCTCGAAGCCGGCAATGGCGTCGAAGCGATCGAGATCCTGGAAAAGCAGGACCGTATCGATCTGGTGGTATCGGACGTGGTGATGCCGGAAATGGACGGGCCGACGCTGCTCAAGGAACTGCGCCGGCGCGATCCGAAAGTGAAGATCATTTTCGTGTCGGGCTATGCCGAGGAAGCGTTCCAGAAAAATCTGGACGAGCAAGAGAAGTATGAATTCCTGGCCAAGCCCTTCACGCTCAAGCAACTCGTCACCAAGGTCAAAGAGACCATGGTGGACTAATCTCACGCCCGCTCAGCGGCACGATAGCGCCAGGCGGGTCTTGTCGAACATGCGCAAACGGCAGGGAAAAACGCGGCTTGCGGCGTAGCCCGCCTGCGGCGCGCGGAAATAATCCCGCTCGAGCGTGGCGGCGGCCGGTTCGCTCGAGATCGCCAGATCGGACGAGAACGCAATCGAATGCGGGTCGACCGGCGCAGGTTTGCCCTGCGCGGCCGTGCCGAAGACTAAAACGAACGCTATAGCAATAAGCTTTTTCATCGATCCATCCCGGTCAACTCTCAAGATGGGAAATTTCCGGAGCCGGAATAGGTTCCAGTCACGCCGTGACATTTCTCGGCGATCAGGCAAAGTTGATTGAGGTCGATTGCGTGCGCGAGAGCGCTGGCGCTGCTGGCCGATCGGCTCGTGTCAATTACGCGGTCTTGACCGCTTCAAGGTTGGCGTCTTCGGCCTCGCTCGGCGAGGGTACGCCATCTGTCGCGTCACCTGGTTTCGCAGGCTCGGCGGCCTCGGCGAGAGTGCGCATGAACTGCACTCCGATCTGATTGGGCTCGCGCCACATCACGCGGCAGAAGCGCCGCGCCGAGCCGGTGCTGGTCAGCATCAGAACGAAGTGATCGGGAATAGCGCTGGGATCTCGCACGTCGATACGCGCGCCGGACTGGGAAACATTGGAAATCATGCAGTCGTGCCGCTGACCGGCGGCCAACGCCACCCAGGCGCTGTAACGCAAGGGCTGCCGCCTGGCTCCCCGCTTTTCCTTTTCCTTGTACATCTTGCCTCGCTACCGGTCGGCCGTCTCAATGCGCCCAGAAATTCATAATCCATTAACGCTCGTCGCTGGCATGGATCGACTATAGAAGTCGGCCATTACCAATTCATAAAGCGAGATATGACGCGTAACCGCCGCGCGAAATGCGCATGGCGTTGACCTTACGGCGAAATCCGTCTATGCCGCCGCCCGCAACATGGTTTTCGGCTTGAACTTGCTGACACGCTGCCGATTTGGGCTGCGCCTCAAGTGATCTCCCAAAAACTCGGATTGTTGCCGCCGGCGCGAAAAAATGAGCCGGCGTTCAACAGAAAGCGTGAAAGGAACTGAGATGGCTGTCGGAACTGTGAAGTTCTTCAATACCCAAAAAGGCTTCGGCTTTATCCAGCCGGATGACGGCTCTAAGGATGTGTTCGTGCACATCTCGGCGGTGGAACGCGCCGGCATGCGTTCGCTGGTCGAGGGCCAGAAGATCAGCTACGAAATCGTCACCGAACGTGGCAAGCAGGCAGCCGGCAATTTGCAGTCGGCCTAATCAAGAAGAACTTCGCTGAATAGAAAGCCCGGCGGCGACGCCGGGCTTTTTGCATGTGTGCCGGCCGTGCTACACAATGTGATCGTAAAAGAGTTCAGCGGGAGGCGTTCATGGACATCATCGCTTGCGGATCGCGGCCGTCGCGCCGGGGGCCGGCGTCGAGTTTCACCGGAACGGTGTGGCAGGATCCGATCATCCAGGCGCCCGACCCCGCGCTGCTGCGCGCCGGCTGGGTGCGTTTCGAGCCGGGCGCGCGCACGTTCTGGCATAGCCATCCGCTCGGGCAGACCCTGCACATCGTCTCCGGTATCGGCCACGTGCAGACCTGGGGTGGGCCGATCCGGCAAGTACGCGCCGGCGATACGGTTTGGATTCCGCCGGACGAGAAGCATTGGCATGGCGCGACGCCGGATCACGGTATGGAACACATCGCCATGCAGGAGGCCAAGGGCGGCGAGCACGTGAAGTGGCTGGAGGCGGTGACTGATGCGCAATACGGCGCCAAAGTCGGCTAGCCGTGGTCGTCTCGCTCAATCTTTGGTGATGCCGGAATTCGCGGCTGCCTAACGGGGTTATGCTCTCCCGAATGGCGGGGCGACGGGCCTGGCCAATATCCGGGAGGTTACCAATGATTGCTCTACGAACGGCTGCGCCGCTGGCGGCGTGTCTTGCACTATTCTGCGCGGTGACTGCACAGGCGCAGCAAGCCAATATGAGTTTCTTTGTCACCAGCGTCGGGGCGGGCAAGGGCGCCGATCTTGGCGGGCTCGCCGGCGCCGACAAGCATTGCCAGGACTCTCGCGCAAGCCGCGGGCGCCGGCGGCAAGACCTGGCACGCCTATCTGTCGACGCAAGGCGCCGGCGCCGTGAACGCGCGTGACCGCATCGGCAAAGGTCCGTGGATGAACGCCAAGGGCGTGGTGGTCGCGACAAGCGTCGCCGATTTGCACAGCGCCAACAACAAGCTCAATAAGCAAAACAACCTGTCGGAGAAGGGCGACGTCATTAACGGCCGCGGCGATACGCCCAACCGGCACGACATTCTTACCGGGACGCAGACCGACGGCAGCGCGTTCGCGGCCGACAAGGACATGACTTGCAAGAACTACACCAGCAGCACGCAAGGTTCGGTCATGCTCGGCCACAACGACCGCCAGGGCTTGCGCGACGACGACGCCTCGAAGTCCTGGAACTCGTCGCATCCCTCGCGCGGCGCGGAGGGCGGTTGCTCGCAGGCCGATTTGCGTTCAACCGGCGGCGACGGGCTGATGTACTGCTTCGCCACCAATTGAATTTGGCGCTGATTTTTTGGTGTGGCCGGGCTTGTCCCGGCCACATCTGTTTTGGTTGACTGCAGCGAACGATGAACGGCGGCAGAGGTGTCCCATGCGCTACCAGCTTTTCTACTGGCCGGAAATCCAGGGCCGCGGCGAATTCGTGCGGCTGGCGCTGGAGGATGCCGGCGCCGAATACGACGACGTCGCGCGCAAGCCAGGCGGCATGAACAAGATGATGGCGATGATGGATGGCGGCCGCGACAAACATCCGCCGTTCGCGCCGCCGTTCCTGAAAGCGGGCAAGCTCGTCATCGCGCAGGTGGCCAATATCCTGTTTTACCTGGGGCCCCACCTGAAACTTGCGCCCCGCGACGAGGCCGGCCGGCTCTGGCTCAACCAACTGCAGCTCACGGTGACGGATTTTGTGAAAGAAATTCACGACGTGCATCATCCCGTCGGCAGCGGTCTTTATTACGAAGACCAGAAACCGGAGGCCAAACGCTTCGCCGAGAATTTCTTGGCCGAGCGCGCGCCGAAATATCTTGGCTATTTCGAAAAGCTGCTGAAGAAAAGCGGCGGGCCTTATGTGCTGGGACGCAAGATCAGCTATGTTGACCTGTCGATGTTTCAACTGATCGAGGGTCTGCGTTACGCCTTTCCGCGTTCGATGAAGACCATCGAGCGCAAAGCGCCGGGCATTGTCGGCGTGCGTGACCGCGTCGCCGCGCGTCCGAATATCAAGGCCTATCTTGGCTCACGCCGGCGCATCGCGTTCAACGAGTCTGGCATTTTCCGGCATTATCCGGAATTGGATAACGAGGCCGTGTAATCGTGATTAAAGATCGGTGAGTCGATGATTGGCATGGCCAGGCTGGACTAAAACCCGAAAGAGTACTGAAGTCGCACATTTAAATAAAATCCCTTCATTTCGGCGGTAACCCGTTATTCAGAGTTTTGCTTTTTTCTGCGCAGTCGATGCGCTGCCATCTAGGCCTTTCGGCAGCGCACGCATGATTACGACGCTTCAATTATTTAATGCCGGCGCCCGCTTCTTGATGAAACGGGCAGCGCCGGCAAGGCGGGGGTTGGGTTGCAATTATCGCCTCGATACAATCCGGCATTGGATGGATTACGCGCGGTCGCGATCGCGTTAGTCTTCGCAGATCATTGCCACGTTCCGGGATTCGATGCGGGGTTCTTCGGCGTCGATCTTTTCTTTGTTCTCAGTGGGTTCTTGATTACCGGTCTCCTCGTCGACGAGGTTGAGGCGCGCGGTAGCATCGACTTGTTGGGATTCTATCTGCGCCGCTTGCTCCGGCTCGGCCCGGCTTTGTTGTTGCTGCTGGCCGCCTATCTGGCGATAGCGCCGGTGATCTGGCCGCAATACGGCCTCTGGTCGCACATCCGCGACGTTGCACTGACAGGATCATATCTGTCCGACTATGGGCGAGCTTTTTGGAACAACCCGGTCATATTGCAGCACACATGGTCGCTTTCGGTCGAAGCGCATTTTTATTTCATCTGGCCGTTTGCCATCCTGCTGCTGGCCCGCATCGAACCGCGTTGGCGCTTACCCGCTCTGTTTGGTCTCTACTTGCTTGCCACCGCATGGCGGATTTACGAATACAACAGCCTGGGTTGGACGGCGGCGTATTTCCGCTTTGACACCCGCATGAGCGGACTGATCTGCGGTTCGCTGCTCGCAATATATCTCCCGCGCATGGACCGGATCTCGGACAAGAAAGCGAACATCTGTGGTGTTTTAGCGACTATCGCGCTCGTGTTCTGTCTCTCACTCAGTTTCTGGCGCGCCCCGTGGTCCTTGGTATGGTTGTCGCCCCTTGCTCAGCTGGCTGCCGTAGGCTTCTTGATATCGGCCTCCGCTCAAAACTCCTGGGTGAGTTGGACGTTGTCGGCGCGGCCTTTGGTTGCCATTGGTGTCATCTCTTACGGGGTGTATCTGTGGCATTATCCAGCGGCCGTCTTCTTCAGATCCTTGCTTCCCTGGTATGAGGTCGTCCCGATCGTTCTGATCTTTTCTCTCGCGGCAGCGACGGCCAGCTATTTCTTCGTCGAGCGGCCGCTGCAACATTATCGCCGGAATCTTAAGGCGCGCCGGCCCCAGGTTGACGTTGCGCCCGAACCAACAGCAGACGATCGCACGCCGCGGTTTGCAACTGAAGATCCTATACGCGCCGCACAACGCCTGGCCGCTTAGAGTCGAAGACGCCGCGGCCCCGCGTCAGCGGGGTCTCACCCCCGCGCTTCAAGCGTCTTTCCGCCCGCCGTCACCGATTTCGCCGCGACAAGCGTGAACGCGATCACGCAGGGCTCTTTGCCCTTGTTGACCCAGTTGTGGATGGTGCCGCGCTGCACCAGCACGTCGCCCGCTTTGAGATGCACGCTGCTGCCGTCGAGCTCCATGTCGATTTCGCCCGAAATCACCACCGCGTAATCGATCGAGTTGGTGCGGTGGTTGCGCGGGCTCGCGCCCGGCCCGAAACTGACCACGCGAAATACCGTACCGTTGTCGAGCGTGGTGCCGATTTTCCTGGCCGAAGGGTCGTCGCCGCCATCGTTGCCCGCCGGAAAACCCTCCGTCGACCAGATCACGCTGTAGTGCGCGCCGGGACGCTGCGAAAACACGTTCTTGACCTGCTCGTCGATCAGCACCTTGGCGCGGCCTTGCTCATCATGGCCGGTGACGACGCGGCGGATCTTCAGGCTCATTGACTATCTCCCTTGAACTTGTTGCGGCGATGTACGCTCAATCCGCCGGCAGCGGCTTTCGGCCGGTATCGTGCCAGAGCAGGAACAGTCCCGAACCGACCACCACCGCCGCGCCGGCCAGCAAGGCGAAGGTGGGGACCTCGGCCCAAAAGAAGAAACCGAGGCCCATCGCCCACACGATCGAGAAATAATAGAACGGCCCGACCGCCGAAGGCGGGGCGAGCGACAGCGCGCGCGTCCACCAATATTGCCCCAACGAATTGAACAGCCCGTTGACCAGCATGGCGGTCAAATCGAGGTTGCTAGGCCAGGTGAAACCAAATACCGGCAGCGCGCAGGTGAAGAATAAAGTCAGGAACACCATCTGGTACAGCGTGAGAGTTTCGGCCAACTCGGTGGTGGTCATGCCGCGCACCGCGGCGGTGACGCTGCCGAACAGCACGGCGTTGCCGAGCGCGTAGAGCGCGCCGACGCGGAAACTGTCGGCGCCAGGTGCCGCCACCAGCAGCACGCCGAGGAAGCCGGCGATCAGCGCGCAGCCGCGCGCGAGGCCGACTTTTTCCTTCAGCCACAACGCGGCGAACAGAGTGGCGAACAGCGGCGAGGCGAAGTTGATGGCGATGGCGCCGCCGAGCGGCATCAGCGAGAAGGCGATAACGATCAGGCTCTGCGCCACCGCCTGTGTGCCGCTGCGGCCGAAATGGTCGCGCAGGCGGTGGGTACGGAACGCGATGAGGCCGGTGCGCGGCAGAATCAGGATCGAGCAGACGGCGAGCGAGACGACGGCGCGGAAGAACAGCACCTCGGCGAACGAATAGCTGGCGATCTGCCATTTCGCCAACGCGTTCGAGATCGCGAACAGCACGGTCGCGCCGATCATATAGAGAATGCCGCGCGGCACGCGGTCGGCGCGCGCGGCGGGCAGGCGCTGGTCGAGCGGATGTCACCGGTGAATGAGCCCCAAGCGAAGACGCACCGCCTAGCATGGCCGCGCAGCGCCGGGCAGGGGCCAAAGGGTATGGCCGCCTTGCCCATTTGCAGCCGCTCTAGCGTCTGTTCCGCCGTTTGCCCGCCTGCCGCGCCTGTCGGCGCTTGAGCCGCGCACGGCGCTCGCGGGCCTTGCGGGCGCGGCGCCGGCGGCAGCGGCCGCATTTGCAGTTCGAGCAGCCCGATCACGTTCCGCAGATAGTCGATGCCGTAATCGTAGGTGATTTCCTCGCCCGGCTTGATGTTCCGCAGCGTGCGGATGAACACCTTGTGCCCGACGTCGTAGATTTCCGCGTTGGGATTGCAGGAATGGTTGAAATAACGCGCGATATTGCTGCGCGGGGTGCCGTCGATGGTCCAGCGGCTGTTGATTTCGTAGAGGTAAAGATTGCCGCGCGCCTCGATTTTATTGGCTTCCTTGGTGGCGAGCTTGCGGCCTTTGTACTCGGCGATCCGGAGACGCTTGCGGATCGGCCGGGTGGCGAAGATACCGAGGCCGGTATGCGAACGGCCAACGCGGAACGGTCTTTTGGGCATTGCGGGCTTTGCATTGCAGCGAACGGGCGTTGCGGATGCCAGAAGGGGATGCGTTCGTCAACGTCTTAAAAAACTTTGGCCCGGACAGACCGGGCCAAAGCCGTTGAGTTTTTTCCCGTGCTACGCCTTCGGGTGGCCTACGTGCACTTGCCGTCGTGCGACTTGGACACCCGGGCGGCCTGACGTTCGCAGTCGTTGCCGTAGGTCTTGCCGTCGCAGCCGCAGACCGGGCGGAAGATCTTGTTGCAGAAACGCGGCACCTTGGTGCAGGTGCCGGCGAAGTCGAAGAAGAAGCAATGCCCGGCCGTCTTCTGGCAGAACAGCCCCTTGTCGCATGAGGTGCCGATAAAGCCGTCGCATTGCTTGCCCGGCCCGGCAGCCGAAGCGCCGGACGGCGCGATCAGCAGTACGGCGAGCGCGCAGACGAGCGCCGCCGCGATCAGATGAATGCGGTGAAAGATCATGGTCGCCTCCCTCGAATATTGTGGTGCTACAACCAAAGGTTATCGCAAGCGTGCGTCGGGGAAAAGTGGCAAGGCGCTCGTCTCCGGGTCGGGACAAAAAGGCAAAGTCAGGGCAATTGCGGCCGGCGTTACATGATGCCGCCAAAATCTCATGGAACGGAATGCGCGGGGGCCAGTTGGATGGACGCATGCCGACACCCGCGACGATATTATCGAGGCCGAGGCCGGAGAGCCTGAACTTCCGCGCCCGCGCGCTGGAATGCCGCGCCATCGCGACGCGCCTGCGCGTCGATTTCGCCCGCAACCAGATGCTCAAGACGGCCGACGATTTCGAGCGCATCGCCTACGACGAGCGCGAGCGCGAGATCGTGCACGGCATGGCGCAGCTCGGCGCGCTGGTGCGCAAGGTGCACGAGGCGAGGTAGCCGCGCCACGCTTCCCGCGTTATTGCCGGGTCGCACTGGGCGCTGCATGATGACGCCATGACAGCAGATCCCGGCCGCTGGCCCGAACTGCCCTATGCCGCCTGGCAAGACACCGCCGCCACGCTCCAGCTCTGGACGCAGATCGTCGGCAAAATAAGGCTTAAGCTCACCCCTTGGCTCAATCATTCCTGGCACGTCGCGCTTTACGTCACCGCGCGCGGGCTGACCACCGGGCCGATGCCGGTGGACGGCCGCACGCTGGAGATCGATTTCGATTTCATTGATCACGTGCTGTGGCTGCGCACCAGCGACGGCCATTTCCGCCAACTCATGCTCAAGCCGACGCCGGTGGCGGAATTCTATGCCGACGTGATGATCGCGTTGAAGGAACTGGGCGTCCCCGTCAAAATAAGCACCATGCCGTGCGAAATCGCCGACTGCATTCCGTTCGACCGCGACACCAGGCACGCGTCTTACGACGCCGACTACGCCAACCGGTTCTGGCGTATTCTCACGCGCGCGCGCGACGTGATGGCGCGTTTCCGCACCGGCTTTCTCGGCAAATCGAGCCCGGTGCATTTCTTCTGGGGCTCGTTCGATCTGGCGGTGACGCGGTTTTCCGGGCGCAAGGCGCCGGCCCATCCCGGCGGCGTGCCGCATCTGCCGGACAGCGTGGCGCGCGAGGCCTATTCGCACGAGGTGTCGAGCGCCGGCTTCTGGCCGGGCGGCGGCGCGATCGACTATCCGGCGTTTTATTCCTACGCCTATCCGGCGCCGCAAGGTTTCAGCGAGGCGGCCGTGACGCCGGGCGCGGCGTTTTTCTCGCCCGAGCTCGGCGAGTTCATTTATCCCTACAACGCCATGCGCATGGCGCGCGACCCCGACGCCGCGCTGATGGAATTTCTGCAAAGCAGCTACGCCGCGGCGGCGGATCTGGCGAAGTGGGACAGGAAGGCGCTGGAGTGCGGGTTGGGGGAAGCCGGGAAGGTGCGGGCGGTGTGATCCGTCTTAACTCCTCACGCCCACAAGCCTTTGCATCAGCGCCGGCGAGTTGATGTGAAATCCCTCGATCATCCAGGCATCGCCCTGCTTGACGAGGACGATCTGGAGCTGGGCATCGCCCTTTTGAAAGTGCCCACTGGCGACATATTTCGCCGACACCGTGGTTTGCGCGTTCATCACGGATATCAAAGCCTCGCCTTTGCTGCCGCGATAGTCGAGCAGCGGCCCGAGCGCGCCCTTGGCGGCATCGAATAGCCCATGGAGGTCGGCTTGCTTCATCATCGTCCGCAAATGCGGGCTGGCGCGATTCCAAAGCTCATCCGCGTCCCAATTGGCGGCTATGGCGACGACGGAATCCTCAACATAGGCCTTGCTCGTCTTGTCGAGGGCGGCGCCGTCGCGGGCCAGGATAAAAAAGCCGATTCCGCCGGCCACGATGGCAACGGCCGTCAGTATGCCGAGGCCGTAAAAGAATTTGCGCATGGTGGCTTTCCTGCAAGGCGAGTATATTAAGCTGTCTAAACCTATAGATGCATCCCGCTAATTCGGCGCAAACGCGAAGATTAAAATTGTCATGGAGTTTTTAAGCGAACAGGGAGCGCGCTATCTCACTCCGCCTCATCCTGAGGAGCAATCCGCAGGATCGCGTCTCGAAGGATGGGGCGGCCTCGATGGTTCGAGACGCGTCGCAGCGCGACGCTCCTCACCATGAGGCCGCGAGAGACGCAGGGCGCGTTAGCGAAACGTAACGTACCGGATGAATAGGAGGGCGGAATACGCTTCGCTATTCCGCCCTACGGGCTACCGGCTGAGGAGCCTCTCATGGCAAGATCATTGCGACTGGCCTGCACCCGGTTCCGAAGACACCGAGTTAGGTGTTTTAATGGAACCGGAGGTGCGTCATGGAGCGGCGGAAGTTTACGCGAGAGTTCAAGCTTGAGGCTGTGCGGCTGATCAAGGAACGCGGCGTGTCGTATGCGCAGGCGTCGCAAGACCTGAGTGTGCATCAGTCGCAGCTGCGCAGTTGGGTGAAGGCGTTTGCGGACGATCCGCAGCAGGCCTTTCCCGGCCAAGGTCAGATGAAGCCCGAGCAGGCCGAGATCGCGCGGCTCAAGCGCGAGGTGACCAAGCTCAAGGCCGAACGGGACATCCTAAAAAAAGCCGCGGCCTACTTCGCGAAGGAATCGACGTGAAGTTCTCCTTCATCGCGAAGCACCGGGGGATCTGGCCGGCGGGATGGTTGTGCGGGGCGCTCGGTGTCTCGCGGGGCGGCTTCTATGCCTGGCTGACACGACCGCGCAGTCGGCGCAGCCGGAGCGATGAAGAGCTGGGCGCGAAGGTTCGCGCAAGCTTCCTCGCGAGCGACCGGACCTATGGCGCCAGGCGGGTGTGGCACGACATGCTGGCTGAAGGGGTGTCGTGCGGACTGCATCGGATCGAGCGATTGATGCGGCTACAGGCTCTCAGAGCACGCCCGCGACGGCGTCGCCTGCCGCCCGATCTGGGTGAGCGGCAGGCTGCCGCCGTCGCTCCCAACGTGCTCGACCGCAGCTTCGAAGCGCCCGCTCCCAACCGCAAATGGATCGCCGACTTCACCTATGTCTGGACGGCGGAGGGCTGGCTCTATGTGGCGGCCGTCGTCGATCTGTTCTCCCGGCGCGTCGTCGGCTGGTCGATGAGCGCCGCGATGACGGCGCAGCTCGTCACCGATGCTCTGGTGATGGCGATCTGGCGGCGGGGCAAGCCCGATGCGCTGCTGCATCACTCCGATCGCGGCAGCCAATACACCAGCGAGCAGTTCCAGCGGCTGATGGCCGATCACGGCGTCATCTGCTCGATGAGCCGCTCGGGCAACGTCTGGGACAATGCGGCGATGGAGAGCTTCTTCTCGTCGCTGAAGACCGAACGCACGGCGCGCAAAATGTACCGATCGCGGGATGAGGCCAAGGCCGACGTGTTCGACTACATCGAACGCTTCTACAATCCGAAACGCCGGCACTCGACGATCGGCTATATGAGCCCTATGGAGTTCGAGAGGCAGGCGGGATTAGCTTAGGCGGGTGTCAACCAAACCGGGTGCAGGCCAGACATATCGGAAAGAAACGCATTCCGCACGAGCGGAATCGAGAAATTATTTCACGCGTGATAGACCACCGAGATGATCGCGTTGCGGTGATTACTTTGGCTTCGCTTATTGATGTGGGGTTGGAGAGGGCGATTAAGTCTAGGATGCGACGCCTTAAACCAGATGAATATAACGCAATATTTAGCGGGACAGGTCCGCTTAGTGGGTTCTGAGCAAGAATTCGCGTCGCATATGCGCTCGGAATTATTGGGCCATTGATCAGGAATGACCTTTCAATAATAAATGAAATTCGCAATGTTTTCGCACACGCGCCGCAAAATCTAAAATTGCACGATAATCGGTTATGGATGCGGCTTGAGAGACTAAATGCGATGTCCCACCTAGGGTCAGGACTCATTGATCATAGCCAGAAGATGACGACGGCTGCGATGCAGATTGCTGACATGAAGGTATGTGCGCATCGGTCGTAACGGGTGTGGATACGTCGCCAGTCCTTGAGCCTGCCAAACATATTCTCGATTTTGTGGCGCTGACGGTAGAGCATAGGGTCATGTTTGATAGGTTTTTTGCGATTGGATTTTGACGGGATGCAGGCTGTGATTTCACGTTCGGCGAGAGCCTGGCGGAACCAATCCGCGTCGTAGCCTTTGTCGCCGAGAAGCTCCTTGGCATTCGGCAGGGCAGTTAACATCAGCGCCGCGCCTTTGTAGTCGCTCATCTGGCCTTCGCTGAGCAGCATGATCAGCGGCCGTCCGTGGCCATCGCACACAGCGTGCAGTTTTGAGTTCAGGCCGCCTTTCGTGCGCCCGATACGTCTGGGAACAGACCCTTTTTTAAAAGGCTCGCGGCCGTGCGATGGGCTTTCAGATGGGTTGTATCGATCATCAGCCGGCGCGGCTTGCCAGCCTTGCGCGCCAGCTCCGCGAAAATCTTGTTGAACACGCCAAGACGGCTCCAGCGTACGAACCGATTATAGATCGTCTTGTGCGGACCGTAGTCGCGCGGCGCATCGCGCCAGCGCAGCCCATTGCGGATGACAAAGACAATTCCGCTGATAACCCGCCGGTCATCCACCCTTGGAATCCCATGGGAGAGCGGAAAATATGGCTCAATCCGGCGCATCTGCGCCTCCGAAAGCAAGAACAAATCATTCATGGCCGCGCCTCCTCGCGCCGCCATTAAATCAATCGTTCAAATGATCCGCAAGAACTTTAATGGGTCCTGAGCCTAGATATTAGGAGTTGGCGGATTTCATTTGATGTGGATTCGAAACGTGGCAAAGCAATAGCTGCAATTAGCATTTACGCGTTTCTGCTATCAGAGATTAAGTTTGTAAAGTTTCCGATGAAAAAATTGAATGATACGTTATTTGGGCTACCAATCCGAGCGATTAAGTACTAGCGCAGGAGCGAAGTAATCATGCTCGGCCTAGCGCCTGGTACTCGCGTCTTTTGTCTGCATGGCAGCAAGGAGTGGATGGCCGGGACAAGCCCGGCCATGACGGGGTAAGGAGGACGCGCTAAGACTAGGTTGCCAACTGGATAGAGCCCCCCATGAACGCCCCCGTCGCCACCCCAACACCCGCCCTACCACCACACGCCGCTGTTCCCGCTCGGCCCCGACAAGACGCCCTATCGCAAGCTCGAGGTCGGCGGCGTCACGGTCGAGAAGGTCATGGGCAAGGACGTGCTGGTGGTCGCGCCACGAGACGCTGCGCGCGCTAGCCGAGGCCGCCTTCACCGACATCAATCATCTGCTGCGCCCGGCGCACTTGAAGCAGCTGCGCAAAATTCTCGACGACCCGGAGGCCTCGCCGAACGACAAGTTCGTCGCCTATGATTTCCTGAAAAACGCCAACATCGCCGCCGGCGGCGTGCTGCCGATGTGCCAGGACACCGGCACCGCCATCATCATGGGCAAGAAGGGCCGCCTGGTGTTCACCGACGGCTCCGACGAGGCGCGCGCTCGTCCGAGGGCGCGCGCGACGCCTACCTCAAGCGCAATTTGCGCTATTCGCAGCTGGCGCCGATCTCCATGTTCGAGGAGAAGAACACCAAGTCGAACATGCCGGCGCAGGTCGAGATCTATGCCGAGGGGGAGGACGCCTACAAATTGCTGTTCATCGCCAAAGGCGGCGGCTCGGCCAACAAGGCGTTTTTGTTCCAGGCGACGCCGTCGATCCTGACGCATGACCGCATGCTGGCGTTCCTCAAGGAGAAGGTGCTCACGCTCGGCACCGCGGCGTGCCCGCCTTACCATCTGGCGATCGTGATCGGCGGCACCTCGGCCGAACTCACCATGAAGACGGTCAAGCTCGCCTCGACGCATTATTACGACGAGCTGCCGACCAAGGGCTCCGAGGACGGCCACGCGTTCCGCGATCTCGAGATGGAGAAGGAAGTGCTGGCGATGACGCAGTCGACCGGCGTCGGCGCGCAGTTCGGCGGCAAATATTTCTGCCACGACGTGCGCGTCATCCGGCTGCCGCGCCACGGCGCCTCGCTGCCGATCGGGCTCGGCGTGTCCTGCGCCGCCGACCGCCAGGCGCTCGGCAAGATCACCCGCGACGGCGTGTTCCTCGAAGAACTCGAGCATCATCCGGCGCAATATCTGCCGGACGTCGATCAGGAGAAACTGGGTGGCGCGGTGGTCAAGGTCGACCTCAACCGGCCGATGAAGGATGTGCTGGCGCAGCTGTCGAAATATCCGGTCAAGACGCGGCTGTCGCTGACCGGCACCATGATCGTCGCGCGCGATCTGGCGCATGCCAAATTGCGCGAGCGGCTGGAAAGCGGGCAAGGGGCTGCCGGACTATTTCAAGAACCATCCGATCTATTACGCGGGGCCGGCCAAGACGCCGGCCGGCTATGCCTCGGGCTCGTTCGGCCCGACCACGGCGGGGCGGATGGATTCGTTCATCGACACGTTCCAGGCGGCCGGCGGCTCGATGATCTCGCTCGCCAAGGGCAACCGCTCGGCGCAGGTGCGCGACGCCTGCAAGAAGCACGGCGGCTTTTATCTCGCCTCGATCGGCGGCTCGGCGGCCAAACTCGCCGAGCACTGCATCAAGAAAGTCGAGTGCCAGGAATATCCCGAGCTCGGCATGGAAGCGATCTGGAAGATCGAGGTCGAGGATTTCCCGGCCTTCATCGTCATCGACGACAAGGGCAATGATTTCTTCAAGGAATTGAATTTGGGTTGAGACGCGACGGCAACGTCTAATCCGTCATTGCCGGGCATGACCCGGCAATCCATGAACGCGCTCGGCGGCGGAATACTTTCGGTAAGGCTGGAGGACCGGGCGAGTCATCATGGATGCGCGGGTCAAGCCCGCGCATGACAGCCGAGAGGGCCTCCGCTCGCGCCTCAAATCACCGCGACCGCCACCATCAGCAGCGAGATGCCGACATATTTCGCGGTCTGCATCGGATCGGGGATCTGATCGGCCAGGCCGAACAGCCACAACACGCTCACGCCGCGATCAGCGCAATACTGCACCAGCGGGATCGCGCTCCACTTCTTCAAAACTGCCAATGTCTTTCGCATAGCACTCCATTTCGCCGCGCCCGGCCCCCGCGGCTTTGCTCATCATTGTTATTGCACTGCAACAATAGCCTATTGCACTGCAAAAATGCAAATTCGGCCGCCCATTTCCGGCGCGCCGCACGAGGTCGATTGCCGGCGAGCGGGCATCAGGGCGTCGTTAGCTGGCACGCCGCGCTAGGCGCCGTCGGCGTTCAGGGCGGCCGGCCGGCTGCGGCATGTTCTTGGCGAAGACGCCGAGCGTGATGGCGCGCGCCACGTATTGCGCCAGGCAATTGTAGCCGGCCTCGTTGCGCTCGAATTCCTCGGCCCCGGCTCGGGGCCGCGCGGCCTGCGCCTGGTTGATGATCTGCATCGCCTCGTAGAAGCGGATCACGATCACGTTTTCCTTGCGCCGCGACGCTGGCGCAAGGTCTCGCGGATCTCGACGTAATGCGCGTCGCGCAGCATCTGCTTGGCGAATTGCAGGCCGACCAGCACGACGTCGACCTTGTGGCGCTTTGAGCCAATCGATCTGGTCCTTGACCGTGGCGGCGAATTCTCGGCGCCGGCACATAGGCGAGCGCGTCATTGGTGCCGACCTGCCAGAGCACCAGGTCGGGCTCCTCGAGCGCGACCTCGTTGTTCATGCGGGTCGCGGCATTGGCGGCGAGTTCGCCGGAGACGCCGCGATTGATCATGACGACGTCGATGCCCTTGAGCGCGTGTTCCAGCATGGCCTCGATCAGCGCGGTGTAGCCGCCGCCGTGCGCGCTGACGCGGCCGGGCGCCGCGCCCATGGCAAGGATGCGCAGGCTTTTGCGCTGCGCCAGCGCCGCCGCCACGTTGGGCAGCGGCGATTGCATCGGTCAGCGGCGCTGGCGCCGCGGCTGGCAGGCTTTCGACAACGGCGCCGCAGCGGCGCCGCGGTTTGCGCCTGCGCCGGCGCTGTCGCCGCTCAGCGCGCTTAGGAGCGCGAGGCAGCAGGCGAGGCGGGTCGTGCGCGTTGTCGCAATTCGGCTAGCCATGCGGTGAATGCCATGATGATGATGCCGGAAATTACCACGGCCGTGTCGACGCCGACAGTGCCGCGGTAGATGAAACGGACGAATTGCGCGGTCAGGCTGAGCAGCGAGCCGACGCAGAACACGTAAAGCGAATTGCGCCCGAGCATCGCGAACATGCGGATTAAGCGCATCCACCGGATAGTGCAGCGTAAGGCAGCTCCGCGAAGCGGCGGATATAGCGAAAGGCGGCCGAGAACACCGCGACCAGCGTCAGGAACTGAATGAGCCGCGGCGGCGTCGCCTAGGTCTTGTCGAGCAGGAAGAACAGCTTCGGCTCCGGCACGTCGGTCGGATCCCACAGGGCAGTCGAATAAAACGGCCATAAGTCAGATAGATCAGGAGCGGCAAGCGCCACGATGCGCACCCAGCGGATATGCCGCCGCACCAGGGCGCCGAGGCCGGCATCGGCGCGCGCCAGCGACGAAGCCGAGCACGAACACGAATTGCCAGGCCAGCGGGTTGAAGAACCAGGTGCCCGATACCGGCCAGGTCGGCAGCGTCAGACGGAAGGCGAGCGCCGCCACATAAAGCGCGGCCGGAGGCCGGCAGCAGCAGTTGCGGCGCGAGCCGGTCGATCAGCGCGAAGAACGGCGCCATCAGCATCAGCACCACGTAGAGCGGCAGGATGTCGAAATAGCCCAGTTGGTGCGAGAGCAAGGCCAGCCCGATATGCGTCGGCACCGGATCGTTGAACACGGCGGCGGCATTGTGCCATTCGAGCAGCAGCGGATTGTCGAACTCGATCGAGGTCAGCGCCAGCATGGCGATCGCCAGCATGGTGATCAGCACCTGCGCGGCATAGATTTCCAGCGCGCGGCCGAACAGCCGCAGCATGACGTCGCGCGTCGGCATATGGCGGCCGCCGCCGTCGGCCATCAGCCGCAGCGACCAGCCGGCGAGGAACACGAACAGGTCGGCGGCGTCCGAGATCGAGAAATTGATCAGCGTGTATTTGCCGTAGACCAGGCCGGGGATGTGGTCGATGAAGATGGTGATCAGCGCAAAGCCGCGCCAGAAATCGACCGCATTGGGTTCGCGCGGCATTCCATCACCCCGGGCATCGTGGTGCGTCCGTTGCGATAGTCCGGGCTGAGGCCGGGGCGGTCAAGCGCCGCGTGGTTTTTGGCGATCCGGCCGATGCAGGCGTTTGGATGCGTTGCCGGCCCGGTGCTTGGCGAATGCCATGGCGAGGCCCAAGGCCTGCGTGCCCAGGCCGACAAACCAGAAGACGACGGCAGCCGTTTTCAATGCGGGCGGCGACAGGTGTCCCAGCAGAGCGGCGGCGCAAACCGCCAGCGTGCCAACGAGGCCGACGACCTTCGGCAATCCGGCGGCGGCGTCTGTATCGCCGGCGGCATCGGCTGTCAGGCATGCGGCCGCGCCGGCGAAGCAGCCGCCGATCAGTCCGGCGGCGATATAAAACTCCTGCGCATAACCAAAGGCTGCGGCAACTTCGGCGACGCCGAAGCCCGCCAGCGCGCTCAAGATGGCATTGGCAGCCAAGCCGAGAAAACAGCGCATAGGGCACCCCAGTTCAAATGCCCCCAAAATCCCCACTACTACCCTAACGTGTATTCTTGCGGCGGCCTAGTGGTATTTTGGTATGGAAGCCATGTTAGAACCCGGTGGCAAAGCGCGCCATGACGACGATGATGGCGACCTGCATGGTGCCCTGCACAGCCACGACACGTACATAAGTGCGCATCCAGCGCCGGAGCTTCTCATGGTCCGGTCGCTCCTTCTGAATTTCGAAATATAGCTTGAGATTCATCGGCAGCAAATAGCCGAGCCCTTGCACCGTGAGCACGGTGACGATGGCGAGCGCGGCGATCACCCACCAGAATTGCGGATAACCGAGGTCGAGAAAGCCTAGGCGCACCGCCAGGAACCAACCGGCGGTTGAGGTGATGGTGGACAATGCCGGCATCAAAATGAGCGTGCGCGGAATGATGCCGGCGATCATGGCGCGGCGGGTATCGAACGAGACATGACGCAGCACCGGCCCGATCACGAAGCCCATGAACAAGTCGATGCCGGTCCACAGCGCGCCGATCATCACGTGCACGAAATCCAAAAGCCACAGGCTGGGCGAGAGGATCGCCGCGATCATCACGGCGATCGCGGCTAACGCCGCCACGATATAGGCCGGCTTTAGCGGCGCGCTAACGCGTGCCGGCGTTCCACTCACTACCGCATCGGCCATGATGGCGCTCCGGTTGCCGTCTGCAAAGTGCTCGGCAGAAGGCCGTATATCGTCGAACCAGTCGTAATTGTGTTCCAGATCTCTTCTGAGCATGTGCCTTTCTCCCATTCCTCGCTGCACACGCCAAGAGCGAGTCGGGGGTTACGGCACATACGGAACGGGGAATGGCATCATTTTTCCCTACTTGTTCCAAGGGTATAATGGTGCCTAAATACCTAAAAGAACATATTGCGAACGGAGAACAAATAGTGTACATTGCTGTCCTCAGATCGATTCTGGCAGCGCGGCCTTGAGCTTTCCTGGGGCCTTCGTTGTCGGGGGGAAATTTCCCGGCCATAAGGAGCACGACATGAGTCAGCCTGCTTTGCGTATCGTCGAAGGACCGTCCATGGACAAGTCGAAAGCCCTCACCGCCGCGCTCAGCCAGATCGAGCGCCAGTTCGGCAAGGGCTCGATCATGCGGCTCGGCAAGAACGACAAATCTATGGACGTGGAGACCATCTCCACCGGCTCCTTGGGCCTCGATATCGCGCTCGGTGTCGGCGGCCTGCCGCGCGGCCGGGTGGTGGAAATCTACGGGCCGGAATCCTCCGGCAAGACCACGCTGGCGCTGCACACCATCGCCGAAGCCCAGAAGCTCGGCGGCATCTGCGCCTTTGTCGATGCCGAACACGCGCTCGACCCGGTCTATGCCCGCAAGCTCGGGGTCAATGTCGACGAGTTGCTGATCTCGCAGCCCGACGCCGGCGAGCAGGCGCTCGAAATTGCCGACACGCTGGTGCGCTCGGGCGCCGTCGACGTGCTGGTGGTGGACTCGGTGGCAGCTTTGGTGCCGCGCTCGGAGCTCGAAGGCGAAATGGGCGACGTGCAGCCGGGCTCACAGGCCCGCCTGATGAGCCAGGCGCTGCGCAAGCTCACCGCCTCGATCAGCAAATCGCGTACCATGGTGGTTTTCATCAACCAGATCCGCATGAAAATCGGCGTGATGTACGGCTCGCCGGAGACGACCTCGGGCGGCAATGCGTTGAAGTTTTACGCCTCGGTGCGCCTCGATATCCGCCGCATCGGCGCCATCAAGGAGCGCGACGAGGTTGTCGGCAACCAGACCCGCGTCAAGGTAGTCAAGAACAAGCTGGCGCCGCCGTTCAAGCAGGTCGAGTTCGACATCATGTACGGCGAGGGCGTCTCCAAGGTCGGCGAACTGGTCGACCTCGGCGTCAAGGCCGGCGTGGTCGAGAAGTCCGGCGCCTGGTTCTCTTATGACAGCGAGCGCATCGGGCAGGGCCGCGAGAACGCCAAGACCTTCCTCAAGCAGCATCCCGACATGGCCGCCAAGATCGAAGCCCAGGTGCGGGCGAACTCCGGCATCGTCGCCGAGGCGATCACGGCGGGCGAGACCGCCGACAAGGATGATGACGACGAGGCGGCGGAGGCTTGAAACAATAAGTGTAGGGCGCAGCGGCGGCGCCCAGTGCTACCCGCCGCACCATTCTGTAATGCGTGTCTCCATAGGTGATGCGTAGAGCATTCGCCCCCGTCGGCACCCGGCTGCGTAAAGCGGCCGCCACCGAGGACGGGGGCGATGTGCGTTTTGGGCTTCCTTTATCCCCCTGAAGGGGAGGGATAAGAGGGCCTTCCTAGACTTCCCCCACCCCCGCCGCTAAATAGCACCCCAGCAAAACATCAAGCCGGACGGGGATTTAGCCTCTCCCTGGGCCGGATCGGGGCGGGCCAACCGGCGTTTCAGATGAGCGGCGTCAACGACATCCGCAAAGGCTTCCTGGATTTCTTCGCGCGCAACGGCCACCAGGTCGTGGCGTCCTCGCCCTTGGTGCCGCGCAACGACCCGACGCTGATGTTCACCAATGCCGGCATGGTGCAATTCAAGAACGTCTTCACCGGCCTGGAAAAGCTGCCTTACGCGCGCGCGGTGACCGCGCAGAAATGCGTGCGCGCCGGCGGCAAGCACAACGACCTCGACAATGTCGGCTACACCACGCGCCACCACACCTTCTTCGAGATGCTCGGCAACTTCTCGTTCGGCGATTATTTCAAGGAACGCGCCATCGAACTCGCCTGGAACCTGATCACCAAGGAATACGGGCTGCCGAAAGAGCGGCTGCTGGCCACCGTCTATATCGACGACGACGACGCCTTCAAGCTGTGGAAGAAGATCGCCGGCCTGCCCGACAGCAAAATCCTGCGCATCGCCGGCAACGACAATTTCTGGTCGATGGGCGACACCGGCCCGTGCGGGCCTTGCGCGGAAATCTTCTATGACCACGGCGACAAAATTCCCGGCGGCCCGCCGGGCTCGGCCGACTCGGAAGGCGACCGCTTCATCGAGATTTGGAACCTGGTGTTCATGCAGTTCGACCAGCAGGCGCCCGGCAAGCGCATCGATCTGCCGCGGCCGTCGATCGACACCGGCATGGGGCTCGAGCGCATGGCGGCGGTGCTGCAAGGCACCCACGACAATTACGCCATCGATCTGTTCCGCACGCTGATCCAGGCGATCGCCGACCTCACCAAGGTTTCGCCTGACGGCCCGCACAAGGCCTCGCACCGGGTGATCGCCGATCATTTGCGCGCCTCGGCGTTTCTGATCGCCGACGGCGTGCTGCCCTCGAACGAAGGCCGCGGCTACGTGCTCCGGCGCATCATGCGGCGCGCCATGCGCCACGCCGAGCTGCTAGGGGCCAAGGACCCGCTGATGTGGCGGCTGGTCGGCGTGCTGACGCGTGAAATGGGCCAGGCCTACCCGGAACTGGTGCTCGCCGAGGCGCTGATCACGGAAACGCTCAAGCTCGAAGAGACGCGCTTCCGCGCCACGCTGGCGCGCGGCCTTGCCATTCTCGACGAGAAGAGCGGCGGTTTGAAAAAGGGCGCCATGTTCGACGGCGAGACCGCCTTCACGCTCTACGACACCTATGGTTTCCCGCTCGATCTGACGCAGGACGCCCTGCGCGCGCGCGGCATTTCGGTCGATCTCGCCTCGTTCAACGACGCCATGGAACGCCAGCGCGCCAAGGCGCGCGAATCCTGGAAGGGGTCGGGCGACGCCGTGACCGAAACTGTGTGGTTCAGCCTGCGCGAGAAAACCGGCGCCACCGAATTCCTCGGCTACGAAACCGAAAGCGCCGAAGGCGTGGTCGCCGCCCTGGTGAAAGACGGCAAGGAAGTGCCGGAGTTGAAAAAAGGTGATAGTGGCGCGGTGGTGATGAACCAGACGCCGTTCTACGCCGAAAGCGGCGGACAAGTTGGCGATACGGGCGAAATGCGCCGCGACGGAGTCCGTCTCGTTGTCGCCGACACCCAGAAAAAAGCCGGCGATCTATTTGCCCATATGGTGAAAGTCGAGGAAGGCGCCGTCAAAGTCGGCGACCCGCTGCTGCTGGTGGTCGATCATGACCGAAGGGCAGGTATTCGGCAAAATCACTCCGCCACCCACCTGCTCCACGAGGCGCTGCGCCAGGTGCTCGGCGACCATGTGGCGCAGAAGGGCTCGCTGGTCGCGCCCGACCGGCTGCGTTTCGACTTCTCGCATCCCAAGCCGATGACGGCCGACGAAATCGAGCGCGTCGAGGACATCGCCAACGACGTCGTGCTGCAGAATGCGCCGGTCACCACGCGGCTGATGGCGCTGGACGATGCCCGCGCCTCCGGCGCGCGCGCGCTGTTCGGCGAAAAATACGGCGACGAGGTGCGGGTGGTGGCGATGGGCAATACTTCCAAAGAATTGGGGTCGGGCAACACGCTCGGCTGGTCGGTCGAATTGTGCGGCGGCACCCACGTCAGGCGCACCGGGGATATTGGGTTAATCAACGGCGTCACCGACTCCGGCGTCGCCGCCGGCGTGCGCCGCCTGGAGGCGCTGACCGGCCGCATGGCGCGCAAATCCGCGGACCATCAGGCTCAAATCGCCAAAATGGTAGCGGCAGCATTCAAAGCGCCATTGGACGAGCTTCCGACGCGGGTCACTGCCGTGTTCGAGGAACGCAAGAAGCTTGAGCGCGAGCTCACCGACGCGCGCAAGAAACTTGCCATGGGCGGCGGCGCTAGAGCCAAAAACGCCGACGATGGCGTACGCCAGGTCAACGGCGTGAAACTGATCGCGCGTTCCGTCACCGGCATCGAGCTCAAGGACCTGCGCAGCCTGGCCGACGAGGGTAAAAAGCAGGTCGGTTCCGGCGTCGTGGCCATCGTGGGTCTGAGCGAAGACGGCAAGGCCGGCATCGTGGTCGGCGTCACCGACGATCTCACCAAGCGCTTCAACGCGGTCGACCTCGTCAAAAAGGGCGCCGAAGTGCTGGGCGGCAAAGGCGGCGGCGGCCGTCCCGACATGGCGCAAGCCGGCGGCCCGGACGGCTCCAAGGCCGAGGATGCGCTCAAGGCGATCGAAGCCGCGCTCGCTGGCGCGTAGGCATCGTGACCGCGTTCACCGTCACGCATTGGGACAAAGCCGAGCGGCTCGACGAACTGCTTGCCGTCGTGCACAGCGCATTCCGCGACTTCGAGCCGCCATCCGGCGTGCTCAACGAGACGCTTGAGCACCTGACCGCGCGCTTCCGCAGCGAAACTTTTCTGGTCGCGCAGGCGGGCGGCGACATCATCGGCAGTATTTTTTGCGCGCGCAAAGACGGCGCGCTTTATCTCACGCGCATGGCGGTGTTGCCGGACTGGCGCAAGCGCGGCGTCGGCCGCGCGTTAATGGCGGCGGTGGAAGCGGAAGCCCGCCGGATCGGAGCGGCGCGGTTGACGTTACGGGTCCGTAAAAACCTGCCCGGCAATCGCGTTTATTTCGAGCGTTTCGGCTTCGCCGTCACCGGCGAGGGCGCCGACCCTGGCCGTCCGCCTTACGACGCGATGGAGCTACGGCTTTCGCAGAAACACATAGTCGGTTGAATAGGCGACGCTGGCCAGCGCGCCGGCTTTGTCGCATGCCCCGCTCGGCGCGACACCGTCACGCGTGTTGATCCGCAAGATGGTCGTTGCGTCCGAAAGCAGGCCCTTGCCGCGGTGCTCCGTCACGTCGAGCTTGAGCCAGGGAATGTCATCGGCGCCGGGCGCGGGCGCCCGCGCGCTCAACTTGCCGACGACCGCGCTGCCGTCGGTGTGTTCCCAGTTCGGGCCGGCATAGTGACGGCCGACGGTTTTGCCGTCGAGCAAGAGCGTGGCGATCGGCTCGCGCGCCGCCCAGCCAAGCTGTCCGTTATCGCCGGCTTTGCACTCGTAGATTTGCGCGCCTTGCGCATGCAGCGTCACGACCACGGTTTCGCCCGGGGCGGCAATCGCCTTGGGTAGGTTCGAAAGGTTTGCCGGCTGCCCCACCATGGAATCTCCGTCAGGCCATCGCCTTTTTCAGGTTCTCGTCGACTTTGTCGAGGAATCCGGTGGTGGACAGCCACTTCTGATCGGCGCCGACCAGCAGCGCCAAATCCTTGGTCATGAAGCCGGCTTCCACGGTGTCGACGCAGACCTTCTCTAGCGTCGCAGCGAACTTCGCCAGCGCTGCGTTGTTGTCGAGCTTGGCGCGATGCGTGAGTCCGCGCGTCCAGGCGAAGATCGAGGCGATCGAATTGGTCGAGGTCTCGCGGCCCTTCTGGTGTTCGCGGTAATGACGCGTCACGGTGCCGTGCGCGGCTTCCGCTTCCACGACCTTGCCGTCCGGCGTCAGCAGAACCGACGTCATCAGGCCGAGCGAGCCGAAGCCCTGCGCCACGGTGTCGGATTGCACGTCGCCGTCGTAGTTCTTGCAGGCCCAGACATAGCCGCCCGACCATTTCAGCGCCGCCGCCACCATGTCGTCGATCAGCCGGTGCTCATAAGTGAGCTTCATGGCGGCGAACTTGTCCTTGAACTCCTTGTCGAACACTTCCTGGAACAGCTCCATGAAGCGGCCGTCGTATTGCTTAAGGATGGTGTTCTTGGTGGACAGATAGAGCGGATAGCCGCGGCCGAGCGCGTAGTTCATCGAGGCGCGGGCGAAGTCGCGGATCGAGCCGTCGAGATTGTACATCGCCATCGTGACGCCGCTTTCGGGCGCCTTGAACACTTCGTGCTCGATTACCTTGCCGTCGTCGCCGACGAATTTGATCGAGATCGTGCCCTTGGTCGGAAACTTGAAATCGGTGGCGCGGTACTGGTCGCCGTAGGCGTGGCGGCCGATGATGATCGGCTTGGTCCAGCCTGGCACCAGGCGCGGTACGTTCTTGCAGATGATCGGTTCGCGGAAAATCGTGCCGCCCAAGATGTTGCGGATGGTGCCGTTGGGCGAGCGCCACATTTTCTTGAGGTTGAATTCCTTCACCCGGCCTTCGTCGGGGGTGATGGTGGCGCATTTGACCGCGACGCCGACTTTCTTGGTCATTTCGGCGGAGTCGATGGTGATCTGGTCGTTGGTCTCATCCCGTTTCTGGACGCTGAGATCGTAATAAAGCAGGTCGATATCGAGATAGGGATGGATCAGCTTGTCCTTGATAAGCTGCCAGATGATGCGGGTCATCTCGTCGCCGTCCATTTCGACGACGGGGTTAGCCACCTTGATCTTCGCCATTTCGGATAAAACCTTTTGATCAGTTGCGCGGACGGTTGCCGGCGGGCGTGCCTATAGCATCCGAGCAAGCGCTGTCAAAGCGGGCAATTATGCCATTCTTTCCCGGCGGCGGGCCCGCTATACCCGCCGCACGGAGGATTTTGATGCCCGGAGCCGGCACCGACAAGACCAAGCGCTGGAGCGTTGAGCCTGCGCCGATCGTCGTTCTGGTCGAGCCGCAGCTTGGCGAGAACATCGGCGCGGCCGCGCGCGCCATGGCCAATTTCGGGCTTTCACGTCTAAGGCTGGTCAAGCCGGTGCGCGGCTGGCCGAACGAGAAGGCGCGCGTGATGGCGGCCGGCGCCGATCGCGTGCTGGATGCTGCGACCCTGCACGACAGCCTGGCCGACGCCATCGGCGATTGCACATTTGTGCTCGCCGCGACCGCGCGCAATCACGACCAAGCCAAGCCGGTGATCGGGGCGGCGGAAGCGGCGGCGGAAATGGCGCCGCGCGTCGCCGGTGGAGAGAACGTCGCCATCGTGTTCGGACGCGAGCGCAACGGGCTCGAAAACCACGAGGTCGCGCGCGCCGACCGTATTCTCACGTTGCCGGTCAATCCGGCCTTCGCCTCGCTCAACCTGGCGCAGGCGGTGGTGATCGTGGGTTATGAATGGTTCAAACTCGCGGGCGGCGAATTGCCGTTCGCAGCGCAGGAGAGATCGCCGCCGGTCGCCAAGCAGCAGCTCGACGCGTTCTTTTCCGATTTGGAGCGCGAACTCGACAAAGTTGAGTTTTTCCGGCCTGAGGAAAAGCGTGGGGTCATGGCGGTGAACCTGCGCAATATTTTCCAGCGTATCGCGCCCTCGCAGCAGGACATCCGCACGCTGCACGGCGTGGTCACGGCGCTGGTGCAGGGACGAAAAGGGCCGGCGCGCGGCGGCGTGCTCGACGGTGAAGGCGCCGCGCGTCTGCGCGAACTGCTGGCCGAGCATGGCGCGGCCCGCGCGCCGTCCGAGCGCACGCCGTTGCGCGGATTGCCGCGGCTGCTGCGCAGGAACCCGACCGACGCCGAACGCGCGCTCTGGCAGGCGCTGGTCAATGACCGCCGCTTTGCGGGACTGGGCTTCAAGCGGCAGGTGCCGGTCGGCCCCCACATCGCCGATTTCGTCTCGTTCCCGCTCAAATGCGTGATCGAACTGGTCCCGCCTGCCGAGAACAAAGCGGCCGCGGCCACGCGCAGCGAGAAGCACGCCTGGCTGGCGGCGCATGACTATAGGGTTATCGAAGTAAAGGCGGCGGACGTCAAAAAAGACGTGGCGGCGATACTGGATCGCCTCGCGGCGTCAGCCCTTTAGCACCTTCATCTGCGTGCCAAGCCCATCGCGGAAGAAGCCGAGGTCGCTGCCGACCGCGAGATAACCGAATCCGCGCTTCGACATTTTCACCGCGCGCTCGGCATTGGCGCAATAAAGCCCCGCCACCTTGCCGGCCTTTTTCGCCGCCGCCACGATGGTATCGAGCGCGGCCTCGACCTCCTTCGACACCGGATCGAGCACGGCGCCATTGCTCATCGTGATCGAGAGATCGGACGGACCGACGAACAGCACGTCGATACCCTGGGTCGCGGCAATCGCCTCGACATTGGCCAGCGCAGTGCGGGTTTCGATCATGGCGATGGTGACCGTCATGTCGTTGGCGTCGCGCAGATAGGCTTTCGGGTCGGCGAAGCTGCCCAGCATCATGGCGCGGTTGGGCCCCCAGCTGCGTTCGCCCAGGGGAGGGAACTTGGCGACGGCCACGAACTTGCGCGCGTCCTCGACGGTGTTGATCATCGGCGCGACGATGCCTTCGGCGCCCATGTCGAGCGCGCGGCTGACAAGCGCAAAATCGTTATAGGGAATGCGCACGATCGGCGCCGCGCCGATGGCGTGAATGGCGCCGATGCCGGTGACGCATGCCGCGAAGTCCCACATACCGTGCTGCATGTCGATCGCCACCGCGGAAAAACCGTCGCGCGCCAGCACCTCAAGCAGGATCGGCGCGGGCAGCGCACTCCAGCCGCTGTAGATCGTTTCGCCCGCGCGCAGCCGGCGGGCCAGCGTAAAGGCCGCCACCTCAGCCGCTCGCTTTGATCTGCGCGATTGCCTGCGCCATGAATTCGTCCATCTGCGCGCGCACGGCCTGCTCGGTGACGCCTTTGCCGGCGAGATCCTTGGCAACTTTATGCAAAACGTCGTGATCGCCGGCCTTCTCGAAGTCGGCCATAACGACGTCCTTGGCATAGGTCTGGGCCTCTAGGCCGGAAAGCCCCATCTTTTCAGCGGCCCACAGGCCGAGCAGCTTGTTGCGGCGCGCGCCGGCCTTGAACTTAAGCTCCTCGTCATGCGCGAATTTTTTCTCGAAGCCGTCTTCGCGCTTGTCGAACGTCGTGGCCATGCCGCCCTCGTTGTTACACACTTGAAGCCGCCGCCTTGCATAACGCTGCGTCAGCGTCAAGGCAACATGCGGCAGCGTTGATGACGTGAATCCAGCAAGTGGAAAACGTGCGCCGCCCTCGATTGTGCTGCCTAAAATGATCAGCTAGGTTGACCTCGTGCCCGGACGGCTTTAGCGCATTTGCAGAAGTCCGGTCCCGCCGCCGCGGATCTTTAAGACGACGCCAACAGGAGCCACGGCATCCATGGATTTTAAAAACCCACGGTACACCCCGATGAGTCGCCGCCGCCGCATTTACGAAGGCAAGGCGAAGATCCTCTATGAGGGCCCCGAGCCTGGAACGCTGATTCAACACTTCAAGGACGACGCGACCGCCTTCAACGCCAAGAAACACGAGGTTATCGAGGGTAAAGGCGTTCTCAACAACCGCATCTCGGAATATATCTTCCAGCACCTCAACGATATCGGGGTTCCCACCCACTTCATCCGCCGGCTCAACATGCGCGAGCAGTTGATTCGCGAGGTGGAAATCATCCCGCTCGAGGTGGTGGTGCGCAATGTCGCCGCGGGCTCGCTGGCGACCCGGCTCGGCATCGACGAGGGTACCCAGTTGCCGCGCTCGATCATCGAGTTTTATTACAAGAACGAAGCGCTCAATCATCCGATGGTATCGGAAGAACACATCACCGCCTTCGGCTGGGCCAGCCCGCAGGAAATCGACGACATCATGGCTCTTGCCATAAGGGTCAACGACTTCCTTTCGGGCGTGTTCCTCGGCGTCGGCATCCGTCTGGTCGATTTCAAGATGGAAACCGGCAGGCTTTGGGAAAACGACGTGATGCGCATCGTCGTGGCCGACGAAATTTCGCCCAACTCGTGCCGGTTGTGGGACATCAAGACCAACAACAAGCTCGACAAGGACCGCTTCCGCCGCGACCTCGGCGGCCTCCTGGAGGCCTATACCGAAGTCGCCAAGCGCTTAGGCATCATGAGCGAAGGCGAGCCGCCACGCGGCGCCGGCCCAGTGCTGGTGAAGGGCTAAATATTCACTTGTTTGGGCAATTTTGGCCGTGAATTACCCGAAGCCCGGTCTTGTGCCGGGCTTCGGCGTCTCTAGGTTACGAATCATGAAAGCCCGCGTCACCGTCACCCTGAAAACCGGCATCCTCGACCCCCAGGGCAAGGCCATCGAAGGCGCGCTGCGTTCGCTGGGGGTGGCCGGGGTCGCCAGCGTGCGCCAGGGCAAGGTCTTCGACATCGAAATCGAGGGCTCCGATCCGGCCAAGGCCGAGGCACTCCTCAAGCAGGCCGCCGACAAACTGCTGGCCAATACCGTGATCGAGAATTACCGGGTCGAGGTGGTGGGATGAAAGCCGCCGTCGTCGTTTTCCCCGGGATCAATCGCGAGCGCGACATGGCGCGCACCCTAAAGCTGACCTCCGGTCATGAACCGGCGATGGTCTGGCATGCCGAAACCGCGTTGCCGGCCGGCACCGATCTGGTGGTCATCCCCGGCGGTTTCTCCTACGGCGACTATCTGCGCTGCGGCGCGATCGCGGCGCGTTCGCCCGTCATGGACGCGGTGCGCGGCCATGCCGAAAAAGGCGGGCTGGTGCTGGCGGTCTGCAACGGCTTCCAGATCGTCTGCGAAGCCGGGCTGCTGCCGGGCGTGCTGATGCGCAACGCGCAGCTTAAATTCATCTGCCGCGATATTTTTCTCAAAGTCGAGCGCTCCGACACGCCGTTCACGCGCGGCTACAACGCCGGCCAGGTGATCCGGGTGCCGACCGCCCACGGCGAGGGCAATTATGTCGCCGACGCCGAGACCATCGCGCGGCTGGAAGGCGAGGGGCGGGTAATTTTCCGCTATGTTGCGCCGAACGGCGCGCGCGATCCCGTCTTCAACGTCAACGGTTCGACCAATGCCATCGCCGGCATCTCAACGAGCGCGGCAACGTGCTCGGCATGATGCCGCACCCGGAAAATCACGTGGAGCCGGCAATCGGCGCCACCGACGGGCGCGGACTGTTCGCGGGGCTGGCCGAGGCGCTGGAGCGGGCAGCCTAGTGTGATCGCCAACGAGGTTAAAATCACCCCCGCACTGGTCGCCGAACACGGCCTCAAGCCGGACGAGTATCAGCGCCTGCTCGACCTGATCGGGCGCGAGCCGTCGCTGACCGAACTCGGCATTTTTTCGGCGATGTGGAACGAGCATTGCTCGTACAAATCCTCCAAGGTCCATCTGCGCACGCTGCCGACCAAGGGCCCGCACGTGATCCAGGGCCCGGGCGAAAACGCCGGCGTCATCGACATCGGCGATGGCTTGGCTTGCGTGTTCAAGATGGAGAGCCACAACCATCCGAGCTACATCGAGCCCTATCAGGGCGCGGCCACCGGCGTCGGCGGCATCCTGCGCGACGTGTTCACCATGGGCGCGCGGCCGATCGCGTGCCTCAACGCGCTCTCCTTCGGCGATCCAAAGCATCCGAAGACGCGGCATCTGGTGTCGGGCGTGGTGGCCGGCATCGGCGGTTACGGCAACAGCTTCGGCGTGCCGACGGTCGGCGGCTCGGTGCGATTCCATTCGCGCTATGACGGCAACAATCTCGTCAACGCCATGGCGGTCGGCATCGCCGAGAAAGACAAGATTTTCTATGCGGCCGCTTCCGGCGTCGGCATGCCGATCGTCTATCTCGGCTCCAAGACCGGTCGCGACGGCATCCACGGCGCCTCGATGGCCTCGGCCGAATTCGGCGAGGACGCCGACGCCAAACGCCCGACCGTTCAAGTTGGCGATCCATTCTCCGAGAAGCTGCTGCTCGAAGCCTGCCTCGAGATCATGCACAAAGGCTGCGTCATCGCCATTCAGGACATGGGCGCGGCGGGCCTGACTTGTTCGGCGGTGGAAATGGGCGCCAAGGGCGATCTCGGCGTCACGCTCGACCTCGACAAGGTGCCATGCCGCGAAGAGGGCATGAGCGCCTACGAGATGATGCTGTCGGAGAGCCAGGAGCGCATGCTCATGGTGCTCAAGCCGGAGAAGGAAAAGGAAGCCGAGGCGATCTTCCGCAAATGGGGGCTGGACTTCGCCATCGTCGGCGAGACCACGCCAACCAAACGCTTCATCGTGCGCCACCGCGGCGACGAGATGGTCAACCTTCCGATCAAGGAGCTCGGCGACCAGGCGCCCGAGTACAAGCGGCCCTTCGTCAACGCAGCAAAGCCGGCCGTCCTCGACGCTGACGACGTCAAGCCTCCGATGGGTGTCGCCGACGCGCTGCAAAAACTGATCGCCGCGCCGGATCTGTGCTCCAAGCGCTGGGTGTGGGAGCAATACGACCACATCATTCAAGGCAACACCGTACAGCGGCCGGGCGGCGACGCCGCCGTGGTGCGGGTCGAGAACGGGCCGAAGGGCCTTGCGCTCACCACCGACGTGACGCCGCGCTATTGCGAGGCCGACGCCTTCGAGGGCGGCAAGCAGGCGGTGGCGGAATGCTGGCGCAATTTGACCGCGGTCGGCGCGCGGCCGCTCGCCATTACGGACAATCTCAATTTCGGCAACCCGGAACGGCCGGAAATCATGGGCCAGTTCGTCGGCTGCATCCGCGGCATCGCCGAGGCTTGCAAGGCGCTGGCGTTCCCGGTCGTGTCGGGCAACGTGTCGCTCTACAACGAGACCAACGGCAGGGCGATCCTGCCGACGCCCTCGATCGGCGGCGTCGGGTTGCTCGACGATTTCACCAAGTCGGCGACGCTCGCCTTCAAGCGCGAAGGTGAAACGATCCTGCTGGTCGGTGAGACCACCGGCTGGCTCGGCCAGTCGATGTATCTGCGTGAGCTCTGCGGCCGCGAGGAGGGCGCCCCGCCGCCGGTCGATCTGATTGAGGAGCGCGAAAACGGCGATTTCGTGCGTGCGCTGATCCTCGACGGCTCGGCGCGCGCGGCGCACGACCTGTCCGACGGCGGCCTGGCGGTGGCGCTCGCCGAGATGGCGATGGCCTCCGGCATCGGCGCGCGCTTGGACAAGGCGCCCGACGATATCCCGGCGCATGCTTTTTGGTTCGGCGAGGACCAGGCGCGCTATCTGGTGACGGTGCCGGCGGACAAGGCGCAGGCGGTCTTTAAACGGGCCCAGGCGGCCAGCGTGCCGGTGTGGTCACTTGGGACAACTGGCGGCGACGCATTGACGCTTCCCGGCGAGCGCCCCATCCTTGTCACGATGTTGCGCGAGCATTTCGAAGGCTGGTTGCCGGCCTATATGGCGGGCGAGCTGTAGTTCGCGCGAAGGAGCGGTCCACCATGGCGATGGACGCCGGCGAAATTGAGCGGCTGATCAAGGCGGGCATCCCTGATGCCTCGGTGACGATCCGCGATCTGGCCGGTGATGGCGATCATTACGCCGCCACGGTGATCTCCGCCTCGTTCAAGGGCAAGTCGCGGGTGCAGCAGCACCAGTTGGTCTACAACGCGCTCAAGGGCCAGATGGGCGGCGTCTTGCACGCGCTGGCGCTGCAGACTGCCACCCCGGACGCGTGATGTCCGGTAAAGACGGCGTCAGGATTTTGTCGCCCGCCGGCGCCATCAATCCGACCGGTACCTGGAGCCTCGGCGCGCGCGCCGGGGATTTCGTTTTCATCGCCGGCATGCGCGGCATCGACCCGGCGAGCAACATGCTGGTCGCCGGGTCGGAACAACGCATCAGAAGAGCATTTCAGAACATGCAGGTCGTCGCGAATTCTGAAGGTGTCAGTCTTAGAGATTGCGTTCGTCTGACCGTGTTCGTGACCGATATGGCCACGCTTCGCCCTTTGGTGAACAAGATTCAGGAGGAGTTATGGGCCGGCGGGCCTTATCCGCCGCGCACCATCGTTGAGGTCGCAAAACTCAACCAGGACGACATTTTCGAGGTGGAAGGCACGTTTTACGCCCCGAAAACAGGGTGATTTGCGCATTCTTCTGCGCTACATATATCGGGACCGCAGCGGTTCGCCGCTCAAAAGGACTGGAATCTCATGAGCATCGAGCAATTCATCGACAACGAAGTGAAGGCAAACGACGTGGTGCTGTTCATGAAGGGCACCCCGCAGTTCCCGCAGTGCGGATTTTCCGGCCAGGTGGTGCAGATCCTCGACCATCTCGGCGTGAGCTATAAAGGCCTCAACGTGCTCGATAGCGCCGATCTGCGCGACGGCATCAAGGCCTATTCCAACTGGCCGACCATCCCGCAGCTCTACGTCAAGGGCGAGTTCGTCGGCGGCTGCGACATCGTGCGCGAGATGTTCCAGGCCGGGGAATTGCAGCAGACGCTCAAGGACAAAGGCGTCGCCACGCGCAACCACGCGCCAGCCTGAACTGCCGCTGACAAATTGAATCATGCAACGCCGCGGCATTGCCGCGGCGAAACCCGTTTGGCGCTATTTGCAACTCGATGCCGGCCAGCTCGACTTGCGCAGCACCAGATAAAGGACTGCCAGAACGATCACGATGCCGAGCAGGCCGCCGCTGGCGCCAGTGGCGAATTTGGTGACGTTGTCGGCGACCAAATCGACGTAGCTGCCGGCTCCCGCTCCAAGCAAGAGATGGATCAGAAGCAGCGCCAGCACCGCCAAAAACGCCAGCTCAACGAATTCCCACAAAACCTGCTTGGCTGTGGCCATGAATTTCCACATTGGAGAACCTCATGGTGACGCGTGCAGCATGATGCGGTGGGGAGCCTTGGCTCCCCACCCCGTTGTCAGCAAAGCCTGCCCTTACGCGGGCGTCAGGCCATTTTCCGGTTCGAGAACAGCCACAGGATTATGCCAAGGGCGATCAGGCCGACGAGCCCGTTTGATCCCAGATCCTTGACAAAAGCCATGATGTTGGCGGACACGCCGCCGAAGAAGGGGAGGTTCGAACCAACGAGAATCGCCAGCACAATCGCCAACGCCAACAGCATCAGTGCGAGTTCCGTCAACGCCCCAACCCATTCCTTGATGGTATCGATCCCTTTCATTGCGAAATCTCCCTAGGCATGTCCTCTGATTCGAGGACGCACCTAGCTAACGCAATTTCGCCACTAAATGTAGAAAATTGTGGCAAGGGTGCCACAAAATATGCTGTGCAGTACGTCCGACCAGGCGTGGATAACTTTTTAAAATCGGCGTAACTGGCACGCTTTTAGCCCGGCTGAGTCGCCGCCGGCATCGCTCGAGCGGTGCCGGAGTTTTTTGCAGGAATTCGAAAGACCGGTCGATCAGCGCGAATAATATTCGACCACCAGATGCGGCTCCATCTGCACCGGGTAGGGCACATCGGTGACGACGGGAATGCGGGCGAGCTTGGCGGTCAGCTTGGCGCCATCGACCTCAATGTAATCCGGCACGTCGCGCTCGGACAAAGCCTGCGCTTCCAGCACCAGATTCATCTGCTTCGATTTTTCCTTGACCTCGACCACGTCGCCGACCTTGCACCGGTAGCTCGCGATATTGACCCGCTTGCCGTTGACCTTGACGTGGCCGTGATTGACGAACTGGCGGGCGGCAAACACGGTGGGCACGAATTTGGCGCGGTAGACGACGGCGTCCAACCGCCGCTCCAAGAGGCCGATCATGTGCGCGCCTGCAGTCGCCCTTCATGCGGATTGCTTCGTCATAGATGCCGCGGAATTGGCGTTCGGAGATGTTGCCGTAATAGCCGCGCAGCTTCTGCTTGGCCTTGAGCTGCACGCCGTAGTCGGAGAGCTTGCTCTTGCGGCGCTGGCCGTGCTGGCCGGGGCCGTATTCGCGCCGGTTGACCGGGCTTTTTGGCCGGCCCCAGATGTTCTGGCCCATCCGGCGGTCGAGCTTGTACTTGGATTCCATGCGCTTGGTCATCGCGTCCTCGGATTGTTGTTGTCGATCATCATGAGGATCGCTCCCTCCTTGCGTCCCGGATTTCTCCGGAACCGACAGGCAGAACCTCTGAAAGCGCAAGGTCTTGCCACGGGTTGCGAACGCCGAGTGGGCCCTAAAGCCCTCAAGGTGCGCGAGTTTTAGGGGGTAGGGGCGCGGGTGTCAAACCGCTCGGGCGATGCTATCGAGGCCCCATGAACGGGCTTTTTACGGAAGCTTCGATCGCCGCATTCCTCCAGGTCATCATGATCGACCTGGTGCTGGCCGGCGACAATGCCGTGGTGATCGGGCTTGCCGCCGCGGGGCTTGCCCCCGAACGGCGTCCACGCGTCATTCTGGTCGGCGTGTTGGCGGCGACGGGCATGCGCATCGTGTTCGCGCTGTTCGCCGTGCAACTGCTCGGCATTGTCGGCCTGCTGCTCGCCGGCGGTATCCTGTTGCTCTGGGTCGCCTGGAAAATGTGGCGCGAATTGCGCGGTCAGCGTCACGCCGACCTTGGCAATACGAGCGCGCCGCCGAAGACCTTCGCGCAGGCCGCCTGGCAGATCGTGGTGGCGGATGTCTCCATGTCGCTCGACAATGTGCTGGCGGTGGCGGGCGCCGCGCGCGACCATCTCGAAGCCCTGGTGTTCGGGCTGGCGCTGTCGATCGTGCTGATGGGTTTTGCGGCCGGGCTGATCGCGCGGCTGCTCAACCGCCACCGCTGGATCGCCTATGTGGGCTTGGCCATCGTGCTTTACGTCGCCTGCGACATGATCTGGCGTGGCGGCCACGAAGTCTGGCCGCACATGGCCGGCTAGGGCTCAATCGCGCTCGCTGCTATTCGCAGTATTTGCAGGGCGGGAAATCGCGGCTGTAGACCGGCTGCGCCAGGAACTTCGCCTTGTCGTAGTGCCAGAACGTGCTGACGGCGGGGTAGGTCTTGATCACCGTGTTCCAAAGCTCGTCCTTGTCGTAGCCGAACATTTTCTTCTTCTCGACCTTCTTGATGTAGATGGTCTGGATCGGGCTCTTGGTTGCCGGATCGAGCTCGACCGGGCCGCGCGGTGCGTCAATCTTGATGCTCGCCATCGTCTTGATGAACTCGAGCGGGCCCGGATACTTGCCATTGAGCTTGGCCATCGTCTGGTCGATCCAGAGTGCGGCCGCGTAGTTCACCTCGGAATAATAGGACGGTACCTTGCCGTATTTGGCGCGGTACTTTTTCACGAAGGCTTCGTTCGCCGGCGTCTCAATCGCGGCCGAGTATTGCAGCGCGGAGACGTCGCCGATCACCTCGTCGCCCATGAAGGGCAGTGCGAACTCGTCATAACTGGTGCCGCCGCCGACGATCGGCTTCTTGTTGCCGGAAGCGCGCAGCTGCTTGGGGAATTGCAGCGACATCGGGCCCACCATCAAGGTGAAGATGGCGTCGACATCGTTCTTGAGCGCCGGAATGTAAGGGCCGAAGTCCTTGGTGCCGATCGGCACCCAAACCTTCTGCACGATCTTGCCGCCGCAATCCTCGAAGCCTTTCTGGAAGCCGCCGAGCTGCTCGTAGCCGAAGGCATAGTCGGCCGCGATCGCGGCGATGCGCTTGTAGCCCTGGTCGCAGGCCCATTGCCCGAGCGGATGGTTTGGCTGCGACGAAACCCAGCCGGACAGCACGAGATAGGGATATTTGGCGACCTGCCGCTGCGCCAGATCGTCGGCGGTCGAGACGGTGCCCATATAGAGCATCTTGTATTCGGTCGAGACCGGCGCCAGCGCGTAGGCCGAGGAGGCGAGCACCGCGCCGACCAGCATGTCGACCTTGTCCTGCAAAATGAGTTTCTTGGCCTTGGTGACGTCGACGTCCGGCTTGCCCTGATCGTCCTCGACGATGAAGTCCACCTTGGCGCCGCCGAGCATGCCGTTGTGCTCATCCAGATACATCTGGAAGCCGTTGACCATGTCGGTGCCGAGCTGCGTGAAGATGCCAGTTCGCGGCGCCAAGAATCCGATTTTAACTTCTTGCGCCTGCGCCGGCGTCAACGCGCCGAATGCAAATCCGACCGCGAGGCACAGCGGCGGCAATATTCGCAAAAGATAATTCATTGTCATTCCCCAATGGGTCGCCAACGATTTTTGCGATCAATTTGCAGTGACAAATGCATAACACGAGAAAAGTCGGGTTGCCATTCATGTGAAGCCGAGATGCCTGCTTGTGGCGCTAAATGGACAAACCGGGCGCGCCCACGTTTTGTCGGCTATTGGACGATTTTGTTGAAAAAGTCGGCAGTTGCGCGGGATGATATTCGCTGATTTAGTCTCTGCGAAAGGCCGGACTGAAGATCATGATGGGACATCGACAAGTCGAACAATCAGCGTTGTTCTATGAGTTCTCGCTCGAAGGGCACGTTCCGTCCGATCATCTGTTGCGTTCGATCGACAGGTTCGTCGAACTTGGCGAGTTGAGGCGGGAGTTGGCCGCCTTCTACAGCAGGATGGGGCGACCGTCAGTCGATCCCGAGCTGATGATCCGCATGCTGATCGTGGGCTACTGTCTCGGTATCCGCTCCGAGCGGCGCCTATGCGAGGAGGTCCACCTCAACCTGGCGTACCGCTGGTTCTGCCGGCTTGGGCTCGACGGCGGCGTGCCCGATCACTCCACGTTGTCAAAGAACCGGCACGGCCGCTTCCGGCAGAGCGACCTGCTACGGCGTCTCTTCGAGACGGTCCTGCGGCGCTGCATCAGCGAAGGGTTAGTCGGCTGTGAAGGCTTTGCGGTCGATGCCAGCCTGATCAAGGCGGATGCTAACCGGCAGAAGGGTATAGAAGGCGAGAAGGGTCTTGCGCCGGAAGCCGCAGGCCGTGCGGTCCAGGAGTATCTGGCTGTGCTCGATGACGCTGCATTCGGCGCTGCGAGCGAAGTTACACCCAAGTTCATCTCACCGGCCGATCCGGCGGCGCGCTGGACCGGAGCCCATGGCGGGCAGGCCTTCTTTGCCTATTCCACCAACTATCTGATCGATGTCGAGAACGCGATCATCGTCGATGTCGAAGCGACCACAGCGATCCGACAGGCCGAGGTCCTTGCCGCAAGGCGCATGATCGAACGTTCGATGGAACGCTTCGATCTGTATCCCACCAGGCTCTTGGGCGACAGCGCCTATGGCTCGGCCGACATGCTGGGTTGGCTGGTCCATAAGCACGGTATCGAGCCGCATGTGACCGTGTTCGACAAGTCGGCCCGCAAGGACGGCACCTTCTCACGTAATGACTTCACTTATGACCACAAGCGAGACATCTACCTCTGCCCTGGTGGCAAGACGCTGACCACGACGGGCACACTCGTAAATGATGATGCGACGATGCTTTATCGCGCGAGCAAGCACGACTGCACGCGCTGCGCTCTCAAGTCGAGATGCAGTCCGAACACCCCGGCCCGCAAGGTACCACGCTCGATCCACGAAGGCGCTCGCGACATAGCGCGTCAAATCGCCAAATCATGGGAAGGCCGGACGTCTCGACGACTACGCAAAAAGGTCGAGATGCTGTTCGCCCATCTTAAGCGCATTCTCAACCTCGGCCGTCTACGGCTACGAGGACCGAACGGCGCTCGCGACGAGTTCCTCCTCGCAGCAACCGCCCAGAACCTCCGCAAACTAGCCAAGCTGATACCAATATCGAACTTGAATCCGGCCTGAGACCAGATCGGGTCGCCGATCTGGCGCGCCGTCAATCTCGCGGCGCGATCCACTTCGATTGACGGCCGGACTTTTTCAACAAAATCGACCCAAAGCGGACAATGCTGGACTAGGCTGCCATCAACCGTGACTTTTATTGGTCCCGCACTAACACCGTTACCCAGAGCACTACGAAACCAGCGAGCCCAAGCATCCAATTGTGGATGTGCATTTCAAATATTGTAGTGTCGGTCGTCATGAACCTCAGAAACGCGTCCATGGTAAACTTGTAGACCGGGCGCCCAATAAAAGTCTCGTAGCTTTTACGCTCTCCAATCTAAAACGTACGGCTAGTTGCGGTAAGCAGATGCCATCGGCGTAAGCCCCTCCCAGAGACTGGGTTGGAATGTCCGCTATCGAAGCCAGCTCAACCGGTCGACGCAACACTTATCGTGAACAGAAAAGATAGGGATCGTATGCAGTTGAGCGAAAAATGATGCCCAGCGCTCAATGAGACCCGAGAAACCAGGAGGTTTGGCATCGCGGGCAGCCGGGAGTCTTGAAAGCGATTAGGCGAGCATTTGGTAGGCGTTACGTAAGTGTTGCGTCGACCGGTTGAGATCACCACCCTTAAGCGACATTGCGTACGGGAAGGCAAAGGGGTCGAACATTATTAGGAGGGGCAACTTGTCCGCGCTTCTCCTCCAGTATCCAAATTCCTCGTCGAGTTCCTTTTGTGCCTTATCCACATCGAGTGTTGTGCTCTGTTTGGTGACGGGGTCGAGTGAAATCGCCCTCACAAGCATACCGTCGCGGCGCGTGCGAAAGACATGAACAGCGCTGCCGGGCACACGGAAGTAAAGCACGAGGTCCTTTTCGTTACCGCGATTTAGGACAAGAGCATGGATGCTGCCATCACTACCATCCGTAGTGAGCTGCCGCGAAGGCCAGCCTTGATTTACGGTGAGGCCCAGAGCCGTCGCGATATACGCACTCACTACTCTATCGACGCCTTGTCCGGCGGCGAGTCTCTCCAGCTTGTTCATCACGTCTGGTGTCAGGCCAGAAGCTTGTGCCAGCGAACCGAACGCCAGCACCGCAAAGACAACGAGCGACGCAAGACGGCTAGCCATAGTAAGTTCCTCCTCGCTCTTAGGTATTATCCCCCAATTTGCACGAGATTAGGAGTAGCGATACCAAAAACGACAATGGCAGCTATTGATGCTGTGGACGGCTCCTCCACCGGCACGTGAGTGCCATGAATGTGGGTGCTGTTAAGGCCCGCATTATTAGAGGAGCCCAGCATGCAAACGGTCACGACTATCGGTCTTGATATCGCCAAGTCGGTATTCCAGGTTCACGGCGTTGATGCGCAAGGCAATGTAATTGTGCGCCGGCAGTTGAAACGCCGCTATGTCCTAACGTTTTTTGAGAAGTTGCCGCCGTGCCTGGTCGGCATCGAGGCCTGTGCCTCATCGCACCATTGGTCGCGCGAGCTCAAGGCGCTCGGCCACACCGTGCGGCTGATGCCACCGGCCTACGTAAAGCCCTACGTCAAACGGCAGAAGAATGATGCCGCTGATGCCGAGGCGATCTGCGAAGCAGTCACCAGAGCCAACATGCGGTTCGTCGCGACCAAGACCCCCGAGCAACAGAGCTGCCTGATGCTCCATCGCACGCGCCATCTGTTCATCCGCCAGCAGACCGCGGTGATCAATGTGATCCGGGCCCATTTGGCCGAGTTTGGGATCGTGGCGCCGGTCGGCCGCAAGAGGTGTCGAGGAGCTGCTCGATATCGTCGCCGATCCAAACGACAAGCGGTTGCCCGAGGTTGCACGGGTGTGCCTAGCGGCTCTTGGAGTTCAGCTTCGTAGGCTGAAGGAGCAGATTCTGCAGTTCGATCGTCTGATAATGGCCTGGCATCGATCCAATGAGGCGAGCAAACGGCTCGATGCGATCCCCGGCGTCGGTCCGATACTGGCCACCGCTTTGGTTGCCAGTGTAGCCGATCCAAAGGTCTTCCGATCGGGGCGCAACTTCTCGGCCTGGATCGGGCTGGTGCCAAAGCAGCACTCAAGTGGTGGCAAAGCCAGGCTCGGCAGTATCAGCAAACAAGGCGACCGCTATCTGCGCAGCCTGTTCATGGCCGGGGCGCTTGCCGTCATCCGATACGCCAAGATCCACGGCACCAAGCATCGGCCCTGGCTTACGGCATTGTTGGCGCGGCGACCGGTTAAGGTCGCCGCCATCGCATTAGCTAACAAGATTGCGCGAATGGCCTGGGCGATGATGGCCAGAGGCGAGCGTTACAGGCAACCCGTCGCGCTCGCGACGTAAACGAGATCGCGTCGGATACCCCGACGTGATGTGAAGGTTGGAAAGGGCGAACAGCACGTAATGCAGAGCCGGTCGATCCGGCGATCAGGACAACCCACATGTGCCAGCGCATTGTCGAATGCGTGCTTTTGACCGGGACCTGATCCGCGGAGGGCATTATGGCCAGCGGCCCCGTGTGCCGCACTCAAAGGCCGAACACATGGCTGCACCGACCAAGGCTGCTGCAAACGTGAAGAAAGTTCTTGCCAACTCGGAGCCGTCCACACATGGCACTTAGCGGACAAACCAAACGCGGCCGCGTTTGTCTGCTCCTGGGGAACAGCGGACGTGCGCCCTATTTTATGAATGCACGCTCTGGAATCCGTATCCCGCCAGTGCGGTGACGAGCGCCGGGTTGGGCGCGCGGCCGGAGGTGAACACGATGCGTGGCGGCGGGGGCGGCGGCGCGCCGGGCGGCCGGCCGCGCAGCAAATCGGCGACGCGGCGGGCGATGGCCGGGGCGGGATCGAGCCAATCGACCGGCCAGGGCGCATTCGCCTTGAAGCGTTCCGTCAGCAGCGGGTAATGGGTGCAGGCCATCACCACCGTGTCGGTACGCCGCCCTTGCGCCTCGACGAAGCAGCCGGCTATTTCCGCTTTGATCGCGTCGTCGGCGACCGGTATGCCGGCCAACTCGGCCTCGGCAAAAGCCGCAAGATGCGACGAGCCGACCAGATCGACGTCACAGCCGGCGGCGAATTCGCGAATGAGGGCGCGGGTATATTCGCGCGAGACGGTGGCCTGCGTGCCCAGCACGGCGACGCGTTTGGACTTCGATTGGGCGCAGGCCGGCTTGATCGCCGGCACCGTGCCGACAAAGGGCACGGTAAAGCGTTTGCGCAATTCGGCGAGAGCCAGTGTGGAGGCGGTGTTGCAGGCCACCACGACGAGACCCGGCGCGTGCTCCGCGATGGCCTTGCCGACGACATCGATGATGCGCGCGATTAATTCCGTTTCCGGCTGATTGCCGTAGGGAAAACCGGCATCGTCCGCCAGATAGATATAGTGCGCATCGGGCCGCGCGGCGGCCACCTCGCGATAGACGGTGATCCCGCCGACTCCGGAATCGAAGATGAGGATGGTCGGCGCAGGCATGGCGCCGGATTAGCCGAATACCCGTTTAAAGATCGTATCGACGTGCTTGAGGTGGAAGCCGAGGTCGAAATTGGCCTCGAGTTCCTCCTCGCTCAGCTTCGCGCGCACATCCTTGTCCGCTTTCAGCAGCGCAAGGAATTCATGCTCGCCGTCCCACACTTTCATGGCGTTGCGCTGGACCAGCCGGTAGGCCTCCTCGCGCGGCACGCCCTTCTGGGTGAGTGCGATCAGGACGCGCTGCGAATGGATCAGGCCGCCGAGCTTGTCGAGGTTCTTTTGCATGGCGTCCGGGTAGACGAGGAGCTTGTCGATGATGGAGGTCAAGCGCGCCAGCGCGAAGTCGAGCGTCACCGTCGCATCCGGCCCGATCATGCGTTCGACCGAGGAATGCGAGATGTCGCGCTCGTGCCAAAGTGCGACGTTTTCCATGGCGGGCAGGGCGTAGCCGCGCACCATGCGTGCGAGGCCGGTCAAGTTCTCCGACAGCACCGGGTTGCGCTTGTGCGGCATGGAGGACGAGCCCTTCTGCTTCTCGGAGAAGAACTCTTCGGCCTCCAGCACTTCGGTGCGCTGCAGGTGGCGGATCTCGGTCGCGAGGCGCTCGATGGAGGAGGCGACCACGCCCAGCGTCGCGAAATACATGGCGTGGCGGTCGCGCGGAATGATCTGGCTCGAGACCGGCTCGACCGCCAAGCCCATGGCCTTGGCGACGTGCGCTTCGACGCGCGGATCGACCTGCGCGAAGGTGCCGACCGCGCCGGAAATCGCGCATGTCGCGACTTCCTTACGCGCCGCGACCAGCCGTTCGCGCGCGCGCGCGAATTCGGCATAGGCATAGGCGAGTTTCAGCCCGAACGTCGTCGGCTCGGCATGGATGCCGTGCGAGCGTCCGACCGTCGGCGTCATCTTGTGCTCGAGCGCGCGGCGCTTGAGCGCCGCGAGCAGGGCGTCGACATCGGCGACCAGGATGTCGGCGGCGCGCACGAGCTGCACGTTGAAGCAGGTGTCGAGCACATCCGACGAGGTCATGCCGGAATGCATGAAGCGCGCTTCGGGGCCGATGATTTCCGACAGATGCGTCAGGAAGGCGATGACGTCGTGCTTGACCTCGGCCTCGATGGCGTCGATGCGCGCGACATCGAATTTGGCGGCGTTGCCCTTGTCCCAGATTTTCTTGGCGGCTTCTTTAGGAATGGTGCCGAGCTCCGCCATGGCGTCGGCGGCATGCGCCTCGATCTCGAACCAGATGCGGAATTTGGTGTCCGGCGACCAGATCGCGACCATGTCGGGGCGGGAATAGCGCTGGATCACGCCGCTTCCCCGCGCGCCAGCGCCGCCGCGTTGCGGATCGCCGCGATGTTGGCTTTGTAGTTGCCGCCTTTAAACACGGCGGAGCCGGCGACCAGCACATTGGCGCCGGCCTGCACGACCCTGGCCGCATTCTCGGCCGTCACGCCGCCGTCGACTTCGATGTCGATCGGCCGCGCGCCGACCAGCGTGCGGACCTCTTTGAGTTTGTCGAGCGCCGCCGGAATGAAAGATTGCCCGCCGAAGCCGGGATTGACCGACATGATCAGAATGAGATCGACCATGTCGATGACGTGCTCGATGCTCGACACCGGCGTCGCCGGGTTCATGGTCACGCCGGCCCTCTTGCCGAGCGCGCGGATCGCCTGCAGCGAACGGTGCACATGCGGCCCCGCCTCGACATGCACGGTGATGCTGTCGGCACCGGCCTTGGCGAAGGCTTCCAGATAAGGATCGCATGGCGCGATCATCAGATGGACGTCGAGAGTTTTCTTGGTGATCGGGCGGATCGCCTGCACCACCGCGGGACCGATGGAGATATTGGGGACGAAGTGCCCGTCCATCACGTCGACGTGGATCCAGTCGGCGCCCGCGGCCTCGATGGCGCGGATTTCGTCGCCCAGTTTGGCGAAATCGGCCGAAAGAATCGACGGCGCGATGGTGAGCGGGCGCATGACGGTCTCCGAACGAGCCTCGCCTAACACGCTGGGCGTAAACGGGCAACGCGGGCCTTGCGCGGAAAAGTACCCGGCACGCTGCGCTCATTGACCGGCAAAAATTGCCGGACGGGCGATTGGCGGCACACACCCAAGGTAGTCGCGAAGTCAATAAAATGGGGGGTTTTGTCGGCTGCCGCGGCTGGCGCGGGTTTTGCGTCTGTCGTCACGGGCGCGACGGCCGCCGGGATGGCCGGTGGTGTGATGGAGTATCAAGTCATGTCCCTGTCAGTCGGCGCATCATCGAATGCGCTGTCGTATTTACAGTCGCTGCTGGCGCAGGGCACCGCCGGCATCGGCGATGCCGCAAGCACCGGCGGTCCCTTAACCGCGCTGTTTCAATCCCTGTCGGGATCAAGCCCGGCGCCCCAGTCGCCCTCCACGGACACGCGGAAATGCCCCGCCGGGGTCGACGTTCGGCGCCAATACAATGGCCGCACTGCTGTCGCTGCAAGGTCAGCCGGCAGGCGGCACGACGGCGCAATCGCTGTTTGCAAAAATCGACACCAATGGCGACGGCCAGATCAGCAAGTCGGAATTCGAGAATGCACTTGGCAGCGCCGGCGTCGGCACGTCGACCGCCGACACGATGTTCTCGCAGCTCGACACCAATGATGACGGTTCGGTCAGTGCCAAGCGAATTGGCGAGCGCAAAGCCCGCTCACGGCCATCAGCATCACCACATGCACGGCGGCGGCGCGGCGCAAGGCAGCGGCGGACAAAACTGCAAGCAGCTCGTCTTCATCGTCGTCCAGCGCGGATGGAACGACCACGCAGACCACGACCAACCCGGATGGTTCGACGACCACGACCATCACTTATGCCGACGGCAGCGCGGCGGTGATGACGACGCCGGCCGTTGCGCAGAATGGCGATGGAGCCACGGGCACCACGAACGGTCAAAGCAACTCCCGTCTGGTCCAGCAGCTGATCCAGCTGCAGGCCCAACTGGTGGCGTCGGCAAGCTCCACACTGTCGTCTTTCGTCGTAAATTTCAATTCCTCCGCTGGAGCCGCGTTGCGCAGCGGCTTCAGCAGATGCGGCAATAGATAAATCGGAAACTGCGCTAGCCCGAAATAGAGCCAGGCCAAGTCCGGCACCGCAAATCCGGTGGCTGCCATCATCAGGCCGATATTGCGGTTGCCCGCGATGATGCCGATCGCCAACGCGCGGGCGCGGCCGGCGCGCAGGAAAATCAGGGCGGTGAGCGCCATCATCCCGAGCGCCAGCACAAAGGCGAGGCCGGTGAGCTTGATGCACGAGCAACGGATCGGCGCGGAAATGGTCGGCAACGCCGTCCATGGCGGCGACCGCGAACAGAAACATCGCGATGCACACTCAAGCCATCGATGCGTTCGCGCTGCGCTTCGATAAAGGCCCTGCCGCCGAGCTTGCGTACGCCAAAGCCGCCACCGCCGAACCGGCGATGATCAGGAAAAGCTTGAGGCCGAGCTCGTATGGCGAAATGACGACGCTGCCGAGGAAAACATTATTGAAGAAGCTCGCGGAAAATGGCGTGAGCGCAAAACATACCACCAGGCTTGCAAGCGTCAGCGCGACATCGAGGCCCGATCAGTCCGGCGAGCGCTGGCGAGGAGGTGAGGCCCGGCGCCGCCATTTGCAGGACCAGGATGAAGAAAAGGTCCGGCATCTGCCGGTCGAGACCGAACAGGACAAAGAAAGCGCCGAGCAAAGCCGGGGTCACCAGCATGATCCAGGCGGTCGCCGCCGCGATCAGCGCCGGTTGTGTGAAAAAGCGCCGCAATTCGTCCGGGATCAACGCGCAGAAATGCGAGGATCAGCATCGCGACCAAGGCTTCGCCGAGCCAGGGCCGCACCAGCGCGGCAAGGCCCGGCACGCCGAGGCCCACGAATATCGAAGCCGCCACAACCAGGGTGCCCTTGCGGCCAACCCATGCGAGCAGGGCCGCTGGCGCCTAAGCCATTTCATCTGGGGAAACTCCGGCCGCCAGGCTGGGCTGGAAGGCCTTGATAGCGCCTTCAACGGCGATGATCCATATATGAGGGATGTAACGGGAGAACTCATGGCTCGCACCGATGCTATTGTGCTTGGCGCCGGCATTGTCGGCACCTCGATCGCCTTGCATCTGGCCAAGCGCGGGCCTGAGCGTGGCGCTGATCGACCGCGCCGGCGTCGGCGAGCAAACTTCTTATGGCAATTCCGGCGTGATCGAGGGCAGCACCATCCTGCCGCCGGCGTTCCCCTCGAGCTTCAACGCATTGATGCGCGTGGCGTTCAAACGCGCCAGCGAGGCCAATTATCATTTGACGTTCTTGCCGAAGGTGGCGCCCTGGCTGCTGGCCTTCCGCGCCGCCTCGAAGCCGGAGAGCATCGTGGAAACCGCGAGGCTCAATCGGCCGCTGTTCGCGCACGCGCTGGCCGAGCATGAGACGCTGATGGCGGAGGCCGGCGCGACGCGTTACTTGCGCAAGACCGGCTGGCTCAAGCTCTACCGCAGCGCGCGCGCCTTCGCTGCGCTGGCGCGTGAATTCGATCTGGCCCGCGAATTCGGCCTGCCGCTCGAGGTCCTCGACGCGCAGGGCACGCAGGCGCTGGAGCCCTCGCTCAATCCCGTATTCAGCAATGCGGTGTTCTGGCCGAAAGCGGCCAGCCTGAGCGATCCGCTGGCGGTGACGCGCGCTTATGCCGCGCGCTTTCGTGCGCTCGGCGGCGTAACGCTCAATGGCGATGCCCGCTCGCTGCATCGTGCGGGCCGCGGCTGGCGGGTGGAGACCAATGAAGGCGGCGTCGACGCTCCCGAAGTGGTGGTCGCGCTCGGGCCCTGGGCGCCCGACCTGCTCGAACCGCTCGGCCTCAAGCTGCCGATGGCGGTCAAGCGCGGCTATCACCGGCATTTCCGGACGCCAGGGCAATGCGGCGCTGTCGCGGCCGGTGGTCGATACAGCCAACGGCTATTTGATAACGCCGATGAAGCAGGGCATCCGCCTCACCACCGGCGTCGAATTCGCCGCGCGCGACGCAGCCCCCACGCCGGTGCAATTCGACAGGCTGATGCCGAAGGCGCGCGAACTGTTTCCGCTTGGCGAACGCGCCGACGACAAGACGTGGCTCGGCAGCCGGCCGTGTTTCCCGGATTCGCGGCCGGTGATCGGCCGCGCGCCCAACTTGCCCGGCCTGTGGCTGGCGATCGGGCATGCGCACTGGGGTCTCACGCTTGGCCCCGTCACTGGCCGTCTAATTGCCGACATGATGACGGGCGGTTCGCCGTTCTGCGATCCGGCGCCGTACGCGGCCGAGCGCTTCAGTGCGCCGGCGTAAGTTCCTTAAAATCGTAGCGGTCGCGAATGAAGAAGTTGAAGAACGTACCTTTCGAGAACGCCGATTGGAACGATGAACTGACATCCGCGGGCACGTCGACATATTCGTAAATTCGCCCGGTCACGAATTTGACCGTCAGTCGCTTGCGGCCGGAATCATAGGCGATATCGGCGATGACGCTGGAAGGCATGGTGTCCTCCAGGTCATTAACGCGCCAGCGCGGCTTAGGTTCGCCCGGTCTCAGCCGAAACGGTCGCGCCAGCTTCGCACTGCACCAGGAAATGGCAGCGCCGTCGCCTCATAGACGCCGCGGGCAATAGCGCGCGCCATCACATTGGCAGCAACCATGCCAAGTTCGGCTAGGCCATAGAACGGATCGGCGAGCGGCTTATCGCCGATCGCGGCCGAAAACACCACGTCACCGTCGAGCGGGGTGTGTACCGGATAAATAGCGCGGGCAAAGCCGTCCTGCGCCATGACGGCGAGACGATTGCATTGCGCCTTGTTCAGTTTCGCGTCCGTGGCGATCACGGCGATGGTGGTGTTCTCCTGCGGGCCGCCTTTGGCGCGGATCGCCAGATCGGCGGGCGTGAGTTTCGCCGGTGCGCCGCGGCCGCCGAATTCGCCGTTCTGCTCGAACGCCGCCGCCCAGAAATGCGGGCCGTCGCCGATCACCGTCGTGCCGGCCGCATTCACCACGGCCAGCGCGCCGACCGTGATGCCGCCGCGCGTCACGCGCCGAAGCTGAGCCGACGCCGCCCTTGAGATTGACCGTGGTGGCGCCCAGTCCGGCGCCGGCGCTGCCGAGCGCGAATTCGGCGCCCGCCGTTTTTATCGCCGCGTAGCCGAGTTCGCGATAGGGCGGATAGCGGCCCCAATTTTTGTCGCCGCCATTGAGCAGGTCGAACATGATCGCCGCCGGCACGATCGGCACCACCGCATCGCGTATGCGGAAACCGCGGCCCTGCTCGCGCAAGTAAGCCTGCGCGCCGGAGGCGGCATCGAGCCCGAACGCCGAGCCGCCCGACAGCACGATGGCATCGATGCCCTCCACCGTCTGTGCCGGATCGAGCAGCGCGGTCTCGCGCGTGCCCGGCCCGCCGCCGCGCACGTCCACGCTCGCCACCGCGGGGGCGTCGAACACCACGACGGTCGTACCGGAGCCGAGCTTGGCATCTTGGGCGTGGCCCACCCGCAAGCCTTGAATATCGGTGATGAGATTGCGCAACGGCATGTTTGCTCCCGCGGGCCAGTATATCACGTCCGATCACGTAACAGTCAGAAGTGCTCCCGCTGACTTGCCATCGCCCTAGTTGCTATTGCATCTAGGGCGTCATGCACGCCGACGTCACCATCCTGGCCGCGCTGATCGCCGGCCTGGTCAGTTTCCTCTCGCCCTGCGTCCTGCCATTGGTGCCGCCTTATCTCGTCTATATGGCGGGCACCTCGCTGGAGCGCCTGGCCGACCGGGAGTCAAAACCACGTGTTCGGCGCGAGACCGTGCTGGCGGCCGTGCTGTTCGTGCTCGGCTTCTCGACCGTGTTCGTGGCGCTCGGCGCCAGCGCCAGCGTGATCGGCTCGCTGATCCGCGTTTATTCGGGGCCGCTGGCGACCGTTGCCGGCATCGTCATCATCGTCATGGGCCTGCACTTTCTTGGACTGACCCCGATTGCGTTTCTGATGCGCGAGAAGCGCGTCGCGGTGGCAAAGCCCGTCGGACTGTGGGGCGCCTATGTGATGGGTCTCGCCTTCGCCTTTGGCTGGACGCCGTGCATCGGGCCGATCCTTGCCGCGATCCTGGCGGTGGCGGCGTCGGAGCAGACCGTGACGAGGGGCGCAGGCCTGCTCGCGGTCTATTCGCTCGGGCTGGGCATCCCGTTCATCTTCGCGGCCTTCGCGATCGAGCCGTTCGCGGCGTTCCTGACGCGTTTCAAAACCCATATGCACCGCGTCGAACAGGCCATGGGCGCGCTGCTGGTGCTCACCGGCATCGCGTTCCTCACCGGCAGCATCAACACCATGAGCGTGTGGCTGCTGGAGGCGTTTCCGGCGCTGGGCAAGATCGGGTGAGAAGGCCGCTGGCGGGCAAGCCCCAAAAAGAAAAGCCCGCCAACACGGCGGGCTTTTTATCGCGCGTGCGTGATATTTATTTGGCCTTGGTGCAGTCGTTGCCCGGGCACTCGAGGTAGGTGACCTTGCCGCTGGCGTTCTTCTTCCAGATGTACATCACGTAATCCAGATTGGTGCGGTCGCCCTTCTTGTCATACGCGAGCTCGCCGAGCACGGTCTTGAACTTCATGCCCGAGTGCATCTTCTCGGCCACCTTCTTCGGGTCGAGCGACTTGGCGGCTTCCGCCGCCTGCTTGATGATCTGCACGCCGGCGTAAGAGTAGAGCGTGTAGGCTTGCGGCTCGAACTTATTGGCGCGGAATTTTGCGACCGCTTCCTTGGCCGCCGGATTGTTGCGCGGATCGGGGCCGTAGGTCATCAGCGTGCCTTCGACGCCCGGGCCGCCGACCGAGGCGAATTCGTCGTCGGTGATGCCGTCGCCGCCCATCATGCGGAGCCTTGATGCCCTGGTCGCGCATCTGCCGCACGATCAGGCCGCCTTCGGTATAGAGGCCGCCGAAATAAACCAGATCGGCGCCCGATTGCTTGATCTTGGAAACCAGCGCCGAATAATCCTTCTCGCCGGTGTTGATGCCTTCGTAGAGCACTTCCTTGATGCCGCCTTTGTTGATCGCCTTCTTGGTTTCGTCGGCGAGACCCTTGCCGTAGGTCGTCTTGTCGTGGACGACGGCGATCTTCTTGCCCTTGAAGTGCTTGAGGATGTATCCGCCGGCAACCAGTCCCTGTTGATCGTCGCGGCCGCAGACGCGGAAAATGTTCCACATCTTGCGTTCGGTGACCGTCGGATTGGTCGAAGCGGGCGTGATCTGCAGGATGCCGTTTTCCTGATAGACCTCGGACGATGGGATGGTGACGCCGGAATTGTAGTCGCCGATCACGAATTTGACGCCGTCGGCGGCAAATTTGTTGGCGACCGAGACGCCCTGCTTGGGATCGGAGACGTCGTCGCCGTATTCAACCGTGAGCTTCTGGCCGAGGATGCCGCCGGCGGCGTTGATGTCGTTTACCGCCAGTTCGACGCCGTTCTTCATCTGCGCGCCGGTAGCGGCGCTCGGGCCGGTAATCGGGCCGGCCATGCCGAATTTAACTTGGGCAGTGGCGGTCCCCGCCAATCCAATCGCCAAACCCAGCGCAAGGCCGAGCGTCGTGATCCTGTTCATCGATGTTCTCCCTGACTGAAACCGGCTTTTTGCGGCCTCGGCCAATGTTACGTCAGGAAGACTTACGGCGCCAGCGCAGAGTGCCATTTGGCGCATAGAGCCAGCGATACTGGGTGACCATTTGCGCCAGCGCGGGCGGCGCGGAAACCGAGCAAGGCGAAGGCCATGCAAATCGCGCTGTCCACCAAATAATAGTGCAACGACAACAACGTGCCGCCGAATAGAGCAAAATGGATGAAGCGCACCGAGCCGGCCAGGATGAAGCTATAGGCGACCGCCTGGCCCCACGGCCGCCAGGTGGCCGCTATTGCCCTGCCTGCCAGCCATGCCGCCCCCCGCCCAGGATGACCGTGACCAGGACGAAAATACCGAAGGAGCCTTCCTCGTAGAGCAGCTCCGGGATCGAAATAAAGTTTGAAAAGTCCATCAGCGTTCCACTTGTTGTCTGCCGCCTTCGAGATAGGCGGATTTTATTTCGGGCCGCTCCAGCAGCTCGCGCCCGGTGCCACTGAGCGTGATCAAGCCGTTGACCATGACATAGCCGCGGTGGGCGAGCTTGAGCGCGTGAAAAGCGTTCTGCTCGACCAGGAACACCGTGAGGCCGTCTTGCCTGTTGAGCGCTTTGATGGCGTCGAAGATCTGCCGCACAATCAGCGGTGCCAGACCCAATGACGGTTCGTCGAGCAGCAGCAGCCGCGGCCGCGCCATCAGCGCGCGCGCGATCGCCACCATTTGCTGCTCGCCGCCCGACAGCGTGCCGCCGCGCTGGTCGATGCGTTGCTTGAGGCGCGGAAACAAAGTGAGCACGCGCTCGAGATCGTGCTCGAATGTGGACGGCTCGGCGGTGGTCGCGCCCATTTGCAGATTTTCGAGAACCGTCATGCGCGAAAAAATGCGGCGGCCTTCGGGTGCCTGAGCCAATTTAAGGCGCGCAATCTCGTGCGTCGGCAGACGCGTAATGTCTCGGCCGTCGAACGTAATCGAACCTTCGCGTGCGCGCGGATTGCCGCAGACCGTCATCATCAGCGTGGACTTGCCGGCGCCGTTGGCGCCGATCAAGGTGACGATCTCGCCGTCATTGATGTCGAGATCGACGCCCTTCAGCGCCATCACGCGGCCGTAAAACGTCTTCACGCCGCGCACGCTGAGCAGGGCGGTCATAGCCCGACCTCTGCTTCTACTCGTGCGACGTCCTCGTCGGCGACGCCGAGATAGGCGGCGATCACCTTCGGATCGTTGCGCACCGCTTCCGGCTCGCCATCGGCGATCTTGACGCCGTAGTCGAGCACGACCACGCGATCGGAAATCTCCATCACCACCGACATGTCGTGCTCGATCAGCAAAATCGATATGGCATGCTCGTCGCGGATCGCGGTGAGTAATGCATTGAGCTCGGCGCTTTCACGCGGATTGAGGCCGGCGGCCGGCTCGTCGAGACAGAGCAGGAGCGGATCGGTGCACATCGCGCGCGCGATTTCCAGCCGCCGTTGCGCGCCGTAGGGCAGGTCGCCGGCCGGATCGTCGGCGCGCGCCAAAAGCCCGACACGGTCGAGCCAGTCGCGCGCTTTGTCGATCGCCACGCGTTCGGCGATGCCATAGGAGGGGATGCCGAGAATGCCGAGCAAGGTGTATCCCGATGCCAGCATCAGCCGATTGTGCTGGGCGACCAGCAGGTTTTCGAGCGCCGTCATGCCCGGAAACAGTCGGATGTTCTGGAAGGTGCGGGCGACGCGCGCCTGCTGCGTGACCAGATATTCCGGCATGCGCTCGAGCTGGTAGAGCTTGCCTTCCGGCCGCGTCAGACGGCGCCTGCCACTTGCGGTGAGCGTTTCAATCTCACGCCACATCGAGACGTCGCCGTGACGCAGCCCCAGGCGGCCTTCGCTCGGCTTGTAAAATCCGGTGATGCAATTGAACACCGTCGTCTTGCCGGCGCCGTTCGGCCCGATCAGCGCAGTGATGTCGCCTTGCCGCGCCTCGAACGACAGGTCATCGACCGCGAGCAAGCCGCCGAAGCGCATGGTCAGATGCTCGACCCGGAGCAACGTGGTGTCGGTAGCGGTCATCAACCGTGACCTTCCCCGATCAAGTCGGCGGCGATGGTCTTGCGCTCCTTCAGGAAGACCGAAGGCTCGCGCGTCGAGATCAGGCCGCGCGGCCGCCAAATCATGATCAGCACCATGGCAAAACCGAACAGCAACATGCGGTACTGCGTCGGGTCGAAAGTGGGGCCGAAGATTTGCTTGAGGAAATCGAGATCGCGCATGATCTCGGTGCCGCCGATCATTGCGATCGCGGCGATCACGACGCCGATCTGGCTGCCCATGCCGCCCAGCACCACGATCGACAGGATGGTGGCCGATTCCAGGAAGGTGAACGATTCCGGCGAGATGAAGCCCTGCCGCGTGGCGAAGAACGAGCCGGCGAAGCCCGCGAACATCGCGCCCATGGCGAAGGCGGTGAGCTTGGTATTGGTGGTGTTGATGCCGAGCGAGCGGCAGGCGATCTCGTCCTCGCGCAGCGCTTCCCAGGCGCGGCCGACCGGCAACCGGCGCAGCCGCACGGTGACGAAGGCGGTGAGCAGAGCAAGCGCCAAGATGATGTAATAGAGAAAGATGACCCGGTAGATGGGCGAGAATTCCAGCCCGAGCAAGGCGGCGAAGCCATCGTCAGCGGCGGTAAATGGAATGCCGAAAAGAGTCGGCCGCGGAATGCCGGTGATGCCGGCATAGCCGTTGGTGAGGTCGACCCAGTTGATGATGACAATGCGAATGATTTCGCCGAACGCCAGCGTGACGATGGCGAGATAGTCACCGCGCAGGCGCAGCACCGGAAAGCCGAGAAGAATTCCCCAGAACGAGGAAAGAATGCCGGCCAGCGGCAGCAGCACCCAGAACGACAAGCCGAAGCTCTTGGCGAGCAGCGCATAGGAATAGGCGCCGACCGCATAGAAAGCGACATAACCGAGATCGAGCAGGCCGGCCAAGCCGACCACGATGTTGAGGCCCCAGCCGAGCATCACATAGATCAGAATCTGGATGCCGAAATTGTCGATCCATTTCACCGAGCCGCCCAGCCCGTTGATGGCGACGACGATCGCCGGATAGGCAATGACAAAGCCGATCGCGAAGGGCACGAACCATCTGCCGACGAGCGCGCGCCAAGGCGCCGGCGCCGCCGCTACCCGTCGTATCGTGCGTTGCTCAAGCCATGGCGCGATCAGGAGCGAATAGGCCAGCCGGCCGGCGCCGACCACAGCGACGATGACGAACAGCATCGGCCAGCGCGTGGTCAGGATCAGCTCGTTGCGCAGATCGGTGATCGTCTGAAAGCCGATCAGCGGCAGGAACAGGCCGAAAGCGAGCAGGGAGGTGAAGCCGGCATCGCGCAACGCGCGGGGCCAATCGACGCGCTTTGCTGGCGCGCCATCCTTCATTTCAGACCTTTTCCACATCCGGCCGGCCGAACAGGCCCTGCGGCAGGAAGATCAGCGTGATCGCCAGCACGGAAAAGGCTGCGACATCCTTGTAGTCGATGGAAAAATAAGCCGACCACATGGTCTCGATCAGCCCGATCAACAGGCCGCCGATCACCGCGCCCGGCAGCGAACCGATGCCGCCGAGGACGGCCGCGGTGAACGCCTTCACGCCCGGCAAGAAGCCATCGGAAAAGCTCACCACGCCGTAATACATCAGGTACAGGGTGCCGGCGACGGCGGCGAGCGCGGCGGCGATCACGAAGGTCGTCGAGATGGTGCGGTCGACGTCGACGCCAACCAGCGCCGCCATTTTCTGGTCCTGCTCGCAGGCGCGCTGCGCGCGACCGAGCCTGGTCTTGGCCACCAGATACCAGAACGCCGCCAGCAGCACGGCGGTGACGCCCCAGATGATGAGTTGCTTGTAAGACAGCGTGACCGCGAAATCGTTCCGGTTCAGCAGCACGAATTCACCCTGCACCATCGGCGGGATCGGCTTGTTGCGCGGTCCTTGGGAAACCTGGACGAAATTCGACAGAAAAATAGACATGCCGATCGCCGAGATCAGGGGCGCCAGGCGGAACGAACCGCGCAGCGGCCGGTAGGCGAGGCGTTCGATCACCCAGTTGACCAGCGAGGTGAATAGCATCGCCACGATCAGCACGATGAACAGCGCCAGCGCGATCGAGGAAATGCCGAGCCAGGTGGTCAGGATCAAAAAGGCGATCAGTGCGATGAAGGCCGAGACCATGAACACATCGCCATGGGCGAAGTTCACCATGCCGATGATGCCGAACACCATGGTGTAGCCGATGGCGATCAGGCCGTAGATCGAGCCGAGGGTGATGCCGTTGATGAGCTGCTGGAGGAAGAATTCCATGCTCTTTGGCCATAGCCTTTCGCGGCGGCCGCCCGGCAGACGGCCATAATTCTGTGACGACAAGGAGTAACAAAGCACGGCGTGAGCGGCAACGCTTGGCCGAGGGCGTGTTATTAAGTCGGACCGGCGCAAGGAAGGACGGATGTCCCCCAGCCTCGAAATCAGCGTGCGGGTCGGCGGATCAGCCGCGGTTTTCGCAGGCCTGGCGCTGTGGGAATGGCTCGCCCCGCGGCGCCGGCTTGTTGCGGGCCGCCGGCCGCGCTGGCCGGGCAATCTTGGGATTCTTGCCATCGACATCGTCGCGGCGCGGCTATTGGTGCCGACCGCCGCGGTCGGGGTGGCGCTGATCGCGGCCGAGCACGGCTGGGGCTTGTTTGCCGTTGCTTGGCCTGCCGGGATGGGCGGCCATCGTCGCCGGCGTGATTGCGCTCGATCTGGTGATCTACGCTCAGCACGTGGTTTTCCACCACGTACCCGGTGTTGTGGCGGCTCCATCGCATGCATCACGCCGACCTCGACATCGACGTCACCACCGGGGTGCGCTTCCATCCGCTGGAAATCCTGCTGTCGCTCGCGATCAAGATGGCGGCGGTGATGGCGCTCGGCGTGCCGGCGCTTGCGGTGCTGATCTTCGAAGTGCTGCTCAACGCCACCTCGATGTTCAACCACAGCAACGTGGCGCTGCCGCCGCGGCTCGAACCGCTCGCACGCTGGATGGTGGTTACGCCGCAGATGCACCAGGTGCATCATTCGATCGAGCGCGCGGAAACCGACAGCAATTTCGGATTCAATCTGCCGTGGTGGGATCGGTTGTTCGGCACTTATCGTGCAAGGCCGGCCGCCGGCGAGCAGGCGATGACGATCGGCCTGCCGATTTTCCGCGATGTCGCCGAATTGCGCATCGTAAGACTTTTGACACAGCCGTTTCGCAACGCGGACAGATTAATGAAGTCCGCCGAAGACCCAGATCAACAGAAGGATCGGGAGCGGAATTCCCAGAAGCCAAAGCAATAAATAGCGTCCCATGACGGTGGCCCCTTCTTGTTTGCGTAGAATGGGAACTCGCTAAAATCGGCAGAGTTCCGTTCTGCTGTTACAATCGGAACGAAACTATTCAGGAGGCGTTATTTTTATAGGCCGGAAAGTCCCGAAGGTAATCTTCGAGACACCCAAGCCAACCAACGTTGGAAGGAAATTGAAAATGTCTCAGAATGAAAACCAGAATCAAAATCCCAACCAGAAGCCTGGTCAGCAGCAGCAAGGTGGCCAGCAAAAGGTGGCGGCAGCAGAAGCCCGGCCAGCAGCAGCAAGGTGGCCAGCAGGACCGTCCAGGCCAAGGGCGGCCAGCAAGGCCAGCAGAACCGCTAACGATTGCAACGCGATGAAGGCAGGCCCCGCCGAAAGGCGGGGCTTTTCGTTTTAACGCTGCGCGATTGCGTTGGCGGAAGACGCCGCGTCCGCTTATGCTTTGCGCGCCATGTCCGCGTCCACGCTCCCGCTGTTTCATCTCTACGGCGATCCGCCGGACGATAGCGCGTTCGACTTCATCCACATCGAGACCATCGCGTCACGCTCCTCGATCCACGACTGGACGATCCGCGCGCATCGGCACCGCAATCTGTTCCAGATCCTGCTGATCGAGAAAGGCGGCGGCGAAATGAGCTTCGAGACCGCGACCGTCTCGTTCTCGGCGCCCACTGCGATCCTGGTGCCGGCTACCACCGCGCATGGCTTTCGCTTTACGCCGCAAGTGACCGACGGATGGGTGGTGAGTTTCACCGAGGACGTCGCCGATGCGCTCGGCGACCAATCCGGCGAAGCGCTGGCACGGCTCAAGGGCCTGGCATCCGACCCGCTGGTGCCGCTCGCCGGCGCGCCGGAGGCCAAGCGGCTCGCGGCGCTGTGCGCCGATCTCAACGAGGAAGCTTCGCTGGCGCGTGAAGGCTATCGGCTTGCCATGCGCGGGTTGCTGGCGCTGATCGCCATTGAAGTGGTGCGGCTGGCGGTAAGCCGCGCGCGCAGCGGCACGGTGACGTTGACGCGCGCCGATGCGCGGGTCGAGGAATTGCGCAGGCTACTGGACGAACATTTCCGCAAAGAACGGCTGATCAGCTTCTACGCCGAGAGACTGGCGATGACCGCCGACCGCCTCAACGACCACGTCAAGCGCGCCACCGGGGTGACGGCCGGCCATCTGATCCGCCAGCGCGTGCTCACCGAAGCCAAGCGTCAACTCGTGTTCACCAATCAGCCGATCCACGAAATTTCGTACGATCTGGCGTTTTCCGATCCGTCGCACTTCACGCGATTTTTCCGTAAGCAGACCGGCATGACGCCGCAGGCGTTCCGCGAGGGCAGGGGCGGCTGACAATTACGCTTTGGTCTTGAGCGAGTCGCTCCGGATAAACGCGAGCGCGATGACGGCGCCCAGTAATTCCGCCGCGCCCCCACCGCTCATCGCCGCGCGCAAGCCCGGCAGGAAGCCGGGGCCGGCTTGCGCATGTTGGCCGGCATAGGCGGCAAACAGCGCGCCCAGGATCGCCACGCCGAGCGTGGCGCCGACCATGCGCGAGGTATTGACCAGTCCCGACGCGGTGCCGGACCGTTCCGGCGGCAGCGCCGCAACCGCGACGCCGTTGACCGGCGCGGTGTTGAGCCCGAGGCCGACGCCGACCACGATCAATTCCAGTTCGATCGCGATCAGGCTGGTGCCGTCGCCGATGAAGGCCAGCATCAAGGCGCCAATTCCCATGCACGCCATGCCGCCGGTCATGACGATGCGTGGGCCGAGGCGGTTATTGAGATGACCGACGAGTTGCGACACCGCGACGAAGCTGACCGACATCGGCAGCAATTCCAGTCCGGCGACGAAGGGGCTGCCGCCGCGCAAGTTCTGGAAATAAAGCGGCATGATGAACAGCAGGGCATACATGCCGAAGGTCATCAGACCGGCGCAGGCGAGCGTCGCTGAGAACACCGGCAGGCGCAAAACGGCGAGCGGCAATAGCGGCCCCGGGGTGCGGCTCTCGACCACCACGAACAGGACCAGCGAAATGACCGCCACGGCGACGATCGTCAGGATCACCGGCGAGGTCCAGCCCCAGTGCGCCCCTTCGATGGCCGCGAAGGCGAAGGCGCTCAGGCCCAGGACCGCCAGACCCTGGCCCGGCAGATCGAGCTTGCGGCCTTTCGGATCGGCGCTCTCCTGAACGGCGCAGAAGGTCAATGCCAGCGCCGCCGCGCAGATCGGCAAGATCACGTAGAAGATGCTGCGCCAGCCGATGCTGTCGACCAGCCAGCCGCCGAAGGTTGGCCCGATGATGAAGGCGATGCCGTTGCAGCTTGCCCAGACGCCCATGGCGTGGGCGCGTTCCTTGCGGCCGGGGAAGGCCGCCGCCAGCAAGACCAGCGACATCGCAACCTCGAAGGCGGCGCCAAGCCCGCTGACGATGCGTCCGGCAATCAGAATTTCGCTATTGGGCGCCAGTGCGCAAATCAGCGTGCCGATAGTGAACAAGACGATCCCAAGAACGAAAATCCGCCGGCGTCCGTAGAGGTCGCCGAGGATTCCGCCGGTCAGCAGCAGGCTCGCGTAAACGAGATTGTAGGAGTTGATGACCCACTGCATCGCGCTGACGCCGGTGTGCAGATCGGCGGCGATGCTTTTCACCGCGAGATTGACCACCGAGGTGTCGATCTGCGCGAACAAGACGCCGAGCGATGTGGCGATCAGAACCAGACGGGGATGCGAGCGCGTCGCGCCGTTGAACCAGGTCGAGACTAAAGTCATGTCAGTCCTTTCGTCCGCTTTGTAGAACCCTGAGCTAGGGCGGCAGGTCCACGGAACCCACCCGAATCCTGCCTGCGATGCGCGCGGGAACCGCGGCGGCGGCTTGGTTAAGCGGCTAACAAGTAAGGTAAAGTTTTGGTTTCTTTTGAAATTGGCATTTGAAGCGCTTACGCATTGATGTGCTGTTTCAGGAGGAACGCATGCGCAAGCTCTCCGCCGTGGCCGTGGCCATGATCCTGGCGATCTCGTTCTACTTCACCTTGGTGTGGGGGGCCGATGGGTTGCGCATGCTGACCTCGCCGACCTACGGCCTGGACGACGTCTGGGGTTCGCAATTCATTTTCGTCATCGGCAGCATGTTCGGCCTTGGGCCGATCGGCTTGCTCAAGCTCGCTGCCTTCTTCGGCGCGCTCAAGCTGGCGGTTGCCGGCATCTTCGCGCTGCATATTCTCGACCGCTGGCGCAGTATGGCCAACGGCACGGCCAATTCCGAGATTCTCGAGGGCGGGCTGATCCTGGTGGTGATGTTCAGCATCATCTCGGTCGGCCCCTCCGTCTGGTCCCAGAATGCCGAATTGGTGCGCACCGGGACCATCCAGCTGATGCTTGCCGCCATTGCCACCGCGTTGTGCCTGCTGGAGCGCAAATACAGCCGCACGGACGAGGACAGCAAGCCCGTTGTGCTGGCCGCGACCCCACACCGGGCGCCCTGGTACGCGCCTTTCCGCTAACCGGGCGGCGACACAACGCGGCCTATTTAGGCTTGGCCATCTCCGCCATCACCTCGGCGGCTTCCTTGAAGGCGTGGTTGGCGGCCGGGACGCCGCAATAGATCGCCTGCTGCAGGATGACTTCCTTGATATCGGCCTCGGAAAAGCCGCCGCCGGTGAGTGCCGCGCGCACATGCAGGCGGAATTCATCCCACTGTCCGAGCGCGATCATGGTGCCGATCACCAGCACGCGGCGGGTGCGTTCGTCGTAATGCGGCCGCGTCCAGACCTCGCCCCAGGCATAGCGGGTGATCAGGTCCTGGAATTCCTCGTTGAAGGGCGTCTTCTTCGCATTGGCGCGATCGACCCATTCGGACCCAAGCACCTTGCGGCGCTTGGCCATGCCGCGCTCGTGGCGTTCCTTGTCGTCCATGCGCGCCTCTATTGCAGGAAGTTGAGTACGGCGTCGGCGAAAGCTTTCGGCTGCTCGACATTGGAAATATGCGCGGCGTCGAGCGCGACAAGCTTGGCGCCTTTGATCTGCTGCGCGATCGCTTCGCCGGCGGAGGGCGGCGTCGCCGGATCCTGCTTGCCGACGATGACGAGCGTCGGGGTCGTGACCTTCGGATTGCTGACGCGGAAGTCCATGTCGCGGATCGCCTCGACGCAGGCGACGTAGCCCGCCGGATTGGTGGCGACGAACATCTCACGCATGCGGGCGATGGCCTGCGGCGCGCGCTCGCGGAAGCCCTTGGTGAACCAGCGTTCCATATTGGGCCCGACCAATTCAGCGAGGCCTTTTTCCTGCACGAACTTGATCCGATCGGCCCAGGGGGCTTTGTCGGCGTAATAGAAATTCGTGTTGGCGAGGACGAGCTTCTCGACGCGGTCGGGTGCGTTGGCGCCGAGCCATTGGCCGTCCATGCCGCCCATCGACAGGCCGCACCAGTTCATCTTTTTGATCTTGAGTACGTCAATGATCGCGAGAATATCGCGGCCGAAACGATCAAAGCTGTAGGGGCCCTTGGGCGCGCCTGATTTGCCGTGGCCGCGGCGGTCGTAGCGCACCAGCCGGAAGTGCTTGGCAAATTCCGGGGCCTGCTCGTCCCACATGTGCAGATTGGTGCCGAGCGAATTCGACAGCATCAGCACCGGTGCGCCGTCACGCCCCTCGACCTCGACATGAAGCGGGCAGCCATCGGCATCGATCATTGGCATACTAAAACCTCCCCAATGCTTGATTTTGGTTATGACGCGTGGCGTGAACCGACACCCTTAAAGCGGTCCGCGCCCGCTGCAAAGCTCTTTTCACCGGCCTCGCGAGGGCTTAAGTCGGTGGTTTATGGTTTTCTGAGTTACGAAGGAGATGGTCCCGATGGCGATGGTTATGACAGGAGAGGTTCAACTTCCTGCCAGTCGGGAAGTTGTTTACGCAAAGCTCAACGACGCCGAGGTGCTCAAGGCCTGTATTCCCGGCTGCGAGGAGCTCAACAAGCTTTCGGATACTGAAATGACCGCAGTTGCCACGACCAAAATAGGCCCGGTCAAGGCGCGCTTCAAAGGCAAGGTGCATCTGACTGACCTGGACCCGCCCAATGGCTACAAGATTTCCGGCGAAGGCGACGGCGGCGTCGCTGGCTTTGCCAAAGGCGGGGCAACCGTGGCGCTGACGGAAAAGGATGGCGGCACGCTGCTCACCTACAACGTGGAAGCGCAGATCGGCGGCAAGCTCGCCCAGCTCGGCCAGCGTCTGGTCAATGGCGCGGCCAAGAAGATCGCGGACGACTTTTTCAAGAATTTTGCCGCCAATGTAGGGGCGGGCTGACGCCCAACCACCGCGGCAAAGCGATTTCCCTCTTTGGAATCCCTTGACCCGGCCCGCGCCGGGGGTTCAAAGTTATTCTCGTTCCAAGGCGCATTCGGGCCGAAATCGGCTGGATTTTGAACCCGAGCCGTCTCCGCCTCTAGTCGGGCGAAGGGAAAAGAGGGCTTTTGGCCCCGAATTTGGGAGGAAGACCATGCCAGCGGTGTCCATGACGGTGAACGGCAAAGCCGTCTCCGGCGAGGTCGAAGCGCGCACCTTGCTGGTGCAATTCCTGCGCGAAGATTTACGGCTTACCGGAACGCATGTCGGCTGCGACACCTCGCAATGCGGCGCCTGTGTCGTGCATGTCGACGGCATCGCGGCCAAGTCCTGCACCCTTCTCGCGCTTCAGTGCGAGGGCGCCAAGATCACCACCATCGAGGGCCTGGCGGAGCCGAATGGTCCGCTGCATCCGATGCAGGAGGCTTTCCGCGAGCATCATGGCCTGCAGTGCGGCTACTGCACGCCCGGCATGATCATGGCGGCGCTCGATATCGTGCGCCGCCGCGGCAACGATCTCGACGAGCACACCATTCGCGAACAGCTCGACGGCAACATCTGCCGCTGCACCGGCTACCACAATATCGTCAAGGCGATCGCGGCGGGGGCAAAGAACATGGGCAGCGGCGGCGGATCGCGTCAGGCCGCCGAGTAAGCGTCAGAAGGCATACCTCAAGGGAGGAGACCGCCAATGACCGCCCCAAAGAGCGCGACCGGGATCGGCGCGGCGGTGCGCCGCAAGGAAGACTTCCGCTTCATTACCGGCAAGGGCCAATACACCGACGACGTGGTGCGGCCGGGCGAGACCCGCGCCGTGTTCGTGCGCTCGCCGCACGCCCACGCCAAGATCAAAAATATCGATGTGAGCGCGGCCAAAAAAATGCCGGGTGTGGTTGACGTGCTCACCGGTGCCGATTTGGCGACCGACAAAATCGGCAATCTGATCTGCGGCTGGATGATCCACTCCAAAGACGGCTCGCCGATGAAGATGGCGGCGCATCCAGCGCTCGCCGCCGGCAAGGTCAATTGCGTCGGCGACGCAGTAGCGGTGGTGATCGCCGAGACCATGGCGCAGGGGCGCGATGCTGCCGAGAAGGTCAAGGTCGAATATGAAGTGCTTCCCGCCGTGGTCGACCCGGCCAAGGCGCAAGCCGCCGGCGCGCCGCAGATCCATCCCGACATCCCAAAGAACACGATCTATCAATGGCACCTGGGCGACGCCAAAGCCACTGACGCGGCCTTTGCCGCCGCCAAGCACGTCACCAAGCTCGACATCGTCAACAATCGTCTTGTGCCGAATGCGATCGAGCCGCGCGCGGCTATTGCCGACTATGATGCGGGCACCGATCATCTCACCCTCTGGAATACCTCGCAGAATCCGCATGTCGCGCGGCTGGTCATTTCCGCATTCGTCGGCATGGCGCCGGAACACAAGCTGCGGGTCATCGCGCCCGACGTCGGCGGCGGCTTCGGCTCGAAGATTTTCATCTACCCGGAAGAGGTCGTCTGCCTATGGGCGTCGCGCAAGACGCAGCGCCCGGTGAAGTGGGTCGCCGACCGCACGGAATCGTTTTTGACCGACGCGCATGGCCGCGATCACGTGACACACGCGGAACTCGCGCTCGATGCCAATGGAAAAATTCTCGCGTTGCGTGCCAAGACCATCGCCAATCTCGGCGCTTACATGTCGACTTTCTCGTCGTCGGTGCCGACGTATCTCTACGGCACGCTGCTATCCGGCCAGTACGACATCCCGTCGATCTATTGCGAGGTGGACGCGGTCTATACCAACACTGCGCCGGTCGACGCCTATCGTGGCGCCGGACGCCCCGAAGCGACCTTCGTGGTCGAGCGGCTGGTGGAAGTAGCAGCCCGCCAGATGGACATCGAGCCCACGGAATTGCGCAAGCGTAACTTCATCAAGACCTTCCCGCATCAGACCCCGGTGATCATGGCCTACGACGCCGGCGACTATCTGGCTTCGATGAAAAAGGCGCTGGAAATCGCCGATGTGAAGGGTTTCGCCAAGCGCAAGCGCGAAGCGGTGCGCTACGGCAAGCTGCGCGGCCTCGGCTATTCGACCTATATCGAAGCCTGCGGCATTGCGCCCTCGCAGGCGGTCGGCTCGCTCGGCGCCGGCGTGGGTTTGTGGGAATCCGCCGAAGTGCGGGTCAATCCGACCGGCTCGGTCGAAGTGCTCACCGGTTGTCATGCTCACGGGCAGGGCCACGAAACGACCTTCGCGCAATTGGTTTCGGAGCGCCTCGGCATTCCGTTCGAGAACGTCTCGATCGTGCATGGCGACACCGACAAGGTGCAGTTCGGCATGGGCACTTACGGCTCGCGCTCGGGTGCGGTCGGCATGTCGGCGATTGTGAAGGCGCTCGACAAGATCGAGGCCAAGGCCAAGAAAGTCGCGGCCTTCATGCTGGAGGCGGCGGAAGGCGACATCGAGTTCAAGGATGGTAAATTCACCGTCGCCGGCACCGACAAGTCGGCGGCCTGGGGAGACGTGTCGCTCAACGCCTATATCGCGCACAAATTCACCGGCGCCGAACTGGAGCCGGGCTTGAAGGAGACCTCGTTCTACGACCCGACCAATTTCACTTTCCCGGCCGGCTGCCACATCTGCGAGGTCGAGGTCGATACCGAGACCGGCAAGACCGACATTGTGAACTGGACCGCGGTCGATGATTTCGGCACCGTGATCAATCCGATGATCGTCGAGGGCCAGGTGCACGGCGGCATCGCGCAAGGCATCGGCCAGGCGCTCCTCGAAGGTGCGGTCTACGACAAAGATGGGCAACTCGTGAGCGGCTCGTTCATGGACTACAGCATGCCGCACGCCCACGACCTACCGTCGTTCAATATTGGGCTGACTGAAACCAAATCGCCGTCCAACCCGCTCGGCATCAAGGGCTGCGGCGAGGCCGGCGCGATCGCGGCGCCCGCCGCGGTGATCAACGCTATTACCGACGCCATCGGAACCGAACAACTAGCCATGCCGGCGACAGCCAACGCGGTGTGGTTGGCCCTGCAAGGCGCCAAGCCGCGCCAAGCTGCGTAATCAGGAGAGAGCAATGTACAATTTCACCTTCCATCGTCCGACCACGGTCCGCCAGGCGGCCGGCTTGCTGGCAAAAAATCCTGAGGGCAAGTTGCTGGCTGGCGGCCATTCGCTGATCCCGGTGATGAAGCTGCGGCTGGCAAGCCCGACCGCGATCGTCGATCTATCGCTGGTCGAGGGCATGACCGGCGTCGAGCAAAAAGGCCGCTCGATCGTGATCGGCGCCATGACGCGGCATGCCGATGCTGCCAATGCGGTGGTGTTGCAGCAGGCCCTGCCGGGGTTGGCTGCGGTGCCGGGCGCGATCGGCGATCCGCAGGTGCGCAACCGCGGCACCATCGGCGGCTCGATCGCCAATAACGATCCGAACGCCGATTATCCGGCCGCGTGCCTCGGCCTCGGCGCGACCATCTTCACCAACAAGCGGCGCATTGCCGCCGATGATTTCTTTACCGGCATGTTCTCGACTGCGCTGGAAGACGGCGAGATCATCACCAAAGTGAGTTTTCCTATCGCCAAGAAGGCGGCCTATGAGAAGTTCAAGCACCCGGCCTCGGGTTTTGCGCTGGTCGGCGTGTTCGTGAGTAAGCGCGGCGCCGATATTCGCGTGGCGGTGACCGGCGCAGGCTCGAACGGCGTGTTCCGGGTGAAATCGTTCGAGGAGGCGCTCAAGAAACGCTTCGCGGCGAAGTCTCTCGAGGGCATGACCATTCCGGCCACCGGAATGAACAGCGATATTCATGCGAGCCCCGAGTACCGCGCCCATCTGGTCGGCGTTCTTGCGCGCCGTGCGGTCGCCAAGGCGACGGCGTAAATTATTTCACCGGCGCCTTGTCCAGTTCGGCCAAGAGGTCGTGCAGGTCGAGCGGGTTAGTGTACATCTGCAAGCCGCCGTCCGGCCGCTTCGGCCATTGCTCCTTCGGCCGGTCCCAATACAATTCGACGCCGTTGTCGTCCGGGTCGCGCAGATAGAGCGCTTCGCTAACGCCGTGGTCGCTCGCGCCCTCGAGCGGGATTTTGGCGACGATCAGCCGGCGCAACGCGTCGGCCAGAAGCTTCCGGGTCGGGTATAAAATCGCGGTATGGTAAAGGCCGGTGGTGCCGGGCGCCGGAGGTGAACCGCCTTTGCTCTCCCAGGTATTGAGCCCGATGTGGTGGTGGTAGCCGCCGGCCGAGATGAAGGCGGCGCCGGGCCGGCCGGTGGTCATCTCAAAACCCAGCACGCCGCAATAGAAATCGAGCGCCCGCTGTAGGTCGGCGACCTTCAGATGCACATGGCCGATGCGCACCCCGGCATCGATAGTGGGCAGGCGCAGGGCTTCTTTCTCGATCTGGACGGGCTTGGTCATGACGAGCAATCCTTGGGCGCCATTCCTGGCTGGCCGGGCGGGTCTTTGATACCCACATGTATGATGCCCGCAAGTTGCGTTAAAGTCCCTCGGTAAAGGACTGAAAATGACCCTCAAGCCGCTTCCGGCCTCCATCGAGGCCACCCTCGATTTGCTGGCCAAGGCCGATTACATCGCCGACCGCTCGCTGGCGACGGTCTTGTATCTGGCGCTCAAAATGGGCCGGCCGCTGTTCGTCGAGGGCGAGGCCGGCGTCGGCAAGACCGAAATCGCCAAGGTGCTGGCCTCGACGCTTGGGCGCCGGCTGATCCGGCTGCAATGCTACGAAGGCCTCGATATCTCGTCCGCCGTGTATGAGTGGAATTACGGCGCGCAGATGATCGCCATCCGTCTCGCCGAAGCGGAAGGCGAGGGTGATAAAGCGCGCATCGAGCACGACGTGTTTTCCGAGCGTTTCCTGATCAAGCGGCCGCTGTTGCAGGCGCTCGATCCGGATCCGGCCGGGCCACCGGTGCTGCTGATCGACGAGATCGACCGCACCGACGAGGCCTTCGAGGCATTCCTTTTGGAAGTGCTGGCCGATTTCCAGATCACCGTGCCTGAGCTCGGCACCGTTAAGGCGGCGCAGCCGCCGATCGTGTTGGTGACGTCAAACCGAACGCGCGAAGTGCATGACGCGCTCAAGCGGCGCTGTCTTTATCACTGGGTCGGCTATCCTAATGCCGAGCGCGAATTGAAAATTCTGCGTACCAAGGTGCCGGGCATCGGCAAGAAATTATCCGAGCAGGTGGTCGCCTTCGTGCAGAGTCTACGCAAGGAAGATTTGTTCAAGCAGCCCGGCGTCGCCGAGACGTTGGATTGGGCCGGTGCACTCACCGAGCTGGACGTGGTCGCGCTCGATCCGGCGACGGTGTCGGACACGCTCGGCGCGCTGCTGAAATATCAGGATGACATCGCCCGGCTCGACGGCAGCAAGGTCAAGACGCTGCTCGATGAGGCGAAGGCCGAGCTGCGCGCGGCGGAATAGCTTTCATGGTCCACGTTCATGAGCAAGGCCGCCTTGCCGAAAACATCCTCTACTTCGCGCGCGCGCTGCGCGCCGCCGGCATTCCGGTTGGGTCGGGCGCGGTGCTCGATGCGCTGGAAGCATTGAACGTCGCGCGGGTCGGCGACCGCGAGGATTTCTACTGGACGCTGCATGCGGTGTTCGTGAAGCGGCACGAGCATACGATCTTGTTCGATCAGGCGTTCCGCATTTTCTTCCGCAAGCGCGGCTATATCGAAAAGCTGATTGCTTCGATGTTGCCGGAGACCGCGGCGAGCGCGCCCAAGCCGCCGGCGCCGGGCGCGCAACGCGTGCAGCAGGCGCTGCTCGGCGGCCTCAACGCGCGCGAGGACAAATCAGAGGTCGAAATCGATGCCCGTCTGACGGTTTCGGACCGCGAAGTGCTGCAGAAAAAGGATTTCGCGCAAATGAGCGCGGCCGAGATCGCCGCTGCCAAGCAGGCGATCGCGCGCCTCACGCTGCCGCTCGACCTGCTGCGCACGCGGCGCATGGCGCCGAGCCGGCGCGGCCATCTGATCGATATCCGCCGCACGTTGCGCGCCAGCATGAAGGCGGGCGGGGCGCTGATCGACCTCAAATATCTGGGGCCGCGCGAGAAGGAGCCGCCGATCGTGGCGCTCCTCGATATTTCCGGTTCGATGAGCCAATACACCCGTCTGTTCCTGCATTTTCTGCATTCGATCACCGACGCCCGCAAGCGCGTCACGACTTTTCTGTTCGGCACGCGGCTGACCAACGTGACCCGCGCCATCCGCGCGCGCGATCCCGACGAGGCGCTTGCCGCCTGCTCGGCGCATGTGGTCGACTGGTCGGGCGGCACGCGCATCGCCTCGTCGCTGCGTGAGTTTAACAAACGCTGGTCGCGGCGTGTTCTGACCCAAGGCGCCGTGCTGCTGCTGATCAGCGACGGGCTTGAGCGCGACGCCGACGACACGCTGGCATTCGAGATGGACCGGCTGCACCGCTCGTGCCGCAGGCTGATCTGGCTCAACCCGCTGCTGCGCTTCGAAGGCTTCGAGGCGCGCGCCAAGGGCGTGCGCACCATGCTGCCTTATGTTGACGAATTGCGGCCGATTCACAATCTGGAGTCCATGGCCGGGCTGGTGCGCTCTCTCTCGGGTGCGCAGGCCAAGGACTACGATCCGAAACTGATGCTACGACGTGTTGCCTGACGGAGGACCGATATGCTTTCGCGCGATGAGGACATTCTCAAAGCCGCTGAGGACTGGAGCAAAGCCGGGCGCGGCGTGGCGCTCGCGACCGTGGTCGAGACCTGGGGCTCGGCGCCGCGGCCGGTCGGCTCCAATCTGGTGATCGACAACGAGGGCAATTTTCTGGGCAGCGTGTCGGGCGGCTGCGTCGAGGGCGCGGTGGTGACCGAGGCCATCGACGTGATCGACAGCGGCAAGCCCAAGATGCTCGAGTTCGGCGTTGCCGACGAGCAGGCCTGGAACGTGGGTCTGTCCTGCGGCGGCACCATCCGCGTCTATGTCGAAAAGGTGAGTTGAGTGAAGCTCGACGTACTCCACGCGCTTAATGCCGAACGCGCCGCTAGGCGCGCGGTTGCCGTTGTTACCGATGTGGCAAGCGGCGAGCAACGGCTGGTCAAATCGGGCGATGTCGCCAAAGATCCGCTCAAGGATTTGCTTGAGAAGCATTTGCGCATGGCCAAGAGCGGCATGGAAGACGCGCCGCAGGGCAAAGTATTTATCACCGTGCACGTGCCGTCGCCGCAGCTTGTCATCACCGGCGCGGTGCATATCAGCCAGACGCTGGCGCCGGTCGGCCAACTGCTCGGCTACGACGTGACCATTGTCGATCCGCGCACGGCCTTTGCGAGCATCGAGCGCTTTCCGGATGTGAAGGTGATCGCGGAATGGCCAGACGTGGCGCTGCCGCCGCTTAACGTCGATCACTACACCGCCTTCGTCGCGCTCACCCATGATCCGAAAATCGACGACCCGGCGTTGAAACACGCGCTGGCGCGCGATTGCTTCTATATCGGCGCGCTCGGCTCCAGGAAGACCCATGCCAAGCGCGTGCAGCGGCTGAAAGAGGCCGGTTTGGGCGACGCCGACATTGCCCGCATCCATGCGCCCATCGGTCTGCCGATCGGCGCGGTATCGCCTGCCGAAATCGCCATCGCCATCATGGGCGAGATCACCCAGCGGCTGCGCATGAAGGCCGAGAAAGCGGAGGCGGCATGAAGTTCGGCCCGGTCGCTCCCGCCGATGCGCTCGGCGCCACCGCGGTGCATTCGATCCGCCAGGGCGATCTCGTGCTCAAGAAGGGCACGCTGATCGGGCCGGCGGAAGTGGCCGCACTCAAAGCCGCCGGCGTCAAGCAAATCGTGGTGTCGCGGCTTGAGCCCGGCGACGTGTCGGAAGACCAAGCCGCCGCCGATATCGCGGCTGCGGTCGCAGGCGCGGGCGTGCGCGCCGACCGCGCTTTCACCGGCCGTTGCAATCTGTTTGCCCAAGCTGCGGGCGTGCTGGTGCTCGATAAGGAGGCGATCGACCGCCTCAACCGCATCGACGAGGCGGTGACATTGGCGACCCTGCCGGCATTCAAGGGCGTGGTCGAAGGCGAGATGATCGCCACCGTCAAAATCATACCCTTTGCAGTGGCGGCGCAAGCCCGCGACAAGGCTGTGGCGGAAGCCGTAACAGCCAAGCCCGTTATCCGCGTCGCGCCCTACAAGGTGCGCAAGCTGGGCATTGTTTCGACTTTGCTGCCCGGCCTCTCGCCAAAGGTCATCGAAAAGACCCTCAAGATCACTGAAGCGCGTATCGCGCCCGCCGGCGCGGTGATCGTCGCCGAGCGCCGCGTGCCGCACGAGCAGGCCGCATTGGCGCGCGCCATCGACGAGGTGCTCAAAGCCGGAGCCGAATTGGTGATCGTGTTCGGCGCCTCGGCGATTGCCGACCGCCGCGACGTCATTCCGGCAGCGCTCGAAGCGATCGGCGGCAAAATCGAACATTTCGGCATGCCGGTCGATCCCGGCAATCTGATGTTGATCGGCAAGCTGCGCGGGCAGGCGGTGATCGGCGCGCCGGGCTGCGCGCGCAGCCCAAAGGAAAACGGTTTCGACTGGGTGCTGATGCGCATGCTCGCAGGTCTGCCCGTGAGCCGCGCGGACGTCACCGGCATGGGCGTCGGCGGCCTGCTGATGGAAATCGTGACGCGGCCGCAGCCGCGCACCGAGCCGCAGCCTGAAAAAGGCCGCCGCATCGCGGCCGTGGTTCTGGCTGCCGGCCGCTCCACGCGCATGGGCGCGATCAACAAGCTGATCGCCGAGATCGGCGGCAAGCCGCTGGTGCGCATCGCCGCCGAGCAGGCGCTGGCCTCGCGCGCCGGCCCCGTGATCGTCGTCACCGGCCATGAGCGTGAGCGCGTCGAGGCGGCGCTGTCGGGATTGCCGGTGCGCTTTGCGCACAATCCCAATTATGCCGATGGTCTCGGCACCTCGCTGAAAGCGGGCATCGCCGCCGTGCCGGCGGATGCCGACGCGGCAATCGTCTGCCTCGGTGACATGCCGCAGGTCGATCACCAGCTGATCGATAAGTTGATCGCGGCGTTCGATCCGGAACGCGGCGCGCTGGTCGTGGTGCCGACTTTCGATGGGCGGCGCGGCAATCCGGTGGTGTGGTCGCGGCGCTTCTTTAACGACCTGATGGCGATCCAAGGCGACATCGGCGCCCGCCACCTGATCGGCAGCTATGCCGAGGCGGTCGTCGAAATCCCGGTTGCCGGCGAGGCGGCGCTCACCGACGTGGACACGCCCGAGTCGTTTTCCGCCGTCAAGGCCGAAATCGAACGCGCCTGAGACTTCGAATCGTTGATCGCATCCGCGACTTAGCCCTTATCTGAGGCCGGTAAGGGACGGAGCGATGACGGACAGTTTCATGCCGGTGATGCGCGCGCTCGTGGTTGCGACATTACTGCTCGCGACCGCGACGCTGATGCTGGTTGCCGTCAATACCGCGCGGGCGGCCGGTGCGCTGGCGATCGGCGCCTGCGGCGCATTCGGCGAGGCTTACGATTTCCACGCCGCGAGGCCCGCAAAAGCGCGCTGGCGAAATGCCAGAACGGCTGCCGGGTGGTGACGACCAAGCGCGGCTGCGCGCCTTGCGGTCGATTTCACCAATGCCTGCGGCGCCCATGGCTGGGGCAAGGCACCCAAGCTCGGACGCAGCCAGAACGAGGCGCTGCGCTCCTGCTACAAGGATGGCGGCAAGGAATGCGTGATCCGCACCTTCTTCTGCGACGCCAAGGGCTGAGATCGCCGCCTAGGTTCCTGCCAAATAGTTGAAATACTTGACGTTACTGACGCTTGCCGCGCGTCACCGCTTGCGCTATAAAATGACTGACCAGTCAGTCATATTAGTCAGTCAGTCAGTGGCCATATGATGTCAGCGCATCCGCGATCGGCCCGCAAGGCAGAGCGCCGAAGGCGCGGCGGGGCCTTGCCGCACCGCGCCGGTCCCGAGCCGCGCAGCGAAGCGCGCAAGGCGCGCAGCGCCGCCCGCCGCGAAGCGATCCTGGCCGCCGCGCTCGACGAGTTCGCCATGCGCGGCTTCGAGGTGGCGCGGCTCGACGACGTGGCCAAGCGCGCTGGCATCGCCAAGGGCACCATCTATCTCTACTTCCGCGACAAGGAGAGCCTGTTTCAGGAACTCGTCCGCGCCATGCTCACGCCGCTGGTCGGCACCATCGAAGCGCTGGGCGCGGCCGAGGTGCCGATGAGCGTGCTCAGCGGGCAGATCGTCGATCTGTTCGTGCGCGAGGTCTACGAGACCCGCCGCAAGGACGTCATCCGCCTGATGATCACGGAAGGCCGCCGCTTCCCCAAGCTCGCCGAGTTCTATTACCGCGAGGTGCTCTCGCGCATCATCGCCGCGGTGCGCGCGCTGCTGCGGCGCGCCGCCGCGCGCGGGGAGGCGTCCGAAGCGCTGGTTGATTTTCCGCAAATCATCGCCGCGCCGGGCCTGGTAGCCATCATTTGGAGCGGCTTGTTCGAACGTTTCGAGCCGCTCGACGTTCGCAAAATGATGAAGACCCATGTCGATCTGCTGTTCCGGCCGAGGAGTGCGCCATGAGGACGAAACTTGCCGCCATGGTGGCGCTGGTGCTCGCCGGCGCCGCACTGGCCGGTTGCGATAACGGCAAACAAAATCAGTTGCAGGGCTGGGTCGAGGCCGAGTTGATTTTCGTTTCTTCCGACGAGCAGGGCCGCGTCGAAACGTTGAAAGTCCGCGAGGGCGACGCCGTCAAGCAAGGCGACGTGCTGTTCACGGTCGACGACGACCTGCAAAAGGCCGATCTGACGGTGAAGAAAACCGCCGTCGCCAACGCCCAGCAGAACTTCGACCGCGCCCGGGAATTGCTCAAGAGCGCGACCGGCACGCAAAAGACCTTCGACGACGCCGAAGCTGCCCTGCGCCAGGTCCAGGCCAATTTGGGTTGGTCGGAAACGCGCCTCGCGCGCCGCAGCGCCTACAGTCCCGCCGTCGGCACCATTGAGCAGGTCTACTACCGCACCGGCGAAACCGTGCCCGCCGGCAAGCCAGTGGTTGCGCTGCTGCCGCCGCAGAACCTCAAATTCCGCGTTTTCGCGCCGGAGCCGCTGCTGCCGGCGATCAAATACGGCGAGACCGTCACGGTTTCCTGCGACGGCTGCGAAAAAGGCCTGACCGCGAAAGTCAGTTTCATCGCCCGCAGCGCGGAATTCACCCCGCCGGTGATCTACAGCCTGGATGAGCGCGCCAAGCTCGTCTACCTGATCGAGGCGCGGCCCGATCAGCCGGAAAAATTCCGTGTCGGCCAGCCGGTCACCATCGTGCTGCCCAAAGAGCCGTCAAAGTGAATGATATCGCCATCGACGTTCATCATCTGACCAAAAAGTTCGATGGCCGAGCGGTGGTGCGCGACCTGTCCATGCAGGTCAAACGCGGTACGATCTATGGCTTCTTGGGGCCGAACGGCTCTGGCAAAACCACCACCATCCGTATGCTGTGCGGTTTGCTCACGCCCGACGCGGGCGACGGCACGTGTTTGGGCTACGACATCCTCACCGAGACCGACAAGATCAAGCGCCAGGTCGGCTATATGACCCAGCGATTCAGCCTCTATCAGGATCTCTCGGTGCGCGAGAACCTGGAATTTATCGCGCGCATTTATGGCCTTGCCCAGCCTGCCGCCGCCGCGCGCGCCGCGATCGAGCGGTTGGGTTTGAGCGGCCGCGAGGAGCAAATCGCCGGTGAATTGTCGGGCGGCTGGAAGCAGCGGCTGGCGCTCGGCGCCTGCACGCTGCCGTCGCCACAGTTACTGTTGCTCGACGAGCCGACCGCCGGCGTCGATCCGAAGGCGCGGCGCGAGTTCTGGAACGAAATCCATGCACTCGCCGCCGATGGGCTGACTGTGCTGGTCTCGACGCACTACATGGACGAAGCCGAGCGCTGCCACGAGATCGCCTACATCGCCTATGGCGACCTGCTGGTGCACGGCACCGTTGAGCACGTCATCGAATCCGCGCATCTGAGCACCTACGTGGTCAGCGGCGGCGAAGGCGTGGGCTTGAGCCGCTTGTCCGACGAACTCACCGGCAAGCCCGGCATCGATATGGTGGCGCCGTTCGGCACCAGCCTGCACGTGTCGGGTCGCGACACGGCCACGCTCGAGGCGGCCATCGCCCCGTACCGCAAGCGCAAAGGTCTCGACTGGAAGCGCTCAGAACCGTCATTGGAAGACGTGTTCATCGATCTGATGAGCAGGTCGAAGGACAATTTCCAATGATGCATCTTCTCCCCGCGCAAGCCCCGCGCCGTCTGGCGGGCAATGATTTCTGGCGCAGAACCTGGGCGATGCTGGTGAAGGAATTCATCCAGTTGCGGCGCGACCGCGTCTCCTTCGCCATGATCGTCATGATTCCGTTGGTGCAGCTCATGCTGTTTGGCTACGCCATCAACACCACGCCGCACGACCTGCCGACCGCGGTGCTGATGCAGGAACGTAGCGACCTGTCGCGCTCCATCTTGGCCGCGCTCGAGAACACCAAATATTTCAAAGTTACGCAGTTGCCGCATAGCGAAGCCGAAGTCGATCAATTGCTGGCCTCGGGGACCGTGCTGTTCGCCATCGAGATTCCCGCCAACTTCGAACGCTCGGTGCGCCGCGGCGACAAGCCGGCCATGTTGATCGCGGCTGACGCCACCGATCCGGTGGCGTCAGGCACGGCGCTCGGCGCGCTCGGTCAGGTGTTGCAGAGCGCCTTGTCGCACGACCGCGATGTTCCCGATGCGCCGACCATGCCGTTCGAGATCCGCAGCCATGCGCGCTACAATCCGGCCGGCGCCACCCAACTCAATATCGTGCCCGGCCTGGTCGGCACCATCCTGACCATGACGATGTTGATCTTTACGGCTCTGTCGGTAACGCGCGAGATCGAACGCGGCACCATGGAAAGCCTGTTGTCGATGCCGATCTCGCCAGTCGAGATTATGCTGGGCAAGATCGTGCCCTATATCATCGTCGGGTTTGTGCAGGCGTCTTTGATCATCGGCATCGGCGTCAGCCTGTTCGGCGTGCCGATTATAGGCAATCTGGGTGTGCTGGCGTTGCTGAGCACGCTGTTCATCGCGACCAATCTGTCGGTCGGCTACACCTTCTCGACCGTGGCGCAAAATCAACTGCAGGCGATGCAGATGTCGATGATGTTTTTCCTGCCCAATATTCTGCTGTCCGGATTTATGTTCCCGTTCGCCGGCATGCCGATCTGGGCGCAGTACATCGGTGAAGCGCTGCCGCTCACGCATTATTTGCGCATCGTGCGTGCGGTGATGCTCAAGGGCTCGAGCCTGTCCGACCTGCATTACGACGGCGCGGCGTTGTTCGTGCTGATGTTGATCGCGATGACGATTGCGGTCACGCGCTTCCGCCGCACACTCGATTAGCGCGCGATCCCGAAAAGTGGGAACCGGTTTTCGGAAAAGATCACGCGCCAAATAAAAGCCTAACGCCGGGTCAAGATGCCGAGCCGCACATAAAGGCCGGAATGATGGTCGGAATCCTCGGACCAACCGGCAGCCGCCGACCATTCGAATTGACCGGTCTTCAATCCGGTCACATGCGCCCCAAAGCGCAGCGTGTTGTAGCCGGTGCAGGCGAAGGTCTGCGCCTCCGGGCCGAGATAGAACCAGTTTCTCAGCTTCCAGCCGTAAGCCGCGCGCCGAATAGCCGGTGGCGATCGTCGTCAGCGAAGCGTCCGCGGCGAGCATGGTTGCGGGCGTCGGCTCGTACCAAAGATCGGCCGCGACTCGCGCGCCGACCGATGTGCCGTGCAGCCGGTTGGAAGGATCGTCAGGGAGCCGTGATGTCATTCTTGATGTCGAGCCCGGCGAAAACTTTAAGCTCGAGCGTCTCGCGCTTGAATCGCCAGCCCGGCAGAAACCTGGATTTCCTCTTCGGTGCCGGTCACCGTGGCATTGTTGAGCGCGCCGGATTGGTAGCGGTAGTGCCCGCCCGAAATCACCGCCTGCAGCGTGAAGCCTTCGCGGTCGAGCCCGCCGGGCGACCACAGCAAGCCGCCATGCATGAAGCGGCCGTCGCGCCACAGGTCGGCGCCGGAAAACAAAAGGAACTGCGCGCCGTCGTCGCCGGCCTCGACAGGCCCGGCGGACACGCCAAACGCAACAAAAACCGAAGGCCGCGGCGAAGGACATCGCCGCGCTCACGCGCCTTCCGCACCGCATTGAGGCCCCCGAGCCTCGGAATTGCCCGGCGGCAACGTGCCGGGCGTTATTTGCAACTTAAGCGCGCAGAAAGGTTGTGTCCATAAATTTGATGGCTGTTATGCGCGGGAATTCAGGTCTTACCCTTGCCGAATGGCACGGTCTATATTGCGATTCCCGTTGAGATTCAGAGCCATGACCGCATCACACCCGTCAGCCACCGCCGTGGACGACCAGGCGCGCCGCCGCTCGATCGCTTTCCTCAATTGGGCGCATGCGATCGATCATTTCGTGCTGCTGATCTACCCGACCGTGGTGATCGGGCTCGAGGTGATCTACCAGCGGCCCTACAGCGAACTGATCGCGCTTTCGAGCGCCGCCTTCCTCGCCTTCGGCATTTTCTCGCTGCCGGCCGGCTGGCTCGCCGACCGCTGGAGCCGCCGCAACATGATGGCGGCGTTCTATTTCGGCTGCGGCGTCTCGCTGGCGCTGACCGCGTTCGCGCCTAATCTGACCATGCTGGCCGTTGGCATGTTCGTGCTCGGCATCTTTGCCGCGATCTACCATCCGGTCGGCATGGCGATGCTGATCGAGGCCTCCGGCGCGCGTGGGCGCACGCTCGCCTTCAACGGCGTCTGCGGCAATCTCGGCGTCTCGCTGGCCGCCGGTATCAGCGCGGCGCTGGCGACCTGGTTTGGCTGGCGCGTCGCGTTTCTCGCGCCGGCGGTGCTCTGCGTCATCACCGGGGCGGTCTATCTTTGGCTGACGCCGGACGACCGCCATCACGCCAAGTCGCGCGTGTCGAAACCGGCGGTGCCGCTGACGCCCAAGGTCATGACCGTCTTGTTCGGATTGTTTCTGATCATCGCGCTGAGCGCAGGACTTGTGTTCAACGTGCTGACGATCGCGCTGCCGAAGATCGTCGATGAAGGCATCGCCTCGACCGTGCCGCTGGTGCTGGTCGGCAGCATCGCCACCGGGGTTCTGGTTTGCGGCGCGGTGGCGCAGCTCACCGTCGGCCGGCTGGTCGAATGGGTGCCGCCTTACGTCATTTTCGCCGTGGTGACCGGGCTCGGCTTTGTCGGAAATCTGTGGGCGACTTACGCCACCGGCATTCCCTTGCTGATCGCGCTCGCCATCGCGGTCGCGGCGATTTACGGCCAGGTGACGGTCAACGACATCATCCTGGCGCGCTACACCGCCGACGCCTGGCGCGGCCGCGTCTACGCCGTGCGCTATTTCACGCTGTTCATCAGCGCCGGCGCCGCCATCGCCATGATTTCGCTGCTGCATAATACCGGCGGCTTCGGCCTGGTGCTCGGCGTCAATGTCGATCATCGCGCTGATCATGTTCCTGTCGACGCTCGGTCTGGTGGCGTTGATCGTGTCGATCGAGACGCGGCATGCCCAAGGTCAGCGAACCGAAGTGCAGCCCGCGGAATAGCTAGAACAGCGGCGGGATCAGGTCTTCGACCGTCACGCGCATGCGCTTTTTGACGTTGGCGACGATGCGGCTGCGGTGGCAGGCCTTCGGATCGCGGCAATAGCACAATAGCGCCACGCGCTTTTTCGACTTGATCAGCGTCAGCAATTCGCCCAGCGCTTCCTGCGCCTCGCGCGTTTTGATGTGCTTGTCGTAGATGCGCCAGAGCGTGTCGTAGTCGCCGGACTTGGCGGCCGCGCGGCCTTCCGCCGGCGTTCCCGAGTTTTTGCAGATGGATATAGGCGATGCCTTCTTCATCGAGCGCGGCGGCAAGCTGGCGCTTGGAGAAACCGGGCCGGCGCGAGGCCGCGACCGCGCGGGTGTCGACCAGCAGATCGATTTTGGCGCGTTTTAATTCGCCCATAACCGCATCGGGCTTGGCCTTCTCGTAGCCGATGGTGAAAAGCGGCGCCGATTTGGATGCAGATTTGGCCTTCTTCGGCATCGTCACCCCTTCAACTTTTCGATCAGCGCCATGGCGGCGGCGGGCGCCCGCACTTTGCCCTCGTGGATCACATAAGCGAATACGTCGCGCGGCGTTGCCTTCGGCTTATGCTTGGTATCGACGCGCGGCAGGTCTTTCGGTTCCTTGCCGTGCGCCCAGGTCTGCAAACGCGCGGCCCATTCGGTCAGTTGCTTCGGCGGATAGGCGGTCGGCACCGTATCTTTGCCCCGCTGCAGGCGCGCATAAACGAAATCGCCGGTAACGTCGGCGATGTTCGGATAGATTGCGTGGTCGGTGTAAACGGCCGGCATGT
>CAVPOR010000012.1:0-61714 GCA_963707095.1 uncultured Alphaproteobacteria bacterium
ATCCGCCAGATCGAGGCCAAGGCGCTGAGGAAGCTGAAGCATCCGAGCCGGTCCAGAAAACTGCGAAGTTTTCTGGACAACTAGTCTCCGCCCTCGACGGAACCTCCCGCGCCCGCCGCCGTTTTCTCCCCACGACCTCAACCCCCGGGAGACGTTTCCATGCGCCGTATTCTCGTCCTTTCCGCCGCCGCCGTGATGCTCGCCGCGGCCGCCGTTCCAGCCCAAGCCGCCCGGCACGGCCGCTGGTGTCTCAGCCAGTACAATGTCGGGACCAACACCAACTGCTCGTTCCGCATGCTCGCCGCCTGCGTCAAGTCCAAGACCGGTAACAACGATAGCTGCACGCCGGCTGGGCGCAGCACCACCGGCACGGGCGGCTACAGGTAGCGGCCAAGAAGCCAAATCCCGTTCGTCCCCGAGAAATCGGGGACCCAGTTCTTAGGCAAAAAGCCTGGATTCCCGCTTGCGCGGGAACGAACGGGTGGGTGATGCTGCCTTCATGATCAGACATTCGATCGCCGCCCTCGCGCTGTCCTTCCTCCTCACCACGCCTTCGCTCGCCGCCCCATGCGGTGGCGACTTCAACGCCTTCCTGGCCGCGATGGCGCGCGAGGCGCAAGGCGCCGGCGTCTCGCAACAGGTCATCGGCCAGGCCTTCGCCGGCTTAACGATCGACCAGAATGTGCTGGCCTTCGACCGCCGCCAGAAGGGCATGTTCCATTCCAAGAGCTTCGAGCAATACGCCGCGACCCGCGTCATCCCGCCGCGCATCAACCGCGCCAGGAAGCTGATGGCGGCGCACGCCCAGCTGCTCAACCGCATCGAGCGGCAATTTGGCGTGCCGGCGCCGATCATCGTCGCGATCTGGACGCTGGAGAGCGACAACGGCACCGGCGACATGGGCAAGCTGCCGGTGATCCGCACGCTGGCGACGCTGGCGCATGACTGCCGCCGCACCGACTTGTTCCAGGGCGAACTGATCGCGGCGCTCAAGATCGTGCAGCGCGGCGATCTTCCCTTGCGTGATTTGATCGGCGCCTATGCCGGCGAGATCGGCCAGACGCAGTTTCTGCCGTCGTCCTACATCAAGTACGGCGTCGACTTCGACGGCAACGGCCATGTCGACCTGCGCCATTCGGTGCCGGACGTGCTGGCCTCGACCGCCAATCTGCTGAAGGTCAACGGCTGGCAGGCCGGCGCGCCCTATACGCAAGGCACGCCGAATTTCGAGGGTGCGATGCGCGAGTGGAATCGCTCCGAGGTCTATCGCCGGACCATCGTGCTGATGGCGGAGCGGATCGGGGGGCGGTAGGGGCTGTAACCGCCTCATCCTGAGGAGCCGCGCGCAGCGCGGCGTCACCGTAAGTCCGGCCTGCCGGACTTACGCTCATATTATCCAATCTCGGGTAAACCCGAGATTGGTGGATAAGGCGGCCTCATGCTTCGAGACGCACGCTTCGCGTGCTCCTCAGCACGAGCCTGTTGCCTCAATTCACCTTCATCATCTTTTCGGGCTTGGCCCCGACGCGGCCGATGGATCTTGATCTTGAGCGGCGTGCGGCCGGATTTCTCCGCGATCTCGCGGTCCTGCTCGATCAGGAAGCCGAGCGCGGGCGCGTCCTTCTCCAGCCCGCCGAGCAGCTCGGCCGGCACGCGCCGGTTGGAGCGCTGCGAGCCGTCCTCGTAGAGGACGTCGAAAAACACGAATTCGTTCTTGGGGTTGGTTCCCGGTTTTTTCGGCATGTGTGAGGTCCTACAAAAAAGAAAAACCCCGCGCAAGCGCGGGGCTCTTCAATTCGTCGGGAGTTAGACCGCCTGAAGATTGTCGGCGGCCGACTTGCCGTTCTTGCGGTCGGCGACGACATCGAACGAAAGTTTCTGGCCTTCGTTGAGGTTGCTCATGCCGGCGCGCTCGACCGCCGAGATGTGAACGAACACATCCGGCCCGCCGCCGTCCTGCACGATGAAGCCGAAGCCCTTTTGGGCGTTGAAAAACTTAACGGTACCTGTGGCCATCATGGCCTCCTTTTGAAAACGCACATATGCGTCAATGCCCCATACAAACCATTCGCATGGGCCTCATATCCGGATTTGGCGTGTTCTTGGGAAAAGCCCCTCTGGGGCGCAACTGCAAGGCAGGCGAAATCGGAACGTCGCGTATATAGGGAACTTTTCCCAAAAACGCAACCGGTCCCGAAAACGCCTGTGGCAGCGCGCGTTACGCGACGCCCTCGACCACGCGCATGTCGCGTTCGATATTGCCGGTGCCGAGCGCCTTCAGCGCTTCCGTGTAGGCCGGCGTGTCGTGACAGGCGAGCGCCTTCTCGATGCTGTCGAACTCAACCAGCACCACGCGCTGGTTCATGCCGGCCTCGTAGGTTTTCGCCGGCGTGTTGCGGATCAGGAAGCGCCCGCCGGCATTTTGAATCGCCGGCGCCGCGAGCTTGGCGTAGGCCTTCCAGGCGTCTTCGTTTTTCACCGATCGATAGGTCACAACCCAGTAGGCTTTCGGCATTTTTCACTCCGTTAAAATTTCAAACTCGCCCCTACCATGACACCGAAAGAGTCAGAATGGAACTTTTTTGCAGGAGGATGAATCAATTTGTGATGGAACAGGTCGCAGTTATCCCAGTTGCGTCACAAAGTTGCCCGAGTTCCCATCGACAAGCCGCGCATCCCCACAAAAAACGGAGCCGCTATGATTCGCAAAATCTGCATCGCAACGCTTGCCATTTCACTGGCCGCCGCTGCGTCGGCCGCCTCCGCCAAACATCTGCGCGTCGCCAGCCTCGACGCCAACGGCAATCTCGACGCGCTGATCGCCCGGCACGCCGCCGCCAATAATGTGCCGGAGGCTCTGGTGCGCCGTATCATCAAGCGCGAAAGCGGCGGCAATCCGCGCGTCGTCTCGCGGGGTAATTTCGGCCTGATGCAGATCAAGCTCGCGACCGCGCGCTCCATGGGCTACAGCGGCGGCGCCGCCGGCCTGCTCGATGCCGACACCAACATGACCTATGCGGTGAAATATCTCGCCGGCGCCTACCATACGGCGCATGGCAATACCGATCGCGCGGTGCACTATTACGCCGCCGGCTACTACTATGCCGCCAAGGGTGAAGGCCGCCTGGCCCACGGCACCGATATCGCGTCCAACGCCTTCGCCTCCGCGTCGGGCAGCGCCGCGCCAACGTCCCGAATGCAACGAGTCGAGCCGACCCCGTAAGCCGGCGCTAACGCGCGGTCGTGGCGCGGAAATTGGAGTACGGCGTGGTTTTCTGATCGCCGAACAGCGCCTGGAAGAAATCGACTTGTCCAGGCTGTTGGGTTTTGGCCGCCGCCCGGGCGCGGTGCGCGCGGGGCAGGGCTCTCAACCGGGTTTCATTGCGCGACTTGAGGCGCTGCGGCGTCATGATGACCGGCGGCCTCTCCTCGGGGGCGACAACCGGCAATTCAAATGCCGAGGCCTCGCCGATGTCGATCGGGATGGTCGCGGCCGGCGGCTGCACGATCGATCCGGTCGTGTCGTCTTCCCGGTCCGGATCGGCGTCAGTGCGCGTGGTAGGCAGGCCGGCGATGGTAGGCTTGATTTTGGGCGGCTCCGGCGCAGTGACCGTGGGTATGTCGGGCAAGTCGCGCAGGCGATCCAATTCGGCGGCGCGCCGGATCGCCGCCAGCGTCAGAAACTGCTGCCATTCCGGGTGCGCGTTCCGGTCGATCATGGCGCCGTGCAAGGTGATCCCGTCCGGCCGCAACGCCGTACGCGGTCCGGCCGGCGGGTTGAGCGCCAGAACCAAAAGCATAATGGCGAGAAATACGCCGCCTACTGGAAGGATCCGAAGAATCGGCAGCATCGCCCTTTGAATAACTGAGTTGGCCAGAACGCCATAGCCGTCTCCGTTCTGCAATCGCCGCGGCCGGCACACGCATGACGAGTTCATGACGGGCGCGGCACGGGCAGGCCGTGACAGGGGCCGCCCCGGTTGCTAGGAAATGAACTTCACGAGTTGCGGGGGATAAGCATGTTCAAAAAGCCGAATTGTCCGGTCATCGCCATCGAAGAGCATTATTGGGACCCGGAGCTCGCCAAGCATTTCACCGGCCCGGAAGCCGGCCGCGGCAATGAGACCGACGAGCGGCTCTACGATCTCGGCAACCTGCGCATCAAGGAAATGGACGAGGCCGGCATCGACATGCAGGTGCTCTCGCACGGCGCGCCCTCGACCCAGAAGCTCCCGATCGAGATCGCCGCCGACCTGACGCGCGCGGTCAACGACCGTCTCGCCAAAGTCTGCGCCGCCAACCGCAAGCGCTTCGCCGCCTTCGCCGCCCTCCCCACCGTCGATCCGAAGGCCGCCGCCGACGAACTCGAGCGCTGCGTGACCAAGCACGGCTTCAAGGGCGCCATGCTGCACGGCATGACCAACGGCGAGTTTCTCGACCTGAAGAAATACTGGCCGATCTACGAGCGCGCCGAAAAGCTCGACGTGCCGATCTACTTCCATCCCTCGCTGCCGCATCCGAAGGTGACGGAAATCTATCTGCAGGATTACGCCAAGGACTTTCCGCTGGTGGTGCGCCCGGGCTGGGGCTACACGGTGGAGACCGCGACGCAGGCGATCCGGCTGGTGCTCTCCGGCGTGTTCGAAAGGCATCCGAACCTGAAGATCATTCTCGGCCATTTCGGCGAGACGCTGCCGTTTCTGGTCTGGCGCATCGATGCCTCGCTCAAGCGGCCGGGGCAGAAGCCGATGAGCTTCCGCGACATTTTCTGCAAGAACTTCTACGTCACGACCAGCGGCTTCTTCTCCAACCCGGCGCTGCTGTGCTGCGTGATGGAGATGGGCATCGACCACATCCTGTTCGCGGTCGACTGGCCGTTCGTGATGAACCCGCCGGCGCACCGAATGGATGAAGGACATCCCGCTGTCCGACGAGGACAAGGCGAAGATATTGAGCGGCAACGCCAGGCGGCTGTTGAAGATGTAGTTAGCCGGCCGGATGGCGTCGGTAATATTCGGCGTCCGCCGGCGATTGCTTCCACTCCGCATTGCCGCGCCAGGCGCAATGATGCGCGCGCATGTCGGCGCCGTAACGCACGCGGAACAGCATGGTGCGCGCCGCGCCGTTTTCATATTCGTGCACTTCGCCGGGCGGATGCACGACGAATGAGCCGGGCGTAACCGCAATGGTCTCTTTCGGCGTGCGCATGGTGCCGCCGCCCGAGAAGCAGAAATAGATTTCGGTGGCGTCCGGGTGGCAGTGGTAGGGGCTGATCTGGCCCGGCTCCCAGCAGGCGACGGTGACGTCGCCGTCGGCGATTTTGCCCAGGATCTTTTCCACGTGGTGCTTGGGATTCCACTGCTGCTCGCGTTCGAGGCTGAAAACATGCATGCCGCTTGGTCTCCGGCGAAAAGAGGACGGCAAAGCCTAGCCTAAACGACGAGACAGCAGGAGAGGGCCGCATTGCGCATCGCCACGCGCGCATTGATAGAAGATGCCGGAGGGCCCGTAGCTCAACTGGTTAGAGCCGACCGCTCATAACGGTCTGGTTGGAGGTTCGAGTCCTCCCGGGCCCACCAATGATACAGTTCGCACATTCGGCCCGCCGCGGAATTCCGCAGCGGGCCGAACGTTCGCAAAACAGATCGATTGAAAACCTGATTACTTCGCCTTGGTGTCCGGGGTATACGGCTTGGAGCCGGACACGCCAGGAGTGTTGCTGTTATTCGGTTGCATGGCACCCGATCCCGTGGTCGCGTGGCCCTTGTTCAGCGTATCCGGAGACACCTTGCCGCTCTGCGCCTTCTCCTGAGCTGGGAGTTTTCGCCGTATTGTCGTCGGCCTGGGCGATCGAGACACCAGCCAGCATCGCTGCCGCGGCGGCTATCGCAATAACGCTCTTCATGGAACTTCCTCCGTTTGATGATTGAGTTCCTGCAGCACGCGAAAACCAACCGACGGAGCCGGCAAATGTTCCGCGGCAGACTGCGTCGAATATCTGCCATTCATGCTGCAAGCCGCGCGCAATTTTGCGTGAGGTGAGGCAACCATCTCATTGCCGCGTGATTCAACGGCGATGAAGATTCAATGACAACGCCGGGATTTCCATCGACAAACCAAACTAACCAAACGGTTCTGCCGCCTCTATGTCTGCTTCTCTTTTAATGGAGGCGCCTGCGCCGGCGTAATATTCAGATCAGCCAGGATCTGCCGCGCGATCTCGTCTGGTTTCGGTTTAATGGATACGGTCACCGGATTTTCTTCCGGTCCCGGCTCTTCAAGCGCCTCGAATTGGCTATGCAGTAATTCACTCGGCATGAAATGCTCGTGACGCGTGGCGATGCGGCGCGCGATCAACCTTTCGTCACCCTTGAGATAGATCAGCCTGACGTCGCGGCGGCCGTCGATTAAAATATCGCGATAGCGGCGCTTGAGCGTGGAACAAGCAATGACCCCGTGGCCGCCGGAGGCGCGCGTCTTGTCGATCCATGCGGCGATCGCGTCCAACCATGGCCAACGGTCTTCGTCGGTCAGCGGAATGCCCTTGTGCATCTTGTCGACGTTGGAATCCGGATGAAACCAATCGCCGTCCTGGAATTGCCACCCGAGTCGTTGTGCCAGCAAGTTTCCGATGGTTGTCTTGCCGCACCCCGAGACGCCCATGACAATGAGGATTGCAATGCTGGGAGAAGGTGGACTTTCCTGCGATATCATTTTGCTCCCTCCGGGGCGGCGGTACGGTCGATAAACCAGTGCAAGCATCCAGCCGGGCGAACATTTGCGGCGGGCAGCGAGAGGTCGCCGCGTTGCGCGCGCGCGATCACATCGCGTTTCCCTGCCCCGGTCGCCAAAAATGCAACATGGTGGCTGCTATCGAGAGCAGGGTAGGTCAATGTGACGCGCGGCACCGCTTCGACGCCGGCTACCGCCATCGCCCATTTGCGGGTCTCCTGTGACGCCGGCCGGCCCGGGAACAACGACGCAGTATGTCCGTCGTCTCCTATGCCCAACAAAGTCACGTCGAATAGCGGCCGCTCGGATGTCATCGTGCCTGAGCCATAAAACCGCTTCAGCGTCGTTTCGTACGCCGCGGCGGATTGTTCCGGCGTCATAGCCTCGGTCGGGATGGCGTGGATGTTCGCAGGCGGAACAGGAACGTGCGACAGGAATGCTTCGAACGCCATCCTATAGTTGCTATCCGGGTGATCATGCGGCACGAAGCGTTCATCTCCCCAGAACCAGTGAATACGGCTCCAGGGAAAGCGTGCCGCCAGCGGCGGATCGGCCAAATGCCGATAAAGCTGTTTCGGCGTCGATCCACCCGACAGGCAAACCGCGAACTGCCCGGCATTTGCCGTCGTCAGATTGCACAGCCATTCTGCTACATAGCGGGCCAGTAATTCGCTGGTTTCAAATATTCTGTTTTGACCCGCTGTGGTCATGTCTGCTGTTCATGATCGTTGTGGTTGATCGGCCGCCATCGCCGGCCGTCCCGCGCCAGCAAGTCATCAGCCTCGCGCGGACCTGAGGTGCCGGCGGCATAGATCGGCAGAGCGGCGCTGCGATCCTTCGCCCATTCATCCAGTATCGGTTGCACGACGCGCCAGCCGCCTTCGATGTTGTCGGCGCGCTGGAACAGCGTCGGATCGCCCTTCATGCAGTCGTAGATCAATGTCTCGTATCCGGTATTCGGCGTTTCCTTGAAATAGTCGTTGTAATTGAATTTCATTTCGACGCCGCCCATCCGAACGTTCGGTCCAGGAACTTTTGCGCTGAAATGCAGGATCATGCCTTCCTCCGGCTGAATCTGGAGGATCAGATCGTTGGGGGTCAGCCGTTCGACCGGGGTGTCTTGAAACAGCGCAAACGGCGCCGGCTTGAACTGAATGGCTATTTCGCTGCGCCGCGTGGCTAATGCCTTGCCCGTCCGCAGGTAGAACGGCACACCGGCCCAACGCCAGTTGTCAATGACGAGTTTGAGCGCGACGAATGTTTCGGTCGTCGAATCTGGCGCGACATCAGCCGCGTCGCGATAAGCATCGATCTTTTTGCCCTGCACGGTGCCGGCGCCGTACTGCGCGCGTACGACGTTACGCCGTGCTTTTTCGCGGTCCATGGAATGAATGGCATCCAATACCTTGGATTTTTCGGACCGCACGGCTTCGGCGCCAAAACAGGCTGGTGGCTCCATCGCGGTCAACGTGAGAAGCTGAAACAAATGATTTGGAACCATGTCGCGCAGAGCGCCGGTGGCATCGTAAAATTTCCCGCGCCTCTCGATGTCCAGGGTTTCCGCCACCGTGATTTGCACGTGATCGATATGGTCGCGATTCCACAACGGCTCGAAAATGCCGTTGGCGAAACGAAACACCATAATATTCTGAACGGTTTCCTTTCCGAGATAGTGATCGATGCGATAAATCTGATTTTCGGCCAGCACGTCGAGAAGTTGACGATTGAGCGCCTGCGCGGAAGGAAGGTCGGTGCCGAACGGTTTCTCGACAATAACGCGCCGCCACGTTTTTTTCTCCTCCCGGACGAGGCCGCCGCCTCCGAGTTGTTGTGCAATCGTTGCGAATATCTTCGGCGGCGTTGCGAGGTAAAACAGGTAATTGCCGCCGGTATCGTGCTTTGCATCGATCTCGGCGAGAAACTTCGTCAACCTGGTGTAAGCCGCAGCGTCGTCGAACGCACCCTGGAAATAAAACATCCGTTCGCTGAGCCATTTCCAGTCGGCATCAGCCGCTGACTTGGGGCAGACATTGTGACGGAAGCTCTCGTTGTCGCTCGCACCGCGGGCGACGCCGACGATAGCGAACTTATCCGGCAGCAGTCCGGCACGACGAAGATTGTAGAGCGCCGGGATCAACAGGCGCTTGGTGAGGTCTCCGGTCGCGCCGAAAATGACCAGGATGCAAGGGTCCGCCGGTGAAGCCTTTGTATCCATCTCAACCAGCCGACTTCGGTTCGACGTGACCGCCGAACTTGTTCCTCATTGCAGAAAGTAGCTTGTCGGAGAAATTTTCCTTCTCGCGCGAGCGAAAGCGTGCGTAGAGCGCTGCGGAGAGGACATCGGCCGGCACCGCTTCTTCGACAGCGGCATTGACCGTCCAGCGGCCTTCACCTGAGTCTTCGACGAAGCCCGAATAGTGCGCCAGATCCGGATCTTCGGCCAACGCCATCGCCGTGAGATCGAGTAGCCACGAGCCGATCACGCTGCCGCGGCGCCAGACTTCCGCGATGTCGGGTAGATCGAGATCGAAGCGCTGATCTTCGGGCAATTCTTTCGAGGCCGCGCCGCGCAGAATATTGAACCCCTCGGCGTAAGCCTGCATCAAGCCGTATTCGACGCCGTTGTGGATCATCTTGACGAAGCGGCCCGCCCCGCATGGGCCGCAATGCATATAGCCGCGCTCGACGCGCGGATCGCGGTTTTGCCGGTCCGGCGTAACCGGAATGTTGCCGGCGCCAGGCGCCAAAGTCGCGAAGATCGGATCGAGGCGATCAATGGTTTCCTTCTCGCCGCCAATCATCAGGCAATAGCCGCGCTTGAGGCCCCAGACCCCGCCGCTGGTGCCGCAATCGACGTAGTGAATGCCTTTGGCCTTCAAGTCGCGCGCGCGCCTGATGTCATCTTTGTAGAAAGCGTTGCCGCCATCGATAATAACGTCACCCCGGTCAAGTAGTTCGCTCAGTTGCTTGACCGTCGCCTCGGTGATTGCGCCCGCCGGCAGCATGATCCATACCGCGCGCGGTTTGGTGAGTTGTTTGACGAGTTGCTTGAGATCGGCACTTCCGGTGATGCGTTCGCCGGCCAGCGATTTAACTGCCGTCGCGTTCTGGTCGAAAACGACGCATTGGTGTCCGTTGCTTGTCAATCGGCGGACGATGTTGCCGCCCATTCGACCCAAGCCGATCATACCAAGCTGCATTTAAAATCCCCGTGCTTTGCTTTAAGCGAGCGCCTTGCGGACGGCGTCCTTGAGGGTCGCTAATCCGGCGTCGACGTTTGCGCCGAGATGGACCCGCATGAGGCGCCGATCGCGTTCAGCCAGCACCTGAAAGTCCCCGCGCGCTTGCGCCGCCTTGACCACGCCGAAACTGTATTTTTGCCCCGGGACGTCGATATCGGTTGAGTTGTCGCATGTAATCTGCAGGAATACGCCCGTGTTGGGTCCGCCCTTGTAGGCTTGTCCCGTCGAGTGAAGGAATCGCGGCCCGAAACCAAGACAGGTGGCGACCTGCTTGCGGTCCCTGATCAAGGTACGGATGTCCTGCAGCGCGGCGGTGTGACGATCGTTGCGTTCAACATAGGCAAGCAGGGCGCAATAATCACTTGGCCTGATACGTGCGAAATGCGCGGCAAGCGCCTCCGTCAGAGTTTTGGCGTGACCGAAAGTCTTGCTGTTTTTAGAGTCGGCAAAGAGCGAGAGGTCGCCGTCCTTAAGCAGCGCGGTTTCGGGGGCGAGCTTTCCGGTTTTTTCGTAGGCGGCGGTGAGTTCGCGGGTCTTATCCTTGCTGGCTTCGACATCGGGTTGATCAAACGGATTGATGCCGAGGATCGATCCAGCAACAGCGGTGGCGAATTCCCATCGAAAGAATTCCTGGCCGATGTGATAGCGGTCAGTGACGGCGATACGAACAACCGGATGGCCGGCATTCTCGACCGCGGCGATGGCGCCTTCTTGCCTGGCATCCGGTTCTCCGGCGAGCCGGACATAAACGAAGAGGCGGTCTTGCCCATACGACGCCGGCCCGCCGAGCGGTTCGGCATCGACCGGGATCAGTCCTTTGCCCTCTTTGCCGGTCGATTCTGCCAGCAACTGCTCAAGCCAGGCTCCGAAATCGGCAATGCCTGGCGAGGCGACGATGGTGATTTTGTCGCGGCCGGATTTGCCCAACACGCCCAGCACTGTGCCGAGGACCACGCCGGGGTTGTCGGTTGATGGTACGTTCGCGCCGCAGGAGCGCACCATCATTTGTCCCGCGGTCAGCAACCGTTCAACGTCAAGTCCCATCGCAGCGGCAGGCGTCATGCCGAAATCCGACAGCACCGAATAACGCCCACCGATGCTCGGAAGCCCGAACGCGATGTGGGCGAAATGGTCGCGCTCGGCGACCGTCTGAAGTTTCGAGCCAGGATCGGTGATGGCGATAAAGCGCGATCCGGCTTTGTCGGAGCCCAAGGCTTTCTTTACGCGCTCGAAGAAGTACTGCTTCAAAATATTCGGTTCAAGCGTGCTGCCCGACTTGCTCGATACGATAAAAAAAGCGCGCGACAGATCGATTTTATTTTCAATTGCCAGAATCTGAGCCGGGTCGGTCGAATCCAGCACCAGCAGCTCGGGGTGACCGATTTGCCGCCCGAAGGTCTTGGCAAACACTTCGGCGCCGAGGCTCGATCCGCCCATGCCAAGAAGCACGATGTGCGGGCAGTTTTGCTTTGCAATGGTGTCTTTCAGGCTGCGGAAGGTGTCTGCGTGATGCCGTTGCTGCTCGACGATATTGAGCCAGCCAAGCCATTTTGACTCGTCGGCGCCGGTCCACAAATTGGCGTCCCCAGACCAGAGCCGGCGCACGTTGCCGGCGCTCCGCCATGTTTCGAGAGATGTGGTAACGGCCTTCTCAAGATCCGGCGGCAGCTTGAAAGCTTGGCCGTCGAGTTTGTCGCCAAGAAACTCGGCGCGCTTACGCGCGACGGCGCCTAGAAGCTTGTCGAAGGCATCGGCAAAGGACTTCACGCCGTCTTCGGTCAATTCGTCGGTGATCTCGTCGATCGCGATGCCGACCTTTTCAAGCGTGGCCATCGTCGCTTCGGCCTCTCCGATATTTTCCTCGAGGCTGGCGCGCGACTGTCCATGGTCGCGGAAGGCATCCATCGTCGCCGGCGGAACGGTGTTTATGGTGTCTTGCCCGATCAACTCCTCGATATAAAGCACGTCGCTATAGGCTTTGTTCTTTGTGCCGGTGCTCGCCCAAAGCACGCGTTGTACGCGCGCGCCTTTCGCCTTCAGATGCTCCCACCGCGGTCCGGCGAACGAACGCTTGTAGTGCTGGTAGGCCAATTTCGCGTTGGCGATAGCGACTTTTCCGGCGAGCCCTTTGAGTTCTTCGCTCCGGCGGCTATCGGTCGTCTCCTGAACTTTCTCGTCGATCAGCTTGTCGACTGAGGCATCGATACGGCTGACGAAGAAGCTGGCGACGCTCGCGACCTTGCTGAGGTCGCCGTCTTGTGCCGCGAAATCTTCGAGCCCGGACAAGTAGGCCTCAACGACCTCTTCATAAACCTGTTGCGAGAACATCAGCGTAATGTTGACGCTGACGCCTTCGCTGATGAGCTGCTTGATGGCCGGCAGCCCGGCTTTTGTCGCCGGCACTTTGATCATTACGTTGTCCCGGCCGACGGCGCGCCGCAGACGCCGCGCCTCCTTGATCGTCGCGTCGGTGTCCATCGCCAGATAGGGCGAGACTTCGAGGCTGACGTAGCCATCGCGGCCATCGGTCCTGTCGTAGACCGGACGCAGCACGTCAGCGGCGTTCTGAATGTCCTGGATTGCCAGCTTCTCGTAGAGCGTCATGACATCGTAGTCGTCCTTGCTCTCGAACTCCTTCAAGGACGAATCGTAATCTTCGCTGCCGGCAATCGCTTTTTCGAAGATCGACGGATTGGACGTGACGCCGGTCAGTCCGTCCTCTTCGACAAGCTTCTTAAGCCCGCCTTCGGCGATGAATCGCCGCGACAGGAAATCAAGCCAGACGACTTGTCCGAAATCATTCAGCTGTTTGAGCGGGTTCATGGACGTTTTCGCGTTGAGTTGAATATTCATGCCATTGTGCCCTTGGACTTTGCGATCTGTTCCTTGGCGGCATCGAGCACATGAGCCGACGTGAAGTCGAACTTGATGAGCAAATCCTTGAGCGGCGCCGAGGAGCCAAAGGTCCGCATGCCGATTTTGACGCCCGCCGCGCCAGCATAGCGGTCCCACCCGATGACCGAGCCCATCTCGGCCGATACCCGAGCCGTGATGTGTGGCGGGAGAACTTTATCACGATAGGCCTGGTCTTGCTGCTCGAACAACTCCCACGATGGCATACTGACCACACGGGCTGCAATTCCTTCGGTCTTCAGCTTTTCATAGGCATCGATGCAGAGGGAGACTTCACTGCCGGTCGCGATCAGAATCACCGCCGGGTCGCTGCCGGGCGCATCGGCGAGAACATAGGCGCCGCGCGCCAAGCCGGAGGCCGGCGCGTAGCGTCTGCGGTCGAGTGTTGGCAATGCCTGGCGTGTCAGCACCAGGCAGGCCGGCTGATTTTTCAGTCCGGCCACGACGCGCCAGGCCTCGGCGGCTTCGTTGGCGTCCGCGGGGCGCAAAGTGACGAGGCCGGGGATGCTTCGGAGCGCCACAAGCTGTTCGACCGGCTGATGGGTCGGCCCGTCCTCGCCGACGCCGATCGAGTCGTGGGTGAAAACATAGATGACCGGCAGGCCCATCAATGCTGCCAGCCGGATCGGCGGCTTCATGTAATCCGAAAAAATGAGAAAACTCGATCCATAAGGGCGCACATTGCATAGCGCCATGCCGTTGAGGATGGCGCCCATGGCATGCTCGCGAATTCCGAAATGCATATTGCGGCCGCCCGGAGTGGCAGCTTCTAGATTGCCGGCGCCCTCGAATTTGAGATCCGTCTTGGTGGATGGCGAGAGATCGGCTGCGCCGCCCATCAGCCATGGGTAATGAGCGGCGATGGCGTTCAACACTTTCCCGGACGAGTCGCGGGTGGCGAGGCCCTTGGCGTCGGCATCGAACGCCGGCAATTCGGCATCCCATCCGGCGGGAAGCTCGCGCTGGCTCATGCGGTCGAGACGATCCGCCAATTCGGGATATTTCTTCTGGTAGGAGACAAACGACCCGCGCCAGTCGTCGTGCAACGCTTTGCCGCGCCGGCCGATGCCGCTACGAAAATGCTCGCGCACGCCGTCCGGCACCAGAAATTTGGCGTCTTCCGGCCAGCCGTAATTTCGCTTGGCGAGACGAATTTCTTCTTCTCCGAGTGGTTCACCGTGGGCGGCGCTGGTGTCTTGCTTGTGGGGCGCGCCATAACCGATGTGGCTGTCGACGATGATAAGGGTCGGCACGTCGGCGTTGCTGCGGGACGCCTCGATCGCCTGTGCGACGCGTTCACAATCGTTGGCGTCGCCGACCTTTTCGACATTCCAGCCATAGGCCAGAAAGCGTGCCGCGACGTCGTCACTGAAAGCCAGATCGGTGTGGCCTTCGATGGTGATGCGGTTGCTGTCATAGATCCAACACAGGTTGCCGAGCATCTGGTGTCCGGCGAACGACGCCGCTTCATTCGACACGCCCTCCATCATGTCGCCGTCGCTGCAGAATGCGTACACATTGTAATCGAAGATATCGAATCCCGGCCGGTTGAAATGCCGCGCCAGCCAGCGTCCGGCCAACGCCATGCCGACGCCGTTGCCGCAACCCTGTCCAAGCGGACCGGTCGTAGTCTCCACGCCCGTCGTCACGCCGTGTTCAGGGTGGCCGGGACATTTACTGCCGAGTTGCCGGAATTTTTTGATGTCGTCGAGGCTAACCGCAGGCGTGCCATCGGATGATTTCACGCCGGCGAGATGAAGCGTCGCGTAGAGTAACATCGAGGCGTGGCCGTTCGAGAGCACAAAACGGTCGCGATTGGGCCACGCGGCATCGCCCGGATCGTAACGCAGGAATTTCTGCCACAACGTGTAGATCACAGGAGCCAAGGCCATCGGCGTGCCCGGATGCCCGGATTTGGCCTGCTGCACGGCGTCCATCGATAGCGTTCGAATGGTATTGATGCACTGATTATCGATGATGTCGGACGGCGCGACATTGTCTGGCGCCGCAGGCTTATTTTTCAGTTGCGCGGCCGGCGGTGCCATTACGCTCTCCTTCGTGAAACACGGATTTTATCGAGACGAAGAGAGCCGGGCGGCATCTTCGAATACACATTATCCCCTCCAGGGGATATCGCATGAACCGGTGCTGTCAAAATTTGGCGGATCGCGACAAAGGGCTCGCCCAAATTTATAACGCGGATTGGCCAAACTGGTTGCGTAATATTGCTTCCCTCTAGCGACAGACAGCGCAAAATCGAGGTGGCTGGTGAAGAAACAGCGGAGCCTCACCGGCCAAAAAAGCCGGAAAGCCCTGAATTAATGGAACTTTCGATGAGGAGTTGGATATAAAGACTGGCGGCACGCTTCTAGCCGGCGCTACTCGCGAGCGGGATCATCTCGCGTCGGATAGTGCGGCCGTATGGTCCATTGCGTCTCGTCGTGGCTTCAAGGCAGAGAATAGCCGGCCGGATTTATGAGCACTGGAGCACGTAGCGGGGCCCAGGTTGAACGCAATCCCGTGAGCAACAGCATCTTTCGCTCAAGTATTTGTCGGGAGGAAAAAGTGCACATTACGGATCGATTGCCCTAGGATAGAACCAGACAAGCGCAAACTTCAACACTACGGGAGAAGGTGATGAAAATTCTAACAGCCATCGGCGCGCTTGCGATAATCGTCGGCATCGTCGCGGCGGTTTTTTTCTTGAGTGGATTCTACAACGTCGCCGGAACCGCGGAAGATCCGGCGATCGTCAAATGGGCGCTGGTGCATGTTCGCACAGCCTCGATCGTCCGCCACGCCAAGGACACACCGCCCGCCAACCTTGAGGATGCGGCCACCGTTCAGGCCGGCGCGCGCGAGTACGTCGCGCACGGGTGTACCAATTGCCACGGTGGGCCAGGCGTGACCTGGGCCAAGTTTTCGGAGGGTCTGCATCCCGATCCGCCCGATCTCAAAGACGTTGTGAACGATCGCACGCCGGCGGCGCTGTTCTGGGTGATTAAGAACGGCATTAACATGACCGGCATGCCGAGCTTCGCGCTGGCTGGCGCTAAGGATGACGAACTGTGGAAAATCGTGGCGTTCTTGAAGAAGTTGCCGACGGTATCCGAAGCGGACTTCAAGACCTGGACCGCGGCGTCTGCCGCGCCGGCATCAAAACCTTAAACGCCGTCCGGCTTTAGCGGTGCAGACAGGCCTGGATGCGAATGAGCCGCCGGGCTGCCGCCGGAATGGCGGTGCTGGTTTGCTCGCTCTTCGTCGCAGTATCGCAGGATAGCCAAAAGTAACCCGCTCCCGGGTCGACTACGAGACGGGTTGGCTCAAGCCCCGGCACGACAAGCACCGAGAGATAGGGAGTTGTCGAATTCCAGGAGAGCCGGATCAGGTCGGCGCTTATCCGCTGCGACGAGACGAAATCGGGATTGCCGAGGCTCGGATCGGATTGCGTCCCGGTCGCGAGTGCCCGCACCGCGGCTTTATAGCCGATCCACGCTCCGACAAATTTCGTGGTCTCAATGGCATAGACCAGCATCGTCAATAGGACTGCCCCGGCGATTATCCGAGGGTTCATGCAACGCTCAACCGTGTCGGCCAGCCAAGCCAAAAGCGGGAACGGCGATTTTCGGCGCGCTTCGTCGTTCATCACGCCCACCGCGGCCAAAATACCGAAGACGGGGATCATAATAAGCAGCACGGTTCGCAGATCGTACCGCGCCTCGGTGAGAAGCCACCTGTCGAATAAAGCCCAGTAGAGCGCGAGGCCGATGGCGCAGGAAAATGCTGCGTAAACATGCGCTTTTCCCGGGCTCGCGCGCCGCAGCAGCAAGATCAGAGCGCCGTAGATCGTCAGCGCGGCGATCAGAAGCAGGAAAGCCGGCTGTGCCAAATTTCCGACGTCGATGAATCTGTACGCAGCTGCTGCGAGAACGGCGGCAATATAGTCGTCGGGACGGATGGTGTTCTTGACGATCAGCCACACCACAATCACGGCGATAAATGCGACGAGGGCTCTGACAAACACGGCGTCGCGCCAGCCGCGCAGAAAAAGCGCGAACAGGATCGCGGCTGCAAGCACGATGGCGCCTTCATGCGTGAATACCAGCGCCAGCATCGTGATCGATACGGCGGCCCCGCCCCGCCAATTGACCGGAGCGCAGAGGCAGGCCGCGAGTGTCGGCCAGAACAGAGCATGCGTCATCCACATTTCCGTCGGCGCGCCATAGACCAGCGGGCAAAGGCACGTGGTCGAAAGACAGGCATATCCAAAAATCATGCGGCCGGTTGTGCGGTCGGTCGCCAGCGTCACGAGGAGGCCCAGAAGTTGGGCTGAGAAAAACAGCAAGCCATAGACGGCGATGCCGGCTTTCGGGTTGCTGGTCAGAGCGACAGTCGCTTCGGCCGGAATGTAGGCAAAGACATAGGTAAACAACCGGCCGGAGATGTTGTGCCAGTGGAATGACCAGGCATCTTGTGCGGCGACCGCATACGAGAAGATCGATCCGTCCCCGAACATTTGCAATTCGGACCAGAGCCCGACGACGATAAAAAAGATCGATGCGCCGATGCCGGCGGCGATCATGAGGCGCTGCAATGACCTGTAGGCCGCGCGAGTTTCGGCGTCACTGTTCATTGCCGTGCCCGCTGGCTCGTGACGGCTATGGCGCCTGTAAGTCCGGCCAATACTGCCCAATAGGCGTAGCGAAAATCCGTCGCAACGCCGACCGCGAAAAAGGTCATCAAGTAAACGATTGCCGACCCGCAGGTCCCGAGAGCGAAGGCGCCCGCGGGGGTGTCACGCCGACGCCAGGCGAACAGGCACACCAGAGCATCGAGCAGCAGCCAGACGCCCGCGCGGAATAAAGGTGTCGGCTTGAGCACATCGTGCACCGATTTGAGCATCATCAGGCGCGGATTGTCCGCAAATATAATCTTTGAGGAATCGTCGAGGTCGCGCGTCCACATCGTCAAGTTGTTCGCGCCGGCGAGGAACGTCCACATGAATGTCGCGCGGTGCTCAAGATAGGCGAGGGGGTGTTTGACGATCGCGCGCTCCCAGGCCAGCGTGAGGGCGGGCGAAGCGAAAATCTTTTCACGCTCAAGATGCTCCATCACGAACTGACATGGCTCTTGCGTCCAATAGATGTCCCACGCGATCGGCTGATAACAGCCGTGCGTGATGAGCGCGGCCTCATCCTTGGTCCATGGACCGGGAAAAACGTTGTCGTCGGCGAAATGAGAGATGCCGCCGAGGTCGAACACCATGATCGAATGGAGCGGGTGTTGCCGCTGCGCGCCGAGAACGCCGTAATAGGCGCTCTGCACCAACCCAAACAACGCAAGCGCCATGGGCACATAGAGCATTACCGCGGGTTTCCATGAGAAGCGCGTGGGCCACAAAATATAGGCTGCAAGTATCGGCGCCGCGGCGAGCGCGTTCGGCCGCAGCAATACGCCGAACGCAAGCAAAGCGAGGCCAAGGGCCTGCATCAATACGCGCAATCTCCGTTCCCGATCGGCGACGGCAAAAACCAGTGCGGCAGCCAGCAGCCAAGCGATAGCGAACAAGACGTCCCGCCAGATGATGCCGACAAACACAAAGGCCGGCGGCGACAGCGCCAGCAGTGGCAATAACATGGCAAGCCAAGGCGAGCGTCGCGCTACCGTCAGCGCCACCACGGCAAATGCCAGCCAGTAGAGCGTCACCGTCAGGAGCAACAGGCTGCCGGGTCCCGGTGCAATCGGATTGATCAACGACCACAGCACGATCATCGCCGGTGATTGCCAGTCGCCGAAAGTGCCCTTCGCCATGTCTTTGTAGATGTAGAGGGCGTCAAAGGTCATGACGCCCGGATAGAAGACATAGAGCGTCAGTATAAAGCCGGCGGCCGTCATCACGGCGATCAGCAGCGCCGTCTGCTTGGGATCAGGAGAGACGCGCATAGACGTCACCGGAATTGGCTTCGGGCGGCAGCGCATGTAACCAGCGGCCGATGGCGTCCGCGCCGATCCATTCGGCGTGCTCGAACCTTGAGCTTTCGCCAAGGATGGAGTTGAAACGGCTATAACCAAGCGCAACGCAGCGTTCGAGGCAGGCCTGCGCGATGTTGCGCTGGATCAAGGTAAACTCGAATGACAGCGCCGGAACCGGCTGTCCGAGACCAGCCAATGCCTCGGCCTCGTAGCCTTCGACATCGATCTTGATGAACGCGGGCATCCCATGCCGCGCGATCAACGCATCGATGGTCGTGAGCGGAACCGGCACCCGTTTGGGCCATGCTTGCCCTTGCCAGCCGGGCGCGTTGGCGGCGGCTGCGATGAAATCCGCGGACACGGTCGAGACGGTTGGATTGTCGAGATTGATATTCAATGCGATGGCGCCCGGCTGACGTCCGACCGCTACGGCCTCGATCGTGACATTCGGATCGCGGCCATAGAGCAGATGCAACATCTTGACCAGCGCCGGTTGTGGTTCGATGGCGACAACGCGCGCGCCCAGCCGCCTGAAGGCGGCTATCCGGTCGCCGACATGCGCTCCGACGTCGAATACCAAATCGCCCGGCCTCACGAACTGGCCGTACAGGCGGTCTATAGCTGGGCCGTGCTGGCGATTGCCGTAGTAGATGCGCAGGGACCGCACTATGCCGCGTACGGTTCTGAGGGCATCGAACATGATGCGGTTAGGTTTGCTTGCGTGCCGCCGCCGCGTTGATCTCGATCGCCGGCAGATCCAAGCGTAGCAGGACCGCCGGCGTTTCTTTTTCCTCGGGCAGATGGCAGATCCCGATCCGCGCGAACAGATGCCCGAGGAGCGGCGAGGCGGTCGCGACGGCGAAAGGCACCGCCAGAATAAGCCCGATTGTGCCCAGCAGCGCGAAACCGAAATCGTGCGGCGACTTGACGGCGACTACGGACAACACGACGCAGCCGGCTATTGTCTGCGGCCATAATTTTTCAAAGGCCATGCGCCACGGCACCGCATGGCTTTGGCGCATCTGACTGTTCCAGGTGCCGCCGCGCCGAAACACGAAAAGACGGGTCATGAATATCGTGTGCATGAGCGCAATCATCGGCGCCAGCAAAATCATGAACACGGTCTCAATCGCGATATTCAAGATAAAGGCCACAGTGCCACCAAAGGACCGGCGCGCCGAAGGCGTCAACAAAACGTCTATGATGGTCGCGATCTTCGGTGCGAATGTCATCAGCATCATGATGGCGAACAGTATCGTGCCCACGCCGGCTTTGACCGGAACATATTGCGCTGCCGGCGTATCGGAGAGCACGAGCAGAACGGTGCCGATGGCCGTCATCGCCATCCAGGCCGGCGAGCCGAGATACATCTGGATCGCAAACAACAATTGAAAACGGCTGACGGGTTTCAATCCGGGCAGGCTCAGCAGCTGGAAATATTGCATGTTGCCCTGGAGCCAGCGCAGATCGCGGCGGCTGAATTCCATCAATGTCGGCGGGTTCTCCTCCCAGCTCATTCCCTCGACCGGAAGAACTCTGACTTCATACCCGGCTCGGCGCATCAGTACGGCTTCGACCTGATCGTGGCTGAGGACATGGCCGCTCAGCGGCCCGTTGCCGGGCAGAATGGGCATACGGCAATGCGCGATGAAGGGTGCAAGCCGGATGATGGCGTTGTGGCCCCAATAGGGTCCGCAGTCGCCCTGCCACCAGGCGGCGCCGAGCGTGTAGGACCGCATGCCGAGCCGCATTCCAAACTGGAACAAGCGAGCGAAGACGCTCACCGACGGCATCCCGATAATCAATGTTTGCAGGATGCCGAGACTTCGGATTTGCCTGTGCAATCCGGATGAGACGCAGCACCGCCCCGGGCGGCATGAAGCTGTCGGCGTCGAGCGTAATGGCGAAGTCGTGGTTGTTTCCCCAGCGGTCGCAGAAATCGCGGATATTGCCGGACTTGAACGCAGTGTTGACCGCGCGGCGGCGATACGTGACCGGGATGACGCCCTGCCACTCGGCTGCGAACGCATCGAACAGCGCGGTTTCGGCGGCGATGATGTCGGGATCGCTGCTGTCGCTCAACACATAAACATGAAGGAGGTGCGCGACGTGCGCCTGCACGAGGCCGTCCATCAGCGGCCGGAGGTTGCGAGTCACCGGGTCCGGGCTCTCGTTGCGGATGCACATCAGGATCGCCGTCGATGCGGTTATTGGCTCGTCACCCCGGATGCTGGTCGCGAGCGGGTTCACGACCGCGGCCGGATCGCGGCAGAGCCGCATGACTAAAAACCCGATGACGGCATTCCAGAAGCCGATCACCGACCAGGGCAGGGTGACGGTAAAGAGTAAAAGAAACGAGATGGCGCCGGCGCTGTAGGGCGGGACTGCCACCGCCGCGAGCCACAGCACCGCGGCCATGGTGGACGCGACCGGCACGGCAAACAACGCCCGCCGGCGCGTGAGCACCGTTGCGGCGTCTTCCGCCGTGGCGGAGAGCGCGGTTGAACGATCGAGCATGGTTAGGGCGGTCCCCCTGCTTTCTTGTCCCGTTCAGGATATACCCGTAGGACCATTGCAAAGTCCAAGGCAGGATAAAAAGTGCCTGATCTAAGCTACCGAAGCGCTTTGGTATGTCGGCGCCGGCCGGGTTGAAATCCGTAGCGAGCCGCTGGCCGCCCCGGGCCCGGGCGAGGTTCGCATCCGCGCGCTGCATAGCGCCATCAGCCGCGGCACCGAACGGCTGGTGCTGGCCGGCAGCGTGCCGCTGAGCGAGTTCGAACGCATGCGCGCGCCCTTCATGGCAGGCAGCTTCCCATTTCCGGTCAAATATGGCTACGCAACGGTCGGCCGGGTCGAACAGGGCCCGGCCGAACTGCAAGGCCGCCTGGTCTTTGCCCTGCATCCGCATCAAAGCGTCTTTAACCTGCCGGCCGCGGCGGTGACGCCGGTGCCCGACGACTGTGCCGGCCACCCGCGCGGTACTCGCCGCCAATATGGAGACCGCGCTCAATGCCGTGTGGGATGCCCAGCCTGCGGCGGCGGATCGCATCGCGGTCGTGGGGGCGGGCGTGGTCGGTTCACTGGTCGCTTATCTGTGCGGCCGGCTTCCCGGTGCCCAGGTCACGCTGGTCGATGTCGATTCGTCGCGTGCCGCCCTGGCGCGCGCCCTCGGTATCGGCTTCGCCGCACCCGGTGCGGCGCCCGACGACTGCGATCTCGTCGTCCATGCCAGCGGCACCGGCGCCGGCCTTGCAACTGCACTCGGTCTCGCCGGCGAGGAGGCTACTGTGTTGGAGATGAGCTGGTACGGCGCCGGCGACGTCGCTGTGCCGCTCGGGGCGGCCTTCCACAGCCGGCGTCTGCGGCTCGTGTCCAGCCAAGTCGGCCAGGTCGCAGTTACGCACCGCGCCCGTTGGAGCTTTTCCCGCCGGCTTTCCGCGGCGATCGGTTTGCTTGCGGATGCCCGTCTCGACGAATTGATTGCGCCGGCGATCAAATTTCACGACCTTCCGCAGCGGCTGCCGGATATCCTTACGCCGCCGGGCGGCGTACTTTGCCAGATCGTCACCTATCCCGCCGCCGAAATGATAGCGTGACGCTAAGGAGGTCTATCCGTGTTTGCCGTCGAAGTCCGCGACCACATCATGATCGCCCATTCATTCCGCGGGTCCGTCTTCGGTCCGGCGCAGAAGCTGCATGGCGCGACCTTTGTCATTGACGCGGCGTTCATGGCCGAGGCGCTCGACGCCAACGGCATCGTCATCGATATCGGGCGCGCGCACGAGGCGCTGAAGGCCGCGCTTGCGCCGCTCAACTACGCCAATCTTGACGCTTTGCCGGATTTCAAAGGGACCAATACGACGACCGAATTTCTCACCAAACATATCTTCGATCGGCTCGCGCAGGCCGCGCGCTCAGGTTCGCTCGGTCGCGACGGCCGCGAGCTCAAGGCGATCCGTATCACGCTGTCGGAGTCGCACATCGCGCGCGCCTGGTACGAGGCGGCATTGTGGTGAGGCGCGTCGCCTTTGCTGTGCCGGGCGACCTTGCAACCCCGACCGGCGGCTACGCGTATGATCGGCGGGTGATCGCAGAGCTAAAGTCCCTTGGCTGGTCAGTCGAGCTTGTCGATCTCGGTGAAGGTTTTCCGCGACCGAGCTGTGAGCAGCGCAAAACGGCGCAGGCGCGGCTGATGGCCATACCGGCGGGTTGCCCCGTTGTCGTCGACGGGCTCGCCCTCGGCGTGCTTCCCGAACTGGCTTCGCAGCTTGGCGTCAGATCATCCGCTGATCGCGCTGGTGCATCATCCGCTTGCGTTGGAATCGGGACTTTCTCCGGCGGAAGTCGGCGAACTGCGCGTCAGCGAGCATACCGCGCTGGCGGCCGCGCGGCGCGTCGTTGTGACGAGCGCGACGACCGCGCGATTGCTTGTTGCCGATTACGGCGTGCCGGCCGACCGCATCGTCGTTGCGCGTCCGGGCAACGATCCGGCTCCGGCGGCGCACGGAAGCAATGATGGCGTCGTGCGGCTGCTTGCTATTGGCGCCGTGGTGCCGCGTAAGGGCTTCGACGTGCTGATCGCCGCGCTCGCGCACGCTCACGGACTTGCCATGGCATTTGACGATCGCCGGCGACCGCGGCCGCGATCCGCATGCCGCGGCGCGGCTGGACGCCGATATTGCGCACTGGAATCTCGCCGGCCGGGTCACCGTGCTCGGTGCGGTGCCGCCTGAGCGCCTTGGCGAGCTTTATGTCGGGGCCGATTTGTTCACGCTGGCGTCGCGGTTTGAGGGCTACGGCATGGCGTTTACCGAAGCCATTGCCCACGGGCTGCCGGTCATCGGTACCACCGCAGGCGCCATCCCGGAAACAGTGCCGGCAGGAGGGGGCGTGCTCGTTGCACCTGACGATCCGGTTGCGCTGGCGGGTGCGCTGCGCCGGATCATCGCCGATCCGGACGAAAGGCGGCGCATGGCGGCATCCGCGCGTCAGGCGGCGTCGAAGCTGCCGAGCTGGCAGACTTGCGCGAAACTATTCGCGCGTGCGCTCGAGGCCGCCGCATGACCGGCTTTTCGGCCGAATGGCTCGCGCTGCGCGAACCGCACGACCTTCGCGCGCGCAACCCGGCGGTGCTTGATGCGGTCGCGGGCTCGCTCGCCGGCAATAATCAAATCCGGATCGTCGATCTCGCCTGCGGCACCGGCTCGACTTTGCGCGCGCTGGCGCCGCGGCTTTCCGCTGCGCAGAATTGGCGGCTCGCCGACAACGATCTCAGTCTGCTGGCGCGCGCTTCGGAAATGGCGAAGCCCGCGGGCGTAACGATCAATGCGGTCCCGATCGATCTCAATCGCGATCTTGAAGCGGTGCTCGACGGGCTAGTCGATTTGGTCACCACGTCGGCACTGCTCGATCTCGTCTCGGAGGCGTGGCTCGAGCGACTGGTGGTCGAGACCTTGGCGCGATCGATCCCGATCTATGCGGCGCTGAGTTATGACGGCCGCGTCGAATTCGGCGCCTCCCATTCGCTCGATGCGGCGATGGTTGCCGCGGTCAATGCGCATCAGCGCCGAGATAAAGGATTTGGTCCCGCGCTCGGGCCGTTGGCGGCGAGCACCGCGATTGCGCGATTTGAGTCGCTTGACTGCTCCGTCGTTCATGGTCCCGCCGATTGGGTTATCGGACCGGCAGATGCAAAATTTCAGATGGAAATATTCTCCGGCTGGGCGGCCGCGGCGCGCGACATCGGCGATGTGCCGCGCGCGGATATTGTTGAATGGCTCACCTTCCGCCGCGACCACGCCGCCGCCGCAGGCTCATCGCTTCGCGTCGGTCATGTCGATTTTTTCGCGCGGCCGACCGGTATGCGCTGAGCCGACAGGTCGCAATCGAACAAGATATCTTCGTCGAGCCGAAAAGTTCGCATCGGGGTGCGCAAGGCCTGATCGGCGCGCTCGACCGCCGGCAAGATGAAGCTTGCGCGTCCGCTGCCGAGAATGATCGGCGCGACGATGACATGCAGACGATCGAGGCAACCGGCGGCGAGAAAAAGCGACACGGTGTTGGCGCCACCCTCAATGAGAATGCGACGCATTCCGCGCTCGGCCAGGGCAGCAAGGACGGTTGACGGCGCGATGCGTCCATCGGCGGCGGGCAGCGTGACGACCTCGACATCGGCTCCGGTTGCGTGTCGCGTTCCTTGCGCGGTCACCAGCAAACGGCGGCCGCCGTCGGACGTAAAAATCTTGGCGCTCGCCGGCAGCCGCCCTTTTGGATCGAGCACGACACGCGCCGGCTGCGGCCCGGCAACCCGCCGCACGGTCAGTTGGGGATCGTCGGCGAGCGCCGTGCCGACGCCGATAACGACGGCATCGGCCAGCGAGCGCAGCCGATGCAGATGCGTCGAGTCCGCCAGGACCATTGATGTAGTGCGAGTGTCCGGATTCGGTCGCGATGCGCCCGTCGAGCGACTGACCAATCTGGCCGATGACGACCAGATCATCGACCGTACCTGATCGAAGCGGCCCGAAAACCTCGTCCCAGGGCGGTAGCAGGGCTTTGGCCGGATCGCGGAAAGATCGAACGAATTGGCCCCAGGAGTCGTCTTGTGAATCGGATGTGCCGCTGTCGCCAAAAGGCCGAATTTGGCTATTGCCGCCCGGGCCAGCGTTGTGGGCCGGCGTATACGTGCTTTTCAATGACACAGTTTGCCCTTATTGGAACAACCTGCTTTACAATAGGTTGCCATAAAACAAACCTTGGCGCGACCGGAATGAAGAGACGGGTCATAGTGTTCTATACTTAACGTTGAAGAATTGCCGTCTAAATCTTGCGGAAAGCCGATTGTATGAACTTAGTCGAGAAGAATGTTGTGTCCTCTTTGTTCGGTCCAAAGCAGCAGGTTGGCGTCACCCGCGGGGTCGCCGAATTTCATGCCAGACGGCCGGTGTTGATCGCCGGCAGGCGCGATTTACTTTTGGCACTGCCTGTCGAGGGCCTCGACGCTCAACGGCTCGCCGAGTTTGTCGCGCTGTGCGCGCCGGCTGTGCCTCGGCTCGTCGTGACGAAGCGCCGCGCGCTCGCGCTTGGTCTGGATGCAACGACGCCGGTGGCATTGAAGTTGGCTAGAAAGTTGGACGTGGCGACGATTCTTGCGCTCGTCACCGATGTCAAAACCAATTGTCCCGTTGACGGTGTGGCGGCTGGCCCCGCCGCCGCGGCCGCCGTCGAGTTGGTGAAGCTGTCGCACGGATTGCCTGCGGTACTGGTTGCCGAAGTCGAGGCGGGCAGCGCCATCGCATCCGACCGCACGATCGTGACTGTCGAGGCGGCAGCCGTGGCGAATTTCCGCGGCGATATCGTCCGATCTCTGACCATCGCCAGCGAGGCGTCGGTCCCGCTCAATTCCGGAGCACGCGCGGACTTCGTCATTTTTCGCGACACGATGGGCGGCAGCCAGGCGGCCATCATCGTCGGCGAACCCGACTTCTCCAAGCCCGTTCTGGTCCGGCTGCACTCGGCCTGCCTGACGGGCGACGTGTTTGGTTCGCGCCGCTGCGACTGCGGCGACCAACTCCAGCTCGCGCTCAAGCGTCTCGAAGAGACGAGCGGCGGCGGCATCGTGCTTTATTTGGCGCAGGAAGGCCGTGGACTTGGCCTTGCCAATAAGATGCGGACCTATCAGATGCAGGACGATGGCCTCGACACGGTCGACGCCAATACGACGCTTGGTTTTGACGACGACGAGCGCGATTACGGCGTTGCTGCCCGCATGTTGCAGATGCTCGGCTGTCATAGCGTCGTGCTGCTGACGAACAATCCTGCCAAGCTCGAAGGTCTTGCCCAATCGAGTATCGAGATCGCGGGACGAATGCCGCTTGAAGCGCCTATCAATGCGGACAACCGCCGTTACCTGACCGCAAAGGCCGCTCGGGCGGGGCACCAGCTCAATCATCTTCTTGCGTCACTGGCCGAACCGTCGGACGCCGAAAAGGATGTGGCCCCGCTGGCCCCCTGATATCGACAGGCGGAGAGCGTGGCGGCAAAAGCCGGGGGCGCTTGCCACGCAGCGAAGGAACGGTAGTGATCATGCCAGACGCTGGTCGCGAGTCGCTTGATCGGCGAATTGACGTTCCTGGAAATTCCAAAGGCTCTCAGCGAGAGTTCGATCCTTTGTCTGCCGATCGGCTCGATCGAGCAGCATGGCCCGCATCTGCCGCTCAATACCGATGTCGTATTGGCTGAAGGTTTCACGCGCCTCATCGTTTCGCGCTGGGGCGAAGCCCTCGATCTCTGGCAGCTTCCGACGATGTCGATAAGCCTCGCCCGCGAGCATGAATGGGCGCCTGGCTCCATGTCGCTGTCGATCCAGGGAATGGTGGCCCTGATACGCGATTACGGGCGCGAGATCGCGCGCGCCCTGCCGGCGCGCAATCTGGTCGTGGTCAATGGCCACGGCGGCAACAGGGGAATTCTGGAGGCTCTCGCGCAAGATCTGCGCGCCGACTTTGGCCTGAACACCTGTGTCCTGCATCTGCTGGAATTGGCGGAGGACGGCGTGCATGCCGAGATTCCGGAGGTCCATGGGGGCAAAACCGAAACGTCTATCATGCTGGCGCTGGCGCCTCACTTGGTTCGCCGGGATCTCATCGCGCAGTTGAAAAATTCCCCCGATGGGCAAGCCGTCCGAAAGACGATTCTCGACAAAGGGGTTACCTGGCCATGGACATCGGACGACAAGCGGCTCGCCACAATGGGAGTGATCGGCGACGCCCGCGCGGCGTCGGCGGAGTTCGGGCAGCAGGTCGTCGATCGTGTCGTTGAGTCGGCCGGCGGCATTCTCAAGCAGCTTCTGGACAACCGGCACAAGCACTAGGCGCACCAATGCCAGGCGATCCAAGCGTTTCGATTGCACCTGCGCCGGGTGGCCCGCCCGCGATCGCAGGGGCAGCGACGTCGATTGCTGCCTTCGCCGGCTGGGCGCCGAAAGGCCCCACGGATCGTGCCGAATTGGTGCTGAGTTTGACCGACTACACCACCACGTTCGGCGGTTTCCACCAGCAAAGTTACTTGAGTTATGCGGTGTCGCATTTTTTCGCCAATGGCGGCCAACGGGCTTACATCGTCCGGCTGGCGACAAGCGATTCAGCCGCCGACGTCCTGACGCCGAACGGTGCGGCCTTCGAAGCCGCGTTGCTGCCGGCGAATGGCATGGGCGGCGTCCATCTTCTCGACCATGTCGATCTCTTTAACCTGCTGTGCGTGCCGGGCGAGAGCAATCCGTCCGTACTGGCCGGCCTGCAGAAATTTTGCAGCAATCGGCATGCGTTTCTCATTGCCGATTGCGCGCCGGACGCGACGTTCTCCTCGCTGCAGAACGGTCCCGGCGGCAGCCTCACGGGCGCCGACGCGAGTAATGCCGCGTTCTATTTCCCCTGGGTACTTGCGCCCGACCCGCTGCAGGCGGGCATGGCGCGCGATTTCCCGCCAAGCGGGTTCGTCGCTGGCATTTATGCGCGCACGGATTCCCAACAGGGCGTATGGAAGGCGCCGGCGGGAATAGCTGCCGGTCTCGCCGGTGCCGCTGGTGTGAAAATCACATTGACCGAGGCCGAGATCGACGTACTTAACGCCATGGCCGTTGACTGCGTCCGCAATTTTGCCGGCGTTGGCACGATATTGTGGGGCGAGCGAACGCTGAAAGGCGACGACCCCGAGCAGCAATTCGTTTCAGTGCGTCGCCTGGCGCTGTTCATCGAACAGAGTCTTTATCGCGGATTGAAGTGGGCGACCTTCGAGCCCGATGCGGAGCCGCTCTGGGCCCGGATTTGCTCGAGTGTCGGCGCTTTCATGAATGGCTTGTTTCGTCAGGGTGCATTTCAAGGCCAGACCCCGGAGCAGGCTTTTTTCGTACGGTGCGACAATTCAACCACGACCCAGAACGATATCGACCGCGGCGTCGTGAAACATCGTCGTCGGTTTTGCGCCTATAAGGCCTGCGGAATTCGTCGTTCTGACCCTCCAGCAACTGGCCGGGCAGCGCCATCCCTGATAAACGACGGCCGGGACCAGGAAACATGACGCAAGCGACACGCGGCTATCGCGATTTGCACGAGCATCTCGCGGCGCTGGAGAAGCGCGGCCTGCTGCGCACCATCGACCGGCCGATCGACAAGGATTCCGAGTTGCATCCGCTGGTGCGCTGGCAGTTCGTCGGCGGCATGGACGAGGCCAGCGCAAGGCCTTCCTGTTCACCAACATCGTCGACGGCTGCGGGCGCAAATACGACATGCCGGTGGTGGTCGGCGCCATCGCCGCCAATCCGGCGATCTACTCGGTCGGCATGGACGCCAAGCTCGAGGACATCCAGGCCAAGTGGGATCACGCCATCGCCAACCCGATCGCGCCGCGGCTGGTCAACGAGGCGGTCTGCCACGAGGTCGTGATCGAGGGCAAGGCGCTGCAGGGCGAAGGCCACGGCCTCGACAGGCTGCCGATCCCGGTCTCGACGCCGGGCTTCGACTCCGCGCCGACGCTGACCGCGACCAACGTCATCACGCGCGATCCCGAAACCGGCGTCCAGAACATGGGCACTTACCGCGCGGCGCTGAAAGCGCCGGACCGTCTGGTGGTGCGCATGGCGACGCGCGTCGGCGGCGCCGGCGGCTACCAGCATTATCTCAAATACCAGAAACGCGGCGAGCCGATGCCCTGCGCCATCGTGCTCGGCTGCCCGCCTTATGTGGCCTTCATGGGCCCGCAGAAACTCCCTATTGGCGTCGACGAATTTACCGTGGCGGGCGGGCTGGCCGGCGAGCCGATCAACGTGGTGCGCGGGCGAACGGTCGATCTTCTGGTGCCGGCCGAATCCGAACTGGTGATCGAAGGCCTGATCGACACCGTCTGGCTGGAGCCGGAAGCGCCGTTCGGCGAGTCGCACGGCCACGTCGCGCTGGAAGAATTCAACATGCCGATGCAGGTGACCGCGATCACCCATCGCAAGAAGCCGGTCATCCCGTCCTACATCAGCCAGGTGGCGCCGAGCGAATCGAGCGTGATCAAGCGCGTCGCCTACGAGCCGCTGTTTCTGTCGCACTTGCGCAACACGCTCGGCATCCGCGGCGTCAAGCGCGTTCAGTCTGCACGAGCCGCTCACCGGCCTGCTGCGCGTCACCGTCGTCACGGTCGAGAAGGGACTATCGCGCACCGAAGTCTGGCGCGCGCTGCGCGGCGCCGCCTTCTTCAAGGCCGACTGCGGCAAGATCATGCATCGCGGTCAACGACGACATCTCCGCCGACAATGCCGACGCGCTGCTCTGGGCCATGGCCTACCGCATGAACCCGGTCGAGGACGTGCAGGTGGTGCCGCACCGCGGCCAGGGCCACGGGCCCAAGCGCGAGCACGACAACGAGGAGGATTCGACGCTGCTGATGGACGCGACCATGAAGGGCGACATGCCGCCGCTGGCGCTGCCCAAGCAGGAATACATGGAGCGCGCGCAGAAGATCTGGGACGAGCTCGGCTTCGAGCCGCTGCGCCCGCAGCCGCCGTGGTTCGGCTATTCGCTGGGCGACTGGCTGCCGCAATGGGACGAGGCCGCCAAGCGCGCCGCGCTCGGCCGCTATCTCGAGAACGGCCTGATCAGCGCCAAGCAGAAGCGCAAGGGCCTCAAGCCGGAAACCAAATTCCGGCCCGGCGAAGACGGCGGCAACGGCAAAGGTTGAGCGCATGGCGCTGGAAGAACTGTCGTTCACGTATTTCCCGGACAATTACCGCTGGTCGCATGGGCTCCTGATCGGGCTCAACATGGCGCCCTGGGGCGGCGCCGAGATCGGCGAGGTCAACCGCATCGGGCTGCGCCTCAAGAAACAAGTCGGCGACGACGACGCCTGGTTCCGCGAATGGTCGCGCGAGGCGCGCGTCGTCGAGGATACCGGCCGCGAGCGCATCGCCGCCGGCCACACGACCAGCGGCGCGCAATATCTCCAGCGCGCCAGCGCCTATTATCATGTCGGCGAGCGCTTCCTGCAGCCCAAGAGCAAGGACGGGCAACGACGCCTACATGCGCGGCGTCGATTGCCTGCGCGACGCCGCCAAACACATCAAGCGGCCGCGCCTGGAGCACGTCGAAATTCCCTATGACGGCGCCAGCCTGCCGGCGATCTACGTGCATGCCGAGCCGGCCAACAGCTCCGGCAAGGTGCCGGCGATGGTGTTCTTCGACGGTCTCGATGTCACCAAGGAGATTCAATATTTCAAGGGCGTCGCCGATCTGGTCGCGCGCGGCATCGCCTGTTTGATCGTGGACGGCCCGGGCAACGGCGAGGGCATCCGCTTCCGCAATCTGTATCTGCGCCCCGACACCGAGCATTACGCCACGCCGGTGTTCGACTATCTGGCCGCGCGGCCCGAGGTCGATGCCAAGCGCATCGGCATCATGGCGATCAGTCTCGGCGGCTATTACGCGCCGCGCGCGGCGGCGTTCGAGCAGCGCTTTGCCTGCTGCATCGCCTGGGGCGCGCAGTGGGACTACCGGAAAATATGGGCCGACCGCTTCGAGCGCCTCGCGCGCGCCGACACGCCGTCGCTCTCGGTCGCCTGGCAGCACATCGCCTGGGTGCTCAACGCCACGTCGCAGGACGATGTGCTCAAGCGGCTCGAGCCGTTCAAGCTCGACGGCGTGGTGCAGAAGATAACCTGCCCGTTCCTGATGCTGCACGGCGAGGGCGACGAGCAAATCCCGCTGCCCGAGGCGCAGAAATGCTTCGACGCCGTCGGCTCGAAGCAAAAGACCTTCAAGCTATTCACGCGCGAAGAGGGCGGCTATCACCACTGCCAGATCGACAACCAGAGCATCTGCTCGGCCTATATGTGGGACTGGCTCGAACAGGTGCTGCAGCCGGCGCGGTGACGCCGCTTGTCCTTATGCGCGTCTTACTGCGTGACGTGAATATCATTGTCCTTGATGATCTTGCCCCAGCGCGCGGTCTCGCTCTTCATCATCGCATTGGCCGCCGCCAGCGAGCGTTGATCGTTCGGAAACGGCATCGCTCCTTCGTTCGCCCAGGTCTTGACGATCGCCGGATCGGACACCGCCTCCTGCACCGCGGCGTTGAGCGTCTTGAGCACCGCTTCGGGCGTGCCGGCCGGCGCGAACATGCCCTGCCAGTACATGATCTCGAATTTCGGTCCGAGCAGGTCGACCATGCTCTCGGCGTTCGGAAACAGCGGCGATTTTTCCTTCGAGGTGATGCCATAGGCCTTCAGCTTGCCGGCCTTGACCTGCGCCGCGAGCGACTGCGGCGTGCCGATGAACACATCGACATGGTCGCCCAGTAGATCGGTCATCGCCGGCGCCGCGCCGCGATAGGGGATCTCGTCGATCTTCACTTTGGTTTCCTGCATGAACAGCGCCGAGGTCAGATGCCCGGTGGTGCCGAAGCCCGGCAGCGCCTCCTTCAGGCGTTCCTTCTTCATCAGCGCGAGCAGGTCCTTGAGATTGTTCGGCGCCAGCCCCGGCCGGCCGACCAGGACCAGCGGGTTGCGGTTGATCAGCGCCACGGCCTTGATGTCTTTCTCGGTGTTGTAGGGCAGGTCCTTGAACAGCGTGACATTCGCCGTGATCTGCAGATTGTGCACCAGCAGCGTGTAGCCGTCGGGCGCGGCCTTGGCGACCTTGTTGGTGGCGATGATGGTGCTGCCGCCGGTGACGTTCTCGACGATGAAATTCTGCCCGAACTTCTTCGCCAGGAAATTCCCGACCATGCGCGCGGTCTCGTCGGTCGGCCCGCCGGCCGGATAGGGCACAATGATGGTGACGGTGCGATCCGGGTATTTCTGCGCCTGAACCGGAGCGGCGGCGGCCAAGGAGCCGAGAATGGCCAATGCAACGGCAGCAATGCGCGTCATGATGTTCCTCCCCATTTTATCTTTTGGGGAAGCTTAGCCCTCGGGAATGACCGGCAACAAGAGGTAAGGCTGCCGCCCCGGAGCAAAATGCAGCGTGTTGCGGGCGGCAAAAACCGCGGCCGGGCGGTCGTCTTTGTCGATATGCAGGAACGGCCCGACGCCCTTCATCGGGTAGGGCGCATGGGGCAGCGCCGACGTCGCTGCCGTCGACTTCGTAGTCCTTGCCGCGCACGGTGAGCGCCGAGCCGATAGCCGGGCGGCACCACGATGCAGGTCGGCCAAATCTCGATATCGAGTTCGACCGGCTCGCCGGGCTTAAGCGGCTGGACTTCGTCGTGCGTGTGCCAGGGCCGATAGGGCCGCGATTTTTTCGGATCGAGCTTGCGATGCGAGGCGCGCAGCCAGCCCAGACCGATCGGCGTGCGCGGGTCGTTCGAGCCGATGAAGGTGACTTCCTTGCCTTGCGGGTCGAACAGCCGCAGCACCAGGAACAGATCGGCGTCGGTGGTTTCGGATGAAACCCACAGCTTGGCCGCGACCGGGCCGGTGATTTCGAGCGGCTTTTGCAACGGCGGCGTGCCGAAGATGAGGCCGTCGCCGGTGGTGTCGTAGCTTAGCTTGGTATCGGCCTCGGGTATTTCGGCGCTGAGCCCGCCATCCGGTTGCAGGAAATATTTGGTCCATTGCGTGCGCTTGAGCGGCCATTCGTTCTCGGCACGCAGCACGAATTTTTCGCCCGGGTGGCGGATATTAAGCGAGACGCGCGGCTGCTTGTTCCAGCCGGTGTCCTCGCCTTTCAGAAAGTGGCCGAAGAACTTCTTCTGCAAGGCCTCGCCGTAATTGCTGTAGAAATGCGTGAAGTGCGTGTCGCCGTGCACCTCCAGCCATTTCTGCTTGGAGCCGGCGGCCAGATAGCCCTCGAAATTGCCGCGCGTGTGCAGGCCCATGCCGCCCCAATTGCCGGCCGACAGCAGCGGCGCCTCGATCTGCGAGAAATCGGGCGTGCGCGCGGCGTAATAGTCGTCATAGAGAACATGCTGCTTCGCCTCGGCAGGCGTGTCGGCGCGGTTCTTGGCGAGCTGTTCCTTGGGAAGCGTCGCCGGCCCGGCGACCGGCTCGCCGGTCACCGACGCTTTTGGCGCCGCGATCGCCGACGCCATGCTGCACGCTCGCGACCTGGCGCGGATGCCAGCTGTTCAGAAAGTCGCTGAGAATTCCGCCGTGGCGATAGAGCTCGCGGTAAAAATCCGACGAGCCCTCCCAGATGCACAGCGCGGCGAGGTGCGGCGGCTTGAGCGCGCCGACTTGCCACTGGTTCATGGCGTAATAGGAGATGCCGTTGATGCCGACTTTGCCGTTGCTCCAGTCCTGCGTGCCGGCCCATTCGACGCATGCATAAAGATCCTGCGCCTCGCGCGCCGACCAGACGTCGAGAGTGCCCGGCGAGCGCCCGGCGCCGCGCGAGTCGACGCGCACCAGAACATAGCCGTCGGGAACCCATTTCTCCGGGTCGATCAATTCCCAGTTCTGGTATTTATTGCTGGATCCCTCCAGCACTTCGGGCGCGGCCTTGATCACCCGCGACCATTGGCTCTTGTAGCCCTCCTGGAACGACAGGCCTTTGGCATAGGGGCCGTAGCTCAGAATGACCGGATATTTTCCGTCGCCGATCGGCCGATAGACGTCGGCGCGCAGAACGAGGCCGTCGTCCATCTCGATCGGCGCATCCCAATCGATCTGCATGCCGTCGCGAATTTCGCTTTTTGCCTTATCCATATGAGCTTGACCTCACGGCGGCAGCGGCCCGCCCTGCGGGCGGTGACGCTTGACGGCCTCGGGATTTGTCGAGTTGGCGCCCATATAGACGCCGCGCTCCCATTTTCTCTTCAGCGGATCGGCGACGGTCAACGACATCTTGCCGATGTTCTGGATTTCGATTTCGACCTTCTCGCCATCCTGCAACGCGCCCAGACCCTCATGATTGGTGCCGCAGGCGATGAGATCGCCGGAGTTCATCGTCATGACCGTGGTGGCGAATTCTATAAGTTCCGGCACGCGATGTTCCATGTCGTCCGTGTTGTAGTGGTGGCGTAGTTGCCCGTCATTCCAAAACCTCACGATCAGGTCGTTCGGCTCATCGATTTCATCGGCCGTTGCTATGCACGGCCCAATCGGCGCGAAAGTATCGAAAGATTTGCCGAGCCAACTGGTCAGCGGGCTCGCCGGCCAGGTTTTGCGGCCCTGTTCGCGCGCCGATACGTCGATCAATGCGGTGTAACCGAACACCGCCTTCTTCCAGTTCTTCGCCTTCACCATCTTGGCCGGACCCTTGATCACCAGAGCAAGCTCGGCCTCATGCATGAACATCCACGGCACGGTGAATTCCGGCAGCATGATGGTGTCGCCGGGCCCGATCACCGCCTCGGGGTTTTTCATGAACATGTTGAGCGGCCGTGCGTCGCGCTGGGCGTGCTCCCAGTAATTGGCGATGCAGCAGAGGATTTTGCCGGGCCGCGGCAGCGGCGGGCGTAGCCGTATTTGCTCTGACGGTATGGCATTGCCATCGCGGCCGAGTTTTTCCAGCGCCGGGCGCAAGTGTTCGAAGTCGTCGATGATGTTCTGCATTGTCAGCTGCGGCGTGTAGCTTTTTTTCACCGCCGCCGAGATATCGACAACGCCGCGCTCGGTGAGCAATCCCGGTAATATTTCGGCGTTTGACGCGGTCTGAAACAACACAAGCTTCACCGGATTCTCCCGTCTTCTAGGGCCGTTTCTTGGCTTTGAGCCGCTTATCGAGCCGGGCCATGTCGACCACCATGCGCTCGTGCGTGCCGTTGCCGATTTCCTCGATTTCGTCGCGCGCGCTCACCTTGAATTCGATGTGCCGGCCCTCGACCTTGGTCACCTCGGCCACGGCGGTCACCTGATGGCCGACCGGGGTCGCCGCCAGATGACGGATATTGACGCCGGTGCCGACCGCGCTCTCGCCGGCATCGAGATACTCGCGCACCGCGTTGAGCGCGGCGTTCTCCATGGCGGTCACCATCATCGGCGTGGCGAACACCTGCGGCAGCGCCGCGTCCTTGAACTGGTTGGCGAGATGCGCCGGCGTCACGCGCAGCGTATAGGTTCCCTTCGCTCCGACGGGAATTGGACGCATCGATCAGCTCCTTGCCGGCCGCACATGGTTTATCGCCGGCGCCAGCACGACCAGGATGATGCCGCAGATCGCGATCGGCGCAAATGCAAAGCTTGCAATGCCGCTGAGATCCCAGGCCAGGCCGCTGATGACGGGGACGATCACCGCGCAGCTATAGCTGATGGTGAACATGGCGGCGGTGACGCGATGCACGTCGTCCGGCGCGCTCAACAAAGGCGGCAGCGCCAGAATGAGGATGAGGATCGCCGAGGCGGCAAAGCCCTGCAGCGTGGCGGAGGCGACGATCCAGGCGCCCGAACCGAACACGATGCCGGCGGTCGCGAGCACGCAGAGCAGGCCGCAGACGACGTAAGGCCAGGCCTTGCGCTCCAACCGGCCGGCGACGGCAAGCAACAGCGCCGAGGCCGGCAACTGGCCGCCATTCAATCCGGTGAGCGCCGCGCTGATCCAATCGCCCTGCCCGTTGCTCCTGAGATAGTCGGGCAGGAACGCATTGGTCGCGAAATAAGTGGCGTTGATGGTGCCGAGCATGATGCCGAGCCGCCAGATCAGCGGATCGTTCCAGTCCGGCCACCAGCGGCGGCGCGCGGTGGCGGTAGGCCCGTTCGCCGATGCGGGCGCCATCGTTAAAACAAGTATGGCGATGACCGCGACCGGCACGCTCCACACCACGAATACCCACTGCCAGGTTCCGCCGACCACCGGCAGCACGAACGCCAGTGCAATGGGCAGGATTTCGCCGATGATCAGGCCATTGGTATAAACCGCGGTCGCAAAGCCGATGCGCCCCGGAAACCATGCACGCACCGCAGGCGGCAAGGCGACCTGCATGACGGCGATGCCGGCACCCATAGCGATGGTCATTGCATAGAGCCATGCCACATCGGGGACGGCGCCACGCAGCGCGCTGCCGATGGCAGCGACCGCGAGACCGACCACCAGCGCCATGCGCACGCCCAGCCGCGCGATCAGCAGCGAGCCGGGCACCGCGGCAATCGCGAACAGCATCGAAGGCAGGCCGGTGAGGATGCCGATCTGGGTGGCGTTGAGCGCAAGCTCATCGTGAATCAGCGGAATGACCGGCGGCACCGCCAGGATCGTCAGCCGCAAGGCGACGCCGGCCAGCCACAACAACAACAGTGTGGTGAGGAAACGCGCCTGCGGCTGAGCGGTGGTGGGATTTTGCATAAGGGGGGCGGGCATTGCAGGGAACATGCTACAGAAGCGGCCGACTGTCCCTTGTTTTTGCAAGAAAAATTGCCGTGCCCATGGCCGCGGAATTTGCTACCTAAACGCCCGCAATACAGGCCAAATTTCGGCTGGGAAACCCGAGAAATGACACGGCTGTTAAATCTGACGCCGCGCCAGATCCTGATCGTGCTGCACGATCTCGCCGCCACGGCCGCGGCGATCGTTCTCACGTTTTTCATCCGCTTCGAGGATCAGCCGCTTTATGACCGGCTGCCGGGCTTGAAGTTTCTGCCGATTTTTCTGCTCTACGCCGCGGCGGTCTATTTCATTTTCGGCCTGCACCGCAACAAGTGGCGGTTCACCTCGGTTCCCGATCTCTACAATATTTTCCGCGTCGCCACCGTTCTGGCGGTGTCGCTGCTCGCGCTCGATTACGTGCTGGTCGCGCCCAATGTCTACGGCTCGTTCTTCTTCGGCAAGATCACCATCCTGCTGTACTGGTTGCTGCAGATGTTTTTCCTGGGCGGCTCGCGCGTCGCCTATCGTTATTTCCACTATGCGCGCGCGCTCCAGCGCGTGAAGATCGCCGATGCGACGCCGACGCTGGTGCTTGGCCGCGCGGCCGACGCCGAAGTCCTGTTGCGCTCGATCGAAAGCGGCGCGGTGAAAAAAATCTGGCCGGTCGCCATTCTGTCGCCGTCCGCGGCCGACCGCGGCCAATCGATCCGCGGCGTTCCGGTGCTGGGCGACATCGACGATCTCGAACGCGTGGTCGCCGATCTCGCCGGCCGCGGCACTCCGGTGACGCGCGCTGTCTTGACGCCATCCGCGCTGTCGCCGGAAGCGCGTCCGGAAGTGCTGTTGATACGGGCGCGCAAGCTCGGCCTGACGATGAGCCAGTTGCCGTCGCTCGACGCCGGCGGGCAGGCGGTGCAGCTCGCGCCGGTGGCGGTCGAGGATCTGCTGTTGCGGCCCAGCGTCAAGCATCGATTACCGCCGGCTTGAGACTTTCGTGAGCGGCAAGGCAATCGTCGTCACCGGCGGCGGCGGCTCGATCGGTTCGGAAATCTGCGATCGCATGATTGCTTTCGGCGCCGCGCGCCTGCTGGTTATCGAGAATTCCGAACTGGCGCTGCATGCCGTCATGGCGGCGCTGAGAGGCAAACAAAGCGAGGCCGAAATCGCCGGCCGAATGGCCGATGTCCGCGACCGCGTGCGGGTCATGGGCCTGATCGCGCAATTCAAGCCCGATATCGTCTTTCACGCCGCGGCGCTCAAGCACGTGCCGCTGCTCGAACTCGACTGGGACGAGGGCATCAAGACCAACGTGTTTGGCTCGATCAACGTCGCCGATGCGGCCGCGGCGGCCGGCGCCGCCGCGCTGGTGATGATCTCCACCGACAAGGCGATCGAGCCGGTTTCGGTGCTCGGCGCCACCAAGCGGCTGGCGGAGATGTATTGCGAAGCGCTCGATAAGGACTTGGGCCGCCGTGCCGCCGGCGGAAAACAGCCACCCGCATGATCTCGGTGCGGTTCGGCAACGTGCTGGCGTCGAACGGCTCGGTGGTGCCGAAATTCAAGGCGCAGATCGAAGCCGGCGGTCCGGTGACCGTCACGCATCCGGACATGGTGCGTTATTTCATGACCATCCGTGAAGCCTGCGACCTGGTCATCACCGCCGCGTCCCATGCGTTGGCAGGCGGATGCGCGGCGACGTTTCGGTCTATGTGCTCAACATGGGCCAGCCGGTCAAGATCGTCGATCTGGCCGAGCGCATCATCCGGCTGAGCGGGTTGGAGCCGGGGCGCGATATCCAGATCGCCTTCACCGGCATTCGTCCGGGCGAGCGGCTGCATGAGATCCTGTTCGCGCGCGAGGAAGAGACGACCGAGATCGGTATTCCGGGATCGTCGCCACCAAACCGGTGCAGCCGTCGCTCGAGGCGATCCGCGCCTGGGTGGCGATGCTGGAGCAAGGCCTGTCGCGCAATGAGCGCGCGGTGATCTACAATGTGCTGCGCGACGCGGTGCCGGAATTCCGCGGCGAAGCCGCTTGAAAGGGTATCACCTTGGACCTTGCCGCATTTTTCAAAGCTGAATTTGCCGAGCATCAGAATGTCGCGCGCGCCACCGAAACGGCCTTGTCGAGCGCGTTCGCCGGCCTGGTCGGCGCCTGCGTGAAATCGATCCGCGGCGGCGGCAAGCTGATGTTCTTCGGCAATGGCGGCAGCGCCGCCGATGCGCAGCATCTCGCGACCGAGTTGACCGTGCGCTACAAGACCGACCGGGCCGCCATCGCCGCCATCGCCTTGACCACCGACGGCTCGGCGCTCACCGCGGCCGGCAACGATCTAGGCTTCGAGCGCATCTTCGCCCGCCAGATCGAGGCGCTGGGCCGGCCCGGCGACGTCGCCATCGCGTTGTCGACCTCCGGCAAAAGCCCGAACGTCATCGCGGCATTGAAGCAGGCCAAAGCGATGCAACTGGTGACCGCGGCGCTGGGCGGCAAAGGCGGCGGCGATATGAAGGGGCTGGCCGATCATCTGCTGGTTGTCCCCTCGGACACGACGGCACGTATCCAGGAGATGCACATTGCTCTGGGACAGATGCTGTGCGGCGCGCTGGAAATCGAGCTGGGGTTGGTCAAAGCCGGGCCGCTAAAAGCCGCTAACCCGCTAGGTCTGCTGTTGTTTTAGGTTTCATAGTATGAAATTAGCGTTGCCTATACTGAAAGTCACTTGACTCGTTGCCGCCGGCCTTCTTCCCTGAGCGCACAGGGAGAAACGAACCAATGGACGCCACCATTTTGCCCGGGCCGGGGATCAAGGCCCGCCCGTCACGCCCGCGCGCCGACGGCGACCGCCACAGCATTCAGTCGGTCGACCGCGCGCTCTACCTTCTGGAGACCATTGCCGAGGCCGGCGGCGAGGCGACGCTGACCGAGCTCGCCACCCGCACCGGGCTGAACATCTCCACCTGCCATCATTTGCTGGCGACGCTGATCAAGCGCGGTTTCGCCGCCAAGGTGCCGGGCCGCCGCCTCTATGCGCTCGGCGCCCGCATTCTTTATCTCGGGCACGCCTGCCTGCAGGTCGATCTGCCGCGCCGCGCGCAGCCCTATATGGAGGCGATCAACGCCACCACCGGCGAGACCGTGCATCTTGCCGCTTTGCAAGGCGACTCGGTGGTGACGCTCGCCGTGCGCGAGGCGCGCCATGCGGTGCGGGTCGGTACCGGCAAGCTTGGGAAAGTCGAAGCGCCGCACGCCACCTCGGTCGGCAAGGCCATCATGGCCTGGCTGCCGGAGGACGAAATTCACCGCATCCTCAACGGCGGCATGAAGCGCTACACCGACAAGACCATCACCGAAGTCGCGGCCTTCATCGAGTCGCTGCGCGTCGTGCGTCGCAACGGCTACGCCATCGACCGCGAGGAGTATCTGCCGGGCGTCATCTGCGTCGGCGCCGCCATCCGCGATCAGGCCGGGACCGTGATCGGCGCCATCAGTGCCTCGACGCCGACGATGCGTGCGACCGACGAGCATATCGCGCTCATGCGCGACGAGATCGCCGCCGCGACGCGCGCGCTGTCCGCCGAATTCGGCGAGCCCGGCGCGACCCAGGCGGTCGCGAGTTGAACCAGCGCAATCGCATTTGGAGGATTTGATGTACGCACCGCCCGGCGTGAAAACCAATCACAACGAAGTCCCGGTTCCCGACAGCCATGCGCGCCTGGGTGCTCGGCGGTCCGGGTGAGCTCAGCATGGGCCAGAAACCGGTGCCGGTGCCGAAGAAGGCGGAAGTATTGGTGCGCATCGACGCGGTGGCGATCTGCGCGACCGATCTGGAAATCATCTATCACGGGCCCCCGGCTTCGATCCAAGGCGGCCTGCCGTTCAACAAAAACTTCACGCCCGGCCATGAATATATGGGCACGGTGGCGGCGCTCGGCCCCGGCGTCGATGAATACAAAATCGGCCAGCGCGTCGCGGTCGAGATTCATGCCGGCTGCGGCCAATGCAAACGCTGCCGCGAGGGCATGTATACCGCGTGCCACAACTACGGCCTCAATTACGGCGACGTCGACAAGGGCCACCGCGCCAACGGCTTCACCACCGACGGCGGCTTCTGCGAATACCAGGTCAACAACATCAACACGCTGGTGGCGCTGCAGGACGACATGTCCGACGAGGAGGGAACGCTCGTCGTCACCGCCGGCACCGCGATGTACGCGCTCACCGAACTCGGCGGGCTGGTCGCGGGTGAAAGCGTTTGCGTCACCGGCCCGGGCCCGATCGGCTTGATGGCGGTCGCCGTCGCCAAGGCGCTGGGCGCCCAGCCGGTGATCCTCACCGGCACCCGCGACAACCGCCTCGAAATCGGCAAGCAGCTCGGCGCCGACGCGGTCGTCAATATCCGCAAGGAGAAAGACGTGGTCGCTGCGGTGAAGAAACTCAACGGCGGCAAGGGCGTCGACTATGTGGTCGAATGCTCGGCCGCCACCAGCGCGGTCAACGACGCCGTGCGCATGGTCAATCGCGGCGGCCGGGTTTGCCTTGCGGCCTTCGCGCACGAGGAAGTGCCGGTCGATGTCGCGCACATCGTGCGCAACAACATCTATCTTTACGGCATCCGCGGCGAGGGCAAGAGCGCGACCCACCGCGCCGAGGCCTATATGCGGCAGAAGCGCTTCGACGCCACCAAGATTCACACCCACACCTTCCCGCTCGAGGACCTGCCAACCGCGATCCGCTACGCCAAGGACCGCGTCGACGACGCCATCAAGGTGGTGGTGAAGGCGAAAGTGGACGCCGCGAATAAAGTGGCGGCGGAGTAATCGAAAGCGCAGCGATACGCGTTTACGGCCGCTGCGGAACCTTGCGGGCGCCTGGATCAAGCAGGATTTGTGACGATTTTTTGGATTTTTGGCGCGCGCGGAACTGCGTGCTTATTCGGCCGTTATTATCTGGCCCGCAACGACGGGTGCGCGGGCAACAGGAGTTCCCAGCGATGGACAGACACCGCGTGGATGACCAAAAAACGAAGCATTACGTGGAGGATGAGCGAAAGCGCATCGAGTCGGAGGAAGACGAAGTCACCATCAACTCCGACGATAGCTTTCCCGCCAGCGATCCGCCCTCATTCAATCCGGGCGTGACCGGCGCCGCCGAGGTCAAGCGAAAGAAATCCGTCGCGCATCACTAAGGCGCGGCGTATTTCTAGAACGACATTTTCAGCAGTTTTTCCGCATTCCCGCAAAACAGCTTGCGCCGGTCGTCCGGCGCAAGCTCTAGCTTTTTGATCTCCGCGATCGTCGGCGCGATCGGTCCGAGCGGCGCATCGGTCGCGAACACGACGTGATCGGCTCCGAAAAATTCCAGGCCGCAGCGCAGCGCGTGCACGCCGCCGCCGAACATCGCGGTGTCGGCGTAGAAGTCGTGCAGGTAATCCATGTGCGGCCGCTTCAGCGACGGCAGAATTTTCGAGTAGTCCTCGTCCGACGTGCGCGCGCCAAGCACCTTAAGGCCGGGCCCGACGCGGCCGTCGTAATAGGGGATCATGCCGCCGAGATGGTGCGTGATGACGCGCAGGCCCGGATGGCGGTCGAACAGGCCGCAGAACACCATGCGGATCATCGCCACCGACGTGTCGTACGGCCAGCCGAGGCACCACCACATCTCGTAGCGCGACTTCTTCTCGCCGAGGTAGTCCGGCAGCGCTGCGGTGCGCTCGGGATGCAGCCAGATGGTCGCGTCGAGCTCGGCGATGGCCGCGAAAAACGGCTCGAATTTCGGCTCGTCCAGCGGCTCGCCGGCGATGCTGGTGTAGATCAGCACGCCGGCCGCGCCGAGCTCCTTCACCGCGCGCCGCGCTTCCTTGATGGAGCCATCGATATCGGTGAGGCACAGCGCGGCCGCAAAGGTCGGAAACCGTTGCGGATGCTTGCGGCACAGCTCCGCCATATCGTCGTTGGCGATGCGCGCGAGCTGCAAACCGGCATCGGGCTTGGCAATGTCCTCGATCGGCGGATTGGGCAGCGAGATGATCTGCCGGTAGTCGCCGAAGCGTATCCATCTCCTTGAAGCGGGCGTCGAGATCGAACAGCTTGGTGATGCTGCGCAGCCGCGGCCCGATGTTGCCGAGCTTCGGCGCCGCTTTCATCATCTCCTGGAAAAAGCGGTCCGGATAGATGTGGCAATAAATGTCGATGATCGGTTCGGCCATCGTTCAGCCCGCCGTGTAGCCGCCGTCGGCGTAGAGGATGTGGCCGGTGTAGAAATCCGACGCCTTCGACGCCAGGAACAGCAGCGGCCCTGCCAGATCCTCCGGCTCGCCCAGGCGGCCCTTCGGCACGCGCGCCAGGAAACCCTTGCGCACGGTCTGCGCCCGCTCGGTGTCCTCGTACATCCACGCCGTCAGCGGCGAGCGGAAAACCGTCGGCCCGAGCGCGTTGACGGTGATGCCGGTCTCGCCCCACTCGCAGCCCAGCGCCTTGGTGATGCCGTCGACCGCCGATTTAGAGGCGCAATAGGCGGTGTAGCCCGCCGGATGGCCGAGCAGCCCGCGCGCCGATGAAGTGAGGATCACTTTGCCGCCGCCGCCCTGCTTGAGCATCTGCTTGCCGGCGGCGCGCGCCATCAGCCACGACTGGGTGACATTGGCGTCCATGACGTCGAGGAAATCCTCCGGCTTCTGGTCGACGATCTTCGCCACTTTGTTGAGCCCCGAAGCGCAGACCAGAATGTCGACGCGGCCGAATTTATCGACCGCGGCCTTGACGATCTTGTCGCAGTTTTCTTCCGAGCTTGGGCGCAGCGCGATGACTTCCGCCTTGCCGCCGAGCTTCTCGCATTCGGCCGCGACTTTTTTCAGCTCGTCCGCCTTGCTGGCTGACAGCACGACATTGGCGCCGGCGCCGGCCAGCGTTTTGGCCGCCAGCGCGCCGAACGCGCCCGACGCGCCGGTGATGATCGCGGTCTTGCCCTTGATGTCGAACAAGGACAGCGGATTTTTCAGGAAGTCATCGCTCATGGCACGCCCTCACTTTATACGGCCTACTTCGGCGGCGCGGCGACCGCGACCAGAATGGTGCAGACATCTTTGCCGCGATTGACGATCTCGCGATTCTCGTTCGGCGCGATGAAGACGGTGTCGCCCGGCTTCGCCACCTGTTCCTTGCCGCCCGCGATCACGGTGAGTTCGCCCTTAAGAAAGATGATAAATCTTCTCGGGCGGCGAACCGTCCGGTCCGGCGCCGCCGCCGGGCTGGAAGTGCGAGATGCCGAAAACCAGGGCCTGCGAGCCGCCGGTTTCCGCGCCGAACATGCGCAGCGAGTCGTAGTTGCGATGGTTGGGCGCTTCGTAAGCGCTTGGCCTCGGAAACCGTTTGCGGACGATGCATCAGAATTTACTCCCCTTCTCGATGCGGAATTTCTGCTTGGGGTCGAGGATGGCGACCAGGCGCACGATGCAGCCGTCGCCGCGGTCCCAATTCCACGGAAAATAGGCGAAGGTGACGCGCTTGCCGGTGACCTTGTCGATGTCGCCGCCGACATTCTCGATGCCCATGATGCCGTTCTTGAACAGAATGCGGTGCACCGGCTCCCATTCCGGGAAATCGTCCTTCCAGTCGCGGCCGCCCGACCATTCGCGATATTCCTCGGCCAGATGCGGATGCAGCGGGCCGTTGCGTTGCGGGCCGATGGCGGTGGCGAGCGGATGATCGTTGGCCTGGGTGTCGTGGCCGACCACTTTCACCTTCTTTTTCACGAACCATTCGCCGGCCGAGGGCACGAAGCCGGGCGAGCGGCAGAAATAGTCTTCCGAGTCCTCGTAGAATTTATGCCAGCCGGTATTGACGATCACCACGTCACGCGGCCGGACGATCTTGCCGCAGGCTTTTTCCAGATCGTCGCCGGTGATCGGCTCCCACTTGTTCTTAGGGATCGACACCACGATGCCGGAGCCGAAGAAATGCGGCAGCGGCACCTCGTCGATGAACGGCGTGCCCTGCACGACATGCGCCGGCGCGTCGATATGCGTGGTGTTGTGCATCGAGGTGGTGATGCGCTGCGACAGCACGCCGGATTTCGCCATGTAGTGAATGCGCTCGATTTTCACATCCTCGAAATACGGCCAGTTCGGGGACTGATAGCCGAAGCGATGAGACAGGTTATAGAACTCCAGCCCCATGCTGTTCTTGAGGTTCTCTTCGAACATCACGCCGCGAATTCTTTTGGCCACGGCAGTCCTCCCTATTTGATTTTTGTCGAACTCTTGACCGTTTCGCCGCAGCCTAGCTTAGGCGGCGGCGGTACGGTACAGGTAAAAAAGGAAAAAATAAGCGGCCGAAAAGTCGCGACGACACAAGTGAGGAGCGGCCATGGTCAAAAAAATCGCACTGGAGGAACATTTCCTCGACCCCGCCACCGGTCGACTACTGGCGGCCGACCATGGTCGATGTCGCGCCGGCAAAAAACCGCGCAGCTTTACGCCTGCCTGACCGATTTCGGCGAGCAGCGGCTGAAAATGATGGACGAGACCGGCATCGCGCGCACGGTGCTGGCGATCGCCGGGCCCGGCGTGCAGGCCGAGCGCGATACCGCGACCGCGATGCGCAACGCGCGCGCCTCGAACGATTTCCTCGCCAAGGAAGTGCAGAAGCGCCCGGACCGCTATTCCGGCTTCGCGCATCTGGCGATGCAGGACGCCAAAGCCGCCGCCGACGAGCTCGAGCGCTGCGTGCGCGAGCTCAAGTTCTGCGGCGCCATGATCAACGGCCATACCAACGGCAAATATCTCGACGACCGTTCCTACGATCCGTTCTGGGAACGCGCGGCGGCTTTGGGCGCGCCGATTTATCTGCATCCGGCCGATCCGGTGGCGCCGCTGCCGGTGCTTGCCGGCTACAACGTGCTGGCGCGGCCGATGTGGGGCTGGGGCGTCGAGACCGGCTCGCACGCGCTGCGCATCATCTGCGGCGGCGTCTTCCATCGCTATCCGAAAGCCAAGCTGATCGCTCGGCCATCTCGGCGAAACGCTGCCGTTCCTGCTCTGGCGCTTCGACAGCCGCTCGAAGCCCTATGGCTGGAATTTGCCGAAGCCGCCGTCGCAATACATCAAGGAGAATGTCTGGGTGACGACCTCCGGCATGTATGACGGCCCGCCGGTGCACTGCTCGCTCGACGCGCTGGGGCGCGACCGCGTGATGTTCTCGGCCGACTATCCGTTCGACTGGCCGGGCTGCGAATTCATCGACACGCGTGCCGCTCGACGAGGGCTTGCGCGCCGATGTCGCCTACAACAACGCGGCGAAGCTGTTGGGTCTGCCGTAGCCTAAAACTCCGCTGTCGTCCCCGCGAAGGCGGGGACCCATACGCCGCAGACTATCGATAGGGTAGGGAGTATGGGTCCCGGGTCTCGCGGAGCCTGTCATCGGGCCGCGCCTTGCGCGGACCCGTTGGCTAGCCCGGGACGACAGAATATTATTTCGCCTCGATCACCCGCACCGGCTTGCCGTCGAGCCAGGCGCGGATGTCCTCGACGACGTCCTGGTAATAGCTCCGGTAGTTTTGCTCGCTGACATAGCCGAGATGCGGCGTGAGCACGACATTGTCCAGCTTGCGGAACGGGTGGTCGAGCGGCAGCGGCTCGACGTCGAACACGTCGAGGCCGGCGCCGGCGATCGACTTGGCGTTGAGCGCCGCGATCAGCGCCTCCTCGTCGACGATCGGCCCGCGCGAGGTGTTGATGAGGTAGGCCGGTCTTTTTCATCAGGCCGAGGTCTTTGGCGCCGACCAGGCCGCGCGAGCGGTCGCTCAGCACGACATGGATGGTGACGAAGTCGGCTTGGCTGAACAGGTCTTCCTTGGAGACGTAGTCGGCGCCGGCTTCCTTCGCCTTCTCCGGCGTCAGGTTCTGGCTCCAGGCGATGACCTTCATGCCGAAGGCCTTGGCGACGCCGGCGACGCGCTGGCCGAGCTTGCCCAGGCCGAGCACGCCGAGCGTCATGCCTTCGAGGTCCTGGCCGATGGTCACCTGCCAGGAGCGCGCCGGCCTTCATGCGCGCATTTTCGAAACCGATGTGGCGGGTGAGTTCCAGCATCAGGCCGACGGCGAGGCCGGCGGTCGGATTGCCGAACGCCGCCGGTGCCGCAGACGGTGACGCCGCGCTCGGCGGCCGCCTTCATGTCGATGGAGTTGTTGCGGGCGCCGGTGGTGATCAGCAGCTTCAGGTCGGGCAGGCCCTCGATGACCTTGCGGTTGAACGGCGTGCGCTCGCGCATCATGTTGACGATGGCAAAGCCCTGCAGCGCCTTGATGACGGCGTCGTCGTTGCCGAGCGGCGCGTTGAAGACCTTGACCTCGACGTCCTTGCTGATCGCGCGACCAGTCGGCGAGTTTCAGGGCGACGTTCTGATAGTCGTCGAGGATGGCTGCCTTGACCATACGCCCGGACTCCTTGACTGCGCCCGGACAGTTTCCGGGCGCGCCAATTTAGAGCCGGTCGATCGAAAAGATAGGGGGTTAGCGCATGATCCCGAAAAGTGGGTACCGGTTTTCGGACAAGATCATGCGCATGGCTTAGGCGGCGGCAGGCCGTGCTTGGCGCGATATTTCGGGCCGGGGCCGCGCATATAATGCCGCTCGGGCCGGTAGGGGCCGCCCATGTCGCGGGTCATTTCGTGCCAGAAGCCGATCAGCGCCGATCCGATCAGGCGCGAAGGGGCGCGGCAGCAAGGCTACCGCCGAACCGGAAATGGCTGAAATCGCTCGACCCATCGACTCAATCCCCACCATGCGCGGGCCGTCCGCCCGCTCCATCCCTTGTCGCCGTCTCCGGCGGCCAGGTTCATGGAGGGCGATCATGGCGCGCAGGGGTTAAAATCGGGTAGGCGGGGTCTTATTGGGCGGAAATCGGTAAAAATGCGATCAGCCTTTCCAGAGTTTTACCGCCGTGGGCAGGCCGCACCTGCTTGCCCTTTGCCGGCTACCGCTCGTTACATCAGCGCCGAATTTCCCGACAGCCGCGTCCGCGCGCTTGAGCGCAGATTTCACGACGGCGCAAGATTTCGCTGAGGATTCGAGGAGCTCAATGAACGGCCGCCAATTCATCTACCACATGCAGGGTCTGACCAAGACCTATCCGGCCGGCAAGAAGGTGCTGGAGAACATCCATCTGTCGTTCTACCCGGACGCCAAGATCGGCGTGCTCGGCGTCAACGGCTCCGGCAAATCGACGCTGCTGCGCATCATGGCCGGCATCGACACCGAATTCACCGGCGAGGGCTGGGTCGCCGAAGGCGCGCGCGTCGGCTACCTCGAGCAGGAGCCGCAGCTCGACGCCAAAAAGACCGTGCGCGAGAACGTCATGGAGGGCGTCGCCGCCAAGAAGGCGCTGCTCGACCGCTACAACGAGATCGCCTCCAACTATTCCGACGAGACCGCCGACGAGATGGCCAAGCTCCAGGACGAGATCGACTGCAAAGAACCTGTGGGACCTCGATTCACAGGTCGATCTGGCGATGGACGCGCTGCGCTGCCCGCCCGACGACGCCGACGTCACCAAGCTCTCGGGCGGCGAGCGCCGCCGCGTCGCGCTCTGCCGGCTGCTGCTCGATGAGCCCGACCTGCTGCTGCTCGACGAGCCGACCAACCATCTCGACGCCGAGAGCGTGAACTGGCTGGAAGGCCATCTGCGCAATTATCCCGGCGCCATCCTGATCGTCACCCACGACCGCTACTTCCTCGACAACGTCACCGGCTGGATCCTCGAGCTCGACCACGGCCGCGGCATTCCCTACGAGGGCAACTACACCTCCTGGCTGCGCGCAGAAGCAAAAGCGCATGGAGCAGGAAGGCCGCGAGGACGAGTCGCGCCAGCGCACGCTGGAGCGCGAGAGCGAGTGGATCGCGTCCTCGCCGAAAGCGCGGCAGGCCAAATCCAAGGCGCGCTACGAGCGCTACGAGGAACTGCTCAAGATCGCCAACGCCAAGGTCAACACCGTCGCGCAGATCACCATTCCGGTGGCCGAGCGGCTCGGCCAGAACGTCGTCGACTTCGACCATCTCAAAAAAGGCTACGGCGACAACCTGCTGATCGACGACCTCACCTTCAAGCTGCCGCCCGGCGGCATCGTCGGCGTCATCGGCCCGAACGGCGCCGGCAAGACCACGCTGTTCCGCATGATCACCGGCCAGGAAAAGCCGGACGACGGCACCATCAAGATCGGCGAGTCGGTCGCATCTCGGCTATGTCGACCAGTCGCGCGATGCGCTCGACGGCAAGAAGACCGTGTGGGAGGAAATTTCCAACGGCCAGGACATCATCCTGCTCGGCAAGAAGGAAGTGAACTCGCGCGCCTACGTCTCGCTGTTCAATTTCAAGGGCGCCGACCAGCAGAAGAAGGTCGGCACGCTGTCGGGCGGCGAGCGCAACCGCGTGCATCTCGCCAAGATGCTGCGCACCGGCGCCAACCTGCTGCTGCTCGACGAGCCGACCAACGATCTCGACGTCGACACGTTGCGCGCGCTGGAAGAGGCGCTGGAGGATTTCGCCGGCTGCGCCGTCATCATCAGCCACGACCGCTGGTTCCTCGACCGCATCGCCACGCATATTCTGGCCTTCGAGGGCGACAGCCACGTCGAATGGTTCGAGGGCAATTTCCAGGACTACGAAGCCGACAAGATGCGGCGGCTGGGGCAGGACAGCATCATTCCGCACCGGTTGAAGTATAAGAAGTTTAAGCGGTAGTCCCCTGCGTCATGGCCGGGACAAACCTCGCCATGACGGCGTAGAGCAGGCGCGGCGCTTACGGTTCTGCGCGGGCTGTGCTAAACTGGAATCATGGCTGAGACCGACAACATCGTTCTTGAGCATTTGCGCCACATCCGCACCACCGTGGACGCGCTTCGCGATGACATGCGCGAGATGAAGAGCCGGATGGGCATTCTTGAAAACCAATATGCCAGCCTGTCGACACGGCTCGACAGGCTCGATGCCCGTGTCGAACGCATTGAAAAGCGGCTTGAATTAGCCGACGTTTAAACGGCGCAAGGCGCGCGCGGGGCCAAGTGGGGGCCATGTCGGACGCATTGATCGCGCTGGGGTTCTTTCTCTGTCTCGCCGGCGCGGCGTTCGGCGCGCTTTTCATCAACGCCAGGCTGCCCGAGCGGCATCGCTCCCAGGACACCAGCAACGTCGTGCGGCTGTGCGCCGGCGTTTTTGTCGTGATGACGTCGCTCGTCCTCGGTCTCATGGTCACCTCGGCCAAGAACACCTACGAGAGCGTGGAGAAGAATCTGCACGCTTACGCCACCGACCTGATCCTGCTCGATCGTTCGCTCCGCTACTACGGGCCCGAAACCGCCGATGCGCGCCGTCAGCTGCTGGTTTACGTGAAGCAGGCGGCGGCGCGGATGGCGCAAAGCGATCCGCTACTCTCGAGCCGCAACGCGGAAAGCCTGCTCGACAATGTCGGGCTCAGCCTGCGGATGCTCAAGCCGGCCGACGCCCAGCAGGCCGCGCTGCTGCTGCGCGCCGAGCAGCGTTTCGAGCGGGTCTACGAGATGCGCTGGGCGCTAGTCGAGCAGTCCGAAGGCACCATCCCGTTCCCGCTGATCGTGCTGGTCGGCGCGTGGCTCATGCTGATCTTTGCGAGCTTCGGCTATTGCGCGCCGCGCAACGCCGTGGTCGTCGCGAGCCTTCTGGTGTCGGCGCTGCTGATCGCCGGCGCGGTCTATCTGATCCTCGATATGGACGAGCCGTTCGACGGCCCGATCCAGATTTCGCCGGCGCCGCTCAATCGCGCCATCGCCGAGCTGGAGCGTTAGCGCGACACGCCGTCAGCTCGCGTAATCGGGCTCTTCGCGGTCGAGGATGCGCTTCAAGGCATCGAAGTGCCGCTGCGCCGGCGAGGGGCCGTCGTAGAGGCCGGCGCCGCCGATTTCGCGCTTGGTCTTGGCCACGGCGGCGTCCGACATCTGCTTGAGCTTCTGCCCGGTCCACATGGCGTAAATCTGCACCTGCGCCGCGCGCTCGAGGTAATAGAGCCGGTCGTAAGCCTCCGCGACGGTCTCGCCCATCGCGGTCACGCCGTGGTTGGCCATGAACAAAATCGGCTTGTCGCCGATCACCTTGGCGAGCCGCGCGCCTTCCTCCGGCTGGTTGGCCGGCCCGGTGTACATGTCGTCGTACGCGATCAGCCCCATCATGCCGACCTCGGTCTGGCCGATTTCCTTGATGCGCGGGTCTTCGAGCCGCGTGAGCGCGCTCGCAAACGGCATGTGCGTGTGGAACACCGCGCGCGCCTGCGGCAGCGCCTTGTGGATCGGCGCATGGATGCAATAGCAGGAGCGCTCGACCTCGCCTTGGCCGCGCTTGACCTTGCCGTCGTCGATGCCGACCTCCATGAACGAGGAGGCCTTCACCTCCGACCAGTGCATGCCGAACGGGATCTGGTAGTAGCGGTCGCTGCGCCCCGGCACGGTGAAGGTCAGATGGTTGAAGATGCCCTCGTTGAATCCGTGCATGACCGCGATGCGGTGCGCGGCGGCAAGATCGATGCGCGCCTGCGCCTCCGCGGCGCTGGTGTCTTGGAATTTGGCCGGCGAAATCGTGAGCTGCATGGGCGTCTCCCTGCTCGATCCCCGAAAGCATCGTCCAACGCGCCAGCCGTGTCGAGTGGGCTCTCATTGTCGTCCCCGCGAAAGCGGGGACCCATACGAGGTCTTGAATTCAAGACCGGGGAAGTCCGGTTTGCCAGCTACACGAAAACGCCGGGGGTGCATCAGATTGTCAATATGGAAAAGGACAAGACGTTGCGGATACTGGCGATTGCGCTCGTCTATCCCGAGCCGGGGCGCTTCACTGTATCGAGTCGGCCTGCCAAGTATGAGATGGTCCTCGATAACGATCGCGCTCGAGCGTGGCGCCTAAAGCTCAATCCTGGCGAAAGCGCGCCAACGATTCAGCAGGCAGCTCCAGGGGCAAGGTTTGTCGTTGCCGGGGGCGTCGTGGCCGAACAGAGACCCGGCAAGCCAGATCAGCCATTGGTTCTCAAGAATCATGAGTTCATTGAGTTGCCCGCCGAGCAGCGGGGCATCAAAAACACAGGAAACAGCTTGGTTGAGCTTGTCGAGATCGAGCTCAAATAGGCTGATCCGTGCGCGGACCGCGAAGATGGAAAGCGGGGCCCAGTGCCAAAATGCTGGACTCCCCGCTTTCGCGGGAATGATGGGGTTAGGTGCTGAAGTCGGCACCTAACCCTTTCGCTATTGAGATTCGTACGTTCTAGGCTTATTCCCACTTACCTTCTCCAACGAGGGGCGTTTCCGGGAGCCTGGGAACGGGAGAGGGTGCGGTGCCTGCGGGCGGGGGTAGTGACCCCGCTCCCGGGCGGTTCCGGGGTTTCCGCCCGGGCGGCATCATGACCGCTCTGCGAGAAGCTCGCTGGACTGGGACAGGCGAAGCCGGGTAACGCCCGTCGCAGCCACGTCCCAGGAAGCGCGGTCCTGGAGCCGGTGTCGCGGGCCAAGCCCTCGATGCGAAGCCGCCAAAACAAGCCCGCCGAAGCTCGTGCCTGCTGGCGCGAGCGAAGGCGGGTGGAGCGCCGGAAGGCGCGGCGGTCCCGTTAAGGGGCCGTCCCATAAGGATGTTTGCGCCTTCCGGCGCTCCGTCCCCCTCGGTCAAAATGATCGAGGCCTGCCCCCGCGAAAGCGAGGGGCGCTGAACCAGCCCCGCGCATCATGCGCCGGGCACCCTGGCCTTGCTTCAAGCAAGGCATCCCCCACTTCGGACGCCCGAAACCCGCGCCGCGAAAAGGAGAACCTATGCCCGAATGTCATTCAGGAACGTGCGTGACCAGTCCCGTTCATTCCCGCGCAAGCGGGAATCCAGTTCTTGTTGCCCTGGGTCCCCGCTTTCGCGGGGACGAACGGATTTGAAAGCCGCGAAAAGGAGAACCTATGCCTGCAATGCAAATCAGTGAAAAGTTAGCCCGCGAGGACGCCGCCGAACGCGAAGAACCGCGATGCACCGACTCTGCTCGTCGCCGCCGCTGATCGTTCTGGAAAGTTTGCCGGGGCAAGCGATGCCGGCGCGCTGAAAGCCTGCGCCGGCAATGCCAATGACTGTTTCATCCGGCATTGGCCGATCGGCCGGTGAGGTTGGAAATGCGCGTCCATGCGCACGTCAAAGCCAGCGCGGCCGGCATCGTGCGGCCCGAAATCGAAGCCGCGATCATGCGCGACCTTACGCGCTGGGACGACATACGGCGTCGCAGACGGCGGCAAAAGCGGCGGCCGAACCGGCGCCGCAATCATCGCCGATCATGCCCGCGCCAAGTGCTCCGCGCCAAGCCCTCGCGCATCAGGCCCCCGGATACGCGTGCTATGATGACGACCATGCGATACGTTTTGGCGATTCTTGCGTGCCTGATGTTTGCCGGTCCGGCGTACGCCGCCGACGCGCAGTTCGCGCAATTTCTGCAATCGACCTGGCCCGAGGCGCGATCGCTCGGCGTCTCGCGCAGCGTCTTCGACGTCGCCGTGCGCGGCCTCGAACCCGATCCCTCGCTGCCCGATCTCGATATTCCCGGCCGCTTGGTGCCGCCGCCGCAGCAGCCGGAATTCGTGCAGACGCCGGCGCAATATCTGCGCGAGCAGACTTTCGATCGGCTGGCGGCGCAGGGCAAAAAACTCGCCATACAGTACCGCGATACGCTGGTGCGCATCGAGAAGGAATTCGGCGTGCCCGGCAATGTCGTGCTGGCGATCTGGGCGCGCGAGACCGACTACGGCGCCGAAAGGCAGCCGAACGACGCGCTGCGCGTGCTGGCGACGCAGGCCTATGTCGGCAAGCGCAAGGATTTCTTCCGCAACGAATTTCTGCACGCGCTGAAGATGCTGCAAGACGGCGTGCCGCGCGCCGATCTGCGCTCGTCCTGGGGCGGGGCCATGGGGCTCACCCAGTTCCTGCCGTCGGAGTATTACAAATACGCGGTCGATTTCGACGGCGACGGCAAGGCCGACATCTGGCATTCGGTGCCGGACGCGCTGGCCTCGGCGGCCAAGCAGCTCAAGGACAAAGGCTGGCAGACCGGCAAGCCCTGGGCGATCGAGGTGCGCCCGCCGTCAAACGTCGATTGCACCATCGCCGAGCCGGGCGTCACCATGCCGATGGCGGAATGGCTCAAGCGCGGCTATGCGCCGGCCTATGGCCGCACCTTGACCGATGCGGAGTGGGCCACCGAGGCCTCGCTGCTTTTGCCGGAGGGCACTTACGGGCCGGCGTTTCTCACGCCGAAAAACTATTACGTGGTCAAGGATTATAATTATTCGGATCTCTACGTGCTGTTCGTCGGCCATCTGAGCGATCGCATCGCAGGGGCGCGGCCGTTCCAGACGCCGTGGAGCAAGAACGCCCAACTTAAATCGACCGAGGTCGAGTTAATGCAGAAGAAGCTGACCGCGCTCGGTCTCTACAAGGACAAGCTCGACGGCAAAGCCGGCATGCTGACGCGCGCGGCGCTCGGCGCCTATCAGAAGAAAAACGGCTTGAAGACCGATTGCTGGCCGACCGCGGCGGTGCTCGATCACATGCGGCGCTGAAGGGACAAGCGGTTTGGCGAAAAAATCATGCGTCAAAAAAAGTACGCCACGGCCGCCGGAGCGGCCGTGGCGAAACGCAATATCGGACGATTAACGGCAGAACCAGCGCGGGCGGCTCCAGCCGACGAAATTGCCGTAGCCGTCGAACATCTTTCTGCGCGCCCAGTAGCCATCGCACGCAACCGGTACGGGGCCGTCATATTCGTAGGCATAGTAGCCGGGATGGCTGGCGATGGCCGAGCCGATGATGACGCCGGCGGCAACGCCGCCGATAATGCCAAGCGGACCGACGCCGCGCCAGCGCGCTTCAGCGGGTGTCGGGGTGCCCAGCGCGCCGACCGCGATGGTCGCAGCGGCAGCGAGAGCGAAGATGGTCTTCTTCATACGGTTTCCCTCCAGGGTCGAGGCCGGCCGGGGCCGACCGCCAAGCGACGATTTAAAGCCTGTCCCGGCTCTATTAAAAGAGGCAGGCCTAATGTGTCGGAAATTTGATGGAAAAGGTTCACATCCCCCTAAAAAAACCCGGAATCTCGATCGGCCCCGGGCTTTTGCTTCCGTTTTCGCACCGATTCGCCGGGCCAGTTTAGCCGCAAACGCGGGCTTGCGCCGGTTGCGGAGCGGCCACGGCCGCGACGGCAAGGGTCGCGGCGGCCGCGATAGCTGTCAGGGTCTTGGTCGGTTTACTCATGGCAAACTCCTTCGCTCGCCCCATGACAACGTTTATCTCGATGGCGAGGTTCCGATTGTTGGCGTGAATGCGCGATGAATAGCGCGTTTGGAATTGGCTGCGCGGCGGCGGCGCGCGTATTAAATTTTGGCAACGCTTTGGGCGGGATTGCGGCGGGCCGATCGCGATTAAAGCTTGCGCCGCCGTGACGTTTTTCGGCGCGTTTTTTTGCGCCGCGCCAGCTTGCGCTGCCGCTTCAATACGCGGCGCCCGGCATGGCGCAGAAACAGCTTTTCCAGCGGATAGCTCAGGCGCCGCACCGCCGCGGCGAGCGGCAGCCACTCGACCGCCGAAATGTCTTTCATGATCTTGCGGCTCGGCTGCGCCGCCGCCTTCATGCGCCAGAATTGCACCAGCTTGGGCCGGCCGCGCGCGCGATAGGTGATGGCGCCGAGAAACTCATGCACCTTTACCCGATGGCCGGTCTCCTCCACCACTTCGCGGCGGGCGCCGGCGGCCGGATTTTCGTGGCGCTCGAGCTTGCCGCGCGGCAGCACCCAGCGGTCGTCTTTGCTGCGCTGGACCACGGCGATGCGCGGACGTGCGGCCGTTGCGCACCACGATGCCTCCCGCCGCCTGAATGGTCTTGCGCGCCATTGCGTATCTGCCCCAAAGCCCACGCATCTTATGTAAGCAAAAATGTCACGGGCATGAAGCAAAATGCATGCGGCACAAGCGCAGTTGTGCACAACGTGAGGGCGGCCGCGGGTGTCCAGAGCCGGCCACGCGGGCTTCCTTCTCACCGCAACGCGGAAGGAACCGGACGGTAGAAATGTCAAGCCGCCCGGGCGGGCGGCTGACGCATTTCTAGATGGCAGCGAGGATAGACCGGCAGGCTATTTCCAGCCGGATTCCCGGTCGCAGGCTTTGGCCTCGGCCACGTGGGTTTTTTCCCAAGCAGTGACCGACAGGGTTTCGTTGTCGTCCATCTTGTTGTTCATGCAGGTGCAATATTTCAGCACCACTTCGCGCGGTGCTCCCATCCCGGCGCTGTCTCGTACGCACTTGTTGATCCAGGCGACGTCATCCGTGGTGGCGGCGACGGCGGTATTGGCAGAGAAGGCAAGTCCGGCAAGTAACAGCAACGCAGAGACGGTTTTCATGGTAGCCCCCAAAATCGACCCACTGCGGGCCGCTGAAACAGTGTCGCGTGCGCGTTTGATTTTGGCAAGTGGCCAAAAAATCTTCGCCGCGTCGAAACGCGGCGAAATCAGTGGCGACGTTACCGGCGCGGCTTGGCGCCGGCTATATCCGCAGCGCTACGGCTATCTCCAGCCAGCTTCCCGGTCGCATTCCTTGCGTTCTCTGACGTGGGTCTTTTCCCAAGAGGTGATCGATTGGGTTTCGTTGTCGCTCATCTTGTTGTTCATGCAGGTGCAATATCTCAGCACCACTTCACGCGACGCACCCTCGTCTTTGTTGTCGCTGAGGCACCGATTGATCCATTTGACGTCGTCGGTGGTGGCGGCAGAGGCGACATTGGCGGTGAAGCCAATGGCGGCGAGCGCGATTGCGAAGGCAGCAAATTTCATGCGTAGTCTCCTGCGGGTCGGTTTGTTATTCAGGGGCGAAATCTTGGTCTAAGAGCGCGGATTAAGCAAGCGCCCGGCAAGCCACTTTCAGCGCGGTATGGCCATTGCTCTCAGGGGCCGATGCACCCCGTTGCGCAACGGCACCGGCTATGGCCTAAATTGCGCCAACAAATTTCAACGGGAGAAACGTCATGCCGAACTTTACCTGGGACCACGTCCACCTGCGCACGCCCGATCCGGAAGCCACCGCAAAATGGTTTGAGACCATGTTCGGCGCGCAGATCGCCCGCAGCACGCAGGCCGGCAAACCGCGCATCGACATCAAGCTCGGGGGCGCCAATATTTTTACCGCCCAGGTATCTCCTGGTGACGGCGTCAATAGTGCGCCGGCCACGCCCTATCAGGGCCTCGACCATTTCGGCCTGGCGGTATCCGGCATTGACGCCGTCGCGGCCGATCTCAAGAAGAAGGGCGTCGAGTTCACCAAGGAGCCGCATTCGCCGCGGCCGGGCATTAAGATCTGCTTTCTGCGCGGGCCGCAGGGCATTTCGATCGAATTGCTGGATCGCGATCCGAAATACACGTGAGGTGCGCGCAGCGCATGCGCGTATTCGTACTGGCGGCCGGTGCGGCCGTGCTGGTCGCAACGCAAGGGATGGCCGCCGAAAACCGGCTTGACCGGTCGTTGAAGATGCTGGCGCCGACCGAGCGGCTCGAGCAACTTTGCGACTTCACCGCCATGGCGCGCATCCGCAAGGAAAGCGGCGCGTTCCGCCCCGATCGCGCGGTGGCCAATGCCACGGCCGAGCCGCTGGTCCAGGACAACACCATTGAGGCCAAAGGGGCCGCCTTCCGTAGCCGCGGCAAATGGTACGCGCTCTCTTTCGTATGCACGGCGAGCCCCGACCATATGACGGTGGTAACGTTCAACTACGCGATCGGCGTGGAAGTCCCGCAAGCCAACTGGTCCTCCGACGGTCTGTGGCAATGATCCTCGGTTCGGGGCCGGCCAGCACTTTGGTATGGCTACTTCGGCCCTAATCCGTCGGGTAAATCGCCGGCGGGCATGATAGAACAGAACCAATGACCCGGCGTACCACCGATTCGCGGCAAGCGGCCGAAATGGCCTTCAAGGCGGCCACCACCAAGCCCGCGGAGCCGTTGCCGAAAGCGCCGTCGCTGCCGGGTGTGAAGGAGCTCGTGTCCTTGCGTATCGACCGCGACGTCTTAGATCACTTCCAGCAGGATGGGGCGGGCTGGCAAGAGCGCATCAACGCCGCTCTGCGAAAAGCCGCCGGCAAATAGGCTCTCGCGCCGGGTTCAGACGGCGCGCGGCTTGGTTTTCTGCCCTGAATAATTCACCAATGGAGATTGCATTGGCCGACAACAACGCAAACAAGACCGCTGCCAACAGCCAGTTCAGAAAGCTGCGCCAAGCCGAGGACGGCAAGCGCGCGATGCTCGATTATGAGAATTCCGCCGCCGCCATGCGCGCCAAGACCGCGCGGCTGCGCGAATTGCGGATGGCGCGCGACGCGCAGGAAGCCGCGGCTGCGGCGGCAAATCCGCCGCCGGTGAAGAAGAAAGCGGCGAAGAAAGCAAAAATTCCGGTCGCGGAGTAGCGAGTTTTATTGTCGCGCCGGCAATGAAGACTGCCAGCCCGGGCGATGCGCCGGCGGCTGTTTGATCCATTCTCCCGAGCGTTGTGAGCGACTCAGCCCTTGTCCTTGATCCCGGTGTGCGGACGGTCGCTGCCGGAAGCCGTTTCGGTGTGCCAGCGGCCCTTCTCGTCCTCGTACTGGATTTCCTCGGTATGGCCCGGGACAGTCTGCTCGACCGCCGCCGCCTTTGCCGCGGCCAGCGCGGCGGCGTGGCTCGGGAACGGCTCGGAAAACACGCCATCGACCTTGTAGGCCCAGCCGCCGTCATGCTGGACGATCTCGTAAGTCACTTGGGACATCAGTTTCCTCACGGGGTTGCAGTCCTGCGTGGCTTTTAACGTATCACAGCGCGGAAGGTTGCGCCGGTAAAACAACTGGCTGCGCCGGCGTCAGAGCCCGCGCTCGCGCTTCAAGCGGTCGATGTAATCCGCGACATCCGGCGGCAGTGATTTTAAGCCGGCCCGTCCGGCTTGTGACAGAATCGGCCGCAACTGCGAGCCTTTCAGGAAGGCCGGTTCACGGCCGGCCGGGATGATGCGATCGAAGATGACCACGATCAACACCGCCAGCAGGCCGACGCGGACGGCGCCGAGCAGGGCGCCGGCTATGCGGTCGGGCGCGCTGACATCCGGTCCGATCAGTTCGCTCACGGCAAGCCGCAGCAGCGCGCCGAGCAATAGTCCCGCGACGAAAAAGACCGCGACATAGGCCACCCAGGTCTGCGCCGGCGGAATGTGGAACTGCGCGATCACAAACGGCGTCAGCGCGACTGCCAGCGCCATGGCGGCGAGATAGCCGAAAATCGTCGCCAGGCTGCGCAGCAGCCCGGAGTTGAAGCCGGCGATGACGGCTATGGCGAGGCACAGATAGACCGCGCCATCGAACAGGTTGATCGGTAAAGTGGCCATTGCGATTTGTCCGGGGCGGGCTAGGCTCGTGCGTTCGGGCGCTAGAGGAGAACGTATATGGCGTTCACAGTCATCAGCAACAGCTTCAAGGACGGCGACTATATCGGCAAGGATCATATCCTGTCGGAGAATTTCGGCTTCGGCTGCGCCGGCGGCAACCAGTCGCCGCATCTCAAATGGCAGGGCGCGCCGGCCGGCACCAAAAGTTTCGCCATCAATTGCCTCGATCCCGACGCGCCGACCGGCTCCGGCTTCTGGCACTGGGTGGTGGTGAACTTACCGGCGAGCGCGAACGAGCTGGCGGTCGATGCCGGCAATCTGAAAGGCGGCAAGCTGCCGGCCGGCGCGCTGATGACGCGCACCGACTTGGGCGCCACCGGCTATATCGGCCCGTGCCCGCCCGAGGGCGACCACCCGCACCGCTATCTGTTCACGGTATTCGCGGTCGGTGTCGAGAAAATGGATGTGACGGCGGACACATCACCGGCGGTAATCGGCTTCAATCTGCATTTCAACGCACTGGCGAAGGCGGAGATAATGGGGCTGTTCAAACGGTGAAAGGCTGTCAGGCGCGCTCGATCTTGGCCGCGTAACAACCGGGCGCGGCGAAATGGACGTGCAAATAGTGAGCGCTGCCGTCAGCGAATTGCCGCTCGATGGCTTCTTCCAGCCAGATGCCTTCGATCAGTTCCCAGCCGGTCATCATGCCCTTGCCGTCGAAGCCGCGCACCGCGAGCGTGCGCCGGCGCAATTGATCGGGCACGGAGCCGACGGCGTCGAAGGTCTTCTCGCCTTGGCGCACATAGATTGCAAAGCGCATGCGGTAGGGTGAGGCGACGGCGTGATGCTCGTGATTGACCAGGATAACTTCATCGCCCGGTGCGGCGTCGGTCAGGCTGATGCGGCACGGGATGCGGCCCGTCCGCGATTTTGCGCACTGCGCCATGTGCCGCGAGCTCCGCATCGGGAAGCGCGAAAAGATGTGAAAATTGTTCGGCCTCGAGGCCGCGAATGCGAAAATTCATGATGTCCTCCATTGCCTTAAAGGACATAGACCCAAGGACGGTGCCTCAACACCCGATTTGGGCGCCCGATTTCTGGTGATGATCGGGTGCCAACCGGCAGAACGCACATGACAAGGCGCAAGTCGTGGGGCTATTCAAGCGGTACGAATTGAGCGAGCGTAGGATTAAGGCTTCGAATCAAACGCAAGGTCCAAGGAGGACATGCCATGCCGGCTTCCCAACGGTTTCGAGCTTGGTTTATTGCGCTGATCGCACTCCTCGGCGCGAGCTTTCCATCCGCCGTCTACGCCGACAGCGGCGGCATCCGCTTTAGCGTCGTGAAGGCAGGCTTTGTGATCGGCGGTTCAGCCGGCAGCGGCGCGCTGACTTTCCATGGCCGGAGTTATCCGCTTTCGATCGGCGGGTTGAGCTACGGCTTCACCTTTGGCGCATCCGAAACGCGATTTTACGGCACCGTCAGCAACATTCGCCGTCCGTCGGACGTCGCGGGCGTTTATGCCGCGGCGAACGCCGGCGCCGCCCTCGGCGTTGGCGCGCAGGGCATCGTACTGACAAACCAGAATGGCGCCGTGCTGACGCTCACCGGCCGCTCGGTCGGCGCCATCGTCAGCGCCGACCTCAACGGGTTGGCGATCACCGTGCGGTAGCAATCCTGCGCCATTGGCTCAGAAAGCGTTCGGCGCGCGCTCGCAGCCATTTGCGGCGCGCGCGCCAAACCAGCGCGCGACAATGCTTGATTTCGTAGCGCGCCTGCAGTTCGCGCCGCAGGCGTGCTGAGCCGAACGCCAGGGCCAGACTTTCGTAATTTTGTAGAAACATCGCCGTCACGTCCGTTCGTGCGAAAAACGGCCGCAGGTCGGCGCTCCCCGGCGCGCACCAGTCGACCAGCCGCCAAAAACCATCCGTCTTGTCCGGGGTGTCGAAGTCCGAAGCCCGCGTCAGCAGGCGGCGCAAGATGACAAAGCGCAATTCCGCCGACGGAAAGCGTTCGCTGAGTTCCTTCAGGATGACGCCGATACCGAAGACCGCGGTCAGTTTGGCGAGGTAATCGGCGAAAATTTCCGCGATTTCCGGATTTGCGTAGTAGACGGCAAGGTCGTCGCCGCGTTCGCAAGATTGCTGGTCGACGGCGTGCC
>CAVPOR010000013.1:0-30490 GCA_963707095.1 uncultured Alphaproteobacteria bacterium
CGACGGCAACGAGCACGAGCCGGTGGTGCTGCCGGCGCGCTTCCCCAATCTGCTGGTCAACGGCGCCGGCGGCATCGCCGTCGGCATGGCGACCAATATCCCGCCGCACAATCTGGGCGAACTGATCGACGCCTGCATCGCGCTGATCGCCGATCCGGCGATGAGCATCGATGACCTCAACAAAATCGTGCTGGGGCCGGATTTCCCGACCGGCGGCATCATTCTGGGCCGCGCCGGCATCCGCGCGCCTACCTGACGGGCCGCGGCTCGATCGTGATGCGCGGCAAGGTCGCGTTCGAGACCATCCGCAAGGAACGCGAGGCCATCGTCGTCACCGAAATTCCCTACCAGGTGAACAAGGCCAGCATGGTCGAGCGCATCGCCGAACTGGTGCACGAGAAGAAGATCGACGGCATCGCCGATCTGCGCGACGAGAGCGACCGCGACGGCTACCGCGTGGTGATCGAGCTCAAGCGCGACGCCGAGCGCGACGTGGTGCTCAACCAGCTCTACCGCTTCACGCCGCTGCAATCCTCGTTCGGCGCCAACATGGTGGCGCTCGACGGCGGCCGCCCGCTGGTGATGACGCTCAAGGACATGCTGAGCGCCTTCGTCGCGTTCCGCGAAGAAGTCGTGTCGCGGCGCACCAAGCATCTGCTCGGCAAGGCGCGCGACCGCGCCCATGTGCTGGTCGGCCTTGCCATCGCGGTCGCCAATATCGACGAAGTGATCAAGCTGATCCGCGCCGCCAAAGATCCGAAAGAGGCGCGCGAAGCCTTGATGGGCCGCGAATGGCCGGCCAAGGACGTGGCCTCGATGGTGACGCTGATCGACGATCCGCGCCACAAAGTGTCGTCCAAGGGCACCACCAGGCTTTCGGCGGACCAGGCGCAAGCGATCCTCGATCTGCGCCTGCAACGCCTGACGGCCTTAGGCCGCGACGAGATCAAGGCCGAACTCGACAAGCTCGCCGCCGAGATCGCCGACTATCTGGAAATCCTGCGCTCGCGCGCGCGCATCCAGGCGATCATCAAGGACGAACTGACCAAGCTGAAGACGGAATTCGCCACGCCGCGGCGCACCGTGATCGCCGAGGAAGAGGGCGAGATGGAGGACGAGGACCTGATCCAGCGCGAGGATATGGTCGTGACCGTCTCGCATCTCGGCTACATCAAGCGCGTGCCGCTCTCGACCTATCGCGCGCAGAAGCGCGGCGGCAAGGGCCGCGGCGGCATGCAGGTGCGCGAGGAGGATTTCGTTTCGCACGCTGTTCGTGGCCTCGACCCACACGCCGGTGCTGTTCTTCTCGTCGGCGGGCAGGTCTACAAGGAAAAAGTCTGGCGGCTGCCGCTGGCGGCGCCGCAGGCGCGCGGCAAGGCGCTGATCAACATCCTGCCGCTCGATCCGGGCGAGACCATCACCACCATCATGCCGCTGCCCGAGGACGAGAAGACCTGGGGCAATCTCGACGTCATGTTCGCCACCACCAGCGGCACCGTCCGGCGCAACAAGCTGTCCGATTTCGTCGAGGTGCGGCCCGTCCGGCATCATCGCCATGAAGCTGGAAGCGGGCGAGGCGATCGTGGACGTCGCCATCTGCACCGAAAAGGACGACGTGTTGCTGACCGCCGGCGGCGGCCAGTGCATCCGCTTCCCGGTGCCGGAGGTGCGCGTGTTCACCGGCCGCACCTCGCGCGGCGTGCGCGGCATCACGCTGGCCGACAAGGACGCGGTGATTTCGATGTCGATCCTGCGGCATGTCGAGGTGACCGCCGAGGAACGCGCGGCCTATCACAAGCGCGCCAGCGCGATCCGGCGCGGCACCGAACCGGAAGAGGCGGCGTCCGAGGCCGAGGAGGCGGTCGAAAGCGCGATCGAACTCGGCGAGAAGCGCTATGTCGAATTGTCGGCGGCCGAGCAATTCGTGCTGACGCTGTCGGAGCGCGGCTACGGCAAGCGCTCGTCGTCTTACGAGTACCGCACCACCGGCCGCGGCGGCAAAGGCATCGTGGCGATGTCGCTCACCAAGAAGACCGGCGCCCATCGTCGCCTCGTTCCCGGTCGAGGAGAGCGACCAGGTGATGCTGGTGACCGACGCCGGCAAGCTGATCCGCACGCCGGTTGCCGGCATCCGCATGGCCGGACGCTCGACGCAAGGCGTGATCGTGCTCAACACCGCCGAGGACGAACGCGTCGTGTCGGTCGAGCGCTTGAGCGAGGACGAGAGGGAGCGAGTCGCGAGGAAAATGAACTGGCAACTGTTCTCCGCCTTTCTCGTCATCACGCTCGTTCTGTTCCTCACGCCCGGTCCGATCGTCACGCTGGTGGTCACGACCGGCGCGCGCAGCGGCAGCCGCGCCGCCTTGCTGACGGTGGCCGGCGCCAGCACCGGCAATGCGGTGTTGGTGGCCTGCATCGCCTTCGGCCTGAGTTGGGTTTTGAAAACCTCATCCGAGATTTTCGATAATCTGCGCTGGGTCGGCGCCGCCTATCTGATCTGGCTCGGCATCCAGGCGTGGCGGCACGCCGGCGCTACGGCCGAGACGGTCCCGCCGCGCGGCCATGTGCATGCCTGGCGCGGCTTTCATCGTCGCCATCACCAATCCGAAATCGATCGCGTTCTTCACGGCGTTCCTGCCGCAGTTCATCGATCCGACGCTGCCGGTCGGACACCAGTTGCTGGTGATGTGCGTCGGTTCGGTCTTCATGGGCGGCGTGATGGATTGCGGCTGGGGCGTGGCGGCCGAGCTTCGGGCGCGCCTGGTTCATGAAGCCGCGGCACAACGAATTGCTTGGCCGCATTTCCGGCGCGGTGCTGATCGGCGGCGGCATCTGGTTGTCGCTGGCGCGCCGTCCGGGCTGAGCAGGATCAGCTCAGCCGGTCGGTGGTGACCAGCCGGACGCGCGGATTGCCGACCGAGGTGCCGACGCAATTGAGGTAAGGCCAGGCGCGCTGGGCGCAGGCTTTCAACACGGCTTCGGCGGGCTTGGCCAGCGGGCCGGCATCGACCGGGGCGCTGGGCGCGGACAGCAAGGTGATGGCGGCGGCGATGGCCGCGGCGACCATGACGGCGGTGGTGGTTTTCAGCATGACGGCCCCCTGTTTTGGTGTCTTGGCGATTGGTCGCGGCGGCCGCCAAAAGGTTCAAAGGGCCAACGGGCGAGGGAGCTAAAAGGTCCGGGAGGGCTGGTAACAGTCTTGCGGGCGGCAAGGGCCGGGCTAGACCCCGGTTTATGGCGCGAACCGCCCTTTACGCAGGGTCTTTCGACCCCGTCACCAACGGCCATATCGACGTGGTGCGCCATGCCGTGCGGCTGGCCGACAAATTGGTGCTGGCGGTCGGGGTCAATCCCGGCAAGGCGCCGCTTGTTCTCCGCCGACGAGCGGCTGGCCATGCTGCAGGAAATCTGCGGCGCCGCTCGCGCAAAGAGGCCAAGTGCGAACTGGTCCTGCGTGACCTTTTCCGGCCTGGTGGTGGAGGCCGCGCGCAAGGCCGGGCGCGACGCTTCTGGTCCGCGGCCTGCGCGACACCACCGACTTCAATTACGAGATGCAGATGGCGGGCATGAACGAGGCGATGGCGGCCGATATCCAGACGGTGTTCCTGCCGGCCTCGCCGGCGGCGCGCCCGATCACCGCCACATTGGTGCGCCAGATCGCCGGCATGGGCGGCGACGTCTCCGCCTTCGTGCCGGCCGCCGTCGCGGCGCGGCTGAAGAAGAAGTTTTCGCGCTAAGCGCCCTTAAATCCAGGAGATATCATGATCCGAATTCTCGCTGTTCGTCGTCGCGCTCGTTTGCGTCGGCCCCGCTCTGGCGCAAGTGAAGCTGCCGGCCGGGCTCGATCCGCAGAACACCATTCTGCTCGACACCAAATACGGCCGCATCATCATCAAGCTGCGCAACGACATCGCGCCCAAGCACGCCGCGCGCATCAAGCAGCTGGCGCGCGACGGCTTCTACAACAACGTGCCGTTCCACCGCGTGATCGCCGGCTTCATGGCGCAGACCGGCGACGGGCAAAATGGCAACGGCACCGGCGGCTCGAAATATCCGCCGCTCAAGGCGGAGTTTTCCAACGTGCCCTATGTGCGCGGCGTGGTCGGCATGGCGCGCACCACCGATCCGAATTCGGCCAATTCGCAATTCTTCATCATGTTCGCGCCGAACCCCGGCCTGAACGGGCAATACACCGTGATCGGGCAGGTGGTGTCCGGCATGGACGTGGTCGACAAGATCCATAAAGGCGAGCCGCCGGCCGATCCCGACAAGATGCTGAAGGTGCAGGTCGCCGCCGACGCGAAGCAATAGCAATCAGAGGAACGCAAACAATGGCCAAGCCGGAAGACACGCTCACGCTCGAGACCACCAAAGGCAATGTGGTGATCGCCATGCGGCCGGATCTTGCGCCCGGCCACGTCGCGCGCATCAAGGAACTGGTGAAAGAGGGCTTCTACGACGGCATCGTGTTCCACCGCGTGATCGACGGCTTCATGGCGCAGACCGGCTGCCCGCAGGGCACCGGCACCGGCGGCTCGGGCAAGAAGCTCAAGGCCGAGTTCAACAAGGAGCCGCATGTGCGCGGCACGGTGTCGATGGCGCGCGCGGCCAATCCGGATAGCGGCGACAGCCAGTTCTTCATCTGCTTCGACGACGCGCGCTTCCTCGACAACCAGTACACCGCCTGGGGCAACGTGATCGAAGGCATGGAAAACGTCGACAAGATCAAACGAGGCGAGCCGGTCAAGGATCCCGACAAAATCCTGAAGGCCACGATGGGCGGGGAATTGCCGTAAATCCAGGTCGCCGACCGGTAATTCCGTCATGGCCGGGCTTGTTCCGGCCATCCGCGCCTTGGAAACTCATCCGAAAGCAAGGCGTGGATGCCCGCATGAGCGGGCATGACGAAATCTGAATGAAGACCGACCTCTTCGACTTCGATCTGCCGACCGACCGCATCGCGCTGCGGCCGGCGAGCCCGCGCGACTCCGCGCGGTTGCTGGTCGTGCGGCCGGGGCAGCCGGCGGAGCTGGAAGACCGGAAAATCTTGCGATCTGGCGGACCTGCTGGAGCCGGGCGACGCGCTGGTGGTCAACGACAGCAAGGTGATCGCGGCGCGGCTCAAAGGCCGGCGGATCGGGCGCGGGCGATACCGAGCCCGCGATCGAGGCGACGCTGCACAAGCGCATCGACGGCTCGCATTGGAGGGCCTTTGTCCTCGGCGCCAAGAAGCTGGAGGTCGGCGACACGCTGCGCTTTGGCGCCGAGGGCAGGGTCTGTTTTCTCGGCGAACTCGATGCTCAAGTTTCACAAAAAGATGAAGGAGGGGAGGTAACCCTTTCATTTTCCTTTCATGGTCCGGTGCTCGACCAGGCCATAGCCGAGCGCGGCGACATGCCGCTGCCGCCTTACATCGCCTCGCGCCGCGCGCCCGACGACCAGGACCGCGCCGATTATCAGACGCTGTTTGCCGCACGACGGAAGGCTCGGTGGCGGCGCCGACGGCGGGGCTGCATTTCACGCGAAAGCTTGCTGGCGCGGCTGAAAGCGCGCGGCGTCGCCCTGCACAAGGTCACGCTGCATGTCGGCGCCGGCACCTTCCTGCCGGTCAAGGCCGACGACACCGAAGACCACAAAATGCACGCCGAATTCGGCTCGGTTTCGGCCGAGACGGCCGACGCGCTCAATGCCGTGCGCGCCAAAGGCGGGCGCATCGTGGCGGTCGGCTCGACCGCGCTGCGGCTGCTGGAAACCGCGGCCGGCGAAGACGGAAAACTGCACGCTTTTGCCGGCGAAACCGCGATTTTCATCACGCCCGGCTACCGCTTCAACGCGGTCGACCTGATGCTGACCAATTTCCACCTGCCGCGCTCGACGTTGTTCATGCTGGTGGCGGCGTTCAGCGGGCTGGACGCGATGAAACGCGCCTATGCGCACGCGATTTCGAGCGGCTATCGCTTCTATTCCTATGGCGACGCGTGTTTGCTGTATCCTGCGGTCAAATGAGCGACGCCTTTTCCTTCAGATTGCTGAAAACCGACGGCGCCGCGCGCCGCGGCGAGATCGTCACGCCGCACGGCAAGGTGCAGACGCCGGCCTTCATGCCGGTCGGCACGCAAGGCACGGTGAAAGGCCTGATGCCGGAGGCAGTGGCGGCGACCGGCGCCGAGATCGTGCTCGGCAACACCTATCATCTGATGCTGCGGCCCGGCGCCGAGCGCATCGCCGCGCTCGGCGGCCTGCACAAATTCATGAACTGGCCGCTGCCGATCCTGACGGATTCCGGCGGCTTCCAGGTGATGTCGCTGTCGGCGCTGCGCCGGCTCGAGGAGCACGGCGTCACGTTCCGCTCGCATCTCGACGGCGCCATGGTGGAGCTCACGCCGGAGCGCGCCATCGAAATCCAGGCGCTGCTCGGCGCCGATATTTCCATGCAGCTCGACGAATGCCTGAAACTGCCGGCGTCGCGCGAGGAGATCGCGCGCGCCATGCAGTTGTCGCTGCGCTGGGCCGAACGCAGCAAGCGCGCTTTCGAAAGCGTGCGCGGCGGGCGGGCTTTGTTCGGCATCGTGCAGGGCGGCGACGACGCGGCGCTTGCGCATCGAGAGCGCCAGGGCGCTGGTCGATATCGGTTTCGACGGCTACGCCATCGGCGGCCTCGCGGTCGGCGAGCCGCAGGAAGTCATGCTCAAGATCGTGGCGGAGACGACGCCGGCGCTGCCGGCGGAGCGGCCGCGCTATCTGATGGGCGTCGGCACGCCGGACGATCTCATGGAGGCGGTGGCGCGCGGCATCGACATGTTCGATTGCGTGCTGCCGACCCGCAACGGCCGCCACGGCATGGCCTTCACGCGCTACGGCGCGATCAATCTCGCCAATGCGCGCCACGCCGAGGACCCGCGCCCGCTCGACGCGCAAAGCGCGCATCCGGCGGCGCGGACCTATTCGCGCGCCTATCTGCATCATCTGACCAAGGCCAACGAAATGCTGGGCCAGGTGCTGCTCTCGACCATCAACCTCGCTTATTATCAGGCGCTGATGGCCGGCATGCGCGAGGCCATCGCGGCCGGGCGTTTCGATGCGTTTCGCGCCGCCACCAAGGAAGGCTGGGCGCGCGGCGACCTGCCGGCGCTGGCGTGAAACGATGAACAAGATGACGCCAGCGCTTGAAACCATCCTGGCCGGCCAACTGGCCGATCCGGACAGCCATTGGGGATTGGGCAGCTTCGGCGCCATCGCCGAATTCACCCGCGACCACGATGAATCCGTGACACTTGATCTTGCGGCGCTGACGGCGGTCACGCCGCGCGGCGGCATCCGCATCGTGCCCCGCGCGGATGTGCGGCCCTTCGCGTTCGAAACGGCCGCGGGCACGAGTTGGAACCAGAATGTCGCGCTCTGTCTGCCGCCGGACGCGGCGGCGATGCACCGGCGCGCGGTGCTGACTGAAATCGGTCCCGATGGCGAGGCGCTGCGCGATGAGGACAAGACGGCCGTACTGTTCGATCTCGGGTTTGGCGATTCCGCATGTCGATGCCTGCATTCGCGTGCGCGATGCCGCGGCGATCGAGCAGTTGCGCGCGCAGGCCGGCAAGAACGTGTTCGCGCCCGACAGCAGCGCGATGCGCATCGTGCTTGCCGCGCAGCCGCACCGCGTTTTCATGAGCCGCTGCGGGCGCATCGAGGTCTATCAGCCGATCCCGCCGCCGGACGGCCGCAGCCCGGAGGGGCCGCACACCCACGTGCTGCCGAAATTGCTCGGCGCGGGACGCACGCACGCCGCGACCGAGCCGATCCCCGAGGGACTGGTGCCGTGTCTGTCGGTTTACCCCGCGCATCCGGCGAAGGACGCGCTCGGCCGCGCCAAGCCGTTCCAGCCGGCGCGGCACGCCGCGTTCCAGGCTTTGCTGCGTTCCTATGGCGATCCCGAAACGCTCCGCCTGAAGACGCAGGTCACCGCCGCGCTGGCCGGCGGCGAGGCGCCGCCTTCGCCCGAGAATGGCGACCGGTTCGCGCGCGCCTGCGTCCGGATCGCCTTGCGGCAGGCGCAGGCCGCCGGCTTGCAATCGGCGGCGCTCGGGCTGTGGCTCGAGCAATACGAGCGGCCGGCATCGCAAGATCACAGCGATATCTCCGGCTGCCACTGAAAAGGACATCATGCACGCTCTCGACCTTTCCAAGCGCCGCAAGCCGAGATTCAAACTGCCGCCCGGCGCGACCGACGCGCATTGCCATGTGTTCGGGCCGGGCGACAAATTTCCTTACGCGCCGAACCGCCGCTACACGCCGGAGGACGCGCCCAAGGAAATGCTGCGCGCGCTGCATGCCCATCTCGGCATCGATCGCGCCGTGATCGTGCAGGCGAGCTGCCACGGCACCGACAATGCCGCGATGCTCGATTGCATCGCGTCCGACCCGAAGCGCTATCGCGGCGTCGCCATCGTCGACGACGGCTTCACCGATGCCGATTACGACCGGCTGCATGCCGGCGGCGTGCGCGGCGTGCGCTTCAATTTCGTCAAGCATCTCGGCGGCGCGCCCGACATGGCGGTGTTCAACCGCGTCATCGACCGCATCAAGGGCCGCGGCTGGCATGTGGTGCTGCATCTCGACGCGCCCGACATCGTGCCGCTGGCACCGATGATGCGCGCGCTGCCGCTGCCGTTCGTGATCGACCACATGGGCCGGGTGCCCGCGAGCGCCGGCCTCGATCAGCCGCCACTGCGCGCGCTGATCGAGCTTTCGCGGCTGGAAAATTGCTGGATCAAAGTCTGCGGCGCCGAGCGCATTTCGATGCCGCCTTATGCGGCGGCGGTGCCGATCGCGCGCGCTTTGGTGGAGGCTGCGCCGACGCGCGTGCTGTGGGGCACCGATTTTCCCCATCCCAACGCCACCCATGAGGCCGACGAGGCCGATCTGGTCGATCTGGTGCCGCAATATGCGCCCGAGCGCGCTGGCGCAAAAGCGCCTGCTGGTGGACAATCCGGCCCGGCTTTATGGTTTCGGCCAATAACAAAAAACGAACTGACGATTCAGGGAGGATCACGATGACGAAAATGCTGTTGCGCGCTGCTCGCGGCCTTGGCCGTGCTGCTGGCGCCGGCCGGTCCGGCGCAGGCGAAATGGCCGGAAAAGCCGATCCGGCTTATCCTGCCGTTCGGCCCCGGCGGCGTCGCGGACGTGACCGCGCGCATTTTGGCGGCCAAGCTCAGCGATAAATTCGGCCAGCAGGTGGTGGTCGAGAATATGCCGGGGCCCGGGCGGCATCGCCGCCGCGCGCGCGGTGATCGGGGCGGCCCCCGACGGCTACACCATGCTCTATGTCACCAACGGCACCGCGATCAGCGTGGCGGCGTTCAACAAGCTGCCGTTCGATCCGGTGAAGGATCTCGAGATGGTGTCGATGGTCGGCACCTTCGATCTGGTATTCGCCGTCAATGCCGAGTCCGAATACAAGACGCTGGGCGATTTCATCAAGGCGGCGAAGGCCAATCCCGGCAAACTCAATATCGGCACGACGCTGTTGGGCGGCACGCAAAATCTCGGCGCCGAATTGTTCAAGTCGGTGGCCGGGCTCAACGTGCAGATCGTGGCCTACAAGAATTCGCCCGACATCGTGGTGGCGCTGTTGCGCAACGACATGCAGATGATGATCGACTTCCCGCCGGCGGTGCAGGGCCAGGTCAATGACGGCAAAGTGCGCCTGCTGGCCACGTCATCGCCCAAGCGCTCGCCTTTGATGCCGAGCGTGCCGACGGCCGATGAGGCAGGGGTCAAAGGCTACGAAGTGATCTCCTGGAACGGCGTCGGCGTGCCGAAGGGCACGCCGAAGGACGTCATCGACACCATGAACAAGGCGATCCGCGACGTCATGGCGATACCCGAGGTCAAGGCAGCAATATGCCAAGGTCGGCGTCGAGGCGCAGGCCAGCACCCCCGGACGAACTCGAAGCCCGGCTGGTCGGCGACATCAAGAAGTGGAACGAGGTGATCGACAAAGCCGGGATCGTTCCGAAAGTAATTACGGCCCGCCGTAGAGCCAGGCGATGCCGTCGTAGGCTTGCTGCGGTCGTGCGGCCGCCGACCGCCATGTCGCGCAATTCGGCGGTGACGCCGCGCGCGTGATAGAATTCGCCGTAGACCCGCGCCATGATCTGCGTGCGCGCGGTGCGCAGATAGCGCTCCTGCTCGTAGGCCTTGAACGCGGCCGGCAGATCGTCGGGCGCGGCCGCCGCTTTTTCCGCCAGGATCACCGCGTCCTCGGTCGCCATGCAGGCGCCTTGCGCGAGATATTGCAGCATCGGATGGGCGGCATCGCCGAGCAGCGTGACGCGGCCTTTCGACCAGTCTTTCACCGGCTCGCGGTCGCACAGCACCCACATGCGCCAGGTCTCGATGCGCTCGAGCATGCGCGTGACCTGCGGCACCTGCATCTTGAAGTGCTGCCACATCACGTCCTTGGCGCCTTCGGCGTTCCAGCCTTCCTCGTAATGGTCGGAATGGAAAACGGCGACCAGGTTGTAGAGTTCGCCGCGGCGCAGCGGGTAATGCACGAAATGCGTGCGCGGACCGGCCCACAGCACCACGTCGGGCCGCCACAGGTCCTTCGGGCACCTCCTCGCGCTTGAGCACGGCGCGATAGGCGATGTGGCCGGAGACGCGCGGCTTGCCGTCGCCGACGATGCGCTCGCGGATCGCCGACCACATGCCGTCGCAGCCGATCAGCGCGCTGCCTTCGGCGCGCTCGCCGTTTTCCAGCGTGACGGTGACGCGGTCGCCGTGGTCTTCGTAGCCGTCGACGCGCCGGCTGGTTCTCCAGCGAGATCAGATTGCTGCTCTGGCAGGCTTTGAGGAACGTGCGCGTGGATGTCGGCGCGGTGGGTGACCGCGTAAGGCTGGCCGAAGCGCTTGGAGAAGTCAGCGCCGAGCGGAATATTGGCGATCAGTTTGCCGGTGAGCGCGTCGCGCATTTCCTGCGCCGGCGGGCGGTGGGCGTCGGCGAGCACGGCGTCCTTGAGGCCGATCTTCTCCAGCACGCGGAAGATATTGGGTCCGAGCTGGATGCCGGCGCCGACCTCGCGGAATTCGGGCGACTGCTCGAACACCCGCACCGCGAAGCCCTGGCGCGCCAGCGCATAGGCGGTGGCGAGGCCGCCGATGCCGCCGCCGGAGATCAGAATGGGCGCCGAGCCGCCATTCGTCTGAGCCATGATTGCTTCCACTGTTCTTGTTTGTTGGCCGCAAAGCTTAAAACGCCGGCAGGGCGGCCGCCAAGGGCGGCGCGAAGCGGCTGCGGCGGCAACGAAAAACCCGCCGGTCGCGGACCGGCGGGCTGTTCGAGCGCTGGCAACTGATTATTTCGTCAATTGGCCGCGGATTTCGCCGCCTTTGTTGGCGGCGGTGTGGACGTTGACGTACATCTCGCCGTCCATCAGGGCCTTGGCTTGGGCGTCGGTCAGCGTCGCCGAGCCTTCGAGCGGGCTGGTGGCGGGCGCTGATCGGAACCATCACGCCGGCGTTCTTGCCGGCGGCGCGGGCCCGTGGAAATGGGCGGCGGTGGCCGGGCCGGTCAGGCCGTTATAGCTGCCCTTCCAGGTCAGTTTCTTGCTGTCGGTGTCATAGGTCGCGGTGACCGTGCCGGTGCCTGCTGTCGTATTGGCGGGCACTTCGGTCTTGCCGCTTCAAGTTGGCCTTGAAATTCACCATGGCCGCCATGGACGGGGCGGCGAAGGCCAAGGCGCCGGCGAAGGCGATCGCGGCCACGGTGGACCGCAGGATGTGCGATGTCATGTTTGCTCCTCCTCCTTGTTCAGGCTGTGTTTAGCCTGTTTGGCAAACACCGCACCCTAGCAGCTATTCCGCCGGCGGCTGGGGGTCAATGGGTCGTGAGCGGGATCGCGGTGGTGGAGGCTTCGCCGCAGGCGTCGCATTCCCAATGGTGCCTGATTTCGCCGCCTTCGACGAATTCGGACACCAAAGGCGCCACCATCCAGTCGCCGCAATGGGGGCAGCGCACCGGCGAGGCGAAGGAGCGGATCGCGGCGAGTTTGGCCGTGTCGGACTGGAGCTGCATGGCTCGATCTCCTTTGCATCGTCCCCGTGAGCTCGATGGTTAGAGGCGCATCGTGGCGATGCCGCGACCGTTTGGTGAAACTGTGGTGGCCATCGCGCAAATGTTTTGCGACGCGACGCGGTATAGCCGTGGCGTAAATTTGCGCCGTAATGCGTGCGTGACGGCGAGTCTTTCGCGTCATTACGGCCAATGCGGCGTGCGCTGCGGCGAACAAATTTTAGACGATTTTGTTAAAGCGGCCGCACTGCATCAATTTTTGCGTGATCGCAGCAGCGGAGTCTGGCCGCCAGAATCTCTCAATTGATCATAAAGTTCGGCTTATGGCCGGCCGGCGCGGCATGGAGATCACCGCAGCCGCGACAGGACAATGGCAAGCGCCATTGCTGCGCTGCGAGAACTGGGCGTGAGATGAAATTGCGTGTGGCTGGAGAGCGCTTCGAACCACAGCACCGAGACCAGCGACCGGGACTGAAAGCCAAAACGTGCGCCGCCAGTCGATGCGCGAGACGGTGGCGGCATAATGCGCGACCGCAAGCGCGATGATCAGCGGAACGATGACGCCGGCGCGGTTCAGCGCTCGTAAGAAGGCGCGCACGGTCGCGGCCAGCGGGAAAAGATAAACGCCGTTGAAGGCGCCGACGGTGCGCGCTTCGGCGGTCGAAAGAATATTGGAAACAACGCCGGCCGAGGCTGGCAGCGCAGATAAGCCAGATCATCCATTTTGCCAACCAGGTTTCGGCATAGCCGCCAAACCAGGCGAACACGACGGCGAACGGCGAGCAGCCCGGACGTCGAGCGCGCGCGCTCAGCAAAACAAAGAACGCGATGAGCATCGGCATCATCGGCGGGTTGATCAGGAAATCGATGAAGTTGAAAGACGCTGCCCAGGACGGCGGCCAATATGATCAGGCAGACGGCGGCCAGTTCTTTTGCAGGGCGGCGGCAAACAGCGACGCGCCGGCGAGAATGTAAGCGAGACTGATGCTGTGCGTGGACGTGCGCCAGACGAACAGGACGTCGCTCAGGCAGACGAAGGTGAGCAGAAAAATCGTCGCGACGAGTCTGTGTCGCAATAGTCGCGCAATGTTTTCCACAGCAAGCCGCAGGCCGCGGCGAGCATCAGTGCGTTGACGATTTTGATGAACCAGATCGGAAATGCCGACGCCAGCGGGGCCAGGATCACCCGATAGCCGTGCCAATAGCGGAAGTAGGGCTGCCAAGTCGATCGGCGCGCCGGATGACGGCATGGTGCAAACCTTCGCAGGCATGCGTGTTGCCGAATATCGGGTATGCGCCGCGTGACGGCCGATTTGCCAAGACGGTCTCGGCCTGGATCGAGGCCGATGCCGAGCGAAATGCACTCGGTGAGCTGCTCGCCGCCCTTGAAGATGAGCGAACGCGGATTGCCGGTCATCCGACAGAACGCCCTGCTCGAATGCGGCGTTGAGATGCTCGATGGTCCGTTCGCGCGACGTGATGTGACCGAGGGATGCGAGCGACAAGAAAATAGATCGGTTGCAGCAGTAAAACGATCAAAACCGCCGCTGCCAGCGGCCAGAACGCCAGGCGAAAGAAATTTGCGATAATCTCGGTGGTTCGGCCCATGGCGTTTATGAGGATGCGTATGGTGAGCGCGATGGGACTCGAACCCATGACCTACTGATTAAAAGTCAGTTGCTCTACCGCCTGAGCTACGCGCTCTCACCAGGCGCACGGATCATGCGCTGGGCGCTGTGTAGGGGCGTAGATGCCCGGTCAATAGGCGGTTTTCGCCGCTTTGTTGAACTCGCATTCGGCCCCGGCAGTTTGCTACACTGCCGGCTCACAAGGAGCTCCCACATGCCGATCGTCAACCGCATCGCCGACCTGCATGGCGAGATCACCGCCTGGCGGCACGATCTGCATGCCCATCCCGAACTGCTCTACGACGTGCAGCGCACGGCGGGAACCGTGGCCGAGAAGCTCAAGGCCTTCGGCTGCGACGAGGTGGTGCCGGGCCTCGGGCCGCACCGGCGTGGTCGGCGTCATCCACGGCCGCAAGGGCAAGTCCGACAAGGTGATCGGCCTGCGCGCCGACATGGATGCGCTGCCGATCGAGGAGGCGACCGATCTGCCGTACAAATCGACGGTGCCCGGCAAGATGCACGCCTGCGGCCATGACGGCCATACCGCGATGCTGCTCGGCGCCGCGCGCTATCTCGCCGAGACGCGCAATTTCGCCGGCACCGCGGTGGTGATCTTCCAGCCGGCCGAGGAGGGCGGCGCCGGCGGCAAGGCCATGGTCGAGGACGGCCTGATGGAGCGCTTCGGCATCGACGAAGTCTACGGCATGCACAATTATCCCGGCATGCCGGTCGGCTCATTCGGCCTGCGCGCCGGGCCGATCATGGCGGCGGCCGATCATTTCACCATCGACATCGAAGGCGTCGGCGGCCACGCCGCGCGCCCGCATAAGTCGATCGACACCGTGCTGGTGGGTGCGCAGATCATCAACAATCTGCAGTCGATCGTCTCGCGCAATGTCGATCCGCTGGAGTCGGCGGTGGTCTCGATCTGCATGTTCCAGGCCGGCAATACCGACAACGTCATTCCGCAGACCGCGCAACTGCGCGGCACCGCGCGCAGCCTGGTGCCCTACGTGCAGGATCTGATCGAGAAGCGCATGCACGAGATCGTCGAAGGCACCGCCAAGCTTCTACGGCGCCAAGGCGAAGCTGAACTACCGGCGCGGCTATCCGGTGCTCAAGAACCACGCCGCGCAGACCGATTTCGCGGCCTCGGTCGCCGCGCGAAATCGCCGGCGCGGATAAAGTGAATACCTCGCTGGCGCCGGTGATGGGGGCGGAGGATTTCTCCTTCATGCTCAACGCGCGGCCCGGCGCCTTCATCTTCGTCGGCAATGGCGACAGCGCCGGGCTGCACCACCCGGCCTATAATTTCAACGACGACGTGATCCCGCTCGGGACCTCGTATTGGGTGAAGCTGGTGGAAACCGCGCTGCCGGGCTAGCGCATGATCCCGAAAAGTGGAACCGGTTTTCGGAAAAGATCATGCGCGAGAAGCGCGCTACTGCACGAGCTCGGTCTGCTTGACCACCGGCGCGGGCGCCGGGGCCGCGGCGCGTCCCAAACGCCGCGCGAGCAATTCGCCGAGGCGGGCATCGAGCGTGCGCCAATAGACGAAATCGTTGAGCTTGCGTGCGCTCGAACATCGCGAGCGCCACCGCCGCGATGAACGGCAGGCTCTGCACCAGCAAGACGGCGGCGAAAATATTGATCTCGCGCACCTGCTTGTAATTGGTCATCACCAGCACGATGGCGCCGAGGATCAGCAGGCCCGGCCAGCACCGCTTCCCAGAAGGCGTGGAAATCGGCGGTGCGCCGCAGGCCGCCTTTGGATGGTGCGCACGAACGGCAGATGATCCTTGATCAGGCCGAAGCCGACCGCGCGCGCCACCGTCCATTGCACCGACATGGCGGCGAGCACCGAGCCGGTCAGCTGGCCTTGCCGGTGCGCACGCGCAGCCGGTACAGCGTCACGAAATGCGCCAGCGAGACGACGAAGGCGGCGATGATCGGGACGGTGAGAATGCGGTCGGGCACCGCGATGTCGAGGAAGGCGACGACCGGCACCCAGATGATATTCAGGATGGCGACCGCGACGCCGATGCTTTCGGCGCCCAGCCAATTGAGCCAGCCGAGCGCGAATTCGCGCTTCTGGTCGCGGGTCAGCCGGCTGGCGCCGGGCAGGAAACGGCGCCAGTGCTTCTTCAGGATCTGGAATCCGCCATAGGCCCAGCGGTGGCGCTGTTTCTTGTAGGCCTCGAAGCTGTCGGGCAGCAGGCCGTGGCCGTAGCGCTTGTTGGTGTAGTGCGCGCGCCAGCCGAGTTCGAGCAGCGTGAGGCCCAAATCGGTGTCCTCGCAGATGGTGTCGCTCGACCAGCCGCCGGCGGCTTCCAGCGCGGCGCGGCGGATCAGGCACATGGTGCCGTGCACGATGATGGCGTTGTACTCGTTCCGCTGCACCATGCCGATGTCGAAGAAGCCGGCATATTCGCCGTTCATGGCGTGGTGCATCGACGCTGCGCGCGCCGTCGCGGTGATCCTGCGGCGCCTGCACCAGGCCGACGGCCGGGTCGCGGAACAGCGGCACCAGATCCTTGAGCCAATTCGGCTGCACGACATAGTCGGCGTCGATGATGCCGATCACCTCGGCGTCGGCGGCGGTGTGCGCCATCGCGAGCCGCAGCGCGCCGGCCTTGAAGCCCTGCAGATTCTCGGCATTGACGAATTTGAAGCGATCGCCGAGCGCGCGGCAATGCTCTTCGATGGGCAGCCAGAGCGCCGGATCGGGCGTGTTGTTGATCACCACCACGCATTCGAAATTCGGATAATCGAGGCGCGCGACCGCATCGAGCGTCTGCTTGAGCATCTCCGGCGGCTCGTTATAGGCCGGGATATGGATCGAGACTTTCGGCGTCGCGGCCTCGGGCAACTGCGGCACCAGCGAGCGGCGAGCCGATCAGCCGCAGCGGCTTGCGGCCGAAGGCGATCGCCGCGAGTTCGTCGATGCGCGCCAGCGCGATGATGATCAGCGGGATCAGCAGCACGATGCCGAGGCCGAGCGCGAAGGCGGCGCCCGGCACGAAATAATGTCCGTTCCAATAAGCGAACACGGCGGCAAACCAGGCGCCGACCACGTTGGCGGCGGCGGCGAGCATGGCGGTCTGCCATAGCGTCGCCGTGCTCATGGCCAGGATCGGCAGCGACAGCAGCACGCTCACCAGCAGCGCGATGCCGGCGAGCTTCCAGTGATCGGGATCGGTGATCGGTGCCGGTCCAGTCGAATTTCGGATGGCGCGAGGCGTCGAACAGGCCCCAATAGGGGCCGACGCCGCCTTCGAAGGTTTTCCACGGCTGATCGATCGCTTCGACGATGTTGTAGTCGATGCCGTAGGCCTCGGCGCGCGAGACGAAGTCGCGCAGCACCACGGCCTGCTCGATGCGGCCGGGATTGGCGCTGTGCATGTTATAGCCGGCGCTCGGCCAGCCGAACTCGGCGATCACGATGCGCTTGCCGGGATAGGCCTGGCGCAATTTGTCGTAGATCAAGATCGCCTGATCGACGGCCTGGCCTGCGGAGAAGCCTTCCCAATAGGGCAGGATGTGCGCGGCGATGTAGTCGACCGACGACACCAGCTCGGGATGCTCGATCCAGACGTGCCAGATTTCACCGGTGGTGACCGGCACGTTGGTCGAGCGCTTGACGCGCTGGATCATCTGAATCAGATCCGGAACCTTTAGTTCGCCGCGGTAGATGGTTTCGTTGCCGACGATGATGCCGTTGACGTTGCTGTGGCGCTTGGCGAGGTCGATCACCGAGCGGATTTCGCGCTCGTTGCGGTCCTGATGCTTGTCGATCCAGGCGCCGACCGTGACGCGCAGGCCGAATTCCTGCGCGATGCCGGGGACCAGTTCGACGCCGCCGGTCGACGAATAAGTGCGGATCGCGCGCGTCAGCGGCGCCAGCAGCTTGAGGTCGGCACGAATTTGCGCGGCGGTCGCCATGCCGCCTTCATCGGGATTAACGGAACTGGCGTAAGGTGCGTAGGAAACGCTCGCGAGTTGGCCGTCGAAATTGGGGGCGCTCAGGTGATCCTGCGCCGAGAGCCCACAAGCCGGCTTGCACGCACGCCACGAGGGCGATCACGGCAGCGACGGTGCGCATTAACTCACAACCACATGGGGCAGGATGGCAGACCCTTGAGCCCGTCCCCTGGGCTCAGCCGAAACTTGATCTGCTGCGATGCAGCATAGCTCGGCATCAGGTAATCATTCAAGTAAAGACCGGACATGGCAATTCCTTGTCACGCGCATGGCAGCCGTAAAAATATTTCAGTAGAAGAGAACGCGATCAGCGGGGAGTGGTTCCGCCCGCGGTCGCGGCCGGCGGCTGCGCCGCGGCGGCGGCTGGCGTGGGCGTCAAGGCCGGATTGAGCCAGCAGGCATGGACCCGGCCATTCAGGCTGTCCTGGGCCTTGGGGTCGATATGGCCCTGGCGCACCACACAGCGGAAAGTGGCCTGGATATGCGAGCTGGGGCAGCCAAAACGGTCGTAAAGGTCGAGGTGGCGGAAGGCGGTATCGAGGTCGTCCCGCCACAACAGGCTGACCACCCGGCGGCCAAGCCAGACGCATTCCGGGTTGCCGGCCGGCCCGGTAATCAGGCGCGCCGCCTCGGCGATCTCGTCGATGCTCTTTTGGCCTTCCTTGGCGGCTTTGGCGGCGTCGGCGGCCGATTTTTGCTGTTCGGGCGGCGCGACATTGCCGCTTTGGGCGAACGCCGCGCTGCCCGTGAAAACGAAGGCAACCACGCAGAACGCCGCACAGAACGGACGCAACAAAGAGACTATCGGCATAGTCCCGCCGGTTTTATTGAAGGCCGCCCGCCCATTGCCCGGTCAGCTATGGGACCGGATTGGGACACGAATGCGGCGTTTGCTGCCGGCCATTCCGGCGCTGTTGCCCTGAACACCTGAACTCTCGACTTGCGGCAAAAATCCGCGAATTTTCCCGACCGGGACTTGGCCTTAACGGCCGGGCTTTGTCCAGCACCACGCGGCGGTTTGCTTAAGAAGCCAGGCCGCCTTGGCAGCGCCAGGCCCGCACTATAAGCCGTTCCGGGGCTTCTCATCGTTCGCCGATACGGGTTTAGCGCAATGCGCCTTGGTCTAGCCTGTCTCGCTGTGTCGGCGGTGGTCATCGCCGGCATCTGGGCCTGGCTCGGCGAGCCGATCGCTATGCCGCAAAGCCCGCTGGCGCCCGGCGAAAAGCTCTATTGCCTGTCCTATTCGCCGTTCCGCGGCGGCCAGACCCCGCTCGATTCCAACACTCGGATCTCAGCCGCCCAAATCGAGGACGATTTGTCGCGGCTGGCCAAGATCACCGATTGCGTACGCACCTATTCGACCGAGTTCGGGCAGGACCAGATCGCCGCGATCGCCGCCCGCCACGGTCTCAAGGTGATGCAGGGCCTGTGGTTGTCGAGCCATCCCGACAAGAACCGCCAGCAGATCGAAACCGCCGTGGCGCTGGCCAACCAATATCCCGGCACGATCCAGGCGGTGGTGGTCGGCAACGAGGTGCTGCTGCGCGGCGAAATGTCGTCCGGCGACTTGACCGCCACCATTCGCGCGGTGAAAGCGCGCGTGTCCGGTGCCGGTGACCTATGCCGATGTCTGGGAGTACTGGCTGCGCTATCCCGACGTTGCCGCCGCGGTCGATTTCATCACCATCCATATTTTGCCTTATTGGGAGGACTTTCCGATTCCGGCGCGCAACGCCGCCGCTCATGTGGACTCGATCCGCCGCCGGTTGGTGGCCGCCTTTGCCGGCAAGGAAGTGGTCATCGGCGAAGTCGGCTGGCCGAGCGCCGGGCGCATGCGCGAGGGCGCGCTGCCGTCGCCGGCCGAGCAGGCGCGCGTGATTCAGGACGTGCTGGCGCTCGCCAAGCGCGAGAATTTCCGCGTCAACGTGATCGAGGCCTTCGACGAGCCGTGGAAGCGCGCGCTCGAAGGCACCGTCGGCGGTCACTGGGGACTGCTCGACGACGCCACGCGCACACCGAAATTCATCTGGGGCGAGGCGGTGTCCAATCATCCGCTGTGGCGCTGGCAGGCGGCGGGCGGAATTTTGTTCGCGCTGGCTGTTTTCGGCGCGGCGTTCGTTGCGCGGCGTGGCGCTGCCGTGCCGTCGCTGCGCTGGTTTGCCGTGACGGCGAACGCCATCGCCGGCGGTGCGCTGATCGGCTGGAGCATCGCCAATGTGCCGATCGAATCTTTCGGCGCTTGCCGGCTGGCTGCGCTCGCTGGCTTTTGTCGGCGTCGCGCTGCTGGCGCCGCCGCTGTTGAGCGCGGCGATGATGCGCGGTACGCCGCTGCCGCAATTTTCAGCCGTTGCTCGGTCCAGCCGCCGAGCGCATCCGCGATCCGCTGACGCTGCTGGCCGGCGCGATCATGATCGCCACCATGCTGCTGGCAATTTTGTCCGCGCTCGGTCTGGTGTTCGATCCACGCTACCGCGATTTTCCGTTCGCGCCGCTGACCGCGGCGGCGGTGCCGTTCTTGACGCATAGCCTGGTCATGCCGCGCCCCGATGGCGGCCAAGTTCCTGCAAGATTTGGCGCTGCCGAACGGGCGGGCGCTGCCGTGCTCGCGCTGTCGGTGCCTTACATCGCGCTCAATGAAGGCTTGGCGAATTGGCAGTCGCTCTGGCTGTGCGCGGCGTTCGCCGACGCTGGCGTTCAGTCTGGCTCGGGTGCGCGACGCGCAAAGCTGAGCACCAGCAGTCCGATGGCGAGCGCCGACAGAGCAGTGTTGTAGAGCACGATGCCGAAGCAGGCGACGGCGAGCGCCGACCGCGAAAAGAACCAACGACGGCCGCAACAGATTGAGCGCGGCGACGATCAGCGCGGCCCAACCGAACACCGAGTGTTCAAACAGCGCGATCGAGATCCGGCGCGAGAAGCACAGCCAGGTGTCGAGCCCGGCGGCGCAGGCCAGCCCGACGTTGGTCTGCTCGATGGCGAGATAGCGGATGTAGAGCGCATAGCCGAGCGAGCAGAAGCCCACGATCAGCAGATAATTGGTGGCGCGCGCGCTCGGCAGAAACAGCTTCATGCGCGGGATTATGGCCGCGCCAAGCCGCGTCGACGCCGCGACAATCAATGCTCCGGCCAGTTGCGCGCCGTCGAATTTGGCCGGCTGGCAGCCCGTCCGCGTGACCGGGAAACGGGCGCATAGTTTCGTCGCCTCGGCGGCATTCGGCAGCGGCCCCGCCACCAGGCGATAGTCCACGCCGGCCGGTTGCTTCGGATAATGTGCCGCAAGCGGATGCAAGCCCGAGCAGCAGCGGTCCGTAATTGGCCTTCACCGCGCCCAATGCAACCCGCAGCGCTTCGATGCGTGGCGGCACCGCCGAGATCGATGCCGAATTCAGCTTTGGCCGGGGGCGGCTCGGCCGCTGGCGCGTTCACCGCCGTCGCGGCGACGCGGACCGGTGGCAGCGCAACCAGTTTGGTTTTTGCCTCTGCGGCGGGCGGCGGTGCGTTTTCCGCCGGCGCTTGAGCTTGGATGGCAGGCAGCGCCAGCGGCACTGCGGGCGGCAGCGCGGTGGCAATGGTCGCGCGGCGCGCTCGACGCCGGCGGCGGGATCAGGGCGGCGCGGGCGGCGGCCAGCTGTTCGGTCTGCTGTTTGATCGAGCCGGTCATGTCCTCGAAATTGTGCTCGAGCGTGGCGATGCGCGCGGTGAGCCGCTCGCGGTCGGCGGTCAAGTCGCGCAACTGGGCGGCGAGACGCTGGGTCTCGGCCGGCGTCTCGGTCTTCGCCGCGGCCGGCGGGATCGCGCGACCGCGCGCGCAGGCTCGCTCAGATCGGCAACCATGTGCACCGGATCGCTCAGATAGGCGATCGCGAACTGCAGGCGTTTGCCGCCGGCTTCGGTCTGGCTGGTGATGGCGGCGGCGGCGAGCGCGATGGTGGCCGCGCCGCCCCAGGCGAACAATGCGCCAAAGCGAATGCGGCGCGCGCGCCTGCAACGGGGATGGGTCAAATCGGGTTCCGGCGGCGCGATATCGATCGCCATGGGCAGCCTCGAGCGGGCGAATCACGTCATTGAAAACGTTAGCAGAATCCGGCAATGCTCGCTTTCTTCGCGGGCGCGAACGTTATCGCACAGACGCGCTAAATTCGCCCGCATATGGGGTGCGCCGCAATTGTGGCAACACGTGAGTCCGAAAGCCGATGGCTCAAAGAAGCTGCCTTGCGATCGTGCTGGCCGCCGGCGAGGGCACCCGCATGCGCTCCGCCCTGCCGAAGGCGCTGCACACGATCGGCGGACGCACGCTGCTCGCGCATGTGCTGACCTCGGCGATGCAGGCCGGCGGCGGCGAAATCGCCGTCGTGGTCGGGCCCGACCACGATGATGTGGCGCAAGAGGCGCATGCATTTGCGCCCAAAGCCAAAATATTCGTGCAGAAGGAACGGCGCGGCACGGCGCACGCGGTGCTGGCGGCGCGCAAGGCGATTGCGCGCAAATCTAATGGAAGGTTGCCCGACGATATTCTGGTGATGTTCGCCGACACGCCGCTGGTGCGGCCGGAAACGCTCACGCAGTTGCGCGCGGCGCTTTCCCGCGGTGCGGCGGTGGCGGTGTTGGGATTCCGTCCGGCGAATCCGGCGGGCTACGGGCGGCTGCTGACGCGCGGCGATGAACTGCTGGCGATCCGCGAGGACCGCGATGCCGATGAGGCGGAACGCAAGATCGGTTTGTGCAATGGCGGTCTGATGGCGCTTTCCGGCGACAAGGCGCTCGCCATTCTCGATGGCATCGGCAATGCCAATGCCAAAGGCGAATACTATCTCAGTGATGCGGTTGCCATTGCCCGCGATATGGGCTTGAAGGCGGTCGCGATCGAAACCGGAGAGGACGACATGCGCGGGATCAACACCAAGGCGCAGCTCGCCGAAACCGAGGCCGTGTTGCAAAAGCGCCTGCGCGCCGCAGCCCTCGATGCCGGCGTCACCATGGTCGCGCCGGACACCGTATTTCTGTCGGCCGACACCAAATTCGGCAAGGACGTCACCATCGAGCCGAATGTGGTGTTCGGGCCGGGCGTCACGGTCGCCGACGGCGCGACGATCCGCGCCTTCTCGCATCTGGAAGGCGCCCATGTCGGTAAGGGCGCCCGCGTCGGACCGTTTGCGCGGCTTCGCCCGGGGGCCGATCTCGGGTGCCGACGTGCATATCGGCAATTTCGTCGAAGTGAAGGAAGCCAAGATCGAGGCCGGCGCCAAAGCCAATCATCTGGCCTATATCGGCGATGCGCGGGTCGGCTGCGGCGCCAATATCGGCGCCGGCACCATCACCTGCAATTACGACGGCGTCGCCAAGCACCGCACCGATATCGGCAAGGGTGCCTTTATCGGCTCGAATTCGGCGCTGGTGGCGCCGGTCAAAATCGGCGACGGCGCCTATGTCGGCACCGGATCGGTGGTAACCAAGAATGTGCCGGCCGACGCGCTCACCATCGCGCGCGCGCGAGCAGGTCATTAAGCCTGGCTGGGCTAAACGCTTGCGGCAGCTCAAGGGCTTGGGCAAAAAGAAGACGAAATCGCCCACGAAATGAGCCTTGCGGCCCGTATCCGCCATTGTCACATGACGAAATGCGTTTTGATTTCCATATACTTGCCGATGCCGGTTAAAGCGAGAACTTAAAAATAAGGGGCCATCCAAACGGATGTGCGGGATCGTCGGAATTATCGGACGCGAGCCGGTCGCCGGCCATTTGGTCGAAGCGCTCAAGCGCCTCGAATACCGCGGCTATGACTCCGCCGGCGTCGCAACACTCGATCACGGCGCGCTTGGGCGGCGGCGGGCCGAAGGCAAGCTGGCAGGCGCTGGAAAAGCGCCTGAAAAGCGAACCGCTCGCCGGCAATATCGGCATCGGCCATACCCGCTGGGCCACCCATGGCAAACCGACCGAAAGCAACGCCCATCCGCACGCCACCGATCGTGTCGCGGTCGCGCATAACGGCATCATCGAGAATTTCCGCGAATTGCGCGAACGGCTCGGCAAGAACGGCGCCAAGTTCAGCAGCGAGACCGATACCGAAGTGGTCGCCCATCTGGTGACCGACGAAATGAAAAAGGGCAAGACCGCCGGTCGAGGCGGTGGCGGCGGCGCTCAAGCAATTGCGCGGCGCTTTCGCGCTGGCCTTTCTGTTCGCCGGCGAGGACGACCTGATGATCGGCGCGCGCAAGGGTTCGCCGCTCGCCATCGGTTTCGGCGACGGCGAAATGTATCTCGGCTCCGATGCCATCGCGCTCGCCCCGTTCACCGACACGATCAGCTATCTCGAGGACGGCGACTGGGCGGTGATGACGCACAAGGGCGTCGAAATCCACGACGAGCAGGGACGCCCGCGTCGAGCGCGCGGTAATCAAGTCGACGGCCTCGGCGCAAATGGTCGACAAGGGCAACCACAAGCACTTCATGGCCAAGGAAATCCACGAGCAGCCGGAAGTGGTCGGCCACACGCTCGCCCATTACATCGACATGACGACCGAAAAGGTTGCGCTACCTGGAAAATTGCCGTTCGACTGGAAGAAGCTCAAGCGGCTGTCGCTGTCGGCCTGCGGCACCGCGTTTTATGCCGGGCTGGTGGCAAAATACTGGTTCGAGCGCTTCGCCAAGCTGCCGGTCGAAATCGATATCGCGTCGGAATTCCGCTACCGCGAGGCGCCGCTTGAGAAGGGCGATCTCGCCATCTTCATTTCGCAATCGGGCGAGACCGCCGACACGCTGGCGACGCTGCGCTACGCCAAGGAGCACAAGCAGCACGTTTTGTCGGTGGTGAACGTGCCGACCTCGACCATCGCGCGCGAAAGCGACGTGGTGATGCCGACTTTGGCCGGGCCCGAGATCGGCGTCGCCTCGACCAAGGCCTTCACCTGCCAGCTCTCGGTGCTGGCCTGTCTTGCCATCGCCGCCGGACGCGCGCGCGGCGAATTGTCGGCCGCCGACGAGCAGAAACTGGTGCGTGCGCTGATCGAGGTGCCGCGGCTCATGGCCGAGGCGCTCAAGCTCGAGCCGCAAATTGAAAAGATGTCGCAAGATCTCGCGCATGTGCGCCACGCGCTCTATCTCGGCCGCGGCACCAGCTTCCCGATCGCGCTGGAAGGTGCGCTCAAGCTCAAGGAAATCTCCTATATCCACGCCGAAGGCTATGCCGCCGGCGAACTCAAGCACGGGCCGATTGCGCTGATCGATGAAACCATGCCGGTGATCGTGATCGCGCCGTTCGATCGCGTGTTCGAAAAGACCGTGTCGAACATGCAGGAAGTGGCGGCGCGCGGCGGCAAGATCATCCTGATGACCGACGCCAAGGGCGCCAAGGAGGCGATCGAGAATCGCCGAAACCATCGTGCTGCCGGACATGGCCTCGACCGTGACCCCGCTGGTCTATGCCATTCCGGTGCAATTGATCGCCTATCACACCGCTGTCGCCATCGGCACCGATGTGGACCAGCCGCGCAATCTCGCGAAATCGGTCACGGTGGAATAGACTGCCACCATGAACGAGATCACACCCAAACGCCGACTGCCGCCACCGCGTCGCAAACCAGCGTTGCCGGCCGCATCCGCAATTATTTCCTCACCGGCCTGGTGGTGGCCGGGCCGCTTGCGGTTACGGTCTGGCTGATCTGGTCGATCGTCACCTGGGTCGACGGGCTGGTGCGGCCGTTCATTCCGCCGACCTATCGGCCGGAAACCTATTTGCCCTGGCCGATCCCCGGCACCGGGCTGGTGCTCGCCTTTATCGTGCTCACGCTGCTCGGCTTCCTCACCGCCAACTTGGTCGGGCGCACGCTGGTCGGCTGGGGCGAGGGTCTGCTCAGCCACATGCCGATCGTGCGGCCGATCTATCGCACCATGAAGCAGGTTTTCGAGACGCTGTTCTCGAAGAACGGCTCGAGCTTCCGCCAGGTGGCGCTGGTGGAGTTTCCGGCGCCCGGCATGTGGTCGCTGGTGTTTCTGTCGCAGCCGCCGAGCGGCGACCTCCTGGACAAGCTGCCGAAGGGCGAACATGTTTCGGCCTTCATGCCCTGCACGCCCAACCCGACCACGGGATTTTTCTTTTACGTCAAGCGCAAGGATCTCATCGTGCTCGACATCTCGGTGGAGAACGCCATGACGCTGCTGATCTCGGCCGGCGTGGTGCAGCCCGATGCCGGCGAGGAGTCGCAGAAAAAGCTGGCGGCGCTCGCGACCACCGCGCGTACCGCGCAGGCGGCGAGGTCGCCGGCGGCGGTGAAATAGTCCCCAGCGCATAACCTCTTTTGCAACTTTGCCGCTGTCGCCCGGCAGTCGGCACTGCTAGGCTGACCCGTCGGTTGGTACATCAGGGGGGCTGAGACTATGAATTTCGTTCAAGCCATCACATCTGGGTTTAACAATTACGTTGGATTTTCGGGCCGTGCGGCTCGTTCGGAATACTGGTATTGGACGTTATTCGTAATCGTCGCCAGTCTTGTCGCTGGAATAATCGACGCTTTGCTCGGGTTGGGCTTTATCGGGGCAATCGTCTCCTTGGCACTGTTTTTGCCGGGGATCGCCGTCTCGATCCGGCGCCTGCACGACATTGACCGAACCGGGTGGTGGCTGCTGATCGCCTTTACCGGCATCGGTCTGATTGTGCTGGTGGTATTTGACTGCATCAAAGGCACCCCTGGACCGAACCGCTTCGGTCCCGATCCGCTTGGCGCCTGACACAGGCGTTCAGCCGGCGCGGATCAGCTTGATCGCTTCGTCCTTGCCGAACAGATAGAGCAAATGCCGCAGCGCCTGGCCGCGCGGCGTCGTGAGCGTGGCGTCGCGCGACAGTGTAAGCGCCGCGTCGTCACGCGCGGCGCCGAGATATTTGCCGTGCGTCTCGATGCGCGCAATGTGGAAGCCGGGCAGGCCGCTCTGACGCGTGCCGAGCAGGTCGCCTTCGCCGCGCAATTTCAGATCTTCCTCCGCGATACGAAAGCCGTCTTCGGTGTCGCGCAAGATCGCGAGCCGCGCCTTGGCGGTTTCGCCCAGCGGCGCCTTGTAGAGCAGCAGACAGGTCGAAGCGCCGGGCCCGCGGCCGATGCGCCCGCGCAATTGATGCAATTGCGCCAGGCCAAAGCGCTCGGCGTGCTCGATCACCATGATGGTGGCCTCCGGCACGTCGACCCCGACCTCGATCACCGTGGTGGCGACGAGCAATTGCGTCTCGCCGGCGGCAAAGCGCGCCATGGCGGCGTCCTTCTCGGCGCCTTTCATGCGGCCATGCACCAGATCGACCTTTTTGCCGAAGCGTCTGCGCAGTTCTTCGAAGCGCGCCTCGGCGGCGGCGAGATCGATTTTCTCGGATTCCTCGACCAGCGGGCAAACCCAAAACGCGCGCTTGCCTTCGTCCATCGCGCGGCCGACCGCGTCCTCGACCTCCTCGATGCGCGACATCGGGATGGTGCGGGTGTCGATCGGCTGGCGGCCGGGCGGTTTCTCGCGCAGCTCCGAGATGTCCATGTCGCCAAAGTAAGTGAGCACCAGCGTGCGCGGGATCGGCGTGGCGGTGAGCACCAGCACGTCGACCGCTTCGCCCTTTTGCGCCAGCGCGAGACGCTGATGCACGCCGAAACGATGCTGCTCATCGACGATTGCCAAAGCGCAGATCGTGAAATGCGACTTCTTCCTGAAAGAGCGCGTGGGTGCCGAGCAGAAGATCGATGTCGCCGAGCGCCAGCCGGTCGAGAAGCGTCTCGCGCTCGCCGCCGCGCTCGCGGCCGGTCAGGATCGCGACGCGTAGGCCCGCGGCCTCCGCCAGTGGCGCGATGGTGTTGAGGTGCTGGCGCGCGAGGATTTCGGTCGGCGCCATGAAGGCGGCTTGACGTCCGGCTTCGATCACGTCGGCGGCGGCGATCAGTGCAACCACGGTTTTGCCGGAGCCGACGTCGCCTTGCAGCAGCCGCAACATGCGCTGCGGGCGCGCCAGATCGGCGACGATGTCGTCGACGGCCTTTTGCTGCGAATGGGTCAGCGCATAGGGCAGCGCTTTCAGGATGCGCGCGCGGACGCGGCCTTCGCCGGCCGAACCGCGCCCGGCCTGCCGGCGCATATGCGCGCGCAGCAACGCAAGCGCGAGTTGGCCGGCGAGCAATTCGTCATAGGCGAGCCGCGTCCAGGCCGAGACTTTCCGGCGCGATGTCGTGCGGCTCGGCCGGGCGGTGCAGGTGGCGCAACGCGTCGGCAAATTTCGGGAAACGCTCGCGCGAGACCCAAGCCTCATCCTGCCATTCCGGCAGCTCGGGCAGCTTCGCCAGCGCGCCATCCATCGCGCGCCGGATATTGCCGGCAGCGAGTCCCTCGGTGAGCGGGTAGACCGGCTCGACCAGCGGCAAATTGGCAAAACCTTTTTCATCCACCACGCGGTCGGGATGGACCATCTGCAACATGTTGTCGTACAGCTCGGCGGTTCCCGAGACGTAACGCGTCTCGCCCTCGGGCAGGAGCTTGCGCAGATAATCCTCGCGCGCGCTAAAATAGGTCAGTGTCAGGGTCTGGTTGGTGTCGTCGCTGGTAACGATGCGATAGGGCGCGCGCGGCCGGTTGCGCGGCGGTGGGCGGTGCTCATCGACCGTGACCGCGACCGTGACGATCTGCCCGGCCTGCACCTCGTTGAGTTTCGGGCGCGCCCTGCGGTCGATCGCGCCCGAGGGTAAATGAAACAGCAAATCGATCACGCGCGGCGCCTCGCGATCGAGCAGGCGGGCATAGAGCAGCTCCAGCTTCGGCCCGACGCCGGTCAGGCTGGTGAGGGCGGCGAACAGCGGGTTAAGCACGAGCGGGCGCATGGACTGATAGTAGTGGATTTAAAGCCCGGCCATGACAATTCCCTCGGTCATCTCTATATAAACCCCGCACCCGGCACGCGCCGGGTTTTTGGCGTTGGAGCAACGGGTGACCGGTAGCGGGATTTCGAGCCAGGGACTGGATGCGCGGCGCAGGCGGTTGCTGTTCCGCGCCTGGCATCGCGGCATCCGCGAGATGGATCTGGTGCTCGGGCGCTTTGCCGACGCGCAGATTGCCGGCCTGAGCGACGCCGAGCTTGGCGAGGTCGAGGCCTGGCTCGACATTCCCGATCAGCAGATTTTCGCCTGGGTCTGCGGCCAAGAGCCGGTGCCGGCGGAAATTGACACGCTACTATTTCGCCGACTGCGTGAATTTCGAGGTTCCGAGTAGACGATGGCAAAATCTCCCGCCGAATTATTGAAGCCGGGCCAAGCGCTGACACTGGCGCAAGTCGCCGATGGCGCCGAAGGGTTGGTGCTGGCCGATCTGGCGCGCGCCATCGCGGCGCGACCCGATGCACCGGCGGTTTCGCTCGCCGTCATTTGCCGCGACGGCCAGCGCATGGCGGCGCTGTCGCGTTCCCTGGCGTTCTTCGGGCCGGATATCCTGACCATGGAATTCCCGGCCTGGGATTGCCTGCCTTATGACCGGGTGTCACCCAATGCATCGGTCGTGGCGCAGCGCATGACCGCGCTGTCGCGCCTCGTTCGCGTCGAAGGCCGCGACAAGCCATCGGTCCTCCTGACCACCATCAACGCCGCGCTGCAACGCGTGCCGGCGCGCGCATTTGTCGCGACGCATGCACTCTCGGTCGCACCCGGCAATGTTATCGGTATGGCCGGTATCATCGAATGGCTGGAGCTTAATGGCTTCACCCGCGCCTCGACCGTGCGCGAGCCGGGCGACTACGCCGTGCGCGGCGGTATTCTCGATCTTTATCCGCCGGGCATGGATTCGCCCGTCCGCTTCGATTTCTTCGGCGACGCGCTGGAGACGATCCGCAGCTTCGACGCGCAAACGCAAATCAGCGAGACGTCATTGCGCGGCCTCGACCTGGTGCCCGTGGCGGAATTCCAACTCGTCACCGAAACCATCCGCCGCTTCCGCACCGGCTATCTCGCCGCATTCGGCGCGGCGACGCCGGACGATCATGCTGTACGAAGCGGTCAGCGAGGGCCGCCGCTATCCGGGCATGGAGCACTGGCTGCCGCTGTTCCACGATAAACTGGAAACGCTGTTCGATTATCTGCCGGGCACGCCGCTGGCGCTCGAACATCTTGCGGAGGACGCCGCGCATGAGCGTTTCACGCAGATCACGGATTACTACGAGACCCGCCGCGAGGCGCTCAAACAAGGCGTGACGCCGCCGTATAAGCCATTGCCGCCCACGCGGCTTTATCTGGCGGAAAAAGAATGGAAGGAGCGGCTCGATACCTCTGCGCTGGCGGCGCTCACGCCCTTCGCCGTGCCTGATGCAAAGCAAGTGATCGATGTGGGCGCCCGCGCCGGCCACAATTTCGCGGCCGAGCGCGCCGAGCCGGCGCCAATGTGTTCGAGGCCCTCAGCAAACACGTGCTGGCGCAGCAAGCCTCGGGCAAGCGCGTCGCCATCGCGCTGTGGAGCGAGGGCGCGCGCGAGCGTATGGGCCACGTGCTCGCCGACCACAAATTGCACAATCTCACCAATGTCGGCTCCTGGCCGCAAGCACTTGCGCTGCCCAAGCCGGCGATCGCGCTCGCCGTGCTCGGCATCGAATCCGGTTTCGAGACCGCCAATGCCGCCATCGTCAGCGAGCAGGACATTCTCGGCGACCGTCTGGTGCGGCCGCGCCGCGCCATGCGCCGCGCCGATAATTTCATCGCCGAAGCCACCAGCCTCGCGCCCGGCGATCTGGTCGTGCATGTCGATCACGGCATCGGCCGCTTCGTCGGCTTGCAGCCGATCCATGCTGCCGGCGCGCCGCACGATTGTCTGGAAATC
>CAVPOR010000014.1:0-361720 GCA_963707095.1 uncultured Alphaproteobacteria bacterium
AGCCATGGTGGGTCTGGGCAGCTGGGGCCAGACGGTTCTCAACTCGGTTCAGGGCAAAAGTTCGCGCCTGCGCATCGTGCACGGTGTCACCAAGGAGCCCGACTGGCCCGCGAACTGGCGGCCAAGCATGGCTTCAGGTTGTCGACCGACTTGAAGGACGCCATCGCCGATCCGCAAGTGCAGGCCGTCCTGCTGGCCACGCCGCATTCGCTGCATGTCGAGCAGGTCCGCATGGTGGCGGCGGCCGGCAAGCCGGTCTGGTGCGAGAAGCCGCTGGCGTTGACGCGCGCCGAGGCCGAGCGCGCGGTCGCGGCCGTACGCGTGGCCGGCGTGCCGCTCGGCAGCGGCAACAACAAGCGCTGCTTTGCCTCCATGCGCGAGCTCAAGCACGTGGTTGAGAGCGGCGAAATTGGCAAAGTGCTGCATATCGAGGGGCACTTTTCCAACGAGCATTCGATGCGCGTTTCCGGCGGCTGGCGTGACGACCCTATGAAATTGCCGGGCGCCGGCATGACCGGCGCCGGGCTGCATGTGCTCGACGCCTTCGTCAATCTCGCCGGACCGATCAGTTACGTCGATGCGCGCAGCGTTTCCAAGAAACCGCCGCCCGATCCGCGCGATGCGGTCGCCGTGCTGGTCGAGTTCGCCGGCGGCGCGACCGGCATCATGGCCACCGTGCGCGCGGCGCCGATGTTCTGGCGCTGCCATGTGTTCGGCACCGACGGCTCGGCGGAAGCGCGTGGCGAGGACACGCTGATCGTTGCCAAAATCGCCGGGCCGAGCGAGGAGCGGAAGCTCGAGCATGTCAATTCGCTGCGCATGCTGCTCGAAGCCTTCGCCGACGCCATCGAGGGCAAGGCGCCGTTTCCGGTGCGGCCCGAACAGATGCTCGACGCGATCGGCGCCTTCGAGGCGACGATTACCTCGCTGGCGCAGGGCAAGCCGGTGAACTTGCGCTAGGCCGCGCGCCGCCAGCCGCCGCGCCACTTTCATGCGCTGCACGCTGTCGCCGGCGAGATGGCTCCAGATGATGCTGTCGCGCACCAGTTTGTCGGTGTGGTGGTCCATGACGCAGCCCTGGACGCCGCGCACTTCCATGTAGAGCTCGGTCACTTCCTGCACCACGTCGGTGGACCAGTTCATCGCCAGCCCGGCGTTGCAGGAATGGATCTTCATATCGTGCTCCCAGGCCACCCGCATCACGAACGAGCGCAGCGCCTCGGTCAGCATGAACATCTTGTTGATCTGGAGCTGGACGTTCTGCTGCGCGAACAGCACCTGGCCGCTCTGCTTGGTGGTCTTGGCGTATTTCATCGCGGTTTCGCAGGCGTCGTCGCAAATACCAAGCGCGTTGGCGCACAGTTCGAGATCGCCGAAAATATCGCCGCCGGTTGTATCGCCGCCGCGGCCGCCGGTTTTCTTCACCGCGCCGCCGACATCGCCGACCACATTGGCGTGCGGGACACGCGCGTTCTCGAAAATCATTTCGCCATTCTGATAGAAGCGCCAGCCGCTTTTGTTGAACACCTTGCCGATGCGGAAGCCCGGCGTGTCGCGCGACACCAGGAACAAAGTCGTGCCCTGCTTGAGCGGGACGCTCGCATCGGTGCGCGCGTCGATGAAAAATAATTTGCCGACCGGCGCGTTGGCGATGAAGGCCTTCTCGCCGTTGAGGATCCATTCATCGCCCTTGCGCTCGGCCTTGAGCTTCAGCCCGGCCTTGATGTCGTCCGGCGGCAGGCGGTTGTCGGAGCCGGCGCTCGGCTCGGTGATGCCCTTGCCGAGCAGGAAGGTGTCGTCGGCGACGAAGGGCTTGAGGAAGCGCTCCTTCTGTTCCTCGGTGCAGGTCGCCGAAATCAGATGGCTCCATTTCCAGTTCTGGCTGAACGCCTTGGAGATCGCGCTGTCGGCCTTGGCGAGCTCGGCCATCACCAGCGCTTGCGTCACGAAATCGGTGCCGTGGCCGCCCCATTCCTTCGGCACCGCCAAAGTGCGGAAGCCGAGCTTGGAGCCCTTCTTGATGATGTCCCAGTCGAAGGTCTCGTCCGCGGTCGGGATGGCGTCGCACGAAGCGAGATCGGCCGGATCTCTTCCTCGGCGAATTTGCGCGCCGCCATCTGCCAGGAGCGCTGTTCGTTGCTCAGATTGAAGTCCATGGGACGTCCTCGCTTGAAAGGTTTATTCGGCGGCCATCGCGCCATTGCCGGCGCGGCGGTAGCCGGCCAGCGCTTCGGCGATGCGCAGCTTGGCGTCGGTGACGCCGTCGCCCGAATGCAGGCAGACGCGGGCGTCGTGGACGTATTTCTGCAGCGGCATGTCGCGCATCACGCCCATGGCGCCAAACACTTCGGCAGCATCCTTGGTCGCCTTCAGCAGCGTTTCGGCGGTGAAGACCTGCGTCATGGTGGTGAGCGGCAAGTCGGACAGGCTGCGGTCGGCGACGGCTTCGGGATGATCGGAGGCCCAGGCCGCCTGCCAGATGGCGGTGCGCGCGACTTCGAGCTTGATCGCGACTTCCGCGAGCTTGGTGGCGATGGCCTGATGCTCGATGATCGGGCGGCCGCCTTGCACGCGCAGATGGGCATAATCGAGCGCGGCTTCGTAAGCGGCGCGGCCGATGCCGAGATTGAGCGCCTGGAAGATCGGATTGCCGCGGCCAGCGGCATCGGCGCCTATCAACAGAGCGGCGGCTTCGCCGCCGAGCAGGTCGGCAGCCGGCACTTTGCAACCCTTGAACGTGACGTCGCCGCAGGCGCCGTGATGCCAGGCTTTTTCATGTGCCTTTACACTGACGCCCGGCGCGTCCGCCGGCACCAGCAGCACGCCGGCGGCGATTATCGGCCAGCACCGCGAACAATCCAGCGACCGGCGCATTGGCGACGCCGTGTTTGACGCCATTGACGATGTAATCGCCGCCCGATTTCACCGCGCTCGTTTTCACCGCTGCTTCGCTCACGGCCGGGCGATGATAGTTCACGCCCAGCCGCGTGCCGGTTTCGTAGCCGGCGAAAGCGAGATGAAAGCGGTCATCATTCAGAAATTTCGGCAGGAATTGATCGCGCTGCGCGTCATTCATGGCGCGGTCGAACAGCAGATGCGCCAGCCGCGAGGTCTCCGACAAGATGCCGGCGATGTCGGCATCGCCCGCCGCCAGTTCCTCGGTCACGATGCAGGAGGTCAGCGCGTCGGCGCCGGCGCCGCCGAGCGCCTCCGACAGCGCCAGCGTGCGCAGGCCGAGCTGCGAGGCCGCGTCGATCTGCGCCGTCAACAGGCTGCGATCCTGCACATCGAGCCGGTCGGCCTTGAGCGCGGCCGGCTTGATCTCGCGCGTGACGAAGTCGCGCACGGTGTCGCGGATTTCCAATTGTTCGGCGCTGAGATGAAGATTGTACATGACGCTTGCCTGTTTCCGTTTTGCGCGACTTATTGCATCACCGCTTCCGCGATGGCGTTTCCCATGTCCTGGGTGCTGGCTTTGCCGCCCAGGTCCTTGGTCAGATGCTTGCCTTGCGTGATGACCTTGTCGATCGCCGCCTGCATGAAGCCGGCGGCGGCGGTCGCCTTCGGTTCGTTATGCTTGCGGCCAAGGAAAGCCATCAGCATCTGCCCCGACACGATCATGGCGTAAGGATTGGCGATGTTGCGCCCGGCGATGTCGGGCGCCGAGCCGTGGGTGGCCTGCGCCATCGCCTGCTTCTCGCCGACGCAGAGCCCGGGCGCCAGGCCCAGGCCGCCAACAAGACCTGCGCCGATATCGGTCAGGATGTCGCCGAACTGGTTGCTGGTGACGACCACGTCGTATTGCTGCGGCGCCATCACCAGTTTCATCGAAATGGTGTCGATCATCGCCTCTTCGAATGTCACATCCGGATACTCGCGCGCCACTTTGCGGCATTCCTCGGCGAACATGCCGCAGGCCAACCGGTAGACCGGTTCCTTGTGCGCGGCGGTCACTTTCTTGCGTGGCCGCGTGCGCGCGATCTCGAAGGCCTCGCGCGCGACCCGGTTCGATCCTTTGCGGGTGATGACGCGCATGGCGACGGTGATATCGTCGTTCGGCCGGAATTCCGGTGCGCCGGCCACCACGGTTTCCGAATAGAGCATGCCCTCGGTGAGCTCACGTACGAACGCGATATCGACGTCCTTGTGAATCGAGTTGATATTCGGATAGGAGCGCGACGGCCGGACGGCGGCGAACAGCTCGAATTTCTTGCGCACCGCCGGCATGACCCAGGTCGGATCGTTGCGCGGATAGGCGGCGTGCCCGATCGGGCCCATGATCCAGCCGTCGAGGTTCCGCAAGGCCGCCTCGGTCAGGGCCGGCAGCGTATTGCCATGTTGCTCGTGGCCATGCTTGCCGATCGGAATGTGTCGACCAATCGACGGCAAGGCCGGCGCGCGCAACCGCGGCCTTCATCACCTTGACGCATTCGGGCACGACTTCGTGCCCGATATCGTCGCCTAGCAGTATTCCAACCTTCAAACCCACGCCTCCCGCCCGCCTTTATTTGCGCAATGTCAGGCTAGCGCCGCGACGGTCCCGGGCGCAACCGCCGCACAATCGTAAGACTTAAATTGCCAGTGCCGGGGCTAATGCGGTTAAATGGGCCGCCGGCCAAACCGCCAGCGCACTTCAGATGCGTATCGGGCGGGCCGGATAAAAGCTTCGACACGGCCGCCGGCCGGTAAGTCGAACGTCGTGGGGCGACGTCATTGGGAGGAAGACATGGGTTCACGCCAATCGGCATGGCCGCGCTATAAAGCCGCGCGCCTTGCAATGCCGTTTACCGCCGTGGCGCTTTTGGCCGCTACCGCGTCCGTCTATGCCGCGGATTTTACACCGCAGGAAGCGAAGCTGATTGACGCCGCGCGGCAGGAAGGCGCGGTGACGATCCTCAATCCGCAGTTCAGCGACCACACCGGCCAATTGCTCGGCGAAGGTTTCATCAAGCGATACAATCTAGGCCCCAATTTCAAATTCAACAATCTGCGCAAAGGCACCGGCGCGACGGTGGCGCAGACGCGTCAGGAAATTCAGGCCGGCAAGCACACCGCCGACATGCTGATCGTCAACGCGCCGGGATTTTTCGACGAAGCCGCCAATCGCGGCGCGTTCGAGGCGCTCGACAGCGGTTACTGGAAGGACCACGAGGAACTCGCCCGGAAGGCCGGGCAGTATTTCAAATATCCCTATGTCGTGGTGCCGTTTGCTTATTCGTTCCAGCCGATCTGGAACTCGTCGTGTCCCGGCATGGAGAATTTCAAGGTCGACTTCCTACGCCGACGTGCTCAAGCCCGAACTCAAGGGCAAGACCATCGCGTCCGATCTCACCAAGAGCTTCACTTACGTCAACACCGCGCTGGCCTTGCAGGAATCCGGCATGAATCTCGACGACCTGTGGACCAAGCTCAAGGCGACCGATCCGCTGATCGAATTCCGCACCGAGCCGAAGATGCAGATGGTCGTTTCATGCCAGCGCCCGCTCGACATGTGGAATCTGACCGGGCGCGCCTATCAGGACATCTTGAAAAAGCCCGATCTCATCAAGGTGTTGAAATTCGGCATCTACAAAGAAGGCCAGGTCCTGCTCGGCAACCAGGCCGCCGTCATCAAGGGCGCGCCGCACCCGAACGCCGCCAAGCTGTTCATGGAATACATGCTCAGCAAGGAAGGCGCCGACATCATGGTGGTCGGCGAGATGATGTTCACCTTCCTGAAGGACTACACGCCGCCGCCGGAGGCCGCGCATTACGTGTTCGACCTCAACAAAGTGAAACTGCTCGGCATGAAGGACTGGGTCGCCGCCGGCAAGAAGTTCAAGGAAACCCGCGAGGCGTGGCAGGCGAAGTTCCAGTAACGGGGTGCGATGAGCACGCAATCGTTGACGGAAACCGCGCTGCGGGCGCCGGCGGCGACCCGCTGGCGGAGCCTTGTCACCCAGGAATCGGTCGCGACCGTGGTGGTCAGCATCATCGTCGCGGCCGCGGTGATCCTGCCGCTGCTGGTGCTGATCGTCAGCAGCTTCCAGGTGCTCGATGCCGGCGGCTTCGACACCACCTGGGGCCTCGCCAACTACAAGACGCTGTTCACCGACCGCGTCATCCCGAAAGCCTTCGTCAATACGCTGCTGGTTTGCGCCGGCTCGACCGTGATCGCGACGTTCTTCGGCGTATCGCTGGCCTGGATCAATGCCCGCACCAACTGTCCGGGGCGCAACCAGATCGAGCCGTTTAATCTGATTCCGTTTTTCCTGAGTCCCTTCGTCGGCGCGATCGCCTGGCACAATCTGGCCGGCGGCAAGACCGGGCTGCTCAATAGCTGGGGGCGCGACTATCTCGGCGCCCACGGCAATCTGATCAACGTCGACAATCTCTACGGCGTGATCTGGGTCACCGGCTTGTTTTTCGCGCCGCTGGTTTATCTGTTCGTGGTCGGCTCGCTGCGGCGCATGGACCCCGTCGCTGGAGGATTCGGCGCGCACCACCGGCGCCGGGCTGGTGCGCACCGCCATGACGGTGACGCTGCCGCTGGTCGCGCCCGGCATTCTGTCGGGCGCGATCATCGTCTTCGTCACGACCGCCGGCGAGTTCGGCGTGCCGTTCAAACTCTCCGCGCCCTACGGCTGGCAAACGCTCACCACCCAGATTTTTTCCAAGGCGGTCGGCGACGACGCCAATATTTATCTCGGCTCCGCCATGAGCATGGCGCTCGGCATCATCACCGTGCTGCTGATCTGGATCCAGCAGCGCTACATCGCGCCGCGCTCGTTCACCACCGTGACCGGCAAAGGCTTCCGCCCCAACGTCGTCGATCTCGGCCGCTGGAAATGGGCGGCGCTCGCCTTCAACCTCACCTTCATCCTGGTGGCCGTGGTGCTGCCGATCCTGTGCCTGTTCGTGGTGAGCCTGCACCCGGTGTGGCAGTCGCGGATCATCCTCGCCGATCTCACGCTGCACAATTACGTGCGTACGTTGTTCTTCTGGGCGCCCGATCACATCGCCGCTGCCACCAACGGCATCTACAACAGCTTCATCCTGGCTTTCGCCGGCGCCACCATCGCCATGGCCCTGTCGCTGGTGGTGAGCTACATGATCCACCGTACCAAGGGTTTCGGCGCGCGGCTGCTCGATTTCCTGTGCGTCGTGCCGGTCGGCTTTCCCGGCATCGTCATCGCGATGGGCGTGCTGGTGACCTACATCAGGACTCCGATTTACGCGACGCTCTGGATCCTGCTGCTCGGCTACATCACGCGCTTCTTCCCTTACGGGCAGCGCAATATCTCCGCGGTGATGCTGGCGATTTCGGAAGAACTCGATCAAAGCTCGCGCATGGCGGGCGCTTCCTGGTTCACCACGCTGCGGCGGATCACCATCCCGCTGCTCAAGCCCGGCATCTTTGCCGGTTGGGTGTTGTTGTTCATCATCTTCCTGCGCGAACTGTCGATTTCCATCATTCTCTATACGTCGGGCACCGAAACGCTGTCGGTCGGCGTCTACTATCTGAGCAATTACGAGAACGAAACGCTCACCTCGGCGCTGTCGATGACGCAGACGGTGGTTCTTCTTGCCTGCATTTATATCTTCCGGCGCGTCGCCGGGCGTGAAGCGTTAACGGCTTGAAGAGCAATGGAAAACAGCAACGCGTCCGGCCACTACGTCGACGTGCAAGGCCTGGTGAAGCTATTCGGCTCCGACCGTGCCGTGGACGGCGTGTCGTTCGGCGTGCCCAAGGGCAAATTCCTGACGCTGCTCGGGCCCTCCGGCTGCGGCAAGACCACGACGCTGATGAGCATCGCCGGCCTGCACACGATCGACGCCGGGCAAATCAGCGTCGGCGGCATGGTCTACACCGCGCCCGACAGAGGTCTTTTTCTGCCGCCGGAAAAGCGCGACATCGGCATGGTGTTCCAGAGCTATGCGATCTGGCCGCATATGACGGTGGCGCAGAACGTTGCCTACCCGCTCGAAATAAGAAAAGTCGCGCGCGACGAAATCGAAGCGCGCGTCGCCGCCGTGCTCAAGCTGGTCGGGCTGACGCGCATGGCCGACAGACTGGCGACCCAGCTCTCGGGTGGCCAGCAGCAACGGGCGGCGCTGGCGCGCGCCATCGTGTCGCGGCCGCGCCTGCTGCTGTTCGACGAACCTCTGTCCAACCTTGACCTCAAGCTGCGCGAACAGATGCGGCTCGAACTCAAGCGCATCCAGCACGAAGTCGGCATCACCTCGATTTACGTCACGCACGATCAGGCCGAGGCACTGGTGATGAGCGACGAGATCATCGTGATGAGCAAGGGGCGCATCCAGCAACGCGGCGGGCCCCGCGAGATTTACGCAAGGCCGGCCAACGCCTATGTCAGCAACTTCATCGGCGCCGCCAATCTGCTCAAAGGCCGTGTGCTCAGTGTCACCGCACCCGGACGCGGACAAGTCGAAATCGCCGGCCCGTGCAAGGTCGAGGTCGCGTGCAAACTTTCCGCCGGCATGGCGGCGGGCGCGGAAGCCGTGATCTCGGTGCGGCCGGAAAACGTCGAGGCGACGCGGCAGAACGGCGGCGCCCCCGCGCTCGAGGGCGAAGTGATCCAGGCGATCTTCCTCGGCAATTGCGTGGACTGCCGCGTGCGCTGGGGCGAATTCGAATGGAAGGTCATGGCGCACCCGCGCAGCGCGCTCAAAGCCGGCGAGAAAGTTTATCTGCGGCTCGATCCCGAGCACACTCTGGCGGTGCAGCCATGAATGTCATGGTCGAGCTCGATCATCTGAGCAAGAATTTCGGCGCCGAAACGGTGGTCAACGACGTCAACCTCGTCGTCAAGGAAGGCGAGTTCGTCACGTTGCTCGGCCCCTCCGGCTGCGGCAAGACCACGACACTTCGATGCATCGCCGGGCTGGAGCGGCCCGACGGCGGCGAAATCCGCATCGGCGGCGACACGGTCGCGGCGCCCAAGCGCGGCATTTATCTCAATCCCGAAGATCGCAATATCGGCATGGTGTTCCAGAGCTACGCCGTGTGGCCGCACATGACGGTGTTCGACAACGTCGCCTACGGGCTGCGCGTGCGGCACGCGAGCGCCGAACTGATCAAGGAGCGCACCGGCAAGGCGCTTGAGCTGGTCGGCCTGCCGCATTTGGCCGACCGCTACGCCACGAAGCTCTCCGGCGGCCAGCGCCAGCGCGTGGCGCTGGCGCGCGCCATCGTCTACGAGCCGCGCGTTATTCTGTTCGACGAGCCACTGTCCAATCTCGACGCCAAGCTGCGCGAGCAGATGCGGGTCGAACTGGTACGGCTGCAAAAGGAAGTCGGCATCACCTCGATCTATGTCACGCACGATCAGTCCGAGGCGCTGGTGATGAGCGACCGCGTGGTGGTGATGAACAACGGCGTGATCCAGCAAATCGGCGATCCGCAGACGATCTACGCGCGGCCGGCCAATACGTTCGTCGCCAATTTCATCGGCGTCGCCAATCTGATGCAGGGCGTCGTGCTCGGCCGCAGCGGCGATTATTGCGACGATGGAAATTGCGCTCGGCGAAGGCCGTGCGCCGCTGCGCTTGCGGGCAGCCGGCGGCAAGGGCGCGGCCGCCGGACAGAAGGTCACGCTCAGCCTGCGGCCGGAGGACATCGACATCCATTTCGATAAGCCCGCCGACAGCGGCAATCTGTTCGAGGGCGAGGTGACCGAAACCGTCTATCTCGGCAGCCTGCTGGAATGCCGCGTCAAGGTCGGGCGTTACGAGGTCGGCATCCAGATCGATCATTACGAACAGATCGCGCCGGGGCAGAAAGTGTTTCTGTCGTTCAGCCCCGATCACGGGCTGTGCTTGACCGAATAAGCAATTAAACGGCCAACCAGCCCACCATCCAGCGGCAGCGTGGTGCCGGTGATCGAGGCCGCGCCGGGGCTGGCGAGGAAGACCACCGCGGCGGCGACCTCCTCCGGCGTGATGAATTTGCCGCTCGGAATGCGGGCCAACATGCGTTCGCGCGCCGCGGCGTCGAGCAGCTTCTGCCGCGACTCGGTGAGCGCGGTGGCCGGGGCAATGGCATTGACGCGGATGTTATTGGCGGCCCATTCGATCGCCAGCATGCGCGTCATCTGGATAATGCCGCCTTTGGAAATGCCGTAGACCGAGCGGCCGGCAAGCCCGGTGAGGCCGTGGGTCGAAGCGAGGCTAACGATGCTGCCGCCGCGCTTGTGGTCGATGCAATGCGCGGCGAAGGCTGCGCGACAGAAAATAGGCGCCCTTGAGATTGATCGCGATGACGTCGTCCCATTCGGCCCAGGTGACGTCGACCGCCGGCTTGATCAGCGTGCGCCCGGCATTGTTGACCAGCACATCGATCTCGCCGAAGGCCTCGACCGCCGCGGCAAAAGCTTGCGCGATATCGGCCTCGACACGCAGATCGAGCTTGAGCGGCACGATTTTGCGGCCCTTGACCGCCGGATCGGCCTTGAGCGCGTCGAACATCTTCACGTCGAGATCGGCGACCGCGAGATCGTAGCCGGCGCGCGCCAAGCCGCAGGCGATGGCATAGCCAAGGCCGGTCGAGGCGCCGGTGACAAACGCGGCGGGGCTAGCCGGCGATGTCATCGAGCGTGATCCATTTTTGTTGCGCCGCGCTGCGGATGCAGGCTTCCGCCAGTTGCACGTCGCGGATACCCGCGGAAAGATCGCAAGTCAACGGCGCTGCCGGCAACGACATGGCGCAGGAAATTCTCCCAGCCGATCCGATAGGGGTTGGGATAGGCCTTGCTGCCCGCGGCCTCCGTCCATTGGCCGCGATAGTCGGCGCCGATATCGGCGTCGGGATTGAAGCGCCGGATCGTCGGCGTGTCGGCCGCGCTTTGCACCCAGCAGCGATGCAGACCGGCAGTCGCCGAGCCGCCGGTGCCGTCGATCTGCAACGTCATAAGATCGTCGCGCCGCACGCGCGTCGCCCAGGAACATTGGATCGTGCCGACCGCGCCGCTCACCAGTTCTGCGAGCGTCATCGAGGTGTCGTCGACCTCGACACGATAGCGCTTGCCGTCTTCATCCACGCGTTCGGGAATCGCGGACGTCGCCACCGTCACCACGCGGCGAATCGGCCCAAGGATGCCCTCGATCACGTAGCGCCAGTGCGGATACATATCCAATATCAGCCCGCCGCCTTGCTGATAATTCCAGCTTGGACGCTGGCTCGCCCGCTCGGCGCCATCGAATATCCACCAGCCGAAATCGAGCCGGAAACCGGTGACGCTGCCGAAAAATCCGGACTGCGCAAGCGCCAAAAGTTTTTGCAGTCCGGGCAAATAAAGTTTGTCTTCGACCGCGGCGTGCTTGAGCCCACGCGCCTGCGCCGCGTGCAGCAAGGCAAGGCCCTCCGCCACCGACGGCGCCACCGGCTTTTCGCTGTAGATGTGCTTGCCGGAGGCGATCGCCTTGGTCAGCGCCGAAACGCGCTGCTTGGTCGCCGCGGCATCGAGGAAAATCGAGTATCCAGGCTTCGCCAGCGCCGCATCGAGATCGGTTGTCCAATCCTCAACGCCGAAGGTCTGCGCCAGGCCGGCCAGCGCCGCGCGGTCGCGCCCGACCAACATCAGACGCGGCAGAATGCGATCGGGGCCGATCGGCAAGCCGCCCTCGGCGCGGATCGGCGCCAGCGCATTGGCCAGATGCTGGGTCGCACCGATGCGCCCCGTGGCGCCGTTCAAAATGATGCCGATTTCCTTGACCGCCATGGTCTCTCTTACCTGTCATAGTATGATGCGATCCCGCAGCCCGGCGCAACGCAGGTATCTCACGTGCCCCGCCATATCGTTTGTCTGACGTTCGATTTCGACACCCAGTCCGGCTTCATCGCCCGCGGCATGACCACGCCGACGCCGCTGTCGCGCGGTGAGTTCGGAGCGGTTGCCGCGCCGCGGATTCTCGACCTGCTCAAATCGCGCAACATCAAGTCGACCTGGTTCATTCCCGGCTTCACCATCGAAAGCTGGCCGCGCGAATGCGAGGCGGTGGTCAAGCAGGGCCACGAGGTCGCGCATCACAGTTGGGCGCATATCCCGCCGGCGACGCAAAGCCGCGCCGAGGAAGAAGCCGATCTGGTGCGCGCCAACGACGCCATCGCGCGCCTCACCGGGCGCAAGGCGCGCGGCTATCGCTCGCCGTCATGGGATTTGAGCGAGCACACAATCGAACTGCTGCTCGCCCATGGTTTCCGCTACAATTCGAGCCTCATGGGCGCCGACTACCTGCCCTATCGCGCGCGGCGCGGCGACGTCGCCAAGCTCGGCGAGCCGTTCCGTTTCGGCGAGCAAACCGCCCTGATTGAAATGCCGATCAGCTGGTCGCTCGACGATTATCCGCATTTCGAATTCGTGCGCACCGCATCCACCATATTGTCCGGGCTGCAGCCGGCGCGCGCCGTGATGGAAAGCTGGCTCGACGAATTCCTCTACATGCGCAAGACCGTCGATTGGGGCGTGCTCACTTACACCATGCATCCGTTTGTGATCGGGCGCGGCCAGCGCATGCTGGCGCTCGAGGGCCTCATCGACCGGCTCGGCAACGAGGGCGCGCTGTTCATGACCATGGAAGACGCAGCAGCCGAGGCGGCAACGCGGCTCGCAAAATAATCATCGCCCGGCGGCGTAAGCCTGCATGCCGCGCGGATTGGCGGCGGCGCGGCGGCGCTTGCCGACCCGCGAAGCCGCGGTCAGCCGGCCTTCCGACCAGGCCGGGCCGACGTCCACCTCATGCCCGCGCGCGCGCAGCTCCTTGCACCGTTTCTTCCGGCACGCGCAATTCAACCACCATGACCCCGGGGCGGGCCATGCGCGGCCAGAACGACGATGGGAAATGCTCCGAGTGCCAGGCCGGCGCGTCGATCGCCTCCTGCAAATTCATGCTGGCATGGACGTGCCGCAGGAACATCTGCGTGATCCACTGGTCCTGCTGGTCGCCGCCGGGCGAACCCCAGGCGAGATAGGGCTCGCCGTCGCGCAACGCCATCGTCGGCGTCAGCGTCGAACGCGGGCGTTTTCCCGGCGCCAGCGCGGCCGGATGGTCCTCGTCGAGCCAGAACATCTGCGCGCGGGTGCCGAGACAAAAGCCGAGCTCGGGAATTGTCGGCGAGGAATGCAGCCAGCCGCCCGAGGGCGTCGACGACACCATGTTGCCGTGCCTGATCGATGATGTCGAAATGCACGGTGTCGCCGGGGATCGCGCCGGCGCGCTCGCGCTTTTGCTGAGCATCGGGCAGATGATGCTCATCATGCGTCCAGTCGATGCGGCCGACGGTCGGCTCGCCCGCCCCCGAACTGGTGACCGCGGCGCGCGCGCCGTCGGCCAGGCGCAGGTCGAGCTTTTTGCCGAAACCCGCCACCGTGCCGGGGCGCAGCTCGAGCGAAGCGCGATCGCCGATCAATTTCCGGCGCTCGTCGTTATAGGCGTCCGACAGCAGCACATCGACCGGCACATTCACGAATTTCGGATCGCCGTAGAACGTATCGCGGTCGGCGAAAGCGAGCTTGGTCGCCTCGACCTGCAAATGGATGAAGTCCGCGCTCACCGGGCTCAACGCATCGAGGTCGTAGCCTTTGAGCAGCGCCAGCGTCTGCAAGGTGACGAGCCCTTGCGTCCACGGCCCCGGCTTCATCACCGTGTAGCGGCCGTAGTCGTAAGCGATCGGCGCCTCGACGCTCGCCTGCCAGCCGGCCATGTCCTGGCCGTTGAGCACGCCGCGATGTGGCCTGCCCGACGTATCCATGATCTCCTGCGTGCGGCAGAATTCGTCGATCGCCTCGGCGACAAAACCTTGCGACCAGGATTTGCGGGCGCGCTCGATTTCCGCCTCGCGCGTTCCGCCGCCGCTTTGCGCCTCGCGCAGGATGCGTTCGTAAGTCCCGGCCATTTTCGCATTGCTGAAGATGGTGCCGGGCGCCGGCACCTTGCCGTCGGGCATATAAAGCGCGGCGGACGTCGGCCAGTGGTCGCGGAACTGATCCTTGACCGTGTTGATGGTGGCGCTGATGCGCTCGACCAGCGGATAACCGTTTTTGGCGTAGCCGATGGCCGGCGACAGCACGTCGGCGATACGCATGGTGCCGTAGTCGCGCAGCAGCGTCATCCAGGTGTCGAACGTGCCGGGGATGCAGGCCGCCAACAGTCCGGTGCCGGGGATGAGATCGAGGCCGAGTTCGTCGCGATAGTGCTTGATGGTCGCGCCGGCCGGCGCCGGCCCCTGCCCGCAGATCACTTCGGTCTTGCCGCGCTTCACGTCGTGCACGATGACCGGCACGTCGCCGCCCGGCCCGTTGAGATGCGGCTCGACCACCTGCAGCGTGAAAGCGGTGGCGCAGGCGGCGTCGAAGGCGTTGCCACCCTTCTCCAGCGTGGCCATGCCGACCGCGGTGGCGATCCAATGCGTCGAGGTAACGACGCCGAAGGTGCCTTCGATTTCGGGGCGGGTGGTGAAGGGATTGGGATTGATGTTGGACGGACGGGGGGGCATTGCGGCTCCGGGTGGCTGCGCGCGCTTGTAGCAGAAAAAGTCGCGCTAGCGCAGATGGCAGGCGACCATCTGGCCCGGTTTGACCTCGCGAAGCAACGGGGTCTCCACCCGGCAGCGCTCGACCGCATAGGGACAGCGGGTGTGGAAGTGGCAGCCTGACGGCGGGTTGACCGGGCTCGGCACGTCGCCCTGCAGCACGCGCTTCTGCCGCTTGATCTTCGGGTCGGGCACCGGAACCGCCAGCAGCAAAGATTCGGTGTAGGGGTGCTGCGGCGCGCGTGAACAGCGTGTGCTTGTCGGTATATTCGACGATGCGGCCGAGATACATGACCGCGATGCGGTGGCTGATGTGCTCGACCACCGCCAGATTGTGCGAAATGAACAGATAGGCGAGCCCCATCTCGCGCTGCAGGTCCATCATCAGATTGAGCACCTGCGCCTGGATCGAGACGTCGAGCGCCGACACCGGCTCGTCGCCGATGATCAGTTTCGGCTGCAGCGCGAGAGCGCGCGCAATGCCGATGCGCTGGCGCTGACCGCCGGAAAACTGGTGCGGAAAAGCGTCCATCTGCGCCTTGCGCAAGCCGACCCGCTCGAACAACTCGGCGACGCGCTTCTTCACGTCCGCTCCGCGCGCGGTTTTGTGCACGCGCATCGGCTCGGCCACGATGTCGCCGGCCGACATGCGCGGATCGAGCGAGGAGAACGGATCCTGAAAAATGATCTGCATCTGCCTGCGGTAAGGCCGCAGCTCGGTCTTGCTCAATTTGGTGATGTCGCGGCCGTCGATCTTGATCGAACCATCGGTCGGCTCGATCAGCCGCAGGATGGTGCGCCCGACGGTGGATTTGCCGCAGCCGGATTCCCCGACCAGACCGAGCGTCTCGCCCGCATTGATCGAGAAACTCACGCCGTCGACCGCGAACACGGTGCCGGCGGCGCGCTGCAACAACCCTTTGCGAATCGGAAAATGTTTTTTCAGCTCGCGCACCTCGAGCACGGCCGGATGCGAGGCGTAGGCGGAACGCGCTTCAGCCATCGCGGTCACCGAACAATTCGGCCGAGCGCCAGCACGCCGCCCAATGCCGCGGCCGCTTCTCTTCATAAGCCGGATATTCGCGGCGGCAACGATCCTCGGCATGCGCACAGCGCGGGGCGAACACGCAGCCGTCCGGCAGATTGGTCAAGGCCGGCACCATGCCGGGAATTTCCTGCAAGCGGCCCGATGCGCCTTCCGCCTCGCCGCGCATCAGATCGAGACGCGGGATCGAGGCCAGCAGGCCGTGCGTATAGGGATGTTGCGGGTTCGCGAACAAATCCTCGACCGGCGCTTCCTCAACCTTGCGCCCGGCATACATCACGATCACGCGCTGCGCGGTCTCCGCCACCACGCCGAGGTCGTGGGTGATCAGAATGACGGCGGTGCCAAGCTTGCGCTGCAGGTCGAGAATAATGTCGAGGATCTGTGCCTGGATGGTGACGTCCAGCGCGGTGGTCGGCTCGTCGGCGATCAGCACTTTCGGATTGCAGGCCAACGCCATGGCGATCATGGCGCGCTGCCGCATGCCGCCCGAAAGTTGATGCGGATATTCCTTAGCGCGCTGCTCCGGTTCCGGGATACGGGTCAGGCGCAGCATGTCGACGGCTTTCGTCGCGCGCCTGCTGCCGGCTCATCGGCTCGTGCAGCAGCAGAACTTCCGCGATCTGGTTGCCGATGGTCAGCACCGGATTGAGCGAGGTCATCGGCTCCTGGAAGATCATCGCGATGTCCTTGCCGCGCACGGAGCGCATCGCCTCCGCGCTGAGCGTGAGCAGATCGATGCCGGCAAGCTTGACGGAACCGCCGGCAATGCGGCCAGGCGGATCGGGCACCAGCCTCATCAGAGAAAGCGCCGTGATGCTCTTGCCGCAGCCGGATTCGCCGACGATTGCCAGCGTCTCATGCGGGCCAAGCGCGAAGCTTACCCCGTCCACGGCTTTGACCACGCCATGGCGCAAGTCGAAAAAAGTGCGCAAGCCGTCCACCACAAGCAGCGGCGCCTGATTCGAAATATCGGCCGGCACCGGGATGCCGGTCTCACGCTCGCGGGCCGTGGTGGTCATGGCATGCCTAAAGGCATCAGTTGCGCAGCCGCGGGTCGAGGATGTCGCGCAGCGCGTCGCCGAACAAATTTGTGCCGAAAACGGCCAGGCTGATGGCGAGGCCGGGGAATATGACCAGCCACGGCGCCACGCGTACATATTCGGCCGCCAATTCCGACAGCATGCGGCCCCATGAGGGATGCGGCTCGGGCACGCCGAGACCCAGAAACGACAGCGACGCCTCGGTCAGGATCGCCGCGCCGAGCTGCGCGGTGGCGAGTACGATCAGCGGCGCCAGCGTATTGGGCAGGACATGGCGCACCGCGATGCGGAATTCGCTCATGCCGACGGCGCGCGCCGCCTCGACAAAAGGCTGTTCGCGCAGCGTCAGCGTGTTGGAGCGGATGACGCGCGCGGTATAGGGAATGAGCGGGATGGCGATGGCGACGATGGTGTTGTCGAGGGCGGGGCCAAGCGCCGCCGCCATCACCAGCGCCAGCACCAACAGCGGCACGGCCTGGAGCACATCGACGATGCGCTGAATCACCAGATCGACCCAGCCGCCGAGATAACCCGAGGTCAATCCAAGCACGATGCCGAAAAAGCAACCGAGAAAAGTCGAGCCCAATCCGACCGCGAGCGAGATGCGCGCGCCGTAGACGATGCGGCTGTATATGTCACGGCCCATCTGGTCGGCGCCCAGCAAATGGCCATGGCCCGGGGGCAATAGCGAAATCGCCGAATTGGTCGTGGTCGGACCGTAGGCCGTGATGAAGTCGGCAAAGACCGCGGCGAACACGAACACCAGCATGATGACGGCGCCAACGACCCCGAGCGGATAGGCGGCGGCGTGATAGCGAATCTTCGACCAGATGCCTTCGGCACGGACGGTGTCCACTGGTCCAGGAACGATGTCGATGCTCGCCATTAGTGTTCTTTCTTTTGGCGCATGATCTTATCCGAAAACCGGTTCCCACTTTTCGGGATCATGCGCCGCTCCTACGAATACTTGATGCGCGGATCGAGCACCGCGTAAAGCAGGTCGACCAGGAAGTTGATCGACACCGCGACGATGGCGATGAACATCACCAGGTTCTGCACGATCGGATAGTCGCGCCAGCGGATCGCCTCGACCAGAAAGCGCGCCACGCCCGGAATGTTGAACACCGTTTCCGTTACAATAAGTCCGCCCATCAGGAAGGCGGCCTCGATGCCGATCACTGTGACGACCGGCAGCACCGCGTTGCGCAAGGCGTGTTTGTAGTTGACGCTATTATCCGAAGCGCCCTTGGCGCGCGCGGTCCGGATATAATCCTGCCGGAGCACTTCCAGCATCGAGGAGCGCGTCAAGCGCATCACCAGCGCCGACGAGCGAAAGCCGACCGCCGCCGCCGGGATACTGAACAGCCACAGCGTGTTCCAAAATCCCTTGGGGGGATCGGTGTAAATGGGAATCGTGCCGAAGTAATGCACGAATGCCATCAGGACCAGCAGGCCGAGCCAGAATGACGGCATCGACAGCCCGCTCAGGCTGATCACCCGCAACGTATAATCGAGCTTGGAGTTCTGCTTGACCGCGCTGATCACGCCGAGCGGCACGCCAAAAAGAATGGCAAAACTCAACGCCAGGCCGGCGAGCTTGGCGGTGATCGGAATGCGCGGCAGGATTTCCTGCGCCGCCGGTTTTTCCGAGACGTAGGAATAGCCGAGATCGCCGTGCGCCAGGCCGCTGATCCATTGCACGTATTGCACGGCGATCGGCCGGTCGAGGCCCAGTTCCTTTTCCAGTTTGCCCTTCTCGGCGACGTCGATCATGCCGGCGGAATCGAACAGGATATCCGCGATGTTGCCCGGCACCACCCGCAACATCGTGAATATCAGCACGGAAATTCCGAACAGCGTCAGGAGCATCAAAAAGAAGCGCCTGATCAGATAACTCCCCACCATGACCTCCCATCGTGCGCGGGGAAATGCGCGCCAAATCCGCCAAGATTTTGCCGCCCCTCGCGGCCAGGCGCACCTGTTCTGGCGTTTTCGTTTATTTATCCAGCCAGATGTCTTCGTAGCGATAGCTGTTATAGGCGCTGTTGCTCATGATCGTCATGTTCTTGACGAACGGCTTCCAACACGTGCCGGTGCGCGCGTGGAACAGGATCGGCCGCGCCACGTCCTCCTGCAGTTTCTTGTCGATGTCCCACACCAGCTTCTTGCGCTTGGCGACATCGGTCTCGACCGATTGCGCGTCGAACAGCTTTTCGATGTCCTTGTTGCAGTAGTGGGTGTAGTTGCGCTCCGATCCGCAGGCGAAGTTTTCGTAGAATGCCTGATCGGGATCATCGATGCCGTTGCCGGTCAAGTTGAGCCCGACCGTATAGTCGTTGCGCGCAATCTTGGCGAACCAGGCGCCCGACTCCACCGGCTCCAACTCGGCGTCGATATAGATCGTCTTGAGCTGGTCGATCAGCACCACCGCCGGATCGCGATAGGTGGCGAGGTTGCGCGTCGAAACCTTGATCTTGAGCGGCTTGTCGGCGGAATAGCCGAGCTTGGTCATGATCGCGCGGGCTTGCTCGCGATCTTTCTTGACGTCGCCGTAACCCGGGATGGTCTTGAGCATGTCGGGCGGCAGACCCCAGACGCCGTCCGGCGGCGGCAGCAGCGCGCCGCCCTGATCGCCCTGGCCCTGCAGGATGATATCGATAAACGACTTGCGGTCGAGCGCCAGCGCCATCGCCTTGCGCAGTTCGAGATTGTTGAACGGCGGACTTTCGCGATTGATGATGAGATTGGTGCTGACGTTGATCGGCTTGATTTCGCAAATCGCGGTGGGGTCCTGCGATTTGATGTCCTTGACCAGCGCGGCGGTCATCTCGGTCGGGAAAGTCATGTCGACTTTGCCGGCGACGAAGGCGAGCACCGCGGTCGCGCGATTCTTGATGATGGTGAATTCGATGCCGTCGAGATACGGCAGACCCTTTTTCCAATAGTCGGGGTTTTTCGTCAGCTTGATCGACTCGTTCTGGTTCATCGAGACGAATTTGAACGGGCCGGTGCCGATCGGATGCGTACGCATCTGCGCCGCCGGAACGTGGCACGGATAGATCGGCGTATAGCCGGACGCGAGCATGGCCAACAGCGAGGGCTGCGGCCGCTTCATATGGAAGGTCGCCTCGAAGTCGCCGTTGATGCTGACGTTGTCGACGAAGGCGTACCAATCCTTGCGCGGATTCTTGCGGAACTTGTCCTGTGCCTTGCCTTGCAGCAGGTCGAAGGTGCATTTCACGTCCTTGGCGGTGAACGGCTGGCCGTCGTGCCATTTGACGCCCTGGCGGAGCTTGAATGTCAGCGCAAGGGCGTCCTTGCTCCAGGCCCATTCGGTCGCCAGATCGGGCACGATGGTACCCATGCTGTTCTGCGGCTTGTGCTGATCGTATACGACCAGATTGTTGAAGATCGGCATCGCCGGGACGTTCACCGAGAACGTCGCTTCCTCATGGATCGAGAGACTGGGCGGAGTCTCGCGGTGATAGATGTGCAGGATCCCGCCATGCTTGGGCTCGGCCGCCTGGGCGGTTGAGAGCGTCAGAGCGGCGAGAAGCGCGGTCGCCAATGCGGCATATTTTGTTCCCATTTGATCCTCCCCGGGAATGCGCGGCTGCCGCTACCATCGCTGGCCGGCAGCCTGTTTCTTGCTTTTTATGACGCCGACGCTACCCGGTATGGTAGCCGCGATCAACTCGACAAAACTCCGTCATCCCGGCGCGAGATTGCTGCCGCTTGCCAACGCTCCGGCCGGACCGCACCATGGCCCTGAATGGTGTCCGTTATTACTCCAAGGCCGGAGCGGCAATGGTGACCGAGAGCGACAATATCGTCGCTGAAACGGCGGCGCGGATATTTGCCGACCTTGCCGATCCTCAGACCATCAATCGCGCCCGCGACCCAAGCTGGAAGCAAAAGCTGTGGCGCGCCTTGACCGATGCGGGTTTGACGCTCGCCTGGGTGCCGGAAAAACAAGGCGGCGCCGGCGGCAGCCTCGCCGACGGCTTTGCGATTTTGGGCGTCGCCGGCCACTATGCCTTGCCGGTGCCGCTGGCCGAAACGCTGCTGGCCGGATGGCTGCTGGCGCGCGCCGGCATCTCGTGCCCGGACGGCGCGATGACGGTCGCCCCTGCCCGACCGCGCGACAAGATCACATTGAATAAAGACGGCACCTTGAGCGGACTTAGCCGTGGCGTTGCCTTCGCTAAAGATTGCGAACACCTCGCGGTCATCGCAACCAGCGACAAGGGCGAAAGTATTGCGTTGGTCAAAACCGGCGACTGCCGCGTGGCCGAAGGCAAAAATCTTGCGGGCGATGGTTCGGACCGCGTGACCTTCGACGGCGTAAAGCCGCTCAACAGCGCGACGGCGCCGTTCGACGTCTCCGCGCTGATGCTGATGGGCGCGACGGTGCGCAGCGTGCAATCGGCGGGCGCTATGGAAGCGATCCTGTCGCTGAGCGTCGCCTATGCCAATGAGCGCGTGGCGTTCGAGCGCAAAATCGGAAAATTCCAGGCCGTGCAGCAGAACCTCGCGCGACTTGCCGGCGAAACCGCCGCCGCGCTCGCCGCCGCCGGTTCGGCCGCCGACACCATCGCGCACCGCGATGCGTTCGACGATATCGTCATGCTCGAAGCCGGGTCCGCGAAAATCCGCACCGGCGAGGCCGCCGCCGAGGGCTCGGCCATCGCGCATCAGGTGCATGGCGCGATCGGCTTCACCAGCGAACATATCCTGCATCGCTTCACGCTGCGCCTGCTGTCGTGGCGCGACGATTTCGGCAGCGAAAGCTATTGGGCGGCGGCGCTCGGCGACATGGTCGCGCAGCGTGGCGCCAATGCGTTCTGGCCCATGCTGGCGGCGCGGTAGGATCGGCCGATGAACAAAGCACTCAGCTTCGATCAAATCCGGCTGCCGCCCGAATGCGACAGGCTGCGCGCCGAAGTGCGCGCCTTCCTCGCCGAGGAAGTCGCCGCCGGCACCTTCGTGCCGGACCGGCCCGGCCATGGCGACAGCCACAACCGCGCCTTCAGCCAACGCGTCGGCGCCAAAGGCTGGATCGGCATGACCTGGCCGAAAAAATACGGCGGCCATGAGCGAAGTTTTCTCGAGCGTCACGTCGTGACGGAAGAATTCCGCGTCGCCAATGCGCCGGTGCGCCTGCACTTCGTCGCGGACCGGCAGAGCGGGCCTATTTTGCTCAAATACGCGCCCGAGCACATCAAGCAGGACATCCTGCCGCGCATCTGCCGCGGCGAATTGTGCTTCGTCATCGGCATGAGCGAGCCGGGCTCCGGCTCGGATTTGTTCGCCGCCAAGACCAAGGCGACCAAGACCAACGAGGGCTGGCGCATCAACGGCAGTAAAATCTGGACCAGCAATGCGCATATCGCCGATTATATGCTGGCGCTGTTCCGCACCTCACCGCCGACCAAGGAAAATCGCCGCCACGGCCTCACGCAATTCCTGGTCGACATGAAAACGCCCGGCATCACGGTCAATCCGATCTATCAGATGACCGGCCAGCACGACTTCAACGAGGTCGTGTTCGACAACGCCCTGGTGCCGGACGATCACGCGCTGGGCGAGATCGACGGCGCCTGGAAACAGGCGACCAGCGAACTCGCCTATGAGCGCAGCGGGCCCGAGCGATTCCTGGAGACATATTACGTGCTCGGCGAACTGGTGCGCGCGCTCGGTCCCGATCCCGATCGGCGCAGCGCCGAAGGCCTCGGGCGCCTGGTGGCGCAACTGCACACGTTACGAAGAATGTCGGTGTCGGTCGCCGGCATGTTGCAGGCCGGCAAGGAGCCGGTGGTGGAATCCTCGATCGTCAAGGATCTCGGCACCATCTGGGAGCAGAAACTGCCCGAGCGCGTGCGCGAGCTCAGCGCGTTCCTCGAGCCGGAAGCCGGCAATCGCGCCACGCTCGACGAGCAACTCGATTTCGCCTTGAAGGTCGCGCCCAAGCTCACCATCCAGGGCGGCACCACCGAGATCCTGCGCGGCATCATCGCGCGCGGGCTCGGTTTGCGGTGAACGGGGGACTGCGTGCCTGATATCGGAAAACTGCTCTGGCCCAAATCGGTCGCCGTGGTCGGCGCCTCGTCCGACACCAGCGGGCTGCGCGGCCGTATCCTGGAAATCATTCTGAGCCACCCCTACGCGGGAAAAGTCTATCCGGTGAGCCGCAGCGCCTCAGAGGTGCAAGGCCTTAAAGCCTACGCCTCGGTTGCCGACCTGCCGGAACCGGCCGATCTCGCGATCCTCATCGTGCCCGCGCAATACATTCCGGCGGAGCTCGAACGCTGCGGCCGCGCCGGCATCAAGGCCGCCGTCATTCTCTCTTCCGGCTTCGCCGAAGAGCCGGGCGAAGCGGGCGGCCGCATGCAGGCCGAAATCGCCGCGACCGCGCGGCGCTACGACATGGCGGTCACCGGCCCAAACACCGAGGGCTTTGCCAATATCGCCGCCGCTTTGTGCCCGACTTTCAGTCCGGCCATGGACAAGAACGCCGGCGCCATTCGTCCAAAACGCGCACTGGGAAAGGGCCAGGTATCGGTGGTCTCGCAAAGCGGCGGGTTGGGCTTTGCCTTCTTCGACCGCGCGCGGCCGCGCAATCTTTCGTTCCGGCATATCGTCACCACCGGCAACGAAGCCGTGCTCGATGTCGCCGACTTCGTCGACTACATGCTCGACGAGGGGGAAACCGACGTCTTTCTGCTGCTGCTCGAGGACGTGAAGTCGCCGGAAAAATTCAAGCGCGTCGCCGAAAAGGCGCTCAAGGCCGGCAAGCCGCTGATCGTCGGCAAGATCGGCCAGACCGAACCGGGACGCCGCGCCGTCATGTCGCACACCGCGGCGCTCGCCGGCTCGCAGGCCGCCTATCGCACGATTTTCGAACATTATGGGCTGATCGAAGGCCGCGACTTCGACGAGATGATCGACATGGCGGCCGGCTTCCTCGCCTGCGGCCACAAGCTGCCGGCTGGCAACCGCGTCGGCATCTGCACATCCTCGGGCGGCGCCGGTGTGTGGATGGCGGATGCCTGCGCCGCCGCCGGCCTCGAGGTGCCGGTGCTCGACGACGCCACGCGCAAACAAATCGACGTTCATCTGCCGTCTTACGGCACCTCGCAGAACCCGGTCGATACCACCGCGCAAGGCGTGCACAAAGTCGGCTACGCGGAATTCGCGCGGCTCATCGGTCTGTCACCGTTGATCGACGGCGTCATCGTGGTGGTAACGGCGCGCCGCTCGGCGTTCCTGGAGAACGATCTGCCTAAACTCCTGAAGCTCGGTCATGAATCCAACAAGCCGGTGTTCATGTGGACCTATACGCTGCCGTCCGACCGCAGCGTCGAAATCCTGAACGAAGGCGGCTACCCGCTGTTCACCGGCGCGCTTGGTTGCGCCCGCACCATGCGCGCAATGGCCGATTATCGTGCCGCGCGCGAACGGTTGCTGCGTCCGGTTGAGGCTGTGACGATTGCGGCGCCGGCGCGCGATAAAGTGCGTGCGACGTTGGCCGCGTCCGATATGGTGTTGAGCGAATGGCAGGCGCGGCCGCTGCTAGCCGCCTACGGCATCGGGATCGACGCCGGCACGCTCGCTCAATCCGGGGATGAAGCGGAATCGATGGCCAAGACGATGGCGCGGCCGGCCGCGCTCAAGGTTCAATCGGCCGACATCCCGCACAAGACCGAAGCCGGCGCGGTGGCGCTCAATATTTCCGGCGATAGCGCGCGCGCCGCTTACGAGCGCGTGCTCGCCGCGGCAAAAAAGCATGCGCCGCATGCCCGCATCGACGGCGTGCTGGTGCAGCCGATGGCGGCGCCGGGCCGCGAAGTCATCTTGGGCATCAATCGCGACCCGACCTGGGGACCGCTGCTGATGGTCGGCCTCGGCGGCGTGCTGGTCGAAGCGCTCGGCGATATCGCGCTGGCGCCGGTGCCGCTCGACCGCGCCGCCGCGAGCGCCTTGCTCGGCCGCCTCAAGGGCGCCAGCATTCTTGGGTCCTATCGCGGCGCGCCGGAAGCCGACACCGACGCGCTGATCGAGCTGATGGTGCGGCTATCCCATTTCGCCGCCGATCACGCCGACGAGATCGCCGAGATCGACCTCAATCCGGTGATCGTGCACCCCAAGGGCCAAGGCGTCTCCGTGGTCGACGCTCTGATCGTCAAGCAAACGCCGCGCGCCAGCAACCGCGCGCCGCCGAGTAAAGGAATATGTCATGGGTCCGTTCAAGGATATCGGCGTCGAGAAAACCGGTCACGTCGCGCTGATCGAGATCCGCCGCCCGCCCAATAATTTCTTCGACATCGCGCTGATCCAGGAAATCGCCTCCGCGCTCGAAGCGCTCGATAAGGACGCCGGTTGCCGCGCGGTGGTGCTGGCCGCGCAAGGCAAGGCGTTCTGCGCCGGGGCCAATTTCGGCGACGGCTCGACGCTGAATAAAGAAGGCCAGCGCGAGGGCGAACTCAACCGCGACAAGGCGGTCCAGCATCTCTATCTCGAAGGCAACCGGCTGTTCCGCACCAAGAAGCCGATTATCGCGGCGGTGCACGGCGCGGCGGTCGGCGGCGGGCTCGGCCTGGCGATGGTGGCGGATTTCCGCGTCGCCTGCCCGGAGGCGCGCTTTGCCGCCAATTTCACCCGGCTCGGCTTTCATCCCGGCTTCGGCCTGACCGTGACACTGCCGCTGGTGATCGGCGCCACCAAGGCGGCGATGATGTTCTACACCAGCCGCCGCGTCACCGGCGAGGAAGCTTATCGCCATGGGGCTCGCCGACGTACTGGTGCCGCAGGATCAGGTGCGCGCCGCGGCGACGAAGCTCGCCGCCGAGATCGCCGAAAATTCGCCGCTCGGCCTGATCTCGACGCGTACCACCATGCGCGGCGATCTCGCCGACCGCGTGCACGCCGCCACCGAGCACGAACTCAAGGAGCAGACGGCCTTGCGCAAGACCGACGACTTCAAGGAAGGCGTCAAGGCCACCGCCGAACGCCGCGTGCCGAATTTTTCCGGGCGCTAGATGCGCCCACGTAATGTGGTCTGTGCCAGACGATGAATAAATCGGAATCCGGCTTCCGCTATATCGGGCAGCCCATGCCGCGCCATGAAGACGCGCGTCTGGTCACCGGACAGGGCCGCTTCACCGACGATTTCAGTTTTCCCAATCAGATCTATGCCGCGATGGTGCGCTCGCCGTATCCGCATGCGCGCATCGTGTCGATCGACAAGTCGCGCGCGCTGGCGCTGCCGGGCGTGCTTGGCGTTTTCACCGGCGCCGATTGCGCGGCTGACGGGCTCGGCACGATCCAGCACGATCCGCTGCCGAAAACACGCGACGACATGAAGCTCGCCGCTCCGGGCGGCGGCGAGGTGTTCTTTGGCCCGAATGCGCTGCTGCCCGCGGACAAAGTACGGCATGTCGGCGAAGCCGTCGCAATGGTGGTGGCGGAAACGAAAGCGCAAGCGCTCGATGGCGCCGAAGCGGTCGATGTCGTCTACGAGGAACTGCCCTTTGTGCTGCATTCCGAAGACGCCATGAAGTCCGGCGCCGCGACGGTCTGGGACGAGGTGCCCGGCAATATCCTGGTCGATACCCGCTTTGGCGATCACGCCGGCACCGATCGCACCTTCGCGCAGGCCGCCAATGTCGTAACGATGGATTTCAACATCGGCCGCGTCACCGGCGTGCCGATGGAGCCGCGCGTCTGCGTCGCCAATTACGACTCGGCATCCGGCCGCTACACGCTGCATGCCGGCAGCGGCGGCGCGGTGCGACAGAAGCGTGAACTCGCCGCTGTGCTCAATATCGAGCCCGAGGCATTGCGCGTTTTGTCGTTCGACGTCGGCGGCAATTTCGGCACCCGCAATCGCGTCTATCCGGAATACGGGCTGGCGCTGTGGGCGGCGCGCAAGCTCAACCGCGCGGTCAAATTCACCGCCTCGCGTTCGGAATGCTTCATCAGCGATTACCAGGGCCGCGACCTGGTGACGAAACTGGAACTGGCGCTCGATCCCAAGGGCAAGTTTCTCGCGCTGCGTGCCACCAATATCAGCAATGCCGGCGCGCGCTGCGTATCGCTCTCGCCACTCAGCAAAGGCGCCGGGCTGATCACCGGCAATTACGCTATCCCCGCCGCATCGCTGCGCGCGGTCTCGGTGTTCACCAACACCATCCCGACCCAGGCCTATCGCAGCTCTGGCCGGCCGGAAGTGACGTTTGCGATTGAACGATTGATCGACATCGCCGCGGCCAAGCTCAATATCGACCGCGTCAGCCTGCGCCGCCGCAATCTGGTGAAGCCGAAAGCCATGCCCTACCGCAATGCCGTCGGCATGACTTACGACAGCGGCCGCTACGAAGAGAACATGGATCTCGCGATGCGCCTCGCCGACTGGGACGGCTTCAACGCACGCAAACGCGAAGCCAAGAAGCGCAGCCGATTGCTCGGCCTCGGCCTCGCCAATTACGTCGAGTCCTCGATCGGCGCGCCCAAAGAGCAGGCCCGCATCACCATCAAGCCGAGAGGTGTCGACGCCATCATCGGCACCCAGCCGGCCGGGCAAGGCCATCAGACCAGCTTCGCGCAAGTGGTTTCGGATTTACTGCAGGTGCCGCTCGAGAGCATCAGCATCATCATGGGCGATACGGACCTGGTGAAAGCGGGTGGCGGAACGCATTCCGGGCGCTCCATGCGTCATGCCGCGACGGTGTTCTCGATGGCCGCGACCACGCTCATTGCCAACGGCAAGCGCATCGCCGCGCATATCCTCGGCACCACGGCCGGCCGTATCGAGTTCACTGATGGCCGCTTTGCCGCCCGCGAAACCAACCGCAGTTTTGATTTTCTCGAGTTGGCGCAGGAGATGACCAAGCACGCGTTGCCCGACGATCTCGCCAAGGGCCTCGCGGTCGTCACCGACAATGAAATGCACGATCCGGTTTTCCCGAATGGCTGCGCAATTTGCGAAATCGAGATCGATCCCGATACCGGCAATCTCGCCCTCACCCGCTACGCCAGCGTGGATGACGTCGGCCGCGCCATCAATCCGCTGATCGTCGACGGCCAGACCCATGGCGCCATCGTGCAGGGCATCGGCCAGGCGCTGTGGGAACAGTTCGTGGTCGAAACCAGCTCCGGCCAGCCGCTCACCGGCTCGCTGATGGACTACGGCATGCCGCGCGCCCACCTGCTGCCGTCGTTCACCACCGAAATCGTCGAGGTGCTGTCGCCGACCAATCCGCTCGGCATCAAGGCCGGCGGCGAAGGCGGCACCACCGGCGCGCCGGCCGCCATCGTGAGCGCGCTCGCCGATGCGCTCAAGCCCTACGGAATTCTCAATCTGGCAATGCCCGCAACGCCTTTTCGCATCTGGCAGGCGATCCAGGACGCCAAGCCGGAATAGCGGCGAAATAGTCTTGCATTGCCGCCCATCGCCGCCGGCGATAGTGTTGCTCCCTTAGCCGGAGTCTGAAGCATGTCCCTGCCACTGATCGTTGGAATAAGCGGCGCGTCCGGCGCGATCTATGGCGTGCGGTTATTGCAGGTCTTGAAAAAAAATAACATCACGACCCATCTCGTCATTTCGAAATCGGCCGCCATCACGCTCAAGGAGGAGATGGACCTGAGCATCGATGACGTGCGTGCGCTTGCCGGCACCACGTATTCCAACAGCGACGTCGGCGCGGCGATTTCCAGCGGCTCGTTCAAGACGCGCGGCATGGTGATCGTGCCCTGCTCGATCCGCACCGTTTCCGACATCGCCTACGGCACCACCGATAGCCTGATCAGCCGCGCCGCCGATGTTATCCTGAAGGAGCGGCGGCGGCTGGTGCTGGTGGTGCGCGAAACGCCGCTGCACGCCGGGCACCTGAAAAGCATGCTGGCCGCCACCGAAAACGGCGCCATCATCATGCCGCCGGTTCCGGCGTTCTATCACCGGCCGAAAACCATCGACGACATCGTCAACCAGACCGTCGGCCGCTGCCTGGATCTGTTCGACATCGACGCCGGGCTGGTGAAGCGCTGGCCCTCGGACAAAGCGTGAGCGGATTGGCTCGATGGACTCGCCGTTCTGGAATTTTTCCGTCGCGGTCTACGGTGCGAGCGGAGTCGAGGGCGAATGTCTCGCGTTGCAGGATCAATTCGGCTTAGACATCAATCTGGTTCTGTTTTGCGCGTTTCTCGGCGCGGTGCACGGCATTGCTCTGACGTCGGACGACATCGCGGCGGCGCGGCAGGAAGTCGGCCCCTGGCATCAAGGCGCGGTCAGCACGCTGCGCGCCGCGCGCCGCCGCCTCAAGACGATTGAATTGGGCGATGCCGACGCCGCCAGGGCAGCGGTGCACTTGCGGATTCAAGTGAAAATCGCGGAACTGGAATCAGAGCGCATCGAACAATCCATTCTCGAGCGCTGGGCCGCCACGCGGCGGGCAAGCTGGCCGCGCAGCAGCCCACACGACGCGGTAACGGCTAACCTACAAGCGCTGCTGACAACTTACGGTATCGGTTCCGAGCGGCTAAGTGCCGCCGCTGCCATGAAAAACATGATCAAAGCGGTGCGTAATTTACACGCATAGCGTGTCATTCCTTCGTTAACTAAGCATCAACGGCAATGGCCGAAGGTGGCCCCACGAGGGCCCGAGGCCATGATGAATTGGAAGGCCAGCGGCGCTGTCGGCGCCATGATTCTGTTGCTCGGGGCGGGCATATCCGTCTCTGACAGCAGTGCGCCCAGCCGCGCGGCCTTGCTCGAGTCATACCGCCGCCCGGCGGAGATTCCCTTCCCGCAAAGCAATCCCTACTCCGAATCCAAATCCAAGCTCGGCCGCATGTTGTTCTTCGATCCCATTCTGTCGGGCTCGCAGGTTCGCTCTTGCGCGAGCTGCCACAACCCCGCGCTCTCCTGGGGCGATGGCCGGGGGCGGGCGATCGGCGAAAAACAGGCTCGCCTGCCGCTGCGCTCGCCAACTTTGTTCAACGTGGCGTGGGTGCCCAAGCTCGGCTGGGATGGCCATTTCCGCGACCTCGAGTCGGTGGCTTTTGGACCGATCACCGCGGCCGACAACATGAACCTGTCGGAAAAAGTATTGGTCGAGCGGCTATCGGCGATCACCGGCTATCGCGACGCCTTCGACCAGGCGTTCGGTGCAGGCGCAATTACCAGGCAGAAGATCGAATTGGCACTGGCGACATATGAACGCACGATTGTATCGGGCGAGGCTCCGTTCGACCGCTGGATCAAAGGCGATGCAACTGCAATCAATGCCGCTGCCAAGCGCGGTTTTGACTTGTTCAATGGCAAAGCGCAGTGCGCCTCCTGCCACACCGGCTGGGCGTTCACCGACTCGTCGTTTCACGATATCGGCAGCGCCAGGAACGACGACATCGGACGCGGCAGCCTGTTTCCGACGTCAGTGAAGCTGCGCCACGCCTTCAAAACGCCGACCTTACGCGACGTCGCGCGCCGCGCGCCCTATATGCATGACGGTTCGATCCCAACGCTCGAGGCGGTGCTCGATCTGTACAACCGCGGCGGCATCACGCGGCCCAGCCGCGCCGAACACATCCGGCCGCTCGATCTGAGCCAACAAGAGAAAGCCGACTTGATCGCTTTCCTGCAAACGCTCAACGGCACGCTGCAACCGGTCTCGGTGTCGGCGTTGCCGCGCTAGACGCGTAAACGCGCGAGCCATCCAAACCTGTTTTGAATTGCTAGAGGATCGCCGGCAGCGCGGAGCCGAGCAACGCCAGCCCGCCAATCAGCAATACGCCGGCGCCCGTCTCAAGCGCCTCAACGTGGACGGGAAAACGTTCGGCGAAATACGCGGAGGCCGCGCCGGCGATAACGCTCAGCAAGCTCAATGCGCCGATCATGAAAGTCTCCCGCGATTTCGCTTCGTCGATCCGGCGCCGCTGATAGGCGGAAAAGCTTACCAACGTGCTGTTTCGCGCGTGCCACGCGGCGGCTTCCATTTCAAAGGTTAACCAAGAATGAATTTAACCAGCACGGCGTCACCGAAACGCTAAAATTTGTGGTAAAACATTAAAGATACCAGGGAGCTGCACGCAGCGGCGGAACTGGTGCCTTAATGGGGCGTTGTGGAGGGTTTTGTATGGTCCGGCTGCCCAGTTGGCTGCCGCGCGCGGGGACTGTTCCGCTCGCTCTCATGGTTAACGTCGCTTTCGCCAGCGTGGCGAGCGCGCATGTCAAATGGTTCTGCGCCTACGACGTGGCGGGCCAGCCACGCGGCCTGGAAAACGTGCTTTGTCCCGATTTCGAGCTCTTGGTCGGGCTCTCGGTGCTCAGTCTGATGGCCGGTTGCCTGCTCGAAGGCACGCCGGTGGGCACCGCCATGATCCGCGCCATCGATCGGGCGACGACCTATGTGCGCGACAATATCGAAATGATGTTCCGCGCCGGAACCGCGTTTTTCTTTATCGCGGTCTGGGGCGTCGGCGGCATTCTCTTGACGCCGGAACTGAAAACCAGTTCGACACTGGTTGCCGCCATTCAACTCGGCATCGCGGCCGGCATGCTGTCGCGCCGGACCATGCCATTGTCGGCACTCGGCATCGTCGCCCTGTTCGGCATAGCCGACTGGGAATACGGCTCGTTTCATCTCGCCGACTATCCGGTATTCCTGGGTGTGGCCGCTTTTCTGGCGCTGACCGGACTGCAGCGCGACTTTTTTGGCGTGCGCGCGCTCGACATCGTGCGCTGGACCGCCGGCGTCACCTTGATGTGGGCCTCGATCGAGAAATGGGCCTATCCCGAGTGGTCTTTCCCGCTGTTTGCCACGCATCCCAACATGGGGATGGGATTCGATCCCGAGTTCTTCATGCGCGCGGCCGGCGCCGTTGAATTCGCCCTTGCCTTCGCGCTGATGTGGACGCCGCTGGTGCGCCGCGTGGCTGCGACCATGCTGACCGCGATGTTCATCAGCGCCGTATTCGAATTCGGCAAGGTGGACTTGATCGGCCACACGCTCATCGTCGTGGTACTGCTGGCCATCGTTGCCGACAATGGCGGCAAGCCGGTGCTGGTGCGTTACCCGTATCTAGCGCCGGTCGCCTACGGCTCCGCGCTGTGTGCGTTTCTAGCGTTGTACTACGTTTCGCACATGCTGCTGTTCGGCACGTCGCTGACTTGAGGCGACTCGTCCGCGCTATTGGACGTGCACGACCAGCTTCATCTTAGGATGAATGGCGCACAGCACGTCGAAGGTGCCTGCGAGCGTGAACGGGATGGGGGTCTTGCTGCCCGGCTCCTGGTCGCCGGAATCGAAGCTGAATTTTTCCGTGTCGACATAGGCGTGATGCCGCAAGTCGCCGTCATCGTTAACGATCACCACCGTCTCACCGCGCTTGATCGTGAGATTGCCCGGGGCGAATTCGCGGCCTTTTTGCGAAACCATGTATTGCGCGGCGGCAAAGCCCGCCATAGTCCAGAATCCGATCAGCAGCGCGCACGCCACCAGCACCGCGGCCGGCACCTTCCATTTTAAAGTTTGATTCAGCATGCCCGATCCCTCGCTTCGACCGACAAGGCGGCCAGCGCCTGCGCGCGGCGGTTGCCCGTCCGGCCGGGAGCCAGCGTGAAGATGTGCGGTTAAGGTGGCGTTAACGAACAGAGAAGGATTGGCTTAGCGGCACAGCCGGTTTTAACGGGGTCCAGTGTACGCCTGACAGGATCGATAACCAGGCGTGCCTATGTCCCGTAACAGATTTGCGTCATATTCGGCCGAGGTAACCTCGCACTGGCAGCGCAGCGTATCGCGCGCCACAGCGTTCGGTATGACCATCCGCGGCCGCATTCTGGTCGCCTTCCTGATCATGAGCATGATCACGGCGGCGCTCGGCGCTTACGCCACCTATGGCATCAAGGACGCCGGGATTCTGGTCGACAAGACATTCGATGAGTCGCTGATGTCGATCAATTACGCGCGCGCGGCGGCGACCGACTTTGCCGCCATGCGGGCGGCGTTTGCGCGGCAATGGATCGCCAACGACCCGGCCACGCGCAATCGGCTCGCAGAGGACATTACTACACTCACCAAGACGCTGTCGGAGGATCTGAAAATCGCGGTGCAGCGCTCGCAGTCGTCGCGCGCCAGGAAGGCGGCTGCCAGCGTACAGGACGCGGTGAACGCCTGGACCAAGCATGCGCGAGCGACTGCTCGATCGCACCAAGCTCGACGCCGACTGGGAAACGCTCGACCAATATGCCGCCAAGGTCGATGAACAGATCGATCTCTTGATCAATTACACCGCCGGCGACGGGTTCATCTATCGCCAGACCGCGCGTTCGACGGTGGCGCGCGACCTCAATCTCAACATCGCCGGCACCGCGCTGGCGCTGGTGCTCTCGGGGCTTGTGGCCTGGACGCTGGCGCGGCGCATCGTGCGCCCGGTCGCCGCGGCATCCACTGTCGCCGAGCGTATCGCCAGCGGCAAACTGGACGTCGTCATCCCACAGGGCGGCGCCGACGAACTCGGCGCCTTGCTCGCTTCCATGGGGCTGATGCGCGACAACATCAAGACCATGATGGCGCGCGAAGTCGCGCAACGCCGCACCGCGCAAACCCGCCTCGCCGATGCGCTCGAAAGCTCGCAGGAAGGCGTCGTGGTGGTGGACGCGGACAATTGCATCGCATTGGCCAATGCGCAGGCCGCCGACTTCCTCGGCGTTTCGTCCAACCTCTTGAAGCCCGGCACGCCGCTGGCTGAACTGCAGTCGGTGTTCGGAGATTCGGTGAATGCCGACCGCGTGCTGTTGCGGCGCGACGGCGGCACGCAGGCGACAAGCGAAGTCCTGCTGGCAGATGGACGCTGGCTGCGCATCAGCCATAGCGCGACGCGCGACCGCGGCTTCGTCGTCGTGTGCAGCGACATCAGTCTGTCAAAAAAACAGGAAGCCAATCTGCGCCAGACCAATTGGCGGCTCGACGCCGCGCTCGACAATATGTCGCAGGGACTGTGCCTGTTCGACGCGCAGAATCGGCTTGAGGTCGTTAATCGTCGGTTTTTTGATATCTTCGGCCTGGCGCGCAACAAGATTCAGCCCGGCGTTTCGTTCCGGGAAATTCTGGAATTGAGCGTTGCCCGGCAAAACCACGCCGGCAAAACCGTCGACGAACTGCTGGCGGAACTGACCGACTTCATGCGCCGTTCCTCCAACGGCACGCACTTCTACGAGCTTAGCGACGGCCGCGTGGTGGCCTGTGCCTACAACACCACCTCCGACGGCGGCTGGGTGGCGACCTATGAGGACGTCACCGAACGACGCCAGGCCGAAACGAAAATCATGCACATGGCGCGCCATGACGCGCTCACCAATCTGCCGAACCGGTTGCTGTTCCGCGAGCAGATGGAGCAGTCGCTGGCGCGCGGGGAAAAATTGGCAGTCCTGTTCATCGATCTCGACCGCTTCAAGAACGTCAACGATACGCTCGGTCATCCGGTCGGCGATGCGTTGCTGTGCGCGGTGACCAAGCGGCTGCAACTGGCGGTGCGCGGCGCCGACACGGTCGCGCGCCTGGGCGGCGATGAGTTCGCCATCATCCAGATCGGCGGCCGGCCGACCGATGCGACCGAGCTGGCGGCCCGCATCATCGATTCGATTTCGCAAGTCTTCGACGTGCACGGCCATCAGGTGATGATCGGCACCAGCGTCGGCATCGCTATCGCGCCCACCGACGGAAACGAACCCGATCAGCTGTTGCGCAACGCCGACATGGCGCTTTATCGAGCCAAGAGCGAAGGCCGCGGCACCTATCATTTCTTCCAGCCCGAAATGGACGCGCAGATGCAGGCGCGCCGCGCGCTCGAGCTCGATCTGCGCAAGGCGCTGCTGGCCGGCGAATTCGAGCTCTATTATCAGCCGCTGATCGATCTCAAGAGCGACAAGGTCAGCGGCTTTGAGGCGCTGGTGCGCTGGAACCATCCCGAGCGCGGCCTCATTGGCCCGGACGATTTCATCCCGGTGGCGGAAGAAATCGGCCTGATCGTGCCGATCGGCGACTGGGTGCTCAAGCAGGCCTGCCGCGACGCCATGACATGGCCCGGCAAACTCTCGGTCGCGGTCAATCTGTCGGCGGCGCAATTCAGGAGTCCGGCGCTCGCGCTCTCGGTGGTGGGCGCCTTGGGCACGTCCGGCCTGGCGGCTTCACGCCTCGAACTGGAAATCACCGAGACCGTGCTGTTGCAGGACGACAGGGTCGTGCTCGATGTGCTGCACCAGATTCGCGCGCTCGGCGTGCGAATCTCCATGGACGATTTCGGCACCGGCTATTCTTCGCTGAGCTATTTGCGCAGCTTCCCGTTCGACAAGATCAAGATCGACCGCTCCTTCATTCGCGAGCTCGGCAAGGAAAATGACTGCGTCGCCATCATCCGCGCTGTCTCGCGGCTCGGTCACAGCCTGGGCATGATCACGACCGCCGAAGGCGTCGAGACCAAGGAACAGCTGGAGATCCTGCGCGACGAGGGCTGCACCCAGGTGCAAGGCTTCCTGTTCAGCGAACCTCGGCCGGCGAAGGAAGTTCCGGCGCTGCTGCAAAAGCTGCGTCCGCAAATCCGCGCGGCCTGATTTCATTTTCATAGCTGGCCCATTTTGCCCTCGATTAAGGGTAGAGGGTAGAATGCGGGCATGATGCTTTGGCTGGTATTTGCATTGATGACGGCGGCGGCGATCTTCGCCGTGCTGTGGCCGTTGAGCCGGCGCGCGCCGTTGCGCTGCGGCAGCGATATCGCGGTCTACCGCGACCAGTTGGACGAAGTCGCCCGCGACCGCGCCGCCGGGCTTATTGGCGAGGCGGAGGCTGACGCGGCGCGCGTCGAGGTTTCGCGCCGCCTGATTGCCGCCGCCGGCGCCGCGGAGCTTGAAAAGCCCGCATCGGACACGTCATCGCTCTGGCGCCGCCGCGCTACCGCCGTCGCCGCTCTGGTTTTGATGCCGATCGGGCGCCTTGCTGCTCTATCTCACGCTCGGCTCGCCGCAATTGCCGGGCGAACCGCTGGCGGCGCGCATGCGGGCGCCGAACGAGAACCGCTCGATCGAAAACATGATCGCGCAGGTTGAAGATCATATCCAGAAAGACCCCGATGACGGCCGCGGCTGGGAAGTGCTCGCGCCGGTTTACATGCGGCTCGGCCGTTACGATGACGCCGTCCGCGCCTGGCGCAACACCATCAGGCTGAACGGCAGCAGCCCGGGCCGCGAGGCCGACTTGGGCGAGGCGCAGGTTGCCGCCGCCAATGGCGTGGTCACCGCTGACGCCAAAGCCGCCTTCGAACGCGCGCTCGCGCTCGACGGCAATAACGTCATGGCGCGCTTCTATATGGGCATGGCGGCCGACCAGGACGGCCGGCGCGCCGATGCCGATAAAATCTGGCGCGAGCTTTTGGCCAGCGCGCCGCCGGGCGCGCCCTGGATCGAGGTCGTCCGCCATGCTATCGAGCGTAACGCGGCGCCCGGCGCGGCGGCGGCCGCACCGCCAGGTCCGAGCCCGCAAGACATGGCGGCGGCGGGACAGATGAAGGAGGAAGACCGCAATCAGATGATCCGCGGCATGGTGGCGCGGCTGGCCAACAAGCTCAAACAGGACGGCAACGACATCGACGGATGGGAGCGGTTGCTTCGCGCCTATATGGTGCTGGGCGAGCGCGACAAAGCGCATGACGCCGCCGCCGATGCGCGCAAGGCGCTTAGTCCAGATCCCGACAAGCTCCGCCGGCTCAACGAGGTGATCAAGGGCCTGGGTGTGGAAGGCTGAACGGCAAAGCTGCGCCACCGGCGCGCAGGGCGGGGCAAGGGCAATGCAGATACCGGGTCGTGTAGCCATGGTCGCGTCGCTCGGGCGCGGCGACTTCAATGACATTGCAGGTCGTGGGTGTATCCATAGCTTCTAGAAACGCCACATCATCTTTGCTCAATGACATGACATGTCTCGCCTTTCAGCCAGACTCTGAAGCGGTTTACTGCGATCTTCCGGCGTCGCCAAAGCGGCGTTCGTAGGCGCGGATATAGGCCGCCGGCGAGAGCTCCAGATGGCGTCGCGTGAGCGCAATCAAAGCGTCGCGATTCGAGGTATGTAACGCCGCGATCATGTCGACGTGGTCACGGCGTGCACGATCAAGCGCATCCGGGAAAGCATTGGCATAGGATCGAATACCGTAGACTTTTTGCGCGAGTTGTTCGATCGTCTCAATCAGACAAATATTGCCGCATAACTCAAACAAGGTTCGGTGAAAATAAAGATTGCTGTAGAACACGGTCAGCAAATCGCCGCGCTCGATCGCGGCGCTGTGCTGGCGCTGGATGTCATCAAGCTTTTCGAGATCACCGCGCGCAACGGGGAATGGCAGAATTCGAACGGCCATGACCTCCAATTCTTCGCGCACAGTGTAGATTTCCGTCACTTCTTTCGGCGTGAGGTCGCGCACGATCGCGCCGCGGTTTGGAATTCTCTGGATGATTCCTTTTTTCTCGAGTTCGAAGAAAGCGAGCCGGACGTCGGCACGATGCGTGTTGAATTGCTCGCAGAGATCCTGCTCGATCAGCCGTTCACGCGGGTGACGACGACCCAGCACGATGTCCTCTTCCAGACGCGTCGCGATGACATCCGCGATGGCAGGGTGCCGCGCGTCGAGCTTGGACGGCGTTTTGCGTGGCGGCCGCTTGACCGGAATGCTCGCGGAGCGCTTCAACGGCTTATGTTGAAGTTTCTTGCTGGCGGTCATAGCTAGGCTCGCCATCCTTCGGGTTCTGAAAGTCAGGCCTTTGACGTCTGGCATTATTCCGATGTCATCGCCGCCGGTTCGCGGCGTCGCATGATCAGCCCCGTGCGAGGCCATCGCGCTTGATAAAACAAAAACCAGATGTTTGCAATCTTAGATATAATGTTGTATACAATATTGACTCAGATTGGGCGGCGCGCAACAAGCGCTATAGTCGCATCGACGCAACAACAAGAATGGCAAAGCGTCTCGCCACGGGCCGCGCCAGACAAAGCGATCATTCTAACGCCACAGGGAGGCGAACATGAAAAAGAGCCGGAGTTGGACGCCTACAAAATCGCTACGCCGCAGAGACTTCCTTATTAAAGCCGCCGGCGGCGCGCTTGCCACCGGCGCGTTCGCGGCGGTCCCGCGCATCGGCCTGGCGGCGGAAACCGTCAATATCGGCGGGCTCTATCCGGTCACCGGAAGCTTCGCGCAAATCGGCCAGGCCTGCGCCAATGCGGCCAAGCTCGCGGTCGAGATGGTGAACGAGGCCGGCGGCATCAAGTCGCTCGGCGGCGCCAAGCTCAATTTGATTCTTTCCGACGTGCAAAGCGACACCACCGTGACGCGCACGGAAACCGACCGCCTGATCAGCGGCAACAAGCTGGCCGCGATTCACGGCTGTTATGCCAGCGCACTGACGCTGATCGCGAGCGAAGTGGCGGAGCGCGCCAAAGTGGCGCTGATTACCGGTTCGAGCTCCGATTTGCTTAACAAGGGCCGTCACTATACTTTTACGCCGTTCGCGCGCGCTTCGCAGTTTGCCAAGGCGCAATTGCAAATGTCCAAGCTGGTGAACGACAAGCCGAAGGTGGCGGTGGTGTTCGAGAACACCGCCTTCGGTACCTCGACATCGAACGGTCTGCGCGAGTTGGCGCCCGGCGAAGGCGTCGAGATCGTGCTGTTCGAGCCGTATTCGGCAGGCTTTGCCGATGCCGGCCCGCTGATCAACAAGGTCAAGGCCTCCGGCGCCGACGCGTTATTCTCGGTATCGTACTTCAACGATCTCATTCTGATCGTGCGCACGGTCAAGCAGGTCGGCCTCAAAGTCGCGATCAATGGCGGTTCGGGCGGCTTCGTCGTTCCGGACTTCTACAAGAACGTCGGGACCGCTCGCCGAAGGCCTGCAAGGCGTGGCGCACTGGAACCACGACTCGGACGCCAACGCGCAAAAATTGAGTGCGGAATACAAGAAGCGCTATGGAGAATTCCTGTTCGAGTATGGCGGCGGCCTCATCGCACAGACTTTCATGCTCGTCGACGCGATCGAACGGGCGAAGTCGGCGGACCCGCAAAAAGTGCGCGACGCGCTTGCCACGCTCGACGTCTCCTCGGGTTACGCCGCGATGGGCCCTGGCGGGAAAGTGAAATTCGGCCCTGACGGCAAGAATATTTACGGCCATCCGGTCGGGGTGCAATGGCAGCACGGCGACTTGGCCAGCATCTTCCCCAAAGAGGACGCTCGCGCGCCGTTGATGAAATCCTGAGCGCCGTAAAACGCAATGGTTGAAACAGTGGCCCAGGCCGTTATCAACGGCCTGCTCATCGGCGGTATCTACGCGCTGGTGAGCATCGGCGTCACGCTGATATTCGGCGTCGTGAAAATCGTGAACTTCGCGCAAGGCGAGTTCGTGATGATCGGCATGTATATCAGCTTCTTCCTGGCCACTTACTACGGCATCGATCCGTTGCTCTCGCTGGCGATCTCGATGCCCGTTCTGTTCGTGATCGGCGTGTTGTTGCAGCATTTCCTGATCCGCCGTGTCCTCGGGCTTGGCGATATGCCGCAAATCTTCCTCACCTTTGCGCTTTCGCTGCTGCTGATGAATGTCGCCTTGCTGCTGTTCACCGCCAATTACCGGACGGTGCACACCTGGTATTCGGACGAGGCGCTTCATCTCGGCCCGCTTTATGTCTCGACGGCAAAGCTGATCGCGTTTGTCCTTGCGATGGTGCTGAGCGGCATTCTCTGGGTCTTCCTGCACAGCACGGATATGGGCAAGGCGATGCGCGCCGCCGCGCAGAAGCCCGAGGTGGCGATGCTGATGGGGATCAATCCCAATCGTGTGTTCTGCGTCGCCACCGGGGTGTCGCTGGCGCTCGCCGGCGCCGCCGGTTCGCTGCTGATGCCGTTTTATCCGGCGTCACCAACGGCCGGCCAAGTGTTCGTGCTGATGGCCTTCGTTGCCGTCGTCCTTGGCACGCTGGGCAATATAAAAGGTGCGCTCATCGCCAGCCTGATGATGGGTGATTGCCGAGTCGCTGGGAATTCAGTTCGTCGGCGCCGACTTCGGGCTTGATCGTGGTGTTCGTGATGCTGCTGGCGACGCTGGCTTTCCGGCCGAGCGGGCTGGCCGGCGGAGGCGCCCGATAATGCGCAGCCTGCGCACACCGGGGGCTCTCTGGCTGGCCGTGCTGGCGGCGGTTCTGCTTGCGTTGCCTTTGATGGTGAGCAGCCACTTTGTCGTCGACATTTTCATCCGGGTGTTGTTGTTCGCGTTTATCGGCGTCGCATGGAACCTGATGGGCGGCTACGCCAAACAGCTTTCGCTCGGCCACGCCGCTTATTTCGGGCTCGGAGCCTACACCTCGACCATCCTGCAAATCGATTTCGGCATTTCGCCCTGGATCGGAATGCTGGCCGGCGGCGTGGTGGCAATGCTGGCGAGCCTGCCGATCGGCGCGCTTTGCTTCCGGCTGCGCGGGCCCTATTTCGCGATCGCCACCATCGCAACCGCGCAAGTGTTCATGCTGCTGTTTCTCAAATTTCGCGATTTCGCCTGGGGCGCCGAGGGTACCACCATCCCGAACCTCGGCAGCGCGCCGCTCATGATGCAATTCGAAACCAAGGCGCCGTATTATTACATAGCGCTCGGCCTGTTGACGATCGGACTTGCGATCACCTACCGGATCGAAAAATCGTGGATGGGATTTTATCTGGTCGCCATCGGCGAGGATGAAGATGCCGCCGAAGCGATCGGCGTTAATGCGCCGAAGGTCAAGCGCGACATTTATATGATCAGCGCGTTTCTCACCGCCTTGGCCGGCACGTTTTACACGCAGTACATCTATTTCATCGATCCGAATACCGCGTTCAGCTTCAATATTTCGGTGGAGGCGGCGCTGGTGTCGATCGTCGGCGGGGTCGGAACATTATGGGGTCCGGTGCTCGGTACGGTCTTGCTGGAGGCGACGTCTGCTTTGCTGCAAAGCTGGCTCGGCAGCGGCGTAGGCGGTATTCAGTTGACTGTTTACAGCCTGATCCTGATCGGCGTGATCCTGTGGCGGCCGACCGGACTGCTTGGCGTTCTGACCGAAATCTACCAGCGGATCGTGCGCGCGCCGCCGGCAAAAGAGGCGGCGCTCGATGGCTGAGGCGCTCGTCATCCAAAATCTCAGCAAGCGCTTCGGCGGCTTGCGCGCGGTCCAGGACCTGAGCTTTTCCGTTAAGGAAAGCGAGACCGTCGCGCTGATCGGACCGAACGGCGCCGGCAAGACGACGAGTTTCAATCTCATCACCGGCTTTTATCGGCCCGACACCGGTTCAGTGTCGGCCTTCGGCCGCGAGATCGTCGGCTTACGGCCGCATGACATCTGCGCGCACGGTCTGGCGCGCACGTTTCAGGTGGCCAAGCCTTTTGGCGCGATGACGGTGCTAGCCAACGTGATGACCGGAGCATTCTTGCGCGACAAAAAACCCGACGGCGCGCGAACGCGGGCACGCGAGGCGATCGAATTCGTTGGGCTCACAGCCAAAGAGCACACTCCGGCGCGCGACCTGACCACCATCGACCAGCGCCGGCTCGAAATGGCGCGCGCGCTGGCGACCGATCCGAGGATATTGCTGCTCGACGAAGTCATGGCCGGGTTAAACCCTGCGGAGATCGATCAGGCCGTCGCGCTGGTTGGAAAACTGTCAAAGCGCGGATTGACCATCGTCATCGTCGAACACGTGATGCGCGCTATCATGGCGGTTGCGCGTCATATCGTGGTGCTCGACCACGGCCAGAAGATCGCCGAGGGCAACCCGAACGAAATCGTTGCGAACCCGGAAGTCATCCGCGCTTATTTGGGCACCAATTACGTGCATGTCGCGACGCCAGGAGCGACCTGAATGTTATCGCTTGCCGCAGTGAGCGCCAGTTACGGCTCGGTCCCGGCAGTCGCCGACGTTAGCATCGAGGTCGGCGAAGGCGAAGCCGTCGGCTTGCTGGGCGCAAATGGCGCCGGCAAAAGTACCACGCTGCGCGCGATCTCAGGCCTGGTGCGGCTGACTTCCGGCACGATCAGTTTTTTGGGAACCGACACCGCGTCGCTGCCGCCCTACAAGATCACCGAACTGGGGATCGCCCACGTGCCGGAGGGCCGTCAGGTCTTTCCCGAAATGACCGTGCAGGAAAATCTCGAGATCGGCGCTTACGTGCCGAAGGCCAAGGCCGAGCGCAGCCGCACGCTCGAGCTCGTGTTCAATATTTTTCCCGTGCTGGCCGAGCGCCGCAAGCAATTCGCCGGCACCATGAGCGGCGGCGAACAGCAAATGCTTGCGGTCGGCCGCGGTCTGATGCTCAAGCCGCGTCTGCTGATGCTCGATGAGCCTTCATTGGGGCTGGCGCCGGTCGTGACCGATATCACCTTCCAGAAAATCCAGGAGATCCACGCCATGGGCACGGCGATTTTGTTGGTCGAACAGAACGTCAGCCGCGCGCTGTCGTTGGTGCAGCGGGCCTATGTGTTGGAAAGCGGCAAGGTGATCATGCACGGCACCAGCGCCGAACTGGCGAACAACAAGCAGGTCCAGGCGGCTTATCTGGGGATGTAGCGGCGCCGTCTTCGTCCTCAACTGGCTTGCCAGCCGAGGTTCCGAGGAGCGAAGGCTGGCGGAGAGGGAGGGATTCGAACCCCCGATACGGTTGCCCGTATGCCGCATTTCGAGTGCGGTGCATTCAACCGCTCTGCCACCTCTCCGGAGCCCAAAAAGAGCCTGAAAAAGCCCAATTTGGACGCTGCTATGTAACCAAGCAAACCAGAGAGACAAGAGACAGAGGCTTTGGCGGCGTATATTGTGCGTAGCCAGCAACCCCGGCCATCGGCGGCCATGAGCATGCTCAACACCCTAAAATTCGACCGCATCGGCAAGGAATTGCGCGGCCATCCTGTTGACGCTGGGCATGATCGCGGTCGTCACGACGCTGATTTACACGCTCATCATCGAAACCGGGCTCGGCCACGGCTCGGTGGTCTATATCCTCCCGGTGGTCATCGCGGCCACGCGCTGGGGCATCGTGCCGGCGATCTTCGCCGCGGTCTGCGGGGTGCTGGCTTCCGCCTTCTTTTTCTTCCCGCCGCTATACACATTCCGCATCACGGATCCGCACGAAGTCGTCAATCTGGCTTTGTTCATCTTCGTCGCGGTGGTGGTGAGCCATCTCGCGACCCGGCTCAAACGCCAATTGGAAGTCTCGCGCCAGCGCGAGATCGATCTGCGCGATCTTTACGCCTTTTCGCGCCGGCTGGCGGTGGCGTTCGACGTGTCCGACATTCACGCCGCCATCGAAGACCACCTCGCCGCCGTCATGCAGCGCAAAGTCGTGCTGTTCGCCAGTGCGCGCGAGGCCTTCCGCGGCAGCGGGCGGCGCGCCGGTGTACGGTGCCGAAGCACGTTCGTGCCGAAGTCGCCGAATGTTGCGGCAGGCCGCCCGGCGATCTCGGGCTCGCACGAGGTCGGAATTCAAAATGCGGATGCCGCCAACAGCGCCGTGACCGTGACCGCCAACAGCGGCGACATCTGGTTGATCCGCGCGGTGTCGCCCAAGAGTTCGGAGTTCGGCGTCATCGCGATCAATTTCGGCCGCGCGTCGCAGGAAAGCTCAGACGAGTTGCGCATCCGCGTCGACGCGGTGCTGTCCGACGCCACCGCGACGCTGGAGCGGCTGGGCGTCGCGCACGCCATCAGCGAGGCCCGCATGCGTTCGCAGACCGAACAATTGCGCGAGGCGCTTGATCGGCTCGGTCAGCCACGAATTACGTACGCCACTCGCCTCGATCCTCGGCGCCGCCACGGTGCTGAGCGCGGCGCCGGCGTTGCAAAACGAAGAGAACGCTCAAGGCGCTGGTGCACGACGTGCGCGACGAGGCCGAGCGCCTCAACAACGATATCCAGAACCTGCTCGATGCCAGTCGCATCAGCAGCGACGGCATCAAGCCGCATATCGAATGGGCCGACCCCGCCGACATCGTCAATTCGGCGGTCGAGCGCTGTCGCCACCGCATGTCCAACCGGCGCATTCTGCTGAATTTGCCGAACGACCTTCCGCTAATCCATGTCGATTCGGTGCTGGTACAGCAGGCGCTGGTGCAGATCTTCGACAACGCGGTGAAATACTCGGCTGCCGGCTCGCAAATTTCGGTGGCGGCGCGCGCGCGCGACGGCCGCATGATCGTGAGTGTCAGCGACGAAGGCGCCGGATTGACGGCGGCCGAGCAGAGCAAAATCTGGGATCGTTTCGCGCGCGGCGAACGCCATGCCACGACCACCAGCGGTTCCGGCCTCGGCCTGTGGATCGCCAGCGCCTTCATCGCCGCCAATGGCGGCAAAATAAAAGCCATCAGCGAGGGCCCCGGCTCTCGGCACGTCGATGGCGATCGAGCTGCCGGTAACTCAAGCCGCGGTCACGCAAATGGAAGGCGAAGCAGATGAATGAACCAGCCCCGATCGTGCTCGATCGTCGATGACGAGATTCAGATCCGCCGCTTTTTGCGCACCGGTTTCGAACTCAACGGCTTCATGGTGCACGAGGCCGGCACCGGCGCCGAGGCGATCCGCTCGGCTACGCTGCGGCCGATCGATCTGGTGATCGTCGACCTCGGCCTGCCCGACATGGACGGTTCGGAAGTGGTCGAGCGCATCCGCTCCTGGTCGACCGTGCCGATCATCGTGCTCTCGGTGCGCTCCACCGAAGCGCAGAAAGGTGCATCTGCTCGAACTCGGCGCCGACGATTACGTGGTCAAGCCGTTCGGCATGGCGGAGTTGCTGGCACGCGTGCGCGTGGCGCTGCGCCGGCAGATGCGCGCGGCGAGCGGCGAGCCGACCGTCAAGGCCGGTCCGCTTGCCATCGATCTTGCCGCCCGCGCCGTGATGCTCAACGGCAGCCCGCCTCACACTGACGCCGAAGGAATACCGGCTGCTGCAGGTACTGGCGCAGCACGCCGGCAACGTGGTCACGCATCAGCATTTGCTCAAGGAAGTGTGGGGCTCGATCCACGTGCACGACACGCATTATTTGCGCATTTTCGTGCGCAAGCTGCGCCAGAAGATCGAGCCGCAGCCGGATTTGCCCAAGATTCTGGTCACCGAACTGGGCGTCGGCTACCGGCTGGCGCAGCCGGAGAATGAAGCCGAGAACGGTGCTATGGCCGCCGCCGAGGCGACCGCCAAAATCGGGACCTGACATATCGCCTTAACGATTTCCGGACCTCCCGGGGGTGGCCGAAAGTGCCAGCCTTTTCTTGACAGGCCGCACTTTTCCCCGCCATAAGATGGCCGAACGCGGGCCCTTGGGTCCGCGTGCTTTTCAGGGCCTCTAAGCCCTTAAAAACACAACTAAATCCGACTGAAAGAAGCCGGTCCGGAATCCTCCGAGCACCGGGATCGAACACGAGGGAAGAACGATGTTCGCAGTCATTAAAGCCGGCGGTAAACAGTACCGGGTGGCCGCCGAGGACGTGATCCGGATCGACCGCGTCAACGGCCAGCCAGGCGAGATCGTCGAGTTCGGCGAAGTGCTGGTGCTCGGTGGCGATACGCCGCAGCTCGGCACGCCGACCATTGCCGGTGCGACGGTGGCCGGCGAGGTGCTCCAGCACACCCGCGGCGACAAGGTGATCGCCTTCAAGAAGCGCCGGCGTCAGAATTCGCGCCGCAAGCGCGGCTATCGCCATGAATTTTCGGTGATCCGCATCACCGAGATCCTGACCGATGGCGCTAAGCCCTCGAAAGAGGCAAAGCCGCGGCCTAAACGCGAGCCCAAGCCGAAAGCGGAGGCTAAAGCCGAGGGTGAAATGGCCGAGGCTAAACCAGCCAGGGCCAAGGCCGCCAAGTCCAAGAAACCGGCGGCAAAAAAGCCCGCCGCAAAGGGCAAAAAGAAGTAGCAAGAAAAAGTGAGATGATTCCTTCACGGAATCGGTGTATATAGTCTGCGAATTCGAGAGAGCAGTTATGGCACACAAAAAGGCAGGCGGATCTTCACGCAACGGCCGCGACAGCGCGGGCCGGCGCCTTGGCTTGAAGAAAGTCGGGCGGCGAGATCGTCGTGGCCGGCAATATCCTGGCGCGTCAGCGCGGCACCACGTGGCATGCCGGCCGTAATGTCGGCGTCGGCATGGATCACACCCTGTTCGCACTCGTAAACGGCAAAGTTCAGTTCGCAACCAAAGCTAAAGGCCGCACCTACGTGTCGATCGTACCGATGACGGAGGCTGCGGAATAAAACGGTAGACCAAAAATCGAGGTCCGCCGGTCATTCAGTCGAACCGGCGGGGCCTTCCAGGGCTTCGAGAGGGGGAGACGGGTGACCGGCTCCCCCTCTTCGCATTTCAACCGCGTTGAAACCTGGAGCCCGTGTCATGACACTGCTGGAACGCATACCGAGAGAGACCTTCCACGAAGGCTGTATCCCCGTCCTCGAGACCAAGCGGCTTGCCATGCGCGCGCCGCGTCTCGCGGACGCTAAAACGGTAGCGGCGCTCGCCAACGATCGCCGGATCGCCGAAAACACGGCGCGCATTCCGCATCCGTACAAGATGTCGGATGCCGAGGGTTTCATTACCGGCGCCAACACACCCGGCGGCGACACCGTATTCCTGATCACGCTGCGCGACGGATCGATCCTCGGCGCCTGCGGGATCGTGATGCAGGAGCCGACGCCTGAGCTCGGCATCTGGCTGGGCGTGCCGCATTGGGGCCACGGCTACGCCACCGAGGCGCTGCACGCGGTGATCGACTACGCCTTCACGGACTTGGGCCATGAGGCGCTGCAGGCGGGCGCCCGCGTGACCAACCCGGGCTCACGCCGGGTGCTGGAGAAATGCGGCTTCCAATGGACCGGTGTCGGGCTCTATCGCATCAATGCGATCAAGTCGTCGGCGCCGATCGACCGCTTCCGGCTCGAGCGCGGCATCTGGTCCGCAATCAAGGGCTGGGGAAGGATGAAAAAGGTGATGTGATGGAACGCAAACTCATTTCGTCCGGCTCGCCCTATGAGCCGAAGATCGGCTTTTCGCGCGCGGTGCGCGTCGGACCGCATATTGCGGTCTCGGGCACCGCGCCGATTGCCGCAGCGGGCGGCACCGCCTGCCCCGGCGATCTGTACGGCCAGACCAAGCGTTGCCTTGAGATCATCGAGAAAGCCATCAATGACGCCGGCGGAAAGCGCGAACATATCGTGCGCACGCGCATGTTCCTGAAAGACATGAAAGGCTGGGAAGAGGCCGGCCGCGCCCACGGCGAATTCTTCAAGGACATCCGCCCGGCCGCGACGATGATTCAAATCGTCCAGGCGATCGACCCGTCGTGGCTGATCGAGATCGAGGCCGACGCGATCGTTCCATAAAAGCGACTTGCGGCCGAAGGGCCGCTAGCATCCTGCGTCAGGTTTTGCGAAAATGGCGCCCTGCCCGTCTCCGCCAGGGAGGACCACCATGGCTTACGACCTCGACCAATTCATCGCCGATTGCAAAACCACGCTGGCCCGCGATCGCGGCCCTGCGGGCCGCGAACAGGTGCGCGTCAAACTCGAGACGCTGCTCGCCAACCCGGATTTCATCGCCAAATATGCCGGCGACGACCAGCCGCGCGGGCTGAAAGTTCTCTACGAGGATCCCAAGCTCGGCTTCCAGGTGCTCGCCCACATCAACGACAAGGCGCGCGTCTCGCCGCCGCACGATCACGGCGCTTCCTGGGCGATCTACGGCCAGGCCACCAAATACACCGACATGATCGAATGGGAGCGCGAGGATAACGGCGCCGATCCCAAGCACGCCAAGCTCAAGCCGGTGAAGAAATATCGCCTGACCCCCGGCAAGGCCGGCATCTACCAGGACGGCAAGATCCACTCGATCGATTATCCCGACTACGCGCGCTTCATCCGCGTCACCGGCACCAATCTCGACAAGATCCCGCGCATCAAGATCGACCTGAAAACCGGCGAGGTCGCGCAAATGTATACGGGGACCTCGTCGTAATCCCGCACGAACCCCAGTCTAAAACGATGCTTCGCCCGGTCAGTCCCGCCGCCGTCAAAGCCATGCTCGGCGACGGCGGTGAGCTGGCGCTGATCGATCTGCGCGAGGAACTGATCTTCTCGCAAAATCATCTGCTGTGGGCGCGCAATGTGCCGCTGAGCCGGCTCGAACTGCGCTTCGCGCAATTGGTGCCGCGCAAAGCCACGCGCATCGTGCTGATCGACGACAATGACGGCCTCAGCGCGCGCGCCGCCGACATTCTTGCGCGCGCCGGTTATAGCGATCTGTCTCTATCTCGACGGCGGCATCGCGGCCTGGGCCGCGGCCGGTTTCGAGCTGTTCTCCGGCGTGCACGTGCCGAGCAAGGCATTCGGCGAATTCATCGAGCATGAGAGCCGCACGCCCAGCGTCAGCGCCGACGGAACTCGACGCGCTGATGCGTGCCAAGACCGACATGGTGGTGCTCGACAGCCGCCCTTACGACGAATATTCGCGCATCTCGATCCCGACCGGCATCAACGTGCCGGGCGCCGAACTGGTGTTGCGCGTGCATGACATCGCGCCCTCGCCCGACACGCTGGTCGTGGTCAATTGCGCCGGCCGCACCCGCAGCATCATCGGCGCGCAATCGCTGATCAATGCCGGCGTGCCCAACAAAGTCGTGGCGCTGCGCAACGGCACCATGGGCTGGCATCTCGCCGGGCTGACCTGCGATCACGGCAAAGACTGGCGCGCGCCCGCGGTTCCAGCAGCGCGACGCTGGCCTGGGCGAAATCGAAAACCGCCGAGGTCGCGCGCCGCTTCGGCATCGAACGCATCGACCGCGCCACGCTTGCGCGCTGGCAGAGCGACACCGCGCGCACGCTCTATATTTTCGACGTGCGCGATCCGGCCGAATACGCAGCGCGGCCATTTTCCCGGCGCGCTCTCGGCGCCCGGCGGGCAACTGGTGCAGGCGACCGATCTCTATGCCGGCACGCTTGGCGCCCGCATCGTGCTCTAGCGACGACAACGAAGTGCGCGCGGTGATGACCGCGTCCTGGCTCAAGCAGATGGGCTGGAAAGATGTCGCCGTGCTGCCGGAAGCCGGAAATGAAACCGGCGCGCCAGCAAGCCCCCTGCTCGGCACGCCGCCGGCCGACGCCGCGATCGATGCGTCCAAAGTGCTTGAGATCGACGACGTGACGGTGATCGACCTGTCGCCCAGCCCGCATTACCGCAAGGGTCACATTCCCGGCGCCTGGTTCGCCATCCGCTCGCGCCTTGCGCAGGCGTTTCCCAAAATCCGCTCAACGGCACCGTGGTGCTCACCTCCGAGGACGGCGTGCTCGCCGGCCTTGCTGGTTGACGGAAGCGCGCGCGCTGACCGAAAAGCCGGTGCATTGGCTCAAAGGCGGCAACGCCGCCTGGGCCGCGATGGGCTTCCCGCTCTCGACCGACGCCAAGATGGCGGACGAGCCGCTCGATGTCTGGCTCAAGCCCTACGAGCGCGCCGGCGACCCGAAGGCCGCCATGAACGAATATCTGTCGTGGGAAATCGACTTGCTGGAGCGCATCAAGCGCGACGGCACGACGAATTTTACTGTCACTGCTTGAGCGCCGCCTCGAATTTTTCGCCGAATTCCATCAGCTCGTCGGCATTGATGTCGCTGACCGCCCAGAGATCGAGGCCGTTGTCGCTCCAGCGCCGCACGTTGAAGCCGTGCAGGCTTTCCATCGTCGCGGCGCGATGGCCCGAGCCGGGCGCCGGGGCGCAGAACAGATTGATGATGTGCACGCGGCGGCGATAGACGATGGCCGCCACCGGCTTGGCGTCGACATAATCGAGCCGTCCGCCCAGCAGAGTGAAGCCCTGCGCGGTCAGGTCGGCCACCGGCGGAGCGGCATCGAGTCGGCCATTGAACCACGGCTTGACCGTATGCTGGTCGCTCGATTGCACGTCGATCAGATGCTGGGCCTGCAACGAACGTAGAGTGCGCCGACACGACTTCGTCCAGGATGCGCTTCTGGTCGTCGCCCCGCATGACCATCACCAGCACCCCCGAGGCGGCCAACGCGCTCAGGGCCGCACCCGCCCCGAAACCCTTGATGACCGAGCGCCGGCTGGCGGCAGCCGCACGTGGCGTTGGCAGCTTGCCTTCGATCCGGGCGCGCAGGCTCGCAGGCGCCGTATAGCGCAGGCTCGCCGGCGTCATGGCCTTGCGCAGCTCCTGAAAGTCCCGCAAATGCGCCGCGCAATCCGCGCAGCCGACGATATGCGCCTCGAGCTCGCGCGCGTGCCCGGCATCGAGCTCACCGTCGATCAGCGCATGCACCAGGACCTTGGCTTCGTCGCAATTCATCGCTCACTCCTGCCTTCCGCCGCGATCCAGGCCTCGCGCAGCATCCCGCGTGCGCGCGCCAGCCGCGACATCACCGTTCCTATTGGCGCTTCGATGACAATTGCGATATCGCGATAGGACAAATCGTTGATCTCGCGCAGCACGATCACCTCGCGGAATTCCGCCGGCAGTTCGCCGATCAACCGGCGCATGGTGTCGGTATCGTGCCGGCGCAGCATCGACTGCTCGGGCGTTTCGGTGTCCTCGCGCCAGATCGGCTTGGCCGCCGCCGCGGCGGCGTCGACATCGTCCGCGGTAAACACCAGCCGCGCGCTGCCGGCGTAACTGGCGTGGCAGACATTGCGCAGGATCGCGAACAGCCAGGGCTTGATCGGCCCGCCGCGGAACGTGTCGAAATGGCGGAACGCGCGCAGGTAACATTCCTGCACCGCGTCGTCGGCATCGCTGGCGCTGCGCAAAAGATAGCGCGCCAGCGTGTAAACCTCGTCGAGATGCGGCAGCGCGAGCGTCTTGAAACGCTCGGCCCGGTTGCCGTCGTTGAAATCGCCGCGCCGCTCGCCATCCGCCGATCATCGGGCGATACACTCGCGGCTCATTGCGTTACTTTCCGCCTCCACCACAATCGTGCCGGTCATATGCGGATGCAAGGAGCAAAAATACGCGTAAGCTGCCCGGTGTCGCGAATGTGAACGAGAACTTGTCGTCGGTATCGAGCGCCTTCGATCGGAACGCCATGGTCTTGCGACGTCACGGTGTGCGGAATGTCGTCGTCATTGATCCACGTCACGGTGTCGCCGGCTTTCACCGTGATCTGCTGCGGGTTGAAGGTGAAGTTGTCGATCTTCACCTCGATGGTCGCCGCCCTGGCCGGGCTTGCGATCGCAACAGCCACAAGCCCGGCCATCGCGCCAAGCGCGAGAGTTCTTGCAAATGTCATGGGCTCAGCTCTGCAGCGGGGTGTCGATAATGGCGAGCCGCTGTTCGCCCTGCTTGAAGGTCACGCTGGCGGTGCCGAGCATGGTGCGCAATTTGTCGTCCGGCACTTTCATCGGACCGGCCGAGGGCGCCGAGCCGGGCGCCGGCTGCGGGAACGCGGTCGAGCGCGCGGTGTGGAAGGTGACGTTGCCCTCGACCTTCTGCATCACCTGATGGATGTGGCCGTTAAGCACGGTCACCGAGCCGAAGCGTTTCAGGTAGCCGAGCGCCGGCGCGCTATCCTCGGTGCCCCAGCCCCATTGCGGATAGACCGCCCACAACGGGATATGCGCGAACACCACGATCGGCGTCGAGGCCGAGCGGCCCTTGAGATCGTTCTCGATCCATTCGAGTTGCTCGTCGCCGAGGCTGCCCATGCCGCCGCCTTTGAGATTGGCGACATTGACCAGGCCGATGAAGTGCACGCCATTGGCGTCGAACCAGTAATAGCCCGAGCCTTTGGTGCCGCGGCCGTAGCGTTCTTTGTAGAGCTTGATGTCGGGATCGATGATGTCGTGCTCGCCCGGCACGTAATGCACGTCGAGCTTGGCCTGCGAGATGATCTTTTCGGCGTCGTCGAATTCCGACTCCTTCGACAGATGCGTGATGTCGCCGGTGTGGATCATGAAGGCGGGCTTTTTCGGGATCGCCTTGATGCGCCCGATCGCCTCTTCCAGCGTGCCCTTGGCGTTTGGATTGGCCGGCTTGTCGAAGCCCATATGGCTGTCGCTGATTTGCAGGAACGTCAGGCCCTTTGGCTCAGCCGCCGAGGCCTCATCGATAAGCCCGAGCGAATGCGGCACCCCGCCGGAAATAGTCCACAGCACCCCGGTGCCGGCCCAGGTCATGCATTCCAGCACCTTGCGGCGGGTGGGGCCGTCGCCGTGGTCGTGGTCGTGCGCCGTCATGGAAAGTCTCCCTGCAAATGCGCTATTCAGGGGACTAGATCGGCCGAGGCGCCGATTTATTCCGTGCGAAATCGCGCCACAAACCGCGATATACGCTAACACCATGAAATTCCTCGACGAAGCCAAGGTCTATGTGCAGTCCGGCGCGGGCGGCAACGGCTGCATCGCGTTCCGGCGCGAGAAGTTCATCGAGTTCGGCGGGCCTTCCGGCGGCGACGGCGGCAAAGGCGGCGACGTCGTGATCGAGGCGGTCGACGGCCTCAACACGCTGATCGATTACCGCTATCAGCAGCACTTCAAGGCCAAGTCCGGCGGCAACGGCATGGGCAAGGACATGCACGGCGCCAATGGCAAGGACGTGGTGCTGAAAGTTCCGGTCGGCACGCAAGTCTACGAGGAGGACGGCGAGACGCTGCTCGCCGATCTCACCAAAGCCGGCGAGCGCATCACGCTGATGAAGGGCGGCAATGGCGGCTTCGGCAACGCCTATTTCAAAAGCGCGACCAATCAGGCGCCGCGCAAGGCCAATCCCGGCCAGCCCGGCGAGGAGCGCACCATCCGGCTGCGGCTGAAATTGATCGCCGATGCCGGCATCATCGGCCTGCCCAATGCCGGCAAGTCCACTTTTCTCGCCGCGGTCAGCGCCGCCAAGCCGAAGATCGCCGACTATCCGTTCACCACGCTGCATCCGCAGCTCGGCGTCGTGCGCGTCGACGAGCGCGAATTCGTGCTCGCCGATCTGCCCGGGCTGATCGAAGGCGCGCATGAAGGCGTCGGTCTTGGCGACCAATTCCTCGGCCACACCGAACGCTGCCGCGTGCTGCTGCATCTGATCGACGGCACCGGCGAGGACGCCGGCGACGCCTACAAGACCGTGCGCGCCGAACTGGAAGCCTATGGCAACGGCCTCACCGACAAGCCGGAGATCGTCGCGCTGACGAAGGTCGACGCGCATGACGCCGGAAGCGATCAAGGCGCAGGCCGCGAAACTGAAGAAGGCCTGCAAGAAGACGCCGCTGCTGCTGTCGTCGGCCTCGCGGCAAGGCGTCACGGACGTGCTGCGCGCATTGTGCAAGGTGATCGCTCCGACGCGCGACGACAGCGGCGCAGCGTCGAAAGCCAAAAGAAGCGGCCTGGCAGCCATGAAAACCCGCGCCGCCGTCGCCTGGAAGGCCGGCGAGCCGCTCACCATCGAGACCATCGACATCGAAGGCCCGAAGGCCGGCGAGGTGCTGGTCGAGATCAAGGCGACCGGCGTCTGCCACACCGACGCCTACACGCTGTCGGGCGCCGACCCGGAAGGCATCTTCCCGGCGATCCTGGGCCACGAAGGCGCCGGCATCGTGCGCGAGGTCGGCGCGGGCGTCACCACGCTGAAAGCCGGCGACCACGTCATCCCGCTCTACACGCCGGAATGCCGGCAGTGCAAAACCTGCCTGTCGCGCCGCTCCAACCTCTGCACCGCCATCCGCGCCACGCAGGGCAAGGGCCTGATGCCGGACGGCACCAGCCGCTTCCGCTGCGACGGCGACGCCGTGTTCCACTACATGGGCTGCTCGACCTTCGCCAATTTCACCGTGCTGCCGGAGATCGCGCTGGCCAAAGTGCGCGAGGACGCGCCGTTCGACAAGATCTGCTACATCGGCTGCGGCGTCACCACCGGCGTCGGCGCCGTCATCAACACCGCCAAGGTGTGGCCCGGCGCCAATGTCGCGGTGTTCGGCCTCGGCGGCATCGGGCTCAACGTCATCCAGGGCGCGCGCATGGCCGGCGCCGACAAGATCATCGGCATCGATCTCAATCCCGGCCGCCGCGCCATCGCCGAGAAATTCGGCATGACGCATTTCATCAATCCCGACGAGGTCGGCAAAGACAAGGTCGTGCAGGCGATCGTCGATCTCACCGGCGGCGGCGCCGACTTCTCGTTCGAATGCATCGGCAATGTGCAACGTCATGCGCCAGGCGCTGGAATGCTGCCACCGCGGCTGGGGCGAGAGCATCATCATCGGCGTCGCCGGCTCGGGCCAGGAAATCGCGACGCGGCCGTTCCAACTGGTCACCGGCCGGGTCTGGCGCGGCACCGCCTTCGGCGGCGCGCGCGGCCGCACCGACGTGCCGAAAATCGTCGACTGGTACATGGACGGCAAGATCAATATCGACGACCTGATCACCCACACCATGCCGCTCGACAAGATCAACGACGCCTTCGACCTGATGCACGAAGGCAAGTCGATCCGCAGCGTGGTGATTTACTGAGGCGCCGGCGCTCAATCAGTGCCAGGGCCTGTAATTTCTATCCAGGATGATCACCCGCCGCCCGCCTATAAGCCCGGCTGCATCGGGATCGTCATCATCATCCACCGTAACGTTTGCGGGCTCGGCGCGCGACTCGACCTCGCGCTGCGTGTACGCCGGAGCGGTGGCGTGCGGCTGCACACGTGCCGCCGAACGTTGCGCAGGCGGCGCGATGCAGGCGCGGCGCGGCCCCTCGAACGGCTGGTAGGTGCAATCCGCCGCGCGGAACGATGAATAGGCGTTGGTGCAAGCCTGTACGTCGCAGTGGTTCGAAGCGGATTTCACCCCAACGTCCTGCGCTGCTTTCTGTGCCGACGGCTCCTCCATCTTCGCCGCTTGAAGTTTCGGCGCCGGCTGCGGTGCGCGTGCACTGCGCCTGTTGCGGCTGCGCCGCCGATGCCTTGCTGTCGGCTGCCGCCGTTGCGTTTGTCTTCTGCTCGCTCACGGGCGCCGCGCCGGTCGTTGCGGTCGCAGCGGGGGTTTGATCGCTTTATTTTGGTTGATTATTTGGTTGATTGTTCGACTGGTTATTCGGCGGATAGACCATGCGCACGTCCTTGGCGCCGCCGGGGTTCGCCGGATACAGCGGCGTCAACGGGCGGCTGACATCGCCTTCGGTTTTTTCCGTGCGCTGATCGGCCTCATGCTGCGCCAATTTGTTCGGTGCACTGACCGACCGCGGGGCGGGCGTTTGCGGCAGCGTCATCAGGTCGAGGCCCAACAGCATAGTGCCCGCGCCGACGATGAGAACGGCGAGAAATGGAAGGAGCCGCATAAGAATTCGCATGACAGGCCTATTTCGATTTAACTCTTTTGAGTGTTGGACACATCGAGTCTTGGACCCAACGCAGCGCCGAGCACGCCCGCGTTCCCACGCGCGCCGTTGGGAACTTTTTGTTGCCCAAAATCGGTCTTGATTGGCTTGCACAAGCCGAAGGAACGAAGGGGCATTCTCCTTTCAATCCATTCTGTTGCGGTAGCGGGTTCCATCGCCGCCGGCATATCGGGGACCGAGCACAATGCGGCATTTGTTTGTGCCCGCCTGCCTGTGTCTCGCGACATTGTCCGGCTCCCTCGGCGTCGATCCGAAACTTTCGCTCCCTAGATTTTTCCAGCGCTTCCATCGTCAAGGAGAAAACTTCGGCGAGCACTATGCCCGCTGACAGCGGCGAAAGCACGCAGGACAAGGACCCGACCGCGCGACACGACGGAATTCTCGATGTTCTCGCTTGAAGGCGAGGATTCGGCGGAACTCTTGCAAGCGCCGCCGCTTCCGCCAGTGCCGAAGCCGGTAGTCAACCGTTCGCGCGCGGAAATCTGCGCTACGCTCGCGCAAGCCGCCCAGTCGAACGACGTGCCCGCGCCGTTCTTCATCCGGCTCTTGTTCCAGGAAAGCGGCTTCAGGCCGGGCGTCGTCAGCCCGGCCGGCGCACAAGGCATCGCGCAATTCATGCCGCAGACTTCGAGCGACATGGGCCTCGACAATCCGTTCGATCCGGTGCCGGCAATTCGCGCCTCGGCCCGTCTGCTGCGCGGGCTGGTGCAACAGTTCGGCAATCTCGGGCTTGCCGCCGCCGCCTACAATGCGGGACCGAAACGCATCCAGGACTGGCTCGCCAAGAAGGGCAAGCTGCCGCAGGAGACACAAGGTTACGTCCGCTCGATCACCGGCCGCGCAGCGGAACGATGGACGGTCGCGGAGGCCGGCAGCCCGGCGGTGAAGATCCCGCGGAGTGCGCCCTGTCAGAATGCCGCCGGCCTGCTGGCCTGGGACGGGCCTGAGCGAATCCCGATGCCGCCGACCCGCACGACGTCCGCCAACCCGACGGTCGCCACGCATGTGAAAGCGAAAGCCGCAACCCGCGCCGCCGCGGCGAAACCAGCCAAGCCTGCTGTGGCAGCCAAAACGGCCGCGCCGACGATTCAACTCGCGGCCGCGCATAAGCAAAAGCACCGCAAATTGCAGCTGTCGCAGCGTTAGCCGAACCTCACTTCTCGCATCTTCGCCGCGGACCATCGAGCGGCTGGTAGGTGCAATCGGTCGGATTGAACGTGCTGTAAGACTCCGAACAGGCGCGGATGTGACAATTCGCCGCCACCGGCGCGGCGCCGGCATTTGCGCCGTCAGGCAAAGCTTCTGCGACGCCCTTGGTGCAGAGCCGCCGCCCGGTGTTTGAATTATAGGTGCAGTCCGATGCGCGGAACGTCCGGTAAGCGGCGGTGCACGCCTCCACGTCGCATGGCGGCCCCGCCGGTGTTTCCGCCGCGACCGGCTGATCCGGCGGGACAGACGGCGGCTCGGCACGGGTCTGTACGGGTACGGCGGAAGGCGGTGACTGCACGGCTTTCGGCGCAGCCGCGGGCGCAAGCGCAGGCGTCGCAGGTTGGACCGCAAGCGGCGGGTGCGCCTCGGTGATCACGTGCACGGCGCGCCGGGTCGATTGCGACGGCTGCACCAGCGCGTCCCATTCCAGCCCAACGCTGAAAATGGTGGCGATCAAAATGGCGGCATAAACCAGAAACGGCATCGTTGAGCCCCGCAGCTCGTTCTACCCCCACGAAAACGCGGCCTGCCACCCCCGGTTCCGCGACTTGCCCCGTTGGTATAGCCTTGCGCCAACGCATCGCACAACGCGCCATCCGAGGATACGCCATGCATCGCACCACAATCGCCCTGCTCGCCTTCATGCTGACCGCAACGGCGGCCCTTGCGGCCGACTATCCCGCGCCCAAGCAGGGCGAATGGATCGCGCGCGATTTCAAATTTCACACCGGCGAGACGATGGCGGAGCTCAAGCTGCATTACACAACGGTCGGCGAACCGACCGGCCAGCCGGTGCTGGTGCTGCACGGCTCGGGCGGTTCTGCCGCCAACATGCTCACCCCTGCCTTTGCCGGCGAAATGTATGGCGCGGGCCAGCCGCTCGACGCCAGGAAATATTTCATCATCATCCCGGACAGCCTCGGCCACGGCAAGTCGTCCAAGCCGTCCGACGGTCTGAAGACAAAATTCCCGCACTACGACTACGCCGACATGGTCGAGGCGCAACACCGCCTGCTCAGCGAAGGTCTCGGCGTCAAGCATCTGCGGCTGATCATCGGCAATTCGATGGGCGGCATGCAGGCCTGGCTGTGGGCCGAGAAATATCCCGGCTACATGGACATAGCCGTGCCGATGGCGTCGCAGCCGACCGCGATGGCGGCGCGCAACTGGATGCTGCGGCGGATGATGCTGGACATCATCCGCAATGACCCCGGTTACAACAACGGCGACTACACCACGCAGCCGCCCTCGATGCACCTCGCGCAGGTTTTCTTCGGCATCGCCACGTCCGGCGGCACGCTGCGCTATCAGAAGCCGGCGCCAACCAACGCGCAGGCCGACAAGATCGTCGATGCGCGGCTGGCCGCGCCGATGATAGCCGACGCCAACGATTTCCTGTGGGCCTGGGGTTCGTCGGCCGATTTCGACGCCGCGCCTGACCTCGAGAAGATTCAGGCAACGCTGCTGCTGATCAACGCCGCCGACGACGAGCGCAACCCGCCCGAGACCGGCGTCACCGAAGCGGCGATCAAGCGCGTCAAGAACGGCCGCATCTACCTGATCCCGGCGAGCGAAGAGACCAGCGGCCACGGCACCACCGGCAACGCCAAGTTCTACGCCAAGCAATTGCAGGACTTGCTGGCGAGCGCGCCGCAGAAGGCGATGTAGTGGCGACGATACTTCTCACCCACATCCCGGACATGTTGAAGAACTACTACGGCGAGCGCGCGCTCGCCGCGTTGCGCGAGCTCGGCGAGGTGCGGCTCAACGAGACCGGACAAAGTGCTCGACGCCAAGCGCTTGGCGCAAGCCGCGCGCGGCTGCGACATCGTGGTCTCCGACCGGCAGACGCCGGGCCCGGCCGAATTCTTCGCCAACGCACCCGATGTCGTCGCTTTCCTGCGCGTGGCAGTCGACATCCGCAACATCGACGTCGCCGCTGCCAGCGCGCAAGGCATCCTGGTGACGCATGCCACGCCCGGCTTTATTCCCTCGGTCGCCGAAATGGCGATCGGCTTCATGGTCGATTGCGGCCGCTTCGTCACGCAGGCCGCGTCCGAATATCACGCCGGCCGCGCGCCGCAGGCGCGCATGGGCCGCCAGCTCAAGGGCGCGACCGTGGGCATCATCGGCTATGGCGTGATCGGCGAGTATCTGGCGCCGCTCTGCGTCGCGCTCGGCATGACGGTGCTGATCAGCGACCCGCTATAAAAAAGTCAGCGCGCCGGGGATGGCGCAAGTCACGCTGCCCGAACTGCTGGCGAAGTCGGATTTCGTCATATGCCTCGCCATCGCCAACGAGGCGACCGAGAACCTGATGAACGATGCCGCCTTCGCCGCGATGAAGCCGACCGCCTATTTCATCAATCTGTCGCGCGGCAATCTGGTGGACGAGGCCGCGCTCGCCGCGGCGCTCGACGAGAAGCGCATCGCCGGCGCCGCCATGGATGTCGGGCGCGCGCAGGACCAGATGCCGTCACTGGCGCTGGCGAAGCGCGCCGACGTGATCGCCACGCCGCACATCGCCGGCCTCACGCCTGACGCGGCCGAGCACCAGGCCTTCGACACGGTGCGGCAGGTGGAGGCGCTGCTCGAAGGAAAGATGCCGGAAGGCGCGGCGAATGCGAAAGACGCGAAGCGGCTGAGGCGGTTCAAGCGCGCATAAAAAATGACCCCGGCTTTGCAGGCCGGGGTCGAGGTTCAGGTGGAAGCGGTTTTCAGAACTTCCACTGCAGTCCGGTTGAGATGCCGACGATCGTCGTGCCGGTCCAGCATTGCGGGCTGGCGAGAATGCCGCCCGACGCGCCAGCGGCATCGTGGCAATCGGTGGTGATGCTGGCCGCCGGCGCCGAGGTCGTAATGGGCGTCGGCATGGTTGAAGGTCGCCGCCACGTTGGTGTACCAGGTCAGGTTCTCCGAATACTTGTGCTTGTACGCGGCGGTCAGCATGTCGGCCGCGTTGTTGTTGGGCCCGAAAGTGGCGCCGCTGACGTCCGTCAGCGTGGTGTCGTTGTGCTGGCCCGGGTTGCCGACCGAGGCAAACGCATGGGCCCAGCCGAAATGCACGCTGTCCTTCGGGTTCAGTTCCTGGCTCACGACCACCCACGTGCCGTAACGCGAACGTTCGTTCTGGAAATCCAGTTCCGACGGCGTGTAGCGATGCAGGCGTTCGCCGATGACGCCGACCGTGGTCTTGGTCGGGAAGTGATACATGATGCCGAGCTTCATGGCGTCTTCGTTCGCGGTATCCTCATTGCATAGACGCATCGCGGTCGGCGCTCGGAAACGCCGAGCAGTCTTGCGGAAGGCGGGGGTAGAAACCGACGCCAAAGGCGCCGGCAAGATCGCTCGAGCGGTTGACGTTCTGGTGGAATTCATAGGCGCCCAACATATAGAGCGGGCCGTTGGTGTAGGTGAGGCTGGCGCTCACAGCGTTGCTGAACGCGCCGTCGCTGCACGACACCAGCGTATTTCCGCCGCTGGTCGGATCGTTGCCGCCGGCGCAATCGGATTCGCCCGCGGCGAGATTGCCGCTGTCATCGGCGCGGTTCTGGCCCGGCGCGAACAGGACATTGAACTTGAGGCCGTTCCAGTTCGGCAATTCGTACCAGATCGCGTGGCTGAGCCGGGTGCCGAATTCGACGCGGTTGTCGCCGCCCGAATTGCCCATGATGACCGAGTAGTCGCCCAGCATGCCGGAGAATGGATTGAACATCCGCCGTCGAATTCTTGTAGGGCCCATCCGATTTGCCGATCTTGATGGCGCCCCAGCTCGGCGAAGCCAGCCGATGTAGCTGTTCCGGCTGAACAGACGCGCCGTTAACCTGGTTGCTCAGGTTACTGTTGGACTGCTTGATGCCGGGATTGGCCGAAATGTCGATCCCGGCTTCGAACTGGTAGACGAAGTTAAAGGGCTGATCGCCGATCCGCTGGAAACCGCGGACGCCCAGATACGAAATATTGGTCGAGATTTGCGGGCATCCAGCCGAAATTGCCGACCGGCATCCCTCCGGGCGTGGCACCTACGGAATGGCCGGAACGACCGGAGTCCCTGGCATCCTTGGTCGTCGCATCGATCGAAACGTCGAGTTGGCCGTAGGTCGTAATTTCACCGCCGGGCGTGTAGAACGTCAACGACTTGCCGGGTTTGCGTTCGAGGAAGGCGTGGCCGTGGGCGTCGAGCCCGCCCCATCCCGTCTTGACCGGCACCCGCTTCGATTCAGCCACGCTCGCCTTGGCTTGCGCCGCATTGGCGTCCGCCTGGATCGCCTGCTTCTTGGCGGCCTTGGTCTCGGCGGCAGTTTCTTTCTGCGCCGCCATCAATTTATTCACGGTATTCGTGAGCTGCTCGATCTGGGCTTGCATCGCCTTGATCTGCGCTTCGCTGGCTTCCGCGTTTGCCGGGCGAGCTCCCCGCTGCGATTAGCATCAAAGATGAAAGCGCAACTCCTGCACATAGCCGCGCACGCCGCGAAGATCGCTCCATGGTCGCCCCCTATATTTTTTGCCATCATTGAATTGAGGCAATTGCCAATTAATGTCGCACGGTAAAATCGGATTTGCGATTACACTCAGGTGTCGGTCGCCTACGCCTTTCCGGTATCTCGATCCAAAATGAAATTCCGCGAGCGGCAATCAACTTCGTTTTGCGCGACACGATCTATTTGTTTATTTACGCTTTGACCGGCGCGAGCAGCGCATTGTGCTTGGAGGCCATGTCAATGCAGTCAAGTAAATCCTTTTCGCTGAATGGCTTAACGAGATAGCCGGTCACGCCGGCGTTCAATGCACGCTTCCGCACGGCATCGTCGGGATAGGCCGTGATCAGGATGGTCGGGATGGGATGGCCCGAGGCGGTCAGGCTGCCATAGAGCGCAAGTCCGCTCATTTCCGGCATCTGCACGTCCGCGATCAGGCACGAGGTGATGCGTATGCGGTTGGATTTGAGGAATTCGGCCGCTGACGAAAACCCCTTGGCGATAAAGCCGTTGGATCGCAACAGGCCGATTGTGGCCTCGCGCACCGAATCGTCGTCCTCGACAACGGCAATCGCCGGCTTGATCGACATTGTGCAAACTCGATTGGCATGCCCGGCGGCGCAAACCGCAGCGGCGCCGCACCAACAAATCACGAATTGAGAATGTGTATCGCAATCGGCGCCGGTTGGCGATTAGACTGAGGTGTTGGCCGATTGCACCTTCGCGCTATGGCTCGCCAGGCTGTCGGCCATGCGGACGAGGTCCGCCAACGATTTTGCTTTCATTTTTTGCATCACATGGCCGCGATGCACCTTCACGGTGAACTCGCTGAGCTTGAGCGCCGCGGCGATTTGCTTGTTGGGCCGGCCGCTGACGACCTGCAGCATGATTTCACGCTCGCGCGACGTCAGCGCCGCGAAACGACTGCTCAGATTTCCGGCAATTGCGGCCATCTTGCGCTGCGTCCGATCGCGCTCAATTCCGGCGTGAATGGCATCGAGCAGATCCTGTTCGCGAAACGGCTTGGTCAGAAATTCGATCGCGCCGGCCTTGATGGCCTTGACCGACATCGGCACGTCGCCGTGCCCGGTAATGAAAATGACCGGCAAGCGGATGTCCGATTTGATCATTTCGTGCTGGAAGTCGAGCCCGCTCCGCCCGGGCAGACGGACATCCAGCACAATGCAGCCGGGAACCTCGGGCCGTTTGGAGAGCAGGAATTCTTCCGTTGTTGCGAACGACTGCACGCTGAGTGCGACCGAGCGGATCAGACTGTCGAGCGCCTCCCTGACGGAAGGATCGTCGTCGATGACGAACACAACAGGATCGATGTCGCTCACGCTGCCCCCGCCCACTTACGCAGTTACCCCGCGTCCACCGGCATGGTGAATTGAACGATCGCGCCGTGCGGTGAAACCGGTGTCGCCCATATGCGCCCGCCATGCGCCTCGACGATCGACCGGCTGATCGTGAGACCCATGCCCATGCCCTCAGCCTTGGTAGTATAGAAGGCGTCGAACGCGCGGTCGAGGTTTTCCGGCGCGAACCCGGCGCCGTTGTCGTGAACCGCGACCAGCACGCCTTTGACGCCGTCTTTTGCAGAGCTCACGACAAGTTCCCGCTCGCCGGCGGGGTTCGATTGGGTAGCCTCAATGGCGTTGAGAATGAGGTTGAGAACGACCTGCTGCAATTGCACGCGGTCGGCCAAAATGGCCGGTAGATCGCTGGCGAGCCGCGTTTGCAGCGCGACATGATTTTGCGCGACTTCGCGTTCGGTCAAGGCCGCCGTCTCCGAGATGACGTCGTTGATGCCGACCCATTCCTTTTCGCGCGGCGCGCTCTTGGTCAGGGCACGCACGCGCGCGACCACGTCGCTGGCGCGGTTGGCGTCCTTGACGATGCGGCCGATGGCCGCCCGCGCCTCGTCGAGATTGGGCGGAGCATCGGCGAGCCAGCGCAGGCTGGCATTGCCGTTGATCACCACGGCGGCGAGCGGTTGATTGACCTCGTGCGCGATCGAGGCGGTCAACTCGCCGAGCGTCGTCACGCGCATGACATGGGCAAGCTGCGACCGCGCCTCGAAGGCGGCGGCGCGCGCCGATTCGATCCGCAGCCCGAGAAAGACCGTGGTGGCGATCGCTGACAGGCTGATGCCGGTATTGATGATGCCGGCCTCGGTCGTGGCGGTGTTGGCGGTCAGATAATCGCTCAGCAGCGTGAGGGCGATGCAACCCAGCCCGACCAGAATGACGCCGCGCCTTTTGCAGAAGCGCACCGACATCAGGACTACCGCGGTGTAGAAGGCCGGCACCGCGAGTTCGAGATCGGTCAGCGTGTCGGTGACAAAAATAGCGGCCGCCAGCGTGATCGCGGCGAACGGCAGCAACGATTGGGTGGTGATCAGCCGAAGATTCGGACGGTTCATTCGAGCGGCCCCCCGGCCGGCGGCGAATGGCAAGGCTGGCGAATATTGAACGGGAAGACAAGGGGCCTAAAATGGCCTTTCTGCTGAACGCGGCGAGGCGGGAGAGCTAGTTCAAATGCGGTCAATGTCTGTGGCTTACCTATATCCGGGGTTGTATCGGGCATTTCGGGCTCCACGAATCCCGCCAACTCATCGGTCGATGACGCCCGAACAATTCATTGACAAATGGAGCCGTGCCAACCGCACAGAGCGGCAGGCGGCGCAGGAGCATTTCATCGATATCTGCCGCGTGCTGGGCGAGCCGACGCCGAACGAGGCCCACGATCCCGACACCTACAGCTTCGAGAAAGGCGTCTCAAAGACAGACGGCAGCAGCGGCTTTGCCGATGTCTGGAAGCGCGGTTGCTTCGGTTGGGAATACAAGAAAGACCGCGCCAATCTCGATCGTGCCTATCAGCAATTGCAGCTTTATTCGGTGGCGCTGGAAAATCCGCCGCTGTTAATTGTTTCCGACACCAAGCGCTTTCGCATCTACACCAACTGGACCAATACGGTTCAGGAGAAACACGAATTCACCCTTGAGGATTTGGCACACACCGAAACGCGCGAGCTTTTAAAAAACGTCTTTCAGCAGTCCTGAAAAGCTCAAGCCCGCGAAGACGCGCGAGCAAGTCACCAAGGAAGCGTCCAAGGAATTCTCGACCATTGCCGAGCGCCTCCGCATGACCGGCCACGCGCCGGAAAAGGTCGCGCATTTCCTTAACCGCCTGGTGTTCTGCCTGTTCGCCGAAGACGTGAACCTTCTGCAGGACGATCTGTTCAAGCGCTTGCTCGACACGCTGGCGAAGCGGCGCGAGGAAGTGCCGGCCCGCTCGCAGAAAATGTTGTCGGAACTGTTCGGTAACATGCGCGGCGGCGGCGAATACGGCCTCGAACACATTCTACATTTCAATGGTGGCTTGTTCGACGACGACGAGGCGTTGCCGCTCGATGCAGATTCTCTCGATATCCTGCGAGGTCTTGCGAAACAGGACTGGTCGTCGATCGATCCTTCGATTTTCGGCACGCTATTCGAGCGCTTCCTCGATCCCGACAAGCGCGCGCAGATCGGCGCGCACTACACCGATCCCGAAAAGATAATGATGATTGTGGAGCCAGTGCTCGTGCGGCCACTGATGGCTGAATGGGAAGCCGTGAAGGCCGAACTGAACGATTTTCTTTCAAAGAATCGCACCAAAGACGGGCGGCCGGGTCCCGCTGCGTTGTCGAAAGCCGAAGCGCAACTCGACATATTTCTCAAGCGGCTCGCCGATGTTCGCGTCCTCGATCCCGCCTGCGGCTCGGGCAACTTCCTTTATCTTGCGCTGCAATCTTTGAAGGACCTGGAGCGTCGCGCCATCGTGGAAGCGGTGGAGATGGGGCTGGCTTTGCGCGTGGTCCATTGTGGACCGCGCAATGTGAAAGGTATCGAGATCAACCAATACGCCGCCGAACTGGCGCGCACCTCGATTTGGATCGGTGACATCCAATGGCAGCGGCGCAACGGCTTTGAGGCGCGCAAGGAGCCGGTGCTTGAGGCGCTCGATGCGATCGAGTGTCGTGACGCGTTGGTGACGAAAAAGGCAGATGAAAGTTACGAGGAAGCGCAGTGGCCGGAAGCGGAGTTTATCGTCGGGAATCCGCCGTTTCTTGGGGCATCGAGAATGATTGGTGGCCTCGGTGAAAGCTACGTCGAGACGCAAAGACAATTATATGAGGGGCGCGTTCCGGGCTTTGCTGATCTGGTTTGCTTTTGGTTTGCAAAGGCCAGACTCCCAATTGGGAACCAAGCGAGCGATGCGGGTGGGCTTCGTTGCAACCAACTCCATAAGAGGCGGCGAAAATCGTCACGTGGTCGAGCAAATAGATGGGCGACATAAAATTATAGAGGCTTGGTCTGACGAAGAATGGGTAGTGGAAGGTGCGGCTGTCCGTGTCTCTATCATTTGCTTTAAGTCAAAATTGGACAAACACATCGATCCACTTCGCCTCAATGGAAAGGAGGTACAAGCAATCAATGCGGATTTGACATCATCTATAAATCTAATCGTCGCGAAAAGGTTGAGGGAGAACGTCGACGTTGCCTTTTTGGGCACTAAAAAGGGTGGCCCGTTTGATCTCGATGGAGACTTAGCTCGGAAGATGCTCTTAAGCCCCATCAACCCAAATGGAAAGCCTAATGCCGATGTAGTGCGGCCGCGAGTTACAGGCACCGATATGGTGCGCAGACCTCTCGACGAATGGATTGTGGATTTTGGTCATGACGTTTCGGAGGCGGCGGCCGCACTCTATGAATTGCCATTTCAACACGTGCTGCGACACGTTAAACCAATTCGGGACTTAAATAGGCGAGCGAGACGCAAACAATATTGGTGGCTGCATTCAGAAACTGCGCCCGGCATGAGGAGAGCTAATCAAGGCCTCGAAAGAATGATCGGTACTCCACGCGTGGCGAAGTATCGAATGTTCGTATAGCTCCATCCGTCTGCGCTCGTTGACGACGGAGCAGTGGTGATAGCTCGTGAGGGTGACACTATTTTCGGCATCCTCCATTCTCGGTTTCACGAAACATGGGCTCTTCGCCTCGGCACGAGCCTTGAAGATAGGCCCCGCTACACGCCCACGACCACATTCGAAACCTTCCCTTTCCCCGAAGGCCTGACGCCGAATATTCCTGCGAAAGACTACGCTTCTAACCCGCGCGCCAACGTCATTGCCAATGCGGCAAAGTGTCTCGACAAGCTTCGTACCGCTTGGCTCAATCCGCCGGACCTGATCGACACCGTGTCCGAGGTCGTGCCCGGCTATCCCGACCGCATTTTGCCGAAGAATGAGAAAGCTGCGGCGGAACTCAAGAAGCGCACGCTAACCAATCTCTATAACGCCCGCCCGCAATGGCTCTCCGACGCGCACCGTGATCTTGATGCTGCCGTCGCCGCCGCCTATGGCTGGCCGGCGGATATTTCCGAAGACGACGCGTTGGCAAGGTTGCTTGAACTTAACTTGTCGCGAGCGGCGACTGAACCTGCAGGCGAACTTGCGCTCGGTGAAGGAGGCGATGGCGAGGACGACTAAGAGGTTGAATTTAAGCCGTGGGTGGCCGGGCCAAGCCCGGCCATGACGGGCTGAATTCCCCATGCTAAACCCCCGGCACCCTTAACCCCCGCCGGGCCATGTCGAAATCGCCGCAAACCCCCACCCTCGCCTCCTTCCGCCGCATCGTCGTGAAGGTCGGCTCGTCGCTGCTGGTCGATTCCGCCGCCGGCACGCTCAAGCGCGACTGGCTGGCCTCGCTCGCCGCCGACATCGCCGCGCTGCACAAGGAGAAGCGCGACATCATCGTGGTGTCGTCGGGCGCCATCGCGCTCGGCCGCGCCGTGCTCAAGCTGCCGCGCGGGCCGCTCAAGCTCGAGGACAGCCAGGCCGCCGCCGCCGTCGGCCAGATCGCGCTGGCGCGCGCCTGGTCGGAATCCTTGAGCGCGCACGCGCTCACCGCCAGCCAGGTGCTGCTCACGCTCGGCGACACCGAAGAGCGCCGCCGCTATCTCAACGCGCGCTCGACCATCGACAAGCTGCTGGAATGGCGCAGCGTGCCGGTGATCAACGAGAACGACACCGTCGCCACCACCGAGATCCGCTACGGCGACAACGACCGGCTGGCCGCGCGCGTCGCCGCCATGATGAGCGCCGATCTGCTGGTGCTGCTGTCCGACGTCGACGGGCTCTACGACAAGCCGCCATCCGAGGCTGGCGCCAAGCTCGTGCCGCGTGGTGGCGCGCATCTCGCCGGAGATCGAGGCGATGGCGGGCGCGTCGGGCTCGGAGCTGTCGCGCGGCGGCATGCTGACCAAGATCGAGGCCGGCAAGATCGCCACCACCGCCGGCGCGCATATGATCATCGCGTCGGGCCACGTGCAGCATCCGCTTGCAGGCGATCGCGCGACGGCGCGGCCTGCACCTGGTTCCTGACGCCGGCCAATCCGGTGACCGCGCGCAAGAAGTGGATCGCCGGTTCGCTCGAGCCGCGCGGCGCGCTGACCATCGACGCCGGCGCGGTGCAAGGCGTTGCGCGGCGGGCAAAAGTCTGCTGCCGGCCGGCGTCATCAAGGTCGAGGGCGGCTTCGGGCGCGGCGACGCGGTGGTGGTGCGCGGGCCGGACGGCGCCGAGGTCGGCCGCGGGCTGATCGCCTACGACGCCGACGACGCCGACAAGATCAAGGGCCGCTCCTCGGCCGACGTGCTGTCGATTCTGGGCTTCACCGGCCGCACGGAAATGATCCACCGCGACGATCTGGTGCTGGGCGGCGGCTAAGCTTGGAACCCGCGCCGCGCTTGCGCGTTGTCCGGATGCGACGCGAGAGACGAGTTAACGTACTGAGTTGGAAGGCGATTGACCGATCGCCCGGAAACCCTGGCCCACCGGAGGCCGGGGTTTTCTGTTGTCGTCTTTTCTGATGTAGGCCAATGGCCCAGCCCTTGGGCCGAGCTCTTGGGCCTAGCCCTCACGCCAAGCCGCGGCGCTCAGCCAGCGGCCTAGTGCCGGACGGCCGTGCGCGACTTGGCGGAGCGGCGCGTGGTGCCCGATTTGCGCTGCACCGGGCGGGTCGGCAGCGGGAAAAACGTGCCGTCGGGAAATTCGAGATAGCGGCTGAAAACCTGCACGTTTCCCTCGCCGCCGCGTTTTCCTTCGATCACGAACTTGGTGCCGACCGGGAAACGGCTCGGAAGCCGGCTGGAACTATACGCCATGACACTCACTCCTCCTGCGATGCGTCACCCTGCCAGCCCAATGTGTAGGTCAATCTGACCGTTCCCGGTCGCTTGCGGGTTATCCACACTATCCCCAGTTACCGCCCTAAGGCCGTAAAACCGGCCTCCCCACCCCTCTCGCCCGTGCCACCCGACGTGATAGGAACACGGGATCAAGGGTTTGACGGGCCTTTTCCAAGAGCTTCCCATGAGCGCGCCGCTGAAAAGCATTGAAGGAACGGGCGATATCGCCGCCGTCATGGCCGGGATCGGCCGGGCGGCGCGCGCCGCCGCGCGCATTCTGGCGCTCGCCTCAACCGCCCAAAAAGACCGCGCTCTGGAACTCATGGCCGACGCCGTCCGGGCGCAGACGGCCCGCATTCTGGCCGCCAATGCCGAGGATATCGCCGAGGCGCGCGCCGGCGGCATGACCGGCGCTTTTCTCGATCGCCTGACGCTCGATGCCGCCCGGGTGGAGGCGATGGCCGCAGCCATCGATGCCGTGCGCGCGCTCAAGGACCCGGTCGGCGCGGTGACCGAAACCTGGACACGGCCGAACGGCATGACAATCGAACGGGTCAGGGTGCCCGCTCGGCGTCATCGGAATCATCTATGAAAGCCGGCCGAACGTGACCGCCGATGCCGGCGTGCTGTGTCTGAAATCCGGCAATGCCGCCATCCTGCGCGGCGGCTCCGACAGCTTGCGCTCGAGCCGCGCCATCGTCGCCGCGCTCGGCCAGGGTTTGCGCGAGGCCGGCCTGCCGGAGGCCGCGATCCAGCTGGTCCCGACCCGCGACCGCGCCGCCGTCGGCCTGATGCTGAGCGGGCTCGACGGCCATATCGATGTTATCGTCCCGCGCGGCGGCAAGGGCCTGGTCGCGCGCGTGCAGGCGGAAGCGCGCGTGCCGGTGTTCGCGCATCTGGAAGGCGTCTGCCACGTCTACGTCGACAAGGCGGCTTCGCTCGATATGGCCAAGAAGATCGTGCTCAACGCCAAAATGCGGCGCACCGGCGTCTGCGGCGCGGCCGAAACGCTGCTGGTCGATCGCGCCGCCGCGAACATGTCTCAAGCCGCTGGTCGAGATGCTGATCGACGCCAAATGCGAAATCCGCGGCGATAAGGCTACGCAGGCCGTCGACAAGCGCGTCAAAGCCGCGCATCGAAGAGGATTGGTCGACCGAATATCTCGACGCCATCATCGCCGTTAAAGTGGTGGACGGCGTCGCCGCGGCCATCGAGCATATCGAGCGCTACGGCTCGCACCACACCGACGCGATCGTCACCGACGATCAGGCCACGGCGGAAAAATTCCTGCGCGAAGTGGATTCGGCCATCGTCCTGCACAACGCCTCGACCCAGTTCGCCGACGGCGGCGAATTCGGCTTCGGCGCCGAGATCGGCATCGCCACCGGCCGGCTGCATGCGCGCGGGCCCGTTGGCGTCGATCAACTGACAACCTTCAAATACCGCATCCGCGGAAGCGGTCAGATCCGGCCGTGACAGCGCAAAGACCCGCCCGCACCGAGCGCGTGCTGCCTCCCCACGCGCCCGGCATGAGGATCGGCCTGTTCGGCGGAACCTTCGATCCGCCGCATCAGGCGCATCTGGCCGCCAGCCTGCTCGCCCTCAAACGGCTCAAGCTCGACCGCGTCTGGTGGCTGGTCACGCCGGGCAATCCGCTCAAGAACACCAGCGGGCTTGCGCCGCTGGAGCAGCGAATCGCGGCCGCCCGCGCGCTCACGCATCATCCGCGCATCGACGTGACCGGTCTCGAAGCTGTCATCAAGACGCGATATACCTATGACACGATAAAATGGCTTATCGCCCGGTGCCCGCGCGTCCGATTCGTCTGGATCATGGGCGCCGACAATTTGCGGAGCTTTCACCGCTGGCAGAAATGGCGCGGCATAGCGAAGCTGGTTCCGTTCGTGGTGGTCGATCGCCTCGGGCCCAGCCTTTATGCCGCCGCCAGCCCGGCGGGCCAGGCGTTCTCCGGCGCCCGCATTCCGGAACCCGAAGCCGCCTCCCTGCCCTATCGCAAGCCGCCGGCCTGGACCTTCCTGCACGGCCTCAAATCGCCGCTGTCCTCCACCGCGCTGCGCGCCTTGCGGCAGCGCGGCGGAACTTCCCGTGGCGCACGAACGAGACAGACCAAGAGTGGAAAGAATCGAACGAAATAGCTATCTTGACGACGTCCCCGGCTGCGAGCCGGGGCGAGTGCAACGAACGTAAAGGGAAACAACCTCTGACCAAACCTGCACTCTCTCGGGCGTCGCGTCGTATGCCCGAACCCGTCTCCAGTCTGGGCCTTAGCGCCCCAGTGCCAAGGAGACGCTCCGCATCGTCCTCGCGTGTCTGGAAGACATGAAAGCCGAGGACAACGTCACCATCGATCTCTCCGGCAAATCCTCCATCGGCGATTACATGGTCGTGACCACCGGCCGGTCGCAGCGCCATGTCGGCGCGGTCGCCGACCACGTGGTCAAGGACATCAAGGCGGCCGGCGTGCGCGGCGTGCGGGTCGAAGGCATGCGGCAAGGCGACTGGGTGCTGATCGACGCCGGCGACGTGATCGTCCACGTGTTCCGGCCGGAAGTGCGCGAGTTCTACAATCTGGAAAAGATGTGGTCGGCGGCAGTCCAGACCGGAAGCGCTCAAACTGATAGTCTCTGCGGCACGATGCGCATCATCGTTGCCGCCGTCGGACGCCTGAAGCAGGGCCCGGAAACCGAGCTTTCCGAGCGCTTCCGCAAACGCGCGGCGCAAACCGGCCGCAATCTCGGCCTGCGCGACGTCGAAATCATCGAAATCAGGGAAAGCCGCGCCGACGACGCCGGCAAGCGCATGCTCGAGGAGTCGATCGCGCTCGCCAATGTCATTCCGCAAGGCGCGGCGGTCGTGCTGCTCGATGCCCACGGCGAGAACCTCGACAGCGCCAGCCTCGCCGGCCAATTGGCGAAATGGCGCAGCAACGACCGGCCGGCGGTGGTGTTCATGATCGGCGGCGCCGACGGCCTGGCGCCAGCTTTGCGCGCCAAGGCCGAACTGCGGCTGGCGTTCGGCGCGGCGACCTGGCCGCATCAATTGGTGCGGATCATGCTGCTGGAGCAGCTTTACCGCGCCACCACGATCCTGACCGGCCACCCGTATCATCGGGCGCCATTGAACGGTCCGCAGATTGGTCTTAATCCGGCGGCAATAGATTGCGATCGAATAATGGTCTTGCCGTCCCAACCTGCGGGCGTAACTTGGCTGCAATGATTTGCCTCGGGGATTAGGCGGTCTCGACCCGCGCTCCGCGCTCATCGCGGCGCTGGCGCTCGGATTGCCGGTCACGCTTGCGCCAGCCGGCAGCGCAAGAGCGGCCGATCAGCTGCACAAAACGACAAAGCGGAAAAGCTCGACGCGCTCAAGCAGCGCGACCAGGAACTCAAGGCCGCGCGCGATGCGCAGAGCAAGTCGGCCGAGACCGAGGCCGCGCTCAAGCGCGAAATCGAACAGATCGGCGCCGACCGCCGCAAGCTCAATCAGGACCTGATCGACACCGCCGGCCGCATCCGCGGCGTCGAAGCGAAGGTTACGGCGACCGAAGCGCGGCTCAAGCCGCTCGACGACAACGAACGCAGCATTCGCAAATCGCTCGACGGCCGCCGCGCCGTGATCGGCGAAGTGCTGGCGGCGCTTCAGCGCATCGGCCATCGCCCGCCGCCGGCGCTGATCGCCAGCCCGGAGGACGCGCTGCAATCGGTGCGCACCGCCATGCTGCTGGGCGCGGTGCTGCCCGAAATGCGGCACGAGGTCGAGGCGCTCGCCAGCGACCTCACCGAGCTGCTGAACGTCCGCAAGCAGATCGCCGCCGAACGCGACCGGCTGAAAAACGAGGTCGCTTCGCTCGACAACGAGCGCACGCGCATGACCGCGCTGGTCGAGGAGCGCCAGAAGCAGCAGGCCGAGCGCGAGAAGGCGCTCGATGCCGAGCGGGCGCGCGCCGGCGAATTGGCGCGCCAGGTCGATAATCTCAAAGATTTGATCGCCAAACTGGAGCAGGGGCTCGATCCCGCGACCCGGGCCGCCCGCGAAGCGGCCCGCAGCGACAGCCGCCCGGCGCATGTCGGCGTTTCGCGATCCGGGCCGGTTAGCGCCGGCGGTTGCCTTTGCATCGCTGCGCGGACGAGTTCCGATTCCGGTTAATGGCGTCAAATTGAAGGAATATGGCGCGCCCGATGGCGTCGGCGGGGTGGAAAAGGGCGTTTCCATCGCAACCCGCGCCGGCGCCCAGGTGACCGCGCCGGCCGACGGCTGGGTGGTTTACGCCGGTCCGTTCCGCTCCTATGGACAACTCTTGATCCTCAATGCCGGCAACGGGTATCATATCTTGCTCGCTGGGATGGATCGGATATCAGTTGATCTCGGGCAGTTCGTGCTGACCGGAGAACCCGTTGCGGTGATGGGAAACGGCTCCCATATCGCCGCTATCCTCGCGACAGGTTCCAGCCAACCGGTGCTTTATATCGAGTTTCGTAAGGACGGGATTCCCGTCGATCCAGGCCCATGGTGGGCGGCTGGCGAAGGCGAAAAGGTTCGCGGATGATGCGCAAGACCACACTCATTCTACTCGGCGCGGCGGCGGGAGCGGCAATGACGCTGCTCGCGACTCAACCGCGCATGATCTTTGATCGGCGCGACCGCCAAAGCGGCGGCCGCGGACACCTATCGGCAGCTCAATTTGTTCGGCGACGTGTTCGAGCGCGTGCGCGCCGACTACGTCGAGAAGCCGGACGACAGCAAGCTGATCGAAACCGCGATCAACGGCATGCTGGCCGGGCTCGATCCGCATTCCAGCTACATGGATCCGAAGAGCTTCCGCGACATGCAGGTGCAGACCCGCGGCGAATTCGGCGGCCTCGGCATCGAAGTCACCATGGAAGACGGCCTGATCAAGGTGGTGGCGCCGATCGACGAAACGCCCGCCGCCAAGGCCGGCATCATGGCCAACGACATCATCACCCAGCTCGACGGCGAGCAGGTGCAGGGTCTCACCCTGAACCAGGCGGTCGAGAAGATGCGCGGCCCGGTGAACACCAAGATCAAGCTCACCATCATGCGCAAGGGCCAGGACAAGCCGATCGAGGTGTCGATCACGCGCGACATCATCCGCGTGCGCTCGGTGCGCTCGCATGTCGAAGGCGACGATGTCGGCTATATCCGCATGACGCAATTCAACGAGCAGACCACCGAAGGGCTGAAGAAGGCGATCACCGACATCACGGCGAAGGTGAGCAACGACAAGCTCAAGGGCTACGTCCTCGACCTGCGCAACAATCCGGGCGGCCTGCTCGATCAGGCGATCTCGGTGTCGGATGCGTTCCTGCAAAAGGGCGAGATCGTGTCCACCCGCGGCCGCAATGCCGAGGAGACGCAGCGCTTCAACGCGCGGCCGGGCGACCTCACCAACGGCAAGCCGGTGATCGTGCTGATCAACGGCGGCTCGGCCTCGGCGTCGGAAATCGTCGCCGGCGCATTGCAGGACCACAAGCGGGTCACGGTCATCGGCACGCGCTCGTTCGGCAAGGGTTCGGTGCAGACCATCATCCCGCTCGGCTCCGGCAACGGCGCGCTGCGGCTGACCACCGCGCGCTACTTCACGCCGTCCGGCCGCTCGATCCAGGCCAAGGGCATCGTGCCCGATATCGAGGTGCTGCAGGACTTGCCGGACGACATCAAGGCCAAGACCGACACCAGCACCAAGGGCGAGGCCTCGCTGCGCGGCCACCTCAAGGGCGACGCGGGCAAGGAGCAGACCGGCTCGCAGTCCTATATTCCGCCGGACCCGAAGAACGACAAGGCGCTCATCATGGCGGAGGAGCTGCTGCGCGGCACCCAGGTCAATTCGGCCTTCCCGCCGAATGCCAAGGCCCCGGTACCGAACTAAGCGCGGCTTAATCGGCATCATCGAGTTCCAGCGGGGCGGCCTTAAGGGCCGCCCCGTTCGTTTGCGGCAAACCCCGCCGGAATCATCGCGTGGTAGACTCACCCGTATGATTCGCAAGGATTAGGGCCGTGCCACCGGATGATCTGAACGCCCCCCTCGGCCAGGACAAACCCAAGAAGCTGCCGAGTCCCGGCCGCCGCCCCGCAAATTCTGGCGGGCACGCTCGGGCTGTTCGGCATCGCGGTGGTGGCCTGGGCGATCTTCGTCAACGATCCTCTGGGCGGCGAGCCGACCGCGGTCGTTGCCACCGGTTCGCTGGCCAAGGCGCCGGCAAAACCGGACGCCGCCGGCGACGGCCAGCAGCATTCGCGCGATGACGGGCGCATCCGCCACGGCGATGCCTGCAAATACGGCTGCCGCACCGGCTGCGGTCGCCGCGCCGCCTGGCAGCAAGACCATCACCATCATCGATGGCTCCAGCGGCAAGCGTCAGGACGTGGTCATTCCCGGGCAAATCGAGCGGCAACGCGCAGAAGGCGCCGCTCGACATGCGGTTCCTTGAAACCACGCGCCACGGCGCCATCCCGAAGATCGCACCGGACGGCATGCGGCCGTTCACGCTTTACGCGCATCCGCGTCAAGATGCCGGCGGGCAAAGGCGACGCACCGCGCATCGCCATCATCGTCGGCGGTCTCGGCATCAGCGCATCGGGCACCGCCGACGCATTGTCGAAATTGCCGGCGCCGGTGACGCTTCGCCATCGCGCCCTATGGCGCCGATCTCGAAAATCTGGCGGAGCGCGCACGCGGCGGGAAACCATGAAGTGCTGCTGCAGGCGCCGATGGAGCCGTTCGACTATCCCGACAACGATCCCGGACCGCAGACACTGCTGACCTCGCTCACGCCCGACCAGAATATCGACCGGCTGCATTGGCTGATGAGCCGCTTCCAGGGCTATGTCGGGATCGTCAGCTATATGGGCGCGCGCTTCACCGCCTCCGAACCGGCGTTGGCGCCGATCATGCGCGAGACCGCCAAGCGCGGGCTGATTTACGTTGACGACGGCGCTTCCGCGCGCAGCGTCGCCGGCCAACTCGCCGGCAGCCAGAATTTGCCGTTCGCCAAAACCGACGTGGTGATCGACGCGGTGCCGACGGCGGCCGAGATCGACCGCGCGCTGGCGCGGCTGGAAATGGCGGCGCGCGATCATGGAACCGCCGTGGGGCTGGCCACCGCGCTGCCGGGGACCGTCACCCGCATCGCCGAATGGGCGAAAAAAGTGGAAGCGCGCGGCTTCGTGCTGGTTCCGATCACCATGGTGGCGGTGAAAGAGAAGTCGTCGTAACGTCATCCGCGCGCGCTATCGGCGCGCGATGACGGAGTGCGAATGCCACCCTTCGAATCCCTGCCCTATCGTCCCTGCGCCGGCATGATGGTGTTCAACCGCGTCGGGCTGGTCTTCGTCGGCCGGCGCTCGAGCGGACCCGAGCACATCGACGCGACACATGTCTGGCAGATGCCGCAGGGCGGCATCGACGATAATGAAGACCCGTACAAGGCCGCGCTGCGCGAGCTCTACGAAGAAACCAGTATCCGCTCGGTGGAAAAGCTCGGCGAGATCGCCGACTGGCTCGCCTACGACATTCCGCGCGACATCGTCGGCGAGGCCTGGGGCGGCAAATATCGCGGGCAGAAGCAGAAATGGTACGCGCTGCGCTTTACCGGGCCTGAAAGCGAGATCGATATCTTAAATCCCGGCGGCGGGCACGATCCGGAATTCATCGACTGGCGCTGGGTTGATGCCGGCGAATTGCCCGATCTGGTCGTGCCGTTCAAGCGGCAGACTTACGAACGGGTGGTGCAGGAATTCGGAAAGTTCGCGCACTAGCGCGTGATCCCGAAAAGTGGGGACCGGTTTTCGGACAAGATCACGCGCAAAAAATCAACGCTAGTGCATCGCGGTGCCGGTGAGATGCCGATCCACCGTCTTGAAATGATCGAGCCGCGTGATGAGTTTATCGAGTTCGGAGCCGGGCTCGGTCTTCTCGATGCGCTGTTCCAGTTCACCGATGCGGTCGGTGATCATGGCGCGGTCGATGTCCTCGACCGCCTCCGCCACATCCGCCAGCACAGTCAAACCCTGTGCCGACACCTCGGCAAAGCCGCCGAGCACGACGATCTTCTGTTCGCCGCTTGCGCCGTGGACGGTCAGGATGCCCGGCCGCAACGTCGCAACCATCGGCGCATGATTGGCCAGCACGCCGAAATCGCCTTCAGCGCCCGGCACATCCACCTGCTCGACGTCGCCGGAGAACAGCAGCTTTTCCGGTGAGACCAGATCGAAATGAAAGCCAGCCATTACTTGCTCACGCCCTGTTCTTGCCGATCGCGAACCCCACGCCCAGCCCGATTACTCCGCCGATCAACATGATGATCGCGATGTGTTGCACCTGGCTGCTGGTCAGCGGCCCGTTGTCGTGCGCGACCTGGTTTCCCTTCACTTCGATGCTCAACGGCCCCAGCTTGATCTCCGCCGATTCGGGCCGTGTCACGTAGCCGGACAGCGCGCCGACCAGGAGGCCGATGAGCAAGAAGACAATCAGGTTGGATCGGACCGGCATGGTTACGCCGCCTCCGCTGCGAGTTTCTTGCCCTTCTCGACCGCCTCTTCGATGGTGCCGACCATGTAGAAGGCGGCTTCCGGCAGATTGTCGTATTTGCCTTCGCACAGGCCCTGGAAGCCTTTGATGGTATCGGCGAGATCGACCAGCTTGCCGGGCGAGCCGGTGAACACTTCGGCGACGAAGAACGGCTGCGACAGGAAGCGCTCGATCTTGCGCGCACGCGCGACCGCGATTTTGTCTTCTTCCGACAATTCGTCCATGCCGAGAATGGCGATGATGTCCTGCAGCGCCTTGTAGCGCTGGAGAATCTGCTGCACCTGCCGCGCCACCGCGTAGTGCTCCTCGCCGACGATCAGCGGCGAGAGCATGCGCGAGGTGGAATCGAGCGGGTCGACCGCCGGATAGATGCCCTTGGCGGCGATGTCGCGCGACAGCACGGTGGTCGCATCCAGATGCGCGAACGAGGTGGCCGGCGCCGGGTCGGTCAAGTCGTCGGCGGGCACGTAGATCGCCTGCACCGAAGTGATCGAGCCTTTGTGTCGTGGTGGTGATGCGCTCCTGCAGCGTGCCCATGTCGGTGGCGAGCGTCGGCTGATAGCCGACCGCGGACGGAATGCGGCCGAGCAGCGCCGACACTTCCGAGCCCGCTTGCGTGAAGCGGAAGATGTTGTCGACGAAGAACAGCACGTCCTGCCCCTGGTCGCGGAAATATTCGGCGACGGTAAGACCGGACAGGCCGACGCGGGCGCGCGCGCCCGGCGGTTCGTTCATCTGGCCGTAGACCAGCGCGCATTTTGAGCCTTCGACCGAGCCCTTGTGCGGGTCCTTGTTGACGCCCGACTCGATCATCTCGTGATAGAGGTCGTTGCCTTCGCGCGTGCGCTCGCCGACGCCGGCGAACACCGAATAACCGCCGTGCGCCTTGGCGACGTTGTTGATCAGTTCCATGATCAGCACGGTCTTGCCGACGCCGGCGCCGCCGAACAGGCCGATCTTGCCGCCCTTGGCGTAAGGCGCGAGCAGATCGACCACCTTGATGCCGGTGACGAGGATCTGCGCTTCGGTGGATTGATCGGTATAGGTCGGCGCTTCCTGATGGATGGCGCGCTTTGCGGTCGTCTTAATCGGGCCCGCTTCATCGACCGGCTCGCCGATTACGTTGATGATGCGGCCGAGCAATTCCGGTCCGACCGGCACCGAAATCGGCGCGCCGGTATCGGTGACTTCCTGGCCGCGCACGAGGCCTTCGGAACTATCCATCGCGATGGTGCGCACGGTCGATTCGCCAAGATGCTGAGCAACCTCGAGCACCAGCCGGTTGCCGTGGTTCTTGGTCTCCAAGGCATTGAGAATGGCGGGCAATTCGCCCTCGAACTGCACGTCGACGACGGCGCCGATGACTTGTGTGATCTTTCCGACTGCATTCTGTGGTGTGGCCATATCGTCCTCGTTGCGGAATTAAAGCGCCTCGGCGCCGGAGATGATCTCGATCAGTTCCTTGGTGATCATCGCCTGACGGGTGCGGTTATACGTCAGCGTCTGCTTGCGGATCATTTCGCCGGCATTGCGGGTGGCGTTATCCATCGCGCTCATGCGCGCGCCCTGCTCGGAGGCGGCGTTTTCCAAGAGCGCGCGGAACACCTGTACCGACAGATTCCGCGGCAGCAGCTCGGCAAGAATCTCTTCTTCTTCCGGCTCGTATTCATACGATGCGGCGGCGCCGGCTTCCTTATCGGCGTCAAATACCGGCGGGATGATCTGCAGCGCGGTCGGGACCTGCGCGATCACCGACTTGAAGCGCGAGAAGAACAGCGTGCAAACGTCGAATTGGCCTTCCTCGAACAGCGCAACGATCTTTTTGGCAACCATCTCGGCCTGCGCGAAGCCGATCTGCTTGATGCCGCGCAGCTCAATGGTCTCCAAGATCAGTCTGCCGTAGACCCGGCGCAGTTGATCGGCGCCCTTGCGGCCGACGCAGAGAATCTTGACGTCCTTGCCCTGGCCCGTCAGCGCATTGATCCGCTCGCGCGCCAGCCGCACGATCGACGAATTGAATGGCCCGCAGAGCCCGCGCTCGGCGGTGCAGACGACCAGCAGGTGCACCTTGTCGTTGCCGGTTCCGGCCAACAGCTTGGGCGCGGCATCGCTGCCGGCCACCGCCGCGGCGATCGAGCCCAGCACGTTGGTCATGCGCTCGGCATAAGGACGCGCCGCCTCCGCCGCCACTTGCGCGCGGCGCAGCTTTGACGCCGCGACCATCTGCATGGCCTTGGTGATCTTCTGCGTCGCCTTGGTGGCGGCGATGCGAACGCGCATGTCCTTGAGCGAGGCCATCGATTCTCTTCGCTTCTTCCTTCGTCATGGCCGAGACAAACCCGGCTATGACAGCAAATCAGGTGAACGACTTGGCGTAGCCGTCGACGATGTCCTTGAGCTTGGCTTCATCGTCCTTGGAGAGATCGCCGCTCTTGCGAATGCTGTCGAGCAACGCGGCGTGCTTGGTGCGTATCAGCGTGAGCAGGCCGCTTTCGAAGGCCCGCACGCGCGCCACCTCGAACTTGTCGAGATAGCCGTTGACACCCGCGTAGATCACGCAGACCTGCTCTTCCATCTTCAGCGGCGAGAATTGCGGCTGTTTGAGCAACTCGGTCAGACGCGCGCCGCGCGCCAGCATGCGCTGGGTGGTGGCGTCCAAATCCGAACCGAACTGCGCGAAGGCGGCCATTTCGCGATATTGCGCGAGCTCGCCCTTGATCTTGCCGGCGACCTTCTTCATCGCCTTGGTCTGGGCCGCGGAGCCGACGCGCGACACCGACAGTCCGACGTTCACCGCCGGACGGATGCCTTGATAGAACAGATCGGTCTCGAGGAAGATTTGACCGTCGGTGATCGAAATCACATTGGTCGGGATATAGGCCGACACGTCGTTGGCTTGCGTCTCGATCATCGGCAGCGCGGTGAGCGAGCCGCCTTTGTTGTCGTCGTTCATCTTGGCGGCGCGCTCGAGCAAGCGCGAATGCAGATAGAACACGTCGCCCGGATAGGCTTCGCGGCCGGGCGGACGGCGCAGCAGCAGCGACATCTGGCGATAGGCGACCGCCTGCTTCGACAGATCGTCATAGATGATGACGGCGTGCATGCCGTTGTCGCGGAAATATTCGCCCATGGTGCAGCCGGAAAATGGCGCCAGGAACTGCATCGGCGCCGGATCGGACGCGGTGGCGGCGACGATGATCGAATAGTCGAGCGCGCCCTGCTCCTCGAGAACCTTGACGAATTGCGCGACGGTCGAACGTTTCTGGCCGACCGCCACGTAAACGCAATAAAGCTTGATCTTCTCGTCGGTCTGCGCGTTGAGCGGCTTCTGATTGAGGATGGTGTCGAGAGCGATCGCGGTCTTGCCGGTTTGGCGGTCGCCGATGATCAGCTCGCGCTGGCCGCGGCCGATCGGAATCAACGCGTCGATTGCCTTGAGGCCGGTCGCCATCGGCTCGTTCACCGATTTACGCGGGATGATGCCGGGCGCCTTGACGTCGACGCGAGCACGCGCGTCGGACTTGATCGGGCCTTTGCCGTCGATCGGATTTCCCAATGCGTCGACCACGCGGCCGAGCAGGCCCTTGCCGACCGGCACGTCGACGATGGCGCCGGTACGTTTGACGGTCTGGCCTTCCTTGATCTCGCGGTCGTTGCCGAAGATCACGATGCCGACATTGTCGGTTTCGAGATTGAGCGCCATGCCGCGCGTGCCGTTCTCGAATTCGACCATCTCGCCGGCCTGCACGTTGTCGAGGCCGTAGACGCGGGCGATGCCGTCGCCGACGGACAGAACCTGGCCGACCTCGGAGACTTCGGCTTCCTGGCCGAAGTTCTTGATCTGCTCTTTCAGGATGGCGGAAATTTCTGCGGCGCGGATATCCATCAGCGGGCCTCTTTCATCGCGATCTTGATCGCATTGAGCTTGGTTCGGAGTGAACTATCGACCATGCGGCTGCCGACCTTGACGATGAGCCCGCCGATGATGGCGGGCTCGATCTTGACGTCGAAGTCGATGTCCTTGCCGCCGGTCACCGATTTGAGCGCGCTCTTGAGCGCGTCGAGATTCTTGTCGCTAAGCTTCTCGGCGACGGTAACTTCCGCGGTGACCTCGCCTTTGTGGCGGGCGACCAGCGTGCGGTAGGCGCGGATCATGTCGCGCACCGCGAACAGCCGCCGGTTAGTGGTGATCACGCGCAGGAAGTTTGCGGCCAAACCTTTGATACCGGCCTTCTCAAGAATGGCGGCGAGGGCGCGCAACTGCTGAATCGGCGTCGAACACCGGGCTGCGCACCATGCGTTTGAGATCGGCGCTATCCGCGATCATGGCGTCGAAGCGGTCGAGGTCGGCTTTGACGGCGTCGATCGCTTTTTCGTCGCGGGCGAGCTCGAACAGAGCATTGCCGTAGCGCCCTGCCATGCCGGAAATGATCGGGTCTTTGCCTGCCACCTGACGCTCGTTTTCGTTAGTCGTTCACAGGCCCGATGCCGTCGCGGAACGGCGGCGCAAATTATTGGAATCCAAGAGGGAATTCCGATTTATGAGGACGTCGCGGAGCCCCGCGGAAACCCCCATGAAATCGAGGCGCTAGCTAACACAGGGCCGGTGGCGGCGCAACATCGCGCGGTTTGCCAGTGAATTTTGCCCGGCTTGGATTCCGCCGGCGCCGCCGGGTCACAAATTTGCATCACAGGGATACCTCGCCACGCGGGTGGCCGCGCTATAGCTTGCGCCACGTTCGAACTTTGCCGGGAACCGATGGCGCAAAATAAGCAACAACATAAGCAAGACGTGGCCACGACGGCCAAGCTGCTGGTCGTGTTGCTGGCCTTCGCCTGGGGCTTCAACTGGATCGCCGCGGCGGTGGCGCTGCGCGAGGTATCGCCTTGGACCCTGCGCTTTGCCGGCTCCGCCATCGGCGCCGCAACCTTGTTCGCCGCCGCCATGCTCACCGGACATAGCTTGAAGGTGCCGCGCGGCGAACATGTGCATGTCATGATTGCCGGCTTTCTCAACGTCTCGGGCTTTCAAATTCTTTCGGGCTTCGCGCAACTTTCCGGGGCGACCTCGCGCGCCATCATCATCACCTATTCGATGCCGATCTGGGCCACCATGCTCGGCTGTTTGGTGCTTGGCGACCGGCTGAATAAGGCCGGCTGGGCCGCTTTCGCGCTTTGCGTGGCCGGCTTGACGATTTTGGTCTGGCCGCTGTTTGCCCAAGGACTTCCGCTTTTCGTATTTTACTCACTTGGCTGCGCAATATGCTGGGCGGTCGCCACGGTCTACATGAAATGGGTGAAGGCGACGATCGAGCCGCTGGCCAACGCCGCCTGGCAATTGCTCTTCGGGTTCGTGTTCGTCGCGGCCGGGTCTTTCATTTTCGAGGGTTATCCGCATCTGTGGCCGCTGCAGAACACGACGCTGGTGGCGATACTGTTCGTGGGTCTGTTCGGGGTCGGGCTCGCGCATTTTCTGTGGTGGACGATCGTCGGGCGGCTGCCGACCATCACCGCGTCGCTCGGCTCGTTGCTGGTGCCGGTGATCGGCGTCAGCGCTTCGGTCGTGCTGCTCGGCGAGCGGCTGAGCGTGTCCGGACATCGTCGGCTTCGTGCTGATCTTCTCCGCCGCGGCCTGCGTGCTGTTGCAACCAAACGTGAAGCACACCGAGATGCCGGAATAATCTAGCAGCTCGAATTCCTTGCCGAATTACTCGCCGAATTCCTTGCGGATTTTCTCGGTATGGGCGCCGAGCGCGGGGATATCGGCCGTAGCTGCGCGTCTCGCCGGCGCGTTGTGGCGTCGGCGCCGGCATGCTGACCGGGCCCGCTCGGCGTGCCGACACTGATGCGCCGCAGATGCGGATGCTTGCTCAGCAGCGCGGAATCGTTGACGCGCGCAAAGGCAATGTCGGCGGCTTCGAAGTTTTTCCATCAGCGGCTCGGCGTCGTGCGCGGCGAACACGCCGGCGACCTTGGCATCGGTTTCGCCGCGATGCTGCCACGCGCTGCGTAACGGTGGCGAATTTCGGATCGCTGGCCAAGCGAAGCATCACCCAGCACTTTCTCCGCCAGCACGCGCCATTCGCGGTCATTCTGGATGGCGATCAGGATATCGGCGCCGTCGCGGGTCTTGAACACGCCATAGGGCGCGATGGTCGGATGCGCGAGGCCGATGCGCTTGAACGGATTGCCGTGTTCCTCGATTGAGCAGCGGGACCGTCATCCATTCCGCCATGGCGTCGAACATGGAGATGGAAATTTCGGCGCCCTTGCCGCTGCGCGCGCGCGCAATCAGCGCTTCGAGGATCGCCTCGTAGGCGTTCAGACCGGCGGCGATGTCGACGACCGAAACGCCGACGCGCGCCGGCGCTTCCGGCCCGCCGGTGACCGAGGACAGGCCGGATTCGGCCTGGATCAGCAGGTCGTAGGCCTTGCGCTGCGCGTAGGGGCCGCTCTCGCCATAGCCGGAGATCGAGCAGCAGATCAGCCGCGGATAGTCCTTGCGCAGGCGCGCGATGGCGAAGCCGAGCTTGGCCAGCGCGCCGGGTTTGAGGTTCTGCACGAACACGTCGGCCTTCGCCAGCATCGCCTCCAGCAGCGCCTTGTCGTCGGGCTTGCCGAGGTCGAGCACGACCAATTCCTTGCCGCGATTGAGCCAGACGAAATGCGCGCTCTCGCCGTGCACCACGTGATCGTAATGGCGGGCGAAGTCGCCTTCCGGCCGCTCGACCTTGATGACGCGCGCGCCGGCGTCGGCGAGACGGCAGGTACACTGCGGCGCCGCCACGGCTTGTTCGACGGAGACGACCAGAAGGCCTTCGAGCGGCAGCGTCATTTCAATACGAGCGCGGCAGGCCGAGCACGTGCTCGGCCAGATAGGACAGGATCATGTTGGTCGAGATCGGCGCCACCTGATAGAGCCGCGTCTCGCGGAATTTGCGCTCGATGTCGTATTCCTCGGCGAAACCGAAGCCGCCATGGGTCTGCACGCACATGTCGGCGGCAAACCAGGAGGCGTCGGCGGCCAGCAGCTTCGCCATATTGGCTTCCGGCCCGATGTCGGCGCCCGCTTCGTATTTGCGCTGCGGCCTCGTGCACCATCAATTCGGCGGCGCGCATCTGCGCATAGGCGCGCGCGATCGGGAACTGCACGCCCTGGTTCTGCCCGATCGGCCGGCCGAACAGCGCACGCTCCTTGGCGTAGGCGGTGGCCTTGTCGATGAACCATTTGCCATCGCCGATGCATTCCGCCGCGATCAAAATGCGCTCGGCATTCATGCCGGCGAGGATGTAGCGGAAGCCCTGCCCTTCCTCGCCGATCAGATTTTCCGCCGGCACCCGCAGGTCGTCGAAGAACACTTCCGTGGTGGCGTGGTTCATCATGGTGCGGATCGGCTTGATGCTGATGCCGGTGCCCTGCGGCGAGCCGCATGTCGACCAGGAACACCGACAGGCCGTCGGTGCGTTTCTTGACCTGCTCCTTCGGCGTGGTGCGCGCCAGCAGCAGCATCAGGTCGGAATGTTCGGCGCGCGAGGTCCAGATTTTCTGGCCGTTGATGACGTAGTGGTCGTTGCCTTCGCGCCGCGCCGTGGTGCGCAAGCGAGAGCGTGTCGGTGCCCGAGGTCGGTTCGGTGACGCCGAAGGCTTGCAGCCGCAATTCGCCGCTGGCGATCTTGGGCAGGTAATCCTTTTTCTGCGTCAGGCGAACCGTGCCGCAGGATCGTGCCCATGGTGTACATCTGCGCGTGGCAGGCCGCGCCGTTGCAGCCGGAGGCCTGGATTTCCTCCAGGATCGCGGCAAGCCGCGCTCATGGCGAGCCCGCTGCCGCCGTATTCTTCCGGGATGAGCGCTGCGAGATAGCCGGCCTCGGTGAGCGCTGTGACGAATTCGGTCGGATAGGCGCGTTCGCGATCGAGCGCGCGCCAATATTCGCCGGGAAATTTGGCGCACAGCGCGCGCACCGACGCGCGGATGTCGGCGAAGTCCTCGTGCTCGGCGCTGCGTTTGCTCATCGAGCCTTTTACTTCATTGCTTTATTTGGGCGCGGCCATTGTCGATCACGACCGCGTCGCGCTCCATTACCCGCGCGCGGAAGCTTACCACGCCACCGTCGTGCCAGAACTCGGTGCGGATGGTCTCGCCCGGGAACACCGGCGCCGAGAACCGCCCGGATATCGCGGTCAGCCGGGCCGGATCATAGCCGCAAATCGCCTTGAGCAGCGCGTGGCCGGCGACCCCGAAAGTGGCCAGGCCGTGCAGGATCGGGCGCGGGAAACCGGCGGCTTTGGCGAATTCCGGATCGGCATGCAGCGGGTTCACGTCGCCGGACAGCCGATAGATCAGCGCCATTTCCGGCCGCGTCGGCAGATCGCAGATAATATCCGGCGCGCGCTCCGGCAGCGCATGCGGCGGCGGCGTCTCGCGCTTGGACCCGCCGAAACCGCCATCGGCGCGGCAGAACGTGGTCTGCGTCAGCGTCGCAAGCAGGCGGCCGCTCGCTTTGTCGCTGATCGCGCGCTCGGAATAGACCAGCGCGCCTTTGCCCTCGCCTTTGTCGACCACGTCGAGGATGCGCGTGCGCCCGATCACATTGCCTTGCGGCGCGACCGGTTCATGCAGCAGCAGGCCCTGCTCGCCATGCACGACATGGCTCCAGGTGATGCCGAGATCGGGCTGGCGCAGCCAATAGGCCGAATAGCCCTGCACCAGCGCATAGGTCGGCAGCACTTTGAGATTTTTTTCGTAGACGAAGGCGAGTTCGTCGGCGTTCAGCGGATCCTGGCCGAGGCCCAAGCCCAGCGCATAGAGCATGCAATCCTTCGGGCCATAGCTCTGCTCGACGTCCGGGATTTTCAGCGCCAGCAGTTTTTCGGCGTTCGAGCGGCATGCAAGCGCTAACCCCAAACTTCCTTGGCGACGTCGACGATCATCCTGAGCTTGGCCCATTGCTCGTCCTCGGCCAGACGTATTGCCTTCCTCGGTCGAGGCAAAGCCGCATTGCGGCGACAGGCAAAGCTGATCGAGCGAAATATATTTCGTGGCCTCGTCGATGCGCCGCTTGAGATCGTCCTTGCTCTCCAGCCGCCCGGTCTTGGTGGTGACCAGGCCGAGCACCACCTGGCGGTCCTTCGGCACCAGCTTGAGCGGCTCGAAGCCGCCGGCGCGGTCGCTGTCGTATTCCATGAAATAGCCATGCACCTTGATGCGGTTGAACAGGATTTCCTGCTCGGCCTCGTAGCCGCCCGTGCCCATGAAGGTCGATTTATAATTGCCGCGGCACAGATGCATGGTGATGGTCATGTCGGACGGGAATATCCGACATCGCGGTGTTGATGAGATCGCCGTAGAGTTCGCCGAGCTTTTCCGGATCGTCGCCGCGCGCTTTCATCTGCGCGCGATATTTTTCATCGCACAGCATGGCGATGAACACTTCGTCGAGCTGCAGATAGCGGCAGCCGGCATCGGCGAAGGCGCGCACGGCTTTTTTGTAGGCCTGGCCGAGATCGTCGAAGAAGTCATCGAGCTTGGGATAAACCTTCTTGTCGATCGGTGTCGGCATCGGTCTTCCGTAAGCCGCGGACGGCGACGGAATGGTGATTTTGGGCGTTTGTTTGGTATGCGCGGCGACGAATTTGAAATGCTCGATCATCGGGTGGCCGGAGAAGCCGACTTTGCCGGTGATCTTGAGGCCCTCGTTGCGCGTGGTGACGCCGGCAAAGGCGATGCCGCTATCCATCACGTGCTTCTCGATGCCGTCGAGGCCCCAGAGAAAATCGAGGTGCCACCAGGAGCGGCGGAATTCGCCGTCGGTGATCGATTGCAGCCCGGCATCTTCCTGTTTCTTGATGACGCGCTCGATCTCGCGATCCTCGATCGCCTTGAGCGCGTCGGCGCGATCTCGCCTTTGGCGCGCTGCTCGCGCGCTTTCTTCAGCGCGGCCGGACGCAACAGGCTGCCGACATGATCGGCGCGGAACGGCGGCTTGGTTCGTTGGACATTGTCGCAGTTCCTTCCCTATCCGTTCGTCCCGCGAAAGCGGGGACCCAGTTCTCTAGCTTAGCTGGATTCCGCTTGCGCGGGAATGAGCGGTTTACTGCCTATCCCCATACGATCATCTTGAGCTTCGCCCATTGCTCGTCCTCGGCCAGGATATTGCCTTCCTCGGTCGAGGCGAAGCCGCATTGCGGCGACAGGCAGAGTTGCTCGAGGGCAACGAATTTCGCCGCCTGATCGATGCGGCGCTTGATCTCGTCCTTGGATTCCAGCCGCCCGCTTTTCGAGGTGACCAGGCCGAGCACCACGGTCTTGCCCTTGGGCACAAAGCGCAACGGCTCGAAGCCGCCGGCGCGGTCACTAGTCGTATTCCATGAAGTAGCCGTGCGACGTTGATCGCATTGAACAGAGATTTCCGCCACCGGCTCGTAGCCGCCCGAGGCGACGAAAGTGGACTGAAAATTGCCGCGGCACAGATGCATCGTGATGGTCATGTCCGGCGGGAATGTCGGAGATCGCGGCATTGATCAACCGGGCATAGACCGCAGGGAGTTGCGCTGGGTCTTCGCCGCGCTCGCTGACCTGCGCGCGCAGTTTGGGATCGCAAAGATAGGCCAGATTGACCTCGTCGAGTTGCAGATAGCGGCAGCCGGCATCGGCAAAAGCGCGCACGGCTTTGCGGTAGGTCTGTCCGAGGTCGGTATAGAAGTCTTCCATCTTGGGATAGATCGAGCCCGGAATGGCGTCGCGGCCGTAGCGGAAATGCAAGCACGATGGCGATGGGATCGTCATCTTCGGCGTGACGCGCGTGTGCTCTTTCACAAACTTGAAATGCGCAAGCATCGGATGCGTGATGAAGTCGCCGAGCTTGCCGGTGACGCGCAGCATCATCGGCTTCGGATTGGGACCCTGGAATTTGATCTTGCGCTCGCCGAGATAGGCCTCGACGCCAGGCAGCGCGCCCAGGAAATCGTAATTCCAGAAAGCGCGGCGGAATTCGCCGTCGGTGACGGCCTCAAGCCCGATGTCTTCCTGACGTTTGATGATTGTCGCGATTTCGCGGTCTTCGACCGCCTTGAGTTGCTCGGCCGTGATCTCGCCTTTTTCGCGCTTCGCGCGCGCCTCTTTCAGGGGCGCGGTGCGCAACAGGCTGCCGACATGATCGGCGCGAAAGGGAGGCGCCGGTCTGCGCGCTCATTTGCCCCCACACTTCGTCGGCCAATTCCACGATCATGCGGAGCTTCGCCCATTGCTCGTCCTCGGCCAGCACGTTGCCTTCCTCGGTCGAGGCGAAGCCGCATTGCGGCGACAGGCAAAGCTGGTCGAGCGCGACATATTTGGTCGCCTCGTCGATGCGGCGCTTGATCTCGTCGCGCGGCTCCAGCCGCCCGGACTTCGAGGTGACAAGGCCGAGCACCAGTTGCTTCTTGCCCTTGGGAAAATAACGCAGCGGCTCGAAGCCGCCGGCACGATCGCTGTCGTATTCCAGGAAATAGCCGTCGAAATTGGTATTGCCCAACAGATGCTCGGCGACGAATTCGTAGCCGCCCTGCGCGATCCAGGTCGAGCGGAAATTGCCGCGGCAGGAATGCATCGTGATCGCCATGTCGGCCGGCTTGTCCTTGAGCGCCTCATTGGTCATGCGCGCATAAATCGGCGGCAGCGTGTCGGGATTATCGCCGCGCGCCTTCGATTGCTCGCGCTCCTTGGGATCGCAGATCATCGACCAGGCGGTGTCGTCGAGCTGCAGATAGCGGCAGCCGGCGTCGTAGAAGGCGCGGATCGCCTTGCGCCAGGTGGCGGCGACGTCGGCGAAGAAGGCGTCGTAGTCGGGATAGGCCTCCTTGCTCACCATCGCCCGGCCCTGCCGGAAATGGAACGTGCTCGGCGCCGGAATGGTCATCTTCGGCGTGACGTCGCAATGCGCCTTGAGAAACTTGAAATGCTCGATGTGCGGATGGCCGGCGAAATCGACCTTGCCGGTGATCTTGATGGCCTCGTGCTTGGTCTCGACGCCCTTGAATTTGATGCCGGTGGAGGTGGTGATCGACTCGACGCCCTTGAGGCCCTTGAAGAAATCGAAATGCCACCAGGAGCGGCGGAATTCGCCGTCGGTGGCGAGCTTCAGGCCGACTTCTTCCTGCTTCTTGACGATCTTCTCGATCTCGCGGTCTTCGACTTCTTTCAGAGCGGCGGCGGAGATTTCGCCTTTGGCGAATTTGGCGCGCGCGTCTTTCAGCGGCGCGGTGCGCAGCAGGCTGCCGACCATGTCGGCGCGGAATGGCGGCGTGGTGCGGGCGCTCATTTGCCCCAGACCTCCTCGGCCAATTCCACGATCATGCGCAGCTTCGCCCATTGCTCGTCCTCGGCCAGCACGTTGCCTTCCTCGGTCGAGGCGAAGCCGCATTGCGGCGACAGGCACAGCTGTTCGAGCGCGACATATTTGGTCGCCTCGTCGATGCGCCTCTCGATGTCGTCGCGCGGCTCGAGCCGGCCCGACTTCGAGGTGACCAGGCCGAGCACGACGATCTTGTTGCCCTTCGGCACGAAACGCAGCGGCTCGAAGCCGCCGGCGCGGTCGGTATCGTATTCCAGGAAGTAGCCGTCGTAATTGCACTTGGCGAGCAGGCTCTCGGCCACCGGCTCGTAGCCGCCGGATGAAATGAAGGTCGAGCGGAAATTGCCGCGGCAAACATGGGTCGTGATGGTCATGTCGGCGGGCTTGGCTTCCAGCGCCTTGTTGATGCACTTGGTGTAGCTGTCCTGCAGATGATCGACGTCGAGGCCGCGGTCGCGCGCTTTCTTCAACTCTTCCTGCGAGCACAGATAGGCCCAGGCGGTGTCGTCGAATTGCAGATAGCGGCAGCCGGCGGCGTAAAACGCCTTGATCGCCTTTTGATAGGCCATCGCGAGATCGTCGAAGATAGCGTCGCGGCTCGCATAGGCGGCCTTGCTAACCGCGTTCGGCTCGAGCCGGAAGTGGAAGGTCGAGGGCGCCGGAATGCACATCTTCGGCGTCGCCTTGGTGTGCGCCTTGAGGAACTTGAAGTGCTCGATCATCGGGTGATCGGAGAAGCCGATCTTGCCGGTGACCTTGATCGAGCGCGGCTTGGTCTGCACGCCCTGGAACTGGATGCCGTGGTCGAGTTCGTAGATCTCGACGTTGTCCATCATGCCGTAGAAATCGAAATGCCACCACGAACGGCGGAATTCGCCGTCGGTCGTGACCTTGAGGCCGACCTCCTCCTGCTTCTTGATGATCTTCTCGATCTCGCGGTCCTCAACTTCCTTGAGTTGCGCGCCGGAGATCTGTTTTTTCTCGTGCTGGCCGCGCGCCTGCTTGACCGGCGCGGTGCGCAGAATGCTGCCGACATGATCGGCGCGGAATGGCGGCTTGGTCCGTTGCGTCATTGTTTCCTCCCGAAGCCCGCCTTGCTATCGCGGGTCTTAATGTGGCTGAGCCATAGCACGGCCAATGCCGTGAGTTCTACGTGCGGATTCGCATGCATAGCGTGCGGTTTCAAGCGTACCGCCGAATGAGAAATAATGCGGCGCGGCGTCGCCCAGGTCGGCGGCCTGGTCAGGGTTTCGAGAATGCGGTCCGGCCCGACATGGCCGATGAGGCTGGCGGCGGCGCCCGACATCAGGCCGCGCAACGAGGCGGTAACGCCGCAGCGTTTGGCATAGCGCAACAGCGCCGGCACGCTGGTCGGGCCGGCCATGCCGACTTTCACCGGCTTGCTGATGCCGCAGGCGCGCAACTGCCGCAGCCAGGCGAGTATCCGCTCGGGCGAAAAGGAGAATTGGCTGACGATATGCACGGCAAGGCCCTGCGCGGTGGCGGCGGCGATTTTTTCATCCAGCGCCGCCTCAAGCCGGCCGGCCGGAATGCGGCTATGGCCTTCCGGATAGGCGCCGATGCCGATCTCCTCGATGCCGGCTTCGCGCAGGCCGCCCTTCTGGATCACCGCCAGCGCGTCGGCATAAATCCCCGCCGCATCGACGTCGCCGCCGATCACCAGAAGACGGCGTACATCGGCCTCGCCGCGCAGGCGGCGAGCAAATTCTGCAAATCGGCGGCAGCGCGAATGCGCCGCGCCGCGATATGGACGACGGGTTCCAGGCCGGACCTGCGCAGCAAGGCCGCCGCGGCGATCAATTCCGTGCGGTTCGATCGTCGGCACCGCCGAGAAATAGACCGGCGTTCCGGCGGCAGCAGCTCCGCCAGCGCGGCAATCTCGGCCGCGTTGGGCCGCGTGGCCTCGAGCGAAAATCGCCGCGCGAAATTATCCGACATGAACCGCGGCGCCTACTCGCGCCGGTGCGAGATCACGAAGGATTCGTCGTAGAACCACAGGCCGCCCTGCTTCTGCAGCACGTCGCGCGTCGCCTCGATATAGCGGCGGTCGCTATTGACGTCGGACAGGCGGTCGTCCTCGATCTGCGCCACATAGATCGCCGCGTTCCAGGCGGCAAGCAGCGTGGACGTGCCGATCGAAGAGGAAATTTCCGACGGCAGCGTGTGCATCTCGTAGCGGAACAGCGAACGCTGGTCGGAATAGGCATTGAAGTTGAGATCGCGGCCGGCCGCGCCCAGTTCGTGCTTCACCTCCTTGAGCAGATCGTGGCGGCTGTGCACGAACGGATTGTCGCTCGGCCAGACTTTGTGAATGATCTCCATGCCCGGATCGTGGCCATAAGAATGGATCGCGATCATGCGGCCGCCCGGCCCGAGCGCGCGGGCGAGCGGCGCCAGCACGCGCTTGGCCTTGAACTCGAGCGAGGCGCGCGCGCGATAGGGCTGCGAGGCGATCACCAGATCGTAGTCGGCGACGGTGCCGCCCGGCTTCGGGATGATCTGGTCGAGCAGGAATTTGTGATCGTTGCGGTAGATCACCAGAATGACCGGGCGCTCATAGACCGGATTGCCGCTTTTCGGCGACACGCGCGCTTTCCAGTTCTCAGCGAGGAACGGCTCGAGCGCGGTGATCTGCTGCTCGAAACTGTGCGCGGTCTTGCCGTCCATCGCCAGCTCTTTCCAGACCATGCTGGTGGCGGCGGTGAGCGATTTCACCGCCAGCCAAGGCGCTTCGGCATAAGCCAGGTTGGTCAGCACCAGCACGCTGGAGGGATGCTCGATGAAACGATCCGCCATTTTGTGCAGCGTGAGGCGGACGTCTTCGAGGCTGATTTCCTTGCCGACGATGTAGAACGGCATGGTCGGGAAGCGGTCGTGCATCGAGCGCATCACGCGCGCCAGCACGGTGCCGTCGCCGACGCCGGCGTCGAACACGCGCACCGCCGGCGGCCGCGGATGGATATTGGCGAGCTCCATCCTGACGCGGTTGGCGATTTCCCATTTCTCGCTGCAGGTATTCACGAACAGCAGATATTTCTGCCGGTTGTCGAAGAAGCGAAAATTGCGCTGCGGGTCGTCGCCCGCCTGTCCCGAGGCGACCGGCGGCGCCACCGGCTTGACCACCGGCAATGTCGCAGGCGGCGGCGCATCGAACAGCACGCGGCGGCGCGCCGGCGCTGCGTCGGCGTTGCGCGCCATGAAGCTGCGGATGCGCTCGAGCGTATCGGTGGTGATGCGGCCGCCATTGCGCAGGCGGTTGGCGAGCTTGCCGTCGTTGACCGCGCGGCGGCCGAAGGTGGATTCGGCCAAGCCGCGCTGGCGGCAGAATTCGCCGATCTCCTGGAGGATTTGATCGTTCATGGGTGCGTTTCCTGGCTGGCTCTGATGGCCGGCTCAGCGCCAAGGGAACCAAGCTTGCTCAAATCCGTCAATCGCAAAAGTAGTTATAGAAAAGATGGGCAAAGTGGGTGGGCTGAGCCCAACATCATATTTTATGGGATATCTCAGTCTTTAAAAAAGATGCCTCTCGATTATAGTGGGCAGAAGTCCCACCTATTTGCAGCAAATATGGGCAAAGAGTGGGCAATGCGCCGCTCCCGACAACGTCTTCAGATATCGAAGAAAACCGTCTCGTTGTCGCCCTGCACGCGGATGTCGAAGCGATAGAGCGGCGGGACCGCTGCCGGGCTGCTTGTGGGCAATGAGGGTGCCGCGCCGGTCGGCCGGAACCAGCGCGAGGATCGGATCGGCGTCGTTTGCCTTCTCGTCGGAGAAATAAAGCCGGGTGTAAATCTGCCGCAGCATGCCGCGCGAGAAGATGCAGACCACGATATGCGGCGCCTGCGGCTTGCCGTTCGGCCCCGGCACGGCGCCCGGCTTGATGGTGTCGAAACTATAGACGCCGTTCTTGTCGGTGGCGGAACGGCCAAAGCCGGTGAACTTGGCGTTCGGACGCGGCGTCTCGCCGCGCGCATGGACGTAGCGGCCTTGCGCGTCGGCCTGCCAGATTTCGATCATGGCGTCGTTGATCGGCATGCCGTCGCCGTCGAGCACGCGGCCCTCGATGCGGATTTTCGTGCCCGTGGCGTCGGGCGTGATCAGATTGTCGCCGACGGTTTCCTTCCAGCTATACTGGCCGTTCGGATCCCATTCGCAGCGGCCCTTGGGCGCCAGGCCATAGGCGAAGAACGGGCCGACGGTTTGTGAGGGTGTGATCTCAGACATTACTTCGTCCTTATGCGCATGATCTTATCCGAAAACCGGTGCCCACTTTTCGGGATCATGCGTTAATGCTTATCCGTGTCCAGCGGCGTCGCCTCGCGCCCGCGCAGCACGATATCCCAGCGGAAGCACAGCGCCCAATCGGGGATGGTGTTTTCCAGATCGAATGTCGACACCATGCGCTTGCGCGCCTTCTCGTCGGTCACCGAATTGAAGATCGGATCGAACGGAAACAGATAGTCGCCGGGGAAATACATCTGCGTCACCAGCCGCGTCAGGAACGACTGCCCGAACACCGAGAAGTGGATGTGGTTCGGCCGCCAGGCATTGCGATGGTTGCCCCAAGGGTAAGCGCCCGGCTTCACGGTGATGAATTTGTAATAGCCGTTCTTGTCGGTGATGGTGCGGCCCGCGCCGGTGAAATTCGGATCGAGCGGCGCCGGATGCTGATCGACGATATGCACGTAGCGGCCGCAGGCATTGGCCTGCCAGATTTCCACCAGCGTCTCGGGGATCGGGCGCTTGTCCTCATCCAACACGTGGCCATGCACGATGATGCGTTCGCCCAGCGGCTCGCCTTTGTGCTGCTTGGTGAGATCGTTGTCGTTCTCCTGGATGGCGTCGTGGCCGAAGGCGGGGCCGGTGAGTTCGGACAAAGTATGCGGCACGATGATCAGCGGCTTCGACGGCGAGCGCTTCACCGTGCTGCGATATTCCGGCGACAGATGCTTGGGGAAAACGCCGAGGCTTTCCTTGGGATAAATCAGCGACATTGTTGTTGTCCTTTTCAGGCAACTCGTTCGATCGCCAGCGACACGCCCTGCCCGACGCCGACGCACATGGTGGCAAGCCCGAGCTTGCCGCCGTTTTCTTCCAGGCCATGCGCCGCGGTCAACGCCAGCCGCGCGCCCGACATGCCGAGCGGATGGCCGAGCGCGATCGCGCCGCCATGCGGATTAACCTGCGCGGCATCGTCGGCAAGTCCGAGTTGGCGCAGCACAGCGAGCGATTGCGAGGCGAAGGCTTCGTTGAGTTCGATGACGTCATAGTCGGAAATCTTGTGGCCGAGCCGCGCCATCAGCTTCTGGGTCGACGGCACCGGGCCGATGCCCATGATGCGCGGCGGCACCGCCGCCGAAGCCATGCCGAGAATACGCGCGCGCGGCGTCAGGCCATGCGCCTTCACCGCCGCTTCCGAGGCGACGATCATCGCGGCGGCGCCGTCATTGACGCCGGAGGCGTTGCCCGCCGTCACCGTGCCGGGATTGCGGAACGGCGTCTTGAGCTTGGCGAGTTGCTCCAGCGTGGTCTCGCGCGGGTGCTCGTCCTTGTCGACCTTGACGATTTCGCCTTTGCGGCCGGCGATTTCGACCGGCACGATTTCCTTGGCGAAATAGCCGCTCGCAATCGCCTTGGCGGCGCGCTGCTGCGAGCGCAGCGCAAAAGCATCCTGATCGGCGCGGGTAACCTGGAATTCCTCCGCCACGTTCTCGCCGGTTTCCGGCATGGAATCGACGCCATATTGGCTCTTCATCAGCGGATTGATGAAACGCCAGCCGATGGTGGTGTCGAAGATTTCGACCTTGCGCGAGAACGCTTCATCGGCCTTGCCTTGCACGAAGGGCGCCCGCGTCATCGATTCGACGCCGCCGGCAATGGCGAATTCCATCTCGCCAGCGCGGATCGCGCGCGCCGCGGTGCCGACCGCCTCCATGCCCGAAGCGCAAAGCCGGTTGAGCGTCACGCCCGGCACGCTTACCGGCAGGCCTGCCAGCAGCAGCGCCATGCGCGCCACATTGCGGTTGTCCTCGCCGGCCTGGTTGGCGCAGCCGAAATAGACTTCGTCAAGCTTTTCCCAGTCTATTTTAGGATTGCGGGCCATCAGCGCCTTGATCGGCACCGCGGCGAGATCGTCGGTGCGCACTTTGGCGAGCGAACCGCCATAGCGCCCGATCGGCGTGCGCGCCGCGTCGCAGATAAAGACGTCACGCATGGCCATCGTGCTTCCCGGTTGACGCAACTATTTACGGCTGCCCGCAGACAGGGTCAAATAACGATGTGGGCAGAAGTTTGGGCTCCAACGAATGACCGCCATGCTGGGCACGCAGCCGATTTTTACAATTCACGCCGAATTGGCGGACATCATGAATTTGGGCCGCGCGCCTTTGGGCGAGCGCCGCGTCATCGGCATTCTCGGCGGTAGCGTGCGGGGCGCGAAGCTCAATGGCCGCATTTTGCCGGGCGGCGCCGATTGGCAAATCATCCGCAGCGACGGCGCAGCCGATATCCAGGCCCGCTATATTATCGAGACCGATACGGGCGCGCGCATCCTGGTCTCAAGCGACGGCTTGCGGCATGGTCCGCCCGACGTGATGGAGCGGCTGGCGCGGGGCGACAGCGTCGATCCCGCTCTCTATTATTTCCGCACCGTGATGCGGTTTGAGACTGCCGATCCGGCGGTGGACTGGCTCAACCGGATTCTTGGCGCTGGCGCGCGGGCAGCGTGAAGCCAATGCTGTGCGTCTCGACGTATACGAGGTCGGATGATGGCGGACCGGCTCGATATAAAACTGCCTGCCTCGCTCGCCGCCGAACGGCAGGGCGCGGTGGCGATATTGCGGCTGGCGCGGCCGCAGAAAGCGCAACGCGCTCAACGATGAGGCCATTCTCGGCATCGAGACTTTCTTCACGTCGCTGCCGGACGACATCGGCGCGGTGCTGCTGCATGGCGAGGGCGAGCATTTTTCCGCCGGGCTCGATCTGAGCGAGCTTAAGGAACGCGACGTCACACAGGGCATCGCGCATTCCGGGCTGTGGCATCGCGCCTTCGAGAAAATCCAGTTCGGCAAGGTCGCCGGTGGTCGCGGTGCTGCACGGCGCGGTGGTCGGCGGCGGATTGGAGCTTGCGGCGGCTGCGCATGTGCGCGTCGCCGAACGCTCGGCCTATTACGCGCTGCCGGAAGGCAGCCGCGGCATTTATGTCGGCGGCGGCGGTTCGGTGCGGCTGCCGCGGCTGATCGGCGTTGCCCGCATGACCGACATGATGCTCACCGGCCGCACTTATTCGGCCGAGGAAGGCCAGGCCATCGGGCTCACGACCTATCTGGTCGAGCAGGGCCAGGGCTTCGCCAAGGGACTTGAACTCGCGACACACATCGCCGGCAACGCGCCGCTGACCAATTTTGCGGTGATGCAGGCGCTTGCCGCGCATCGCCGAGATGGATCCGGCCAGCGGCTACGAGATGGAGGCGCTGATGTCGGCGATCGCGCAGGCCGACGGCGAGGCAAAAGCGCGGCTTAAGGAGTTTCTGGAGAAGCGCGCGCCCAAGGTGACCCGGTCTTGACCGCGCCGACTTCGTCCTGTGCGTCTCGGTGCGCTCGATGCCGTGCTCGAACGAGCGCGGCGACGGCGTTATTCACATCCGCGCCAAGCAGCCACTGGAGACCTATCATCGCAAACTGAGCGAGCCGCTGGAGCATTGGGCCAAAGCCGCGCCCGAACGCATGTTCCTGGCGCAGCGCGATGCGCAAGGCGAGTGGCGCAGGCTTTCTTATGCGCGACGTATTGACCCACGTGAAGCGCATCGGCGCTTCGCTTCTGCGCCGCGGCCTTTCGGCCGAGCGTCCGATCGCGATCATTTCCGGCAATGATATCGAGCATGCGCTGCTCGGCCTTGCCGCCATGTATGTCGGCATCCCCTACGCGCCGATCTCGCCGGCCTATTCGCTGCTTTCAAGCGACTTCGGAAAATTGCGCGCCATCATCGATCTGCTCACGCCCGGTCTGGTGTTCGCCAATGACGGCGGCCCTTTCGCGCGCGCGCTTTATCAAACGGTGCCGGACAGCATCGAACTGGTGGTGACGCGCAATCCGCTCGGCGACCGCCCCACCACGCTGTTCGCCGACCTGCTCGGCGCCGAAGACGAGACGGGCGTCGCTGCCGCACACGCGCAAGTAACACCTGACACCATCGCAAAATTTTTATTCACGTCCGGCTCGACCGGGAATCCCAAGGCCGTCATCAACACGCAGCGCATGTTGTGTTCGAACCAGGCGATGCTCGCCGCCGGCTTCGCCTTTGTCGCCGACGAGCCGCCAGTGGTGGTGGACTGGCTGCCGTGGAGCCACACTTTCGGCAGCAATCACAACTTCAACATGGTGCTGGTGAACGGCGGATCGCTCTATATCGACGACGGCAATCCGACGCCGCCGGGCGTGCCGAAGACCGCGCGCAATTTGCGCGAGATCGCGCCCACGATCTATTTCAATGTGCCCAAGGGCTATGAGGCGCTGGTGCCGCATTTCCGCGCCGACAAACAACTGGCGCGAGAATTTCTTCAGCCGCCTGAAGGTATTGTTCTATGCCGGCGCCGGCCTCAATCAAACGACGTGGGACGATCTCACCAGGCTTGCGGTCGAAACCACCGGCGAGCGCATTATTTTTCTATCGTCGCTCGGTTCGACCGAAACCGCGCCGCTGGCGCTGGCCTGCTGCTGGGATTTCGACCGGCCGGGCAATATCGGCCTGCCGGCGCCGGGCGTCGAGCTCAAGCTGGTGCCGAACGAAGGCAAGCTGGAGGCGCGACTGCGCGGGCCGCATATTACGCCCGGCTATTGGCGGCAGGACCAGCTGACGCGCGATGCGTTCGATGAGGAAGGCTTCTACAAATTGGGCGACGCGCTGAAATTTGCCGACCCCGACGATCCGGGCAAAGGATTGCTGTTCGACGGCCGCATTGCCGAAGACTTCAAGCTCTCGACCGGCACCTGGACCAGTGTCGGCCCCTTGCGCGCGCGCTTCATCGACCATTTTGCGCCCTATGTACGCGACGTGGTGTTCGCCGGACCCGATCGCGATTATATCGTGGCGCTGGTGATTCCCGACATCGAGGCCTGCCGCAAACTGAGCGGCCTTGCCGCTGACGCCGCGCCCGGCGCCATCCTCAGCGCGCCAGGCTTGCGCGCGAAAATTTACCGAGCTGCTCAACACGCTCGCCGCCGCCAGTGCCGGCTCTTCGACGCGGGTGGCGCGCGTTCTCTTGATGGCGGAGCCGCCGTCCATGGACAAAGGCGAGATGACCGACAAGGGCTCGATCAACCAGCGCGCGGTGCTGAAAAATCGGGCCGCGCTGGTGGACGAGCTTTACGCCACGCCGCTATCCTCACAGGTGATCGCCATCGACAGCGCCTAAGGGACACGAGATCATGGAGATCAAGGGGCAGGCCGCCATCGTCACCGGCGGCGCATCGGGTTTGGGCGCCGCCACCGCGCGCGCGCTCGCCGCGGCCGGCGCCAAGGTGGCGGTTTTCGATCTCAACGAAAAAGGCGCCGCCGAGGTCGCCGCCGAGATCAAAGGCATCGCGGTCGCCTGCGACGTTGCCAGCGCGCAAGGCGCCAAGGCGGCGATTGAAACCGCGGCCACCGTGCACGGGCCGGCGCGCATCTTGATCAATTGCGCCGGTGTCGGGCCTGCCAAGCGCATCGTCGGCCGCGACGGCCCGATGCCGCTGGAGGATTACGAAAAGGTCATCCGCATCAACTTGATCGGCACCTTCAACATGATGCGGCTCGCGGCCGCCGCCATGGCGCCGCTCGATCTGCTGCCCGAAGGCGAGCGTGGCGTGATCATCTCGACGGCCTCGGTCGCCGCCTTCGAAGGCCAGATCGGGCAATCCGCCTATACCTCGTCGAAGGGCGGCGTCGCCGCGCTGACGCTGCCGGCGGCGCGCGAGTTCGCATCCATCGGCGTGCGTGTGCTCGCCATCGCACCGGGAATTTTCGGCACGCCGATGCTGCGCGCGCTGTCGCAGGAGGTTCAGGATTCGCTCGGCGCTTCCGTGCCGTTTCCCAAGCGCCTGGGCGAGCCGCGCGAATTCGCCGCCCTGGTGATGCATTGCATCCAGCAACGGCTATCTCAACGGCGAGGTGATCCGCCTCGACGGCGCCATCCGCCTGGCGCCGCGCTAAGCATGGCGCTTCGACCAACACCCGCACGGTGCGCATCGAATGGGGCGACTGCGACCCCGCCGGCATAATTTTTTATCCGCGCTATTTCGAGATCTTCGACGCCTCGACCTCGGCGCTGTTCGAGCGCGCGCTGGGCATGACCAAGTTCGAAATGCTCAAGTCGTTCGAATTCGCCGGCTTTCCGCTGGTGCAAACGCAGCGCGCGCTTCCTCAAGCCGACACGCTTCGGCGACGACGTGACGGTGGAGACGTCGCGTCAAATTCGGCCGCAGCAGTTTCGAGATCGAGCACCGGCTCAGCCTCAAGGGCGAGACTTGCGTCGAGTGCTCGGAGACGCGCGTGTGGGTGGTGCGCGATGCGGCGAGCGGCGGCATCAAGTCGCATCCCATTCCGGAAGAGGTACTGGCGAAGTTCAAGGCCATGTAAGGGCGCTACTCGATCTCCGCCGCCAGCCTTTTCAAAATCTGGATAAAGCGCTTGCGGTCGCGCTGGCCGATGATGCTGTCCATCACGCGCTCGTGCCGGCGCGCGCAGCGCGTGAGATTGGTGAGCGTCTTCTTGCCGGCCGGCGTCAAATTCAGCCGATAGGTGCGCCGGTCCTGGCGCATGCGCTTGCGCTCGACCAGGCCGCGCCGCACCAGATCCTCGACCACCGGGGTGAGGCTCGATTTGTCGCGGCCATTGGCATGGCTTAGCTCGGTCTGGCTGATGCCCGGGTTGCGCGCGATAATCGTCAGCGTGGCGAAACGGCCCGGGCTCTCGCCGATTTCCTGCGAACGGCGCGAAAACGCCTGGAAGGAGGATTCCTGCGCCATGCGCAGATTGAACCCGACCCAGTATTCGAGCGGGCCGAATCTGACCGATTCGGCAACGGCTTCGCCGTTCTTGCCGCGGCGCACCCGGCCGCTGCCGTTGGTCATTCGCACCGCTGTCATCCCCGGTGACCGCCTATGCCCGACGGCCCGGCAGATAGTTTGATATCAAACTATAACCTTTACAACGCCCCCGACATGCGGCTGAATAATAGAAAAAGTTGGCAACGAAACCAACACCCAACCGAGGGAGGAATTCCATGAAGTTTCGCTATCGCCGTCTGCGCGGCCGCGCTCGCCAGCCCTGATCGGCGCCGACTCCGGCGCCCGCCCAGGAAAAGACTTTCGAGCTCAAGCTGTCGCACTGGGTGCCCGCCATCGCATCCGCTGCAGAAGGCGCTGGAAGACTGGGGCGCCTGCGGTCGAAAAGGATTCCGGCGGCACGCTGCAAGTACAAGGTCTATCCGGCGCAGCAGCTCGGCAAGGCGTTCGACCATTACGACATGGCGCGCGACGGCATCGCCGACCTGACTTACATCAATCCCGGCTATCAGCCCGGCCGCTTCCCGATCATCGCCGCCGGCGAATTGCCGTTCCTGATGACCGATACCGAAAGGCGGCTCGAAGGCGCTCGACGCCTGGTACCGCAAATACGCCGCGAAGGAGATGAAGGACGTCAAATTCTGCCTCGCTTTCGTTCATGCGCCGGGCGCGTTCCATTCGCGCACCAAGAAGATCGTGGTGCCCCGCGACATCAAGGGCATGAAGATCCGTCCGGCCGACGCCACCATCGCAACCTTCATGACGCTGCTCGGCGGCACCAACGTGCAGGCCGCGGCGCCGGAAGTGCGCGACGTGATCGAACGTGGCGTCGCCGACGCGGTGACCTTCCCGTGGGGCTCGCTGGTGCTGTTCGGCATCGACAAGGTGACGAAGTACCACATGGACATGCCGCTTTACGTCACGACCTTCGCCTTCGTGTTCAACAAGGACAAATACAACAGATGTCGCCGCGCCAGAAAAAGGTGATCGACAACAACTGCACCAATGAAGCGGCCGGCCGCGTCGGCGGGCCGTGGGCCAAGTTCGAGCATGCCGGCATCGACAAGGTCAAGGCCGAGCCGGGCCAGGAAGTCTACAAACTGACGCCCGAGCAAACGGCGAAATGGAAGAAAGCGGCCGAGCCGCTGGTCAAGACCTGGGCCGACGGCGTCAAGAAGGCCGGCGTCGATCCGGACGTGGCCATGAAAGAGCTGCGCGCCGACCTCGCCAAATACAACGCGCTTGGCGAAGTAGCGGCGTGTGATGAAATGAAACGGCGGCGGGAGCCATTCCGCCGCCGTTCCTTGTATCCAGCGAGACGCATGGAGCGGGCATGAATCGCGCCTATATGGATCGCTTCATCGATACGATCGAATGGATCGCCGCTTTTTTCGTCGGCCTTGTCGCGCTCAATATTTTCGTCGCGGTTCTGCTGCGTAACTTATTCAACTATGCGATCCCGGATTCCTACGATTTCGGCCGGCTGATGCTCGGCATCCTGATATTCTGGGGCATCGCGGCGACCTCCTATCGCGGCACGCACATCACCGTCGATCTGATCTGGGCCAATGTCGAGCCCGAAATATCAGCGCATGATCGACGTGTTTGCGACGCTGGTGCTGCTGTTCGTCGTCACGGTGCAGACCTACACGCTGTTCGACAAGGTGCGCGGCACCTATTACGACAACGTGCTCACCTTCGATCTGCGCCTGCCGACCTGGCCGTTCTTCGCGGTCGCCTGGATCGGCGACGTCTCGGCCGTGCTGCTGATCGCGGTTCGCACCTACCGGCTGATCTTCCAGCCGGAAGCGATGCAGGCGACCGAAGATCAAGCCGGTCGAGTGAGCCGCGCGCCATGAGCACCGATGCCGTCGCAATTCTGGGCTTTGTCTCCCTGTTCGCGCTGATGCTGCTGCGCGTGCCGGTCGGCATGGCGATGGGCTTGGTCGGCGTTACCGGCTTTGGCTATCTGGTCGGCGGCGTGCCGGCGCTCAAGCTGGTCGGCGCAGACCTCGATGCGCACGGTGACCGACTACACCTTCGGCGTCATCCCGATGTTCCTGCTGATGGGCGCGTTCGTCAGCAATTCCGGCATGAGCCGCGAGCTGTTCAAGGCGCGCCAATGGATTCGTCGGGCATCTGCGCGGCGGATTGGGTTTCGCCACGGTCGCCGCCTGCGGCGGCTTTGCCGCGATCTGCGGCTCATCGGTCGCGACCGCCGCGACGTTTTCCGCCGTCGCCTATCCGGAAATGCGGCGCTTCGGCTATCCGCAAAGCTTCGCCACCGGCGTGATCGCCGCCGGCGGCACGCTCGGCGCCATGCTGCCGCCGTCCACCGTGCTTCGCGGTCTACGGCATCATCACCGAGCAGGATATCGGCAAGCTGTTCATCGCCGGCATCGTTCCCGGGTCTGCTCGCCATGACGATGTACCTCACGACCATTTTCGTGATCGGCTGCGTGCGGCCCGGCTTTCTGCCGTCAGGCCCGCGCGTGAGCTGGCGGGAGCGATTCATCGGCCTGAAAGACATCTGGGCGCCGCTGCTGCTGTTCGTCTTCGTGATCGGCGGGCTTTACGGCTTGCCGTTTCTGCCGCGCTTCACGCCGACCGAAGCCGGCGGCGTCGGCGCCGACCGGCGCCTTCCTGATCGGCGTGTTCACCGGCCGGCTGAACAAGGACAAGATCCTGACGTCGCTGCTGCAGGCGACCCGCACGGCGGCCGCGGTATTCACCGTGCTGATCGGCGCGCTGATCTTCGGCTATTTCCTCACCATCACGCAGACGCCGCAAAAGGTCACCGAATTCCTCACCGGCCTCGGGCTCGGCCGCTACGGCGTGCTGGCGCTCATCATGCTGATGTATCTGGTGCTCGGCTGCCTGATGGACGCCATGGCGATGATCATCCTGACCGTGCCGATCATCTTCCCGGTCGTGATCCATCTCGGCTTCGATCCGATCTGGTTCGGCGTCATCATCGTGATGACGGTCGAACTCGGCCTGATCCATCCGCCGGTCGGGATGAACGTGTTCGTCATCAAAAGCGTGGTGAAGGACGTGAGTTTCACCACCATTTTCAAGGGCGTAATTCCCTTCATCATCACCGACTTGATCCGGCTGGTGATCCTGATCGCCTTCCCGATCATCGCGCTCTGGCTGCCCTCGCATATGTAAGGCCGATCTGGTAATATAGTTGGGACCCCAACTATCTTCGAAGGTCAGGTGATGGAACGCTCGTTCAAGAAAGAAGTGCAGGCGCTGAAGCTGGGCGACGGCGAGACCTTCCACGGCGAAGGCATCCTCGCCGTCACCAAGGCGCTGCTGCAATCGGGCGTGTCCTACGTCGGCGGCTATCAGGGCGCGCCGGTCTCGCATCTGCTCGACGTGCTGGTGGACGCGCAGGACATCATGGCCGAACTCGGCGTCCATCTGGAAACCTGCTCGAACGAAGCCTCCGCCGCCGCCATGCTGGGCGCCTCGATCAACTATCCGCTGCGCGGCGCGGTGACCTGGAAATCGATCGTCGGCACCAACGTGGCGGCCGACGCGCTGTCCAACCTGTCGTCGCCCGGCGTGATCGGCGGCGCCATGATCATCCTCGGCGAGGATTACGGCGAAGGCGCCAGCGTCATCCAGGAGCGCTCTTATGCCTATGCGCTGAAATCCTCGATGTGGCTGCTCGATCCGCGCCCCGATCTGCCGTCGATCGTGCGCACGGTCGAGAAAGGCTTCGAGCTGTCGGAAGCGAGCCACGCGCCGGTGATGCTGGAGCTGCGCATCCGCGCCTGCCACGCCACCGGCGAATTCGCCGCCAAGCGACAACCGCAAGGGCGTGGTCTCCGGCCTCGACAAGCTCGCCGGGCCGCCGCGCTTTGAATATGGCCGGCTGGCGCATCCGCCGGTGATCTTCACGCAGGAAAAATTGAAGGTCGAGGAGCGCCTGCCGGCGGCGCGCAAATTCATCCGCGAGCACAAGCTCAACGAACTCATCGACGGCGATCTCGACGACATCGGCATCATCGTGATGGGCGGGCTGACCAACACCGTGCTGCGCGCGCTCGAGCGCATGGGGCTGGCCGACGTGTTCGGCGCCTCGCGCATGCCGATGCTGGTGCTCAACGTGGTCTATCCGCTGGTGCCGGAGGAAATCCGCGAGTTCTGCGCCGGCAAAGCGCGCCGTGCTGGTGGTCGAGGAAGGCAATCCCGACTACATCGAGCAGGCGATCAACGTCGAACTGCGCCGCGCCGACATCCAGACCCGCGTGCTCGGCAAGGGTCCGCTGCCGCAGGCCGGCGAATATACCTCCGATGTGCTGCTGGAGGGTCTCGCGGCTTTCCTGCAAGCCGCCAAGCCGAACGGCATCGACGCCGACACCGTCGCCGAAAAAGCCCGCGGGCTCATCGCGCACAAGGCGAAAGCCGCCGCCGCGCTCGGGCCGCTGCCGCCGCGCCCGCCGGCCTTCTGCACCGGCTGCCCGGAGCGCCCGGTGTTCTCCGCCATCAAGCTGATGCAGCGCGAACTGGGGCCGACGCATATCAGCGCCGATATCGGCTGCCATTCGTTCGCGACTTTCGCGCCGTTCTCGCTCGGCAATTCGATCCTCGGCTACGGCATGTCGCTCGCCAGCGCCGCGGCGGTCACGCCCAACATGGAAAAGCGCCCGATCGCGATCATGGGCGACGGCGGCTTCTGGCATAACGGGCTGATCACCGGCGTCGCCTCGAATCTGTTCAACAAAGGCGACGGCGTCCTGATCGTGATGCAGAACGGCTACGCCTCCGCCACCGGCCAGCAATATATCCCGTCGAGCGCGACCAGCCGCGACGGCGCGGTGCCCGGCGTGGATATCGAGCAGACGCTGCGCACCATGGGCGTCAAATGGCTGCGCACGGTGCGCACTTATGGCGTCGCCAATATGGTCAAGACGCTGAAGGAGGCGATGCGCACCGCCGAGCGCGGGCTGAAGGTCATCATCGCCGACGGCGAATGCCAGCTCGCGCGCCAGCGCCGCGTGCGCGCCGAGGACGCCGTCAAGCTCGAGCGCGGCGAACGCGTCACCCGTGCGCGCTACGGCGTCGACGACGAAATCTGCACCGGCGATCATTCCTGCATCCGGCTGTCGGGCTGCCCGTCGCTGACGGTGAAGCCGTCGACCGATCCGCTGCGCAGCGATCCGGTGGCGACCGTGATCGAGTGTTGCGTCGGCTGCGGGCTGTGCGGCGAGGTCGCGCATGCCGCGGTGCTGTGCCCGTCGTTCTACCGCGCCGAGATCGTGCGCAACGCCACCTGGCGCGACCGCGCGCTGTTTCGCCTGCGGCAGAAAGTGATCGGCTGGCTCGGCGGCTATGGCGGCGAGGCGGCAGCATGAGCGCGACGCGCCCCATCAGCCTTCTCGATCGCCGCGCTCGGCGGCGAAGGCGGCGGCGTGCTGACCGACTGGATCGTGTCGGCGGCGGCCGAGGCCGGCTTTCCGGTGCAGAGCACGTCGATCCCCGGCGTCGCGCAGCGCACCGGCGCCACCACCTATTACATCGAGATCTTGCCGGTGCAGGCCGCGCGAACTTGCCGGCAAACGGCCGGTGCTGGCGCTCACGCCCGGCGTCGGCGACATCGACATCGCGGTGGCGAGCGAAATGCTGGAAGCCGGCCGCATGGTGGCGAACGGCTTCGTCACGCCCGCGCGCACGCATCTGATCGGCTCGCTCAGCCGCTTCTATGCCATGGACGAAAAGATCGCCATGGGCGACGGCCGCTTCGACCAGGACAAGCTGATCAAGGTCGTCACGGAAAATGCGCGCGACGCCTTGCTGATCGACATGGACGCGCTCGCCAAGCAAAGCGGCTCGATCATCAACGCCGTGATGCTCGGCGCCATCGCCGGTTCGCAGCGCCTGCCGATCACCGCCGAGCAGTTCGAAGCCGCCATCCGCGCCGACGGCAAATCGGTCGACAGCAATCTGCGCGGCTTCCGCGCCGGGCTATGACGCCGCGCGCGCCAAACTGCCGCCGGTCAAGACGGCCGACAAAAAGAAGCCCGCGCCGACCACGCCCGATCTGCTCGAGCACGAAGTCGCCTACTCGCTGCCCGCGCTTGGCGCAGCCGACCGCGATCGAAGGCGTGCGGCGGCTCATCGCCTATCAGAGCGTCGGCTATGCGCGGCTTTATCTCGACCGGCTGCGCGCTTTGGTCGACGCCGACGCCGCCTGCGGCACGCCGGGCAAACTGCTCAAGGAAGTCGCGCGCCATCTCGCCGTGCGCATGTCGTATGAAGACGTGGTGCGGGTGGCGCAGGCCAAGATCGCGCCGGCGCGCATGCGCCGCATCGCGCGCGAGGAACTGCGCGTCAAGGACGAGCCGTTCACGGTGCACGATTTCCTCAAGCCCGGCATCGAGGAAATGTGCCAGTTGCTGCCGTCGTTCCTGGCGCGGCCGATCCTGCGCGTTCAGCGAGCGCAAAGGCTGGCTCGGCCGGGTCTATTTCGGCATGGAGATCAACTCCACCTCGATCAGCGGCTATCTGCGCTTCCTGATGCTGGCCAAGTTGCGCTGGCTCCGCCCGCACGGCCATCGCTACAAGCAAGAGCAGGCGCAGATCGAATCCTGGCTCGCTTTGATCGCCGAGGCGGCGCGGCACTCGGGCGAACTCGCCCTCGAAGTCGCCGAATGCGCGCGGTTGATCAAGGGCTATGGCGACACTTATGCGCGCGGGCTCTCCAACTACCGCAGCATCGAGGCGCGCGTGATCCGCCCGGCGCTGGCGGGCGCCATCCCACCGCAACGCGCCGCCGACGCGGTCGCCAGCGCGCGCACCGCCGCCCTGGTCGATCCCGAAGGCGAAAGCCTGGCCAAATGCCTGGCCGAGATCGACGGCAGCGGAACTTTCCGGATCGCCGCCGAATAGACGCCGCCGGTCCGTTGTCAGCATTTCAAGCGTCAAGTAAAACACTCGCCATACCAAGGCGCCGGGGGGCGTCTCACGGGGCGGAACGCAATGGCCGTCACAGCTAGCGGGCGCGAACGGCCGGCCATCGCCGCCGAGGCGTTCCTGCGCGCGCTCGCCGACCACGGCACCGAGTATTTCTTCGCCAATCCCGGCACCGATTTTCCGCCGATCGTGGAAGCCTTCAGCCGCGCCAAGAAGACCAACGCCAAGGTGCCCAAGCCGGTGCTGGTTCCGCACGAGAACCTGGCGGTCGGCATGGCGCACGGCGCCTACCTCATGACCGGCCACCCGCAGGCGGTGATGGTGCATGTCAATGTCGGCACCGCCAATACCATCAACAATCTCACCAACTTGTCGCGCGACCGCGTGCCGCTGATCCTCGCCGCCGGCCGCACGCCGATCACCGAGAAGGGTTCGTTCGGCTCGCGCTCGCGCCCGATCCACTGGGCGCAGGAAATGTTCGACCAGGCCGGCATGCTGCGCGAACTGGTGAAGTGGGATTACGAATTGCGCCAGCCCAACCAGATCGGCGACATGGTGGCGCGCGGCGTCGAAGTCGCGATGGCGCATCCGCGCGGGCCGGTCTACATGGTGCTGCCGCGCGAGCCGCTGTCGGCGCCGCTATCGGAGCCGATCGCGCCGATGAAGCCGCGCGCGCAGCGCCGCGGAAACACATCCCGATCCGAAAGCGATCGCGACGCTGGCCGAATGGATCGCGGCGGCCGAGCGGCCGCTGATCATCACCGCCACGCTGCCGGCCGACGCGGTGCCGGCGCTGGCGCATCTCGCCGAGCGCTGCGCCATTCCGGTGGTCACGCACAATCCGCGCACGCGTCTGCCTGCCGTCGAGCCATCCCATGCATTTCGGCTTCGAGCCGGGCGCGCTGCTCGCCGACGCCGATCTGGTGATCGCGCTCGAATCCGACGTGCCGTGGATTCCACATTTGCAGCATCCGCCGGCCGGCTGCCGCGTCGCGCATATTGGCGAGGAGCCATTTTACGTGCGCTACCCGATGCGCAGCTTCCCGAGCGACCTCGCGATCCAGGCCGGCCCGCTCAACGCGCTGGACGCGCTTGACCAGAGGCGGTGGAGGCGCGCCTGCAAATGGCGGAGGCGCGCATCGCCGCGCGGCGCGCGCGGCTGACCGAGCGCATGCGCACCCGGCGCGCGCAACTCGCCAAGGATTCCGCGCCCGGCACGACCATCTCGCCGGAATATCTGTCGCGCGTGATCGGCGAAACGGTCGGCGAGGACGCCATCATCGTCAACGAATATCCGCTGCGGGCCGATCATTGCGCGCGCGAGAAACCGGGCACGCTGTTCGCGCTCGGGCCGGCCGGCGGGCTCGGCTGGGGTTTCGGCGCCGCGCTCGGCGTCAAGCTCGCCGCGCCCGACGCCTTCGTGGTCGCGACGCTCGGCGACGGCGCCTACATGTTCGCCAATCCGATGGTCGGGCACTGGGTCGCCGCCAATCACAAGCTGCCGATCCTCACCATCGTGTTCAACAACAGCCGCTACGGCGCGGTGCGCCGCGCCACGCTGTCGATGTTCAAGGACGGCGCCGCCGGCGAAGACGACGGCCGCACGCTCGCCGATCTCGACCCGTCGCCGGCCTTCGAAGCGATGGCGCAAGCGCAAGGCGCCTATGCCGAGCGCGTGGAAAAGCCGGCCGACCTGCCCGACGCGCTCGCGCGCGCCCGCGACGCCGTCGTCAACGGGCGCCGCCAGGCGCTGCTCAACGTCATCACGCCCTACTGAATCGATCAGCTCGCAAGAACAATCAGTCACGGAGGAAAGTTCATGCGCATCGATGCCTACACCCATTTCATCCCGGAAAAGTTTTTCAACAAGATCGTGGAAAGCGGGCACCACGATATCGGCAAGCGCGTGCGCGAAATTCCGTGCATCCACGACCTCGAAATCCGCCGCAAGGTCGTCGAGCGGCTTCAAGGACTACGCGCAGATCCTGTCCTATCCGATGCCGCCGCTCGAACTGCTGGCCAAGGGCGACGCCGCGCTGGTTGAGGAATACGCCAAGCTGGTGAACGACGGCTTTGCCGAGATTTGCGCGAAATATCCCGACCAGTTCCCCGGCTGGGTGGCGCAGGCGCCGCTCGCCGCCCCCGATGCCGGCGTGCGCGAATGCGAACGCGCGCTCAAGAACGGCGCGCTCGGCGTGCAGATCTACACCAACATCGCCGGCAAGCCGCTCGACGATCCGGAATTCGAGCCGTTCTTCGCCGCCATGAACAAGCTCAACAAGCCGATCTGGATGCATCCGGCGCGCGCCGCCAATTTCCCGGATTATCTGTCGCGAGAAGAAATCGAAATACGAAATCTGGTGGACCTTCGGCTGGTCCTACGAGACCGCGGCGGCGATGGCGCGGCTGGTGTTCTCCGGCATCATGGACAAATATCCCAACCTGAAAATCATCACCCACCATTTCGGCGGCATCGTGCCGATGCTGGAAGGCCGCATCGGCCCGGGCTGGGATCAACTCGGCTCGCGCACCTCGGACGAGGATTTGAGCGTCGTGCTCAAGCGCCTGAAGAAGCGCCCGCTCGATTATTTCAAGCACGACTTCTACGCCGACACCGCGGTGTTCGGCGGCGAGCCGGCGACCCGCGCCGGTTTCGAGTTCTACGATCTCGACAAGATCGTGTTCGCCTCCGACTGCCCGTTCGATCCCGAGAAGGGCACGATGTACACGCGCGAAACGCTGCGCATCGTCGAAGGCATCGACATGCCGAAGGCCGACAAGGAGAAGATCTGGCACGGCAATCTCGAGCGCGATCACCGGGGCGAAGTTCAAGTCGTAATCGGACTTTATCCCAGTCTTTCCTGAGGCTGGGTGGAAGCCCCGCCCACTTCTGCTAGCATCGCTGCCCATGGCAGTCGTGCAACCCATCGGCCTGTCCGAGCCCGAGCCGCCGCCGTCCGGCGAGGCCGGGCGCGTGACGCCGATGATGGAGCAGTACATCGAGATCAAGGCCGCCAATCCGGACTGCCTGCTGTTCTACCGGATGGGCGACTTCTACGAGATGTTCTTCGACGACGCCGAGACCGCCTCGCGCGCGCTCGGCATCGTGCTCACCAAGCGCGGCAAGCATCTGGGCCGCGACATCCCGATGTGCGGCGTGCCGGTCGAGCGCGCCGACGAATATCTGCATCGCCTGATCGCGCTCGGCCACCGCGTCGCGGTCTGCGAGCAGCTCGAGGACCCGGCGGAAGCGCGCAAGCGCGGCAACAAGAGCGTGGTGCGGCGCGACGTGGTGCGGCTGGTGACGCCCGGCACGCTGACCGAAGACACGCTGCTCGACGCCAGGCGCAACAATTATCTGCTCGCCGTCGCGCGCGCGCGGCTGTCCTCGGCCGGCGAAGACACCCGTTTCGCGCTCGGCCTGGATCGACATCTCGACCGGCGAATTCCGCATCACCGAATGCGACCGCCTGTCGCTGCCGGCCGAGATCGCGCGGCTGGAGCCGAGCGAGATCATCGTCTCCGACGCGCTTTATGCCGATGCCGATCTGGTGCCTTATTGGCGCACGCTGCCGGCGGTGACGCCGCTGACCCGCGACGTGTTCGACAGCGCCACCGCCGAGCGGCGGCTGACATCGTTCTTCGCGGTGGCGACCAGCGAGGCTTTCGGCACGCTGACGCGGCTCGAACTCACCGCCGCCGCGGCCTGCGTCACTTATGTCGAGCGCACGCAGATCGGCAAGCGTCCGCCGCTGTCGCCGCCGTTGCGCGAAAGCGCCGGCGCCACCATGGCGATCGACCAGGCCACGCGCGGCAATCTCGAATTGATGCGCACGCTCTCCGGCGAGCGGCGCGGCTCGCTGCTGGAAGCGATCGACCGCACCGTCACTTCGGCCGGCTCGCGGCTGCTGGCGCAGAGACTGTCGGCGCCGCTCACCGATCCGGCGAGCGATCGCGCGGCGGCTCGACGCGGTGGCGAGCTTCGTCGATGACGGCGCGGCGCGCGCCGACACCCGCTCGCGCCTGCAGGCGGCGCCCGATCTCGCCCGCGCGCTGGCGCGCTTCGCCGTCGGCCGCGGCGGCCCGCGCGATCTCGCCGCCATCCGCGACGGCGTGCTGGCCGCCGCCGACCTCGCCCGCGCGCTTGGGCTCGCTGAAAGACATGCCGGCGGAAATCGCCGACGCCCTGCAATCCTGCCGCCGCCCCGACGGCATGCTGGCCGCCGAACTTGCCGCGGCGCTCGCCGCCGAACTGCCCGCCTTCAAGCGCGATGGCGGCTTCGTGCGCGAAGGCTACGACGCAGCGCTCGACGAGACCCGCGCGCTTGCGCGACGAATCCCGCCGCGTGGTCGCCGCCTTGCAGGCGCGCTACGCCGAGGAAACCGGCATCCGCGCGCTCAAGATCCGCCACAACAACGTGCTCGGCTATTTCGTCGAGGTCACCGCCCAGCACGGCGACAAGTCTGCTGGCGCCGCCGCTCAACGCCGACCTTCATTCACCGCCAGACGCTGGCCGGCCAGGTGCGCTTCACCACCACCGAACTGGGCGAACTGGAAGCCAAGATCGCCAGCGCCGCCGACCGCGCGCTCGGGCTCGAACTCGAGATTTTCGAGCGGCTCGCTGCCAGCCGTCATCGCGCAAAGCGCCGCCATCAAGGAATGCGCCGAGGCGCTCGGCAGCCTCGATGTCGCCAGCGCGCTCGCGCATCTTGCCGCCGAGCGCGATTACGCGCGGCCGCAGTCGACGATAGCCTCGATTTCGTCATCGAAGGCGGCCGCCATCCGGTGGTGGAACAGGCGCTGGCGCGCGACGGCACGCCGTTCGTCGCCAATGATTGCGATCTGTCGCCGCCGAAAGACGCGGAGGCCGGCCGCATCTGGCTGATCACCGGCCCGAACATGGCGGGCAAGTCGACCTTCCTGCGGCAGAACGCGCTGATCGCGATCCTCGCGCAGATGGGCTCGCTTCGTGCCGGCGAAAGCCGCGCATATCGGCGTGGTCGACCGGCTGTTCTCGCGCGTCGGCGCCGCCGACGATCTGGCGCGCGGCCGCTCGACCTTCATGGTCGAGATGGTGGAGACCGCCGCCATCCTCAATCAGGCCGGCGCCGCGCTCGCTGGTGATCCTGGACGAAATCGGCCGCGGCACCGCCACCTTCGACGGCCTGTCGATCGCCTGGGCGACGGTCGAGCATCTGCACGACGTCAACAAATGCCGCGCGCTGTTCGCCACGCATTTCCACGAACTGACCGCGCTGTCGGCGCGGCTCGACCGGCTGCACAACGCCACGGTGCGGGTGAAGGAATGGCAGGGCGACGTGGTGTTCCTGCACGAAGTGGTGCCGGGCTCGGCCGATCATTCCTACGGCATCCAGGTCGCGAAACTCGCCGGCCTGCCGGCGAGCGTGATCGAGCGCGCCAAACTGGTGCTGGCCAAGCTCGAGCAGGAGGACCGCGCCAAGCCGAAGGGCTTCGAGGACCTGCCGTTGTTCGCGGCGCCCTATAAGCCGCCGCAGAGCCGCAGGACGACGCGTTCGAACTGGTGCTCGCCGCGGTCGCCGCGCTCAATCCCGACGAAATGTCGCCGCGCGAGGCGATGGAAGCGCTCTATATGCTCAAGCGAAGCTCGCCAAAACGCGAAAAGAAGTAGCGCGCAATGAATATTGCCGAAAGCAAGCGCGCGACGGCGCCGGAAGCCGCGCAAAGCTGGCTCGACGCATTTCGCCGCCGCCTTGCAGGCGCAAGACGCGCACGCCGCGGCCGACTTGTTTCTCGCCGACGGACTGTGGCGCGACGTGCTGGCCTTTACCTGGACCATCGAAACCATGTCCGGCCAGCCGGCGATCGAGACGATGCTGCGGCCAAACGCTGGCGCGCACCAAGCCGGTGAAATTTCCATATTCCGCCGAAGCGGACGCCGCCGCGCTGGGTCAGCCGCGCCGGCACCGAATCGATCGAGGCCATTTTCGAATTCGAGACCGCGTTCGGCCCGTGCAACGGCGTCGTGCGCCTGGTGCCCGATCCGCAAACGCCGTCGCGCTTGCGCGCCTGGACGCTGCTCACGACGCTGCAAGAATTGCGCGGCCACGAGGAGGCCTTCAAGCGCCGCGCGCCGGAAGACTTCGACGCGCGACTTCGGCGCCGCCAACTGGCTCGACCGCCGCAACAGCGCGCGCGCCTATGGCGACCGCGATCCGGCGGTCATCGTGGTCGGCGGCGGCCAAGCCGGGCTTGTCGATCGCCGCGCGCCTGCAGCAGCTCGGCGTCGATACGCTGATCGTCGACCGGCACGAGCGCATCGGCGACAACTGGCGCAAGCGCTATCACTCGCTGACGCTGCACAACGAAGTGCACGTCAATCACCTGCCCTACATGCCGTTTCCGCCGAATTTTCCGGTCTACATCCCGAAGGACAAATTGGCGAACTGGTTCGAGTCTTACGTCGACGCCATGGAGCTCAACTTCTGGACCGGCACGGAACTTGCCGGCGGCAGCTACGACGATGACGAAAAAGCAATGGTCGGTCACGCTGCAAGCGCGCCGACGGCAGCGACGCGCGTCATGCATCCGCGCCATCTCATCTTCGCGACCGGCGTGAGCAGCATTCCCGTATACGCCGGACTTGCCCGGCCTCGGCGATTTCGCCGGCACCACGGTGCATTCCGGCGCGTTCAAGAATGCCGAGCAATGGCGCGGCAAAAAGGCGCTGGTGCTCGGCACCGGCACCAGCGGCCATGACGTCGCGCAGGAACTGCACGCGCACGGCGCCGACGTCACCATGATCCAGCGCAGCAAGACTTATGTCGTGAGCCTGCAGGAAGCGCAGAGCGTCTATGCGATCTATTCCGAAGGCATCCCGTTCGACGATTGCGATCTGCTGGCGACCTCGTTTCCCTATCCGGTGCTGCAGCGCTCCTATCAGCTCTCGACCGCGCGCGGGCCTCGAGGTCGACAAGGCGCTGATCGAGGCGCTCGACAGCGCGCGGCTTCCGGCAGTGGTCCGGCGAGGACGAGACCGGCTTCCAGATGATGTATCTGCGGCGCGGCGGCGGCTATTATTTCAACGTCGGCTGTTCCGACTTGATCATCTCCGGCGCAAATCAAACTGCTGCAATTTTCCGACATCGAAAAGTTCGTCGCCGAAGGCGCGCGGCTGCGCGACGGCAGCATCGTGCCGGCCGATCTGCTGGTGCTGGCGACCGGCTACAAGAACCAGCAGGACACCGTGCGCGCCTATCTCGGCGACGCCGTCGCCGACAAAATCGGCCCGGTCTGGGGCTTCGACGAGGGCGGCGAGTTGCGCAACATGTGGCGGCGCACCGCGCAGCCCGGACTGTGGTTCACCGCCGGCAGTCTGGCGCAATGCCGGATTTTCTCGCGCTATCTGGCGATCCAGATCAAGGCGCTGGAGACCGGGCTGTTGCACTGAGCTCGCCGCGCGCGCAAGCCACAGCAGCGCATTCCAGCCAACGCACGAGGCTCAGGCCCGACGGCATAAGCCCACCACACGCCGATCGGCTCCGCCAGCAAATGCACGGCGAGAAGGCCGAGGGCCAAGTCCGATCAGCGGCGTGAGCACATGCGCGGCGACGCTCGCCGCCGCCGGGCCGCCGATGCGCGGCTGCAGGATCACGAAGAACGATCCCATCGCCACCGGAAAGAACGCAAATACGCCGGAGAAATACGAGCCGATCGAGTTGCTGGCGGCGGTGACGACGATGACGCAGAGCGTCACCACGCCGGCGCGCCAGGCCAGATCGCGGGCGGTCAACTGCACCCGTTTGACGGCGCCCTCGGCGCGGAAGCGGCTGCCGGCGTAAATCGCCAGCGGATAGACCGCCGCATTGAGCAGCACGGCTTGCGTCGCGGTCCAGTCCACCAGCCGCGACAGCAGCGCGCCGGTAAGCCAGACCGCGAAGGCGCCGCCGAGGCTAACGAGCAAAGAGCGTTTTTGCGCCAACGTGGCATAAGTCAGCGCGAAACCGGCGCAGACCGCGTTGGCGATCAGGCTGCCGACCGCGCTCTGCGGCGATGAAACTCGGCGGGTGCTCGATCGCCAGGATGATCATGGCGGCGCCGCCCGCGGTCGGCAGCGCCGCGATCAGCGAGCCGATGAACGGGCCGCTGCGCTCGACCACCACCGAGGCCGCCACCACGATGGTCGCGGTCATCGCGATCTTGAGCGCGAGGCCGTACCAGAAAACGGGGTTCGACAGCAGGATGCTCATGCCGCCGCCGATCGCTGTCGCACGACATAGATGAACAGATTGCAGCCGATCGACACCAGGAGCGTCAGCGTCAAGGCCAGCGGCGAGCCGAGCCGGTCGGCGGCCAAATTGAGCACCACGACCGCGACGCCGAAGCCGGCCAGCCCGATCACCGCGTTGGCGATCACCGCCGCGGTGGCCGGGCCGCCGACGCGCCGGTGCAGGATCATGATGATGCTGGTGAGCACGATCGGAAACACCGCAAGACTGCCGCTGGCGGCCGGGCCGATACGGAAACTGAGCGTGATCACGGTGCCGACCAGCAGCGCCACCATCGCAGCGCGCAGCAGCAGATCATACCAGCGCCGCTGCACGCGCGGCATCGGCGCGTGACGCAACGGCGCCGACAGCCAGAATGAAAATCCGATCATGACGACATTGAGCAGCGATCGCGCCGGCAAGCTCCAGTGACACCGCGCCGCCCAGCCATGTGAGCGCGAGCCAAACCGCGTAGGCCCCGGCCAGGCTGACCGGCAGCGAGCGTTTTTGCGCCAACAGCGCATAAGTCAGCGCGAATATGACGTTATAGGCATTGGCGACCAGGCTGCCGAGCGCGCTTTGCGCGATGAAATGCGCGTCGTGATCGAGCGCCAGGAACACATAGACCGGCCCGGCGCTGATCGGCAGCGTCGCCACCAGGCCGCCGACCAAGGGGCCGAAGCGCTCGGCCGTCACGGTCGCCGCCAGCAGAAAGCCGGCGGTGACGGCCATTTTGACGCCGAGCGTGAGCGCGAAATAAAGGTCGGGCGGCAATGACGGTTCCTAGACCCGCGCCAACGTTACGTTCACCGGCGGGCCGCTCTTGATCGTCTGATACACCACGCAATAGCGCTCGGTGAGCTTGAGCAGCTGATCGAGTTTGTCCTGAGCGGCATCGGTGTCGAGATCGAAACGCAGGCGGATTTCGCGGAAACCCACCGGCGCATCTTTGGCCACGCCCAACGTGCCGCGGAAATCGAGCTCGCCCTCCGCCGACACGCTGCCCGACGTGAGCGGAATGGCGAGCGCGGTCGCCACCGCCTTGATCGTGACGCCGGCGCAGGCCACCAGCGCTTCCAGCAGCATGTCGCCGGAGCACAGCTCCAGCCCGGAGCCTCCGGTCGCCGGATGCAAGCCGGCGGCGTGGAGCGCGCGGCCGGTCTCCACCTTGCAGGCGATGTTGGCGTCGTCGAGCGTGCCCTTGGCCTTGAGCGTGACGACCGCCGCCTGTCGGATCGTCTCTTGTAGCGCTGCTTGATCGGCGCCTGCATGGCGCGCAGTTGGTCGGCATCCATGATCGCGCTCCTTAGCCGGCCGGCGTGAGCACGACGCGGCCGACAATCTTGCCGGCGCGCAGGTCGCCGAGCACGCCGGCGACTTCATCGAGCGGACGCGTCTTCAGCGGCACCGGCGGCAGGCCCTTGGCCCGCACCAGCGCGAGCAGCTCCTTCATCTCGGGCAGACTGCCGACATAGGAGCCTTGAATGGCCATCGCCTTGAGCGGAAAGAACGGCGTCGACACCGTGATGTCGCCGCCGAACAGGCCGACCACGATCACCTTGCCGCCCTTGGTAATGCTGTCGACGCCGAGCTTGCACCGTCGCCGATGAGCCGACGTAATCGATCACCGCCCAGGCGCCGCCATTGGTCAGCGCCATGATCTGCTTGGCGGCGTCGGGCGCATTGCCGTCGATGACGGCAAGCGCGCCCGCCTTCTTGGCGGCGTCGCGCTTGACCGGATCGATGTCGACCACGATCGCGCCCTTGTTGCCCATCATGGTGTTGAGCGCGAGGCACATCAGACCGAGCCCGCCGGCCCCGATGATCACCACCGGTTCATCCTTGATGATCGATCCGGCCTTCTTCAGCGCGCCGTAAGTGGTGATGCCCGAACAGGCCAGCGGCGCGGCGCGCTCCGGCGCCAGATCGCCGATCTCGAACAGATAGCGCGGATGCGGGACCATGACGTGATCGGCATAGCCGCCATCGCTGAAGACGCCGAGATTGCGCGGGGTCTTGCAAAACTGTTCTTCGCCGGTTTTGCAGATCGCGCACTCGCCGCAACCGATCCATGGATGCGCCAGCATGCGCGCGCCGATCTTGACGCCTTTGGCGTCGGGACCGACCGCGACCACTTCGCCGACATTCTCGTGGCCCATGGTCAGCGGCAGCTTGATGCCGCGTTCCAAGAGGTTCAGCCGCTTGCCGCCGCCGAGTTCGTAATAGCCGTCCCAGATATGGATGTCGCTGTGGCAGACGCCGGCGGCGATGACCTTGAGCAGCACCTGCGTGCCCGTCGGCTGCGGCGTCGACCGCTCGACCACTTGCAACGGCTCGCCGCAACGGCAGACCTGGAAACTGCGCATTGAATTCCTCCCTGCAGTGCTTGTTCTTGGTGGTTCTTTATAGCGCCCGGCGCGGCCAAAGCATCGGCCCGATGCCCGGATTAAAGGAACGCCGCTATGCGGAAATTTTATTCCATAAAATCAGCATCTATTAGAGAATAATAGCTGCTATTGGCGATCTTATTCGCTGAAATAGAAAGATTATTCCATCCTGCCGAATGGCGATTTCCGCGATTATCGCCGCGCCGGAGTGACTTAGCGCCCCGCCTCCGCTATCCCGATGTCCCCATGGCCTCCCTCGCCCTCGAACATGACACCGCGCGCGCCCTCCGCACCGCCCTCGAAGGCGGCGGCCGAGCTGATCGACAGCCGCGCCGTCGCCGCCGACCTGGAAAAGCTCGCCAAGATCCACGCCGGCAACGAGCGCGACATGCGCTCGGCGCTGGCGCAGCGGCTCAAAGCCGCGCTGATCGAAGGCCGCGCCAAGGCCGAGCAACTGCTGCTCAAGGATCGTCACGGCCGGCGCTGCGCCGAGCGGCTGTGCAGGCTGGAAGACGAGATCATCCGCCTGCTGTTCGACTTCGTGCGCAAGCATCTCTATCCGTCGCAAAATCCGTCCGAAGCCGAGCGCATGACGGTGGTCGCCACCGGCGGTTACGGCCGCGGACTGCAGGCGCCCGGCTCCGACATCGATCTGTTGTTTCTGCTGCCCTACAAACAGACCGCCTGGGGCGAATCAGATCGCGGAGGCGATTCTCTATTGCCTGTGGGACACCGGACTGAAGGTCGGCCACGCCACCCGCTCGGTCGACGAATGCATCCGCCAGGCCAAGGCGGACATGACCATCCGCACCGCCATTCTGGAAGCGCGCTTTCTGCTCGGCGACAGAAAACTGTTCGACGAACTGCTGACGCGCTTCGACAACGAGGTGGTGCGCAACACCGCGCCGCAATTCGTCGCCGCCAAGCTCGCCGAACGCGAGGACCGCGTCCGCCGCTCGGGACAATCGCGCTATCTGGTCGAGCCGAACGTCAAGGACGGCAAAGGCGGCCTGCGCGATCTTCATACGCTGTTCTGGATCGCCAAATACGTCTATCGCGTGCGCGAGCCGGACCAGTTGATCAAGCGCGGCGTGTTCGACAAGCCGGAATATCAGCGCTTCCGCGCCTGCGAGGATTTCCTCTGGGCGGTGCGCTGCCACATGCATTTCGTCACCGGCCGCGCCGAGGAGCGTCTGTCGTTCGACATCCAGCGCGAGATCGCGGTGCGGCTCGGCTATACCGAGCATCCCGGCCAGCAGGACGTCGAGCGCTTCATGAAGCACTACTTCCTGATCGCCAAGGACGTCGGCGATCTCACCGCCATTTTGTGCGCGGAACTGGAAGACAGCCACGCCAAGAGCGTGCCGGTGCTCAGCCGCCTGATGGCGAAATTCCGGCCGGTGAAGCGGCGCAAGCTCGCCGGAAGCGACGACTTCATCGTCGACAAGAACCGCATCACGGTCGCCGCGCCCGGCATGTTCAAGCGCGATCCGGTCAATCTGATCCGCATCTTCCATCTGGCGCAGAAGCACAATCTCGCCTTCCACCCCGACGCCATGCGCGCGATCACCCGCTCGCTCAAGCTGATCGACGCCAAGCTGCGCGACGGATGAGGAAGCCAACCAGCTGTTCCTGGAAATTCTCACCTCCAAGAACGACCCGGAAACCGTGCTGCGGCGGATGAACGAAGCCGGCGTGCTCGGGCACTTCGTGCCGGCCTTCGGCAAGATCGTCGCGATGATGCAGTTCAACATGTACCACCACTATACGGTGGATGAGCATCTGCTGCGCTGCATCGGCATGCTGGCCGAGATCGAGCGCGACGGCGGCGAAACCCCGCTCGCCAGCGAACTGTTCCACAAGCTGCTGCCCGGCAACCGCACGGTGCTCTACGTCACGCTGTTCCTGCACGACATCGCCAAGGGCCGCCTGGAGGATCATTCGATCGCCGGCGCGCGGGTGGCGCGGCGGTTCTGCCCGCGCCTGGGATTTTCGGCGACCGACACCGAGACCGTCGCCTGGCTGATCGAACATCATCTGCTGATGTCGAGCGTCGCGCAGTCGCGCGACCTGTCGGACCGTAAAACCATCGAGAATTTCGCCGCGGTGGTGCAGTCGGCCGAGCGGCTGAAGCTGTTGACCATTCTCACCACCGCCGACATCCGCGCGGTCGGCCCCGGCGTGTGGAACGGCTGGAAGGCGCAACTGCTGCGCACGCTTTATTACGAAACCGAGCCGGTGCTCACCGGCGGGTTCTCCGAGGTCAACCGCGCTCAGCGCGTCGCCATGTCGCAGGCCGAATTCCGCGACGCGATCAAGGATTGGCCGGCCGAGCGGCTCGAGACCTATATCGCGCATCTTTATCCGGCTTACTGGCTCAAAGTGGATCTGCCGCACAAGATCGAGCACGCCAAATTCGTGCGCGCCGCCGAGGACGCGCGCAAATCGCTCGCCACCAGCATCGCCTTCGACGCCGAGCGCGCGGTGACCGAACTGACGGTGCTGGCGCCCGATCATCCCTGGCTGCTGTCGATCATCGCCGGCGCCTGCGCCATGGCCGGCGCCAATATCGTCGACGCGCAGATCTTCACCACCACCGACGGGCGCGCGCTCGACACCATCTCGCTGTCGCGCGAATTCGACCGGGATGAGGACGAGGAACGGCGCGCCAACCGGATCGCCGATTCAATCGAAAAGGCGCTGCGCGGCGAACTGCGGCTGCCCGACGTGGTGGCCAAGCGCACCCCGCCGAAAGGCCGCATCAAGGCCTTCGCGCTCGAGCCCTCGGTCACCATCAATAACCAGTGGTCGCACCGTTACACCATGCTGGAAGTGGCCGGCCTCGACCGCACCGGGCTGCTCTACGAGATGACCGCCACGCTGTCCAAGCTCAACCTCAACATCATCTCCGCCCACGTCGCCACCTTCGGCGAGCGCGTGGTCGACGTGTTCTATGTGACCGACCTGATGGGCGCGCAAATTACCTCGCCGACCCGCCAGGCCGCCATCAAGCGCGCGCTGGTCGCGCTTTTTGCCGGGCTCGACACAGAGAGCAAAGCTAAAGCAAAAAGCGACGCCAAAAACGATACAAAGGCGTAACATCCGCCCTCTTCGTGGATGGGGCGTGATGAACAGTTCTCCCGTTGCCATTATCGGTCTCGGGCTGATGGGCGAGGTTTATGCCCGCCGTCTGCTTGACGCCGGCATTCCCGTCATCGGCTATGACATCGATCCGGCGCGGCGCGCGCGGCTCGACGAAATCGGCGGCAAAGCGGCCGACAGCATTGCCGCGCTGGCGCAGACCGTCGCGCTGCATCATCATTGCCGTATTCAATACCGATCAGGTCGAAGACGTGATCGAGAACCATCTGTCTGCCTGCGCTCGGCGAAGGCTCCGGCAAAATCGTGCTGGTCATGAGCACCTGCGATCCCGACCAGGTGGCGGCGCTCGCCGGCCGCGTGACACCGCGCGGCATCCGCTATCTCGACGTCCCGGTGTCCGGCACCAGCGATCAGGTGCGGCGCGGCGACGGCGTCGCCTGATCGGCGGCGACCCGAAGATCGCCGAGGAAGTCCAAGACATCATGGATGCGCTGTTCGCGCGCCGCTTCCATGTCGGAAAGATCGGCGACGGCGGGCGCGCCAAACTGGCGGTCAATCTGATCCTCGGTCTCAACCGTCTCGCTTTGGCCGAGGGCCTGGTTTTCGCCGAGCGCCTCGGCCTCGATCCGGCCGCCTTCCTTGCCGTGGCGCGCGGATCGGCCTCATACTCGCAGGTGATGGAAACCAAGGGGCCGAAGATGGTGCGCGGCGATTTCTCGCCGAGGGCCGCGCCAGGCAGACCCTGAAAGACGTCCATCTCATGCTCGATCAGGCCGCCGGCGCGGGGCAGAAACTGGCGATGCTGGAAGTGCATGCCGACGTGTTGGAAGCCTGCGTGCGCGCCGGCGAAGCTGAGATGGATAACAGTGTCGTCATAAAGGAAGTTCGCCGGCGGCACGTCAAAAAATAGACCGTCAACCGCGCGGTCGCGTTTAGTGGAGGAGATCATGAAGAAGCTTTGGTTCGCGTTCGCCGCTTTGCTGCTGACCGCGGGCGCGGCAGTCCGCGCAAGAATTTCCGCAGCGGCCGATTCATTTCATCGTCGCGTTCGGGCCGGGCGGCGGCTCCGACATCATCGGCCGCATCCTGGCCGACGCGATGCAGACCCGGCTCGGCCAGGCGATCGTGGTCGAAAACAAGCCGGGCGCCGGCGGCATTCTCGGCAATGACATCGTCGCGCGCGCGCCGCCCGACGGTTACACGCTCGGCGTCATGACCGCGGGTCAGATCATCGCGGCCGTCACCACCAAAAAGATGCCCTACGACACCAACACAGCCTTTGCGCCCGTGGGTCAGATCGCGACCGCCAGCCTGATGATCGTGACGCGTCCGGACTTTCCGGCCAACAACGTCAAGGAGTTGATCGAGTACGCCAAGGCCAATCCCGGCAAGGTCGTGTTCGCAAGCCCCGGCTTTGCCGCCACCCAGCATTTCGCCGGCGAATTGTTCAAGCAAAGCGCCAAGATCGACTTGCTGCATGTTCCGTTCCGCACCACGCCGGAATCGCTCAACGCGGTGCTCGGCCGTCACGCCGACATCATGTTCGACACGGTGTCGGCCGTCATCGGGCAGGTGCAATCCGGCCAGCTCAAGGCGCTCGCGGTCACCGGCAAGGATCGTTTCCCGGCGGTGCCGAACGTGCCGGCGGCGATCGAGTCCGGCCTGCTGCCCGGCTACGACGTCACCACCTGGTACGGCCTGTTTGCGCCGCGCGGCACGCCGCCGGCCGTCATCGCCAAACTGAACAAGACGCTCAATGAGAGTTTGGCGGACGAGACCGTCAAGAAACGCCTGGAAGCGGTCGGCGTCGTGGTCAAGGCTTCGACGCCGAAGCAGTTCGGCGATTTCCTGATCAGCGAATACAACAGATGGAGCGACGTCCGGATCGCCGCCGGCCTTCCGCAGCAATAGGAAACACATCATGGACGACAAAGACCTGCACGCGCGCGGCCTGAAGCTGCGCACGGAAATGTTCGGCCGCGAGGCGGTCGAAAAGCGCATGAGCGCCTTCGGCGAATTCGGCAAGCCGCTGCAGCACATCATCAACGCCTACGCTTACGGCGACGTCTGGAGCCGCACCGCGCTGCCGCCGGCGACCAAGTCGCTCGCCATGATCGCGATGATGGCGGCGGCCGGGCATCCGAACGAATTGCGCGTGCATCTCAACGGCGCGGTCAAGAACGGCTGCACGCCGGAGCAGATCCAGGAAGTGCTGCTGCTGCTGACTCTGTACTGCGGCATTCCGGCTTCCAACGAGGCGCACCGAATCGCCGCCGAGGTGCTGCGCGAGCACGGCAAAATGTGAAATAGGCCGGCGCAAGGCCCCGGTATTTGCTCGATAATCGCCGTTTAACGACCCCTTAAACCGCCCGCTCTAGCGTGCCCTTGGGGACCGGCGCTGTTGCCGCCGGTATCAATCGAGTCGGGTCGCGTGATGGCGGGACGGGGACAATCGGGCGCGCGCCGGGAGCCGGTGTTCGACAGCGGCCCCGAATTGCGCGTCGGCGCGAACGACCGCCCGGGCGGCGGCAAACCACCGACAAGACGAAAACGCACGCAAAAAATCGCGCCGGCCCCAGGCGTTCGCTCATCGGCCGCATGATCTATTGGAGCCTGGTGCTCGGCTTATGGCTGATGATTGGCGTCATCGGCGTCATCGCCTGGACCGGCGCTCATCTGCCGCCGATCCAGTCGCTGGAAATCCCGAAGCGGCCGCCCTCGATCCAGATCGTCGATGTCAACGGCCGCCCGCTCGCCATCCGCGGCGACACCGGCGGCGCCGTGCTGCCGCTCAAGGACATGCCGAGCTATGTGCCGAAGGCCTTCATCGCCATCGAGGATCGGCGCTTCTACGAGCATTACGGCGTCGATCCTTGGGGCATTGCGCGCGCCGCGCTCGCCAATATCCTGCATCGCGGCGTGAGCCAGGGCGGCTCCACCATCACGCAGCAATTGGCGAAAAATCTCTTTCTGACTCAAGAGCGTACCATCCATCGCAAGCTGCAGGAGGCGATGCTGGCGGTTTGGCTGGAGCGCAAATTCTCCAAAACGCAGATTCTCGAACTCTACCTCAACCGCGTCTATTTCGGCGCCGGCGCCTATGGCATCGAGCAGGCCGCGCAGCACTATTTCGGAAAATCCGCCAAGCAGCTCTCGCTGCCCGAAGCGGCCATGCTCGCCGGCCTGGTGAAGTCGCCGTCGCGGCTGGCGCCGACGCGCAATTTCGACGGCGCCGAGCAGCGCGCGCAAACCGTGCTCGCCGCCATGGCCGAGCTCGGCTTCATCAGCGAGGCGAGTTCGACACGCCGCGCTCGCGCATCCGCCGCGCGTGGCGGCGCAGGGCGGCGGCGGTTCGGCCAACTATGTCGCCGATTGGGTGATGGATGCGATCAACGACGTGCTCGGCCACGTCGACGAGGACATCGTGGTCAAGACCACGATCGACAGCGGCCTGCAGGCGGAAGCGGAAAAGTCGCTCACCGAGGAATTGGCGCAGAAGGGCGACAAGAACGGCGTCAGCCAGGGCGCGCTGGTGGCGATGACGCCGGACGGCGCGGTGCGCGCCATGGTCGGCGGGCGCAATTACGCCGAGAGCCAGTTCAACCGCGCGGTCGCCGCCAAGCGCCAGCCCGGCTCCGCCTTCAAGCCGTTCGTCTATCTCACCGCGCTCGAACACGGGCTCACGCCCGACACGGTGCGCGCAGGACGCGCCGATCAAGGTCAAGGGCTGGCAGCCGGAAAACTACGGCCACGAATATTTCGGCCCGGTCACGCTCACCAAGGCGCTGGCGCTGTCGCTCAACACGGTGTCGGTGCGCCTGACCCTGGAAGTCGACGCCGATGGCGGTGATCCGCACCGCCTATCGCCTCGGCATCGCCTCCAAGCTCGAGCCCAACGCCTCGATCGCGCTCGGCACCTCGGAAGTCTCGCCGCTCGAACTGGTCAGCGCCTATGCGCCGTTCGCCAATGGCGGGCTCGCCGTGGTGCCGCACGTGATCGAGCGCATCACCGCGAGCAACGGCAAGGTGCTTTACGCGCGCAACGACGCAGCCGCTCGGCCGCATCATCGACGCGCGCTATGTCGGCGATGATGAACGAGATGATGGCAGCAGACTTTGCTGATCGGCACCGCGCGCAAGGCAGCGCTGCCGGGCTGGCCGGCGGCCGGCAAGACCGGCACATCCCAGGATTTCCGCGACGCCTGGTTCATCGGCTACACCGCGCATCTCGTCACCGGCGTCTGGCTCGGCAATGACGACGGCACGCCGACCAAGAAAGTCACCGGCGGCGGGCTGCCGGTCGAGATCTGGAGCCGCTTCATGCGCGGCGCGCATCAGGGCGTTCCGGTCGCCGCCCTGCCCGGCCCGCCGGCCGGCGGCATGATGTCCGGATTGTTCAGCAGCAACGCGCCGGCGCCGCTCGACCGACGGCATGGCGCCGACGCCGCCGGCGCCGATCCAATCGGCCAATAATGCGCCCAGCGCCCGCGGCGGCAGCCTCGACGGCTGGCTGCTGGATAATCTGTTCGGGCGCGGCAGAAACTAGTGCGGCTGCGCCACGCGCGCGCGCAAGCTGCGCGTTAAAATCCACAAAACCAGCGTCGCGCAACCCATCACCGCCACCGCGGCGGCGAGCGGCCAGGCGTTCGCTCCGAGCAGAGCGCCGACCACCGCCCCGCACAGCGCCGCGACGCTTTGCTGCACAAACCCAAGCAGCGCGGAGGCCGCGCCCGCCCGTTCCGGAAACGGCGTCATGGCGCCGGCGATCGACTGCGGCAGCACCATGCCGAGACCGGCGAGATAGATCGCCACCGGCAGCACCAGCGAGACCGCCGACGTCAGCCCGAACGCGACCGCGGCCACCATGCCGAGACCGCCGGCGGCGCAAGCGCAGCCGCCGAAGCCGATGGTGCGGTCGAGCCCGAGCCGGACCACCATGCGCGCGGCCAGAGTCGCGCCGGTCATGTAGCCGACCGAGCCGAGCGCGAAAGCGACGCCGAAATCGAACGGCGTGAGCCCGTAGAGATTTTGCAGCACGAAGGACGCGCCGGAAATCCACGCGAACAGTCCGGCATAGCTGGTCGAGGCGAGCCCGAGATACGCGAGATAGGCCGGATTGCGCGCCACCACGCGATAGGATTTCAGCATCGACGACGGCGACACCGGCTCGGCGCGCCGGCTCAACGTTTCCGGCAGCAGCATCCAGACCGCGCCGGCGCCGAATAACCCGGCCGCCACCAGCGTCAAGAAAACCGAGCGCCAGCCGAAGCCGGTCTGCAAGACGCCGCCGACGATCGGCGCCAGCACCGGCGCCAGCGCCATCACCGATCCGATCAGCGACAATTCGCGGCCGGCGCGCGCGCCCGGAATAAAGATCGCGCACGATGGCGCGCGCCAGCACGATGCCGCCGGAGCCGCCGAGCGCCTGCAACGCGCGCGCCGCGATCAGCATCTCGATCGAGGTCGAGAGCGCGCAGGCGAGCCTGGCCGCGCAATAAAGCCCGAGCGCGGCCAGCAGCACCGGCTTGCGGCCGTGCCGGTCGGACACCGGACCGTAGAGGATTTGCCCGACGGCAAAGCCGAACAGATAGGCCGAAATCGTGAGCTGCACCTGCGCGGTCGGCGCGCCGAGCGTGCGCGCGATGTCCGGCAGCGACGGCAGATACATATCGGTGGTGAGCGGCCCGATCGCGCTCAATGCCGCCAGCAATGCCGTGAGCGCGAAAGTCCCGGAACGCAGCATAGCCCGTGATTACCGCAAGCGCCGCCGCGGCGCTAGCGCGCGCGGTCCGGCAGCCCATAGCGATGCAGGTCGCTGCCATGCGCGTCGAGCCAGGACTTGGCGCGCGCGACGTGCGGACAGATGCGCTCGACCACGCGCCAGAACTTGCGCGAATGGTTCATCTCGATCAGATGCGCGGCCTCGTGCGCCGCCAGATAGTCGAGCACAAAGGGCGGCGCGAAGATCAGCCGCCACGAATAGGACAGCACACCGGTGGTCGAGCACGAGCCCCAGCGGCTCGATGGATCGCGGATCGACACCCGCTTGAAGGTGACGCCGAGATCCTCGGCCGCGCGCCGGCTGGCGATTTCCAGATCGCGCTTGACCTCGCGCTTGAGATAATCCGAGACCCGGCGCGCGATATGCGGCGCCTCACCGGCAACACAGAGCAGACGTTCGCCGGTTTCATCGGTCTCCGTCCACACCGTGCCGCGCGCGCCGCGCCGGTGCACGATACGGTGGTCGATGCCGCGCAGCGGAATGCTGGCGCCCGGGGAAAACGGCGCCGGCGCCGGCAATTTCCCCAACCGCGCCGCGATCCAGCCGCCGTGCTTCTCGGCGAATTCGCGCGCCTGCTTCAGGCTGCCGCGCGGCGGCATGGTGAGCACGACTTCGCGGGTGGCGGACTGGATGCGCAGCGTATAGCGGCGCGCCTGACGGTGGCGGCGCACGCGCACCAGATAGATTTCGCGGTCGAAGGTGACGCTGATCGCCGGCGGTTCGCTCGGCCGGCGGTAGAGAAGCGCGCGCAAAGGCATGCGAAGGGCTCGCCCGATCCCGGAAGTAGCGCGGAAATACTGCCATATTCGCCGCCGTTCGCCACGCGATTTTGCGCGGCGGAAAATGCCGCAATCACGCAAAGGCTTACACGCGGGGACTGACGCGTAGGACCTGGACTAGCCGCCGCCGGCAACCGCCTTGACGGGACGTGCGCCGCGTCCGCGGCCGTTATGCGAGAGCACGAAATCCGCGATGCGCGGCGCGATCTCGGCGCGGAAGCGCGAGCCGTTGAACACGCCGTAATGGCCGACCTTCGGCTGCAGATAATGCACCTTGTCCTCGGCGGGGATGTTCGAACACAAAGCGTGCGCGGCTTCGGTCTGGCCGACGCCGGAAATATCGTCGTGCTCGCCTTCCACCGTCAGCAAAGCGACGCGCTTGATCAGCGAAGGATCGATCATGCGGCCGCGATGGGTCATCTCGCCTTTCGGCAACGCGTGGCGGATGAAGACGGTGTCGACGGTCTGCAGATAGAACTCGGCGGCAAGATCCATGACCGCGAGATATTCGTCGTAGAACTCGCGGTGCTTCTGCGCCGAATCGCCGTCGCCCTTGACCAGATTGGTGAACAGTTCGCGGTGCGCCTCGAGATGGCGGTCGAGATTCATGCTCATGAAGCCGCTGAGCTGCAGGAAACCCGGATAGACGTCGCGCATGAAACCGGGATGCGGAAACGGCACCTTGGTGATGACGTGGGTGCGGAACCAGTCGAGCCCGCGATTCTCGGCGAGCTTGTTGACTGCGTTGGAATTGATGCGGGTGTCGATCGGGCCGCCCATCAGCACCATCGAGTGCGGGACGTTGGGATCCTTGTCGGCTTCCATCAAGGCAACCGCCGCCAGCACCGGCACCGAGGGTTGGCACACGGCGATCACGTGCACGTCGCCGTCCAGCATGTGCAGGATCGAGATGACGTAATCGATGTAATCGTCGAGATCGAATTGGCCGTCGCCGACCGGCACCGCGCGCGCATTGCGCCAATCGGTGATGTAGACATCGTGGTTAGGCAGAAAAGTCTCCACGGTGCCGCGCAACAGCGTCGGATAGTGACCCGACATCGGCGCGACAATCAGCAATTTCGGCTGCGGGCGGCGCGGTACGTGGCTAAAGGCGCGCTCGAAATGCAGCAGCCGGCAGAACGGGCGCTCCCACACGGTGTTGATATGAACCGGCACGCGCTCGCCGCCGACGGTGGTTGAATCGATGCGCCATTCCGGCCGCCCGTAGCGGCGCGTCGAGCGCTCGAACATTTCGGCGGCGGCGGCGACCGTCTTGCCGTAGGTGGTGTGCGCGAATGGATTGGCCGGATTTTTGAAGAACAATCGCGTGGCGTCGGCCAGCGCACGCGAGGGATCGAGCGCCGCCTGGCCCATTTCGTAGAGCCAGTACATCGGCGTCGATAGCAACAGGCCGTTATCGCCGGGCAGCGTCGCTGCCCCGTCGAACTCGCCGATCGGCATAGGCTTTATCCCCGGCCCCGCGCTTTGCTGCGCCGCAGCAGGGTGTCGTTTTTCGGTCATGGCGTCAACATACAGATAAGTCCTTCGCGCCCGGTTTACACCCCGAAATCGGCCGATTAAACCACTAAAAACGCATGGCTTTCCGGACTTATTCACCGCCTTGTAGCAGCGAGCCCTGAACCCGCGCGCTGGCCAGCAGCTTCAGGAAGGCGACTGACGCAGCTGCGAACAGCACGATATTGAACGCCAAGGCCTCCAGCATCAGGTCCGCGCGAAAGACATGATCGATCAGCAGCGCGCGCATGCCCTCGAACACGTAAGTCGGCGGCAGCGACCAGGCGACGTATTGCAGGAAGTGAGGCAACACCGTCACCGGGTAGTAGACGCAGGTGAGCGGCAGGAACAGGAACATGATGGTCCAGGCCATGCTCTCGGCGCCCATGCCGTTGCGCAGCAGCAGCCCGGCGACGAAAATCCCGATCGCCCAACTGGTCAGCATCAAATTGGCGAAGAAGGCGGCGAGCGCAAGGCCGAGCGACCACAGATTAAATCCGAAAAACGCGATGGCGAGCAGCGACACCGGGATCATGCCGATCAGCAGGCGGATGATGCTCATGATCATCAGCGCCGCGATGAATTCGACCGGGCGCAGCGGCGACATCATCAGATTGCCGAGATTGCGCGACCACATTTCCTCCAGAAACGAAATCGAAAATCCGAGCTGGCCGCGGAACAGGATGTCCCACAGCAGGACGGCGCCGATGAACACGCCGGCGGTGCGCACGAATGGGCCGCCGTTCTGCGTTACGTAGAGCTGCAGGAAGCCCCACATCAGCATCTGCACGGTCGGCCAATAGATCAGGTCAAGCACGCGCGGCCAGGACGAGCGCAGCAAATACCAATAGCGCCGCACCATCGCGGTCACGCGATTGGCCGAGAATTCGAGGCCGGTGTCGCTCATTGCGCGGCCTCGCGATGCTCGCCGCGGCCGCGCGCGACGTCCAGAAACACCTGCTCCAGGGTCTCGCGTCCGTAGCGATTGAGCAGGCGATGCGGCGTGTCGTCGTCCTCGATGCGGCCGGTCTTCATGATGATGACGCGCTCGCACAGTCGCTCGACCTCATTCATATTGTGCGAAGCCAGCAGAACGGTCGCGCCGTACGCCGTGCGATAGTGCTCGAGCCGCGAGCGCACCCAGTCGGCGGTGTCGGGATCGAGCGAGGCGGTCGGCTCGTCGAGCAGCAGGATTTCCGGACGATTGAGCAGCGCCTTGGCGAGCGAGACGCGGGTCTTCTGCCCGGCCGACAGCTTGCCGGTTGGACGGTCGAGGAATTCGGTGAGATCGAGATCGGCGGCGAGGCCTGCGATGCGTTCCTCGATATCGGCGACCGCATAAAGCTGCGCGAATACCGACAAATTCTGCCGCACCGTGAGCCGCAACGGCATCGCCACATAGGGGCTTTCGAAATTCATCCGGTGCAGCACGCGGTAGCGCTGCTGCGGCATCTGCGCGCCCAGCACTGAAACCGTGCCGGAGGTCGGCTGAACCAGGCCCATGATCATGGCGATGGTGGTGGTCTTGCCGGCGCCGTTGCCGCCGAGCAGCCCGGTGACCGAGCCGGGCGCGAGGCGAAAGGAAATGCCGGCGACCGCGGTCACGTTCTTGTAGAGCTTGACCAGGTTTTCGACGGCGATGGCCGGCGTGAGCTCAGCGTCCATGGTCCGCAAGCTCACGCGCTGATGTCGCCATAAGGCCCGTTCGGATCGGCGAGCCATTGCAGCCGCGACGCGGCGGCGCGGGCGAACAGCAGCAGCATCGATTTGCGCGTCGCCGCCGCCAACCGGTGCTCGGGCGCCTCGCAGACCATGCGCGCCCCGAAAGCGTCAGCCACGATCAGGCCGGTGTCCCGCGGGAAAATCTCGCAGGGCACTTCCATGCAGGTCGCGAAGAACAGCCGGTCGCAATGGGCGCGGTAGTCCTGCCATTTCTGATCGGCGCGAAAATCCGCGACCGAGGATTTGATCTCGACGATCCAGATTTCGCCGCCGGCATCGAGCGCCACCAGATCGGCCCGCCGGCCGGAGGGCAGCGGCAGTTCGCTGACAACGGTGAAGCCATGGGCATGCAACAGCCGCGCGGTGCCGCGCGCGACGGCGAGCGCGGTTTCCGACTGGCGGCCGTCGACGGGCAATTCCAGCGACTGTTTGGCGGCAAGACTCATGTGGCAAGTCTCATGAGACGATCTTAGCACTATTTGCGGCGCGCTCGGGGAACGCTGCGGCAAGCGCCGCGCGGTTCGCATCGATCACGCCACGCTCGGTGATCAGTCCGGTGACTAGCCGCGCCGGCGTGACATCGAAGGCGTAATTGGCGACATCGGAGCCGTCCGGAATAATCTGCACGGTTTCGATGCGGCCGTCCTTGGTCTTGCCGGTCATGGTGGCGACCTCGCCAGCGCCGCGCTGCTTCGATCGGAATTTCGTTAAAGCCGTCGCTGATCGAAAAATCGATGGTCGGCGACGGCAGCGCGACATAAAACGGCACTTTATTGTCGCGGGCGGCGAGCGCCTTCAGATAGGTGCCGATTTTGTTGCACACGTCGCCTTGCGCGGTGACGCGATCGGTGCCGACGATGACCATGTCTACCATGCCGTGCTGCATCAGATGGCCGCCGGTGTTGTCGGGGATGACTGTATGCGGCACGCCATGATGGCTGAGTTCCCAGGCGGTGAGCGAAGCGCCTTGATTGCGCGGCCGGGTCTCGTCGGCAAAGACGTGCAGCGCCACGCCTTTGTCGTGCGCCAGATAGATCGGCGCGGTCGCGGTGCCCCAATCGACCGTCGCCAGAAAGCCGGCATTACAATGGGTGAGAATATTGACGCGTTGGCCCTTTTTGCGCGCCACGACCGCTTCGATCAGCTTGAGGCCGTGGCGGCCGATCGCCAAATTGATCGCGACATCTTCTTCGGCGATCTCGTTGGCACGCTTCAGCGCGGCGGCAAGCCGCTCGGTGCGCGGCCGGTTGCGCACCGCGGCCATCATCTGATCGAGCGCCCATTTGAGATTGATCGCGGTCGGCCGCGCTGCCAGCAAATCGGCACAGGCGCGCTCGAGATTTTCATCCGAGGCATCCGCGCGCAGCGCCAGCCACAGGCCATAGGCCGCGGTGGCGCCAATAAGCGGGGCACCGCGCACCTGCATGGTCTTGATGGCGCGCACGGCGTCATCCAGCGTGGCCAGCCGCACCGTGGCGAAGCGATGCGGCAGCAAGGTCTGGTCGATGATGCCGACGGCGGCACCGTGGTTCTCGAGCCAGATCGTGCGCATTTCCTTTCCGTCGATTTCCATGGGCTAGAGATAACGCTGTTTGCAGCCAACGCAAAGCCGGGTAACTTTCCTACGCAACAACCGGAGAACCAGCTCGTGCAGCCGATTGACTATGAGTGGGAATACGACAACCGCGGCCGGGTGCCCGAGCATGAAACGATTTTTGCCGGCATGGTCCGCAATTCGGAGGCCTATCGCGCGGCCTCGCCGCAAGCCGAACTCGGAATTTCCTACGGCCCGAGCGCGCGCCAGATCATCAATTTCTTCCCCGCTGCCACGGCGGACGCGCCGCTCGCTATCTTTATTCACGGCGGCTATTGGCGCACGCGCGATCCGTCGAGCTACAGCCATTTCGCCAAAATCCTGAATGCCAACGGCGTCTCGGTCGCCGTGGCCGGCTACGATCTGGCCCCGCAGGTTAGCATCGCCGACATTATCGAGCAGATGCGCGCAGCGTGTCTTTTTCTCTGGCGCAAGCACAAGCGGCGGCTGTTCGTGTTCGGACATTCCGCCGGCGGCCATCTCACCTCCTGCATGCTGGCGACCGACTGGAAGACGCTCGATCCGGGCGCACCGTCCGATCTGGTGCCCGCTGCCTATGCGGTCTCCGGGCTGTTCGATCTCACCCCGCTTCTACATGTGTCGACCAATGCCGACTTCAAGCTGAATGAAACCTCCGCCCGCGCGTCTTCGCCGGTTTACTGGAAGGTGCCGGCGGGACGCACATTCGATGCCGTTGTCGGCGGCGCCGAATCGAGCGAGTTCATCCGGCAGAGCCGGTCGATCGCTGACGAATGGACCAAGCAGGGCGTCGCGACGCGATACGAGACGATCGAAGGCGCCAACCATTTCACCGTGGTCCACCCGCTCCACGATCCCGCCAGCGCGATGAGCCGGCGCGTGGTGGAATTGGCGAAACAGGTAGGCGCGATGGCGCTTTAGAATTTGTGCATGATCTTTTCCGAAACCCGGTTGCCACTTTTCGGGATCAGGCGCTAGAAAAAAGCCTGGATGCCGGTTTGCGCGCGGCCGAGGATGAGCGCGTGGATATCGTGCGTGCCCTCGTAAGTGTTGACCGTCTCCAGGTTCGCGAGCACGCGCATCACGTGATATTCCTGGCTGATGCCGTTGCCGCCGTGCATGTCGCGTGCCAGCCGCGCGATATCGAGCGCCTTGCCGCAATTGTTGCGTTTCATGAGCGAGATCGACGGCGGCGTGGCCTTGCCCGCTTCCAGCATGCGGCCGAGCCGCAGCGCGCCTTGCAGGCCCAGCGCGATTTCGGTCTGCATGTCGGCGAGCTTTTTCTGGATCAGTTGATTGGCGGCGAGTGGGCGGCCGAACTGCTTGCGGTCGAGGGTATATTGACGCGCCGCGTGCCAGCAGAATTCCGCGGCGCCCATGGCACCCCAGGAAATGCCGTAACGCGCATTGTTGAGGCAGCCGAACGGGCCGGCCAGGCCCTTGACGTTGGGCAGCAGGTTTTCTTCTGGCACCAGACAGTCTTCCAGAACGATCTCGCCGGTGATCGAGGCGCGCAAGGACAGCTTGCCTTCGATCTTGGGCGTCGAGAAACCGTTGCCGCGTTCGACGATGAAGCCGCGGATGACGTTATCTAGCTTGGCCCACACCACTGCGAGATCGGCGACCGGCGCGTTCGAGATCCAGGTCTTGGAGCCATTCAATTTGTAGCCACCCGACACTTTGTCGGCGCGCGTCACCATCGAGCCCGGATCGGAGCCGTGATCGGGCTCGGTCAAGCCGAAGCAGCCGATCATTCCAGCGCTGGCGAGCTTGGGCAAATATTTGCGCCGCTGAGCCTCGCTTCCGTACGCAAATATTGGATACATCACCAGCGAGGACTGCACCGACATCGCGGAGCGGAATCCCAAGTCGACACGCTCGAGTTCGCGCGCGATCAGCCCGTAACAGACGTAGCCCAAGCCCACGCCGCCGTATTCTTCCGGAATGGTCGGACCCAGCAGGCCGAGCTTGCTCATTTCGGGCATGATGGTGGAATCGTATTTTTCCTGCGCGTAGGCCTCGATCACACGCGGCATCAGATAGTCTTGCGCGAAGCCGCGCGCGGTGTCGCGCACCATGCGCTCGTCCTCGGAGAGCTCGCTTTCGAGATCGAGCGGGTCCTCCCACACGAAGGCGGCATCTTTTAGCATCTTCGACATGCGTTCGCGTTTCTCGGCTGGCTGCGACATCGATGTCTCCTCGGAAATTCCTTGCAAGCATTATAGCCCGTCCAGGGCGCATTTAGCCAACGTATGTCATGTCACAAACAAAAACCCCGCCGGCGTCCCGGCGGGGCTTTGCGCGCCAAACAGAAGACCGGCGATCAGATCGCCATCTTGAGTTCCTTGGTGGCGCGAAACGCGACTTTGCGGCTGGCCTTGATCTGGATCGGCTCGCCGGTCGCAGGGTTGCGGCCCATGCGGGCGGCGCGCTTGCGCACCTGCAGGATGCCAAGCCCGGCGATCTTCACCCGCTCGCCCTTCTTGAGATGCTTGGTGATAAGACCGACGAGGTCCTCGAGCATTTCCTTGCCTTGACGCTTCGTGAGCTCATGCTGTGCCGCCAGTGTGTCGGCCAAATGCTTGGTCGTGATCGGCTTGGGTCTCGCTAACGTGTCTGCCATGGACGTCCGCTCCTGTTGCGCACCATGCGCCATTGATTCAGCCCTATGAGATTCGCGAGCCTCGGGAAAGCCCGAAAGCACCTAAAAACACAGAAAGTCAGGCTTTTTTGCAGTGCGGTAAGGCGTTACCCCCGGCCGGGGTTTTGTCTTTTCTATTGGGACGAACAGGCGCCCGTAGCTCAGCTGGATAGAGCGTTGCCCGCCGAAGCTGGAAGAGACCACTGTGCGCCCTCTTAAATGTTCTTGTGAGGTAAGGAGTCACCGCTGTTCGGTGACCCTATTTCTGACCAAAGCAGCAGAAGGCATGACCGGGCCATCAGCGAGGGTTTGCCCAGCATGACCAAAGCTCCTTTCCAAGCTCATTCGTTTGATCAAAAAAGCCCGGTCAGGTCAGACTTGAAAGCGCGGAACAAGCGACCCAAATGAACGAGCATGCGTATAGGTCCTGTCCCCTTCCTGTTCGCGATTGCAGCGATAGTCATGGCGAACACGTTAGTGGCCGATCCAGCGGCCACACGACACGGCCTTATAACGAGCCATCATCACTGGCTAGGCGTATGTAGCGTCCTCAGCCGGCATCCGTGTACACCGACGCTGTGCAGTGTGTTCCATCGCGGTCCTTGCATTCCTGAGATCGAATATCCGATTGGTGAGGATCTGAGATTGACCATCGTCAGTACTGTATCTGATGCCAAATCTAGCAACCTGGTTGCCACTCCCGACGCCGGTGTCCATGACGCCAAGTCGGACGCGGGCCACAGCCTCGATACTATACGTGAGGTGTTCAATGCATTGCGCGCATGTTGGATTCCACCGCCGGAAGACGAAGCGCATCCCAATATGCAGATGTCAATTCGTTTCAGCTTCAGGGGCAACGGGGAAATCATCAGCGCGCCGCGTGTGACCTACAAAAGTCCGGACGCCTCGCCGGAGACCATAAGCATCTATCACAATGCGATTACGTCAGCGCTCGATCGGTGCACGCCGTTACCTTTTACCCGCGGCCTAGGCAACGCCGTAGCCGGGCGCCCGATCGTAATTCGGTTCTTGGACAGCCGGAAACACGAGTGAGCGGCAGGTTGACAACCGCATGAATAGACCGCGGCCCTCCGAAGCTGGAGGGTTTCATTGGTGACGCTATTTCATTCTGATGGATCAAGGGTCACCGGGTTCGATGATTGCTCTTTAGCGCGAAGCGCCACGTTAGTGGCACGAAAATTGTATCCAAAGTGCCAGTGGCGCTGAGACTGAACCGGCCTTAGTTGCCGCGTCCTGGCGAGGAGCTTTCAAAAATCACAATTTCACTGTATAAAAGGTCCATCCAATGTTCTTGCGTTGATGATCATGAAACAGCCAAAAGAACCATTAGTCGGCGTTGTTTGCGTTCAATGTGGTCAGGAAATTGTTGTCAATAAGGATCATAGAATTATCGAAGAGTTTTCAATCAAGTGCCCAAAGTGTGGAAAAAGGGCGTTTTACAAAATTGAAAACTTTCGACCGATAAAAGCCCCCTAGTCCGGTATCCGGTTTTACCGCTGATGCCCAAAGTGACAAACCCGTTGGCCTGACGGCTTTTTTGTATCAGCAGATGAGAGACTACTGTGAGAGTGCTAAGCCGTCAGTGCCAGTCGCATGTGGCGCCAATGGCGCTATGCGGGAAGTACCCGCACCATATGCAGGCGCTTCCGCGTTAGCATGCTTTGGCCCCATCTGTGTTTGATGGATGCGGCTCATGCGGAAGCGAATATTGTCCTCAGCAGATTTGAGCACGTCACGATCAAATCCAGAGATTTCGCTGCATGCTTTGTGCTGTGCAGAGAGGTCTTGTTGTGATGCTCGTTTGGCTTCTTTGATGATAATTTCTCGCCAGGCACAGGCAAGAACAGGCGTCCTGATAAAATTCGGAGGGCAGCCCCTTGCGTAACACGAGGCAAGACGGCGCTGGGCCGCAACATAACCTGCGTCTGCATTCTCTGCGACGAAGCTAGGCCCCCATTTGGCATGAAATTCATGCCACAGGAAGAAACCGAACACTCCCACCAAACAGCCTAACAAAAGAGCCGCGGGGAGAACGATTTGGCGCACCATAGCAATGCCATAACTTGGACGTTGAGCTACACGTCGTGGCAATCGCATATCAAGATGGCAGAAACGTAGCGCAACGTTGGCACCGCGACGGTTGACCGAAAGTACACAAGCAAGCCTGTGTCCGTTAGAAACTCTAATGATTTCAATCATGCCCGAGCGCAACCGCAAATCCTGCCACTCCGACCGATGGTGGACATTCGCAGCCGCAACAGCAACGCTAGAAAGAAAATCACCGCTATCAGGCAGCGTAGCCGTTTGTTATCAGAGATCGTCTAGAGGTTCGTCTGAGGCTGCAGCTTAAGGAGGTTGTCCATGTGTACTGAGCAGAAGACCTGCCAGTTCATCAATCGTCTCGACCGTCGGAGCGTCCTAAAAGTGTCTGGCACCATCGCTGCAATGACGTTCATGGGCGCCGGATCGCTCAGCGGCATCGCCCACGCCGACGCGCTGACCAAGTCGCAGCGCGACAAGCTGAGTCCGAACGACATTTTAGCGCTCATGAAGAAGGGCAATAAGCGCTTTTACACCGGCAAGCGCCAAGACCATAATTACCTCGTTCAGCAGCGCGCTAGTGCCAAGGGGCAATATCCGGCAGCGGTATTGCTTAGCTGTATTAACTCGCGAGCACCGGCCGAGACGATCTTGGATCTCCGCATTGGCGATATATTCAACAGTCGTGTGGCCGGCAACGTCGAAAACGCCGACATCCTTGGTAGTATGGAATTCGCCTGCAAGCTGGCAGGAGCTAAGGTAGTTCTGGTGATGGGCCATACCGCGTGCGGCGCAATTAAAGGCGCTATCGACAATGCCGAACTTGGCAATCTAACTGGCTTATTGGCAAAAATTAAGCCGGCCGTAGATGCCACGACATCCAGCGGGGAGAGGACGTCGAAAAATTATGCGTTTGTTGACGCGGTGGCGCGCAAGAATGTGGAATTTGCGATAACCAACATTCGCAAGCATAGTCCCGTGCTCGCCGAGATGGAGACGAAAGGGGCAATCAAGATCGCCGGTGCGATGTACAATCTAGAGACCGGTGTTGTTGATTTCTTTGCCGCATGATTTCGGCCGATCCATGCTTGCCCGCTCGCGGCGGTGGTTGAGATCGATGAGGGGCCCAGGGTTGGCTACGCCGCTTGCTGCTATTTCCGAGTTCACTTTCCGTCAGAGCTGAACGCTTTCGCATTCGACCTCCGAAAGAGGCCTTCATTCCCCTCCATACGCGCATCTCCTCATCTGGCAAGATTAGAAGGTGTTGCGTCGAAACAAAGCTTATGCGTGAATTTGACCGGACGCCAATTAAAGCACGCGGGCTGACCCAAAGCGGCTTCAGGGACCAAGTGCGAGGCTATGCGCGGGACAAGAGCGAGCTCGCCGCTATTTTGAGCTCTCTAGGCGTGATCTTTGGCACACGGCACGTTTACAGCCCCGCCCTTCGCTGCCTAGGCGCGACCGTACCGTACTGACAAACATGCTGAGCAGAATAATGGACACCCAAGCACTGTCTCGTCCGCTGCGTCGCGAGTTCATCATGATGTAGCTCCAGTCCCGCGAGTTTGCTTGGCTCAACTTTCCAGCTGGTGAATGGTCCGATTGGCGCGGCGCAGCCGCCCGCTCAGCTCGCGTCCGAGACCTGCGAGTAGCTTGATGGCGACAGCGGGTTCATTTTTGGCAAGCGCGGCGAATTGCTTTTCGCTGAGCACGTAACACACAACATCGTCATCGGCGACCACCGAAGCAGAGCGCGGTCCAGCGTCGAGGATTGCGAGTTCCCCAAATACGGTGCCTGGAGCGAACGTTACGAGACGAATATCGCCGCCGTTGGACTGGCTCAGGTAAGCGCTGGCGCGACCTTTGGTGACGATAAAAAGCTCGTTTCCCGCATCGCCCTCGTGGAAGATGGATTTGCCGCGCGAATACTTTTGGTACCGCGTGTGACTTTTTATCGTCTCGATTTCCGCAGAGGTGAGAGTCGAAAGTAGATCGATATGCGCGAGTGGAACCTCATCGTCCTTGAATTCCTTGGCTTCGATGCTGAGCAAATTATCCTCCGCCCATTCCATGGCCCGATCGACGTCCTCGAACACGCAACCAGCCCCAATGGCGTCGATAACGCCGGTCTCGGAAAGGCGCGCCGTAGTCTCGCTGTTCTTGGCAAGCGCAACCGCAAGGCGCTGACTTTTGCGCGTAACTAAAAGCTGAATGTCGGCTAATATCTGCGCGCCAGTCGTGTCGATTTCTGTGATACGCCGCAGGTCGAGAATAATCGCGCGCGTGCCGGCTACCGACATGCGTTCAATGTCGCCGCTTAGTTTCTCCGCGCTGCCGAAAAACAGCGCCCCTTGGAGCTCAAGCACAAGGATATTCGAGCCGAGCTGTTCAAGCAGCGCAGCCTCTTCTGGCGCGCGCGCTTTACGCGAGTGGATTGTGTCGCAGCGATACATTCTACGAATGTTCGAGCAACTCATCCGCACGACGAACAGCGCGATCGCGATGAAAATCCCAAGAAAAACCGCGAATACAATGTTGATGGTTACGGAGAGAATAGCAACGACCGCAACCACCAGTAGATCGAGCAACATCAACCTACGATGACCCGACGCCTTCGTACGGATGCGGTGAACGAGATCGAGAGACCACGGATCAACATGCTGAACCGCGATCACCATGATGGCAGCCGAGAGGACGACGCGAGGTATGGAGCTTATAATCGGGAACAAAACGCCGCTCACCAGAAGTAAAATGGCGGCATTGGTCAGAATCGAAAGCGAGGTTTTTGCGCCGAAAGCGCGGTTGGCGACACTTGGTCCGATGTTGATGCCACTTGTAATGCCACCAAAGCATGCCGACAGAAAATTGCCGATGCCGAGGCGCATCAGGAGCTGGTTGCCATCAACTCTTTGCGCCCCTGGCGGAGTGACGAGCTTGGCGCAAAGGAGCGCATCGATCGCGGCGACAACGGAAAGGGCAAAAGCGCCGCCGATGACGAGCGGTAGCAGCTCGGCGAAGTCTCTAACGTGGGTTAGGTTACTGATGGCTTTATACGGTGAAGGACTTTCTACAGCGCTTGGCATACCGATGACCGGGCCGAGATGCGGGCTCAATCCAGTCAGAATTAAGAAGAAATAGATTACAGTGCCGATACCGAGACCAACCAGCAGCGGAGGAATTTTTGTTGTAATGACGCGCGCTTTCCACATTACAATGAAAGTGATGAGGGCCACGGCAACGCTGAGGGGCTTCACCTCCCTCAGATGCTCAGCAACCGCCGTGAACGGGATGTTGTGATCGAATCCGGCGACATTTCCCACCTGCACTAGAAAGAGAAGCGCGGCTGCTGCATTTTGCACGCCGGCCATAACTGGGTGGGGCGTAAAGCGAATCAATGTGCCGAGCCGGATTAAGCCGAACAGTGCCTGGAACACGCCGCCGAGAAGGATGATCGAGAAGAAGGCAAGAAAAACGACATGCAGATTTCCACCGCGCAAGATTTCTGCGTTCGAATGCACGAGCTGGTACAGCAGCGCGCCAAGAAAAAACGTCGTAGTCACACGCGGGGCGTAAAGTGTCGTGGTGCGATCGCCGAGAACGACACAGACGATGCCGACCACAATCGCTGCATAGAGGCCCGCAAGCGCACCATAGGCAAAATAGCTGTCTCCCAGGGCGCCAAAGGCAAACATGCCATAGCCCATGGCGAGCGGAATCGACAGGGCGGCGGAAACAAACCCACCAAATAGATCGTCGCGTAGCCGAGATTGTCTTAGCTTCCCCATGCTGGACTATAATGCTCTAGTCGATGTACTGCTACGTATCGCTACGCGGAAGGCTTTTGGCATCTGCGTTATAATACCGAGAAATTCCCAATTTATTTGCTGTCGTCAGCAAAATTAGCGGTGGCTGTTCGGTTATTTTCGATTTTATTCGACCGCTTGCGGCGCATCGCAAATGCCCGCCGCATTAGCCCCTAAAATGCGCGCGAGTCATCTCTGACGCCGGCCGCCATCCGACTACCCTGCCCTCGATGACCGTTCCAACTGTGGCGTTACACCAAATGTCGTCGTTCAATAACAGGCAAACGGCAATACAAACGTGCCGCAATAGTCTTCGCACAGTAGTTCTAATGGCTGACTCGACGGCGGCGTGCCTTGGTCGAATTCGCTCATACGATGTTGTCGCGTATAACACAATGAAAGAGGCCGCTAAATAAGGCGGCAGAGCCGCCCCCCGAATCGAGTCGCGTGCCGAACAGGAGCGGCCCTGCTTTGTTCGGGGCAATCTAGCCAGGCCGGGGCCCCTGGGACCGAAGGACTGGTCTGGCCAATGGCTGACCCGAACCGTAATAGTAACTCACCGACTAGACGCACCGTTCCGTTCGGGGAACAAAACGGCCATTAAATCGACAGATTATGATCGCGTTCAGGCTCATGCGTTTGCTCGAAAGCAGCATAAGAGGTGAACATGGCTGGCAAAGTGCATGGGTACTTCGATCTCGATACCGTCGCCCTATTAAAGCAAACACTGGACGATGCATGGTCCTCACTTCAACCCGAGCAACAGGCCAAGATGCAAAAGACCGTCCTTGCTGAGCGCATTCTTGAATCTGCCGCTAACGGTGAGCGCGACCCCGAACGCCTGCGCGAGGTTGCACTGACAGCCACCAATGAATAGTGGCCCCAACAAATGAGAGAGGTCGACAACAGGGGGCTTACAAGCCGGACGGCACGCTGTTCCGATATCCGTTTGCGCGCCCGAGACGATTCGAACGTCCGACCATTGCCGCAGGAGCCTCTCCCCTCATCCAATCGAGCAAAATCAGGCCCGTTGCCGCCGGCGGGGGTTTCGTCTATTGAGGCGAACAGGCGCCCGTAGCTCAGCTGGATAGAGCGTTGCCCTCCGAAGGCAAAGGTCGGACGTTCGAATCGTCTCGGGCGCGCCAATATTTCAATATGTTAGTGCAACAAGCGGGCTTGAGCTGACTTCCTAGCAAGCACATAGCTAGTAAGCTGCGTCACTTCGTCCCCAAAATCCGCATGAGCAGAACACTTAAATCCAAAAAGCTCCGAACGTCGAATTGCGTCGCGCCTGCTACTGCCGCGCTGCGAGATGTTCTTGCGAGGTAAGGATTTTTCGGCTCTTGAGCCTCGTCATTTCTCAGTAAGCGCCCCGGAAGAAATGATACACTTCGTGCTGGCACCCACTTGGTTCACTGCAAGCACCTGCTGAATGGACTTCTGTCCTCCGAAGCTGGAAGGTCTCTATAGGCGACGCATCATCACATTTAAATTGGTCCGGCCGCTAATTCTGTAACCTCGTTCAGACAAAAGGGAAAACAGATCGGATCGCCATAAACTATGTGCATCTTCAATAACAATGAGACTAGGCCATAGAGCCTCGAACGCGCTTGAAAAAAATGGAACTAGAATTTCATCCTCGGCACCTTCGACATCTATTTTTAACGCATCAATGTATTTGACCTCCTCTTGTTTTAACACTTCCAACAGCGGACGGCATTCTACGTAAACCGTATCGGTTTGTTCACACTGGCTCAAAGGTCGTGTGCGTGTACCTCCTCTGTCTCGGTGGTCGACCTCTAAAACAACGCGCCCAGGACTTTCACCAAGAGCTAATGCAATAATTTTAATAGGCATGTTAGGATTTGCCGATAAGTTAAAGCCCAACCGGCTTAAATTTACAGGTTCAGGTTCGATAGCAAGAATCTTGACATTTCGGCCCGCGTTCGATGCGACAAAGAGTGAGAATAAGCCAACGTTAGCGCCGATATCAACAAAGACAAACGTCCGCCCCGAAGTTTTAGCCTTATCAATTTCCGAAACCAACTCCGCCCGCTCAGCAACCTCGTACATTTGAGGCGTGAACAGAAGGCTCTTTTCGCAACCGTTGTTGCGTGGATGCAATCGCATACGAAGTCCCCAGCGTTCAACATCAAAGCCGCGATCTTCACTAAGCCGCAGCATAAGTATTCGTCGCAGACCGATTGCGAGCCGTAGCCCTAACCAGTTGCAAGGCAAGCGGCTAGTCGCTGTTATGACGGCTTTATCGAGCCGGCCAAGTGTCAGTGTTCCATACGGTACGGTCATTTAAAACTGATATGTAGCTATAACCATGGCCCCCAGTGCGATGTTTCAAATATAGGTCGCTGAACGTCCGCCCGGTGTTCGCTTTGGCAGCACGGTGCCGAGATGCATCCAATACTCAACGCTCCAGGTCAAATCACATGACTCACTTACACGTACGGAGCACTACATAGCGCCCAGTAACCCGACGAGAATGCGTTCCTGGAGAACTTCAACCGACGTGGGTTCACGACGAGCGATTGAACGAAACATTGTTATCTCGCTCGCTCATGCTCGCGAGCGGCCAGCGATCTAGAAAGATAACTACAGCCAGAGATCCTAGTCTCTATGCTCATTTTTTTCTGAAGAATTACCTAGGAGCCGCAAATCGTTGGCTATCATTTCGCGTACAAGATCTCTGAACCCAACTCGTGGGTTCCAACCTAATTTCTGACGTGCCTTCGTTAAATCGCCCACTAAGCTATCGACTTCAGTTGGGCGAAAATACCTAGGATCGACGCGTACCAAAGTCTTACCAGACTTGCTACAGAACCCGTATTCACTAACTCCAACTCCGCTCCATTTAATCTCGGTTCCTACTTCTGCGAACGCCAATTCTACAAACTCACGCACTGAATGACATTCACCAGTAGCGAGCACGTAATCGTCAGGTTCATCCTGTTGCAACATTAGCCACATACCTTCAACATAATCGCGGGCGTGACCCCAGTCCCGACGGCTGTCTAAATTTCCGAGATACAAGCATTCTTGAAAACCAAGATGAATTGCAGCAGCAATCATTGAGATTTTGCGTGTGACAAAAGTTTCACCGCGGCGGGGGCTTTCATGGTTAAACAAAATTCCATTAGAGGCGTGAAGGCCATAGGCTTCGCGATAGTTTACAGTAATCCAATGGGCGTAAAGTTTTGCTACTGCATAAGGACTACGAGGTTTAAGCGGTGTTTTTTCATTTTGTGGAAATTCGACGGATTGGCCATAAAGCTCTGAGGTCGAAGCTTGGTAGAAACGAATGCGGTCACGCAGACCCAGTATACGGATGCCTTCCAATAGGCGAAGAGTACCGAGAGCGTCAGCATTAGCTGTATATTCTGGTGTTTCAAAACTAACTTGCACATGGCTCTGGGCAGCAAGATTATAAATTTCCGTCGGTTGAACCTTCTGTAGAATACAGAATCAGATTACTGCCATCGGTCATGTCCCCAAAATGCATGTGAAGATGCGTATCGGGAAAATGCTCGTCTCGGTAAATGTGGTCGATGCGCCCTGTGTTGAAAGAGGATGAGCGTCGCTTGATGCCGTGAACCTCATAATTCTTTTCCAATAGCAGCTCGGCAAGATAGCTGCCGTCCTGTCCGGTAATTCCAGTAATCAACGCAACGCGTTTACTCATAGTCGGCCTTAGTGCTGGTATATTTCAGGTCGGTTGATGGCGATACTGAAAGACGTACACCCGGCTTTTGCCATACCTGCTCATGGTTGCAAGTGCGTAGTGCGATTAGCGCTAACCGGAAGCCAGTTTAATGAACTCGGACTTCACTTTTCTTACACTCGACGCCACGATACAACAAGTTTCGCACTCATATGGCGCGCCACCGGGGGCAGATCGCCAAGGACGTGATGATTGAACTCGACCTAAAGAAGCTGGCCGCCCCGGATATTACCGCTTCGATTAGGCCTGGAATGCGCGCCGTAAGGGCACGGGATGTGCGAGCCATGAACTAGCGCTACCTCCAATGAAAGAATGGGCTCAGGTCAAGCACTGCCGTAGCGCTGCGGCCGCCGTTAAACTAATATTGCATATAGCTCCGTCATGGGGGCAGCTTGATGACTGAAGATCAAAAGATTGAACAAGTTGCGGCATTGATGTTTGCCGCCGCCTTAGCTTTCACCAACACGATTGGCCGGAAAGGATGGGCCTGGGATGCATGCGACGAGAAGACCAAGCATTACTGGCGCAATGTTGCTAAACACGCTAGGAATGTTTTCAATAGTTTTGACGGGTCGCCTTAAGTTTGGTCGCCAGCATATTCGCTGGCGTAAAAGATCCGACCTACTGCGGGCGCTGGTAAACACTACAGTGCTATCCAAGCTTAGCCCAAATAGATATACTTGACGATATCGGCAGCAAGGCTTGATGTGGATTGAAAATGTTGCGAATTCTAACTCCGTTGCTTCTCTCTGCCTTTTTAGCAAATTGTGCCGCGACGAGGCCATTTGCGGCACAAACAAATGCGGCAGAGGAAACGTCGCGACACAAGGGCGGCGAAACTGCGCGAGCAGAGTTAGAACCGAAGAAACTAAAATCAAAAACGACGGCAGCGAAGACAAAGTCAGTAATTGAGAGTTCTCATGAGAATAAGTGGCCATTATATCCGACCACTCCCGACGTCGGCTCTCCGGAGTGGAAACGGGAAAAAGCTGAAGATGCTCGTAAAGAAAAGCAGGTAGAAAAGGCAATTCAAGGTATTTGTAAGGGTTGCTGAGAATAGATTTGTCCTACCGTTTGGCAATATATTAATTCATGCAAATTTGTCAGCGGGAGTTCCAGGACGGCGTTAGCACAAACAAATCGAAGATAATCGCCAGCAGCTAACGCAAGATGGTGCGCCCCGAGGAAAGCTAACAGCAAAACGTAAATTATTAGATTCTTTATGATACGTTCGACGGAATTCTCCGCGGCATTTCCGTCATATGAATTGCGATTTCAACATCCAGTAGAGGCTCGTAAACTAGTGCCCGTTCAGCGCGGTATGGTGATATGAAGGCCACTATAGTGATGAACCCAGCATCAATCATTAGCTTGGCGACCACACGCCGTCGGGACGGTGCCGGAATCAATCGATAGCCTTTTGCTGCCGGATGACGACACGATCAGATTCAAGTAGCATCGGTAAGCAAGCTGATAAGCTCAACATTTATCTGTGAGGCAGGGCGCGGCAGCAGTGCGGCAACTCGAACGAGTAAACGAGCCTCAAGGACCGTACAGTGACGATCCGGCACGACCAGTTTTCCAACGACACGTATGGACGGTCACATCTCGCTGATTTGCAGGCCGTAGCCGAGACATGGGAGGCCCTTGCTCGGAGCGATCCACTCTGGGCCATACTTAGTGAACCCAATAAACGTGGCCGCCATTGGGACTGCGACGCCTTCTTTGGGAATGGCGAGCAACAGGTAAAAGAATTGCTGGCCCGAGCTGAGGCTAGCGGGGCGCTTATCGAACTTGGAAGCGCGCTCGACTTTGGCTGTGGTGTAGGCCGATTAAGTCGCGCCCTGGCGAGCCGCTTCGATAAGGTCATTGGCATCGATATCTCAGAAACGATGATAAAGATCGCCCGTGAGCTCAATACGGATCGTCCCAATCTTGGTTTCCTGCTGAACAAACATAACGACCTCAAAATACTTGGAGATAGCCAGTTCGATTTTGTTTGTAGCCATATCACGCTTCAGCACATACGCCCAAAATTGGCAGAGAGTTACATCCGAGAGTTCTTTCGAGTTACCCGTCCGGGAGGTCATGTATATTTTCAGATCCCATCGCATCCTAGATCAGCGGGTAACGACCGATCGTCGTCATCGAATTCGACAGATTTGCCCCCTGAACTTTGCCGCGCCGAGATTTTAATCCGCTCGTGTCCTACGGTTCTATTTGCAGGAATGTGCGATCGCGTCATTGCCGTTGTGCGCAATATTACGGATAGGCCCTGGTCGCATCGCTTCAATCTCGGAAATCATTGGCTCACGCTTAATGGAGGAATAGTGCAGAACGATGATGGCCGCTCTTTGCTTCCACCGCTGGCGAGCGGCGAGGCTGTCGAGATCGCTCTCGACGTTTCTGCGCCCATTGATCCAGGAGAATATCGGCTTGAGCTCGATCTGGTGCAGGAAGGAGTTCGGTGGTTTGCACAGGCTGGAGGTAGTACGACGTCGCTTCAAGTCAATGTCGTAGCGGCAACTCGCGGCAACGAGAGTAAGTCGGAGCTGCCAAAGGCCATCGTCAGCAATATCGATCCGGTCTACAAAGTCGCTCCGGCTTTTGAAATGCACGCCGTCCATCGCAGTCGCATCGAAAGTCTGGCTCAGGAAGCAGGAATGAAATTAATCCGTTGTGATGACAACGTAACTGATTGGGTCTCTTACGAGTACTTCTTCGAGAAGTCGATCGGATCGGCTTAGCAGTGCGGCTGCCGGCGACCTCTCACGTTTGAATTCAAGCCGCCGGCAAATCGCATTCGCGATCGAGCACATGCGTTGGCGACCGGAGCGGTAAAGTAATAGTAAAAGTGGGAGAGAACGCGGTCCTCGGGTATACCTCCGACAGGATCCGCCTAAATTCTTGACGTGCAACTGCGCTGTAAGATACTGCTGGCTGAGCGGCAAGTAGGCACTCGCCGCATTGATCCGACAGGAGAATTTTGGCTTCGTTCTGCCAAAATGGAAGTTGTTAAGGAGTATATTCCTGAGTACAGCGTATAATTTTCCATCCTATCTTTTGTCTTCTTTCTTGTTCTCGGGTTATGCGACAGCCTGTCGACACGCAGCATCGAATGCGCAAATTGCAAACTTGCGCCGTGACAGGGCGCGACGCTCATAGCGGTCGATTGCTTCAAGGCGTTCAGCACAATCAGCAACTCATTATGATATCTTCTTCCGCGACAAGATCGGCAATCAGCTGTTTGCGGAGCACATATGGAATCGGTTCATCGGAGCCCCAGCGTTGCGCCACATCGTCAAGCATGGCTTCGAAAACTCCTATCGGTGTCGGTTGGGGTTTGGAATCACTCAGCGCACGGGAGAGCAAATCATGGCGGGCGCACCGTGCACGCTTGAGATCGATCTGAGCCTCGGCGATTGGTACAGCGAGCTGTTGCAGCTCGATCTTTGCGCCGTCACCGGCAATTTCTCGCGCTAAGGCTTTAACCTCCGCCGCAAGCGCAGCATCAGCCAACACCGGCACGCTTAATCCATGCCGCAGCGCATTGCGTGATGCACGTGACTTGCCGGCCGTCGTGCGCGGCCCCGTGGCAGCACGCGCATTAGCACGATTGGTTTTGCGCCTGCGTTCATTAATCATGCGGCTCTCCGATCTTCAACTCTGTGGACTTCGATCTGCTTGATCTCCGCGTCGATGATTTCGTCGCTCGCTCGTCGCAGCGCTTGGCCCAAGGTCGTGCGGTGGCGGTCAATCTCGCGCAGCGCCGCATTGCGGCGTACTTCCGCGGCCATCGTCATACGGTCGAAGCGCTCGACCGCGGAAAGCATGATAGCGACTGTTTGTGCGACAGCGGCATCGATGGATAGCCCAGCCGATGCGAGCGTTTTCTCGACCTCTTCGACAGCGTCGGGCTCACAATTCGCCCACTTCTTAGCCAGCACCTCCGCGTCAATATCAGTGACCAGCGGATTCAGGAGAACTCGGACGCCTTTGTAGGTGTTGGCCGTAATCAGGTTTGCCTTGAGACGATGCCAACGGAGAATTTCCCAGGTGAGATTGACGACATCGCGCACCCATATCTCTTCCACGGGATCGGCCGGTCCAACCGCGGCGGCAACCTGAGCGAGCAGTGCGTTATAGGCGACAAAATCTTCACCCGTCAGCAACGGCGGCGGCCCGAAAAAGTCCAGACGAGCCAAAGCGGTATCATTCGAGCGCGTACGCGATTTGGTCATGAGGTTTCCCTTGGATTGGCTTGTATTGGAGGAATCAACGAATCGTTCTTGATATGTTCTTCTATAAAAGGGGGGTCTTGTCACTATAAAATGTTTGGGTTGACCGCCGGGACGCCGCTTTTCCGACCAATTCACAGGCCGACCAGGCCAAGCGTAATGCCCGCAGACCAAGTGGGGCAATTATTTGGCCTTTTTTGCACTTTGTGGCTTGCAGACGCCCACACCTTAGCGACCGCGGCGCTCGTCGAGGAATTCGGGTTAAATCGACAGCGGCAATCCAAAAGCGGTGCTGTTATCGTTTTTTCTGGGGCCCTTTGCGAAGGCGGACGCCGGCGCCGCCGCCGTTCTCGGCGATGAATTCGACCCCGGCAACTTCCAAGGCACGCGTGAGTGCCGCCAAAGTGGAAGCGTGGGCTATCAAAGGTCCAGGCTTTGCTTCAAGGCGCTTGATGGTCGGAAGCGAAACCGTTGAGGCGTCGGCCAATTGGCGCTGCTCCCACCGCAAAAGCGCTCTAGCGGCACGAATTAACTCGCTCGTGAGTGCGGCATTCTGCATTTTGTGATACCTGAAGAACTATTTAATACCTGGGGTATTGATTTTTCGGTGATGAAAGCATAATACCAGAGGCATCGATTTTTTCGTGAGGGAGTAACGCTATGGACCAACTAACCTTCGCCGCCGCCCGCTACCGGCCATCCGCGAGCGCATCCGCGCCCAGGACCCTGAGCTCGACGAGCAGACGCTGGCCGATACGGTCGAGGGCCTCACCGATGTCCATGAGATCCTGGGCGCCATCGTGCGGGCGGCCCTGGCCGATGAGGCCATGGCACAAGGGCTCAAGTGCCGGCTTACGGACATGCAGGACCGGCTTGGCCCGCCTGCAAGACCGGGCCGCCAAACGTCGCCAGATCGCAAAGGACGCGATGGTTGAGCTGGATCTGAAGAAACTGACGGCCCCCGACTTTACCGCGTCTATTAGGGCAGGAATGCCCGCCCTGGTGGTGCTCAACGAGGACGCGGTGCCCAAGACCTATTGGGAGCCAGGCGAACCCCGCCTGCGACGCCAGATCCTGGCCTACGATCTCAAAGCCGGTGCGGAGGTCGCTGGCGCTACCCTCTCCGATCCGGAACCGGTTCTGAGCGTGAGGACACGGTGATGGGCTTCTCGGCAAGACAGCTGCAGGCGCTCAAGCGCCAGCCCAACCGTTGCCACATCCGCACCCGGGAAGCCCATGGCCGGGAACTCACCTATCTGGAGGGCTGGTACGCCATCTCGGAGGCCAACCGGATCTTCGGCTTTGACGGCTGGAGCCGGGAGACGCTCGAATCCAAATGCGTCCTGGCCCGGGAGAACAAAGGCACCTTCCTTGCCATCTACATTGCCCGGGTTCGCGTCACGGTGCAGGCGGACGGCACCACCGTCATTCGCGAGGGCCATGGCACCGGCCAAGGCCGCGGCACATCCCCCGGCGAGGTGCACGATGTAGCCCTTAAGGCTGCCGAGACCGACGCCACCAAACGGGCGCTGACCACCTTCGGCAAGCCCTTTGGGCTTGAGCTCTATCGGAACAGCAAGCCCGCGATATCAAACAAGCCCCTGCCCTCGCCGGCATCAGCGCCAATCCCGGCTGATGCCCGTGTCGGCTTCCACCCCGATGACACGACGCCGATCCCGCGGCCATCGCACTATTATGGCCGCCGGCATCAGAACCCGCTTGCCCAGCACTTCCGGGATGAACGACGCCAGGCCGAACGGTCGCTGGTGACACCAGCGCCACTGGCGCCGCCGCTGGCGCCAAACGCGCCCGCTATCACTCCCGGCCGGATCGACAAGAGCGTTCTTGCCATTGCCGAACCCAAACGGCTGCGTGACAAGGCGCATCTGAAGTTTGTGGCGTCACAGCCCTGTCTGATCTGTGGCCGGCAACCATCCGATCCTCATCACCTGCGCTTTGCCCAGCCGAGAGCCATCGGTCTCAAGGTCAGCGACGAGTTCACCGTTCCCCTCTGCCGCGGTCATCACCGCCAACTCCATCAGGCCGGCAATGAACTCACCTGGTGGCAGAAGCTCAATCTCAAACCGCTCGAGGTCGCCAAGGGGCTTTGGGAGCAAACACGCCCAAAATCCGTGACTGAAAACGCGAATAAACCCAATGAGAATTCTCGCCAAAACCGAGACAAAATCCTGACCGTGTCTCGTTGTTACTTAAAATCGATCGCCAAAACACGGGGGGCGATGCACCGGTCCATAGCCGATTGGCATTGCCCTGCCTCTTCGACAAAACGAACCCAATTTTATTAGCTGGTCTTCAATGACATCTCTCAAGCAGAATGAAGCCGACCGACGTATGCCCCAGCAATGATTAAAAGCAAGTGCGCAAGCCTAGATTATAATTTCTCTATGATGCGCTCGACTGAATTCTCCGGCGAGACTTCTGTCGTGTGAAGGGTAATTTCCGGGTCCATGGGTACCTCGTAGGTGCTATCAATGCCTGTAAAGTTTTTCAACTCTCCACGACGCGCCTTGGCGTAGAGCCCTTTAGCGTCGCGCCGCTCACATTCTTCTATAGGAGTATCCACAAATACCTCAATGAACTCGCCTTCATCGAAAAGACGGCGGGCTAACGCGCGTTCAGCACGATATGGCGATATGAACGCCACTATGGCAATGAGGCCGGCATCAACCATGAGCTTGGCGACCTCAGCCACGCGTCGAATATTTTCCACGCGATCTTCTTCTGTAAAACCCAAATCGCGATTGAGACCATGGCGCACATTGTCGCCATCAAGAATAAAGGTATGACGCCCATCAACGTTCAGTCGTTTCTCCAGAAGATTAGCGATTGTACTTTTTCCAGAACCCGACAGACCGGTAAACCATACACACCTTGGTTTTTGATGCTTTATTGCGGCACGGGCCGCCTTATTCACTTCCAGTGCCTGCCAGTGAACGTTCGCAGATCGGCGCAAGGCATAATAAATCATGCCTGCCCCAACCGTGTCGTTGGTCAAGCGGTCGATTATGATGAATGATCCCAAACGTTTGTTTTGCTTGTAAGTTGTAAATGGAACAGGTCGATCAAAACTTACGTTGACGATTGCAATCTCGTTGAGGCCGATTGTTTTGGCAGCTAGGTGCACGCCAGTATTCGCGTCGATTTTGTGTTTTATCTCAGTAACGGTCAAACCCGCAGACTTAGTATGAATCAGGGTAACATATGGCCTCCCAGGAAGCAGCGCGTGCTCGTGCATCCATAGAATTTCGGCCTCAAACTGATCCGCAACTTCAACGGGCTCGGCGGCAGCAGAAATCACATCGCCACGACTTGCGTCTACTTCATCCTCGAGGACCAGCGTGACTGAATCGCCCGCAACAGCTTCGAGCTGATCATCATTGCCGACAATGACTGTCTTTATTCTTGTGTTAACACCCGAGGGACTAAGACGAACGAAGTCTCCCCGATGCGCAACGCCGCTCGCCAAGCGCCCCGAAAATCCCCGAAAATCGAGATTGGGCCGATTAACCCACTGGACTGGCATTTTTAAGGGTTGGCCGATGAGGTTTTCGTCCGTGGGTACACTTTCCAACCATCCGAGCAGCGCAGGACCATTGTACCACGGCATCTCAACCGAGGCCGCCTCAATCACATTTTTCCCTTCGAGTGCGGATAGCGGGATAGCTGTGATCGTGGCGAACTCCAGTGCTTTCGCAAATTCTCGATAGTCTTTCTCAATGGCACGGAACGTCTCCGCGTCCCAGCCAACAAGATCCATCTTGTTAATCGCAAGCGCGACATGAGGAATGCCTAACATCGCCACAATACGGCTGTGACGTCGAGTTTGCACGAGAATGCCTTTGCGGGCATCGACGAGAAGCACAGCGGCATGCGCCGTCGAGGCTCCGGTTGCCATGTTCCTGGTATATTGTTCGTGCCCGGGCGTATCGGCAACAATGAAACGCCGTTTTGATGTCGTGAAATGCCGATAGGCAACGTCGATCGTGATGCCTTGCTCGCGTTCGGCCTGTAATCCATCGGTGAGCAGAGCAAAATCCAGTCGCTCCCCTTGCGTGCCGAATTTCTTTAAATCAGCCAACAACGATTCAAGTTGGTCTTCGAATACCAGCTTGGTCTCATAGAGAAGTCGACCGATTAACGTCGATTTGCCATCATCTACGCTACCGCAAGTTATAAAACGGAGGGTATCCATCAAAAATACCCTTCTTGTTTTTTTCGTTCCATTGAGCCCGCGCTATCATGGTCGATAATGCGGCCTTGGCGCTCGGATGTGCTAGCGCCGAGTGTCTCCGCAATGATCGTATCAAGCGTCGCGGCTGAGCTTTCAATCGCGGCAGTCAAGGGATAACAACCAAGGGTCCGGAAGCGAACCCGACGCGTCTGAGCGACCTCACCCGGTTCGAGCGGCATTCGGTCATCGTCTACCATGATCCACTGTCCTGAGCGCTGGACCACCGGACGTGGGGCAGCAAAATAAAGCGGGACAATCGGAATATGTTCGGCTCGGATATATTGCCAAACATCGGCTTCGGTCCAATTTGATAGAGGAAATACCCGGATAGTCTCGCCGGAATTGATGCGTGTGTTGTAAAGATTCCAAAGTTCTGGTCGCTGCGCTTTTGCGTCCCATCGATGTCCCCGGGCCCGAAATGAAATGATGCGTTCTTTCGCGCGTGATTTTTCTTCATCTCGGCGAGCGCCACCAAATGCAGCATCAAAGCCATGCCCATCTAGCGCTTGTTTCAACGCTTCTGTTTTCATGACATCGGTATGCACCGCAGGTCCGTGCGAGAAAGGACCAATCCCCTCCCGAAGGCCACGCGGGTTCGTGTAAACGATCAATTCAAATCCAAGCTCCTTGGCCGTCCGGTCACGAAAGGCGATCATTTCGCGAAATTTCCATCCGGTATCAATGTGCATCAGCGGGAAAGGAATTTTTCCGGGGAAAAATGCCTTTTGCGCTAGGCGCAGCATCACCGAAGAATCTTTTCCGATCGAATACAACATGACTGGCTTATGAGCAGTGGCGACAACTTCCCGAAAAATCTCAATGGCCTCCGATTCGAGAGGGCGAAGATTGCTCAATTCTTCCATACGCATAAATATCTACTTGGTTGGGCGTGTGCTGTACAACACGCATCAATGCGCCACATTCGCCCAACGATCAGTCTTCAACTCAAGAAATTAACTGCCTGAAGGAGGATTGATTGCCTATAGGGGACAGTCAAGTCTTGGATTTTGTCGTTTTTCTGATGTATAGTGCGGTCGGACCGTGTTGTTTTGCGTCCATCAAATCTCGATAATAATTTGTCCTTCTTCCAACTTATACAGGTCGTTCCGTTTGGCAGCCCGTTGGTTAATCCCATTGCGATTTCCCAGCATTCCGACCGAGCAGCACCATAGAGCTTCCCTATACCCTTCGCCGGCGCTGAAAAATCTTCCAATTTACCGGGTGCCGGCAGAGCATCTACCGTCCTTTGCTTGAAAAGGGACGCGTCGCGTGGTCAGCACTCATCATTACTCAGCGCACAATCCAAATTGCTTAGGGGCTAAATATGTGAGCAAAATCAAAGTGCAATAGTTCTTCCACAGCTAACTTTAATTGGAGGATGTCAGAGGATTACGCAATAATCTCTCCATCGCGCTGGTACAAAAAAAGACGTCAAACCATCCGAATTGAGAATTCGTAGGGATCTAACGGCTTCGAACCTACCTCGAAATCCAGAAATCCCAAGAAATCTGGAGCCGGTATCACAGCTGAATTCCGGCGCCGCTGACCGTCACCGAGATCTTCTGCACCCGCACGGCGCCGGTCTCGACGTTTCTTACCTCCAACTCCAGGTTTTCGGTTCCCGAGAACCCTGGATACGACTTGTAGAACACGACATATGCGGGCACCTGCGTCGCCAGGCAATTCGCGACGTTTGTCACGGTCGCCTTTGCGCGCCGCACCTGCACATTTCCGTGACTAGGTCCCTTGACTAGGATGACCACCGGCAGAGGCCCGCTACTGCAATCCTTATGCACGTTCAGCAGCACGCTGATGCGGACGTTCTTGCCCGTCTGGGCGGTAGCTTTACGCTCGATAACAGGCGGGGACGGTGATGGCGTCTCTTGAGAAAGGGACGTGGAGCACAGCGCGACGCTTGCGACTGCAATCGACATGACATGTTTCAGAATCAACATGGGACTTCCTCGCATGAAATCTTCTCGTTGAAACTGAGATCAGTTCACGGATCGTTTCTTGCTTGTCGCGGGCGCCCTTTGCCACTCAGGTTCTTGCGGCGGCGGAGTCTGGGTACTCGGTAGCCACCCCGCCTTTGACGCCTCATGCTCGATCAGCAGCAGGATTGTCTGCAACTCGGACCGGCTGACGAGCCCGCCCGCGCGGCCACCCTCGCGCCCGCTGATCTCCAATAGAAAACCTTTGGGCCGCGGCCTCAACCTGAGCCCGGTCGCGAGTTCCCCATCCGCCGCCGCCGTCGTCAACTGCCTCTTTGGCACTCAAGTCATCGACTTTTGTATCTTGGCGACCGCGACCTGGCGCTCCATTGCCGCAACATCTGCTCGGTACTCGAGCGGCGTCCTCGCGGCCATGACCGATGTCTTATTTAGATACTGATTGAGCTGATCCAAGGCGCCCAGCGCCATCCGCCGCGTCAGCCAACAGGACCACGCGTCATCTTGGCCCGCGTTGAACGCCAATAGAACGCGGTCCTCGCCGAGGTCATATCGAGGCGCGACTGACTTGAGTTTGTGCATCATTCCCGTAAATGGCAAAGCCTACCAATGCTACCCTGAATTTGATCGTGTCGTCATCCGGCAGCAAAAGGCTATCGATTGATTCCGGCAACGCCGCGACGGCGGGCGGCTTTGCCTGATGGTGTAATTGCGCAAGCTGAGTGAATACACCTAGCTGGCCCTCCGACAGCATCTGCGCGTAGGCGATGGGCAAAGCCGAGGCTACACGCAACCTCAAATATCTCTCGTCCGACAGCGCCGCGAGTGCGGTTTCATCAACGTGATGAAGTCCATTGATCGCCTGCTCGGCCTGCGCCGATTTAATCTTGATTTGCCATGGCTTGACGACGCCAGCTTCCGCGAGTGCAGATACCGCCAGATCGGTGGCCTGCAGACCACGTTGCAGCTGTCCCAAAAGCTCGACTACTGGCTTTAGCGCCGGCGAGAGTTTTCCATCAGCATCGAAGAATGCCTCACCGGACAAGTTTGCGTCAACAATAAGTCCGCTTTCTTCATCGACGCACAGAACAGCTTCATTTGTTCCTTTCTGTGGCAGAAAGCGAAAAGGATAAACACGAAACCAAGCCGGCGCGTATTTTCCGAGCCACCGACCGTCAGGACCGACAAACATATTTCGGTTGGGAACCAACGACAGCACAGCGACAAGCGTGTAGTGGCCTGCCTGCTCGGCAAATGCGAGTGGCACCGCCAAAGCCGCCCTCACAAGCTCGGCACCGGCCACCGGAACAGACGCTTGCGCCGCCACGAAGGAGTAGTTTACCGGACGTCGCCACTTCTTTGCGCCATGACGGTCCTTATTTACGGCAACGAACTGTACCATCACAAATGTCCCATGTGGGCACTGACTTTGAAATCAAGCAATGTTCAATGCCTTAAGAATCGGTAACTGTTTATCAGCGAACGTTTGCGCCTGCGCGGTCAGTTCGGCCAGATTTTCTTCTGCCGTTTCCAGCGTCTTGCCATCCTTGACGATTTTCTGTCTTTGAGCGGCAAGCAATTGCCAGACAAACTGCGCCCATTCAGCGGGCTGCTTCTTGCCCTGTCTCTTGGCGAGCAGGAAGAGCTGCTGGAAACGCAAGACCAAGATCCCGCCGCCGGTAACCGGACTGGCGAGATAATTGTTGTCACTGCTGCCGCGTGCCCTATCACACAAATACATGTTGAGCTTATCAGCCTGCTTACCCGCCTTACCGATCAAGGCTTCGTCTTGCACGGCATGCAGACTATGGGCTGCGATCAGGACCACGACCGCCTGCACAATCTGGACAAAGGGGATAGCCTTGTCCTTCACTAACTGCTCGATCTGGCCCAGCGTCTTCGGCCGATGATCGGCCAGTGCGTCCAGGATCGGCCGGTACACTTGCTCCGGCAGGGTGATCTCACCTTTCGGGCCAACCGTCAGTGGCACGTCGGCGCGATGTTGCACTAGCATGACGCGTAAACAACTCAGAGCTTCAGTCTGTTCCAAGGGATTGAGCTTGCGCGCGCCGCGTACCCAGTAATCCTTACGGAACTGCTGATTGATCATGAAGTCCCGCACTGTCTCACGGAACATCGCGTCGGGAATCTCTTTCAGAAACACTTGCTGCTCGGGAGTAAGGTACAGTGCGTCGACGTGATCCAGATAATTCGCAGAACAGGCGTAGCTAAGCTTGGCCGGCGCCAGCCAATCGGCCATGCGGGCAAAGGACATCGGCAGCCAATCTCGATTGAAGTATTCATGGGCCACTAAATTGCGGTTTTGGTCCTTGATCTTTTTGATGCGGTCAACGACGTGTGGATTGGCCGGGCGTAACCGGGATTGGTAGCTAGAAGCTTTTCAGCGAAATTGAGCGCCCCCGCAATACGGCTCACTATCCCCGTCCTGGCACACCCATCACTTCGCTGTGCTCGGTAAGCAGATCGCGCATCGGCACCATGGCCGCCCAGCCCGGCTGGGTATTGTAGCTAATGTAAAGCGCACCGCCGACCTTGAGCCTGCGTCGGATAAAGTCCACGATTACGTTTCTGTTTTCGTCGGAGACCCAACTCCATATGCCATGCAGGCCGATATAGTCGAATTCTGGCAGATCGGATCGGTTGCAAAATTCGACAAAGGATTGGTCGAAGAGTTTGGCACCCGCGCCACAGATGGTGGCCATCTCCTGGGCGTAGAGAGCATGTGCCGGGTTGAAGTCGGTGCCGAACCATTGGTTGACGGATGCCGCCGCGTGCAAATTGACACTGACGCCCTGGCCAAAGCCCAATTCGCATGCCGTTCCCCGAACGGGCGCGACCAATCCCGCGTTCAAGAAGGCAAGCTCAAGCCGCAGCGGATTGAGTTCCGTGTAATAGCCGAAGGTGTAGCCGATATCGGCCATATAGCCGGCCGTCCAACCGATCATCGTGAAGACCCCATCTACGGGTCATTTTATCCCAATTGAGAATAACCGAAAGAGAGAGCAACACAGAAAATCCTCGCTGCTCTGCCAAATCTGGTATTTCCGGTCGCGCATAAAGCTTCTAAGAACAAAGTTTATTACTCAGCTAGATGCGCATCGGCACTTCATATTCTGATTCCGGCAAGATGTAGTCCGGTCCTTGGAGGTCGTGTGGATGGGCTTCCTCACCTGCGTCGCACTGACCACTGTCACCGGACGATCGCCTGCAGGCACGATTGTCGACGCGATCGCCAAACTGTCCCTTCAGCCTTGACCAGAAGACACTTTCCAGACCAAATATAATCACCAGTGATGTTCGCCGAGCCAATGCTCATTATTTGCTGAGCGGGATTGATACGCTGGAATCCATGATCCCCATCGCCTGTGATGACTGACTACAATCCCTAGAATGCGCAAAACGGAACAAATACGCTAATCCGATACAACCAGTCAGATCAAAATAGGGAAAGTGTTCGTGAACGTAACGCAAATCGTCGCGAGGCAGTATACGGACTGGGCTTATCCAAAGCCGATCGATGACATGCTTGCGGCCATCGCCAAAGGAGTGCACGAACCCGATACCCCCACTCTGATCGCGCCAATGTTATGGCCGGAAAGACGTTCGCTCAATGACCTAAAAATTCTTGTAGCCGGATGCGGCACCAACCAAGGGGCATACTATGCGCTGATGATGCCGCAAGCACACGTAACCGGAATAGACTTGTCGTCCACAAGCCTAAATCATGAAAAATACCTCAAGGAAAAACACGACATTCATAATCTTACTTTGCACCACATGAGCCTCCTGGATGTGCGCGAGCTCAACGATAGCTACGACTTCATCGTTTGTTGCGGCGTACTGCATCACCTGGATGATCCCGATGAGGGCTTGCGCGCGCTGAAGGACGTTCTGCGACCCGACGGCCTCATGTCCGTCATGGTGTATGCTCCCTATTTGCGCCAGGGCATTTATATGTTGCAGGAGGCATTCAAAGTGCTCGGGTTTGGGCGTAGCAAGGAGAGTGTGGATCTGGTCAAAGCCACTTTGAAATGCTCTGCCCCGAAAGACATTCCGGCTAGTTTTTATATAAAGCACGCTCCTGACATCAGCTACGACTCAGGTATTGTCGACACTTTCCTTCATGCACAGGATCGCGCGTATACGGTAGGTGAAGCACTCGAATTTGTGCGTAAAAATGGACTGGATTTTTGGAGTTGGGTTGAGCCCGCGATGTATTGCGCAAGGGAAGCGTTCTCGCCGGACCACCCGTTGCGGCACAAAATTCTCGCGCTGCCGGAAGAAGAAAGGTGGAAGTTAATAGAGCTCTTGACGCAACGTTTTGGGTTTCATCAGTTTTTCCTCTGCCATCCGGAACGAATACCGAAAAAGATCGGGTTCGACCAACCTGATTGGGAGAATTTCGTACCAGTCTTTAGTCCTGGTCTGAAGATCGTCGAGCAAGAGGGCGATTTGGAGCCTGACGCGATCAAATTAGCGCGTGCGAGGTATAAATTTAAAGTTGGACGAGGAGCCCATTTAATCAAGCTCGTCGACGGTCAGCGTTCAATATCAGAAATTGCGACTTTGGCTCGCGAAAAAATACCGGAACTGACGCCTGACTGGGTACGATCCTTCTTCGCCACAATGCACGAGTGGGGACACTTGATGTACTGGCGCATGCGTTCCTAGAAAGGAACCCAATATGGGCAGGACGCAGCTCTAAACGGCGGCATTGCGATACCAGGCGAATTGGCCTGCTTGGATGCGGGGCAACACGGCCTCTCACATTGTCGGGTGCGCTCATACATTTGTGTTAGCGGAATATTTACCAAAATCTCTGATTCTGAGGGTACGATTCCAGCAGATGACAGGCCTCGGATTCACACGGTTTCGAGGTAGGCTTCCGGGAAGCATAGGTTCCAAGCGAAATTTCCGTGGATGCCTCTGTTTACGTCTCACCACTGGATCGGGCAGTAGGAGTTTTGAAATGTCGGTTACTCACCTCAGCCCTCAACATCGAAGCAATACGGAACGCTCAAGGCCGCAGCAAATGGATCGAGTTGCGGGCCGGTTTAATCATACCAATTCAGAGTTGTCGGGCGCGAGTTCGCAAGGTCATTTCCAGCAAGTATTGGCATCACAACTGGCCACGGCGCCGTCGTCGTCAACGTCCAACTTGGGCGGCAACGGGACACAGCACATTGCACAGCAAGCGGGTAGCGGAACGACAAGCAATTCCTACAATGGTTGGGACCCAACCTCCGGCGTCATATCGCCAGCCGTTGCCGACCTTGCGGCGCGGGACATTTACTTTGGTGAAAGCCCGAGCAACGACATCTCTCTCCTCAGTGCGGTCACCAACATTCCGGTAGAGGTGACCGGAGATATCTCCAATCCAGTGCAGCTCTCTCGGCCAGCACCACAGGACTTCCTCAATGCATTGGCAAATCCTGGCGTCACCTTCGCCCCCAACACAGGATATGTCGTGAACACGAACGCCTGACCCACTTTCGTATCGCGCGAGGAGTGCATTCCGCGCAACGAACGCTCAGAAGAAATCGACAGTCGCCCTTTTCTGGCACAACGCCTGTCAAAATAGTCCCGGCAGATTGCTGCCGTCCCCGTTAGCCAGTTGACGTGTTCAGGTGATCTGACGGGAACCAATTCTCCACACGCACGGGGCTGGAAACTCCTCCGGATCGCTGATCTTAGCGCTTCGTGATCAACGCGAGCCTCACCTCACAACGGACAGGGTTGCCTTTAAATTTCGACCCCATGGCAAACCATCCGCTCTTTCAGTTCGAAGCGGTCTTCGCATCATTTGCTAATATCGCGGATGCAGCCTCCACCAGTTTCTGCCTTAACAACTTTCCGTTTTCATTCCGGGGAAGTTTCTTAACATACATCACACGTGAAATTTTAGCTCCTTGCATGGCAGCTTTAAGCGATCCCTGATCGAGCACTTCCCCGCGGACGACTGCAGCCCACAGTTGCGCGGGCTGTGAGCCGGTTAATCCGAATGCGGCTACATCGTCTACTCCCGACACACCTCGGAGCTTTTCTTCGGCGCCAATCAGACTGAACTTTATTCCGCCGAGGTTAATGACATCATCGACACGAGAGGCAATTCTAAGAAGTCCATCTACGCCGAGCGAACCGACATCACCAGGATAGAACCACCCATTGCGAAGATATTTTGCAGTCGTCTCGGGAAACTCGAAATAGGAATTCGACAATTCCCGTCGTCTTAACGCGTACTATCCCCTCGCATCCAAACTCAACCGGTCGATCTGACTCATCGACAATCTCAACCTGGCACCAAGGACTAACAAGTCCAACAGCGCCTTCAAGATTCTCGATCGATTGAAGTCTAGCAAAAGCAATTCTTCCAGCCTCTGTCGCGCCATACAGGGTGTAGACATTCGGCGAGATAATGTTACGCGCCTGACGCCCCAACGGTAGCGGCAAGTGACTGCCTGCGGTCTCGAGCACCTGAAGCGACTGGAGCGGCGGTAAGCCTTGCGCCTTCTCCATCCAAAGCCCAAGCATATAAGGAGAACATGACAAATGCGTTACGTTCAGGATTTCCGCGTAATGGACACAATCTTCCAACCGGGGAAATACAATCAGCATCCCGCCTGCTGCTAAAGTCGCCAAGGCGGTCCAGTAACCTGGGCCACCCGAAAAAAGATGTATCGACATGACGCGACTATAAGGCGTCAGACCCAAATCTCGAATGTGTTCCGCAATTCGCGCCGCCAGGGTAGAACGGTGGACGGCAATAGGCTTCGGCGAACCCGTCGATCCGGAGGATAGAATAACTCGAACCAAAGTTCCGGGCGGGCTTGAAAACGCATCACCGACATCGTCTGCTCGTTGCATCCAGTTCTCAGATATCTTGATCCACTTATGCGGCACATCGAGTTCAGGATTTTTATTTGCGATGACCGTGACCACATCGTTTGGTTTCCAAGGAAGCTTTGTGCCTGGTGCAAGCAGCGAGACCGAGGGCACATTCATCCGGTCCAGAGCAAGGATCAACACCAGATGTAAATAGGTACGGGGAAAAATCAGCGCCACGGGCCCCGGGCCGGTAACGTCCTGGCTTTGTAGATCTGCGACCATAGCATGAATGTGATTGATCAATTCCCGAAAATGAATCGTACCTTGAGGGCAAACCACCGCCGGAGCCTCCGGACGAAGGCGCGCCTGAAAGGCAATGAGATCGTAAATCGACGCGTTCATCAAAAAGGCTCGACTTTGGAGCTTACCATCAACTTCCAGCTTCTTTAGAACATGCGATTTTTACCAATTTACTCAGCACTGATGCCATGTTGTCGGCCAAGTTACCAAGCTGTTGTGAAATTCCATGGCGATTCATCAACCACCGCGGATCCGTGTAACTGACCGTAGTCAAGCCATCGGGACCTTCCCAAACAAGCACCCTCATCGGAAGGTCAATCGCCAGCTTTTGATGACTGCTGACGAGCTTATGAATCACCCGCGGATTTCCAAACGAAATGATTACGGTGGGTCCCGGCCGATTAGCACCCTCAATTGCCTGCGAAAAATCCCGCTGTCCGAAAATGGTGAGTCCAGCTTGTTTCGCCGCAGCGCTGAATTTCGCTGCGGTCATCGGTACGTTCTGTGAGCTGACGCTTGAAATAAGGCCGGCATCTTCCATGGGAATTCCTCCACATCTAACCCAATCACATAGCTGCGCGGAACGCAAGTTTAGTACATGCGTCGTCGCTTGGCATCAGGCCGCGGAACTTAGGTCAGGATAGCGTCTAGCGAGTGCGATGGTAGCAACCGCCATCCGCCGCGTCAGCCAACACGTCCATGCGCCCTTCTTACCGTTTTGATTGTCCGCCGTTGCTGCATACAGCGACCTACGAATGAGAGCGGCCCGCTCGTCGCTTGGAATAAGATCGCACGCCATATCTGCACAAATAGGGCCTAGCCGATACACCACAATAGTCCGAACGCTGGAACACAGATGCACTGACTGGCCTTGCGCCTTGCTAGGCTACTTTCTTCGTTGCCAGATGAACAATTTCTTCCTCATACTCCGGTACGATGTCGCCCAACTCATTCAACAGCGGGCCCAGGTACTTCTCATACTTGCGCCAGCGATTGGTCGACGTCGTATAGATCGGCCGTCGCACTTGAGTGACACTCGCCGTTTTTACCGGCCGGTCAACATTGTAGAAATTCAGGCAGTTCTCGTTCCATTCCAACCCTAGGTGCGCAATGATCTTCTTCGCCTGCCCTTCGACATCGGCGACGTTGTCCTCATAACGCACCTCGAACATTACTCCCGGGAATTCCTTGCGCCAGTGTTTCATCAATTCCCAATAGCGCTTGTAAAAGCGGCCGAGCTCCCGCAGGTTATACGTCCACTGATGTCCTTCGGCGAAGTGGATGCGGTAGCAGGACAAGCACGTCTCCACAGGGTGGCGACGGCTATGTATGATCTTTGCTTTCGGCAAGATTGCGTGTATCAGACCGACGAAGTTGAAGTTGCCAGGCATCTTGTCGACGACGCGTTTATACGGCTTATCGGCAAGCTTGAGAAGTCGATCAACGTAGTGCTGGCCGCGCACTTCCCAGCTGGCATTCTGATCATGTGGGAACACCGGATCCTTTTCTTGCATATTCAACCGATTCTGCGCCACCGCGATGTTCTCTAGAACGCCGGTGAGAATCTTGAGCTCTCCCGCCCCAAATATATCGGGATGCGCCGACAGGATCTGCTCCATCAACGACGTGCCGGAACGAGGCATCCCCAGGATAAACACCGGAATTTCGCTCTGACATCCGACTTGCTTGGTTTCGTCAAGCCGTGCCTTCGTGACGACCTGTGGAATTATCCGCGACATCTTGGCAGCGTCGCGATCGCTGTAGGTCTCTCTTTTGCGCTTTTTCTCTCCCGCAATTGCAAAGTGCCGAAAGGCTGTGTCCATCTCGCTCACATCTTCATAAGCTTTCGCCATTGCATAATGCATGTGGATTTGTTCAATTGGATCGAAATCCGCAAGTTTCGCCGCAACGAAATTGATCCGCTTGAAGTTCTCGTCTCCATAGGTCAGCTTCATATCACTGCAATAGGTGCGTAGCGCCGCCGGGTTGTCGGGCCTGAGTTCGAGCGCCTGCCTGATCAGGTCCTGTGACAGTTCGAGATTACCTGCGGTGCGCTCGAGCACGCCCAATTCATAGATGATACGCGGGTTGTTGATGCTCAGCTCCATGGATTTGCGGTAGGCGGGCCGTGCCAGCGTAATCTCGCCGGCCTGGTTGGCCAGTACCGCGTAGCCAAAGGTGAATTCCACCGTGTCGGGATGGATCTTCATCAGCTCTTCCAAGGTGTCCTGGGCATATCGATCGCGGTTGGACTCATGCAATGTAGCGAGCCAAAGATCGATGGAATCGCCGTAGAGGTCCTTTCGCCGGATGTTCCGCTCCAGCAGCTTGATCGCCTCTTCGCTTTCTTTCTTGGCCAAATGGATCTGCGCCAACTCATGGATGGCCAGCCGGCTGTCAGGGTCATGCTTGAGCGCGAGCCGGACCAACTGCTCGGCTTCCTCGATTTTGTTGTCATGGCGTCGGCAGGAGGCGAGCGCTGTCAAGAGAGGCGGATACTCGGGCGCCAAGACCTTCAGCTCTTCCAGCACCTTGGTGGCGTGGCTATACTGCTCAAGCCGGATCTGACAACGGGCGATACCGATCAGCAGGCTGATCTCACTCGTGCCGCCGGCCGCCTGGGTCTGTTCGTGAACGTGCCGATAAAGTCCGAGCGCCTTCTCGAATTCCTTGCAGGTTTCGAGGACCTCCGCGAGCTTGACTTCGACCGAACGGATTTCTGGAAACTTGTTCTTCGCCTGATACGCGAGGTCCAATGCCACGCCGAAGCGGCGCGCCCGTAGTTCCCGGTCGATCCCGTGCAAAGCGTCCTGCACGCCTCTAAGTTTTGACTGGTCCATTCAACAATACCTACTGCTTGTTCCTCCAAAGAAAAAGAGGGCATTTTCATGCCCTCTTCTGTTCTTTGTTCAGTTCTATCGGCTCAGGTGGCGAAGGTGAGGAAGCCAGCGGCGTTCTCGGTGAAGGTGTGAATCCCGGTCACCTCCACGATTTCGGTAACGCTACCACCGTGGTTCATTGCCACATAGGTGTTGCCACTGACATCCGCCGAGAAGAAGCCAGAATCCATTGGTATGGATAGCGGTTTCTGCGCCGGCGAGGAAGTTGGCATAGGTCGATGCACCGGCTTGGGTCGACGGAACAAGACCAGTAACGCCAAGCCCAGAGGCATAATTACCCGCTGCAAACCCGATCACGTCGCCGGTATGGATCCCGGTGATCGAGTCCACCGACGCCTGAACTGCAGTTATCGCGGTGCCGTTATCGTGCACCGCAGTCTGGCTGTCCTGCAGCAGGATGGTATCCGCCTTGGTGCTGGCGCCTACGTTGATGGCGTTGGTGCCACTGTTGTCGACGATCGCCGTACCACCGGACGCACCGACAATGCTCGGCGCGCCCTTCATGCCGCTGACATCGATCAGGGTTCCGTTGGCTTTGGCAGCAATGCCGTCAACCGTGCCGTTGGAATAGGCGCCGGCGCCCACATAGCCGCTGTAGTCGACGTTGCCCACCGTGAGGGGAGATCCGGTAGTAGTGAACCAGATGGCCAAGCCGTCCGCGCCGTTGCTGAAGTCAGCAAAGTTATCGAGGACAACCGCGCCCGGCACGGAGAGCACACCGCCGATGGCGCTGACATTGCCGACGGTCACAGTGCCATCGTGCGAAGTCACCGTGACATGGACCGCCATGTTGGCCGCAGCAAAGGACTTGCTCTCGCCGCCGGCGCTGATCGCGATGTTGCCGACCTGGATGTTACCCCCAACGAGGCCGCTGAGTGCTCGTTGAATGGATATCCAGCGTCGCGTGGTTTGCGGCCCCCGCCTTGGTATTGGCGACAGCCAACGCGACGTTGCCGATGGTGACTGCCCCGACGTGATTGAAGGCCGTGTCATTGACCACCAACTTCAGATCCTGGCCTTTACCGACCGTCATGCTGATGTTGCCGACGCTCAGCGCACCGGCGTTGCCATTGGTGGCGTGCTGAGAAATGAAGGCGGCGGTGGCGGCGGCGTTACCTTTCAGGGTGACGTTGCCGACCTGGATGCCGCCGGCATTTCCGCCTGTGGCCGAATTGGTGATCGCCACGGCCAGCTTGCCAGCCGAAAGCGTCACGTTGCCGACTTTCAACAGGCCGGTCGATCCGCCCGTCTCGCTGACGTGCAGGAACGCGGTGGCCTTGGCTCCGGTCAGCGACACATTGCCGACGGTGATGCCCGACGCGTGACCGCCCGCGCCGGCAAACTCGAAGACTTCAGCGGTTAGTTTCGAGCCGGTATGACCCTGCAGCGACACATTGCCGACGGTGACTTGCCCAGCCTGGTTGCCGGTCTCCGAGACAAACAGCTCAGCCTTACCTAGCGCCTTGGTCAACGCCATCGCCACGTTGCCGATGGTGATGCCGCCGGTCGAACCAACATGGTCCACAATACCGAATCCGGAGAAGGCATAGTTCTCCACTGTTACGTTCAATGTGGCGCCGGAACCACCCTGCATCGAGACGTTCCCGATCGTCACCATGCCGGTGCTGTCGGCGCTCGTGATGCCGTTCGCATAGTTTTCGACGAACAGCTTCGCAGTACCGGTAAGGCCGACATTGAGCGTGACATTGCCGACGCTGATAGTGCCGGCATTGGCCTGTCCATTGGTAGCGTCCGCGCCGTTCGTGAATAGCGACTTCAGCCGTTGCCCCGGCTTGAAACGACGGAGCGTTCGCATTGACGCTGATATTGCCGATCGAGATGTTGCCGACCAGCGCATTGCCGTGCGACGCACTCTGCAAGATTATGCGACCGAGATCTGGTTGAACGCGCCGGTGAGGGCAGATCCAAGCCCCGTCGTGCCAACGACCTGCGTCTCGGTGATATTGCCGATCGAGATATTGCCCGCGGTCGCGTTGTGGGCCTTCGAGCCGAAATTGGCCGCAGTCGTTGGTTATTTCCATCGTGCTGTCAGCCGACCCGGTCGTCGTTACATTGCCAATCGTCACATTGCCGACTGTCGCAACGCCGCCCTTAGCCGCCAGTATCAGCAGCTGAGCATAGTTGTCGATATCGAAAGATGATATCCACGGCGGAGCCTTTGGCGTGCAGGCTGACGTTGCCGATGGTGACGCTGCCAGCGGTCGCATTGCCGGTGCTATCGACAACGTCGCCCCTGGTTATCTCAGTAGTAGGTCACCGCTGCCCGTTCACGTTGACGTTGCCAATGGTGATGTTGCCATCGGTGGCATTGCCGATGGCTGCATCGGCGCCGTTGTAGTCCATTGAGAATGTCTGATCACCCGGCGCCGCCGACCATGCTGATGTTGCCGAACGTGATGTTACCCACAGTGGCGTTGCCGGTAATACGTATTGGTTAACGTACTTCGTCTACAAAGATATTCCTGAGACCCAGAGCCGTTCATGCTGATGTTGCCGACGGTGAGATTACCTTCCGTACCATTGCCCGGTCCGGAAGCAGTCACCTCGATCTAAACTCCGCCGTGAACGTCGCCGCTTTTTGCGACCTGCGCCGTGATATTGCCGACCGTGACATCGCCGGCGACGGCATCGCCCTTTGCCCCTCCGCAAAGGCGTCATTGTAGACTTCAAAGAAACCGCTGGCGCTCTTGGCCACGGTGAAGTTGACTGCGCCGACCGTGATATTTCCCACCGTCGCATCGTGGTTATGAGCTACCGCTTCATTACCGATGGTAACGTTGGCGCTCGCCGCTCACGCCCACATTGACGTTGACATGGCCGACGCTGATGTCGCCAACCGAAGCGTTGCCTCCCCCTGCGGCGTTGGATTGAAAATGGAAAAGCGACACTGAGGCAGTACCGCTCTTTGCCGACCACGATGTCGACGCCGGCCGTGCCAAAGCTCGCCACCGAGCCGACGCCATTCCCGGCGCTCTCCACAGTGGCTTGTAGCTCAGCCCGCTCACCTTGCCGGTCGCGGAGAGGTTACCGAAGCTAGCGCCGGTCGTGTTGATCGACAGCTTGATGCCGTTGCCATTGTTGACGTTGAGATGGTCGACTTCACGTCGGTATCGTCAGACTCGCCAGCCACACTGACGTTGTTGACGTTGTTCCACAGCGCCGCATTGATCGTCAGGTCGCTGGTCGTCCCCATAAAGAAATTGACGTCGCTCACCCCGACCATCGTCGCCAGTGCGGCGCTGTTGGCGCCATCCCCGACCACGGCGAGGTCCACATTGGTGATGACCATTGCCGTGAATGTTGTCGGCCACCGTGTAGGTCGAGTCGGTGGAACCCGCCGTCGGTGTCGATGATGCCCGCGACGTGATCAATCGTGTTAATGGTCGTTATCACCACGTGGTCGATGTTCGGCGTGAGGTCGATGTGCACGCCTGGCAGCGGCGGCACGTTGTTGATGAAGTCCGTAATGACAGTCTCTTGTGCCGTCACTGTCGCCGGATCGGACGTGGTATTCGCAACACTCGACTGCGAGATCGCAATCGCGTTTCCGGCAAACGGCTGGGTGGACCCGGCCAAATCATTGGTGAAGAAGTCGGCCACCGTCACCTTGTTCTGCAGGGTGGTATTATCGACCCCGGTCGCGCCCGAGACGATGTCCTCGATGATCTGACCCATCGCCTGCGGGTTGTTGGCCGCCCCAACAACGCGTCCCAGCCAATAGGCAAAACCGGTCGGGTCGTTGAGCGCGTTTTCCGGACGGTTGAACATGTCCTCGAACACCGAGTTGATGAAGGCCGCCGCGTTATCGTGGTTGGCGTCGTCGACCAGCGGATGGGCCAGAAACGGATAAAGATTGGTGGCTTCGGTCTGCACCGAGAACGAGGCCGCAATCGCCGCGATCGACATCCCATTGGCGGCTTGAGTGAGCCAGAATTCCATGCCCGCCGGATCACCCGCGCGGCCGAAGTAGCCAACATACAGTGCCTCAATCTGACTTTCGCTGTTTGCGAATGTGGTCATCTGAATTCTCTCCGTTGCGATCGAATTGATCGAGTTGGCCTAGGCGGGCGTGATCGATAAACGATCGCACTTGAATGACGTGGGCGGTTGGTTCTGGCGGTTGGGTCTTAAGCTTCCCCTATAGAGTAAGAGATATACCTAACGGAAAATCAGCATGCAAGCTCTTTTTTAAAAAAACTGAGACTGTGGGAAAATTCACGCAGTCCCAATCATAACCCTCTGTAATGACTTGGATCTGAGCCCATCCATCTTCTGGCCTAAAATGAGGGTGGGCCAATCAGAAAGTCGCAGGCGATCTTCTCCTTTTTTCCATAACTCTGCCCCGTGCAAGTCGATGCATAAGGGGCAATTTACTTTTCCCGAAATGACGAGCTTGCCCGATTGCGCAGCGGTCGCACGAGATAACTAAGCATCGTGCGTTCGCCATTTGGGACAACGACCTCCGCCGCCATACCCGCACTGATGCGGTCCTTGACCATGGCGGGCACATCATTTTTATCGACTGTAATTCGCGCCAGGAAATAGGTCTTTTTTGCTTGCTCGTCATTGATCCGGTCGCGCGAGACACTTTCTACATGCCCCATAATCAGCGGCAGAGTTTGGCCATGGAAAGCGCTAAATCTTATTTCGGCCCGCATGCCAGCCTGGATCGCGTCAATATCGGTCGGCGAAACCTGCGCATCCACGACCAGGCCCTCGTCATCCGGAATGATCTCCATCAATGGCTCCCCGGCGCGGATGACGCCGCCGATTGTGGCGATGTGAATATTTTGCACTGAGCCGCTGCGTGGCGAGGTAATTTCGATGCGGCGAAGCACGTCCGCAGAGACCTTCACCTTCTCCCGCAAGTCGCCGATTTTCACGCGCGTATCCAGGATCTGAGTATTCACGTCCTCCACATCCTTCTTGCGCAACTGTTCGATTTGCAATTGCGCCTCACCAATGCCGTTTTGCGCCTTGGCGATATCGGCGGTTGCACGCCCGATCACTCCCTCCAGGCGGCTCTTTTCGCGTTCCATGGCCAGAACGCGCGTTTTCTGAACGAGGTTCTTTTCCAAGAGCCCGCGCAAATCGACAAGCTCTACGTTGATGTAGCCCAACTGACTAATTGTAGATTCCTTTTCGACCTTGACCCCACCGATTTCCGTTTCAAACTGCTCGATACGAGACTTAAGAATCGCGACTTGGCCCTCAAGTGACGCATGGTGTCCGTTAAATTGTTTGCGTTCATCGACCAGGGCCTGCTTGACTACCGGATTATCGATTTTTTCCAACAACTCGGAGGGAAAAGTTATCGAATCGGCACCATCACGTTCGGCAACTAACCGTGCTTCCTGTGCAAGCAGCGAGTAATACTGGTTGCGAGCGATATCAGCACTGGCTTGCGGTTGGGTATTATCAAGCAGGACGAGCAGATCCCCTTGCTCCACATGCTGGCCTTCATGCACTAGAATTTTCCGAACAATTCCACCTTCAAAATGTTGGATGACTTTGCGACTTGATTTTAAAGACACGATCGCGGGAGCAACTACGGCGCTATCGAGCGGTGCATATGCTGACCAACCGCCAAGGACAACAAAAGTGAAAATGATAATGATGTAGCCAAGCTTGGCTGGCCGCCTCCAGTCGCCGAATGGTGCGTCTTCTGAGCCGGCATGTTCTTTTACGACTGCATTTGAAGTTGACCAAGTCTGACCCAGCCTACTCGTCACCCGGCCAACGACATCACGCACGATACCGCCATGGCGCCGAGGAGAGACCGCTTTGGAATTCTGCGGCTCCAGGCTTTTAGAAGTTTCCGGTTCTTGATTTTGAGACGAACTGTCAGAATCAGCCATGACGCGCATTCACCTCTCCGGTTGCGGAGGCATGGCTGGATGCTGCCGTGGGTGAGCTAACTGCTCGCGGCGCAAGCAGCTTACTGAAGATCTCGTCGCGATCCCCGAACGCAGTCATCTGGCCCTGATTTAAAACCAGGATTTTATCCATCATCGCCAAGATGTTGGTCTTATGAGTTATCAAGACCACCGTGCGCTTAGCGGCTTTCAGGCTTTGTAAGGCGCCAAGCAGTGCTGCCTCACCGTCCGCATCCAAACTGGCATTCGGCTCATCAAGAATGACGATCATCGGCAACCGGTATAGCGCCCGCGCCAACCCAATTCTCTGACGCTGCCCACCAGAGAGGCTTTGTCCGCCGTCACCAATCTGCGTATTGTACCCACTCGGCATAGCTTGAATCATGTTGTGCACGCCCGCCATTTGAGCGGCTTCAATCACCATCGCTTCATCGACTTCTTGGAAGCGTGCAATATTCTCGGCAACCGTCCCCGAAAACAATTCGACGTCTTGTGGCAGATAGCCAAAATGGCGGCCGAGTTGTTCGTTGTCCCAATGCATCAATTCTGCGCCGTCAATCCGAATGGTTCCGTTAAACACCGGCCACACGCCAACAATCGCCCGTGCCAGACTGGACTTGCCCGCCGCGCTCGGGCCGATGACACCCAGGGCCGAGCCGGCGGAAAGGGCAAACGACAATCCCGCCAGCACCGGACGCTGCGTCCCCGGTGGCGCAACAACGATTCTTTCTACCGCAAGATGGCCTTCCGGGTCCGGCAACTTCATGCGAGTTTGCTGAGCCGGGATGATACCAAGAAGTTCGGTAATGCGATCGTAGGCCGATCGTGCCGCAAGGAAAGCCTTCCATTGTGAAACGATGAGTTCAACCGGAGCTAGCGCGCGTCCCATGATGATGGAGGCCGCGATCATGGAGCCTGGAGTTGAATCCTGGATGATTGAAAGATAGGCACCGGCTCCGAGAATCGCGATCTGTAAAAATGCACGCAAAAATTTTGTCGCCGTCAGCAAAAATCCGGCGCGATCACTGGCAACAGCCTGCAATGTTAGCGTGTTATTGTGGCGTTGCAGCCATCGAGTGCGCAGTGGCTTCCACATCCCCATGGCATGCAGCACTTCCGCGTTGCGAAACGTCGCCGCCGCAAACATGTTGGCATGATTTGCGCTTAGTGACGCACCCTTGAGTTGCTTCCGTGTCAAAAACTCATTGGCAACCGCAAAACTGAAAATCAGCAATGCCCCGGATAAAGCAATCCATCCGTACCATGGATGGAGAACGAAGCATCCGGCGACAAAGATTGGAACCCAGGGCGCGTCGCAGAATGAGATCAATCCCGCGCCGGTCAAAAACTCACGAATAATATCCAGTTCACGCAAAACAGTGTGATGAGATAAATTCGGCTGTTTAAGTGTGCCTATAAGCACGCTTTCAAAAAGATCCGAACAAGTTTTTGAATCAAATAAGATCCCCGCTCGCACCAAAACTGCTGATCGAATCTTTTCCAGCCCGGCGTAGACGAGAAGCAAAAAACCCGCAATCAAAGTTAAAAATAGCAAGGTCCATTCGTTGCGGCTGCCCAGCACACGATCATAAATCTGCAACATATAAAGAGGCCCGACGAAGGCCAACATGTTGATAAAAAAACTAAACACGATCGCTGTCGCGAATGCCGGGCGCGTAGCCCGAATGCCGCGCGATAACAAAGTGTCCGTCGTCGGCTTATTCTTGTTCATCCACGCCATGTCGTCCGAGCCCGCAAAAACGTCTTAGCCATGATTTTTAGTTATAGCAGGCACAACAAAAGCGCGCCCCCCGAGCCGGCACGGATCGGATCGCCATTCACTATTATAAGCCAATATTCTACCGTCTAGGCCAAAATAAGGCGTTAACAGCGTAACAGTGCGCTGCGACGTAGGAACACGCTACCTCTCTTGCCGTTTTTCAATAGAAAATTGAGGAATTGATCGCCAACCATTGCAATGGCAGGCCGTTCCCGAAGAGCCGATCTATCGACGGTTTGGTACAGGGTTTTTTGGGGAATGGGTGTAGAGTAAACCTTGTACCCACTCCATTTTCAGTCTATATTGGTTGGCAGAGGTGACCCATGTACACACACGCACAGCACCGTAGCGATCCTGAGGTCCAGGAGTTACGCCGTACGGCTGGACATTGGCTCAAGGAATTGCGCGAGAAACGCGGCCTATCACAACGACAATTCGCAAGTCTTGTGGGGGCGGAACACTACACCTTTATCTCCCAGCTGGAGACTGGCCGCGGACGAATTCCCCCGGATCGGTATCGGGTCTGGGCCACCGCCTTGGACGTGGACCCAGTGGAATTTGTACGCACTCTCATAAAATATTATGATCCGGTGACACACGGCATTCTTTTTGGTAGCCAAGAGTAACGTCATAGGATGATGGTGACGCGCTTAGCTTCGCAGAAAGAAGGCGTATGGCTTTTCAACTCGTCTCATTCCCGCAACGGTCGGACCGAAGCTTCGACTGGACCAGCGATGAATTAGCGGAACTTTACCGCATTGAGCACGCACTCACTCAGGCTAATATCAGACTTGAAACTGATCGTGGGCTGACAGACGAGGGGGATCCGTGGTTCGTATTTTGTCGGACTGACGGCGAGGTCCTGGTGCACATCAGCCGTTATGATGGCCACTATCGGCTTTGTAGTCCTGGCCTGCCTAATTCTCTCGTTGGGCGGTCTTTCGCAGAACTGACAAAGTCCTTCGTTCGCCAAGTACCGGTTCAAGTCTCATTTCAGCAACGCGGCGGGGCTAAATTATTTGTTCATCCTGCTGCCATGCTTGCGGTCATTGTCGGAACACTCTTTGCTGCTTCGAACAATTTGCATCTGTTCTCGTCCCATGAGGCCGCTGGCCATCATACAGATGACGGGTCGTTCGACCGTGGCAGCCTCAAACACACACTGCAGTCGACTTTTGCATCTTATCTTGAGACGTTCTTCCATAGTTTGCGGGATGCTTCGATAATACAGCAGTCTTCTTATCTCGGTCTCATTGGCGCCGTCGCGGCGTTCATTATAGAATCGACCGTCGGCATCGCGGACCATCCGTCAGATGTAATTGCGGACGCAAATATCATTGCTCATGACACGGGTTTGGCTGATAGCTCCTCTCCTCGAGAAAACGCAACAATCGCGCCGCCCGTCGACGAGAGGACATCGAGCCACAAGATCGCTTTAAGCGAGAGCAGCGCAGACAAAGCGGCCATAGAATTGGCCGCCCAAGCAAGATTTTGGGCAACAATGGAGATGCTAGCGCCAATCATGAGATGTTGGGTATTATCAATCCGCAGCTAGCAAACGGCCATGCTGCAGAAAACTACGATGCGTCATTAGCAAAGCCTGCCGAAAACGTGCAGAGCGTGAATGACCTTGCGGTCGATGATAATTCAGGACACTTTGCAAAGTTCGCAACGTTAGCGCCAATTCTAAGCAACTTAACATCGATCAGTGTTGGCTCGTCCGCTTTGAACGGGACCCACCCCGGCGCCAATTCCGAGCTACCCGAAACCAGCACACCCCCCCAGGTGAGCCTTTCTAGCGGCGATTTTGCTGGATCGCTTGCTCAAGCGCTGAATAGCCCGAACGAAAACTTGCAGATCAATACGATTTTCCTCAACGCGGGTCACGTCTCGACCGATGTTACTGCTGTGACCGCCGCTGCTAATACCGTAGCGTCAGCGGCGCTTTACGTCGGCCCTACTGCTTCGCAAATCCCGCTCTTCGATGCGGCGGCAGAGGCGACTTTGATAGCATTTTTTCAAGCACATCCGAATCCTGAGACCGTCTTTTACAACGGCAATATAATTGTTTCCGATGGCATCCAGGATACTACGTCGCCCGCGATTGTAAAAATTTGGGAAGTTGGAACATCGGGCGAGACGATCGCGATCATCGGGCACGCTGATCACGGCGTAACCGCTTAGCAATTTTGGTCTTCGATTCAAAATCTCAAACGATGTGACTTTTTGGCAACCCCATTATGATTGGTTTTTGGAGCGCAACTCCGTGTCCAGCCGACCTTTGGGACAAATCGTTCTGCCAAATCTCATAAGATAAAATCATGGGCTGCCGTCGCAAATTTTGCTAATATCGAAAATGTTAGGCGAAGGATCGGCAATAGAACCAGACGATAAACTTCGCGGTTGTCGAGTGGGAGTACTTTTTTGTCGTGGTGTGTGGAAATGGTTAGACGCTCGCTTGTTAGCCGTTGCGGAGCTTTCATCATTGCCGCCGCAATCGTGGCATTGTCGACGTCCATTGCGACGAGTGTTCCTGCTGCCGCCGAAACGGTAGAATCCGCTCTCGCGCGCGCCTACATGGATAATCCGCAGCTCAATGCACAACGCGCCCTCGTTAGGGCTACTGACGAGGGTGTGCCGCAAGCGCTTGCCGGTTATCGGCCTAGGATCGGCGCCACAATATCCGGTGGCGAACAGTCGCTATCCACAACCTCCCAGCTTCTTCCGCAACCGCCGGGGGCACCCGCAACATATTTTACGAACAGCGGATACAATGCGACATACTCAGGAGGATTTTCGATAACGCAGACCGTCTATAACGGTTTCCAGACCGCTAATCGCACCCGCGCTGCAGAAAGTGCGGTTTTATCGGCGCGCGAAACCCTGCGTGGCACGGCACAAGGCGTTTTGCTCAATGCTTTGACGGCCTATATGAACGTCTTGCGCGATTATGCAATTCTCGAATTGCAGAAGCGCAACGTGGAAGTCTTGCAAGAACAATTACGTCAGACGCGTGATCGCTTCAAAGTCGGCGATGTAACCTCCACCGATATCTCCCAATCAGAATCTCGGCTTGCTGCGGGCCAAACGCAGGTGCTCACGGCGGAAGCAGGCTATAAAACATCCGTCGCTACCTATCACCAGGTAATTGGTAGCGACCCCGGCAAGCTCAGTCCGGCCACAGTTGTAGACCGATTTTTACCTAAAACACTTCCGGAGGCTATCGCTGTTGGGGATGATCAAAATCCAGCAAACACTACCGCCATGTACAATCTGGATATCGCGCAGCATCAGGTCACAATCGCCGAAGGCACCCTACTTCCCACATTTGTCGTCCAGGGTGCCGCACAACAAGGTTTTGAGACCCAGCTCGCTGTGCCGCACAACTATGCCCTGTCAGTCATCGGTCAACTTTCGGTACCAATATATCAGGGCGGCGCCGAATATTCCGCAGTTCGACAGGCCAAAGAAACTCTTGGACAGCGCAAACTTGAACTCGATTTCGCTCGCACCCAGGTACGACAGGCGATCGTTCAAGCTTGGAGCAATCTCGAATTGACCAAAGGAGCGATTAAGACCACTGAAGCACAAGTGAAGGCCGCCGAAAGCGCGCTTAATGGCGTGCGTCAGGAGGCACTGGTCGGCCAACGCACAACGCTCGATGTCCTTAACGCGCAGCAAGAATTAGTAAATGCACGTGCAGCGATGGTCGCCTCGCAACGTGATCGCGTGGTTGCCTCTTATTCAGTATTGGCAGCTGTCGGGCATTTTTCGCCACAGACGCTCGGATTACCAGTACCGCACTATGATGCCGGTGTTCATTACCAACAAGTTCGTGACAACTGGCTTGGCTTGCGCACTCCAGACGGCAAGTAATCCGGATCGTTTTCTGTCAACGAACATTCTACTGCCATCGCCACACAGCATCGCAATTCCACATTCAAAAAAGCTCAAAAACTTTTTACGATAAGTGGCGCGGTATTAATTAAGAAAATCTCTATCGATTCGTGCGCAGATCATCGATAAATTCACCACGAATGAGTTCATCCAGACGTCGCGAAAGGATTGGCCAAGAGTGTGCGTTGACCCAGGTCCGCTGTTTCTCAGCAAGTCCCGATAGCTTCTTGTCGTCAGAAAGCAACAGTTCGATCCCGCGAGCCAAATCGGCGGGTGCAATGCCTGGCAACCGGTGCGTGACGCTGGCAACATCATCGAAGATTGGTAAGGGCGTTGTGGCGACCGGACGCAGCGATGACAATCCTAATCGAACCGCAGCGCTCGAGGATTTTCTGAGTATGTTGGTATGGATAAACAATAAGATCGGTGTTGGCGAGCTCGCTCAATATATCCTGTTCTGAAATATATTCAGTCCTAAGATTTACAAATTCTCCCAGCCCACAATCATGTATAATCTTCTCGCATGCGTCATATTCGCGCTTGGACTCCTCAACCGGATAAAGTGCGTTGAGCAGTAATAGATCGACGGCAGGTCGGTCGCGGCGAATGAGGGCAAAAGCTTCAATCAACTGACGCAGTCCTTTGTGCGGAAGCAAATATCCAAAACTTGCGATCTTCTGCCGCTCTCCGTTAGTACGCTTTGGATAACGCTGTGCAATAGAGCCGTTCGCGAGACCATGCGGAAACAGCGTCACATTGTCCACGAGATCAATTTCCTTGAGACGATTAAGATCGTGGACCGAGTGCACAAGTACTCGTCGCGCACGCACCAGCGCGTCTCGCGCATCTATAAGACGAATGGTTATGTCTGCCCTTTGGACGTCGGTTGTCGAATGCAAGAAAATGTAGACCGGTTTGCCGTCTTTCGTCAGTCGTTCCATCAACCGCGCGAGTGCATCCAAGTGAAAAAAACCGAAGTTGAACTGAATGACCACAGCGTCAACACCTGCAGCATTGAGTTTATTATAAAGTTGATCAAGCGAGTTGGCCCAACCCTGCTGCCAGCAGCGCGTCACATACTCTGAGTTTGCCGCAATGGGTTCGGCGTTAGTAGTAGCGAATATACGAAGACGATCGCTCGCAATTTCGCATGTAAGAAATTGGGAATAAGCGGCAATTCCGCAACGAGTGTTCCAGGTTGAGATCCAACCAATCTTCGGCAGACCCAAAACCCGCGTATCCAATGCGCGAGCCTCCGAGACGGCCGCTCGCACTCGTTGTGCGACATTTTGCCATTTGAAGTTTGACACCACATGGCTACGACCAGCCATTCCACGATTTATTCGATCCTCTGAAGAGGCCGCTTTTGAGCTCTTAAGACATTTGATCAATGATTTCAGCCGAGGTTCGACCCAAACCGAACTTGGAATGTCTAGATGTGTGTGTGCATATGCGAAATCATACTCGCATAGCCAAGAGTTCTCCGGCTTACAAAAATCCATTTGACCGCCATAAGCGGTCGTGATGACCGGCTTGCCAATTGCAAGCGCTTCCGCCATGGGCAAGCCGAATCCCTCGCCGCGGGTTGGGCAAACTATGATATCCGCCGTGCGAAATAATTCGTAAGTCGCGTTTACCTCCAGGGCTTCATTGATCAGTATTATCCGAGCATGCTCCGGAAAATTTTCAGTCAGCGTCTCAATCTGTTTACTTATATCTTGATGCGGATTTGGACTCGTTTTAATCACGAGAACCACTTTATCCTCGCGATTGAAAGCCTGAGCCCATGCGCGCAGAAGGACGTCCACGCCTTTTCGCGGAAACCCAGAGGACACGTGCAAAAAGCAAAGACCGTCTCCAAGGTTGAGTCTTGAGGCGAGAACTTCGGCATTCCCGTCGTTGTACGCGTGTTCAAGTCGTGCAATTTGATCAATGCCATCGCCCACGACGTTGATTGGAGTGTGTACTCCATTGTCGCGCAATATTTTGGCCACGAACCGACTAGTCACTGCTATAAAATTAAGTGACAAATTAAAGTCGTGAACATACTCCGTCGGGAAACCACTCTCTTCCCAAGCATAACACGCAAGTCCACGAACTTCCCCTTTCATGTCTGAGACGAACGGCGGATACTGATTCCTAAGAGCGACTTGCGGGCTTTGCCATGCGAGGCCCTGACGCCACATAGCTTCGATGGCAGGATTATCTTTCAGAAACGTTTTGTCTGGTGGAATTGGTCCGGGGCCATCGCGTGATTGAAGGCTGACGCTTTCTCCATCGTCCGCTAGCGCAGATGCAAGCTCGCGGTTGACAATAGCCAAGCTATAGGAACTATCGAACGGGCCCTCAATCTGCCATTTCGGCTGTGATTGCGGTTGTTTCGCTACCTGATCAAAGTTCACCTCAATATCGAGTTCACGTAGAAATATTTCTAGCGAATTAAGAATACTATGCCGCTCAAACCGATTTAATTCGTGACGTTGGGCGTGGACAAGTTCACGCCGCAACCATGGCTCTGAAAGCACGAGTTTTGCTGTGGCAGCCATCATCTCGGGTTCGTTCGACTCGAGAAGCAGCCCGCCGCTGCCGAGCGTTGACGGCACCGCGCCAGCCGCAAAAGCTAGCACCGGCACATCGAAAGCCATTGCCTCAACGAGTGGCATGCCGAAACCTTCATGCTCGGACAAAGACACGTAAATATCCGCGCTTCGATAGAGCGCAAACAGATCATCGTCTTTGACGTGATCGAGCAGGACAATCTGGTCATTGAGTCCGCATCGACGGATTTCTTGCAGAACCTCTTCGAAATAATCTACTGTGACTGTGGCTCCAGCGAGAATAAGGCGGACTGGAAAATCACAGATCGCCTGAAGCGAGTTCATCGTTTTAACAAGTGCGAGCTGACCCTTGCTTGGTATGAAGCGGCCAACGAAAAGCGCATTTCGCATGCCGGTAAACCGATCGAAGAGTGGCCGAGACCAAGAGTGAGTTCGTATCCACTCGAGATCAACGAGCAAAGGAATTGTCGCGATGCGCGAATAACCGCACATCTCCAGGTCACTTGCGTTGAAGGGCGAGACCGCGATCGCCCCGACAAAAGTTGATGTTTTAGCCCAAGCTGCGAGCTTTTCGCGGCCGAGCTCTGCATAGTGGTACAAATCGCTGCCCTTTGGCATGAAATGTGACGGCGTAATATTGTGATAGACGAGGATTTTTGGTCCCTTGATGTCCTCAATCCATTGATGATGATCGTGCCCGAAGGAATAATGTATCAATACGAGTTGATCCTCACGATCTTCGAACGACCGATAGGATTTCAGACAATCAGATAGTCTGTGGTCAACGTGCTCGCAGTAAATTTCGGATTTGTAGCCGGCCTCTCGCAATGCCCGCTGTGTGAACAACATTCCATTGGTAACACCGTCACCATAGGCAGAAGTATTATGATATTGATGAATCGCGTATGGCTTCAACTAAATCTCCGGGCGTGCAGAGTAGGGCTAGCTCGCATCTGCTGAACGAGACCGGGATTTTGTCTCTTGTCGTCGCAATGCGTTTTGCGCACGTAACATTTCGATCTCAGCACGCAGCGCATGGATCGCACGGGCGTTGTCCCGCGATGCAACAATAGAAGCTGCCGACTTTGTTTCTAAACTAGTCGTTATGACGTGAAATGTTTGGTCGAGATAATCAATCTCGCGCTGCATTTTTGAGAGACGTGCCTCATAATTAAATGCCATTGTGGCAATCTGCTTGACGCGTAGTATCCAGCTTGCCCAACTCAAAAGATTACCCAGAATTGGGATGCGCCTCAGCCGATTACGCGCAAAACGGCTAAATTTGCTAGGCGGTATGGCTACACTCAAGGGGGCTCCGATATTTGCGATAGCGCCCGAATGTTTTGAAGACGTTAGCCGAGTCCGCGCAAGTTCAGCGCGAGCACGCTCGGCTAAGATGTTCGTATCAATGGCGGGATTATTGGACTGGAACATTTGCTAACAAACCCGCTGAAAGAAGGTTCGATATTGGGTTACAAGCCGAATGCGATACGGCACTTGTTGCCAACCCCCATCTCGATCGTATCTATATCAAAGGGCGTTTAGGGCTGCCTAGCCCTTATAGGGGACCGCCATTGATGTTGCCGATGAGCTTCATGTGGAAAGCATGTATTCTAGCGCCATCGCCTCGCGCTTGAATGATCCTTGCGCTAAGAAACATACTGTCTTCTGCCTTGCGTGGCATCGATCAGCTGTGCGGCGGCCTCGCGCCAGGTCAATACCTTAATGTTTTTTGATCGCGGGATTTTATTTTCGGCAAATTTAGTAAGCCAATCTTTCAACGCGGCGGCCAGCTCGTTACCAGTCTTTGACTTGAAGTAAAAAACATTATCGCCGCCGACCTCGCGGAATATCGGAATATCTCGGGCTATGATGGGGGTCCCCTGACATGCTGCCTCGATAAGTGGCAGACCAAATCCCTCTGCCTCTGACGGCATAATGATCGCAGTGGCCCTCCGGTACAGGGCTGCAAGAAATTCGTCACTGATATGACCCAGCCAGAACAACCGCTTGCCTAACTCAGGATGATTCTTGATCCTAATCATGAGTTCATCAACGAGCCAACCTTCAGCGCCTGCGAGCACGAAGACGATATCGTGATCGCGCCAGATATCCTCCGCCGCATCCAGGAGCTCTGAAATCCCTTTACGTGGCTCGATTGTGCCGACCGTCAGAAACATTGTTCGGTCGCCGATACGAAACAGTGCGTCGGCAAAATCGTCAGCCAACTCTAAGAAGACATCTTCTATATGCATCCCATTAAAATCAGAACCATTATGATACCAGGCCACCTCCTGTCGTTTCGTTCGTATTGTGGGGTTTTTTTCGAGAATTGCGATGACATCGTCCGCGACACATTGCGATATTCCGATCAATCGGTCGGCAACCATTGCGATCGAACGAAACCATTTAGTAAACTCGGAGGTGAGCTGATCACGAAAGAATTCTGGTCGGATCAGCGGCAGCACATCATAGACAACAAAATTGATTGAGCCACCTCGGCGCCTCAAATCGCGCAGACAACTGATTGACGCCTCCGTCATGTGCTTGTCGTGATCGAGACCAAGAAATGTATCAGAAGGATAAAAATCAACCACAGCATCTTTGAGTGCAATTGCACGGGATTCTAGGTTTAGAAACTTGCATGTGAATTGCCGAGCGTAACGATAGACGTCTCCGTCTCGATAGATAGGCTCTACTCGCATTTCACAATGGTCTAGCAATAGCTGTTTTAATATATTTCTTACGACCCGCTGGATCCCAGTTTGGATGTCGCGATGCACAAGCTCAGAAATATCGACCAGCAGCCGTGCATGGGGTAGCAACGCAGCGTGGTTTTCTGCAATCGCGGAGGCCATATCGGCGCGACCCGCGCTATCAAGACCTTCCGTTGCCGGCAATAACTGTTGGACGATTGAAGCGACATGATGCCGGTATAAGTTCTCAATCTTACTTACTAATTCGAGTTCCCCGCAATGTGAATGACTCCGAGGATTTGATGAAAGATAGAGGGCAATGCATCGAGTGAGATATTAACGTCGCTGGAGTTTGCCGCGGCAATTAATCCGCTGTATCCCTCGAGGTGATAACGCCACGCTGCTGGGATTCGGAGCTGTGCAACTTGCGTAGCCGAGACAATGACAACCGGCAACCTTGAGAGGATGGCACACTGATAGAGGTCAAGCTTGGCCGAATTTGCTAGAATTATTATGCGGTGATTACCGTTAATCTGAAGCACTTCGGGATCAACACTGGCATATGGCTTTCCTGCAATCAGCTCCAATTTGCGTGCGTGTGGCGCGGTTAGCAAGACTTCGCCCGTTACGCTAAGGGCAGCATTCAACTGATTTATGATTGTCAAATCTTTTTCTCCGCTCTCTAATGCCGGTACCAAAATGTATCGCGGCCGCTCCTTCGCTTGGGAAGTGAGCTGCACATGTCGCCTCGCTACGGCCTCTTGGAATGCGTCATAGGCTCGAGCGGCCGTACTCTTCCAAGAAAAGAGTCGCTCCTGTTTAGCGCAATGTTTCAGAGCATGCTGGCGGAAACTTTCATCCATCAGTAAGCGCGTGAGCTTTTCGCTCAAGTCCGCGGGCTGTTTCGGATTGAACAGGAATTCACGGCTACCAATTACTTCCGGTAGAACTCGTGGCGTCGGCTGCCAATACCGGCGCTCCGCACCGCATAGCTTCGAGTATCGGCAAACCGAAGCCTTCGGCCAGTGAAGGCATTACGACGGCGCGGGCGATACCGTACAAACCCACTAAATCTTCGTCTGGAACAAACCCCGGGAATATGAGCGTTCTCAGGATCGCCGCCACTCGCTCGCGCGATAGCTCGCATTTCAGAAATCTGCTCGTTTGTCGCAACCCCAACGAGAACAAGGTGATGGGTATTTCGTATTTCCGCTGGAAGATGCGCGAATGCTCGAATCAGTATTGCAATATTCTTGCGTGGCTCCAGCGTGCCGACATGCATCAAAAATGGTTTGCAGATGCCGTAGCGTGCCAACAGTGATGTTTGCATCTGCGGCGAAAGGCCCATCTTACGAAATATCGGATCAGCGTCTGTCCCAATACTAACTACGCGTTCCGGGGTTAGCTCCAGCAGCGCTACTGCTACGTTTCGGGTATGCTCTGAGTTCGTTAGAAGCAGGTCTGCCTTTAAAAGGCCGGCGAGCCGGCGCCGATACCAGGCTTCTCGCACTGGGTCGGTCAAATATATCTCCGGTGCCTCAAATGGGATCAAGTCGTGGACTGTCATTACTCGGGCTGGACCCAAGCGCGAGATCGCCGTTGAGCCAACAACCACATCATTGCCGAAGCCTTCGAACGGGCTCGGTACATAAACGAGATCGACACCAACAGAGTTGACATAAGCATCGTACATCGCTTCGCAGGCGTCAGCCCGCGCCCGACTTCCTGACAGCGTTCCTGCGATTCCAGTCAACCCACGAAATACATGAATTCGATCTGCCGCACCGCAATTTGAAAGCCACTGCTTGATTTCGTCAAATTCGTCCCAACATTTTGATTGTCCACTCGCATTAATGTCCGGCCATAGCACCGGTGCTTGCCGCTCTGATTGGTCATGAGTAACTGCTAAATTTAGCAATACCGAAGCGTCCGCGGCGTGCGGCCCACAAACTAATCCCTGCGCAAGCCCCCGTGAATATCTGCCAGACCCTCGACTTCGCGAGTCCGATTGCAGGACTTGCAGATCCAAAAGAAATTTCATCGGACTCTTATTCATAGGTATCATCAACGCTGGTTATGCTAGACAAGTAAAATAGCAAATTAATGTTGGCCACCCGAACGGTGATCTAGCGCGCGCAGGATCCATTCCGCGTTCTCCGAAACGCAGCGACTCTCGGCACTGCTGGATTTATGCTTACCAAAAGACAGGATTGCTCTATAACTTCTGTCAGGGATCCATCGAACCACAATCCTCGCAAGTCGGCGTAACGGAGGAATGTTGTAAACAATATTTATTCCAGTGCGAATGAACAATTTCGATCCGCCTTTTATAACCTCTACCAATCGGCCGATCATTATTTTTTCTCACGATCAAAGAAGTATGTCTATTTCATTTATCGTAGATGTGGCTCGTTCCACGCTGAATTACAAAGCGCGGGTTTTGCAGTCCCACGACATCTGTCGCAAACAGGGCCTCTTGGACCATCGCTGTTTCCAGTCCCATCAGGCATTCGCGGGTCATACATCCATTAATCTTGTCAGTCGAGAATTGCACACATGGTGAACAGCTAAGATCACGTGTAGCAACAACGTTTTCTCGTCCGAATGGTGCGTAGCGTTTCCAAGGGCTGGAACCGAATAACGAGAGCAACGGCTTTACTAAAGAACAAAGGTGTGCCGTTCCCCCATCCGTTGCGATCACAACATCGAGATCTTCCAGTGCGTTCAGAAAAGATGGGAAATCAACCCCTCCGATAACCGTGGCAATGGAATTTCTGTTCAGGCATTTGGAAAGAAGGGCAATGTCCTTTCTTTCGTCCGGACCTCCAATGAACGTAAGCAACAGTCCTGAGCGTAATAAAATCGTGGCGAGCTCTAGCCAATAGACATTTGGCCACCGGTTGGTGGGGAAGCCCGCGGCAACACATAGGCCCACCTTTTTTATGGCCTTTGGCCAGCGTATTGGAATTTTACTGAATAGTTTGGTGCGCGAATAGTTGCCGATATGCTGAACCAGCATGTGCTTGTGAATCGCCGAGTCATGTGTCAGATGACCACCAGTTGCAAAGTGCTGCTCCACTTTAACACGCTCCGCAATGAGTCTAAGGGCCGGGTCGTCACGCAACCACAAAATGAGTTCAAACTCGTTTATTGCGGCGATGAAGCGATCACAATCGAATGGCGCTTCCTTATTTCTGGCAAGATGGGGAAAATTGACGGATCTCAATTCCAATTCAGGAAACAAAAAGCTAGCAAGTGATCGGCTCGTATCGGAAACAAACAAACTAACCTGATCAAAATGTTGTTGCGCCGCGCGAATTGCCGGCGATGCCAATATCAAGTCCCCCAGATGGTCGGGCTTTACCAACGCTATTTTGGTCAATGCCGTTTCTCTACATTATTCTCGACATCACTACGGTGCAGCAGATCGTACTCATTTATCAATGACCGGATGAGTGAACTTGACAGAACTAAATCAAGCCACTTTACAAAAGCAATACAGAGCAGAAGTGGCCAAGAGCGTACATTTCCCCCTCGAAAACTGTTGAGCGTGCGCACGAGAGAGACCCTCTTCGACTGTTGCACGAGATACAAATACTCGGGGGAATGGGTATCACTCGGCACGATTCCCGTGGCATCAAGGAAACGCAATGGACGAAGTAAGGTTCGAGTCAAAAAACGTGGTGCTCGCATCGTCAACACTGTTCGTTTTAACGAGGGCTGTTAGCAGCGAACATATAGCTGTGAGCTCAAATGAGGTAAAGGCTAAAGCCGCCCGGCGAACTAAGAGCGCCAAGAGTGACTAAAGATCACATTAGCTTTTCTTGGAGTTCCTGCCGTACTGATATCTAACTTCTATGTCGCCACGGCTATCGTGAAGTCGCCTACCCGCCACCTTTAATGACTCGCCGGAGTATGCGTGCCAAGCTTGGGTGACGCCCAAATAAAACGCGCAATGGTCGCGTAATTTGCCAAGAGCTACTGCTAATGATGGCATTCAACTGAATCTGAAGTTGCTCGGCTCGAATGAGCGATCGGTCTCGTTCCTTAAGTAACTGTGCGGACTCAGCATCAAGTCGTGCTAATTTGTCATGCATATCCAGAACTGAACGGCGCAAAATTACAATATCTTCTTGGAAAATTCTTTCGGCACGAGCAAATGCTATTTTTTGTTCGCTGCCATCATCGAGGCGCGTCAAATAAGGAGGCTTCTGGTCCATTTCGTTGTCTTCACTTGTATTGGATGTCATAAGTCCGCGAGGTTGTTTGCGATAGAAAATATATTTTCGGAAATATTCGGGTATGGAAGAGTGACAAAATCACGATCGTGATTTGCAATACATTTTAAAAACGGCATTGCGCTACGGTCTTTTGGCATCAACCAGTCATGCAGCTCAATTATAATAAGTGGCATTCTTGCTACCCACTCGGTGTTTTTCGAAAACAACTCCTTTTCAGCTCCTTCGATATCGATTTTTGCAATGAATGGAAAGCAATCGTTCTGATGCGCGTCGCAAAGTTCATTCAGTGTCACGCTACTCACAATTTGGTCGTTTGCGACTTGAGTTGAAGCTTGCTCCGTACGGTAGCCCATGTATCCTTCGCCTACATCGACTACGCGAAGACGCTTCGGACTTGCCGAAACCGCGCAGGGCAAAGCGGCAACGTTAAGACCTTTGGTATTCTCAACAAGAAACTGAAAATTCATTGCTTCTGGCTCGATGGCGATTACTAAAGACTCCGGACATTCCGTTGAAAAATAAACCGCTGATGCCCCGATATTGGCACCGGCATCAATAATCAGTGGCCGCTTACCAGCGGCCATTTTGTAACGGGCGAAATCCATCAATTCTGTGAATCGTCGCAATTTTCTCAGGTCATAGGCATTGTCATTAAATATCTGCAGAATCGCACCCGTGTCAGATAAATCCGGACGGAAATAGAACTCACGGGTAAACGCGCCGATCTGCAGCATCATCGCGTCAAGCTTCACCTCTACCCTCCACAATAAGTATAACTCAATCGCCGTAGATCCAGGTAGTCAAACACCGACGCAGATAACGGGCGATGTACACGTCTATAAAAATGCGAATCCGCAGCTGGGTCTTAAATTAAGCGGGAGCTTAATTTATACCGTTATTCGAAATCTTTGACGACGCACACCGAAATTGGAACAGACTATTATGAACTCATGTATCTTTGCCCACATCTAGGGAGCCCGCGCGCGATATGAGTTCATGATCTTTTTTAGACGAATTTTTACGCTCATTCGCGAGCACGACATTTTTCAAATGGGCCAATTCTCTCTCGAAACTGACCACGATTGACGTTGCTCTGAGAAAGGCCGGCACATGTTGTTGCCAATTCTGTTCTAGCGACGCAATCCTCTCCTGCTGATTGGCAACCTGTGCTTGCTGACTGGCGAACTGGGCTTGCTGATTGGCAAGTTGTGCCTGCAGATTCTCCGATTTTTCTTCAAGGTCTTTGAAGCGGGGTTCAACAAGGGCTCGAACCCGGCCTGCGACCCGCAACCATACCGGTTTAAGTAAAGGTCTTAGACCGGAGCGGATTATGCTTTTTACGACTCCGGGCACGATGTTTCTCTTCTATCCTGATGTAAGGGTTGTTACGCCGTCGACATCGCATGCTGAATGTTCTGTCGTCATTCTATTTCCGAATTGCTGCATGGGATCAATTGTAGATATCAAACGATCAATATGGGAAAGTGCTTCGGAGGCGTTTCTGTAAGTCACGAGGTTCGTGTCCTTCATTAGCTTGCTATCGCCTCGTAGTTCCTCTGGCATGAGAAATGGCAACATATGTTTGCTCGCGCGCGCAATGATCTTTGGGTCAATAACGTTGCCCCAATTCCATACTGCGCATGCATTTTGCCATTCGTATTCGGTTGCCCACTCTTCCCAAATTAGGACCGCCTTGCTCCGTTCCCGCCCACTTGAACAATATGAATTTACGAGCCATGTTATTTCTGGCGGTGGTTTGCCGCCGGTGCAGATCAGCAGTCGAGCTTCATCTAAGTTGCGCGCTTCTAGTTGTTCATAGAGTCCTATCAATTGGTTGATTGTGCTGTTCTCATCAAAATTGGTTCGCCGCGCAATATTTCGCCCACTAAATTTCGCCAAAAGATCGACATCTTCCATAAGACGTCGCATGGCATCAGCTATCGCAGAAGCGTTTCGCGGCATTATAAGTAGTCCTGACTGCTCATGCTCTACCAGCTCAGCATTGCCGCCAAGGCATGTGGCAATCTGTGCTGCACCGGATGCCATAGCCTCAAGGAGAACAGTTGACTGATTTTCGGGCCAAACCGAAGGAAGAATAACAACGTCATAGTGTGATAATGACTTTAGCAACGCAGCATGTTCCAAATGTCCGATATATGCTACCGCATCGGTTTGAAATTCCCGTATCCGGTCAGCAATCATGCCCTTCTTAGGTCCGTCTCCCACTATCGAAAGTCGCCATCGGCCGCGCAATTCAGAACTCGCAAGCAATTTCTCCGCTGCATCTAAAAGATAATCGAGCCCTTTGTGATCTGTTAAAGTTCCTACGTATACGAATTGCACAGGATCTCGCAATGTTCGGAGAACAGGCTCTATCGCGTTTAGGTCAATGCCATTCGACAATCTCACAATACGAGATCCCTCGAACCCTGCGTTTTCGTAGTTGGATTTAAGCCAGGCGCTCGGACTTATCATCAGATCAACCTGAGACAAACACCAACGAATGTAATCGGTCCGCATTCGAATTGGTATTCGATCGCCTTTGGATTCCGGGATATCCCATTGGCAAGCAGCACATTGATCAAAATAATCACATATGCGTCCGTCGTCTCTAATGAGTGTATGACGCATGCAGAAGCCCCACGGGTCGTGAAGCGTGAGCACCGTCTTAAATCCTTTCGATTTAGCGAGCCTGATGAGGCCAGTACCCAACTCGACAACATTATGAAAGTGAACGATATCCGGCCGGATTGATTTCGAGCAGTATTTCAAATTCGCGCTCAACTCGTGGAACAATAAAGTTGTTTTCGGATAAAGATTCTGTCGGGTAGACTCGGGTCACATTAATTCCATCGACCACATCAACTTGATCGTGTTGATCGACATTGCTGCGGTTCCGCGTAAAGACGCTGACGGAATATCCTCTGTCAAGAAGACGCCGTCCATGCCGATGAGCAACGATCTCAGCACCTCCAAGCGTAGTTGGAGGATAATAATTCGTAACTACCAGAATGCTTTTGCTCAACAGCATTCCCCAAAAAGACTGCTTTACCTAGCATACGTTAGCATACAAATGACCATCGAAGTAGTCATGGACACGCACACTAAATCTAAATGACTTACCCTTGGTCCTGCCGCAGCGGCGACTGAGGCGTCCTTCGCCCCGACTCTACAGTGCGCTCACGAGCACCAGCATCCTTGTAACTCCTTTGCTCGATGAGTTGGATCCGACGCCCGACAGATATGGTGATGAACTGCACCCTCTTGCCAGGTCGCTGGGCCGCACAGAAAAGAAATGTCTGCGCTGCAAAACAGGACTGACTACGCACCGACCCGGGTATTGGTTGTTTTGTCTTCTTCTTCCTTTAAGGCCGCCTCAATCAGTGTATCAACTAGTTTCGGCATAACAATCTTCGCTTTCCAACCAAGTTGCCGCGCCGCTTTCGCTGAACTTCCAATGCTCGTCGCAATATCTGCGGGACGTACCAGACTTGGATGAACCGAGACAAACTCTTTTAAATCGAGATCAAAATAACGGAACGCATGCTCAGCAAAGATCGCCAATGAGGTTCCAATTCCGGTCGAGATAACATAGTCGTCTGGGCGGTCCTGCTGTAACATCAGCCACATACATTCTGCGAAATCTGGCGCCCAGCCCCAATCCCTCACGACCGTTAGATTACCCAAAACAAGCTCTCTTTTTCGCCTTTTAGCAATATCAATAGCACCATGGATGATTCGCTGAGATACAAAACCTTCAGGTCGTAGCGGCGATTCGTGATTGAACATAATTCCAGAGCAAACGAACATTCCATAACTTTTCCGATATGTTTTCACCAGCAGCGCGGATGTTGCCTTAGCAACGCCGTAGGGGGTGCACGGAGCCAGTACACTGTCCTCTTTAGACGGCTCTGACACATCGCCAAAAACTTCACTCGAGGATGAGTTAAAGAACCGAGCGTGGTGTCTGAGCAATCTCAAAGCCTCAAGCACGTTGAGCACGCCAGTTGCATTGCTTGAAAACGTTTCCACCGGCTGAGCAAATGATTCCGCGACCGACGATTGGCCAGCAAGATAATATATTTCGTCGGGCTTAATATCATCGATCAGGTTTCGTACGCTGATGCTGTCAGTAACTTCGGTGCGATGAATTGTTATAAATTCCGCAATGCCAAGCCGTAATAGATTCTGCCCATGCCTGGCGGTTCGCGACGTACCATGAAGTTCGTAACCGTGATCAATCAACCATCGCGCCAGGTAGGAGCCATCCTGCCCATTTATGCCGAAGATAAGTGCGCGTCTTGCTGTTGACTGCATCGTCCACTCAGGCCCACTTAAGCCCACGCTTTCCTACGCTAGTTTGAATGGTGCAATATCAGCTTTCGAGCTGACTTTGGAGAGAAAAAGCTACAGATCTCGGTTAGCTCCGTGCGATTACAGACTATAAGTGCGTTCTATGTTTTCAGCATTTTATCAAAGTTCCTAAGATTTGGCCGCCACTCCCGCGTTTTCCGGGCCCCTGACGCGTTGCAAAATCTTTGTTCGATGTTGCACGGTGATCTCAACCGGTCGACGCAACACTTACGTAACGCCTACCAAATGCTCGCCTAATCGCTTTCAAAGACTCCCGGCTGCCCGCGATGCCAAACCTCCTGGTTTCTCGGGTCTCATTGAGCGCTGGGCATCATTTTTCGCTCAACTGCATACGATCCCTATCTTTTCTGTTCACGATAAGTGTTGCGTCGACCGGTTGAGCTGGCTCACACCAATGTACAACCGGGTTAACCTTCAGTAGCATTGGGGTTGACGCGCGGCTAAATTGTTGCGGGCGACCAGGCCGCTGATATTGCCCCGCCGAAAGGAGAGCGGCATGAGAGTATGTTTCGTGCGAGTTTTTTTTGTGGTGATCGTAACGTTGTCTGTGGTGTTCGGTGGTACACCGGTTCAGGCCGCGAACTGGCTGGAAAAACAAATTTACATGACCGGGCCCAGGTACGACGGCGTAGTGCCGCCGTGCGAGACCGCGCTCGGCAAGATCGCGTCCCGCTTCGCGCAGAAGGAGAGCCAGTATTGGAACTCCGATCTGCAGATCCTTGATTTCGAGAAGGTGCGCGAAATCGCCTTCCGGCCCTGGGCAGCGGGAACAATTCCGCGCCGTTTCTGCAGTGCGGTCGCGGTTGTTAGCGACGGGCGTAAGCGCCGGGTGGATTACTGGATCGGCGAGGATACCGGTCTGATCGGCGCGACTTGGGGCGTCGAGTGGTGTGTGGTTGGTCTCGACCGCAACTGGGCCTATAATCCAGCTTGCAAGATGGCGCGGCCTTAACCCTTAAAGCGCTATCGCTGAAGGTTGAGACTTCACACCGTATTTTAATTCTCTGGCACCCGCCGAGGGGTATAGTGATAGCGGCCAAAGTAGGCCACCTGGACAGGTGTTGCCAGTTACAGTTTGGGTTTTCAAAAATGGAATAGAGCACGTACTCATAAAGTGAGTACTGTGGTCAATGTCTGTTCTTATCAATAACGGACAAAATATTGCGATTCCGCGATTGTCCGCTAAGTGCGGTGATCTCAACCGGTCGACGCAACACTTACGTAACGCCTACCAAATGCTCGCCTAATCGCTTTCAATGACTCCCGGCTGCCCGCGATGCCAAACCTCCTGGTTTCTCGGGTCTCATTGAGCGCTGGGCATCATTTTTCGCTCAACTGCATACGATCCCTATCTTTTCTGTTCACGATAAGTGTTGCGTCGACCGGTTGAGCTGGCTGCATCTGTGGACGGCTCCGAATTGGCAAGGACATGGCATCAGCCGCACCGAGTGGCCAAGCGCGCTGAGCTCACGCGACCAATGGTGCGATGAGGCGCAGGCCTCAATGCCGACCAGGCACGGTGCAACTTCTCAAAAAACGCCATGGCGCTTCGACTGCCGCCGGATGATTACCCTATCTTCTGCGTCGGTGCCGTGGACCTGGAATACCGACTTGGCGATATCGAGACCAATTGTCGTGATCGTCTGCATGTGGGTTCCTCCAAATTGTGGGGGCCTTAACAGCACCCACTTTTATAACATTCACGTGCCGGTGGAGGAGCCGTCCACAGCATCAATAGCGGCATTCATAGCGACACTGCGTGCCAGGCCGAATTCGGTAGCTGAACAGTTTTAGGCTTCTGGGCGGGCTTATTGGGCCGTGACGGTGATCAGTTTGGAGCGTGGTGCGTTGGCACGGATCACATGATCTTCGCTGCCCGCGATGAGTTGGAGCGTGTGCTTACCCGGCGCGAGGTTCAGCATTGTCTTTGTCTCGCCATGCAACAGATGGATATGCTTCTCATCCATTGGAACCGTCATCCCGGCCATGGGGAGGGGTGAATCTACGATTAGATGCAGATGTGTTCCGTGATGTGGCTCATTGCTGTGCATATCATCCATCTGACCCATCTGCTTCTTCGCAGTGTTCGTTGCGGGCTTCGTATTCTCATCGTGCATCGCATTCGACGCATCCTTGAAACTAACCATCACCGTGACGGGACTCCTAACCACCGCGCCATCCGTGGGCGACAGTATGACGGGCACGCCCTTGGGTCCGTCATGGGCGAGCGCAAAGGTGGTGAGGAACGCTCCGGCGATCAGCACCCCGGCAAAGGCAGAAGCAAGTCGCATGTATAGTTTCCGTGCATCAAGCCGGGTTGGGAGCTTCCTTCGAGCAGTATAAAGAGCTGGACGACTAAATGATCACAAAAAATGAATTTGGAGGAGAGCTTTTGCTTAAAATAAGTTAGGCAACGCCGCCCGTCCGATCTCCATCCAAACAACGATAGCCATCCGATCTATTACCCCGTAAATGAAATGTATGCCAAAGCGCCCGCGAACTCTTACTTGACCTGAGTACATCCCTGGCTTGGCGTGGCAAGCATGCCGTCGGCATCGTTAGGACCGAGCGGGAAATTGCCGCCCGGCTACTAGATGATTCCGAACTTTGTGTCATTCCGGTCGTTTATTACAACTGCGCTTTTCGTGCGCTAGAACTCGAATTCGCACGCAATTTAGTCGAGCTCGTTCCGGCGTCAGGGGAAGTGCCACTACTAAAGCCAAAAAGTCGATTTAGATCCCGTGTTCAGCCGATTTATCGAAAGGCGGCTAATGCGATAATACAACTGTTGGCGCGTCTCATTCCCGCCGTTACGCGCGAACTGATTAAGTCGGTACCGATCCGTTCGCGGGAAGAAGTGCGGCAGAGTTTACTCCACGCCAGACAGGCGCTCCGTCAATTTTCCTCCCGCGGGGCGCCAGTGTTGTATTTGCCAGAGACTGAAAATCTGGGAATTGTGGTTTACCCACAGCAAACCGATGTTTTGTTCCTCTGCGGTCTCGGATGGGACGTGATTGAAGATTGGAGGCATCTTTCTTCGCTGCGACAGTCGAGCGGATTTCGCATAATATCAGTAATGTATGATCTTACACCGATAAAATTTCCAGAATTCTTTGGCGCGCCGGGCGATTATTTCTATAACTATTTCATTCATGTAATTGATAATTGTGAAAAAGTCTTTTGTATATCGAAACGTACCGAGACAGATTTAAAAGAATTCATTAGCGACAATGGACGTTCGCAGGTGTCGACTGAAGTTATTTATTTGGGTGCAAACCTGCCGGCTAAGGCTGATCCGACAGAAATTATCGATCCAAAAGTCCGTGAGCGCTTACAACGTGGTAGATTTGCGCTCGCGGTCGGCACTTTCGAGATTCGTAAGAACTATTCCTTACTTGATTGACCTGTGGGATGAACTCCTTAAGTGATCCTAGCTTCGATCTCGATTTGGTCATCGTTGGAATGCCCGGCTGGTGCGCGGACGACGTTATAGCCAGATTAGAAGGATTGAAGGGCTTTGGTTCCCGTGTCCTTTGGTTCAAGCGAATGTCTGATGCTGGTCTTTCCTGGCTCTACGAACATTGTCATGTCAGCCTATTTCCGAGTTTGTACGAGGGCTGGGGCCTGCCGGTGGTTGAGGCGTTGCAGCACGGGCGACCCGTCATAGCTTCTAATCGGGGCGCGACACCGGAAGCTGGATTAGGGCTTGCAACCATCTTGGATCCGGATGACCGCGCAGGTTGGCGTGCTGCTGTGATCGCAGCGTCGCGCGCGCCACGCCAGTTTATTAATGTCGAACCGGAGCGCTTTCCGGATTGGGACAGCACCGTTGCCACGGTGAAGCGCGGAATTCTGGGATGCAATGCAAAACCGATACTGTTACATGACCAAAATTCTGCAGATCACGACTTATCCGACCCGATATCCTCGACACGGTGGGCAGCTCCGCGCTCACCATACTGCGCGGATTCTGAGAAGAATCAGGTTACATACTGGACCGTATGCCTGTGTTCAGCCACTCGCTTTATCCGAGGGGCGGTGAAGATCCGGCCGTTGACCTCGATCAGGCGCGAGCAAAGCGACGTTTCCGAGATGTGCCGCAGGTGCTGGACATGACCACTTGCGAATTGGCCGCCACCGACAATACGTGCTTCCAGAAATTTGCAGATCGTATTCGAACGTCAAACGCAGACATCATAATGCTGGAGGAGCCGTGGTTGTGGCCCGCAGTTCGGCGCTGGCGAGATAGTCTTTCGAAAGCTCCGCCTGTTGTCTACAATTCTTACAACATTGAGTTTCGCGGAAAGGCCGCAATGCTGGCCGAGGCGAACGTTCCTGGTGCTGACGGCATCTGCGCCGACGTGGAAGCGCTGGAGCGAGACCTTACAGGATGCGCCGCTGGTTCGAGCGCAACCACGGCTGAGGATGCCGCCATCCTGCAGGCCTGGACGGAAAAGCCGGTGATTATCGCGCGTAACGGCACAATAGTGCGCAAGGTGGAACACCTCTTTCACATTTTGCCTGTGCCATTGGAGCCATGCCACAAGTTTTTGATGTTTGTAGGAAGCGGGCATCCTCCCAATCTCACTGGGTTTTGGGACATGGTAATCCCTGCGCTCCCTACGTTACGCGCCAACGAACGAATTGTAGTGGCGGGTGGTGTTTCTCACCTGATTGAACAGCGTATAGAAAAGCAAGGTCCGCATTATATGGCGCGCGATCGTTTGATCCTACTCGGCCAGGTGAACGACCTCACCCTTGATTGTTTGCTATGCAATGCCGTGGGAATTCTTCTGCCAATTACCTATGGGGCTGGATCCAACCTCAAAACAGCAGAAGCTTTGATATCAGGTCTACCTATAGTCGGGACCACTCAGGCCTTCAGAGGTTTTGAGGAATATAAAGGCTTGCCTGGAGTAACCATAGGGGACGATCCATCCGCCTACGCGGTCGGTATCCGTCAAGTCTTCGAAAGCAAGGGTTCACTGAGAGCCATGCATTTGCGTAAGCAGTTGTTGTGGGAAAGCACCCTGCAGCCAATTGTTGATTCGGTGGGCACAATTGCTTCTTAGGTGGCTGAGTGCGCGATCCCAACGCTTCTGAGTGTCTTTCGCGCTTGGAGAAGCGATATTCAATTCCGCGACCATCAAATTGCTTATCGTGGCCGAGCTTTTCCAACAGAAGCAGCCTTAGCGACGGCCGTTGGGTTGTAAAAGGCTCGTTGAGTTCTGAACGGAACGTGTCCCTTATATGCCGAAATTGCTGACTCTCCAGATGGCGCGTGGTGTGGCTGCTAATATCGTTGTGGTCGGACATCTATTTGAGGCAGAGGCCATATTCAGGGGCGCGAACATACCCGAGTTCGCCGGCATCTACGGTAGTTCCGGCGTGGACGTTTTCTTCGTGCTATCCGGCTTCATCATGGTCGCTGTCGCAGGCCGGCGGGTCGGATCCCTGACGTTCCTATGGCGTCGTGTCGCAAGAATTTATCCAACCTACTGGCTGACGACATTAGCAACACTTGCGCTCGCGATTGTTTCACCGACAGTGGTTACCGCGCTAGCACAACGTTCGCTGTGGCGCTCATTCCTGCTTATACCCGCGGTGACGCCGCCTTTCGTGACCGTCGGATGGACGCTGGTGCACGAGATGTACTTTTATTTGGTGTTTGCAGGCCTTCTCGCGATGCGAATTCCAATCACTGTTGGACTTGTCGGATGGGGGTTATCCATCGTGGCGATGACCATCACCGCGCCCGATCTGGTCGCCGGTTCACCACTTTTACAAGTCATCACCCACCCACTGACGGCAGAGTTCATGATGGGGGCTTTGGTTGGAGTCCTATGGCTGAATTCCCGGATGCCTGGAGCGCGTTTCGCAGCTATTATCGGACTTGCAACTCTGCCGATTGAGATACTGGTCGGTTATCTATTTCTCGGGCACGCGATTATACTTGGTCCGCAGTTCAACAGTCTGCGGGTGCTGGCATTTGGTATTCCCTCGGCACTGATCATTTACGGGCTGGCTGCCGCCGAACGGCGTGGCCCTGCGCCGCGAACACCTTCATTCATGGTGAGGCTCGGCGATTGGTCTTATTCGACCTACTTGATGCATGGGCTGGTCATCGGCCCGTTCGGGCACATGCTTTTCGTGCTTGATCGTTCCGGAGGAATAGGCCGCAGTATCACGTTTATCGTCGGGGGTCTGATATTATCGAATATCGCTGGCGCCCTAGCCCATATTTGTTTCGAGCGGCCGACGCTTAGATGGCTTCACAAAATCGGACCTAATGGGTCGGCCGTTCTTAGAAGCAATGACTTAGCCCAACGATAACATGCCCGCGACGATGATCAGACGCTCACTTCCTGCTAATTCAGTGGCGCAAACTAGCACTACCCCAGCAAATTACCCTCGTCCGACCAATGGAAAGCGAAGCAGCTATCGGATGATTTAGGAGTGATATGATTTACACCATTTCAATTTGGCTATTGCCAGTGCTTATCGCCATTACCTTTCACGAAGCGGCTCACGGATTTGTTGCTCGGTCCCTTGGTGATGAAACGGCTTCAAAGCTTGGCCGTGTCAGTCTAAATCCGCTAATGCACATTGACCTATTCGGCACAATTCTCTTGCCGGGACTTCTGCTGCTGGCGCGATCACCATTTCTTTTTGGATACGCAAAGCCGGTGCCGGTAAATTTTCGAGCACTTCGCAATCCCCGTAGCGGTATGGTGTTAGTTGCGGCAGCAGGGCCCGCGATGAATATAGGCTTGGCAATTATTGCTGCTCTGAGTTTTCACCTAATCGTCTATCTGCCAATCATCGTCGCTCAATGGGCTGCCTGGAACTTAAAAAATGCCCTCATCATCAATGTCATTCTGGCGGTCTTTAATCTGTTCCCGCTACCTCCGCTTGATGGTGGACGCATTGCAGTTGGCTTGCTGCCAAATGCCCTAGGGAAACAGCTTGCACAGCTTGAGCATTACGGAATGATGATCTTGATTGGTTTACTCATCATCCTGCCGCTGTTGGGGTCGCAACTGGGTATTGACCTTAGTTTTGTGTCGCACTTTATCTCGATGGTGACAGGTGATGTTATCAAAATTATCCTGTTAATGACCGGCAACGTATAGAGCTACCAACTTAAACTGCTGGCCGTCGTTGACCTGACGGATTTTTTGTACCAGCGCGATAGAGAGTTTATTGCATAGAGTAAGATTTATACCCCATGAAAAGTCAATCATCGATCGATCGAGCTGAGCAGAAAAAAAGAGCGGCCCGAAGGCCGCCCTGCGTTCACGCACGCCAGCTGGGCCATCAACCCGAGGTCTTCGCGCCGCTCAACTCGCCATCGTTTCCATGTCGGCGAGCAGCTTGATTGCCGAAATCCGGGGAAATCCGATCAGGCATATGGATCAGGGGCTGCTCGTCGAGGATTATGGAAGCGCCAACTGAGGCAGCCCTACAGGTTACGTCCAAACTATATTTTTAACGGCACTGCGCGGTGCACTTTTGGCTACATTTTCCTGGCACGGGCGCCGATTCGCAACTTTTTGCACAGTTTTTCCTACATGCGTCCTTAGTCTCCGCAAAACCAGTTTCTGTCGTAATCAAAAAACTGATCGTGAGAATTGCGAGCAATAGTCTCGGCATTTGTCGCTCCCTGAGTTGTGTAACTTCTATTAGCTAATCTGCAAATTAGGAGGCTTGATTGAGCATACATAATTTCACGATTTTCCGAGTAAGTCTAAAATAAATAGCTGCGCTGCATAAGGCCTACTGGCAGCACAGGGCAGTTTGGTGTCGCCACTGTCACGGCTGGTCATTAGTGGACAAACGATCGCAAGCCGAAATCCACGATCGTTGGCTACACCCCACTAACGGATTCGGCTACCACCCACGGCAACATTCGACTGACCGTTGAAGAGTCCACGTCCTAGATTCAAAAATCAATTCCAATGGCTAACAGCACCAGGCAAGTGGCCTACTTTTTCTGCTATCACTATACCCCTGGCACGCCGCCGAGCGAGATAGCTAGTGGCTTGCATTACTGCTGTATGATGCAGAATCGGAGCCACAATTCCGGAGATTGCAAGCGATGGCCTATAATCCGCTGCGTAGCTTCTTCGAATCCCGTATCGAAGGTCGCGGAATCTGGAAGTGGGAGCATTATTTCAATATCTACCATCGTCATCTACAACGCTTTCGAGGGCACGACGTACACATCCTCGAAATTGGCATCTACAGCGGCGGTAGCCTCGACATGTGGCGCGATTACTTCGGGTCTCATTGTCACATCTATGGCGTTGATATCGAGCCAGTTTGTCGCGAATATGAAAATGATGGCGTTAAAGTACTGATCGGCGACCAAGGCGATCCTGTATTTTGGCAGCAATTTCGCCGAGAGGTTCCTATCCTCGATGTAGTCATCGACGATGGAGGCCATCTACCCGAGCAGCAAACCGTCAGCTTAGTAAGCTTGCTACCACATCTACGGCCAGGTGGGGTCTATATCTGCGAGGATGTGCACGGCACTGGCAACGCGTTTACGTCACACGTCCACAAACTGGCTGATGATCTTAATTGGTTTGAAGGAGTGCAAGCCAATCTCGATGACAACGCTCGGCGAATTGTTTGCCCATCCACGCCACTTCAATCGAGCATAGCTTCCGTGAGTCTCTATCCGTTTGTTGTAGCGATCGAGAAAAATCAAACAGCCGTCACCGAATTTGTTGCACCAAAAAGAGGTACGCACTGGCAACCGTTCTTAAAATAAGATTTATTCAACGATAGCACTACGCAGCATCTCATCTATGACCCCGCGGCCGTGTATGAAAAGTGACCATAAATTTTCAGTCGACGACACGCTGTCGGATTTCTCCCAACCAAAAGGACCATAAACCGCAATCGGCGGTGAATTCGAATTGTCCTCACGGCTTTGGTGCTGCTCTTAAAAGGTAAGATAACGAGGGGTTCTTTAAAAAATTGACGGTCAAAATATTCCGACACGGCAGAACTTGCCTAGCGCTAACTAAGCACCCAACATAAAATCTATCGTAGAATCCGTAACTTATACCAGTTCGTCCTTGGCCCGCTATTTGCGAAGGAATTCAGTAGCTGCGTAACGGGCCGGCGCATACCTGAAATTGAGGAGTCAGAAATATGAGCAGTTTGGTTGTCGGACCAAATACGAATGGTCTTGCATCAGCAGGCATTGGTTATGACCCATGGATTACAGTCGACGGGTCGATTTCCACGATCAATCCACAATATCTTCCGGGCGACTTTAATTCCGCATTAGCGGACTATGCGAATGTTTACGATCCTTCAGCCGATATGGGGGCTTTAGGGTACTCGCAAACCGTGAACGGTATCCAAGTGATTCCGGGGGCACCGGGTTGGGATCCGAGCAATCCCGCATTAGCTGGAATTTATCAGTCGATGCAGCAAGGGATGGCTAGCTTTGACGCTGTTCAGAATGCAATTGCATCGGAAGCACCACTAAATCAAACCGCCCCCGGTTCAACGAGTTCGCAAATCTCGTCAAGTTCTGTCGGCTTGGCGAGCTCCAAGACCGAGGCAACTATCGCTCCAACATCAACAAGTAACACAACTGACTCGATTTCGAACTCAGAGCACTGTAGTAGATACCGCGTCGATATCTCCGCAGACGGGGTCAAATATTGGCGCAAGTTCGTTAACAGCGACCTCTAACACAATCATAAAACCCGCCGCGGCTATCGAAACTACCGGGTCGACTGCGGCGCCGATTCTTCAGAATGACATAAACAATCTTGTCAGCGATTTGTTCAACTCACTTCAATCAATTGGATCAGGCGCAGGCATGAGTTTGACGTCGTCGAGCGCAAATACGAACTGACTCGACCTCTAATTTGTCAGGCTCTACAACGGCCGCCACCTCGCCTGCATCTACAAGTGTTAGCAACCAAACTGCGACCGACTCTAATTCGTTTGGAGCCGTTGAAAATATTCTATTGCAGGACTTCGTGACGGCAATTCAAACATACCGCTCATCGTATGCTTTGTCATCAAGCCAAAACGTGATAACAGGCACAATCGCATGATGAATGGATAGCTTTGCAAGAAACACTGTGCTGCTTCAGCGGGAGAAGCGCAGCCTCGTCAATGGCGCCGAATGTACTTTGTTTTCACACCAGTGAACCATCAACCTTAAAATCTCCGTTGATCATTCGTATCTTTACCACAACACACAAAGCGCTAATTTTTGTCGTGGAATGACTGGTTGAATATTCATTCGTCGGTGACACTTAAATATGAAGAATTCCAGACACGCTGCTCGTCTCAGGCGAGCCTATCAAAGCGACCCCCATGCCAGACGATTGCGTAGTTAAAAAACCATTGATCGTCAACTCGGCAGTCAATACGGTTGAGCTATCCGACGTGACTAAAGCTGTGGCGGTATGGGCGAGCGTGTTTGCCGAAGGACTGAAACTGACGCCGTCCGCAGTGAGTTCCTGAGTGAAATAGTCGGCGACGGTCACTTTGTTCGTAATTGTCGCTTGATCAGCGCCCCGGGCGCCGCTTATGACATTGAGAATAAATGCACCAACCGCCTGAGGGTTTCCGAGATTGATTGTTAGCTGATTTTCCCAATAGGTTAAGCCACCGGAATCCGGTGCTCGATTGAAGAGGTCCTCGTAAACAGACCCGATGAATGAGATGATTTGAGCTTGCGTTGCACTCGATGGGCTTGCCAAGAATGAGTAAAGTGCAGTCGCTTCAGGTTGCACTGAGAACGACGACGCCATTGCGGTCTGCGAAATGTGCCCAGCATTGAGCTGATTTACCCAATAAGAATCGCCCGCAGGATCGCCGGCGCGCCCAAAATAGCCAATGTACACAGCCTCTGTGACATCATTGATATTTGAAAGTGGAAACGGCGCCGTGGTGACCGCGTTGAAAGAAACAGAGGGTAACCAACCCCCGGTCGTGGCATCATAGGCGTCAAAAATGAGATTGTCAGTTCCAGCCGAAGCACCACCAATGTATTGAACACTGCTCAAATTCACAGCGCTGACGGTAACCGACTGTCCATTCGGCTTGACGGTCCCCGCCACCGAGAAATGCCCTGTCCCCCCACCACTATCTTCGAATGAATATTCTGTAATGCTGTCACCGATCGGATTCGAGACTGCGACAAAAGTGACAGCCGCTATCGACTGTTGGGCTGCGACAGCGAAGCTAGTCGCACCCACACTTGGTGAGGGCGCGAGTGCCCATCCGAGGGCGGACATCAGGGTCAGATCCGAAGCAGACATCACACTGATGACGCCCGGATCGCCATAGTCGTTGAAGGCGTCGTTGCCCCCCGGCGCCGGACCCTGAGGATACCAATCAGCAAGATCTCCATTGGAGATTTGGTTGTTCCAACTCCCTAAATTCGTAGCTCCGCTATCAGTGGAGAAATAGGCGGTGCTGCCATTGCCACCGGGAGTGATATCTCGGACGCCCGGCGACGAATAACGATAAAGGTCTGCCACGCCGTATTCTCGGGGACTATCAAGATACGAAACCCGACCCAACACTTCGGTAATTTCATGTTCCAGCGCGCCGACCAAATAATATTGGTTTGCTGTTGGCGTCGTGTTGGGCGTGAAGTCCCACGCTGTATTAGCCCCTATTCCGATGGACCCATCGAGTGTGGAACTAGCGCCAAGGAACCCCAAGGCCTTCGCTTCGGCCGAGCCCATATAAAGACTACCGGAAATCGGGGGACTCGCCGGCAAGGTACTGGCACCGGGCGCGTTCTCGCCTTGCAGCGCGTTCCTTGTCGCTGCGTAGCTCTCTACATTTTCATTATTGGAATAACTTGCGCCAAGATCCCCCGAAGACAGCCGTGAATAGATGTTGGTATAGGGATCTAAAATGGAACCATAGCTGACATTGATATTAATCGTAACATTGTTTGTAAAAAGGTGGTCGAGATAATTAACAGCATAATTGACCGCCGCGTAGAACCCTGTCGGCGCGGCATTGTTTGCGGCGCCCTGTCCATAAATCACATCAATGTTCAAAGCGTGCTCTTCTGTTAGGACCAGCGCTAGCGCGAAGCTTCAAAATAAAACGTTAAATTTTTCATCAGACTGCCAAATAGACGTATCACTACAGCAAAACTATGGCAGATGATTACAAAACGATATCCAAATGTTCGCAGCGCGTCATCAATTGATTAGATCAGAAAATGCGACGAACGATACTCGGATGTCTCGACCTTTTTTATGGGAAACAATTGGGGTACATTTGATACAATTGGGATACATTTGATATTGCGAGGGAGCACACCATGAAATTCCAACACCGGCAATTTAATGCATCTAACAAAGGTTGCTGCCGCGCTCCTGGCATCATCAGATAGTACTTCTTGCCCTGATCTTGGAATCAAGGATCGGCACTTTCGTCGCCAAGTTTTTGGAAGCGTTCAATGAATGACTTCAGCGATTTGCGAGCGCGACTAGACGAGGTCGAGTTCAGAGCTTCGCAAGCCGAAGTGAGGGCAAAGCAGGCGGAAAGTCAACTTGTGGCGCTGCGCAACAGCACATCGTGGCGGATCACTGCCCCACTGCGCTGGTTTACGCGGAGACTTCGAGGATTCGATCAGCAGACGCCTGCCGGCATCGCAAGACCCGATGATAAACCTAGTCCCCAGGCAATGCTTCCGATCCGCGCCCTTCGAGACTTCGTGGGAGACAACGTAAACATACAGATTATGGAGATGGAGGCGATAGATGGTAACGTAGCTCCGCAAGAGCTCACTGCGATTAGCAGCATTGTTACGGCTCACCAACCGCGCGCGATCTTCGAAATCGGAACGTTCGATGGGCGAACCACCTTGAATATCGCCATCAATGCTCCGGCAGATGCGAAAATCTACACTTTGGACTTACCGGCGTCAGATCTTGAGAACACCTATTACAAACTTCATTTCCATGACCGTAAATACGTTGAGAAACCATCATCTGGCGTACGATTTCATGGACGTCCGGAATCCGAAAAGATCACGCAATTATATGGTGACTCTGCGACTTTCGATTACAGTCAGTTTATTGGCAAAATGGATGTGGTCTTTGTTGATGGTTCTCACATCCGTGAGTATGTGGAGGCGGACAGCCGAGCTGCGATGCTGCTTCGTAGCGCCCGTGGCATTGTGCTGTGGCACGACTATAATAGTTGTTGGGACGGTGTGACCGAGACGCTGAACGCGCTTCGCCAGTCTGATCCACGTTTCCGGCACGTATTTCAAATCGCCGATACGACCATTGCGGTTTTGCCATCCTCACTTTCAGTGAACGAGATGGGAAAATTCCGGTCTAATCAGACGTGATAAAAATCACTGGCTGTCAGACCAAGGTGTATACCCGTGAGAACGATTTCGATGTTTGCCGCCGCAACGCTTCTGCTGGTTACGATTTCAGTGCTATTCGTCGTATTAACGAGAATCTCGGTGTTTGAGCCTACTTCTATGTAGGCAACGCTGTTTGCATTCAACGTGAGATTGCCTGTTCCTGTTATTTGACCCTGAAACGTCGGAATCCCACCGCTGGCATTAATGCCAACGATATTCGTGAAGCTGATTATATCCACGCCATGCGTAAAGTCCGTGATCGTGTCATGGGTCCTTGGCGTGGAATCCGAGATTGCATTATAGACAAACGTGTTGTTACCAGCGCCCCCGGTCAGCTTATCAGCGCCGCCGCCACCGGTGAGTACGTCGTTGCCACCACCACCGTTGAGCGTGTCGGCACCATTTCCTCCCGTAAGCGTATCGGCCAGGCCGGATCCGATCAGGGTCACCGCCTTGGAACTGCCGGCATTGCTGACAGTATAGCCCTGCGAACCCGCTATCGACACGTTTGCCGCCGATAGATTTACGCTAAAACCCGCATCCGTTAGATTGACAGTGCCCAGATTCGATGTGGCTGAGGTCGCAGTCCAGCTTGCGGCAACCCTCGCATTGGCGGTGGCTCCGGCGGCCACGATCAGATTATCGGCCCCACCGGAGCCGAGGTCCGTGATCGTGGCAGTTCCTCCATTGACGTTAAAGGTATCGATGCCAGCGCCGCCTGTGAGGGTGTCGCTTCCACCACCACTCGTGAGCGTGTCATTTCCGGCATTGCCATTGATCGTGTCGTTGCCCGATGTACCAACAAGATTATCAGCTAACGAACTGCCGAGGATGGCCTCATTGCTGCCATTTCCGACGTTGCCGGCTACATCAGTCGCCGTCACCGTGTAGGTATGGATCGCGTTGGACACGGTCCCTGTGGTGAAGCTCCATGCGCCATTAATTCCGGACTTCGTCGTCCCCAGCAAAGTCGAGCCGTCATAGACAGAAATTGTATCACCGGTCTCTGAAGAAGCGCCGGTTAATGTCGCTACTGTCGCCCTTCTGCTCGTGCTTAGGACCTCGTTTGCAATCGCCACCGTTGGGGCCACAGTGTCAAGCGTAAAGGTGAGCGACGCTGCACCACCGCCTGTCTCGCTCGCCACGATCGTGTGGGAGCCATCCGCTAAACCGCTCGGGGTGTATGTCCAAGTTCCGTTGCTGTCGGCTGTCGCCGTATCAGCAATCGTTGTGCCGTCAACCGTGAAATTCACCACCGCGTTCGGATCGGCCGAACCAGTGAGCGCTGGATTGGAAGTGATCTTATCGCTCGATGACGAACCTGTATCGTTGACCAGAACCGCTGTCACAGAAGACGTTACCGTAATCTGAGTCGCTGCCGTGACATTGTTGTTCTCATTACCTTCGCTCACTTGACCGTTGGCATCCGCAATCGCGCCAATCCAATAGGTACCCGCCGCGACGCCTGCCAGGCTGATTGTTGTGCTGTCGGTTGTCGACCCCCCGCCCGCTAGCGATGCATCGCTTACCGTCGCAAGCACCGTATCGGAGGTTGTGATAGTGCTGTCGGTCGACAAATAGACCTTCGAGGTTGATGCCCCGGCCGTTGCATTGCCAATATTCTGAACCGTGTACGACACCGAAGTGCTGCCGCCCGACGCAATGCTAGTGCTTCCCAGCGATAACGTGCTGGCAACCAGATCAGGTTGAGATGACGTCGATGATGTTAGATGAAATCCTAGAGCATCTAACTGTTCTAAGTCGACCGCCGTGAGCTGTTGGGGGGTATTGTTTGTGTAGAATTCATTAAACGGGTCGTTGGGTCCCTGCACACCAGTATTAAGAAAATCGCTAGGATCGGAAGTCTGACCGTAGTCAGCCAATTTTGTATTGCCGCCGTCGACAGAAAAATATGCGGGCGATGCGGTGTTGCCGTTATGAAAATATCGTGTGTCAGTGCTGGTAAAGCGGAATAAGTCAAAAATGTCAGGCTGAGTGCCATATGGTACGCGACCAAGCGCATGGGTTAATTCATGAAGCGCTACGCCAACCAGCAAGTTCGGATCTATATCCGTTGCAAAGGTGGCGCTACCGTCGTCGGTCGTGGTGCTGTTGGGTGCCAATAGACCGAAAAGCTTAAGCTGTGCATTCCAGACAGCGACGCTAGTTTGCCCTTGGATTGATGACCCGGTCGGTAGCGTATTAAATATCGTGTCGCCAGGTGTTGCGTGATTGATCAGGTCCGCCCTAATCGAGGAATAGCTTTCGAACACGCCACTATCAGGCCCAGCAGCTGCCCCGCCGCCGGTTCCGCTATAGTCAATATTTAGATTGACAGTAATCTGGTCGGAAATAGCAGCGCTTAACAAACTCGCGGCTTGTTCGATGCCTGCTCGGAAACTTGCGGGAGCCGCCGTCGCTGCCGCGTCGAACAATAGGTCAAAGGTAATGCCTCCGGACGTAATGACGGCGACTGATCCTGCACCTGTGAGTACTGGGCTGCCCAAGCTAGTGAACGAGGTCGCCTCATTGACGTTCGACATCGAGCCCCCAAGGGTTTCAAGTCTCGCGATCTTAGCGGGCATTGTCTTATTATTGAGTAAATCAAATTCTTATGAATAAGGATATCTAGTTGACCTAACTCGATTTATTAGCCGACGCATTCCAAACTAGCTTCGCAAACGCCGGTGCAAAAAAGCAACCGTGGCCCAGCCGTAAGCATCAGTCGGGTCTCTATCCAGATAATTCATTGAATAGTTTGAGCGAACATGATCCATGGTGAATGAAGGATGGGGTCGCGCGGTTTTATCTGAGCCATAAGGATTTGGTGAACAGAGGACAACATGAGTTGGTTACACGGGTTTGAAGGCCATCACCGTTCATTGGTCAAAGCGGTTACATGGCGGGTTACAGGCTCAATCGATACGTTCGTTATAAGCTTCATAGTGACCGGGCGGCTAACGCTTGCTGGGTCTATTGCTGCGACCGAACTGCTGACCAAAATTGGCTTGTACTATTTCCATGAACGGATTTGGGCGGTCATTGCCTGGGGTAGGAAATAGCGGAGTGGTAATCAAACCTGCGGCGCTAACTCCACAAATGTGGCACTTCCAATAGTGGGCCAGTTTCCGAGATTGACCTGACGTCTTTGCAGACATCAGTCCAGTGCGACAACGATGAAGATGCCGTTACCTTATCTCAAGGACATATCCGTCAGCGTTTGGAAATGCCACACCGCTTTGCCGTGATTTTACTTTCCCAACAACCACTCGACATACACTCATTGAGTAAATCTTCGCAAACAGCGGTGCACTTCGGCGCTCTATGATAATGCTTATCGCAATACGCGAGGCAAACCCCTTTGCGGTCCGTGCACGTGATTGCAAATGTCGGCGTTGTCATGATAGCGGTGATTAACATCGCGAGAGCAAAACTCGTTCCCAAAAGATATCGCATTGCCAGCCCTCCTACACTCGCTCTTGGGGTCACACCGTTTGATTCGCACAAAGCATTGCTCGCTAAGTCAACTCATTTAATACTCGCTTTCGGATATGAGCATGACTTGCGCCCGATTCCGATGCAATCAAAAAAATAGCGATCAGCGACACACTGCGGTGACGGGGCCAAATGATGGTACCGGCACCTCATTAAACTTGCTGGCCACATCCAAAACAATATGATGATAGACCTCGTGCAAACCAATTCATTCAAAACAGCAACAGGCGGCTAATCATCTAGTCAGCGGCGATGCCACAATGTCTATATGATCTGCGCCATGTCGTTCGTAAGCCGTCATGATTAATCGCCAATCGCTTCCGGAGTCTGCAACTGAGCCATCATGCTCGATGACACCAAGTCGGTATCCGAGCCCGAGTAGCCATTGCAGATAGCCGGGACCATCGATGTTGGATATCGCCATCATCATGCCGGGACTAAACTCGCTTACGATCGTCGGACGGTATTGTCTAATAATGCCTACCGATCCTCGGAGAGCATTATACTCGGCACCTTCAACATCAACTTTAATAAGATGTACGGGACTGTCGCAAATGCTATCTATGGGAATGCCTGGGACGGTTTCGCAGTCCATCAACGCGTCAATGTTGTCATCGAGTGCCGAGGTCATACCATTAGAATGAGATCGATTAAGGGCCAGCAGACCGGGCGCTCTGTCGGCGGCGACTTGAACGACGCGGATCCATTCGAATCCGTTTGCCCGTCGGCTGACCTCCAATAGCTTGGCGTTGTGCGGATTGGGCTCGATCGCCAAAACGTAACCCTTTGGCCCAACGATTGAAGCGGAAAGCATGGTAAAATAACCAATGTTTGCTCCAATATCGACTACTCCCATTGCTGGCTTGAGGAACCGCCGGAAAAAGTTTGTAACGTGGCTCTCATAAACTCCGGCTCGAACATCCCGTCCAACCGAAAGGTCCTGGTTGGACGAATAGATTTTGAAGCCGTTTAGCTCCGTCACGCTGATATCGGAATGATTCTGCCGCAATAGCCCTCGGCGTGAAAACTCTAAACTGGTTAGATAGCTTCCGACTACACTTGAGAGATCCTCGCCCACCCGCGACATGTGCCCTGATATTTCCACAGTTACATTCGGATTCGGCCCAACAACAGCCGAAAGCAGTAGAAAATGTCATCGTTCGTGGCTTCTCGAGAATAGGGCGTTGACAATCGCTCGCGCGGGAACAATTCAGTAGTTGCACCGAACTTTTCTTTTGTGACGCTTCGACCAACCCTCTGGAGAAGAGCCATATGTCTTCTAGGCGAGAAAAGCGCTTTCCATTTTGAGGTCGTTGCCACAACTTACATATACTTGGTTTATTAAGTTCTATCTACGACCTTAGTAATTGTCGTCACGGTGGACCTTTTCTCCGCCCAACGCCAGATTGAGGTGACGATGGCGCTGGGTAAATCTGCGTGGCTGCCCGGGCAGGGCAAGCCCGACGCGGCGGCGCACCGAGGTAGCCAATACAGCAGCGAACAGTTGATGACGGTCATCGTCTGCATGAGCCGATCGGAAAACGTCTGGGACAACGCGGCGATGGACCAGCCTTCCCGCTCAAGACCGAATGCAGGGCGCAAAAAATACGTCCTAAAACGACGCGGTCGCATCCATCGTACGCAACTCGACTACGGTGATAGCACCATCGAGCACGCCGGTAGACGGGGCACTTAAGGCGTTATCGGCGAATTGAATTTGCGCGCCGTCTCGACGATCCAGGCGTGGTAGAGGATGATCGGTGTTACGCCGGTCAGGCCGCCGCAACCTAACTCATCGTTGGGCGCGGTAGACCAACTCACCACGCCGATGACTGAAGCGTCCGCGCCATCAAACACAGGCGCACCGCTGTCGCCGGTGCAGGCGCCCAGACCGTTGCGCTGGTTGCGGGTGGCAAGGTCGAATAGAACAAATCTGTAGAGAGCCCGGCTTTCCGGTAACGGTGAGCTTCGCCATGCGCGGGAGGCCGAGCCCGTGCGCGCTTCTGTCGGCCGTGGTCCCGAAGCCAGCGATGGTCAGTGTTTCGCCAACGGCGACGTGGCGAGCGGTAGCCAGTTTCGCCGGAATCACCATTTCAGCGAGGGGAGCCGTGAGCTTGATGAGTGCAATGTCGGCGGTGGCGCGGGCCGCGGCATAGCTTACCGGATTGAACTGCGGATGGATGGCGATGCCGCGCACCGCAATCGGCCGGCCGCCCTGGAAGGTCTTGACGGTGTAAGCGAGCTTACCGGTCACGCAATGTGCGGCGGTGAGCACCAGGTCGGGCGCCAGCGCCGTGCCAGTGCACAGATCCTCGCGCGCATCAATCACCATCACAAGCGGCCGCGCGGCAAAGCCGCTCGCCGGCGGCGCACCTCCTGTGATGGCGAAAGCAGAATTGCAAAATATAATGATACTGCTAATTGAAAATATATGAAGAAGGCCAAGACCTAAACTCTGGTGCATATGGCGTCGCAGATTCATTGACGGGTCTTCAACTTAATCTAACCCAGAAACCTTAGCAAAATTGCCTGATGATTCGCGCGGTTGGCGCTCACAGGACCGACACTGGTCGCGCGGAGATGTTCTGCCGTTTAATAGGAGACGATCAAGAATTGTGAGTCGCAGCGGGTTCGTCGGATGTCAACTGGAATCTCCATCAAGTGGGGTCGGACCTTTCCTTGCATACGAAACACCAAGCTTTTTCAATGCCTGAGAGGTATCGATTGTCCCTCAAAAGCCAATGCGCTGAAGCTTCGTGACTGAAGCAATTAACTTTCTTCCTACTTTCATCCACAGGTCGCGTCGTCCGAGCCGATGTAAGTCCGCGGAGAGGAGTACCGGCGCTGCATGCAGGTGTCAAAAAGGCAGGCGCGCCGTACGCAACACGACCGGCGGGTGACGCATCCCCCGACTTATGTTAAAGGCCCGGCGTCGAAAGACGCAAAAAGACGCAATCGCGCGATTGATATCCTGAATGACGACGGTCATTGCAAAAGACGAAGCGCCCGTCGTCCGCATCACGGCTGCGGCGGTGCCAGAGCAGGCTTTCGCCGATTTGCTCAGTGGGCTGCGGCTCTACGAGCTGTGGAGCCGCCTTGCCGTGCACGACATCCGGCAGCGCTTTCGTCGCTCGGTGCTTGGGCCGATTTGGCTAACGCTGTCGATGGGCATCATGATCATGGCGCTCGGTCTCGTGTTCTCGACCTTGTTTCATCAAGACGTCGGCAAGACGCTGCCCTACATCGCTACGGGAGTCATTTTCTGGGGCCTACTCATCGGCTGCATCACCGATGGCACCGTGGTGTTCATCTCGGCGGAATCCTTTATCCGCAATGTGCCGGTCCCGATCAGTCTGCATTTTTACCGGATGATGGCGCGCAACGTCATCATCTGGTGCTTCAACATGGCGATCTACGTCCTGGTGGCGATCTATTTCGGCGTAACGGTGGGATGGGTTAATTTTCTGTTCATCCCAGGCTTGATACTTTTTCTTATCAACGCCGCATGGCTATCGATGGCGGCTGGCGTGCTGTCTACGCGTTATCGCGATATCCCGCAGGTGATCACCAATGTGCTCCAGGTGATCTTTTTCGTTACCCCAATCTTCTGGTCGCCGGAGACCTTGCCGAACCGGCCGGCCTTTGTAGCGTTCAACCCGTTCTATCACGTCATCGAAATTGTCCGCGCGCCGCTGCTCGGCGAAGTGCCGACGTCGGGGAGTTGGGCCGTGTGCATCGGTATGGCGATTGCCGGGTTCGGCCTAACGACGTGGCTGTTCCGCCGCGCTCACGCACGCATTGCGTACTGGGTGTAGGCAATGGCCCGCATTACCATTGAAAATCTAACTGTCGAATTCGCTATCTTCGGTGCCAGCGCCCGCTCGATGAAAAACAAAATCTTGTCGCAGGCGACCGGCGGCCGCGTCATGTCGGGCGCCCGCGAGGTCGTGACCGTTCGCGCCATCGACGAACTCAACCTCGAGATCAAGGATGGCGATCGCATCGGCCTGATCGGTCACAACGGCTCCGGCAAGTCGACATTGTTGCGCGTGCTCGCCGGCATCTACAAGCCGAGCGGCGGCTCCATCACGATCCAGGGCAAGGTCGGCACGGTGCTAGATCCGCACGCCGGAATGGATCCCGAGTCGACCGGGATCGAGAATATCTACTTGCGCGGCTATATGATGGGCATGAGCCGTGAGGAGATCGCATCGAAGCTCGACGAAATCGCGGAATTCACCGAGCTCGGCGAATTTCTGCGACTGCCGATGCGCACCTACTCGGCCGGCATGTTCGCGCAACTCGCTTTCTCGGTTTCGACCGCGGCGGAAAATGATATTCTGCTGATCGACGAGGGCATTGGCGCCGGCGACGCCGGTTTCCGCAAGAAGGCGCAGGAGCGTATCGAGAACCTCTTCCGACGGACTCCGATCGTCATTCTTGCTAGTCATTCGGAAGCATTAATTTCGGAATTCTGCAACCGGCGCATACACCTCGAACACGGTGCGTTAAAAGATCTTTCCTAACGACGAGCAAAGCGGCGCTGCATGGGCCGCCGCCAAAAGACTAGGTGCAATTTTATTGCCGCTAGGACAGTATCAGTACTTCAACCAATTGGTGAAATTCTATCGTCAGCCAACTTGGCTGCGCCGCCGTGGAGTTCTATCCATGAGGAGAGACCGGTACCGCTTCGATTCGGCTACCACCACATGAGAGTCTCGCATGATCAGACTGGCCAATGCGCTCAGACCGCTTGCGAAGTGGCTTCCACTGAGGCACGAATTCCATTTTCAAACGCAGGCTGCTGCCCATCGAAGGTTTATTGCTTCCTATAAAGGGTCCGGCCACACAGACCCAACCTGCATTGACAAAAGGCCGTTGTTTATTGGGTATTTCGAAACCGAATTCGGTCTCGGCGAGCTTGTAAAGGGTCTTGCCTCGGCCATGCAAGCCGCCGGCATCTCGTTTTCGGCCTACCCTTACAACGGCTTTACCGGCCGCGCACGCAATGAAGCGCCTTGGGCGTCGCATTACGATGTCGACAACGTCCACTCCGTCAACATCGTGGTCGCAGCGGTCGATCAGACGCATAACCTGCGACGGATCATCGGCCCCCCGCATTTCGCGCAGAGCTATAGTATTATCGTAGCGCCCTGGGAGTTGCCGCGGGCACCCGAGGCATGGCGACACAAAGTCGGTTTTTTCGATGAGATGTGGGCGCAGAGCGCTTTCGTCGCTGCGGCGTACCGCCCGATATTCGCAAAACCGATCGTCATCGTGCCGCCATGCATCGATCTGTCGTCAGATATTGTCCCGAACAGACAGAAGTTCGGGCTCGACGCCAACCGATTCTATTTCCTGTTCGCTTTCGATTTTAACTCTTTTCCTTCGCGAAAAAACCCCGAAGCCATTTTGAATGCGTTTCACCTCTCTTTCGGTAACCGGAATGACGATGTCGGATTAATCTTGAAGACTTCCGGCACAGGGGATCGGTACCCGGGTCTCATGCGCGAGATCGAAGCCGCGACGGTAAACGACAAGCGCATTCTTGTTCTGCGCGGGGATTGGAAGCACGCGGATTTTCTCACGCTGCTTGCCAGCACCGACAGCTACGTATCGCTGCACCGGTCGGAAGGCTTCGGCATGGGAATGGCGGAGGCTATGCTCCTTGGCAAACCGGTCATCGCGACAGGGTTTTCAGGAAACGCCGATTTTCTTACAGCCGACACGGGATATCCGGTCCCCTACGCGCTGCGGCCCGTTCAACCGGGCGAATACCCTTATAGTCAGGGAAATACGTGGGCCGAGCCGGACCTAAAGGCTGCCGCCGAAATGATGCGCGACGTGGCCACACGTTCGCTCGAGTCGCAGAAGCGTGCGGCACAGGGCGCGGCATTTGTACGCCAACATTATGGCCCTAAAGCCATCGGTACGCTCATGGCGTCCCGGTTGCACCAAATCGCCGCAGCAAGGCCTTCACTTTAGACCGCGTTCACGGTCTTGACGATTTTCTTGATCCGCTGATCCGCACCTATTCGAGCGTGATGACGTTGCGGCTACCCGTCCAATGGATCACGCATCGTTGGCGATCATCTATTTCATTGAGACAACCTCTTATCCCGCAGGCAGAGCGCCAGTGCGCGTCTCCATTCGGGCATTTCAATCCGAAATCGAGCGCGCACACGATTTCCTGCCAAACGGCTGTTTTTCGGACGTGCCGCAGGGAGAGGCCGCTCGAAACTCGAAATCGGAATAATCCGTGTCTTGTTCCGCTGCGCATCTTCCGACAGAGCCGCTTGCTCCAAAATGGTCTGGGCGAAGCCGAACCAGCTCGCCTCGCCGGCCGCCGTCAGATTGAATATGCCCGAGCTGAAGTTTCCGGTCTCCCGCTCGCGCCATGCCCTCCGTACAATCGACGCGGTCGCATCGGCAATGTCGCGCGCCCAAGTCGGGGCACCGATCTGGTCATCCACAATTTGCAACTGGTCACGTACGCGCGATAGTCCGAGAATCGTTCGCAGAAAATTATGACCACGTCCCGCATAAATCCAGCTGGTCCGCAAGATCAGCGCGTGACCACCGCAGTGTTCGATGGCACGGTCGCCGGCGAGCTTACTGCGACCGTAAGCATTGATAGGGCGCGGAAGGTCGTCTTCTGTATACGGCCTGGCTTTTGTGCCATCAAACACGTAGTCCGTAGAGTAGTAAATCAGCAATGCGCCAAGTTTACGCGCTGCATCGGCAATTATTCCGACCGCGGTGGCGTTGATCATTGTCGCCAGCGGCTCTTCCTCCTCGGCTCTATCGACCGCGGTATAGGCGGCAGCGTTAACGATGACGTCTGGTGCGGCCTCGCGAATGATGCGCGGCAGGTCCTGCTGACGGGATAAATCGCAGGCCTTGCGATCCATCGCTATTACCTCGCCCAAGGGCACGAGACTGCGACGTAGCTCCCAACCAACCTGGCCGTTAGCCCCGGTGAGGAGCAGCCTCACGCAAATACCTCAGCTTCTGACAATGGAACGGCAGAGCGATCCTTGGCGGACATTATCGGCGATTGACCCGTGGGCCATGCAATTCCGATGCGGGGATCATTCCAAAGGATGGAACGTGCATGTTGCGGCGCATGGTAATCGGTAAGTTTGTAGAATACACCCGCCGTTTCGCTTAAAACCAAAAAACCATGCGCCAGACCGGGCGGAATCCAAACCTGCTTGTTGTTTTCCGCTGACAGAACAACGCCGCTCCATTTTCCGAACGTCGGCGATTTGCGCCGCAGATCGACGGCGACATCAAATACTTCGCCGTGGATTACGTGAACCAACTTTCCTTGTGGTTGTTCGATCTGATAATGCAGCCCGCGCAAAACATTTTTTATTGAATACGATTGATTGTCCTGAACAAACCGAACCTTGAGGCCGACCGCGTCCTCAAAGTTTTTTTGATTGAAGCTTTCGAAAAGGTACCCACGCTCGTCCTGGTAGACGGCGGGTTCGATAATGAGCACATCGGGCAGTTCGGTGATCGTAACCTTCACCCTTGGCCCCCCTCTTCAACGAGGCGATGTAAATAAGCGCCGTAGCTCGATTTCGCCATCAATTTTGCAACGCGTTCGACTTGGTGAAGGTCGATCCAGCGCTTCCCAAGCGCTATTTCTTCCGGGCAAGCGACTTTTAAGCCTTGCCGATGTTCGATCGTTGCAATGAACTGACCGGCTTCGAGCAATGATTCATGCGTGCCGGTGTCGAACCAAGCATAGCCGCGCCCCAGTATTTCGATATTAAGACGATTTTCCTTGAGATACGCTCGATTGACGTCCGTGATTTCCAGTTCGCCGCGCGTCGATGGTTTTACCGACCGGGCGAAATCGACCGCTTCGTTGTCGAAGACATAAAGTCCCGTGATGGCATATTTTGATTTAGGCTTTTCTGGCTTTTCTTCAACCGATACGGCCCGTTGCTTTTGATCGAATTCGATCACGCCATAGCGCTCCGGATCATTAACGCGATAAGCAAAGACCGTTGCCCCCGTATCCCGGCCGGACGCCTTCTCCAGCAGCGCCGGCAACCCGTGTCCGTAATAGACGTTATCGCCAAGAATAAGTGTTACGTTGTCTTGGCCGATAAAGTGCGCACCAATGATAAGTGCTTGGGCAAGTCCTTCGGGCGAGGGCTGCACCGCGTAGCTGAAGTTCATCCCCCACTGGCTGCCATCGCCAAGCAATTGTTCGAAGCGCGAAATATCTTGCGGCGTCGAGATAACTAGAATGTCTTGGATATCCGAGAGCATCAAGGTCGAGAGCGGATAGTAGATCATCGGCTTGTCGAAGATCGGCAACAACTGTTTGGACACTGCAAGCGTCGCGGGATGAAGCCTCGTGCCAGAGCCACCGGCGAGGATGATGCCTTTTCGTGCCTTTTTTCGCATAGCCGCTGTTTTATCCATTATCACGATGGCATGTATATCATCGGTTTGAATAATTCTGTTGCATCCAATCCCCATACGAGCCGCTCATAACGTTCTCAACCCATTTGGTATTGTTGAGATACCAACGCACGGTCTTGGCAAGACCGGTTTCGAATGTTTCGGCAGGCGTCCAGCCGAGCTCCCCTTCGATCTTCGTGGCATCCATCGCATAGCGGCCGTCGTGACCGGGACGATCGCCGACAAATTCGATTTGTTGCCGATACGAATGGCCATCTGAACGCGGTTGTTCAGCATCAAGAATATCGCACAGCGCCTGCACCACATCGATATTGGCTTTTTCCGTTCGCCCCCCGATGTTGTAGGTCTCGCCAATACGCCCGCGATTCAGTACGGCGCGAATGGCAGCGCAGTGATCAGTAACGTAAAGCCAATCACGCCGCTGCTGACCATCGCCGTATAACGGTAATGGCTGGTTCGTCAGCGCATGTTGGATGGTCAAAGGGATAAGTTTTTCGGGAAACTGATAAGGCCCGTAGTTATTTGAGCAGTTAGTGACGAGAATCGGAAGCCGATAGGTATGGTGCCATGCACGGACCAAATGATCCGAGGCGGCTTTCGATGCCGAATAGGGACTATTGGGTAGATAACGATTTGTTTCGGTGAATGGTGGCTCGTGACTTTCGAGCGCGCCAAAGACCTCGTCGGTCGACACATGGAGAAAGCGGAAGGCATCCTGCTCAGATACCTCAAGTGTCGCCAAGTGACCGCGAGCGCTTTCAAGCAAGCGATAGGTCCCGACGATATTGGTCGAGATAAAATCGGCAGGCTCGTGTATCGACCGGTCGACATGCAACTCAGCAGCAAAGTTCACGATCGCAACGGGACGGTGTTCGGTCAACAATTTTGCCACAAGCCTGGTATCGCCAATATCGCCCTCAATGAAAATATGATGTGTGCTGCCCTTGACGCTCGCAAGGTTGTCGCGATTTCCGGCGTAAGTGAGCTTGTCCAGATTGACGATGGTCCCCAGCCCGAGATCAAGCCAATCGAGGACAAAATTGGCACCTATGAACCCGGCGCCACCGGTGACGAGTACAGGTCCTTTGGAAACAACGCCCACGTCAAATTCTCTTGATGATCGCTGCCACCAGCAGCGAGACATTGCCGAGGAATGTCTGCCGATAAACGCCCGATCGCATAAAATATATGAGCCGCCGCAGTAAACCGGCGGACGTTGCTTGTGCAAAAAAAGTCAGTACGGCGCGATTCTGAGGTAGAATCAAATGACCAGGCACGCGCTCAAGCGCGGCAATGTTTGTTGCATTCCAAGAACGAAAGCGCCCGCGGACCGCCATACGCATCCGAGTGATCTGAGCGCGCCAACCCAAGTTGGCCCCGATGAGGCTATTTTCGTGTTGCCGATATTTGAGCACCGGTTGAGGATCGTAGCGAATGGCGCCGCCGGCCGCAGAGACTAGTTGGTAGAGCCACCAATCGTGCAGAACTACTTCGAGCGGACCCGTGTCCTCCAATAGTTTTTTTGTCGCCCGGTTAAAGGCCATCGTGTTGCCCCCGCCCAAGCTTTGAACCAGCGCATTTTGGAAGGCCGGCGGCCGGGTGAACAAAGGCGAAAGTCCGTAGGACTTTCCGTCGGCTGTCATCAGTTCGGTCCGGCCGCAGTACAGGCCCGGGATATGTTCGGGAACAGTGACGAGCCAGTTGAGAGCTCGCTCAAGCTTATCGGGTTTCCAGATGTCATCCTGATCGCTGAACGCGAAATAGTCTGCGGCGATCGAGCTATCGGTGGCGAGTGAGATAAAGTTTGCGCAAACACCCTTCTCCGGGCCGCGCCGAACAACAACGCGCTGCGGATATTGACCGGCAAAGCGCGCAAGAATCTCTTGGGTTCTGTCGATTGAACCGTCATCGGAAACAAACAGCTTCCAACCGGAATGAGTTTAATTCGCGATCGATTTTAGCTGCTCATCAACAAATTCAGCGCCGTTTTTCGTCCCCATCAAAATAGCAACATGTGCGTCGGCGATGCGCGGGACTCGATTGCTGTTTGTCACCGAAGCTGTATGCCAACATATGCCTACATTAGCCTGTAATGACAGCTTCCAGCGACATCAAGCCCGCATTTCATGGGGTTATCGAATTGATCACACACGTTTAATCTTCTCCTACGTCGACCCGGCGCTGAGGTTCCTAGAAAAACATCCTCTTTCGCACGAAATCTCACCCAATAACCCGAATTCAAGTACCGTGCGGTGCCGCCAAAGTATTATATGCAGCGGGTACGATCAGACAAAGATCAAAGTGTCGCTATTCATATTTTTAAAGTGTCGGTATGACAAAAAGGACCGTCCTCGTCACAGGTGCATCGGGCTTTTTGGGTCGGCCGCTGGTAGAGCGATTGCTCTGTTCCGGCTATTCGGTGCGCGCGTCAATGCATGGTACAGCGCTTTTTCCCGATTCGGTTGATGTCGTCGTCACTCCAGATCTCAGAAACGCGATTGACTGGAAGCCGATCCTCTCCGACGTCAACGTCGTTATTCATTTGGCAGGTCTAACTCATCCCGATTCGCGCGGCATTACCTACGAACAATTCGACACGCTCAATCGGATCGCAACGGAAAATCTCGCTCTTGCAGCAAGGCAAGCGGGAAGCGAGCAGTTCGTGTTTATTTCGTCGGTCCGCGCGCAAACCGGTGCTTCCGCGAAGCATACGGTGCGTGAAACGGATGCAGCTTGTCCGACTGACAGCTATGGGCACTCAAAACTTGCTGCTGAAGCTGCGTTGCGCGCTTCGGGCACGCCATTCACGATTTTACGCCCGGTCGCGGTCTATGGGCCTCATCCGATAGGACATATGAGGGCTTTGGTGCAAGTCGCATCGATGCCTTTTCCGCTTCCGTTTCGGGAGCTCGCCGGCCGCCGCTCATTGCTTGGTATCGACAATCTCATTTCCGCAATTTTGTTTTTACTGAACAACCCCGCCGCGGCAGATGAGACCTTTCTCATCGCCGACCCGACGGCGTTTACCTTGGCCGAGGTTGTTGCGATGCTGCGAAAAGCACTGGGACGCAGTGCTATGCTGTTTCAGATGCCGCCATTTCTTTTTCATTTTATTTTGGGGCTGATTAATCGTCAGGATATTTGGGCACGGCTGAGCGAAGATTTGATCGTCGACCCTGGCAAACTACAAGCACTAGGCTGGAATCCTCCTGTCGATACTTACGATGGCATCGTCGCGATGATGCGAGCGGCGAACGACGCTGACTCATAGTGCTGGCGCATCAGACGGGGTCGCATCGAGCGATTGCACCATCTCGCCTTTAACGCCTTAGACCGAGACCGGATCGCGCAACAGTCATTGCTCCGCCAAAGCAAGGGCACTGAACAGTCGCCCCGCTGCCAATACTTAGTATCGGTGCGGTTATGCAGCGGGTTTTGGTTTATTCAAGCTTTGCGGCCGCAGCTTTTGTGATTTCCGCCGCCGATAAAAGACCATACAATTAACATTGACTGCGTGTTCAAAATACAAAAACCGGGCAAACCCTAAGAGGAGGGACATAATGCCGATTTCACGCCGCACGCTGATTGCCACGCTGGGCTTGAGCATAGTCCGCCAACCTGCTGCCGCGCGCAACATACGCGGCCTATCCGGACCGGCCGATCCATCTGGTCGTGCCGTTTGCGCCCGGCGGCAATGCCGACATCGTCGGCCGCATTGTCGGCGAACAGATGAGCCAAGCGCTGGGCCAGCCGGTGGTGGTCGACAACCGCGGCGGAGCCGGCGGCTCGATCGGCGCCGAACTGGTCGCACGTGCAACACCCGACGGCTACACGCTCCTCGTCGGCTCGAACGGGCCGCTCACGGTCAATCCCTTCGTGCAGGCCAAACTCGGCTACGACCCGCTCAAGGATTTCGCACCGGTGGCGCTGACCAGCTACGTGCCGCACGTGATCATCGTGAACGACAAGCTCGAGGCCAAGACATTGCAAGATTTTATCGCGCTGTCGAAGAAATCCCCCATCAGCATCGCCACCAGCGGCGTCGGCAGCGCCTCGCACATGACGCTCGAGCGCTTCAAGGCGGCGACCGGCGCCAATCTCACCCATATCCCCTACAAGAGCGGCGGCCAGCTGATGCCCGATTTGATCGGCGGCACCATCCAGGCGGCGATGACGGAATTCTCCACGGCGCTGCCGCAGCACAAAGGCGGCAAGGCGCGCATCATCGCCATCGCGTCGGCGCAGCGCTCGAAACTGGCGCCCGAGATCGCGACCTTCATCGAGGGCGGCGTGAAAGGTTTCACCGCCGCGAGCTATATCGGCATCGTGGCGCCGGCCGGCGACGCCCGCCCGCCATCATCGCGCAGCTGCAGAAGGCGGTCGAAGGCGGGCTCAAGAGCGGGCCGGCGCCCGACAAACTGCGCGCCATGGGTTCGGAAATCGCCACGCCAGAGGAAATGACGTCCAAAGGCTTTGCCGGCCTACATCCAGCACCGAATACGAGCACATGCGGGAGGCCGCCAAACTCGCCGGCATCGTGCCGGCATGAGCGGCGTGCTGCCGCAAGGCGCCTGCGACTGTCACTGCCACGTGTTCGGCCCCGCCGCGCGCTTTCCTTACGCCGAGCCGCGCAGCTATTCGCCCGACGACGCGCCGCTCGAGGCTTACATCGCGCTGCTCGACCGGCTTGGCTTCGACCGCGGCGTGCTGGTGCAGCCTTCGGCTTACGGCCGCGACAATGCCGCGATGCTCGACGCGCTTAGCGCTCAGCCTAAACGTCTGCGTGGGGTAGCGGTCGGCGGCCGCGAGCTGACGCCTGCCACACTCAAGCAATGGCACGCGGCCGGCGTACGAGGGCTTCGCGCCAATGAATTCCGGCGCGACGGCAAGCCCTATTATCAGAATGGCGTTGAGCTTGAAGGAAATCGAACCGTTGCTGCCGCAACTGGCCGATCTCGGTTGGCATTTGCAATTGTGGGTCGATGCCCGCGATCTGCCCGACATGGCGCCTGCGCTGGCGCGCGTGCCGGTTCCGATGGTGGTCGATCACATGGGGCGCCTTGAGCACCATTACGGCACTCAAAATCCCGGTTTCCAGGCGCTGTTGCGCGGCGTCGGCGCCGGCAAATTATGGGCCAAGCTTTCGGGCACCTACCGCCTCGGCGCGACGCCGCCCGACTATGCGGCGGCGAAGCCGTTTCACGACGCTTTGATCGCGGCCAATCCGGCCAATCTGGTCTGGGGTACCGACTGGCCGCATCCGCGCCCGGAAGGGCCGGTGCCCGATGCAGCAAAGCTATTGGCGGTATTTCTGGACTGGACGCCCGACCCATTACGCCAGGCTATACTCACCGATAATCCGGCGCGGCTTTACGATTTTCCGCAGCGCTAGGCCGACTTGGCGGCCTTGGTCTCCGGCCGCGTACGCGGCTCAGGCACATAATTTTCGCCGAGTTGCATCATTTCGCGTGGCTTGACCACGATTGACATCAACCGGTCGCGCAACGCCTTGGGCGAGACCGGCTTGATCAGGTATTCATGCACGCCTGAGCGCAGTGCCTCATGCACCGAGGAGCGATAAGCGCGATCGGTCAGCATGATGATCGGAATATTGGGTCGAGGGAACACACCCGGCGAGCGCACGATGCGCATCAATTCCATGCCATCGAGCAACGGTATATCCCATTCGAGCAACACGACGTCCGGGTCGTTATCGCGGATCATATCCAGTGCGGTAAGACCATCGGCGGCTTCGGTCACCGAGCGGGCGCCGAGATTCATCAGCATCATGCGCGTGAGCCGGCGCATGAATACATTGCCGTCGACGATCAGGATGTCGAGATCCTGAATCAATAGACTCAAGCGACTTGTCTTGCATGGAGGCCCGTAACGACTTGCAGAAAGACTGTTCGCGATACCTAATTCAAAAGTCTGTCTTTGTCGTGGCTAAGTCAAAAGCGCCGTCGAGCGAAGACGGTCGATTTAGAGAAAATTATCCATACACGACCGAGGTGAACGTCATGAAAATCCCCGGCCCCGACCATCCGATCACCATCGCGCGCAACGCCAAGCGCGTGCGCGTTACCTTTGCCGGCGCGACCATCGCCGATAGCACGCGGGCGCTGACGCTAAAAGAAGCGAGCTATCCAGCCGCGCACTATATCCCGCGCGCCGACGTGAAAATGGACCTGCTCGAACCGACAGCGCATGCCAGCCACTGCCCCTACAAAGGCGATGCCAGTTATTTCTCAATTTCGGCGGGCGGGCGCAGCGCGGAGAACGCGGTCTGGAGCTACCAGCAGCCATTCCCGGCGATGGCGGAGATCACGGACTATTTGGCGTTTTATCCCAGCCGCGTGGACAAGATTGAAGAAGGCTAGTGCATCCTCGGGGTTTTGAGGAATTTCGCGCGGTCGGAAGAATTCACCCGCACGTCGAAGGTGACGCCCTCGCGGTAGAGCGTCAGCGGCACCTCAACGCCGGCTTGGCCGAGCGCCCAGACCTTGCGGTAGAAGCTCGCCAGCGTCGAGACATTCTCGCCCTTGACCGCCAGCACCACGTCGCCGGTTTTTAGTTCGGCTCGCGCCGCCGGGCCCTTGGGCGCGATGCCCACCGCCACGATCTTGTCCTCGATCTCGGTCGAATAAAGCCCCAGCCAGGGCCGCGCCGGCTTGTTGACACGGCCGAATTTGCGCAGGTCGTCAAGGATCGGCTTCAAGAGATCGATCGGCACCACCATGTTGAGGTGTTCGTTTTTGCCGGCACGCGCGCGCTCGAGCTGCAGCGAACCGACGCCGAGCAGATCGCCTTGCGAGGAGATCAGCGCGGTGCCGCCCCAATTGGGATGCGCGGGCGAGGTGAAGATCGCCTCGTCGAGCACGTATTCCCAATAGCCGGCGAATTCCTGGCGCGCTGCAATCCGCCCTGCCAGCGAGCGGGTGCGCCCGCCGGCGCCGCCGATCACGGCCCGTTCACCGACTTCCGCGGTGCGCGATGAGCCGATGGGGAGCGCCGGCAGATCGATCTTGCCCAGCGCCTGCACCAGGCCGAAGCCGGTCTCCTGGTCGAAGCCGAGCGCATGGCCTTCCGTGACGCGGCCATCGCCCTGATGCAACCAGACGGTCGCAGCTTCTGTGATCAGATAGCCAATGGTGAGCACCAAGCCATTGTCAATCAGCACACCATTGCCGGCGCGCTCGACGCCCAAGGTCTCAGCGGTGAAGCCGTCGGGCGGGATGATCGAATGCAGCCCTACCACCGAAGACAGCGCGCGCTCGAGATCGTAGCCGTAGTCCTCCGCGCGCGGCTGCGCCGAGGGCGGCACTTTCCATTCGGTCAAGGCGGCCATGCGGGGCTCCGGTTATCTCTCCCTATCATACGCATCCCAATACGGGCGAGAAGTGGCTCCGGCATGATAGTGTCCCGCCATGACCCCGCTCTCCATCCTCGATCTCTCGCCTGTCTCCGCCGGCTCGACCGGCGCACAAGCGATCCGCAATTCGCTCGATCTGGCGCGGCTGGCCGATGGGCTGGGTTACGTACGCTATTGGGTGGCCGAGCACCATAATCTGCCGGCGATCGCCAGTTCCGCACCCGACATCATGATCGGGCAGATCGCCGCCATCACCAAAAACATGCGCATCGGCTCCGGCGGCGTGATGCTGCCCAACCACGCCCCGCTGATGGTGGCCGAGCGCTTCAAGGTACTCGAAGCGCTCTTTCCCGGCCGCATCGATCTCGGCCTTGGTCGCGCGCCCGGCACCGATCCGGCCACATCCTATGCGCTGCGCCGCCGCCAGGGCATCACCGACGAGGACGATTTCCTCGAACGCTTCCAGGAACTGATGCTGCTGGAGACGCGCGGATTTCCCGCCGGCCATCCGTTCCACAATGTGAAGGCAATGCCGTCCGACGTGGCGTTGCCGCCGATTTTTCTGCTGGGTTCGTCCGATTATTCCGCGCAATTGGCCGGGCAGATCGGGGCTGCCTTTGCCTTCGCGCATCATTTTGCGACGTTCGATGCGGCCGAAGCCATGAAGCTATATCGCGACAGTTTCCGTCCGTCGGTGTCGCACAAAAAGCCGTTCGCCATCCTCGGGACGCATGTGGTCTGCGCCGATAGCGATGAAGAGGCCGATCGGCTGGCCAAGACCGTGGACATCAACATCGTGCGCCGCGCCAAGGGCGAATATTTCCCGTTGGCCTCGCCGGAAGACGCCATGGTTTACGACTACAGCCCGGTCGACGTTCAGCGTATCGCGCAAAACCGCACCAAGCTGTCGGTCGGCGCGCCAGCAACAGTAAAGGCCAGGCTCCTGCCGCTGATCGAGGCGACGAAAGCCGACGAGGTCATGGTAACCAGCATGATTTTCGACCACGAAGCGCGCAAGCGCTCCTACGCGCTCTTGGCGCAGGCCTTCACGGCGGTCTGAGCGAGACGCGCCTACGAGGTCACCCCACTGACGGAAGCACTCGAAGCGTATAATATTGGGCGTCTGCAAAGCATCATGCGGATTCAACCCGCAGCAATGCGCCCTTGGGGAGGACGTCATGATTTTACGTGCGGCAAGGATATTTGGCGCCGCGGTTGCGCCGGCGCTCGGACTTCTTTTGCTGTCAAATGCGCCCGTCATGGCGCAGCAGGCGGTGCCGGAAATTCCATTCGATTCGGTGCCTAACCCGCTCAAGCTTCCCACCGATCTCTATCTTGGCGAGGTGACCGGCGTCGCGGTCAATTCCAAAGGACATGTCTTCGTCTTTTCCCGCGGCAATACGACAGGGCCCGCCTATGCCGCGGCTGCCGCGCAACTGTTGGAGTTCGGCCCGGACGGTAAATTCATCCGTGAGATCGGCAAGAATCTTTACGCTTGGTCGTTTGCGCATGCGGTGCGCATCGACAAAGACGACAATATCTGGGTCATCGACAAAGGCTCGGACATGATCATCAGATTCAACCCGGCGGGCCGCGTGACCATGGTGTTCGGACGCAAACAAGAAGCCTCCGACAAAGAAACCGGGCCGCTGGAACATCCGGTGCCGCCGAAAGCCGCAGAGGACGGCCGGTTTCGGCAACCGACCGATGTCGCCTTTGACCCGGCGGGGAATATTTTCATCAGCGACGGCTACATCAATTCCCGCATCGCCAAGGCCGACAAGAACGGCAACTGGATCAAGTCCTGGGGCGAGCGCGGCAACAAGCCCGGCGAGTTCAACACGCCGCACAGTATCGCGGCCGATGCGCAGGGTAACATCTATGTGGCGGACCGCGGCAACGGGCGGATTCAGGTGTTCGATAGCGACGGCAAGCTCCTTCGCATCATGAAGATCGACGTGCCGTTCGATGAGGTCGCGGCGCGGCCGGCAATCGGCAACAAACCCACCCTGCAAACTTACGCCAAGGTGATGACCATGGCGCCGGGCGCGCCGTGGACGGTGTGCATTACGCCGCCGCCGCATCAAGTGCTCTATACGTCCGACGCCTATCCAGGCCGCGTTTACAAATTGAGCCTGGACGGCAAAGTGCTGGGCGCATTCGGTCAATCCGGCAAGCAGCCAAAACAGTTCGGCTGGATTCACGAAATCGCCTGCCCATCCGAAAATACGCTCTATGTCGCGGAGCTGTTGAACTGGCGGGTGCAAAAGCTGATCCTGCATCCCGAGCCCCAGAAGGGCGCGCGTTGATCGCGGCTAGCCGATGTTCTGGTTCAGACGCCACCCGCCGTGCTAGAAGCCGCGCGGGCGGTTTTCTTTGGCGTAAAAAGGGAGGTTTCCTTGGGTAAGCAGTTCAAACTCACCACCACCGACAAACATTCGCTGGGCGCTTATCGCGCCGATCCGGCAGGCACGCCCAAGGGCGGGCTGGTCGTGGTGCAGGAGATTTTCGGCGTCAACCACCACATCCGCGCGGTGTGCGACCGGCTCGCCGCGCTCGGTTACGTCGCGGTGGCGCCGGCGGTGTTCGACCGCTTCGTGCGCGATTTCGAATGCGGCTATACACCCGACGAGATCGCCAACGCGCGGAGCTATCTCGGCAACCTCAACTTCGAGCACATGATGCATGATATCGCCGCCGCCAAAGACGACATGAAAGGCGTTGGCCCGCTCGGCGTGATCGGATTCTGCATGGGTGGCACGGCGGCGTTCCTTGCGGCCTGCCGGGTTCCCGGCCTGTCGGCGGCGGTCGCTTACTACGGCGGCATGATCGGCAAGTTCGCCGACGAGAAGCCGAAATGTCCGCTGCAGATGCACTTCGGCGAAAAGGACGAAGGCATCCCAATGAGCACCGTGGACGACATTAAGAAAAAGCAGCCCCAGGCGGAAACCTATGTCTATCCGGGCGCCGCGCATGGTTTTTATTGCGACGAGCGCGCCAGCTACAACAAGGCGGCCGCCGATCTTGCCTGGAGCCGGACGCAGGAGTTTCTGGCAAAAAATATGAAGAAGTAACGAGCGGCTAGAACCACCGCTCCTTGACGAGGAGGGTGTCGCCGGGACTGAGCGGGTAGCTCAGCGGTACCTGGCCCTTGAACGACTGGCCAGGGGCGTTGCGGGTAATCTCGACGGTGTTCTTGGCAGCGCGCGGAGCAAAACCGCCGGCAATGGCGATGGCCTTCTCCACCGTCATGTCGGCGACGTAGGGGTACTGGCCCGGATTGGTGACCTCGCCCAGGATGAAGAACGGCCGGTAGGTCTCGACCTCGACCGTGACATGGGGCTCGCGCACGTAACCTTGTTTGAGCCGCTCGGCGATACGCTGCGACAATTGCTGGGTGCTGGCGCCGCGCGCCGGCACGCCGCCGATCAGCGGCAGGTTCACATTGCCGCCGGCATCGACGATGTAGGTGTTGGAGATGCCGTCCTGGCCGAACACCACGATGCGCAATTTGTCGCCGGCATCGAGCGTATAGGCCTGCTGATAGGGCGCGGCCGCGGCATAGGCGTAAGGCGCGGCGGCGTATTGCGGCTCGGCATAGCGCGGCGCAGCGATCTGCGGGGCGCTGTATTGGATCACGGCGGACGGCTGGTTCTGCGGCGATGCGTAAGCATAGGCCTGCGGGGCACGTTGGCGTGAATTGAACAGCCCGCGGTCATCCTGACCTTGGGCCTGTGTTTGGGTCTGCGCTGGTTGCGCCGGCTGCTGAGAGGTCTGCTGGGCATAGGCCTGTGCTGGGGCCTGCTGGGCGGACTGCCTGCGCTCGAACAGGCGCGAGGAGAACAAACGCGACGAGAACAGGCCGTTTCCGCGCGGCGCGCCTTGCACGGCCTCAGCCTGATAGGTTTGCTGCGCATAAGCTTGTTGGGCGTAACTCTGCTGCGCCGCTGAGGGCGAGCGCGAGAACAGTCCCGACCCGGAAAGGCCGCGCCCGCCGCCGGCGAAAGACTGCATGTCGGACTGCTGCGCCATCGCCGGCTCACCGCTCGCCGGCTCAAACGCGTAGCGCGGCTGCCGCGCGCATGAGGCGGCCGCCAGCGCGACCGCCAAAGCCAACAGAAATGAAGCTCCCCGCATCAACCGAATCCGCGCCGCTGCAAAGGCCTTAAGACCGATTAACGCTTTATGGTTAATAAACCCTCACCGCCGTAAACCACCGCAGTAATGAGTGTTTACGGCGCCAAAACGACAGGCGCCCATTCGGGCGCCCGCGTATTTTCAAGTGCGATGAGGCGTCAGGTGCCGGCGGCTTGCGTCAGCTTGGCACCAAGGCCGATCGGACACGACACCCCGGTACCGCCGTGGCCACAATAGCCGAACGGATTCTTGGCGAGATATTGCTGGTGGTAATCCTCGGCGAAATAGAACTCGGGCGCCTCGACAATCTCGGTTGTGATGGCGCCGTAGCGTTTGGCATCGAGTTCCTTCTGGTACATCGCCTTTGAGGCCTCAGCCGCCTTTTTCTGCTCGGGCGTGAAGGTGTAGATGCCGGAACGGTATTGTGTGCCGGCATCGTTGCCCTGGCGCATGCCCTGCGTCGGGTCGTGGCCTTCCCAAAATGTCTTGAGCAGCATTTCGTAGGAAATCTTTTTCGGATCGTAGACCACCAGCACCACTTCGTTGTGGCCGGTACGGCCGGAGCAGACTTCCTCATAAGTCGGGTTCGGCGTCACGCCGCCGGCATAGCCGACAGCCGTGACGTAGACGCCTTCGCCCAGTTGCCAGAAGCTTTTTTCGGCACCCCAAAAGCAGCCGAGCCCGAACATCGCCTTCTCGCTGCCCTCCGGATAAGGGCCCTTGAGCGCGTGGTGATTGACGAAGTGCGCTTGCGCGGTGGGGATCGGATGCTTGCGTCCCGGCAGCGTCTCCCCGATCGTAGGCATGGCAGTTTTCTTGAAACCGAACATGGGTTGGTTCTCCTGAAATCCTTGACCGCAATATAGTCACCCGCGAACGTCCGCAAAATACCGGCTGCCATCACGTCTTAGCCAACCGCCGGCACGCACTGTTCACGTGCCCGTCAGGCGTTAACGGGCGTAGCCAATCAACGGCTTCTTCTTGCGGCCAAGTATAAGCAAGACAATGCCGAAAAAGCCGAGCAGGCCCCAGGCCGGCGTCGCCAGGATGCCAAGCATGAGCGGGTCCCACAGCAAGCCGCCGACATAGGGCGCTATCAGCGGCTTAAGCTTGGCGAGGCTACCGGCATTGATGAGTTCCCACAGCGCCTGCACGGTGGTGAGGAATAGGCCGCTGCCGGCGATCGACTTGGTGCCGTCATAGATCACCAGGATAAAGGCGGCGGCCAGACAGATCAGGCCGAGAAAGCGAAACAGAAAGCGGATCATGATTGGGCGGTCTTTTCCTTGAGTAACCGTACCGATTACCCTGTGGCGGGGGCGGGTTCAACCGGCGCTGCCGCGCCCCTGGGTTGCCTTGAGTAGGCTCGGCCGGTTCCGCTAACGTCACCCTCGCCGGGCATTACCGGTTGTGTCATGGAGTAGCAATGCCCGCAAAACCCCCCGGCAGCCGCAATCGGCCGACCTTCACCGACCAGGAAGCCCTGCAATTCCACAGCGTCGGGCGGCCCGGCAAGCTGGAGGTGGTCGCCACCAAGCCGATGGCGACCCAGCGCGACCTGTCGCTGGCCTATTCGCCAGGCGTCGCGGTCCCGGTGCTCGCCATCGCCGAGGATCCGAGCCGCGCCTACGACTACACGGTCAAGGGCAATTTCGTCGCCGTCATCACCAATGGCTCGGCGATTTTAGGGCTGGGCAATCTCGGCGCGCTGGCGGCCAAGCCGGTAATGGAAGGCAAGGCGGTGCTGTTCAAGCGCTTTGCCGACATCGACTCGATCGATCTGGAAGTCTCCACCCAGGACCCGGAAGAGTTCATCAATTGCGTCAAGCTGCTCGGCGCCGGCTGGGGCGGCATCAATCTGGAAGACATCAAGGCTCCGGAATGCTTCATCATCGAGCAGCGCCTGCGCGAATTGATGGACATCCCGGTCTTCCATGACGACCAGCACGGCACCGCCATCATCTCCGCCGCCGGCCTGATCAACGCGCTCGATCTGACCGGGCGCGATATCAAGAATACCAAGCTGGTGTGCAACGGCGCGGGTGCCGCCGGCATCGCTTGCCTGGAACTGCTCAAGGCGATCGGCTTTACGCCAAGCAACCTGATCCTGTGCGACACCAAGGGCGTCATCTATCAGGGCCGCACCGACGGCATGAACCAGTGGAAGTCGGGCTACGCGGTCAAGACCTCGGCCCGCACGCTGGCCGACGCGCTCAAGGGCGCCGACGTGTTCTATGGCCTCTCGGCCAAGGGCGCGGTGACCAAGGAAATGGTCAAGTCGATGGCGGACAAGCCGATCATCTTTGCCATGGCCAATCCGGACCCGGAAATCACCGCCGAGGAAGTGGCCGAGGTGCGCGACGACGCCATCATGGCGACCGGGCGCTCCGACTACCCGAACCAAGTCAACAACGTGCTCGGCTTTCCCTACATCTTCCGCGGCGCGCTCGACGTGCGCGCCTCCGCCATCAACATGGAGATGAAGATCGCCGCCGCCAACGCGCTGGCAGCCCTTGCGCGCGAGGACGTGCCGGACGAGGTCGCCGCCGCCTATGGCGCGCGGCCGAAATACGGACCGGAATACATTATCCCGGTGCCGTTCGATCCTCGGCTGATCTCGGCGATACCGCCGGCGGTGGCGAAGGCCGCCATGGATACCGGCGTCGCCCGCAAGCCCATCGTCGACATGGACGCCTACCGCCAGCAATTGAACGCGCGGCGCGACCCGATCGCTGAAACCATGGTGCAGGTCTATGCCCGGCTGCGCCGCAGCCCGAAGAGCGTGGTGTTCGCCGAGGGCGAAGAAGAGCAGGTGATCCGCGCCGCGGCGAGCTTCGTGAGCCAGGGGCTGGGCACAGCGCTCTTGGTCGGGCGCGAGGACCGCGTCAAGGAAGCCGCGCGCGAAGCCGGCATCGAACTTGGCGAAGGCATCGAGATCATCAATGCCCGGATGTCGACCCGCAACGCCGCCTACCTCAATTACTTGTATGAACGGTTGCAACGGCGCGGCTATCTGTTGCGCGACTGCCAACGGCTGGTGAACACCGACCGCAACTATTTCGCCGCCTGCATGGTCGCGCTCGGCGATGCCGACGCCATGGTGACCGGCGTGACCCGCAATTTCTCGGTCGCGCTCGAGGATGTCCGCAACGTCATCGATCCCAAGCCCGGCCACCGCGTGATCGGCGTCTCGCTGGTGATCGCGCGCGGCCGCACCGTGGTGGTGGCCGACACGGCAGTCACCGAAATGCCGGAGGCGCAGGAGATCGCCGAGATCGCCATCGAGGCGGCCGGCGTGGCGCGCCGGCTCGGCTATGAGCCGCGGCTGGCGATGCTGGCGTTCTCGACCTTCGGCCATCCGCAGGGTGAGCGCTCGGCGCGCGTTATCGAGGCGGTAAAAATTCTCGACCATAAGCGGGTCGATTTCGAATATGACGGCGAAATGGCCGCCGACGTGGCGCTTAATCCGGCACTGGCGGCGCCCTATCCGTTCTGCCGGCTGTCGGGGCCGGCCAATGTGCTGGTGATGCCGGCGTTCCATTCGGCCTCGATCTCGACCAAAATGCTGCAGGAACTGGGCGGCGCCACCGTGATCGGGCCGTTGCTGGTAGGTCTCGACCGGCCGGTGCAGATCGTGCAACTCGGCGCCCAGGACAATCAGCTGGTCACCATGGCGGCGCTGGCCGCCTATAATGTCAGCGGCTAAATAAAGGCCGACAGCGAGACGGAGGACTTAAGTTGAGCAAGACCCTTTCCGGTGTGATCGCTGCCGTCGCCACCCCGATCGAGGACAGCGGCGCGCCCGATCTGGCGCGCGCAGTGAAGCTCGCGCGCTATCTGCTCGATAACGGCTGCGACGGCCTCAATGTGCTTGGCACCACCGGCGAGGCGACGTCGTTTTCGCTCGAGGAACGTAAGGGCGTCATGAGCGCCTACAAGACACAAGGCATGCCCTTGAACCGGCTGATGGTGGGCACCGGTGCTGCCGCAGTGTCGGACGCGATCGCCCTCACCCGCCATGCCGCGGAGCTCGGCTTTGCCGGCGCGCTGGTGCTGCCGCCGTTCTATTATAAGGGCGTGCCCGACGACGGCCTGGTCGCCTATATCGAGACGCTGGTGAAGGCGACGGCGGCAAAACCGATCCCGATCTACCTCTATCATTTCCCGGCGATGTCCGGCCTGCCCTGGCACGTGGCGCTGATCAAGCGCCTGCTGGAGAAATTCCCCTCCCGCATCGTGGGATTGAAGGACTCCTCCGGCGACATGGCCTATGCTCGTTCGGCCGCGGCGATCTCGAAGGACTTTGCCGTGTTCCCCTCGACCGAGGCCGCGCTCTTGGAAGCGCGCGATGGCGCTTTCGCCGGCTGCATCTCGGCGACCGCCAATCTCAACGCCGATCTGTGTGCGCGCGCCTGGAGCGCTGGCGATACCGCCGCGCTCGAAGCGGCGGTTGCCGTCCGCAAGCTGTTCGACGGCAAACCATTGGTGCCGGGGGTGAAGGCATTGCTCGCGCATATCCATGGCGATGCGGCGCTGGCGCGGGTCAAGCCGCCGCTCGCATCCCTGTCGGCATCCGATCGTACCGCCGTCACCGCCGGCAATGACGCGGTCCGGGCCAAACGGGTCGCCTAATCGGGCTTAATGACCGGCGTTGACGCCTAGGCGGGGCCCTCCTATAAGCCTCGCCGGTGGCGGCGGGGGTTCTCGCCGCCCTAGTTTTTGTTGGATGAGAAGCTCATGGCCAATACAAAGTCCGCCCGCAAAGCCACGCGCAAGATCGCGCGCCGGACCATCGTGAATAAAGCGCGCCGCTCGGTGCTGCGCAATTCGGTCCGCAAGATCGAGGAAGCCATCGCCAGCGGCGACCGCACTGCGGCTTTGACGGCGTTCAAGGAAGCGGAACCGGTCATCATGCGGTCGGCCCAGCGCGGCGTCGTTCATAAGAACAATGCCAGCCGCAAGGTCTCGCGGCTCTCGCATCGGATCGCCAAGCTCGCGAAATAAGCGCCGCCCGTCGTTCGCGCGGGCATTTTGCTTCAGATTCGTGAGAATTCCGGCCACATCCGGCACGGATTTGCGCAATGACGTCAAAACGTCATCGCCGCGTCAAAAATTTTTGCTCATCCGATTTTAGTTGACGATCTTCGGCAGCAGACGCGCGCGCCTGAATATCGAAATGAGGGTTACCTTGAAATTTCGCGCATAAATTTTTTTGCGTCTTGAAAGGCTTAACTGGCATGGGCCCAAAACCACCGCAGAAATGCATATGTGACAGTCATTCTTCGTAAGTCTTGTCTTAAAATTATTTCGACCGTTGCGGCGGGCCCGAATAGAAAATTCGCACACGCGATTCCAGCGACTCATCAACACGTTGAGAACCAAATTATGCACAGGCCGGCGATCGCGGCGGCGCGCGATTTCATCATGTGGCATGGCCATATTTGCGATTTTCATTGCGAGCCGTGAACGCTTGTGTTTTTTTTAAATCAAGCGCTCGTAAGTCGCGGGCGACTTCAAAACAAGGTTTCGCTTCACGCTCATCGCGGATGAGAACAGCTTTTGTTTGCCTGCTGACGGCATGAAGCGGACGACCGGGCGTCAGCCCGGCTAGCAATTCGGGGGAATAATTATGCCAGTGGCGGGGCGAGTTTCGTCGAACATGACAGAATCCATTGGACGGCCATCGTCCAGTGTAAGTTCACGCCTGGATGTCGCCCGCCCGGTCTGGATCGCGAGCCCCGGCAATCGCGCCGCAACCCCGCCACCCACGGTTTGAGGCGCAACATCCTCGAACCGCATCAATGTCGTTCCGCCCAGCGCTAAGACCGGACGGACCGAAAACTCCCAAAGACAACGTCATCGAGTTTGTTGCGTCCCGTTCCCGGTGCGTTGGCGGTCAACCGCCAGCCGAGCAACCCGCGTCCGTTTCAACCGATCAAGCAAGATAGAGAAGTCAAGAAAATGTCGAACGCGGATCAGGACGGCTGGTCACGAGTGAAGGGGCGCCTGCGCGCCGAGGTTGGCGACGATGTCTATTCGAGCTGGTTTGCGCGCATGGACCTGGAGGCCATCGAGGAGGGTACGGTGCGCCTGTCGGTGCCGACCCGTTTCCTCAAGAGCTGGATCCAGTCGCACTATGCCGAGCGCGTGTTAGCCTGCTGGCAGACGGAACAGACTCACGTCGGCCGCATCGAACTGGTTGTGCGCTCGGCTGTCCTGCGCTCGGCCATTGTCAAGCCCAAGGCCGAGTTGGAGACCTCTGCCGGCGACGGCGCCGCTTCAACGGCCAGAACGGCAATGGGCGGCCGCTTCCCGCCGGAGATCCCGGCGCGCATGAGGCACTGGGCGGATCGCCGCTCGACGCGCGGCTGACCTTCGAGACCTTCGTGGTCGGTCGTTCCAACACGCTGGCCCAAGCCGCCGCCAAGCAGGTCGCCGCCGCCAAGCGCGGCGACGCCGTGATGTTCAATCCGCTCTATATCCATGCCGGTGTGGGCTTGGGCAAAACGCATCTTCTCCAGGCGGTGACCTGGAGCGGTAACGCCACAGGCGAGCGCAAGGTCCTTTATCTGACCGCCGAGAAGTTCATGTATGGCTTTGTCTCGGCGCTGCGAACCCAAACGGCGCTCGCCTTCAAGGAAGCTCTGCGCGGCATCGGCGTGCTGGTGATCGACGACCTGCAATTCCTGCAAGGCAAGTCGACCCAGGCGGAGTTCTGCCACACGCTCAATGCCCTGATCGATGCCGGTCGACAGGTGGTGATCGCCTCCGATCGCCCCCCTTCGGACCTCGAAAGCCTCGATGACCGGGTGCGCTCACGGCTGGCCGGCGGACTGGTCGTTGAAATGGGTCCGCTTGGCGAAGAATTGCGCCTCGAAATCCTCAAATCGCGGGTGACCGCGGCGCGCGCGCATCACCCGACTTTCGACGTGCCGCAACCGGTGCTCGGCTATATCGCCAAGACCGTCACCCATAACGGCCGGGACCTGGAAGGCGCGCTCAACCGCCTGCTCGCCCATAGCAAACTCACCGGCCACGCGGTCACCCTGGAAATGGCCGAGCGCGAGGTACGCGACCTGATCCGCCCGCAGGAGCCCAAGCGGGTCAAGATCGAGGACATCCAGCGCGTGGTTGCGCGCCAGTACAATGTCAGCCGGTCCGACCTGCTGTCGTCGCGCCGCACCGCCAATGTGGTGCGGCCCCGTCAGGTCGCGATGTATCTGGCCAAGACGCTCACTTTGCGTTCGCTGCCTGAGATCGGCCGACGCTTTGGCGGTCGCGATCACACCACCGTGCTGCATGCGGTACGTAAGATCGAGGGCCTGGTCGGCAATGACATGGCGCTGGCCGAGGAAATCGAGATTTTGAAGCGCCAGCTACAGGAATAGCCCGACAACCGCCCCCAGCCTCTCCCCTCTTGCGGGGGAGAGGTCCCTGTGGACGCCCTGGGGATATGATCGGGGAGCAAAAACGCGCCCTTGCCTAAATCCCTCGTATTCGTCACCTTTCTCCCCCGGCCTCGCATTCCGCGAGCCGCCGGCTAGGCGCCGCGCCTGAAATCCGGGCGGGTTTCAAGGCGCCGAAGCGGGTCTCTCCATGAAGGTTACCGTCGAGCGTGCAGAGCTTTTAAAGTCGCTGGGCCACGTCCATCGTGTGGTCGAGCGGCGCAACACCATTCCGATTCTCGCCAACGTGCTGATCAAAGCCGACAAGGGCAAGCTCAGCATGAAGGCCACCGACCTCGATCTCGAAGTCATCGACAGCGTCGCCGCCGAGGTGTCGCCGGGCGGCGCCACCACCGTGCCCGCGCACATGTTTTATGAGATCGTGCGCAAGCTGCCGGAAGGCTCGCAGATTGTGATCGAGGGCTCCGGCGACCGCGCGGTGCTCTCGCTGCGCGCTGGCCGCTCGCGTTTCACCTTGCAGACCCTGCCGGAAAGCGATTTCCCGGATCTTGCCGCCGGCGAGATGACGCATTCCTTCAAGCTCGCCGCCGGTGACTTGAAGCGGCTCATTGATAAGACCCAATTCGCAATCTCGACGGAAGAGACGCGCTATTATTTGAACGGCATCTATCTGCACACGGCCGGCAGCGCCAAGTCCGGAACGTTACGAGCCGTTGCGACCGACGGCCATCGTCTGGCGCAGGTCGAACTGCCGCTGCCGCAAGGCGGCGCCGGCATGCCCGGCATCATCGTACCGCGCAAGACCGTCGGCGAAGTGCAGCGGCTGATCGAAACCGGCGAGGGCGAGGTCGCCATTGAACTCTCCGCTGGCAAAATCCGCTTCTCGATCGGCGACGTGGTGCTCACTTCCAAATTGATCGACGGCACCTTCCCGGATTATGGCCGCGTCATCCCGGCCAATAACGACAAGAGCCTGACCGTCGACAAAAAGGATTTTGAGGCCGCGGTCGACCGCGTCTCGACCGTATCGAGCGAGCGCGGCCGCGCGGTCAAGCTCTCGATCACCGGCGGAAAGCTGGTGCTGTCCGTGACAAATCCGGATTCCGGCAGTGCCACCGAGGAACTTGAAGTGGAATACGCAGCTGATCCGCTCGATATCGGTTTCAACTCGCGCTATTTGCTCGACATCGCCGCGCAGATCGAGGGCGAGGTGGCTGTGCTCAAGCTCGCCGATCCAGGATCGCCGACGCTGATCCAGGACAAGGATGCCAAAGGCGCGCTCTATGTGCTGATGCCGATGCGGGTGTAGTACCGGCGCAAGATTCCAATCGTCGTCATGCCCGGCCTTGTGTCGGGCATCCACGTCTTTGAAGCCGCGAAGCAAGGCGTGGATGGCCGGGACAAGCCCGGCCATGACAGTTAAAAACATCATTATGACCGCCGCCTTCATCCGCCGCCTGACGCTCTCGAACTTCCGCAGCTATCACGCCGCACAGGTCGAGCTTGGACAGGCCGGGCCGGTGGTGCTGACCGGAGCCAATGGCGCCGGCAAGACCAATCTGATCGAGGCCATTTCGCTGCTGGCGCCGGGCCGCGGCCTGCGCCGCGCCACCATGGAAGAACTGGCGTTCGCCGAAGGCGACGGCGCCTGGGCGGTCAATGCCGAAGTCGAAGGCCTGTTGGGGCTGGCCACACTCGGCACCGGCATCGATCCGCCGGTCGGCGAGGATTTAGCCCCCGCGCGCAAATGCCGCATCGATCGCGAGAGTGTCGGCTCGGCGGCGGCCTTCGCCGACCATCTGCGCGTGGTGTGGCTTACGCCGGCCATGGACCCGCTGTTCAACGGACCGGCCTCCGAGCGCCGCCGTTTTCTCGATCGACTGGTATTGGCGGTCGACGCGCAACATTCCAGCCGCGTCGCAGCCCTCGAGCGATCGTTAAGATCGCGCAACCGCTTGCTGGAAGACCCCCAGAGCGATCCCCATTGGCTCGACGCGGTCGAGCATGAGACCGCCGAAGTGGCGGTGGCGGTGGCGGCAGCGCGGGCGGAAACGGTCAACCGCCTGGCGGGCGCGCTGGCCGCGGCGCGCGACCAGGCGCCGGAATTCCCGCGCGCCGAGATTGCGCTCGACGGCTGGATGGAAAAATTGCTGCCCGATCACAAAGCGATTGAGATCGAGGATCGCTACCGTGCTTTGCTCCGAGATAATCGCGCGCGCGACGCGGCCGCCGGCCGCACCCTCGACGGTCCACATTTGTCAGATCTTACCGTTGCCCATGCCGGCAAGGGCATCCCGGCATCACAAGCCTCCACCGGCGAACAAAAGGCACTGCTGATCCGCCTGGTTTTGGCGCATGCCGGGTTGATCAAGGACATGACCGGCTTTGCGCCGTTGCTGCTGCTCGACGAGATCGTCGCCCATCTCGATCCGGCGCGGCGCGCCGCGCTTTACGACGCGCTCGCCAATCTCGGCGCGCAGGTCTGGATGACCGGCGCAGACCCGGTGGCGTTCGGCGATATTGTCGGGCGGGCACAGGTATTCGAGGTGCGCGCCGGGACCGTGGAACCGCGCGGCTGAGTTCGGTTCGCGCCGGTTCCATTCATCGAGAAATCTTGAAGGGCCCTATTCCAGGAACCATCACTGCTCTATCCGCTTACCCCTAAGGCGCCAGCGGGCGATGGAGACCCCGCAGGAAAGCCAGAGGGCGAGATGACCGAGGCAGCACACGAGCAGATCAAGCGCGAACTGGATGAGGTGCTTGACACTATGCGCAGCGAGCTTGACCGCGTCGAATTGCTGGCGGCTGCCTTGAACGTTTTCAGCCATCCAATCCCCGACTATCAGCCGCGCTTCCACCATCTTAATCGCGTGGCCTTGAGGGCGCACGAATTGGGCGAAGCGGCAGGCCGCAAGCCCTAACTACAACTCGCCCAGCAGTTCCCGCCGCTGGCGTTCCGATGCGTCGGAATAACGCCGCAACGCATGCGCCTCGCTCAGCAGCCCGACAACCTGCCGGCGCTCGCCGCTATCGACCACCGCCAGCGCTTCCGCCTCGAAGCGGTCGAACGCCGCGATCGCCTCCTGCGCGGTCAATTGCGCCAACAACATGTGATCGGCGTGGCGCAGAATGTCGCGTACCGACGCGGTGGCGGCCAGTTCCGGCGCGTGCGCCTCGGCTACGATCACGATGCCCGCGTAACGGCCGTCCTCATCCACTGCAATCACCTGAGTGGCCGAGCCCAAAGGAAAGGTTTCGCGAAAAGCCGAGATCGGCGTCTCCACCGGGGTGCTGCGCACATCCGAGCGCATCATCTGGCCGACCGTCAGATCCCTGATCCAGCCGACATCGGCCGCGCTGCGGATGGTCTCGCCGCGCAGATGGAACCGCCAGGTGGTGAAGGAATAGCCGAAGAACTCGCGCGTGACCTGCATGGAAATAATGACTGCAATGAGAACAGCGGTGGTGAGCCACAAGTCGCCGGTGGTTTCCAGCGCAATGAAGGTCATGGTCAGCGGGCCGCCGATCACCGCGACCGACAGCGCGCCCATGCCGATGATGGCATAGGCGTCGGCGTTGGCATGCAATCCCGGCCACGCCGCGTTGAGCCCGTCGGCGAATAATTGCCCGCCGAGCGCGCCGAGCAGCAGCGAGGCAAAGAACAAACCACCGCGGAAGCCGGTGCCAAGCGAAATGATCGAAGCTAGCGCCTTGAGCACGAAAATCAACGCGATCATCGCGACCGGCAGTTTGAATATGCCGGTCAAATGCAAGGCGCCATGGCCCGATGACATGACTTGGGGCGAAATCATCGCCAACAGGCCGACCAGCGCGCCGCCAATCATCGGGCGCAGGGCCGGCTTCACCCGCAAGCGCGAGAAAAACGTCTCGCAGGCGGCAACACCGCGCATCAGGGCGATCCCGAAAATGGCAGCGAGCAGGCCAACTCCGCCGGCGATGACCACATCATGTACGGCGAGGCTCGAAACCGCGCCGGTTTCGATGCCGAGCCGGTCAGGCGCGAAAATCTGCGCGGTCAAATACCCGACCAGGGCCGCCATGCCCACCGGCGCCAGCGAGGCGATCGAATAACTGCCGATAATCAGCTCAAAGCCGTAGAAAGCGCCGCCCAAGGGCGCACCGAAGGCTCCGGCGATGGCGGCGGCCGCCCCGCAACCGACCAGGATGCGCATGTCGTTACGGCGCAGCCGGAAGGCTTGACCGATCTTGGAGGCGATGCCGCTGGCGAGTTGGGTATATCCGGCCTCCAGGCCGACCGAGGCGCCGATGCCGCTCGACCATACGGTCTGCGCCGCCACGATGAAGCTGCCGCGCATCGACATGCGCCCGCCATGCAGCGCATTGGCTTCTACGGGATCGACTTCGGTGCCGCGCCGGCGGGTGATATAGGCCGTCACCAGGCCGAACAGCAGCCCACCCAGGCATGGCGTGAGAAAGGCATAAAGCGGGTTGAGCGAGACCCGGCCCGACAGCCGCTCGCCCGGATCGAGACCAAAAAACGTCAGATGCATGAGGCCAACAGCGGCACCCATGGCAGCGACTGCCAGGCCGGCAATAATGCCGACCACGATGGCAATCACAATCACGCTCGATTCACGCGCGCGCACAATGGCGCGCAGGCGATGCGGAACTTCGAGCGGTCTATTGAGCCAATGCATAGAAAACAAATTCACGACGGGCGCGCTTATGTTAGTAGCGAATGCTTAGAAGCCAACCCGCCCTTATACGCAAGCGCGCCCGATTTGGGCGTCGCACGTGGCCGTTCGATGGCGTTGAAAAACGGCTGTTCGAATTGTTGATAAAAACTTGCAAACCGGCGCGCCAAACGCTTCAAAAAATGGCCATTTTTCAAGCCACCTAGCCTTTAAAAAACCATTCCAAATCAACATATTAACAGCACTTACTTTGCGCTGTACGGAACCTATGTTTCGTGTCACACCAAACGACAAATCCGACTCATTTTTTCGCCCGTTTTGAGGGTGCTGCCGATGGCTGAACCGGCCAAAAAACTCGAATCCGACTACGGCGCAGAATCGATCAAGGTCCTCAAGGGTCTCGATGCGGTTCGCAAACGCCCGGGCATGTATATCGGCGACACCGATGACGGTTCAGGCCTGCACCACATGGTCTACGAGGTCGTCGACAACTCGATCGACGAGGCGCTCGCCGGCCACGCCACCGAAGTGGTGACGATCCTCAACCCGGACGGCTCGGTGACGGTGCGCGACAATGGGCGCGGCATCCCGACCGACATCCATAAAGGCGAAGGCATATCGGCGGCCGAAGTCATCATGACGCAGCTGCATGCCGGCGGAAAATTCGACCAGAACTCCTACAAGGTGTCGGGCGGGCTGCACGGCGTCGGCGTCTCGGTGGTCAACGCGCTCTCAAGCTGGCTCAAGCTCACCATCTGGCGCGACGGCAAAGAGCATTTCATGGAATTCGCCGACGGCGTCGCGGTCGCGCCGCTCAAAGCTACCGGCGACAGCGGCGGCAAGCGCGGCACGGAAGTCACGTTCTTCCCCTCGCCTAAGACCTTCACCATGGTGGAGTTCGACTTCGCCACCATCGAGCATCGCTTACGCGAATTGGCGTTTCTCAATTCCGGTATCAACATCGTGCTGTCCGACATGCGCCACGCGGTCGAGAAGCGCGAGGAGATGAAATACGAAGGCGGTGTTGAGGAGTTCGTCAAATACCTCGACCGCAACAAGACCGCGCTGATCCCCAAGCCGGTGATGATCAAGGCCGAGCGCGAAGGCATCACGGTGGAAGCCGCCTTGTGGTGGAACGACGGTTATCACGAGAGCGTCCTGTGCTTCACCAACAACATCCCGCAGCGCGACGGCGGCACGCATCTGGCCGGCTTCCGCGGCGCGCTGACCCGTCAAGTCACGCAATACGCAGAAACCATCGGCACCACGCGCAAGGAAAAAGTGGCGCTGACCGGCGACGATTGCCGCGAAGGCTTGACGGCGGTGCTCTCGGTCAAGGTGCCGGACCCCAAGTTCTCCTCGCAGACCAAAGACAAACTGGTGTCCTCGGAAGTCCGCCCGGTGGTCGAAAACGTCATCAACCAGGCTTTGCAGGACTGGTTCGAGATTCACCCGCAGGAAGCCCGCGTCATCGTCGGCAAGGTGGTGGAAGCCGCAGCCGCGCGCGAGGCCGCGCGCAAGGCGCGCGATCTCACCCGCCGCAAGGGCGCGCTCGACATCTCATCGCTGCCGGGCAAACTCGCCGACTGCCAGGAACGCGATCCGGCAAAATCAGAACTGTTCATCGTCGAGGGCGATTTCGGCCGGCGGCTCCGCCAAGCAGGGCCGCAACCGCGAATTCCAGGCCGTGCTGCCGCTGCGCGGCAAAATTCTCAACGTCGAGCGCGCGCGCTTCGACAAGATGCTGGGTAGCCAGGAAATCGGCACGCTGATCACCGCGCTCGGCACCGGCATCGGGCGCGACGAGTTCAATCCCGACAAGCTGCGCTACCACAAGATCATCATCATGACCGACGCCGACGTCGACGGCAGTCATATCCGCACGCTGCTGCTGACGTTCTTCTTCCGGCAGATGGAAGAGCTGATCAAGCGCGGCCACATCTACATCGCGCAGCCGCCACTCTATAAGGTCAATCGCGGCAAGTCCGAGCAATATCTTAAGGACGAGCGCGCGCTCGAAGATTACCTGATTGCGACGGGGTTGGAGGATTCCGTGCTCCGACTTGCCTCTGGCGAGGAGCGCGGCGGGCACGACCTGCTCACGCTGGTCGAGGGCGCGCGCGCCATCCGCAATATCCTGCAAGGCCTGCACAGCCGCTATAACCGCAAGGTGATCGAGCAGGCCGCGATCGCCGGCGTGCTGACGCCGAGCGTTACTTCCGATGTCAAAACGGGCGCCGCCGCCGCCGATTACATCGCCAAGCGGCTCGACGCGCTGGAAGACGAGACCGAGCGTGGCTGGAAAGGCTCCTTCGACGAAGACGGCTTCCATTTCGAGCGCACCGTGCGCGGCGTCAAGGAAGCGGCAATCATCGACCAGGCGCTGTTGGGCTCGGCCGACGCGCGCAAGCTCGACGAATTTGCGCCGTCGTTGCAGCAGATCTTCCCGCGCCCGACTCCGCCCGCCATGCTGCGCCGCAAGGACGAAACCACCGCAATCCACGGGCCGGTCGGTCTGTTCGAGGCGCTCACCAATGCCGGGCGCAAGGGCATCGCGATGCAGCGCTACAAAGGGTTGGGCGAAATGAACCCCGGGCAATTGTGGGAAACCACGCTCGACATCAATGCGCGCTCGTTGCTCCAAGTCCGCATCAAGGAAGTCGACGAGGCCAATGTGCTGTTTGACCAGTTGATGGGCGATCTGGTCGAGCCGCGCCGGCAGTTCATCCAGGAAAACGCGCTGTCAGCAAGCGTGGATGTTTAGTGGCCTACATACCTATAAGCCGAAGGGCGTTGGCTTGCTTCGGTCCCTAGTGGCCGGTTTTGAATGCTGCAGTGGCCGAATTTCTTTGGGAGTGACCACGATATTCAAACCACGGTGCGGATCGTACGTCCCAATCTAGCAATGTAACGACAAGCGAATTTTTCCAAATAACGTACGGCAGGCTTACTTGATCGCGCGCGCAATGCCGCTGAAATTCTCCCCACCATTGTTCCATGACTGCGCAAATGTGAGCCCGATGATGCCTGCGCACAATCACCGCAGCTTCAGGAATGATGCCCGCATTATCCGGAAAACCTTCGGCGAGGTAGTGCTGATATTGAAGATTCATAACCTCTAGCGGAGCCTTCCCTGCCTGCCAGCAAGCTTGAATTTCCGCAGCAACAGAGGGACGAAGTTCACCGTGGCGGAAAAATGCGATGTCCGCATGCATTAGTGCCATCCTGCAAAATTCACCAAGATCGCCGCGGATGCCAATGTGCCCATCAATCCAAATGCTCACGTCATAGTCTGTTAGAAGGCGATGAGGCAAAATCTTGGGAAGACGTGAAAGTCGTATTTGATCAAGGTCATTCTTGGGCAACGCTCGGATGCTCCATCCAAACTTTGGTGCCAATGGCTCATCTGTGAAACACAAATAATCCCATCCGGGCACCTTCATTGCTGGTGGAAGTAAATCGTCGTAATTGCCAGTGACGGCCGTGTAGACGACTATTTTTGGCGCTGTGAATGTCTCTCTCACTATGCCGCGAACAGCCGGCCACGTTGCGGGCCATTTAGACAATGCCCTTTTTAAATCGACACGCATCTGGTCATCTCTCGGCGCTAAGTAGCTCAATTAGCGGCTTCTTTCATTCCCGATCAAGCGCGCGATGTCAGCTCTTGATGCTGTGGACGGCTCCTCCACCGGCACGTGAGTGCCATGAATGTGGGTGCTGTTAAGTCCCCCACAATTTAGAGGAGCCAAGCATGCAAACGATCACGACAATCGGTCTTGATATCGCCAAGCCGGTATTCCAGGTGCGATGGCAACAAGACGAAAGAGCTTCAAATTCACTGCTTTTTCAGTTCGCGTGACTCGGTTTAATCGAAGTTGGACAGCATACCTCTTTTTTGCGTAGCCCTGCCCCATAACCTAATGAGTTATCGGTAGAATTTACTCTGATCCTGATGTCGATGATTGATCGAATTCGACTGAATATGGTATAATTGATCATGGTCGGATCGATGGAAGTCCGTCTCCAGGCAAACTTAGCTTCGGAATTGGAACAGAAATATTTCTGGTGGGAGCCGGTCGGATCGCAACCGCGATCCCGTGCTCGCGTGCTTGCGCAAGCGATGGAGTTTGCGTCATTCGCTGACATCAGGCGGATTGAGACCATCGTTGGCCCGGATCAGCTTGTGGGGCTCATGCGACAAGCAGAGCCGGGTTGGCTGAGTGAAAAATCTTGGGAGTTTTGGCGCGGCCGTTTGTCGGCGGCGACGGGTCAGGCGATACCCGACCGGCCGCCCCGGAGATCGCTTCATGCCACAGTGCTTTGACCCCAAGAAAGAATTTCTACCGCCGGCACAACAGGAAATCTGGCCGCAACTAGCTCCCGCCCCGAAAGCGTCCTTCGTACTTTATGGCGGCACAGCGATCGCGCTTCATCTCGGACATCGCGTCTCGATCGACTTCGATTTTTTTAGTGCCGGACCGCTCGACAAAAAGAAGCTCCAAGACTTATTCGCATTCATGGATGGCGCGAAGACCCTTCAAGAAGACCCTCATACCTTAGTGATCATGGCCAAGATGCCTTCCGGTTCGGTGAAGGTGTCGTTTTTCGGCGACCTTAAAATTGGACGTGTCAATGACCCGCTTCAAACATCGGATTTGGTACTTCTCGTAGCATCGCTGGAAGACCTTATGGCTACGAAGTTAAAGGCGACACTCGATCGCGCAGAAGCGAAAGATTATCGAGACATCTCAGCCATGATTTCTGCGGGGACATCATTGGAGCGAGGTTTGGCAGCCTTCAGTAAAATGTTCAGGAATGACCCGGCATTGCCTTTGAAGGCGCTCGGATATTTCAAGGATGGCGACCTACCCAGCCTACCGAAGGCCGATCAAGATTTGCTACGCGCCTCGCGGGATCGCGTGACCGACATCCCCGATGTCGATCTCAAGCAAGATTTACTCGCAATCTAGATCAGTGACCACGCTATGACATCAACCTCGCCCCGATCGCCAGTCCGATCGCCAGCGCGCCGATAAACAGCACCAGGAATATACCGAACAGCCATTGCGCGATGGTGGCGGAGGCCTGCTCGACGCCGGTGAAGCCGAAAATACCGGCAACGATGGCGATCAGCAGGAAAATAACGGCCCATTTCAGCATCGGCGATTCTCCTGCCTCCCCTAACCGGTCAGGCCGGTTTCCGGTTCCATGCCGGCGCCACCTGCGCCACGGCCAACGTACGCGCATCGCGGGCCAGCCAGCGGCCGGCCTCGACGCGCGCCAAGAAATCGCCAACGACTTCGTTAAATAGATCCGGCTCTTCCAGATTGACCACGTGGCCGGTTTTCGGAAACACCACCAGGCCCGAGGCCGCTATGGCGCTTTTGAGAAACAGACTCGGCTCGATGCAGCGCTCGTCCTCATCGCCGACCACGATCAAAGCCGGGCTCTTGAGCTTGCGGATGGCATCCTCGAAATCGTAGAGCGAAGGCCGCGCGCCCTGAAAACCGCGTGAGGTATACGCCGAGCCTTTAGGATCGTGCCCGGCCAGCCTTGCTGTAAACTCGGCAAAGCCGCGCGGGTCCTTCAATTCAAACGGTATGCGGCTTGGGCTGCGACCATAGGTCGCCGCGACCGCCGCCGAACCTTCCCGTTCGAATTGATCGCCGATCGCCTGCGAATGTTTGTGGAAATCCTTGGTGTACCAGCGCTCGCTGCCCGAGCCGGTGCCGGCCAGCACCATCGAGCGCACGCGTTGCGGATGATTGAGCGCCACCTGCAGCGTGGTGTAGCCGCCCATCGACAGGCCGATGAGGTGGGCGCTTTCGATCTTGAGATGATCGAGCACGGCGATCGCGTCGCGCATCACATGAAGATAGCTGTAGACGTCGGGTGGGGGCACGTCGGACGGCACATAGCCGCGCGCCGAGTAGGTGATGCAGCGGTAGCGCTTGCCGAATTCGCGCATTTGCGGCTCCCAGCCGCGATGGTCGGACGCGAATTCGTGCACGAACAGAATAGGCGCGCCTTTCCCAGTTTCTTCGTAATGGAGCTTCACGTTGTCCGGTGTAATTGCGTATGGCATCAAAATAAATCCAGATATTCTTTCTGTTCCCAGGGCGTCACGTCAGATTGCACGCGCGATTCTTTGTGGAATCGCTCGCACTCGGCGTCCTTGATGTGGGCATAATAATCGATAAAGGCGGCGCCGAAACCGGCGCGGAAGCAGTCGTCGGCGCGCAGGGCGCTCAGCGCCTCGCCGAGGTCTTTCGGCAGCAGGGCGGCAGCCGTTTCATAAGGCGTATCGGCAGACGGACCGGGATCAAACTTGCGCGCGATGCCGTCGAGCCCGGCATGGATTTGCGAGGCGACATAAAGATAGGGGTTGGCCGCCGGCTCGCCGACGCGGTTTTCCAGCCTGGTCGCGGCATCGCCCGGCTGGCCAAGGACGCGGACCATCACGCCGCGATTGTCGCGCGCCCAGATGGCGCGGTCGGGCGCCAGCGAAAACGGCCGGTAGCGTTTGTAGCCGTTGATCGTCGGCGTGGTGAACGCCGCCGCCGCTCGCGCATGCGCGAGCAATCCGCCGAGGTAGTTTTTGCCGACGGCCGATAGCGTATCGGGGTGATCGGTCGTGAAGGCGTTGCGCCTGGATTTTTTCTCGATCAGCGACTGATGAAGATGCCAACCGCTCGACATGACGTTGGGCAACCCCGGCCGGCACATGAAGCTCGCCAGATAGCCGTGGCGGCGCGCGATCTGCTTTACCGCCGCGCGGAACAAAACCATGCTGTCGGCGGCCAGCAAGCCGGGCTGTGGGCGAAAGGTGAATTCGACCTGGCTGGGGCCGAGCTCGATCTCCACCGAGCGCAACGGCAGGCCGAGCTGTTCGACGCCGCGGCGGAGAATTTCCACCGCCGGATCGAGCATGTCGAAGCGCGATTCGGTGAGATATTGATAGCCTTGCGTCAGCAGGCTCACCTCGGGCGCTTCCGGCGGCCAGGTGGCGTCCGCCGGCGCCAGCCGCGGATTTTCCAGCTTGAACAGATGGAATTCGACTTCCAGCCCGGCGAGGAAATCGAAGCCGGCTTTGCTCAAGGCCGCCAGCGCGTCACGGCCGCGCGCGCGCGTGGAGAACGGCACCGGTTTGCCGTTACTGAAATAAATGTCGCACAGCAGCCAACCGGTTTTATTGGCCCAAGGCAAAACACGGAATGTCGATGGATCGGCGACCATGACGAAGTCGCCGCCGCCCTGCATCTCCTCCATGGTGAAGCCGCCACCCGGCGTGAACACCGGAAATACCGTGCGGTGCGCGGTATCCTTGGCAACAGCGTCGTGGTCATGGTGACGCCCGAACGCAGCGCATTGATCGCGTCGCCGGCGAGCAGAGTTTTGCCGCGCAGCACGCCGTGCTGGTCGGCGAAAGAAAACCGGATGACTTCGAGACTGTTCTTCTTGATGGCGCGCTCGACTTGCGCCGCCATGCGCGCCTGTTCTGCGCTCCACAGGCCGTGCCGATCGACGAAGCTGGCGGTTTTACGCGAACGCGCGGGCATCAAAATTAAAACCTAGTGCCCATTGGCCCAGCTCGCGGCCTGGCGCTTGCTCGCGTCGGTGCGCTGCCAATAGCCCTGCCAGTCGTCGATAGGGCCGATGCCGTCGATCGCCGCCGGACCTGTGACACCCGCGGCCTGCGCGACATCGAGCACCATGAACGGCCGCTCGCCTTTGCCCGCCTGCTCGATCGCCTGACGCAGCAGTTTTCGGTAGGCGACGATCGCCTTGTCGGAGGTGCCGAGATGCTCTTGCGTGCGGTCCTGGATCGCGCCCATGGATTCACAGGCCCACTGATCGTGCACGTTGATGTCGGCGCCCATGCCGGTATAGGTCTCGCTGCTCCTGCTCGTGCGGATCGAAGCCGTAATCGTTGCTCTTGTTCTTGTTCGGGATGTAGTCGGGCAATTGATAGAGCGCGAGCCGCTGGCGGCGCATCTCGTCCTTGTCGACCGGCGCGCCGAACGAGGTGAAGATCGCGTACCAATAGTGCCTGGTATCGTCGATCGGCACGTGCCACTGCGAGATCGTCATCTCGCGGCTCATCGGGATGATGAAGGCGTTCGGGAAACATCAGGTTGGTGACGCGCACATGCGTGCTGGCGTCGCTGATCTGGCGCAGCGTCACCAGCCGGAAGCCGAACGTCGGTCTCTTCGACCTCGATGCGCGGACGCGTGACCTCGCGCATGATCTGCGTCATCGGCATGTCGGAGTCGCGCGAGGTGTCGCGGAACATCTTGCCGTAGCCCTGGCTCGGATCCTCGTCGTGGAAGAAGCGATGCAGGAACGAGGTGTGCACCGGATCGATGCCGACTTCGAGCGATTGCAGCCAGTTGCAGTCGATCATGCCTTTGAACGCGAAGGTGTGGCTCGACGGCGCGATGAAGCAGTCGAAATTCGGGAAGGCCGGCGGCTCGCCCGGCCCGAGATAGGCGAACAGGATGCCGCTCTTTTCCACCACCGGATAGGATTTCTGCTTGACGTTGGCGCACAGCTTGCTGTCGTCCGGCTCGGCCGGCGTCTGCAGACACTTGCCGTTGACGTCGAACAGCCAGCCATGAAAGGCGCAGCGCAGGCCGCCGTCTTCCAGCCGGCCATAGGCCAGATCGGTGCCGCGATGCGGACAGCGGCGGCCGATCAGGCCATAGCGGCCTTTGTCGTCCTTGAAGATCACCAGGTCTTCGCCGAACAGCCGCACCGGCTTGATCGGCCGGTTTCCGGCAAGTTCATCGACCAATGCGGCCGGCTGCCAATAGCGCCGCATCAAGGAGCCCGCCGGCGTGCCGGGGCCGATGCGGGTGATCAGATCGTTTTGTTCGGCGCTGAGCATGGGGACGTCCTTTTACGGACGATTATCGCTGACGGCTCCGTAAAACGAAAGCGGCCGGCTATGTGCCGGCCGCTGGCGGATTTATTGCGGTTTTGCGAACTCAACCGGAGTGGCGTACAGCCCAGCCCAGAGTCGTGCGCCGGCGCCAGGCCGTCTGCCGCAGGCCCATCAGCCGCTGCGCGGCGGTCTTGGCTTCGGCGCGGCTCGCCGCCGCGCAGGTGCGGTATTCCAGATCGGCGACGCGCGATACCAAAGGCTGCGGCGAAACAGCCGGGCGATCGGGCCGGCGCCGCCATTGACCTTCAGCTCGGCGATCGCGTTGGCGACATTGCGAGCATGACCGAACGCCACCACCCGGCCTGTCATGGTATGACGAACTTCATAGACCCCCGGCCCGATCGGTGCTTCGACGTGATCGCCACTGTTCACGTCGGGAAACCGTTTCCAGCCGCTCCAAGTCTGCATCATCGAACGGCTTCTCGATTTCTCGGGTCAATCGCGCTGCATGAACGCCACAGCGACGTTTTGGTTCCGCGCGAGTCAAAACCGGTGCATTGGCGTCAGTGGCCGGGCAGCACCAGGACCTTCGGCTTCGCCGGCAGGCTCGTTTTGGACACCACCATCGACGGGACCTCGGCGATCTCCACCTCCCATTCCTGGCGCACGCGCTCGAGGAAACGGTCGAGCGTATAGGCGCTGAAATAATGCATCGGGATCATCAGCGGCGCTTTGAGCGCGTGCAGCACCTCGACCATGCCGTCGAGGTCGAGCGTGTAATTGCCGTCCACCGGCACCATCACCACGTCGACGCGGCCGATTTCGTTGAGCTGCTGCTGGGTCAGCGTGTGATGCAGATGGCCGAGATGCGCGATGCACAGATTGGCGATCTCGAAAATGAAGATCGAATTGCCGTGCCGTCTCGGTGCCGCCGTCCCAGGCGCCGGATATTGGTCGGCACGTTGCGCACGCGCACGTCCTTGTATTGCAGGTCGATGCGCGCCGGCTTTTCGTCCTCGCGCCCAGCCGCGCAGCACGTGCTTGATGCCCGGATCGGGATGTCGGTGTAATGCGTCGTGTGCGCGTGATTCATGGTCGCGATGTCGGGCAGCACCGGCGGCTTCACATAGTCGTTGTAGTCGGTGGCGATGCGCACCAGCTGCGGGCTTTCGATCAGGAAGGTCGAATGGCCGATATAACTGATGCGCACCTGATCGGCTCGAGCGCGGCGACGACGCAAAGCGACAGGTGCGCAAACGGCGGCGCGTGCGGCGACCAGGCCGGGGCAGCTTTCGGTCATTTCCGGTTTGGCCGGCGGCCGGCGCCGCGCCTTGCGCGACGGCGTTGCTGCCGCCGCGAAGCCACGAACGCCGCCGCCGGCAGCAATTTCAGCCAGCTGCCGCGCATGACATTCACCCGCGTCCGGCAGGCCGAAATCTGGCACGGTTTGGCGCGGCTCGCCACTGGCCTCACGCGCAAATGAAAAGCGGCGCCCTATGCGGCGCCGCCGGTCACTCAGATCGACGCCGTCGTTCCGGCGCGTCAGAAATCTTCGAAATAGCGGCGGTCGCGCATCGAAACGATGATGCCCTTCGGCGTCGTCACCACCCAGCGGCCGTCCTGCCGCTTGATCGATTCCACCGGGCCGAGGCCGGCAACGGCGCGCCCGGCACGACCTGATAGATCTCGCCGCGATTTTCGCACATAGACATAGCCATCGCGCGCATCGCGGATGGTCCAGCCCTGCACGCACCGTGCGACGCGCAGGCTGCGGCGGGATTTCCGCCGTGGCGACGCGCGGACGCGGCGGCGGCAAGGGCGCCGCCATCGGCGCCGGTGCTGGCGGGCGCGGTCTGCGGCGCCGAAATCGAACCGGTGATCGTCGGCGTCTCGGCATGTTCGAGGCGTTCGGAGATCTTGGCGATCTGCGTGTGCGCCGCTTTGTTGGCGGCTTCCAGGCTCGCCTTCAGCGTCGTGACTTCCTTGGCGAGCTGGGCGAGCGATTGCTGCATCGCCTTGTTTTCTTCGATCGCCGCCACATCGGGCTTGGCCGGCGCGGGCGTCGAGAAGCCACCGCTCGCCAGCGCGCCGACGATGGCGCCGAGCGCGGCAGCGAAGATCACCGATGGCGGCGAGCAGTGCATAGCGCTTGTGGCGCGGCCTCAGGACAAAGAGCTGCGCGATCTTCGTCGTTGTCGCCGTGACCGGTTCGATCGCGGGCGTCTCGGCTTTGGATTCGATTTTAGGTTCGATAGCCGGCGTCTCAACCGCAACCGGCTCGGGCGCAGGCGCGGTTTCGACGGCGGGCGAAATCGATGGCGACTCGACGGTTGGCAGTTCGCTCTTGACCGGCGCCGGGGTCGCTCGCCACGTCGCTGCCGGTCGATTTCGATGTCCTTGCGTTTGGCCATGGCCGGTCCTCGCGATTGGTTGTTCACCAATCGGTAACCACGTTCGGTTACCAATTGGTTACCAATCGCGTGCGCCGGGCAGCGTCGTCGCTGTTCGGGCCCCGCTTTTCCGGATGTTTAGAGCGGCAGGCCGTTTTCGGCGGCCAGCGCCTTGAGCGAGACCGCCGGCCGCGCGCCGATATGCTGGATCACTTCGGCGGCCGCCAGCGCGCCGAGCCGGGCGCGCGGTGCGATGGTCCTTGCCGCGCGCCAGCCCGACCAGAAAGCCGGCGGCGAACAGATCGCCGGCGCCGGTGACGTCGACGACGCGCTCGATCGGCATCGCCTGCACCGCCTCGACTCCGTCGCGGGTGACCACCACGCAGCCTTTCTCGCTGCGCGTCACCACCGCGAGCTTGGCGTCGCCGCGCAGTGCTTTGACCGCGGTGTCGAAGTCGGCGGTCTCATAAAGGCTGTGCAGCTCGCGCTCATTGGCGAACATGATATCCACGGTGCCTTTGCGGATCAGATCGAGAAATTCCGCGCGGTAGCGATCGACGCAGAACGCATCCGACAGCGTGAGCGCGACCTTGCGCGATGCTTTATGCGCGATCGCCGCCGCCTTGACGAAAGCCTCCTTGGCCTGCGGCGGATCCCACAGATAGCCTTCGAGATAAACGATTGCCGCGGACGCCACCGTGGCTTCGTCGATATCGGCGGGCTTCAAGTCCTGCGCCGCGCCAAGAAAAGTGTTCATGGTGCGCTCGCCGTCCGGCGTCACCATGATGTAGCAGCGCGCGGTCGAAGGACCGGTTTTGGCGCGGCGCGGTGTCGAAGGCGACGCGGGCGGCGCGGATATCGTGGGCGAAGGCGCGGCCGAGCTCGTCATCTTTGACCTTGCCGATAAAGGCCGCGCGGCGCGCCGAAGCTCGCCACGCCGACGATGGTATTGGCGGCCGAGCCGCCGGAACTTTCCATCGCCGCACCCATGGCCTGATAAATCTTTTCGGCGCGCGCTTCGTCAATCAGCGCCATAGTGCCTTTGTTCATGCCGTGCGCCGACCAGAAAATCGTCCTCGGCGCGGGCGATCACGTCGACAATGGCATTGCCGATACCGAGTACGTCGTAGCGGGGGGGCACATGCGTTACCTCTTGAATCGCGGCGCACTATAACCAGCGAAGCCGCCGAGGCAATGCGCGCGGCGGAAGGAAAGACCTGGATGCCCAGGGTCAAGGCTATTGCCAGGGCGACTGGGAAGCGGGACTAGACCGCGCCGATACGGCATGGCATTCACGCCCGACAATTGATGAGGATCAACGATGGCGTTCAAGGAACGCGTCTTTTCCGGCGTGCAGCCGACCGGCAACCTGCACCTCGGCAATTATCTCGGCGCGATCACCAAATTCATGGCGCTGCAGGAGCGCTATGACTGCATTTATTGCGTGGTCGACCTGCACGCCATCACCGTCTGGCAGGACCCGGCCGAACTGCCGCGCGCCACGCGTGAGGTAACCGCGGCATTCCTGGCCTGCGGCATCGATCCGAAAAAGCAGATCATCTTCAACCAGAGCCAGGTCGCAGAGCACGCCGAGCTCGCCTGGGTGTTCAATTGCGTCGCGCGCATGGGTTGGCTCAACCGCATGACCCAATTCAAGGAGAAGGCCGGCAAGGACCGCGAGAACGCCTCGGTCGGCCTGTACGTCTATCCGAACCTGATGGCGGCCGACATTCTGGTGTACCGCGCCACCCACGTGCCGGTTGGCGAAGACCAGAAGCAGCATCTCGAACTGTCGCGCGACATCGCGCAGAAATTCAATAATCGATTTCGGCGATTCGATCAAAGCCCATGGCTTCGGCGACGCGTTCTTTCCGCAGCCGCAGCCGATCATCCAGGGACCGGCGACACGGGTAATGTCGCTGCGCGACGGCACCAGGAAAATGTCGAAGTCGGAGCCTTCCGATTATTCGCGCATCAATCTGACCGACGACGCCGACGCCATCGCGCAAAAAATCCGCAAGGCGAAAACCGATCCGGAGCCGCTGCCGAGCGAGGAAAAAGGCCTTGAGCCGCGCCCCGAGGCCGACAATCTGGTCGGCATTTACGCCGCCCTTAATAACGTGAGCAAAGCCGACGTGTTGCGCCAATTCGGCGGCGGCCAGTTCTCGGCCTTCAAGACCGCGCTGGCCGATCTCTCGGTCGCCAAATTGGGCCCGATCGGCGCCGAAATGAAAAAGCTGGTGCAGGATCCGGTCTATATCGATTCCGTCTTGGCCGACGGCTCGGCGCGCGCGCAGGCGCTCGCCGCCGAAACCATGAAGGCGGTCAAGGACATCGTCGGCTTCGTGCGCCGCTGACGCCGAACCCCGCTTGTCGTGGCGGCGCTCGTCATGCGACCATTCCCGGATGAGCACCAAGCGGCGCAGCTACGAGGCCGGCCACAAGCGCAAATATCTGGTCGTCATCGACGACACCGAGGAATGCGACCGCGCGGTCTATTGGGCCGCCAAGCGCGCCGGCCGCACCAAGTCGCAGCTCGTGATGCTGCGCATGATCGATACCGGCGAGCGCAATCAGCAATGGCTGGGCGTCGCCGACATCATGAAGGCCGAGGCGATGGAAGCGGCCAATGCGGCGTTCGACAAGTACGCGGCGCGCATCAAGGACATCGCCAGCATCATTCCGGACCGCGTGATCCGTGAAGGCGATCCGGCCGAGGAGATCGTCAAGCTGATCGACGAGGATACCGACATCGGCATTTTGGTGCTGGCAGCCGGTATTGCCAATGAAGGCCCCGGCCCGCTGGTCTCGAGCCTGGCCAAAACCGCCGGCGCCTTCCCGATCCCGGTGGCGATCGTACCGGGCCATCTGAGCGACGAGGACATCGACGCCAGTTCGTAATTCACGCTGTTTTGCGCCGGTTGACCTTGCCCTGCGCAAGCGCCATCTATCGTGTATAGTGCACGTCATCCACGGGCCTTGAACCCGAACGCGCACGATCCCGAAAAGTGGGTACCGGTTTTCGGATAAGATCGTGCGCAAGGATAAGGAGCAGACAATGTTCATCCAGACCGAAGCCACGCCTAATCCGGCGACGCTGAAATTTCTGCCCGGCCGGCCGGTGTTAGAGGCCGGCACGCTCGACATGCCCGACAAGGCGGCGGCGGCGCAGTCGCCGCTCGCCACACGGCTGTTCGACATTCCCAATATCGGCGGCGTGTTCTACGGCTCCGATTTCATCTCCATCACCAAGCGGGACGGCGACTGGCAGCAGATCAAGCCCGCAATCCTCGGCGCCATCATGGAGCATTTCATGAGCGGCGCGTCGCTGATCAGCGAGGGCGGCGAACAGGCGGCGGCGGACGAATTCTTCGACGCCAAGGATGCCGACACGGTCGCCACCATCAAGGATCTGATCGAGACGCGCGTGCGCCCGGCGGTGGCCGGCGACGGCGGTGACATCACTTTCAAGGGCTACAAGGAAGGCGTGGTCTATCTCACCATGAAGGGCGCCTGCTCGGGCTGCCCCTCCTCGACCGCCACGCTCCAGCACGGCATCCAGAACCTGCTCAAGCATTTCGTGCCCGACGTCACCGAAGTGCGGCCTGTCTAGCCGATAACGGCGCGGCGAACGGTGTTATAAGTGCCGCGCCATGCGAGTTCTTGCCATCGATACCGCGCTCGAGGCCTGCTCGGCCGCCGTGCTCGACACCGAGACCGGGGCGATCGCGGCGCATGAATCGTTACCGATGGCGCGGGGCCACGCCGAAGCCTTGATCCCGCTGATCAAGCGGGTGATCGAAAAGGCCAAGCTCGATTTTGCCGCACTCGACCGCATCGCCGTCACCACCGGACCCGGCAGTTTTACCGGGTTGCGCGTCGGCATATCCGCCGCGCGCGGGATCGCCCTCGCCGCCGGCAAACCGGCGGTCGGTCTCTCCACCCTTGCCGCCTATGCTGCGCCCTTGATCGCTGCCGACGATACCCAGCCGGTGGTGGTGGCGATCGATGCGCGCCACGACCACGTCTATTTGCAGGTGTTCGGGCCCGGCGGCCGCACCATCGTCGCGCCGCGGCTGGCGCCGTTGCGCGAGGCGCTGCGCGTGGCGGCAACCGGCGCGCCGCGGCTTGTCGGCACTGCGGCGGCCATCATTGCAGCGGCCTGGCCGGCCGGCGAACGCGCACCGCGTTTGATCGATGCCCGCCGCGCGCCCGACGTCGATTGGGTGGCGCGGCTGGGCGCCGCCGCGGTCGAAACCGGCCTTGCTCCGAAACCGCTTTACCTGCGCGCACCGGATGCCCAGCCGCAGGATGCTGCCCGATTGGCGCGCCGATGATGCTGAACATCATCGCAAATATGTTCGCGCGCGATCCGGTGCTCTCGGAGGCCTCAAGCCGCGACGCCGCGGCGATCGCCGCGCTCCACGGCCTCTCGTTTGCCCGTGGCTGGGGCGAGCAGGAAGTCGAAGGATTGCTCATCGATCGCCACGTCATCGCTCATCGTGCGATGACGGGCGCGGCCATGGCCGGCTTCATTCTGTCGCGCCTGGTCGAGGACGAGGCGGAAATTCTCTCAGTCGCTGTCGCCAACGCGCGGCGCGGGCGTGGGCTGGCACGCATGTTGCTCAATTTTCATTTGCGGCGGCTGGCCGGCTTGGGCGCGCGCGCGGTATTCCTGGAAGTCGATGAGCACAATGCGCCGGCCATACGCCTTTATGGCCGCGCCGGGTTTCACGAAATATCCCGCCGCCCCAACTATTATCAAGACGCCGGGGGCAAAGGCGCCGCTGCGCTGGTGCTGCGCCGCGATCTGGTCTGAACTCCAAGCCGTTCAATATGGTATGAGAGCCGGACGGAGACGCTCGTGGCCACGCCCGACAAAACTATTTCTGAAAGGCGCAATATCGAAGCGCTTTGCGCCGCCAAAGGCATGCGCATGACCGAACAGCGCCGCACCATCGCGCGCGTGCTGGCGGCGGCCGACGATCATCCCGACGTCGAGGAACTGTACCGGCGCTGCGTCAAGGTCGACGAGCATATTTCGATTTCTACCGTGTACCGCACCGTGCGCCTGTTCGAGGACGCCGGCATTATCGAGCGGCACGATTTCCGCGAAGGCCGCGCGCGCTACGAAACGGCGCCGGAGGCCCACCACGACCATTTGATCAATCTGCGCAACGGCGATGTGATCGAATTCCAATCGGAAGACATCGAACGGCTGCAGGCCGAGGTGGCGCGCAAGCTCGGTTACAAATTGGTCGATCACAGGCTCGAGCTTTACGCCGTGCCGCTCAAAGACGACAAGAGCACTTGATGCTGCGTTGCCTGTTGATCGGGGCGTTCTTTTTCACCATGACGCCGCTGCTGATCGTGGCGCAGTGGCTGCTCGAAAAATTTAATTTGCCGGGCTGGCGCGTCATCGCGACCTTGTATTCCCGCGCGCTGTGCCGGCTGTTGCGCATCCGCATCCGCGTGGTCGGGGCGCCGGTGCGCGACCGCGCGGTGCTGTTCGTATCCAATCACCTGTCCTGGGCCGACATTTTGGTGATCGGCGCGCTCGGGCCGGTGGCCTTCGTCGCCAAGCGCGAGGTGGCCGATTGGCCGCTGGTCGGCGTCGCCGCGCGCCTGCAGCGCACGGTGTTCGTCGATCGCGCGCGCCGCCACCAAACCGGCGAAGCCATCGGCGCCATCGTTAAACGGCTGATGGACGGCGTCTCGGTCGTGCTGTTTGCCGAAGGCACTTCGAGCGACGGCAACCGCGTGCTGCCGTTTCGTTCCGCTTTGATCGGCGCGGTGGATGAAGCCGTCGCGCGCGGCGGAGACCGGCATCAAGATTCAGCCGATGTCGATCGGTTACACCGGCCAGCAGGGCATCCCGATGGGACGCCAGAACCGCCCGCTGGTGGCGTGGTATGGCGATCTCGATTTCATGCCGCACTTCAAGACTTTCTGCGCGCGCGGCGCGGTCGATGCGGTGGTCAGCTACGGCGAACCGTTCACCGCCGATGGCGCGGCCGACCGCAAAGCGATGACCGGCGGCTGGAAGAGCGATGTGCGCTCGCTGAACGCCGCGACGCTGCGCGGCCGGCCGCGGCCAATGCGGCAGCATGCCGCCGCGTCTTAAAAGCCGTCATGAATTCAAACGGCATGGAATAGCGGGACAAAGCCGGCCCCGGCGGGTTACATTGCTTTTTCCGGTTCGAACGCGAGCGGCATGAGCAGAACGCGCAAAGTTCACGTCAAGTCCTTCGGCTGCCAGATGAACGTCTACGATTTCCATCGTATGGCGGACACGCTGGCGCCGGCCGGCTTCAGCGAAACCGCACATGCCGACGACGCCGACCTGGTCATCCTCAACACCTGCAACATCCGCGAAAAGGCGGTCGACAAGGTTTATTCCGAGATCGGCCGCGTGCGCGAGATCAAGGAGGCCGCCGCAGCGCGACGGCCGCCGCATGCTGATCGCGGTGGCCGGCTGCGTCGCGCAGGCCGAGGGCAAGGAGATCATCCGCCGCGCCAGCGCGGTCGATCTGGTGGTCGGCTCGCAGAACTATCACCGCCTGCCCGGCCTGATCGCGCGCGCGCAAGCGGGCGAACAAATCGTCGATACCGAATTTCCAGCCGACGACAAATTCGACGTGCTGGCCGCGCCACGGCCGCGAAGCCATCGCCAAGCGCGGCATCTCCGCTTTTGTCACCGTGCAGGAAGGCTGCGACAAATTCTGCACATTCTGCGTGGTGCCCTATACGCGCGGCGCCGAAATTTCGCGCCCGGTCGAGAAGATTGCCGCCGAAGTCGAACGCCTGGCGCGAAGCCGGCGTGCGCGAGGTGACGCTGATCGGGCAGAACGTGAACGCCTATCACGGCGCACGGCATCGACGGCGTGCCGGCGTCGCTTGGGCAACTGCTGCGCCGGCTCAGCGGCGTGCCCGGCATTGCTGCGGCTGCGCTACATGACCAGCCATCCGCGCGACATGGACGACGACCTGATCGCCGCGCATGGCGATATGCCGGCGCTGATGCCGTATGTGCATCTGCCGGTGCAGTCGGGCTCCGACCGCATTCTGGCGGCGATGAACCGCAGGCATACGCGCAGGGACTATCTTGACGCGATCGCGCGGCTGCGCGCGGCCGCGCCGATCTCGCGTTCACGTCCGATTTCATCGTCGGCTTTCCCGGCGAGACCGAAGACGGATTTCCGCGACACGCTCACGCTGGTCGACGAAGTCGGCTTCGCCAGCGCCTATTCGTTCATGTATTCGCCGCGCCCGGGCACGCCCGCCGCCGAGATGGACGACCAGGTTCCCGAGGCGGAGAAGTCCGAGCGCCTGCAGCGGCTGCAGGCCGTGATCACCCGCCATTGGCAGCGCCTTCAACGCGCAATTTCTCGGCCGCACGCGTGGACGTGTTGCTGGAAAAGCCCGGCAGGCTCCCTGGGCAACTGGTCGGCCGCACCCCATATTTGCAGGCGGTGCAGGTGATGGCGCCGCGCACGATGATCGGTTCGATGTGCCGCGTCGCGATCACCGAGATCGGAACCAACACTCTTTTCGGCGCGCATTCGCCGAGCATCGCGCGCCAGATGCTCGCCGCAGCAGGAGCTTGAAGCAACCTTGCGCACATCGGATCCCGTGATCCCGCCCGCCGCCGCCTCCGAGGAGACGGCCACCACGCAGACCGTGCTCGCCTTCGAGGACAACAGGCTCGCCTCCATGCTGTTCGGCCAATACGGACAGAACCTCGCGCTGATCGAACGCCGGCTCGGCGTGGTCGCGGAGCAGCGCGGCAATCACGTCACCATCGAAGGCTCGCGTGGCGCCTGCGAGCAGGCGCGCCGCGTGCTGGAAGGGCTCTACGAACAGCTCAAGCGCGGCCACGAATTTGAGCCAAGGCGACGTCGAGGGCGCCATCCGTCAGGCGATCGCGCAAGGCTCGCTGTTCGACTACGACCCGGCGAGCGCGCGCCCGGCCTTCGAAGAAATCAATTTGCGCAAGCGCCCGGTGCGCGCGCGCACCGCCGCGCAGGACGCCTATATCCGCGCGCTCAAGCGCCATCCGCTGGTGTTCGGCACCGGACCCGCCGGCACCGGCAAGACCTGGCTTGCGGTCGCGCAGGCGATCCAGATGTTCGAGCGCAAGGAAGTCGACCGCATCATCCTGTCGCGGCCGGCGGTCGAAGCCGGCGAGCGGCTCGGCTTCCTGCCCGGCGACATGCGCGAGAAGGTCGATCCCTATCTGCGCCCGATCTACGACGCGCTTTACGATCTGATGGACGCCCGCATCGTCGAGCGCGCGCTGCAAGGCGGCGAGATCGAAATCGCGCCGCTCGCCTTCATGCGCGGCCGCACGCTGTCGAACGCCGCCGTCATTCTCGACGAGGCGCAGAACACCACCTCGATGCAGATGAAGATGTTTTTGACGCGCCTCGGCGAGAACAGCCGCATGATCGTCACCGGCGATCCGAGCCAGGTCGATCTGCCGAGCGGCCAGACCTCGGGACTGGCCGAAGCGGTGCAAGTTGCTCGACGGCATCGAGGGCGTCGGCCATGTCGCATTCACCCATGAGGACGTGATCCGCCACGAACTGGTGGCGCGCATCGTCGAGGCCTATGACCGCAGGCGGCCGCGCGCGAGGGCAAGAAATGACGCCGCACGCCAATCCGACGCGCGCGACCGCCGTCGAATCGATATCCAGATTCAGATCGCCGCTGTGGGAGGCGCAGCCTTTGGCCGCGCAGACCATGCGCGACGTGATTGCCGCCGCCGCGGCTTGCGCTCTCAACAATGGACGGCGAAGTCAGTATCGTGCTGACCGACGACGCAGGCGATTCGCGCGCTCAATCGTGACTGGCGCGGCATCGACAAGCCGACCAACGTGCTGTCGTTTCCGGCGGCGGTGACGCAAACCAGCGTCAGCACGAAATTCTTCGGCGACATCGTCATCGCCTATGAGACGCTCGAGCGGGAATGCGACGATGAAGATCGGAACTTTCTGCATCATCTCGCCCATCTCACGGTGCATGGTTTTCTTCACCTCTGCGGCTACGATCATGAGAGTCGATGCCGAGGCCGAAGAAATGGAAGGGCTCGAAAGCAAGATCATGCTCAGCATCGAGCATGCCCGACCCCTGGCTCGGCCGCCATATTGACCGCGAACTTGAGCGACGCCTGACCGCCATGCCCGACAGCGATCCAACGTCCAATCCCTGCCGACGGCGCTGCTTACGAGCCGCGCAATCTGCCGGTGCCGGTGCCGGCGCCGCGCGAAGGCGGCGAAAGCTGGTTGATGCGCGCGTTCCGTACGCTGTTCGGCTGGAAGCCGGCCGAATCGCGCGCCGACCTCAAGGACGTGCTCGACGCCATGACGCCCGGCGAATCCGGCTTCTCGCCGGAAGAAAGCCGGATGCTCAAGAACATCCTGGGCTTGCGCGAGCGCCGCGTCGGCGACGTCATGGTTCCGCGCGCCGACATCATCGCCGTGCAGCAGGACATCAAGCTCGGCGAGCTGGTGCGCGTGTTCGAGGGCGCCGCGCATTCGCGGCTGGTGGTCTATGACGACACGCTCGACGATCCGATCGGCATGGTGCACATCCGCGACCTGATCGCCTTCATGACCGCGCGCGCGGCGGTCGATCCGGAAAAAAACGCCAAGCGCAAGAAGCCGCTGCCGGCCGGGCTCGATCTCAAGGCCATCAATCTGGCGATGCCGCTGTCGGCGGCCAAGATCGTGCGCGAAATCCTGTTCGTGCCGCCGTCGTCGCGGGTGATCGACCTGCTGGCGCGCATGCAGGCGACACGCATTCATCTGGCGCTGGTGGTCGACGAATATGGCGGCAGCGACGGCCTGGTTTCGATCGAGGACATCGTCGAACAGATCGTCGGCGAGATCGCCGACGAGCATGACGAGGACGAGACGCCGCAGGTGGTGCGCCAGGGCGACGGTTCCTTCATTGCCGACGCGCGCGCGCATCTCGAGGATGTCGCGACGTCCATCGGCAACGATTTCGACCTCGGCGACGTGGCCGAAGAGGTCGACACGATCGGCGGCTATCTGGTGACGCGCGCCGGGCGTTTGCCGGTGCGTGGCGAATTGTTCCCGGGACCCGGACTTGTTCGAATTCGAGGTGCTGGATGCCGATCCGCGCCGCATCAAGCGCGTGCGAATTACCCGGCTGAAGGAGAGGCGCGAGCGGCCGCGCGAGCAGCGCAAGCGCGGCGAGCCGGACGCGGTGCTGGCCGGCACCACGCCGCCGGCGTCTGGCCGGTCGACGACGCGCTCCAAGGACGGCCGCTCCGATCCGGCGCGCGCCGACCGTGACGCTCACCCGCATCGCCTATGCGGTCGTGCTCGCCTTCGGCTGGCGGCGCGCCATCATCGCATTCGTCGCCGGCGCCGCATCGGCGCTGGCGCTGGCGCCGTTCAATGCCTGGCCGATTTTGTTCCTGACACTTGCCGTTGCTGGTTTGGCTGGTCGATGGCTCGGCCGCCGGGCGCTGGAGCGGCGCCACAAACGCGGCGGTCGCCGGCTGGTGTTTCGGCTTCGGCTATTTCGTCGCCGGCCTTTACTGGATCGGCTATGCTTTTCTGGTCGACGCCAAGACCTTCGGCTGGCTGCTGCCGGTCGCGGTCGCCGGCCTGCCGGCCTATCTCGCGCTCTACACCGGTTTGGGGCTGGCCGCGGCGCGGCTGATCTGGGTGCGCGGACCGGAACGCGTGCTGGCGCTCGCCGCCATGCTGACCGTCGCGGAATGGCTGCGCGGCCATCTGCTCAGCGGATTTCCCTGGAACACCTTCGGCTATGCGCTGACCGAGCCGCTGGCGCTGGCGCAAAGCGTCTCGCTCGTCGGCATCTGGGGCCTGAGCTTTCTCTGCATCGCAATCTGCGCCAGCCCGGCCGTGCTCGCCGACGACGCCGCCGACACGCCGCACCCGCGGCGCGCGGTCGTCTTCGGTCTGCTGATTCTGGCCGGCCTCGCCAGCTATGGCGCGGTACGGCTCTGGCAGAATCCGACGGCTTATGTGAGCGGCGTCAAGCTGCGCATCATGCAGCCCAATCTGCAGCAGGACGAGAAATTCAATTACTCCGCCAAGACGCAGGTCATGGAGCGCTATCTGCGCCTGTCCGATCGCGCCACCGGTCCGAACTCCAACGGCGCGCATGATGTCACGCATCTTGATCTGGCCGGAATCGGCCTTTCCGTTTTTCCTCACGCGCGAGCCGGACGCGCTGGCGCAAATCGCGAACTTGCTGAAACCGTCGACCGAACTGATCACCGGCGCGGTGCGCGCCGCGCCGCGCCAGCGGCAACGTCCCGCACGCTTATAATTCGGTCTACGTGATCGATCCCGACGGCTCGATCCGCGGCATTTACGACAAAGTGCATCTGGTGCCGTTCGGCGAATATCTGCCGTTTCAGCGCCTGCTCGAGCGGCTCGGCTTGCGGCAACTCACCAAACAGGTCGGCGGATTTCTCTCGGGCGACCGCCGGCGCGCCATGGACGTGCCCGGCGCGCCGAAAATGTTGCCGTTGATTTGCTACGAAGCGATCTTCCCCGGCGCCGCGGTGCCAGCCGGCGAACGGCCGGGTTGGCTGGTCAACGTCACCAATGACGGCTGGTTCGGAATCAGCACCGGGCCGTACCAGCATTTCCAGCAGGCGCGCGTGCTCGCCATCGCCGAAGGCTTGCCTTTGGTACGCGCGGCCAATACCGGAATTTCCGCGGTCGTCGATCCGGTCGGCCGCATTGTCGCGTCGTTGCCGCTGGGCGCCGAAGGCGTGCTCGACGCCGGCCTGCCGCGCGCGATCGCGCCGACGCCCTATGTGCGGTTCGGCGATACCGCCTTGATTCATATTTCTGGTGGTAAGCTTGATACTGGTGACGCGGCGGCGAATGCGCGCTGTAGATTGAATAATTTTCAGCCTGGATTGCTGCGCGGCGTCCGGTACGGCACGCAAATTATTCAGCAGCGGTATCTCGATCCCGTGTCACGGCGCCTATATTTGATCTTCGATCATAGGAAAGTAATTGGAAATCTATGGCTAATTCTCTGCACCACACCGTTCAATGGCGCGCTTCAAGGAAAAATCGCATTGCAATGACGCCAACTTTTATGACATTACGCACCCCTATAGTCGCATAGGAGACCGTTATGGCGAAGAAGGCCCCCAATCCGATCGACAAGCACGTCGGGTCGCGCGTGCGCATGCGGCGGATGATGCTGAGCATGAGCCAGGAAAAGCTCGGCGACGCGCTCGGTCTTACCTTCCAGCAAGTCCAAAAATACGAGAAGGGCACCAACCGCATCGGCGCCAGCCGGTTGCAGCGATTTCCAAATCCTGCACGTGCCGGTTTCGTTTTTCTTCGAAGGCGCGCCGCATATGCCCGGTCATTCCGGCGGCATGGGCGAAGCGCCGTCGCCGGCCTATGTGTCGGACTTCCTCGCCACCTCCGACGGGCTGTCGCTGACCAAGTGTTTCATGAAGATCAAAAGCAGCAAATTGCGCCGCCGCATCGTCGAACTGGTCGAGCAGATCGCGGGCGAGGAATAAGTCAGGACCGCGCCCATCGCGCCCAAGATATTGCCCACCGCTGCCCGCATCTTGACCTCGTCCACCGCCACTGCAAGAAACACCCGGGTAATGACGCGGCCACGGCGCCGCGCCATGTGAGGAGTTTCAGCGGTGGCTCATACCAATTTCCTTTTCACCAGCAAATCGGTTTCCGAAGGTCATCCGGACAAGGTCTGCGACCAGATTTCCGACGCCATTCTTGATGCTTTCATCGAGAAGGACATCAAGCTCGGTATCGCCGACGACAGCCAGATGAACACCCGGCTCGGCTGCGAAACGCTCTGCACCACCAACAAGATCGTCGTCGCCGGCGAGGGCCGCGGCCAGCTTTTCAGGACCATCCACGGCAAGTCGGTGGTCGATCGCGAGCTGATCACCGAGATCGCGCGCGGCGTGGTCAAGGACATCGGCTACGACCAGAACGGCTTTTCCTACCACGGCGCCGACGTCGAGGTGCTGCTGCATGGCCAGTCGCCCGACATCGCCATGGGCGTCAACGCCAAGAAGAAAAAGAGCGGCGAGGAAGAAGGCGCCGGCGACCAGGGCATGATGTTCGGTTTCGCCTGCACCGAGAGCGAAGTCTACGAAAAGAATTCGTTCATGCCGGCGCCGATTTATTTCGCGCACAAGATCCTGAAGGTTCTCTCCGACAAGCGCCGTTCCGGCCAGTTGTTCGATCTGCAGCCCGACGCCAAGAGCCAGGTCACCGTCCAATACGTCAACGGCAAGCCGGTCGGCTGCACCAAGGTCGTGGTCTCGACCCAGCACAATGAAAAAAGCCGCAACGGAAAAAAATACACCCCGAGCATGGTGAAGGACCTGATCGGCGACGCGGTCGCCTCGGCTTTGCCGAAAGGCTGGATGCCGAAGAGCAACGCCGACTTCCTGGTCAACCCGACCGGCAATTTCGTGGTCGGCGGACCGGACGGCGACTGCGGCCTGACCGGCCGCAAGATCATCGTCGACACTTATGGCGGCTATGCGCCGCATGGCGGCGGCGCCTTCTCCGGCAAGGACCCGACCAAGGTCGACCGCTCGGCCGCTTACGCCGCGCGCTATCTCGCCAAGAACGTGGTGGCCGCCGGCATCGCCGAGCGCTGCACCATTCAGGTTGCTTACGCGATCGGCGTCGCCGACCCGATGTCGGTGCTGGTCGATACCCACGGCACCGGCAAGGTGGCGGAGAAAAAGCTCGAGAAGGTTTTGCCCGAGCTGTTCCGCCTGACGCCGACCAATATCCGCCGCACCCTCAAGCTCAACCGGCCGATCTACCGGCGCACCGCCGCCTACGGCCATTTCGGCCGCGCGCCCGACAAAGACGGCGGCTTCTCGTGGGAGAAGACCGATCTCGCCGCGGCGATCAAAAGCGCGGTGAACGGCATTCCCGCCGACATTCTGCGCGCACTTCGGCCGCAGCGGATTAGTGGCTGTTTAAGCGCCCGCGTCAGTGGCGTTCGGATAAAACAGCTGCTGGCCGTTGATCTTGTATCCGGCAATCACCTGCTGGCCTTCCGGTGAAACCAGCCAATCGATGAATTGCTGGCCCAGTTCCTTCTTGACGGACGGATGCTTCGCCGGATTGACCAGCATGACACCGTATTGATTGAACAGGCGCTTGTCGCCTTCAACCGCAATGACCAGTTCGCCGCGATTCTTAAACGCCAGCCACGTCCCGCGGTCGGACAGAACATAGGCGTTCAATGCCGATGCGGTGTTGAGCGCGGCGCCCATGCCCTGGCCGATGGATTTGTACCAGGCGCCCTTGTCCTTTTCGATATCGATACCGGTCAGCTTCCATAGATTGAGCTCGGCGATGTGCGTCCCGCTGCGGTCGCCGCGCGAAATGAAGGGCGCCGACTTGTCCTTGATCGTCTTGAGCGCGGCGACAATATCCTTGCCGCCCTTGATGCCGGCGGGGTCGCTTTTCGGCCCAATCAGCACGAAGTCGTTGTACATGACCGGATAGCGCTTGACGCCGAAGCCCTCGGAAAGAAATTTTTCTTCCGCCGACCTGGCGTGCACGAATACCACGTCCGCATCGCCTCGCCGCCCGGTATCGAGCGCCTGGCCGGTTCCCTGAGCGACCACCTTCACGTCGATTCCCGTTTTTTGCTTGAAGATCGGCAGCAGATAACCGAACAGCCCCGAATCCTGGGTCGATGTGGTCGAAGCAACGACAATGGATTTTTCTTGCGCAAGGACGGGCGAAGCAAGCGCCACCGCGACCAGCGCTATCAACAGACGTTTCAAGAGCATCGAATCCTCCTAGATTTTTTGATTCAACCAGAAAGCCGACGCACTGACCGTGACGCTCAGCATAATCAAAATGAATCCCAGACTGAGGGCAAGAGCGAGGTCGCCTTTGCTGGTTTCGAGCGCTATCGCCGTGGTCATTGTGCGGGTAAAGCCCAGAATGTTGCCGCCAACGATAATGATGGCGCCGACCTCTGCGATGGCGCGGCCGAACGCCGCAAGAAACGCGGTCAGCAACCCGGCACGCCCGATGATGAACAGTTCACGCATGCTTCGAGTGATGGATGCGCCATCCGTTCGCAATATGTCGCGATGTTCCAGCCATAGCGTGACGGTCGTCCGATGGACGAGCGCGACCACTATCGGCGTGGCGAGCACCGTTTGCGCGACGACCATGGCTGCGGGGGTGAACAGGATGCCGATGAATCCGAGCGGGCCGGAGCGCGACAGCAGCAGATAGACCAGCAGACCGACAACGACAGGCGGCAGGCCCAGTAGCGCGTTGACAAGAATGACGATGCCCTGTTTGCCCCAAAAGCGGCCTATCGCCAGCGTCGCGCCAGCCGGCGCGCCAATCACCATGGCAATAACCGTCGCCGACAGACTGACGGATAAAGATAGCGCCACAATCCGCAACAACTCCGGATCGAACGTGCCGATGAGCGCGGCGGCGCCCAGAAATGCGTGGCCAATTTCCTGCATCCGCGCCTATGTACAATTCCGGCGGAAACAGCGCTACCCGGGAACGACCTTGTGCCGGGCATCCGCGTCTTACATTCTGCCTGCCATCAAAGACGTGGATGGCGACGAAAGTCGGGCCTGCCCGACTTTCGCAAGTTAAAAGACCCAAGTCGGATATATCCGACTTGGGATTACAAACCCGGTCATGACGGACATATGCATTCGGATTCGCCAGAAACTCCGCGCGCCTTCTTCGGCCGGCGCAAGGGCCATCCATTGCGAGCGCGCCAGACGGCGCTGTTTGGCGCATTGCTGCCGAAGATCGCGCTCGACCTGACCAAACCCGCGCCAAGCGATCTGCGCTCGCTGTTCGGCAATGCCGATAACGTGCGGCTGGAAATCGGTTTCGGGGGCGCCGAACATCTGATCGCGCAGGCCACGGCCACGCCGCTAACCGGCTTCATCGCCAGCGACGGCTACGTCAACGCCATCGCCAAGGCGCTGATTGCGATCGACGACGGCAAGATCGGCAATATCCGCCTGCATCACGGCGATGCCAGCGAATTGCTCGACTGGCTGCCGGAAAGCGGCCTCGCGCGCATCGACCTGCTTTACCCCGATCCGTGGCCGAAGCGGCGGCACTGGAAACGCCGCTTCATCCAGGACGACAGCCTCAAGCGGCTGGCGCGTATTCTCCAAGCGAGTGGCGAATTGCGCTTCGCCACCGACATCACCGATTACGCGGCCTACGCGCTGGCGCGCGTGCTGCGCTCGGGCGATTTCATCTGGACGGCGGAGGTGGCCTCCGACTGGCGCAAGCCGTGGAGCGATTTTGCCGGCACGCGCTACGAGGCCAAGGCCAAGCGCGAGGGGCGAGTGCCGGGGTATTTTGTTTTCCGGAAGAAGTAACCTACTCCGTCCCCTGCCTGACCTGCCAGAAGCGCACCACGCGCAGCGCGGTCGCCACGGTCAGCCGGTCGAAATTCTCGCGCGCGACCTGGAGCGTCGAATTCGCGGGCTTGGGGCCGGGCCGCGCACCGATGATCGCCTTGACCGTCGGCCAGCTAAAGCCGGCGGCGCGCGCCAAGATCAGCACCGGATCGGCGCGCTCGCCGTTCATCAGCCGGTCCACCACTTCGACCGGCACCGCGCTCACGATCGCCAGCGCGGCGATGGTTTCTTCGTAGCTCCCCGCCTTGGCATAATCCGCGATATCGGCCTCGGTCAGCTTGCGTTCCTTGTGGCGCGCCTGCACCGCGGCCAGCGCCGCCGCGTAGCTGCGCGGCCCAGCCTTGGCGGCGACTTCCTCGGTTACCTTCGCCAGCACGCGGCGAATTTCGGCCTGGACTTCGGGCCTAGCCTGCGCCAGCAGGCGCTTCTGCACCGTCTCGCTCGCGTGCATCAACAGTTGGCGGAACAGATGCGGCGGAATATCGGTGCGCAGGCCGACCCGCTCGGCCAGCGTATTGTCGCGCTCGGCGCGCTTGACCAGCGTGTCGAAGGCCTTGCCCGACAATTGCGCCTTGCGATTGGTGGCAATGCTGCGCGACACCTCGCCGTCGCCGCGCTGCACGATGACATCCGCCACCGTCTCGGTGATCATCGCGCGCACGGACAGCGCCAGCAGATGCGCCTGACTTTTGGTTTCGGCGATTTGCCGGAGCGCGGGCTCCTCGATGCGCGCTTGCCGGAGCACCGGGCCGGCGACGGCGATGTCGTCGTTGCCGGCGAGTGTGACCACCACGCCGCTGGGCGCATTCGGCACCGGCGCCAGACGGTGCGAGAGTTCCGCCAGCGCCTTGTTCTCGATCTCCTCGATCAGGCAGCCGATGACGTCGTCGAACAGCGCGACGTGGCTTTGATTGAAACGGGGAGCGCCGTCGAGGAACAGGCTGGTGATGCGGCGCAGAGTCTCGGCGCGCTTTTCCGCCGAGCCATGCGCAACGACCTCTTCCAATTCGGGAAGCAGGGAGGCGGGAACACTCATTACAAAAACCTGCCCAAACGGCCCAAGGATGGCGTGCGATCAAAGATTTAATGCAAATTTAGGGACAGATTCTGAAGGAAGGGTTAGCCGTCAAAACGTCCCCCTGCTCTTGCAAACAGAGCGGAAACCGCTATATTTCCGTCAGTTAAGACACCCTCATAACCGAACGGGTTTTGAGAGTGGGTCCCCCGGGGCCCGCTCTTTTTTGTTACCAAAATGGCTCCAGGCGAAGCACGACAGGCGGTGGAAACCGCCGCCATAAGCGAGATGGAACCGCGGCTGATCGTCGAGCCGGGTCTGCCGGCGCGTGTGGCGAGCATCGCCGAGCCGGTGATCGAGCAACTCGGCTACCGGCTGGTGCGGGTCAAGGTTTCGGCCGCCGACGGCTGCACCGTGCAGATCATGGCGGAACGGCCGGACGGAACCATGGTGGTCGAGGACTGCGAGACCATATCGCGGGCGCTCTCGCCGGTGTTCGACATGGCCGATCCCGTCGACCGCGCCTACCGGCTGGAAATCTCCTCGCCCGGCATCGACCGGCCGCTGGTGCGCAAATCCGATTTCGACCGCTACGCCGGCAACCTGGTCAAGATCGAGACGGAAATCCCGATCGACGGCCGCAAGCGCTTTCGCGGCGAGTTGCTGGGAACGCAGGGCGAGGCCGCCAGGCTTCGCCACGAGGAAGCCGGCGAGGAAGCGGAGGTTCTGCTTCCGATCGAGGAAATCAGCGAAGCCAGGCTGGTGCTCACCGACGAACTGGTGAGGCAAGCCCTGCGGCGCGAGAAGACCGCCAAGCGCGAAGCGCGCGCGGCGAAAGCGAGAACGACGAACGGCATAAGCCCGGACAATCCGGACATGCACAATTCAAACCAAGGAGACTGAGCTATGGCTGTCAGCGCCAACCGGCTCGAACTGTTGCAAATCGCCGACGCGGTCGCCCGCGAGAAGGCGATCGACCGCGGCATCGTCATCGCCGCCATGGAGGACGCCATCGCCAAGGCGGCGCGCTCGCGCTACGGCGCGGAAACCGACGTGCACGCCGAGATCGAGCCCAAGACCGGCGATCTGCGCCTCACCCGCCACATGCTGGTGGTCGAAGCCGTCGAGAACCCGTCGAACCAGATCACGCTTGAAGGCGCGCGCAAGCATCATCCGGCCGCCCAAGTCGGCGACACCATCGCCGATCCCTTGCCGCCGCTGGAATACGGCCGCATCGCCGCGCAATCGGCCAAGCAGGTTATCGTGCAGAAAGTGCGCGAGGCCGAGCGCGACCGGCAATATGCCGAATACAAGGATCGCATCGGCGACATCGTCAACGGCATCGTCAAGCGCGTCGAATACGGCAACGTGGTGGTCGATCTCGGCCGCGGCGAGGCGATCGTGCGGCGCGACGAAATGCTGCCGCGCGAAGTGTTCCGCAACGGCGACCGCATCCGCGCCTATATCTACGACGTGCGGCGCGAGCCGCGCGGCCCGCAGATTTTCCTCTCGCGCACGCATCCGCAATTCACCTCCAAGCTCTTTGCCCAGGAAGTTCCCGAAATCTACGACGGCATCGTCGAGGTCAAGGCAGTCGCCCGCGACCCGGGTTCGCGCGCCAAGATCGCGGTGATTTCGCGCGATTCATCGGTCGACCCGGTCGGCGCCTGCGTCGGCATGCGCGGCTCGCGTGTCCAAGCTGTCGTGAACGAACTTGCAGGGCGAGAAGATCGACATCATTCCGTGGTCGCCCGACATCGCCACCTTCGTGGTCAACGCGCTGGCGCCGGCGGAAGTCGCCAAGGTCGTGCTCGACGAAGACAAAGAGCGCATCGAGGTGGTGGTGCCGGATCAGCAATTATCCTTGGCCATTGGCCGGCGCGGGCAGAACGTGCGGCTCGCCTCGCAGCTCACCGGCTGGGACATCGACATTCTGACCGAGCAGGAAGAGTCCGAGCGCCGTCACGCCGAGTTCGAGAACCGCACCAAGATTTTCGTCGAGGCGCTCAATCTCGACGAAGTGGTGGGCCAATTGCTCGCCTCGGAAGGCTTCGGCTCGATCGAGGAACTGGCGCTGGTGGACGAGAAGGAAATCGCCGGCATCGAAGGCTTCGACGCCGATACCGCGCGCGAACTGCAGGAGCGCGCCAAGGAATACCTCGACAAACAGGAAGCCGAACTCGACGCCAAGCGCGTCGAACTCGGCGTCGAGGATGCGGTCAAGGAGGTGCCCGGCGTCACCACGGCGATGCTGGTCAAGCTCGGCGAGAACGGCGTGAAAACCGTGGAAGATCTCGCCGGCTGCGCCACCGACGATCTGACCGGCTGGACCGAGCGCAAGGACGGCGAGAGCAAGCACGAGCCGGGCTTCTTCGACGGCCTCGATGTCTCGCGCGAAGACGCCGAAGGCCTGATCATGCAGGCGCGGCTGAAAGCCGGCTGGGTGACGGAAGCCGAACTTGCTCCGCCGCCGCGCCGGAAACCGAAGCGGCACCCGCCGACGCACCGGCGGCTGAATAAGGAGCACGGCACCAACGATGCTGGCGAGCGTACTAACGAGCGAACAAGACAATGAACTCGATCACGGCGCGGCCAAGGCCGCGTCGGGAAGCGAGCGGCATTGCGCGCTCAGCCGTGCGCTCAAGCCGGTCGACCAGATGATCCGCTTCGTGGTCGGCCCGGACGGCGACACGGTGCCCGATATCAAACGAAAACTGCCCGGCCGCGGCATCTGGATTACCGCGACACGCGCTTGCCTCGACGAGGCGGTCAAGCGCAACGTCTTTGCCCGCGCCTTCAAACGCAACGTGCGGGTCGCGCCCGATCTGGCGGGCTCGACCGAGCGGCTGTTGGAGCGCAGCGCGCTCGATGCCCTGGCGATCGCCGGCAAAGCCGGTCAGGTGGTCGGCGGCTTCGCCAAAGTCGAGGCGGCAATCGGCGGCGAAAACCTGCTGGCGCTGATTCACGCCGCCGATGCGGCGGCCGACGGCAAGCGCAAGCTGGAGGCAGCCCTAGCGCGCAAAACAGCGGAAAAATCGCGCGAAATCGCGATCGTCGAGACGTTTACCGGCGCCCAATTGGATTTGGCATTGAACCGCCCAAATGTGGTACATGCAGCCCTGCTTGCCGGGCCCGTGAGCGACACTTTTCTCGTTCGCGTCAGGCGCTTAGAGCGCTTTCGGACCGGGGATTCGCCCGAACTGGTTGGCGCGCATGCGCAATCGAACGATGCACGAGGACAGATTTCGGAATGAGCGAAACGAAAGACCCTGGCGAAAAGAAACTCAGCGTCGGCAAGCTGACGCTCAAGCCGCGCACCGAGACCGGCGTGGTGCGCCAGAGCTTCAGCCATGGCCGCAGCAAGCAGGTCGTGGTCGAGAAGGTCAAACGCCGCTCGATCGGCGGCGCGCCCGAGATCAAGGCCGAGCCGGCGCCGGTCGAGACGGCGAAGAAACCGGCCGCCGCCAAAGCTAAAGCCGCCCCCGCCGCTGCGCCCGCCGCCGAGGCGCCGAAAGCCTCCGGCGTCGTGTTACGGACGCTGACCGAGGAAGAGCGCGTGGCGCGCGCCCATGCGCTGGCGGATTCGCGCGTGCGCGAAGCCGAAGAGCGCAAGATCGCCGAGGAAGAAGCGCGCCGCCGCCAGAGCCGCGATGTCGTCGACAAGACCGAGCGCGAAGCGGCCGAGACGCGCAAGCGCGAAGAAGACGAGCGCCGCAAGCACGAGGAAGAAACCAAACGCAAGGCCGGCGAAGTCGCCAAGAAACGTTTCGGCGAAGACGAGGTCAAGAGGCTGGCCGCCGGCCGTATGGCGCCGGAAGCCGAAGACGATGACGGGCCGCGCTCGCGCCGTCCCGGCGGCGCCGCACGTCCGGCGACGGCGCGTCCCGCTGCGCCGCGCGGCGCGCCGGCGAAAGAACGCGGCCGCCTCACGCTGGTCACCGCCTTGCGCGCCGACGAAGTGCGCGAGCGATCGGTCGCCTCGTTCCGCCGCCGCACCCAGCGGCTCAAGGGCCACTCCTCCGCCGAGCCGAAGGAAAAGCTCGTGCGCGAGGTCATTATTCCCGACGTCATCACCATTTCGGATCTCGCCAACCGCATGTCGGAGCGCGCGGTCGATGTGATCCGCCTGCTGATGCAGCAGGGACAGATGTTGCAGATCAACGACACCATCGACGCCGACACCGCCCAGCTGATCGCCGAGGAAATGGGCCATTCCGTGCGCCGCGTTTCGGAAGCCGACGTGGAAGAAGGCCTGTTCGACAAGGTGGACGAAACCGAAGCGACCACGCCGCGCGCGCCGGTGGTTACCGTCATGGGCCATGTCGATCACGGCAAGACCTCGCTGCTCGACGCCATCCGCTCGGCCAAGGTCGCCGAAGGCGAAGCCGGCGGCATCACCCAGCACATCGGCGCCTATCAGGTCACGGCGCCCTCCGGCGCCAAGATCACCTTCATCGACACGCCTGGCCACGCGGCATTTACCGCCATGCGCGCGCGCGGCGCCAAGGTCACCGACATCGTCGTGCTGGTGGTGGCGGCCGACGACGGCGTGATGCCGCAGACGGTCGAAGCCATCGACCACGCCAAGGCGGCCAAAGTTCCGATCATCGTCGCCATCAACAAGATCGACAAAGCCGACGCCAAGCCGGAGCGCGTGCGCACCGATCTCTTGCAGCACGAGATCCAGGTCGAATCGATGGGCGGCGACGTCGTTGACGTCGAAGTTTCCGCCACCAAGAAAACCAATATCGACAAGCTTCTGGAGATGATCGGCCTGCAGGCCGAAATCCTCGATCTCAAATCCAATCCGGAGCGTCCGGCCGAAGGCACCGTGATCGAAGCCAAGCTCGACCGCGGCCGCGGCCCGGTCGCGACCGTGCTGGTGCAACGCGGCACGCTCAAGGTCGGCGATCTCGTCGTTGCCGGCGCCGAATGGGGCCGCGTGCGCGCGCTGGTCTCCGACACCGGCGATCCGATCGAGACCGCCGGGCCCTCGACCCCGGTCGAGGTGCTGGGTTTTTCCGGCACGCCCGATGCCGGCGACCGCCTGGCGGTGGTCGAGAACGAAGGCCGCGCCCGCGAAGTCACCGATTACCGCGCCCGCCAGAAGCGCGAGAAGTCCAACGTGCGCGCCTCCGGCATGCGCGGCTCGCTCGAGCAGATGATGGCGCAGGCCAAGACCTCGGGCCGCAAGGAATTCCCGCTGGTGATCAAGGCCGACGTGCAGGGCTCGCTTGAGGCGGTCATCGGCTCGCTGGAAAAACTGGGCACCGAGGAAGTGGCGGCGCGCGTGCTGCATGCCGGCGTCGGCGGCATTTCCGAGAGCGACGTGACCCTGGCCGAGGCCTCGGGCGTTCCGATCATCGCCTTCAACGTGCGCGCCAACAAGGAAGCGCGCGAGGCGGCCGAGCGCGCCGGCATCGAAATCCGCTACTACAACATCATTTACGATCTGGTCGACGACGTGAAAAAGGCCATGTCCGGCCTGCTGCCGCCGACGCTGCGCGAGACCATGCTGGGCAACGCGCAGATCCTGGAAATCTTCAAGGTCTCCAAAGTCGGCAACATCGCCGGCTGCCGCGTCACCGACGGCACCGTGGAGCGCGGCGCCAATGTGCGGCTGATCCGCGACAACGTGGTGATCCACGAGGGCAAGCTCAGCCAACTCAAGCGCTTCAAGGACGACGTGCGCGAAGTCGGCGCCGGACAGGAATGCGGCATGGCCTTCGAGAACTACCAGGACATGCGGCAAGGCGACGTGATCGAATGCTACCGGGTGGAGACGATTTAACGCTCGCTGTGAGTCCAATTCTCACACGCGCGACTTAGAAACGCTCCGCTTTTTCCAAAGCCAGACGTGGGTGGCCGGAATAAATCCGGCCATGACAAATGAGTTTGTGGAATTTGTAATGCCCCGCAAGAAATCGCACCGTGACAGCAGCGCACTGGGAGGCTCGCAACGCCAGTTGCGCGTCGGCGAATTGGTGCGCCACGCCATGGCCGACATGCTCACCCGCGGCGAGGTGCACGACCCGGTGATCGAGGGCCATCTCATCACCGTGCCGGAAGTGCGCATGACCGCCGATCTGCGGCTGGCGACGGTCTACATCATGCCGCTGGCCGGCCGCGACGCCGATACAGGTGCTGGCAGCCCTTGAGCGCAACAAGAAATTCCTGCGCGGCGAAATCGCCCAGCGCATCAATCTGAAGTTCGCGCCCGACCTTCGATTCCGGGTCGACGAGCGTTTCGAGGAAGCCGAACGCATCGACAAATTACTGCGCTCGCCCGCGGTCAAGCGCGACCTCGACGACGAGAATGACGATGAGTGATGACGTGCGCGATATCGACGCGCCGCTGGTTGCTCCCCCGCCAAGGGAGAAACCGAAGCAATTCAAACGCGACAAGCGCGACGTGCATGGCTGGGTGGTGCTCGACAAACCGATCGGCATGACCTCGACCCATGCCGTGAGCGTCGTGAAGCGGCTGTTTTCCGCCAAACGCGCCGGCCACGCCGGCACGCTCGACCCGCTCGCTTCCGGCATGCTGCCGATCGCGCTTGGCGAAGCCACCAAGACGGTTCCGTTCGTGATGGACGGCCGCAAGCTCTACCAATTTACCGTGCGCTGGGGCGAGGAACGCGACACCGACGATGCCGAGGGCCGCGTCATCGCCAGCAGCGAGCACCGGCCATCAGCCGAGGCGATCTTCGCCTTGCTGCCATCTTTCACCGGCACCATCGAACAGGTGCCGCCCAAATACTCCGCCATCAAGATCGAGGGCGAGCGCGCCTACGACCTCGCCCGCGACGGCGCGGCGGTCGAATTGGCGGCCCGCCCGGTCGCAAATCGACCGCCTGGAGCTGATCGCCACCTCCGACCCCGATCACGCGGTTCTGCACGCCGAATGCGGCAAAGGCACCTATGTCCGCTCGCTCGCCCGCGACATGGGCCGCGCTTTGGGCTGTTTCGGCCACGTCAGTGCCCTGCGGCGGGTCGCGGTCGGGCCGTTTGGCGCGGAAACCATGATTTTGCTGGAACAATTGGAGGCCCTGTGCCATAGAGCCGCGGCCGGCGAGGCGAGCCTCGCCGACGCGCTGATGCCTGTTGAGACCGCGCTGGACGACATCCCGGCGCTGGCCGTCAGTCAGGCAGATGCGGCAAGGCTGCAACGCGGCCAAGCCGTTTTGTTGCGCGGACGGGACGCACCCAATTTCCGTGGGCCAGTTTATGCCACGGCTGCGGGCCACCTGGTGGCTCTTGCCGAACTGGATCGCGGCGAAATCGTCCCCAAGCGCGTGTTTAACCTGGCCGGGCTGATGGGCAGCCGCAGCCTCAAGAAAGGATGACCGATGTCGGTTACCACCGGCCGCAAGGCCGAAGTCATGAAGGAATTCGCCACGAAGAAAGGCGACACCGGGTCGCCGGAAGTGCAAGTGGCGATCCTGTCCGAACGCATCAATAATCTCACCGAGCATTTCAAGAGCCACGTCAAGGACAACCATTCCCGCCGTGGATTGCTCAAGATGGTGAGCCAGCGCCGCACGCTGCTCGATTACCTGCGGCGCACCAACGAAGGCAGCTACAAGACTTTGATCGAGAAGCTCGGCATCCGCCGTTGATTTTTGGCGCGCGGGAATGCATCCCGCGCGTTCCGTGAGCGGAGGCGTTTGACGCATCCGCGATTTGGTCCGTGAGGCGACAAGCGCCGCGGACGTTCAAGGTGGCGGACGAAAAGGTTCGTTCGCTCGACCAGGTAAGGTTCGAACGCCATGGCAGGATCGCCAGACGCTGTTGCTCCCCGCATCGCGGTGATGTGCGACAGTCTCTTGCCGTCTTGCTCATGGCCTTCGGGGCTCGCCGAAAACCATGAGAAAGATATGCAATGTTCGATATCCATCGTGTTGAACTCGACTGGGGCGGGCGCAAGCTCACCCTCGAAACCGGGCGCGTAGCCCGCCAGGCCGACGGAGCCGTTCTCGCCACCTACGGCGAAACCACCGTGCTCTGCGCGGTCGTCGCGGCGAAGCAGCCGAAGGAAGGCATCGATTTCCTTCCGCTCACCGTCAACTACACCGAAAAATATTACGCGGCCGGACGTATTCCCGGCGGCTTCTTCAAGCGCGAGCGCGGTCCGACCGAAAAGGACACGCTGACCTCGCGCCTGATCGACCGCCCGATCCGTCCGCTGTTCGCCGACGGCTGGCGCTGCGACACGCAAGTGACCGCCACCGTGCTGTCGCACGACCAGGAGAACGACCCCGACATGGTCGCGATGGTGGCAGCCTCCGCCGCGCTCACAATCTCCGGCGCGCCCTTCATGGGCCCGATCGGTGGCGCGCGCGTCGGCTTCGTCAATAACGAGTATGTGCTCAATCCGACGCTCGACGAGATGAAGGAAAGCCATCTCGACCTCGTCATCGCCGGCACGCAAGACGCCGTGATGATGGTGGAATCGGAAGCCAAGGAACTGTCCGAGGACATCATGCTCGGCGCGGTGATGTTCGGCCACCGGCATATCCAGCCGGTGATCGAGGCCATCATCAAGCTGGCCGAGAAGGCTGCGAAAGAGCCGCGCGAGCTCACCGTCGCCGACAACAAGGCGCTGGAAAAGGAAATCCTCGGCATGGCCGAGAAGGACCTGCGCGCGGCCTATTCGATCGTGAAGAAGCAGGATCGCCAGGACGCCGTCGCCGCCGTCAAGAAAAAGGTGATGGAGCATTTCTTCCCGGAAGGCGCCGAAGCCCAAGCACGACAAGCTGGCGGTTGCCGGCGTGTTCAAGGAACTGGAAGCCAAGATCGTGCGCTGGAACATTCTCGACACCATCCAAGCGCATCGACGGCCGCGATCTCAAGACCGTGCGCCCGATCGTGGCGGAAGTCGGCGTGTTGCCGCGCACCCACGGCTCGGCGCTGTTCACCCGCGGCGAGACCCAGGCCTTGGTGGTGGCTACGTTGGGCACCTCCGAGGACGAGCAATTCATCGACGCGCTGCAAGGAACGTATAAAGAGACGTTCATGCTGCACTACAACTTCCCGCATTATTCGGTCGGCGAAACCGGCCGCACCGGCGCGCCCGGCCGCCGCGAGATCGGCCATGGCAAGCTGGCGTGGCGCGCGATCCATCCGATGCTGCCGAGCAAGGAAGAGTTCCCCTATACGATCCGTCTGGTGTCCGAGATCACGGAATCGAACGGCTCGTCCTCGATGGCCTCGGTGTGCGGATCCTCGCTCGCTTTGATGGATGCGGGCGTGCCGCTTGAAGCGGCCGACCGCCGGCATCGCCATGGGCCTCATTCTCGAGGACAAGCGCTACGCCGTGCTGTCCGACATCCTCGGCGACGAGGATCATCTCGGCGACATGGACTTCAAGGTGGCCGGCACCGAAGGCGGCATCACCTCGCTGCAGATGGACATCAAGATCGCCGGCATCACCGAGGAAATCATGAAGGTGGCGCTGGCCCAGGCCAAGGACGGCCGCCTGCACATCCTCGGCGAAATGGCCAAGGCGCTCACCAGCGCCCGCGCCGAATTGGGCGAGCACGCCCCGCGCATCGAGTTGTTCAAGATCCCGACCGACAAGATCAGGGAAGTGATCGGCACCGGCGGCAAGGTGATCCGCGAGATCGTCGAGAAGACCGGCGCCAAGATCAACATCGAGGACGACGGTTCGGTGAAGGTCGCCTCGGCCGACGGCGAGTCGATCAAGGCCGCGATCAAATGGATCAAGTCGATCGCCTCCGATCCCGAGCCCGGCGTGATCTACGACGGCACCGTGGTCAAGGTGATGGACTTCGGCGCCTTCGTGAACTTCTTCGGCGCCAAGGACGGCCTGGTGCACATCAGCCAATTGGCGTCGAGCCGCGTCAATAAGGTCACCGACGTGGTCAAGGAAGGCGACAAGGTGAAGGTGAAGCTCTTGGGCGTGGACGAACGCGGCAAGGTGCGGCTGTCCATGAAGGCGGTCGATCAGAAGACCGGCGAGGACCTCGAGGCCAAGCAGAAGGGCGATAGCGCCCCGCAGCAGGCGAGCGGCGCGGCGGAGTAAGTTCTCCAATCAACGAGACAAAGGGCGGCCTTCCGGCCGCCCTTTTTTATTTTGCCTGACAGCGGCGCTTGGCAATGAACGACGATCATGGCATTGAACCCGGCTCGAGTAAGGCGTAAACTTATCAGCTTGGGGCAATCAGTCCGATTGGACCTGATGAGTCCGCCTTCCTATATACGCCACAAGCGCGCGCCACGATCTATGCGCGCGCAGTCTCGAGTGGAGGACAGTTTCATGGACGCAAAAACCGACGACAAGAGCGCGGGCAAGTGCCCGTTTACCGGCGGCCGCGGACACGTCAACCGCGATTGGTGGCCCGACCACCCTGGACATTGAGATGCTCCATCGGAACTCCAGTCTGTCCGATCCGATGGGCAAGGATTTCGACTACGCCAAGGAATTCAAGAGCCTCGACCTCGATGCCGTGATCAAGGACCTGCAGGCTTTGATGACGAACTCGCAGGAGTGGTGGCCCGCCGACTTCGGCCACTACGGCGGCCTGTTCATCCGCATGGCGTGGCACTCAGCGGGCACGTATCGCATCACCGACGGCCGCGGCGGCGCCGGGGCCGGACAGCAGCGCTTCGCGCCGCTGAACTCCTGGCCGGACAACGCCAACCTCGACAAGGCGCGCCGGCTGCTGTGGCCGATCAAGCAGAAGTACGGCCGGAAAATTTCCTGGGCCGACCTGATGGTGCTGGCCGGCAACGTCGCCCTCGATTCGATGGGCTTCAAGACGTTTGGCTTCGGCGGCGGCCGCGCCGATGTCTGGGAGCCCGAAGAACTCTACTGGGGTCCCGAAGGCACCTGGCTCGGCGACGAACGCTACAGCGGCGAACGCCAGCTCGCAGAACCGCTCGGCGCGGTGCAGATGGGCCTGATCTACGTCAATCCGGAAGGGCCGAACGGCAAGCCGGATCCGGTCGCGGCGGCCAAGGACATCCGCGAGACCTTCTTCCGCATGGCGATGAACGACGAAGAGACCGTCGCGCTCATCGCCGGCGGTCATACGTTTGGCAAGACGCACGGCGCCGGCGATCCGTCGCTGGTCGGGCCGGAGCCGGAAGCCGGCGCTCTGGAGGACCAGGGCCTCGGCTGGAAAAGCAAACATGGCAAGGGCTTCGGCGGCGATACCATCACCGGCGGCCCCGAGGTCACCTGGTCGCAGACGCCGACGAAGTGGAGCAACCACTTCTTCGACAACCTGTTCAACAACGAATGGGAACTGACCAAGAGCCCGGCCGGCGCGCAGCAGTGGCAGGCGAAGGGCGGCGCCGCGACCATCCCCGGCGCCCACGACACCTCGAAGAAGCATGTGCCGACCATGCTGACGACGGACCTGTCGTTGCGGATGGACCCGGCCTACGAGAAAATATCGCGGCGCTTCCAGAAGAACCCGCAAGAGTTCGCGGACGCGTTCGCCCGCGCGTGGTTCAAGCTCACGCACCGCGACATGGGCCCGATCCAGCGTTACCTCGGCCCACTGGTGCCGAAGGAAACGCTGATTTGGCAGGATCCGATTCCGGCTGCGAATCATCCGCCGATCGATGAAAAGGATGTCGCCGCGCTGAAGGCGAAGATCCTCGCGTCCGGCCTCACGGTGTCGCAGCTGGTCTCGACGGCCTGGGCGTCGGCCTCGACGTTCCGCGGCTCCGACAAACGCGGCGGCGCCAACGGCGCGCGTATCCGTCTCAGCCCGCAGAAGGACTGGGAGGTCAACCAGCCGGCCCAATTGAAGACGGTCCTGCAAAAACTCGAAGCAATCCAGAAGGAATTCGGCAAAAAGGTTTCACTCGCCGACCTGATCGTTCTTGGCGGCTGCGCAGCGGTGGAGAAAGCCGCGAAGGACGCCGGGGTCGACGTGAAGGCTCCCTTCACGCCGGGACGCATGGACGCCTCGCAGGAGCAGACCGACGTCGATAGTTTCGCGCCGCTCGAACCGCGCGCCGACGGCTTCCGCAACTACGTCGGCAGCAAGCAGCAGTTCATGCAGCAGGAAGAAGCGCTGGTGGACCGCGCGGCGTTGCTGCGGCTGACCGCGCCGGAGATGACGGTCTTGGTTGGCGGCCTGCGCGTGCTGGGCGCGAACGCCGGCGGATCAAAGCACGGCGTCTTCACCAAGCAGCCGGAGAAATTGACCAACGACTTCTTCGTCAACCTGCTCGACATGGGCACGGAGTGGCAGCCTCCGAACGCCGATGGGGTGTACGAGGGCCGCGACCGCAAGACCAAGGCGGTCAAGTGGACCGGCACGCGGGTCGACCTGATCTTCGGTTCGCACTCGCAGCTGCGCGCCTTTGCGGAAGTCTATGCCTGCGCCGATTCGAAAGAGAAGTTCGCGAAGGACTTCGTGGCGGCGTGGACCAAGGTGATGAACGCCGATCGCTTCGACCTTGCTTGATGTCCGCGAAAAGAAGCGGCCGGGAGTTTTCCCGGCCGTTTTTATTTTTCTGTCGTTCCCGCGAAAGCGGGAACCCATACGCCGTGCCAATTCAAATTTGTGGAAGCGTTTGTTGCCTTATTAAAAACGGTAGTGGTTATGGGTCCCCGCCTTCGCGGGGACGACAAAAGCTACTTCTCGCCATTCTCCACCGCGCCGCCCGCCGCCTTGAGCGCATCGGGTTGCGGCATGGCGATGGCGCTATAGCCTGAATCGACAAAGTGAATTTCGCCGGTGACGCCGGTCGACAAATCCGACAACAGATAAAGTCCCGCGCCGCCCAGTTCCTCCAGCGTCACGCCGCGGCCGAGCGGCGAAAATTTCTGCTGGAACGCGAACATATAGCGCGCGTCGGTGATGCCGGCGCCGGCCAGCGTGCGGATCGGCCCGGCCGAAATGGCGTTGACGCGGATTTTCTGGTGGCCGAAATCGACCGCCAGATAGCGCACCGCGGCCTCCAGGCCCGCTTTGGCCACGCCCATCACGTTGTAATTCGGCATGGCGCGTTCGCCGCCATTATAGGTCAGCGTCACCATGGCGCCGCCGTTCGGCATCAGCGCGGCGGCGCGCTGGGCCGCCTCCTTGAAGGCGTAGCAGGAGATCACCATGGTGCGGATGAAGTTCTCGCGCGTGGTGTCGGCGAAGCGGCCCTTGAGTTCGTTCTTGTCCGAGAAGGCGACGGCGTGCACGAGAAAATCCATCGTGCCCCATTGCTTCTTGATCTCGCCGAACACCGCGTCGACCGAAGCGATGTCCTCGACGTCGCACGGCATCACGAAGGACGAGCCGACCTGCTCGGCCAGCGGCTTGACGCGCTTGGCCAGCGCGTCGCCTTGATAGGTGAAGGCGAGCTTGGCGCCATGGTCGTGCAGCATCTTGGCGATGCCCCAGGCGATCGAGTGGTCGTTGGCGACCCCCATCACCAGCCCGCGTTTGCCTTCCATCAGTCCCGGCATGTGCGATTACGCATCCACATGCTTGAGGACGATCGAGGCATTGGTGCCGCCGAAGCCGAACGAATTCGACAGCACCGCGCCCAATTTCACGTTGTCTTTGCGCGCGCGCTACAATCGGCATGTCGGCAAAGGCGGGGTCGAGATTCTCGATATTGGCGCTCTCGCAGATGAACCCGTTGTTCATCATCAGCAGCGAGTAGATCGCTTCCTGCGCGCCGGCAGCACCCAGCGAATGGCCGGTCAGCGACTTGGTGGCCGAGATCGGCGGGCACTTGGCGCCGAACACGCCGCGGATCGCTTCGATTTCCTTGAGATCGCCGACCGGGGTCGCGGTGGCGTGCGGATTGATGTAGTCGATCGGCGTCTTGCAGGTCGCGAGCGCCATGTTCATGCAGCGCACCGCGCCCTCGCCCGAGGGCGCCACCATGTCGAAGCCGTCGGAGGTCGCGCCGTAACCGGCGATCTCGGCGTAAATTTTCGCGCCGCGCGCCTTGGCGTGCTCGAGCTCTTCCAGCACCAGCGACGCCGGCGCCGCCGGCGATGACGAAACCGTCGCGGTCGACATCGTAGGCGCGCGAGGCTTTCTCCGGCGTGTCGTTGAATTTCGACGACATCGCGCCCATGGCGTCGAACAGCACCGACAGCGTCCAGTCCAGTTCCTCGCAGCCGCCGGCGAAAATCATGTCCTGCTTGCCCCATTGGATCAGTTCGGCGCCGTTGCCGATGCAGTGATTGGAGGTCGCGCAGGCCGACGAGATCGAATAGTTCACGCCCTTGATCTTGAACCAGGTGGCGAGCGAAGCCGACGCCGTCGACGACATCGCCTTCGGCACCGCAAAGGGGCCGACGCGCTTGGGGCCTTTGCTGCGCGTGGTGTCGGCGGCATCGACGATGGCGCGCGCCGAAGGCCCGCCCGAGCCCATGACGATGCCGGTGCGCTCGTTGGAAATGTCTTTTTCCTCGACACCGGAATCGCGGATCGCCTGCTCCATGGCGACGTGGTTCCAGGCCGAGCCGCCGCCGAGAAAGCGCATGGCGCGGCGATCGACCGAGTCGGCCGGATTAAGCGTCGGCGCGCCCTGCACCTGGCAGCGGAAGCCGAGCTTGGCGTAATCCTCCGCCCGGCTGATGCCGGATTTGGCCTCGCGCAGGCTGGCCAGAACTTCCTGGGTATTGTTGCCGATGGATGAGACGATACCCATCCCGGTCACAACGACTCGCCTCATCGCCGACCTCACTCCCACCGTGGATTATCGTTGATTGGGTCATACCTGTTGGGTCACATGTGGGCCGCCTCAGGCCGCCATGCAACACCGCAGGTCCCACTCAAGCGCCGCTCGGCTGCAGCGCTGCGTCCTGATTGAACAGACCGACCTTGAGGTCGAGGGCCTTGTAGATCACATTGCCGTCGGCCGAGAGCCAGCCATCCGCAATGCCGAGCACCAGCTTGGAGCGCATCACCCGCTTGAGGTCGATGCCATAGACGACCTTTTTCACGCTCGGCAGCACTTGTCCGGAAAACTTCAGTTCGCCCAGCCCGAGCGCGCGGCCCTTGCCCGGCGAACCCAGCCAGCCGAGGAAAAAACCGACCAGTTGCCACAGCGCGTCGAGCCCGAGACAGCCCGGCATCACCGGGTCGCCCTTGAAGTGGCAAAGAAAAAACCAGAGGTCCGGTTTCACGTCGAGTTCGGCGCGGATCATGCCTTTGCCGTGCTCGCCGCCTTGCTCGGAGATCTCGGCGATGCGGTCGAACATCAGCATCGGCGGCAGCGGTAATTGGGCATTGCCGGGCCCGAACAATTCGCCGCGCCCGCAGGCCAGCAAATCTTCGTATTCGAAGCTGGTACGCCGTGTTTCCATGAGCGCGCTATCTCCGCTGGGCTGAATTCCCATGCGCGGATTCGTAACACACCGAGGCAAGGCGGCAAAGATGGCGGAACCGGAGCGGCGCGATAGTTTTTCTCTTTAAAACCGCTTCAAAACTGGTCCCTTCCGGCGATTTGCGAGCCAGTTGCATCGCGACAGCCAAATTCGTATATGTTCCAGATGAAACGGTCTGTCCGAGGCCAGATTTCAGGCGAAACAACGAGTTAGACGCGTACCATGGTATTCCCCTCCGCAATGCCCGCAGCCCCAGCGGCCGACCGCTCCGAATTGACCGGCTGCCCATGGCATGACGTGAAGGCGATGCTGCGCCAGGTCGGCTTGCGGCCGACGCGCCAGCGCATGGCGCTGGGCTGGCTGCTGTTCGGCAAAGGCGATCGCCACCTGACCGCCGAAATGCTTTACGAGCAAGCGACCCGCGCCAAGGTGCCGGTTTCGCTCGCCACCATCTACAACACGCTGCACCAGTTCACCGAGGTCGGCTTGCTGCGGCAGGTTGCCGTTGATGGCTCGAAAGCCTACTTCGACACCAACGTCACGGCCCATCATCACTTCTTCGTCGAGGGCGCCGACGAGTTGCTCGACATCCCGGGCGCCGATGTGATTGTGGGCAAGACCCCCGTCCCGCCGGAAGGTTACGAAATTTCGCGCGTCGATGTGGTGGTGCGGCTACGCAAGAAAAGCTGAGCGCGAAGACATCGTCGTTCCGCTTGGACCCCGCTCGCGCGGGGTTTTTTTATTCGCAGGCGCGTGAAAATCCGTCGAGCGGCCTGTGGCGATATGCTAGCCTAAAATTTAATCAGACCGCGAAGACGGCTGCAGCCGGGAGAAACGCCATGGCCACGACCACTCAAACACGTCAAGATAGCGCCCAAGGGCATGGGCCTCAACGACTTCGTCGCCCAGCAGGAAGGCTTCTTCGCCGACGAAGGCCTCGACGTCGAGTTTGACTGGAAGACATTTCGCGGCACGCAATCGAGTTGGAAGGACTTCGAGTACTTCCAGCGACCGCAGGACAAACCCTACACCGAAAGCAAGGAGGACGTGATCCAGGGCGCCTGCGTTTGGGGCTCGATCTGCAACGCCGGCGCCGGCATGGGCCGCTTCGTCTCGGAAGCTTACGGCCTGTCGCCTTGGGCGATTTTCGTGCGGCCGGATTCCAAAATCCGCAAGCCGGAGGATCTCAAGGACGTGCCGGTGTCGGTCGGTCTGCGCGCGGGCAGCCATTTCAACGTGCCTTACCGGCTGGAAAAGTTCTTGCCGCTTGAACACATCAAGATCGTCAATACCGGCGGTTTCGGCGCACGGCTGAAAGCACTGCTGGATGGCGAAGTCGAGGCCGCGAGCCTGTTGCCACCGCAGATCGCGATGGCCGAGCAACTCGGCTTGCGCGCCATCATCCGCGACACCTTCAAGACGCTGTGGTGGGTGCCGGAAAACTCCGACCCGGCGGTGGTGACCGGTTATCTGCGCGCGCTCGATCGCGCGGAAAAAGCCATGGACGCCGACCTCGCCAAATATCTGCCCCTGTGGAAGCTCGCGGTGCCGGCTGACTTCGAGAATTACCGGCCGTGGGATTTCAGCAAGTTCGGACGCGGCGAGCGCTTCGTCTACCAGGCACTACCGCGCGAGGAATTTGACGACACGCTCGACCAGGTCAAACGCTGGGGACTCGACCAGCACCTCAAGGAACGCAGCTTCGAGACCTTGAGCTACGTGCCGCGCTGAGGAGTCATTCGACCTTCTCGTTCGGATAGGCGCCCCACAGCCGTTCCTGCCGGATCCAGCCGTCGAAATTCTTGCCGACGAATTCGCACCAGTTTCCGGTGCAGGATTTCAACGCGCCGAGCACGCCGGATTGCAGGCGGGCGGTCTCCGGAGATTTCGGGTCGCCGCGCTTTCATAGAGCGGCACCAGATCGTTCTTCAAATCCGGCACCACCACCGCCGAGCGCCTGCCGGACAGCAGCGAATGATAGACCCAGCCCTCCGCCCCTTCCCAGTCGCGGATGCGCCGCCAGTTCTCGAACTCGGCGGTGATCTCCACCGGCATGCCGGCGCGGGTATAGACCCAGCGCACCTCCTGGTCCTTGTTGGGGCCGGAGCGCACATTGACGCGATCCGATTTGAGGCTGACGAAACGCGGAACCGGCAGCCCGCTCACCGAGCCGGTGGTCAGATCGCCCGCCGCAAGGCCGGTCGCGGTCTGCATCGCCACGAAGCCGGCGGCCAGCGCCGCGGCGATGAACCGGCGGGACACGGCTGCAAAGCCAAGTCCGAGGCCTTGACCAAAGCTTTGTGTTGTCATTGCCATCTGGTAGGAAAAAGAACGGATGTACGACCCCACGCGCGCGAGCCGGGAGTGTGGGCGAGTACGGTTAAAGAGGGCTGAACAAACGCCCAAGCGGCCGTATGATCGGCCGCCGAATGCCGCGGTAACAGGACATGCCGAAGACCAAAAAGCCGCTGGTCGTCGTCACGCGCAAGCTGCCCGACAATGTCGAGCTGCGGATGCGGGAACTTTTCGACGTCCGCTTCAACCCCGACGACAGGCCGATGACGCAAAGCCAGCTCGCCGAGGCGGTGAAGACCGCCGACGTGCTGGTGCCGACCGTCACCGACCGCATCGACGCCTCGGTGCTCAGCAAATCGGGCGAGCAGCTCAAGCTGATCGCCAATTTCGGCAATGGCGTCGACAATATCGACGTCGCCACCGCCGTGCAGCGCGGCATCACCGTCACCAACACGCCGGGGGTGCTGACCGAAGACACCGCCGACATGACCATGGCGCTGATCCTGTCGGTGCCGCGGCGGCTGGCCGAAGGTTCCAATGTGCTGACAGCCGACAAGGACTGGGGCGGCTGGACGCCGACCTGGATGCTGGGCAAGCGCATCTGGGGCAAGCGGCTGGGCATTATCGGCATGGGCCGGATCGGCCAGGCGGTGGCGCGGCGCGCCCGCGCCTTCGGCTTGCAGATCCATTACAACAACCGCCGCAAGGTGGCGCCCAAGATCGAGGAGGAACTCGACGCCACCTATTGGGAGAGCCTCGACCAGATGCTCGCCCGCATGGACATCGTCTCGATCAATTGCCCGCACACGCCGGCAACTTATCATCTGCTGTCGGCGCGCCGGCTCAAGCTGCTGCGGCCCGAGGCCTATATCGTCAACACCTCGCGCGGCGAAGTGATCGACGAGAACGCGCTCGCGCGCCTGATCGAAGCCGGCGACATCGCCGGCGCCGGGCTGGACGTGTTCGAGCATGAGCCGGCGGTCAATCCGAAACTCGTGAAGCTCGCCAAAGCCGGCAAGGTGGTGCTGCTGCCGCATATGGGCTCGGCCACGCTGGAGGGCCGCGTCGACATGGGCGAGAAGGTCATCATCAACATCAAGACCTTCATGGATGGCCACCGGCCGCCGGATCGCGTGTTGCCGTCGATGCTTTGAGTCAATATTTTCCCGACAAATCCTTGATCGTCGGCTTGTCGCCGCTGAGCGGATTGCCCGGATCCCATTCGTAACTCAGCGTCTCGAAACGCATCGAGCGCGCGTCGACCATCAGCAGCCGCCCGACCAGGCCTTCGCCGAAGCCGACGATCTCGCGGATCACTTCGAGCGCCATCATCGAGCCGAGCACGCCCGGCAGCGCGCCGAGAATGCCGGCTTCCGCGCAGGCCGGCACCGTGCCCGGCGGCGGCGGCTCGGGAAACAGACAGCGATAGGTCGGATTGGGTGTGCCGTCGGCGCGCTTCTCATGCGCGCGCAACGTGGTGAGCGAGCCGTCGAAGGTGCCGACCGCGGCCGTCACCAGCGGCTTCTTGGCGAAATAGCAGGCGTCGGACACCAGATAGCGCGTGGCGAAATTATCCGAGCCGTCGGCGACGATGTCGTACTTCGAAATCAAATCGAGCGCGTTGCTGGCCTCGAGCCGCGCCATGTGCGTTTCGATCTGCACATGCGGATTGAGCCGCGCGATCGCCGCTTCGGCGCCATCCACCTTGCGGATGCCGATATCGTCGGTGCCGAAAATCACCTGCCGCTGCAAATTCGACAGCGACACGATGTCGTCGTCGATCACGCCGAGCGTGCCGACGCCTGCGGCGGCAAGATACAGCAGCACCGGCGCGCCCAGGCCGCCGGCGCCGACCACCAGCACGCGCGCGGCCTTGAGCTTGGCCTGGCCCGGGCCGCCGACCTCGCGCAGCACGATGTGGCGCGCATAGCGTTCGAGTTCTTTTGCATCGAGCATCGCGGCCAAGCCTAGCGCATGGCGGCGAAAAGTGGGAACCCGCCTGACGCCATGGTGCCTTGCGCGACCGCCTCGATGGGCTAAGGTGGCCGCAAAACATAATCGGGATGGCGTTAAACGATGCGTTGCGGACCGTTTCTGGCAGTCCTTGTCCTGTTGCTCGGCGCCGGCTCGGCAGCCGCGCAGTCGCCGGGCATCATTCCGATGCCCGAGCCTGACGCCAAGCCCGCAAAAAAACACCTGAAGCCGAAAGCGGCCGCTGTGAAGCCGGCCAAAACCAAACAGGTGGAGAAAAAGGTCGCCGCCAAGCCCGCCGCGGCGAAAGCCGCACGCCCAAGGCCTTAGCGCCTAAGCCCGTAGCACCGAAAGTCGCCGCCGCCCCGGCCAAATCCGAGCCGGCATCGGACGCATTGGCCGGCATTCCCCCGGCGAGCGCGCGAAAATCCAGGCGGCGCTGCTGTGGTCGGGCGACTATACCGGCGCGGCCGGCGAGGACCCGATGCTCGCCGCCATCAAGAATTACCAGAAACGCAACAAGGCCAAGATCACCGGCGTGCTGACGCCGGCCGAACGCGCGGCGCTGCTCGCCGCCGCCAAGCGCACGAGGACGAATTCGGCTGGAGCGTGGTGGTCGATCCGGCCACCGGCATCCGCATCGGCCTGCCGACCAAAATGGTGCCGCATGCGCACGACGCCGCGCGCGGCACGCGCTGGTCGTCGGCGCATGGCGAAGTGCAGGTCGAGACCTTCCGCATCAAGGATCCCGCCCTCACGCTCGCCGCGCTGTTCGAGAAAGAAAAGAAGGAGCCGGCGACGCGCAAGGTCGAGACCAGCGCGCTGCGCGATGACGATTTCTTCATCAGCGGCATGCAGGGCCTGAAGATATTTTCCGTGCGCGCCAGAGCGCGCGACGGCGAGGTGCGCGGCTTCACGATGCTGTACGACCAGATGATGGAAGGCATCGTCGCGCCGGTGATGGTGGCGATGGCGTCCGCCTTCTCGCCGTTTCCCGAGCGCAGCGCGCCTTACGCTGCGCTGGCGAAATCGGTCGAATACGGCACCGGCCTGGTCGTGAGCCCGCAAGGCCACATCGTCACCGACCGCAAGCTTGCCGAAGGCTGCCAGGTGATCGTCGCCGCCGGCCTCGGCGACGCCGACCGCGTCGCCGACGACAAGGACAACGGGCTGGCGCTGCTGCGCGTCTACGGGCCGCAGCAAGTTGTCGGCGCTGGCGCTGCCGCGCGATGCGCCAAAGGCCGGCGATCTGACGCTGGTCGGCATTCCCGATCCCAAGGAACAGGACGGCAGCCGCAAACTGACCGAGATCAAGGCGCGGCTGGCGGACGGCACCGCGATCGAATTGCGCCAGCCGGTGCCGATGGCGGGATTTTCCGGCGCCGCCGCGCTCGACGCGCAGGGCCAGTTCCTCGGCATGATGGAAATGGGCAACATCGTGCTTGCCAGCGTCGAGCCGCCGCGCCGCCGGTGCGGCTGGTCACGGCGGAGACCATCCGCGATTTCCTCGCCGCGCATCATGTGCGCCGGCGCCGACACCGACCGCCGACGCCAAGGCGGCGGTGGTGCGGATAATTTGCGTGCGGAAATAGTTATCTGTCGTCGCCGCGAACATCGGCAGATTCTACTTATTCTTCCACTCCGGCTTTCGCTTCTCGACGAAAGCCTTCATGCCTTCCTTCTGATCGTGGGTCGCAAACAGCGAATGGAAGATACGCCGCTCGAACCGCATGCCTTCGGCGAGCGAGGTCTCCTGCGAGGCGTTGATCGCCTCCTTGCCGGCCAGCACCGAGGGCAGCGAATAGTTGGCGATGGTGTCGGCGACCTTCATCGCCTCCTCCATCAGATTCGCCGCCGGCACCACGCGCGCCACCAGGCCGGATTTTTCGGCCTCGGCGGCGTCCATCATGCGGCCGGTCAGGATCATATCCATGGCCTTGGCCTTGCCGACCGCGCGCGTCAGCCGCTGCGTGCCGCCGATGCCGGGAATGACGCCGAGCTTGATCTCGGGCTGGCCGAATTTGGCGTTGTCGGCGGCGATGACGATGTCGCACTGCATGGCGAGCTCGCAGCCGCCGCCGAGCGCAAAACCGGCGACCGCGGCGACGATCGGCTTGCGCGCCCGCGCCACCGGATTCCAGTCGGCGGTGAAGTTGCCGAGATAGGCCTCGATGAAGGTCTTGTCGGCCATTTCCTTGATGTCGGCGCCGGCCGCGAAAGCCTTGTCGCTGCCGGTGATCAGCAGGCAGCCGATGTTGTCGTCGGCGTCGAAGGCCTCGATCGCCTGCGTCAGCTCGCCTTTAAGCGCCTGGTTGAGCGCGTTGAGCGCGGCCGGCCGGTTGAGCCGGATAATGCCGACGCGGCCTTTGGTCTCGGCGATGATGTTCTGGTAGCTCATGGCGTTTTCCTTTGACGTCAGTCGAGCTTGACGCCGGCGCGTTTGACGACATCCGCCCATTTGGCGGAATCGGTCTTGATGGTGGCGGCGAAATCCTCCGGCGTGCCGCCGGCCGGCTCGTCGCCGATGACTTTGAATTTCTCCTTGAAGGGGTCCGACACCAGCGCCTTGTTGATCGCGGCGTTGAGCTTGTCGACGATCGGACGCGGCACGCCGGCCGGCGCGATCACGCCGGTCCAGGTCGGCGCCAGATAGCCGGGCACGGTTTCGCCGATGGTCGGCAGATCGGGGAATGCCGGCGAGCGCTTGGCGCCGCTGACGCCGAGCGCCCGCACCTTGCCGGCACGCGCCAGCGGCGCGATCGATTGCAGGCTCTCGAACATCAGGTCGACATGGCCGGCGACCAGATCGGTCAGACGCCGGCGCGCCGCCGCGATAGGGCACGTGCACGATCTGCGTGCCGGTCATGAATTTGAACAGTTCGCCGCCGACATGGCCGGGCGAGCCGTTGCTTGACGAGGCATTGGTCAGCTTGCCGGGATGGGCCTTGGCATAGGCGATCAGTTCCTCGACCGAATTCACCGGCAGTTTCGGCGACACCGCGAGCAGCAGATGGCCGCGCGCCACCAGCGCGATCGGCTGGAAGTCGCGCTCGATGTCGTAAGGCAGCTTCGCCACCATGTGGCGGGTGATGGCGAGCGCGCCGATCGGCCCCATGCCGATGGTGTAGCCGTCGGGCGGCGACTTCGCGACCAGATCGAGCCCGAGCGTGAGCGCGCCGCCGGGGCGGTCGTCGACGATCACCGGCTGGCCCAGTTCCGGGCCGAGCACCGACGCCAGAATGCGCGCGACATTGTCGGTGGCGCTGCCGGCCGCCTGCGGCACGATGAAGCGGATCGGATGGTCGGGATATTCGGCGCGACGCCGCGCCCGCGGCGGCGGCGAGAAGAAAAGCAATGAGGGCAAATTTGCGCATATCACGGACCCCGGCGGTCGAGGCGCATAGCTTGGCTTATTTCTGACAGCTCGGGCAATAGAAGGTCGAGCGCCCGGTCTGCACGATGCGCTTGATCTTGCCCTTGCAGCCGGGCACGGCTTGCCCTCGCGGTCATAGACCCGGAAATTGTGCTGGAAATCGCCGAGCGCGCCGTCGGTGCGGCGATGATCGCGCAGCGACGAGCCGCCGGCCTCGATGGCGTCCTTGAGCACCGCCTTGATGGCATCGACCAGGGCGACGGCGCGCTCGTTGGGTTTGCCGTTGCGGTCGGCAATGGTCGAAGCCTGCCGCTTCGGCGACAGATGCGCGCGGAACAGCGCCTCGCAGACATAAATATTGCCGAGGCCGGCGACGACGCGCTGATCGAGCAGCGCCGCCTTGAGCGATGTCTTCTTGCCGGCGCAAGCTTTCGCCAGCATCGCGGCGTCGAATTCATTGCCGAGCGGCTCCGGCCCGAGCCCGCGCAGCAGCGGCTCGTGTTCGATCTTGGCGCGCGGCACCAGCTTCATCGAGCCGAAGCGGCGCGGATCGTTGAACGTCACCGTCGCGCCATTCGACATGTGAAACACGACATGGTCGTGCGCGGTGCTCTTCGACTTCTCGTGATAATAGACGCCGGGCTTGGCGTCCTTGCCGACGCGGAACGAGCCCGACATGCCGAGATGCATCATCAGCACGTCGCCCGACGACAGATCGGCCAGCAGATATTTCGCGCGCCGGCCGAGGCCCGTCGACTGTCTTGCCGGTACAGACGCTTCTCGAAATCCTTGGCCAGCGGCCAGCGCAGACGGCGGTCGCGCACCTCGACTTTCTGCGAGCCGCGCGCCTTCCATGGCGGGCGCCAGGCCGCGCCGCACGGTTTCGACTTCGGGGAGTTCGGGCATTAGCGGCCGGCTTCCATGCCGCGATGCTTTGGTGGCCGCCGATATTCGGCAAAGACGATGCGATTGTTGAACGGATCGATCACCGACCATGTCCGGCAGGCCCCATTCCCGCTGCTGAAGGCCGGGATGGTTGTGGCGATAATTCTTGTCGTTCAATTCGCGATGCAGCGCCTTGACGCCGCGTCGTGTAGACATAGGCGAGCGAGCCTGGCGTGCCGTCGCCGTGATGCTCGCTCAGATGAATAGACAAACCGCCGCGCGAGACCTGCATATAAACGGGCGCGTCCGGCGCGAAGCGATGTTCCCAATCGACCTTGAAGCCGAGGAAATCGAGATAGAATTCGCGCGCCTTCTCCAGCGAGAAGATGCGGAAAATGGGCACGGTCTCGTCTGAATTCGATGGTCATCGGCGGTCTCCTGTCGGCTCAATTGCGCGCCCTTTAACCCATGCGGAAGGCCTTTCTAGCGCCCCTGCTCCGCGCCGCGCTATGGTCCTGCCCGCAAAGGATTATTGGCCATGGCCAGCCGCCAAAAAGCGCGCGACGAGACCCATTTCGGCGACCAGACCGTGCCGCTCGCCGACAAGCAGGGCCTGGTCGACGGCGTGTTCCATTCGGTGGCGCGGCGCTACGACCTGATGAACGACCTGATGTCGGGCGGCCTGCACCGCGCCTGGAAGAGATGCGCTGGTCACCGCGGTCAATCCGCCGCGCTCGGAGAAGGACTTCGCGCTGCTCGATCTCGCCGGCGGCACCGGCGACGTGGCGTTCCGCGTGGTCGAGGCCGGCGGACCTGGCACGCGCGTCACGGTCTGCGACATCAATGACGAGATGCTGGCCGTCGGCCGCGAGCGCGCGCTCAAGCGCGGCCACGACCAAGCCGTCAGCTTCGAGCAAGGCAATGCCGAGGAATTGCCCTACTCCGACCGCAGCTTCGATTGCGTCACCATCGCCTTTGGCATCCGCAACGTGCCGCGCATCGAACGCGCGCTGGCCGAAGCCTATCGCGTGCTGCGCATCGGCGGGCGTTTTCTGTGCCTGGAATTTTCCTCCGTCGACGTGCCGGGCATCGACAAACTGTACGAGCTTTATTCGTTCCAGGTGATCCCGCGCATCGGCGAGGCCGTGACCGGCGACCGCGAGGCCTATCAGTATCTGGTCGAATCGATCCGCAAATTTCCCAAGCCGCCGGCTTTCGCCAAGATGATCGAGGCCGCGGGCTTCCGCCGCGTCTCGTTCACGCCGATGATCGGCCGGCGTGGTGGCGCTGCATTCGGGCTGGAAATTGTGATCGCCGGCATTTCCCATCTCACGCGTCTGGCGCGCGCCGGCTTCGTGTTCGCGCGCGAGGGCGTGTTCGCGCTGGTCGATACCCGGCCGCTGCCGCTGCCGGCCAAGACCGCGATCGCGCTCGCGCGCCTGATCGAGCGGCCGACCGCGAAGGACGGCTCCAGCCGGCTCGCTGCCGCGCTCACCAAGCTCGGGCCGACTTACGTCAAGCTCGGCCAGTTTCTCGCCACCCGGCCCGACGTGGTCGGCAAATCGATCGCGACCGATCTCGAAAGCCTGCAGGACAAGATGGCGCCGTTTCCGCAGGCGGAAGCGGAAGCCGTGGTCGCCGCCGCTTTCGACAAGCCGCTGGCCGCTGTCTACGCCAGTTTCGGTCCCGCGGTCGCCGCCGCCTCGATCGCGCAGGTGCATCGTGCCGAGGTCGACGAAGACGGCGCGCGCAAAGCCGGTGGCGGTGAAAATTCTGCGGCCCGGCATCGAGCGCCGCTTCAAGTCGGATCTCGACGCTTTCTTCTACGCCGCGCGCAAGGCGGAAAATTTTTCGCTTGAGGCGCAGCGCCTGCGCCCGGTCGAGGCGGTGGCGACGCTCGCCCGCTCGGTGGCGATCGAAATGGATTTCCGGCTGGAAGCCGCGGCGCTGTCCGAAATGGCCGAGAACACCCGCGAGGACACCGACTTTCGCGTGCCCGGCGTCGACTGGGACCGCACCGCGCGCGAAGTGCTCACGCTCGAATGGATCGACGGCACGCCGCTCAACGACCACGCTGCGCTTGCGCGCCAAGGGCTTCGATCTGCCGGCGCTCGGCCGCAATGTGATCCAGAGCTTCCTGCGCCACGCGCTGCGCGACGGCTTTTTCCACGCCGACATGCATCCTGGCAATCTGTTCGTCGACGCCGACGGCCGGCTGGTGGCCGTCGACTTCGGCATCATGGGCAGGCTCGGCCCGAAGGAGCGGCGCTTCCTCGCCGAAATCCTGTTCGGCTTCATCACCCGCGACTATCAGCGCACCGCGCAAGTGCATTTCGACGCCGGTTACGTGCCGCGCCATCACTCGGTCGAGAGCTTCGCGCAGGCGATCCGCGCCATCGGCGAGCCGATCCACAACCGCAGCCGCCGAAGATATCTCGATGGCCAAGCTGTTGATGCTGCTGTTCGAGGTCACTGGATTATTCGACATGCGCACGCGGCCGGAATTGCTGCTGCTGCAAAAGACCATGGTGGTGGTCGAGGGCGTGGCGCGTTCGCTCGATCCCAAGCTCGACATGTGGAGCGTGGCCGACCCCGTCGTGCGCGAATGGATCGAGCGCCATCTCGGCCCGGCCGGCAAGCTGGAAGACGTCGCCGAAGGCGCCGGCGAGATCGGCCGCTTCGCGGCGCAAGTGCCTTCATTGCTGACCCGCGCGGCCACGCTGGTCGATCAGTTCGACGACATCACGCGCAACGGCCTGGTGCTGTCGCCGGAAACGGTGGAAGCCATCGGCCGTGCCGAGCAGCGCCGCAACCGCTGGACCGCGGCGGCTTTGTGGGTGATCGCGGTGCTGCTCGCCGTTGTGGCGTGGAAGCTGATCTAGCCACTGTTGCTTGTGAGCAATTCGCCGAGCTTGTCGATGCTCTGCGTCCAACCCGCCTCCATGCCAGAGAGCATCTGCGGCGCGAGCGGAACCTTGCCGACGGCGTGGCTTTTCACGGTGAGCGTGGTCTGGCCGCCTTGTTCGCTGAAGGTGACCGTGGTTTCGCCCTCGAGCAGATGATTGCCATCGTTGTCGACGGCGATATTGCTGAACACCAGCCGCTGCGGCGGCGTCACCTCGCGGAAGACGCCTTTCATCGGATAGTCGTTGCCGTCCGGCCCGTGCATCACGATGCGCAAGCCGCCGCCGACGCGCACGTCAAGTTCCGGCACCGAGCTGGTGAAGCCGCGCGGGCCGAACCATTGCGCCATCATTTTCGGATCGGTCCAGGCCCGCCACACCAGTTCGCGCGGAGCGTCGAAGACGCGGGTGATGGCAACCGTGCCCTCGCCATAGGTCGTCTTGCTGTGCATGCGTAAGCTCCTCTCCACGTCCGCCGCTAGAGATCGATGAAGGTTTTGAAGCCGCCGTAGATCAGCCGCTTGCCGTCGAACCCTGCCGATTTTGGGTTCATTATCTTTGGCATGCGCTTGTCGCTCATGATCTTTTTCGTGGCGCGATCGCGCGCCGCGCGTGATTTGTAGACCACCCAGGCAAACACCACGGTTTCGTTGGCCTTGAGCTTTACGGCGCGGGGAAACGACGTCAGCTTTCCCATCTTCACGTCGTCGGCGACGCTCTCGTGATATTCGAGGGCGCCATGCTCGCGGCATATCTTGCCGAATTTCTTCGACATGGCCCGATAGGCCGCGAGTTTCTTCTTTTGCACGGGAATGACGATTCCATCGACGTAAGCCATGTTGTGTTCCTCGTGTTTGTGCGCGCGGTCAGGCGGTCTTGGTCAGATAGGCCTCAAGCTGATCGAGCGTGCCGCTCCAGCCTTGTGTCATGCTGTCGTGGCCGGCATCGAAGGTCTTTTGCTCTTCCGCCGTGGCGTTGTGCGGCGACCAGCGGACGTGAACTTGGTCTTGCCGCCCGGTTGTTCCTCGAAAGTGAAAACCGACAGCATCTCCAGCGGCCATGACGGACGCCATCGGATGACGCGTCACGCCGCCGGCTTCGTCGGAAAACGAATTGATGAAGACGATTTTTTGCGGCGGCACGATTTCGCGATAGATGAACTTGCCCCACATGACTTTACCGTCGGGCGTTTGCATTCCGTAGTGGTAGGTGCCGCCCGGTCGCAGATCCATGTCGGATTTGACGATCTTGACGCCTTTGGGTCCCCACCACTGCTTCATGCGCTCCGGATCGGTGAAGCATTTCCACACCAGATCGCGCGGCGCGTCGAATATGCGCGAGATGACGAAGTCTTCGGTTTTCGCTTTGGCATCCGCAGGCATTTTTCACTCCACTCGTTGGCTACGCGACTTACCGTTCGCCGGCATTACTCATGGGCCGGGATGATGATCATCCAGCCGACGCCGAACTTGTCGGCGAGCATGCCGAAACGCTTGGCGAAGAAGGTCTTGTCCATCGGCATCCGCACCTCGCCGCCCGCACTCAGCGCGCCGAACAATTTGTCGGCCTCGGCCTCGTCCTTGGGATAGATGGTCAGCGAGAAGCCCTGGAAATTCGGCTTGCCGGTGTTACGGCCATCGGAGATCAACAGCGTGGCGTCGCCGATCTTGATTGCGGCATGCATCACCTTGTCGCCGCTGCCGGGCGAGATCATCGACTGATCCGGCGCATCCTTGAAGCGCATGGTCATTTCGACCTTGGCGCCGAGCGTCTTTTTGTAGAACTCGATCGCTTCCTCGGCGCGGCCTTCGAAGAACAGATAAGGTTGAATCAGCATGAACTCCTCCTCAGTGTTGTTGTGTCAGTGTGGCGACATAGTCGACGAGCCGCGCCATGGTCTGCACCAGACCCTTGTCGGCGCCGTAGGTCTCGATGATGCGCTTTCGTTCCGCCGCCGAAGCGAACACCATGCGCCAGGTGACCCTGGTCCTTGCTCCGAGATTCTCGAAGGTCACCTTGGTCTTGTGATCGGCCTTCTCGACATCCTCGCCGCCGCCGTGGTGATAGACAATACGTTCGGGCTTCACGAGTTCGTCAAAGGTAATACGGTTTTGGTAATCGCGACCGTCCGGCCCGTGCATGACGAAGCGCCAGACGCCGCCGGCGCGGAACTCATGGGAACTTGTGGTGGTGCGAAATCCGTTCGGCCCCCACCATTGCGCCAGATGTTTCGGGTCGGTCCACGCCTGACCAGACCAAGTCGCGCGGCGCGTCGAGCACGCGTGTACCGGTGATCGCCAGCGGATCGGCGAGGTCGATGCTATTCTTTACGCTCACGCGTACTCTCCTTGGCCTGCAGGGTCTTGAGATAATCGTCGAGGCGGTCGAGCCGCTCCTCCCAGAGCCGGCGATATTCCGACAAGCCAGTCGTCGACCGGCTTGAGCGCGGCGGCTTCGATCCGGCATGGCCGCCATTGCGCCTCGCGGCCGCGCGCGATCAGTCCGGCCTGCTCGAGCACCTTGAGATGCCTGGAGACCGCCGGTCCGCTGATCTTGAACGGCTTGGCGAGTTCGCTGACATTGGTTTCGCCGAGCGCGAGCCGCGCCAGGATCGCGCGCCGGGTCGGGTCGGCGAGAGCGGAGAAGGTGGCGCTGAGGCGGTCGGTCGGCATGGCTCTATATAACCCATGGGTTAAATAACCTATCCGGTTAAATACATAAGACCCCTCGTTCGGTCAAGCGCCTCACCTTTAAATTTTCAGAGACGATTTGATTGCATTGATAGCAGTGCTATCATGCGTAAGCTAAACATTGAAATTACTGCGAAATATGCCATGGCATCGCTTACCGTCCGGCAGCTCGACGAACGACTGAAGAGGCTTCTACGTCTGCGCGCCGCCAAGAGCGGCCGCTCGGTCGAAGATGAGGTGCGCACCATTCTGCGCGCCGCGGCCGAGGACACCGGCACCGAGGCGCCGGAGAATTTCACCCCGCCGTCGCCGAAGTCGCCCCGCCGCCCCAACCCGTCACCGGCCGCGGGAACCAAGCGCGTGCTGCTGATCATCGGCGCCGGCATCGCGGCCTACAAGTCGCTCGACCTGATCCGTCGGCTGAAGGAGCGCGGCTTCGCCGTGCGCTGCATCCTCACCAAGGCCGCCGAGCAATTCGTCACGCCACTGTCGGTGGGTGCGATTGTCGGCGAGCGCGCCTTCTCTGATCTGTTCGACGCCGGCAGCGAATTCGACGTCGGTCATATACGCCTCGCGCGCGAAACCGATCTGATCGTGGTGGCGCCGGCGACCGCCGATCTGATGGCCAAGATGGCCAGCGGCATCGCCAACGATCTCGCCACTGCCGTGCTGCTGGCGGCGAGCACGAAAATTCTGCTGGCGCCGGCGATGAACCCGCATATGTGGTCGAACAAAGCGACGCAGCGCAATCTCGCGCAGCTTATTGCCGACGGCGTCGTGCTGGTCGGTCCCAGCGAAGGCGAGATGGCGGAAAAGGGCGAACGCGGGCTGGGGCGCATGGCCGAGCCGCTCGAGATCGCCGCCGCGGTCGAACGTCTGCTCGGCCCTCAGGCGTACCCGCTTAAAGGCAAACGCGTGCTGGTCACTTCCGGACCCACCCATGAACCGATCGACCCGGTGCGCTATATCGCCAACCGCTCCTCCGGCAAGCAGGGCCACGCCATCGCCGCCGCCGCGGCGCGCGCCGGAGCCGAAGTGACACTGGTGAGCGGGCCGGTGAATGTGGCCGATCCGCCGGGCGTGACCGTCGTGCAGGTCGAATCCGCCCGCGACATGTTGCGTGCAGCCGAGCGCGCGCTGCCGGTAGATATCGCGATCTTCGCCGCCGCCGTGGCCGACTGGCGAGTGGCGCAAGCGGGCGCGCAGAAGATCAAGAAGAAGGCCGGGCAGACGGCGCCTGACTTGGCGCTGGTTGAAAATCCCGACATTCTGTCGACCATCGCGCACCACAAATCGCTACGCCCGAACCTGGTGATCGGTTTTGCCGCCGAAACCGAGAATGTCGCCGCCAATGCCAGGGCAAAGCTTGCGAGCAAAGGCTGCGACTGGATTCTCGCCAACGATGTCTCGCCGCGGACCGGCATCATGGGCGGCGACCGCAACACGATTCAACTCATCACGGCGCGGGGCATCGAGCCTTGGCCGCCGCAAAGCAAGGAAGACGTCGCCGCCATGCTGATCGCACGCGTGGCGAAGGAGATCGCGGCATGAGCGGCGCGATCGAGATCCAAATCACGCGCTTGCCGCATGGCAAGGATCTTCCGCTACCGTCCTACCAGAGCGCGTTGGCAGCCGGACTCGATTTGATGGCCGCGGTTCCGGACAATGCACCGTTCACGCTCGCCCCCGGCAGCCGCGCGCTCATTCCCACCGGCCTCGCCATCGCGCTGCCGCCCGGCACCGAAGCGCAGGTACGGCCGCGCTCGGGTCTCGCCGTACGGCACGGCATCACCGTGCTCAATGCGCCCGGCACCATCGACGCGGATTATCGCGGCGAATTGCAGGTCTTACTTGTGAATCTGGGTGGCGAAGAAGTCACGATCACGCGGGGCATGCGAATCGCTCAATTGGTGATTGCAACTGTCGCGCGAGTAGCAATTGCATGAGGTCGAATTTCTCGACGAAACGGTACGCGGCAGCGGCGGCTTTGGCTCCACCGGCGGTTGAGACGGGCTGTAAGATGTTTTTGCCTAGACGGATGCCAGACTGTAGCCTATTACCGCTTGAATTAGTTGCGACTGGTGCCAACCATGCCGCTGGTGTCCCGCAAGGGCATTCTTGCTATTGCCGCCGTAATCGATGTGGCGATCAACGCGCGCAGCCGGCCGGTTTCGGCCAAGGCGCTGGCGGCGCGCCATAGGCTTCCGCCGCGCCATCTCGAACCCGTTCTGCAAGCGCTGGTGCGCGCCGGCATTTTGCGCGGCATGCGCGGCCCACACGGCGGCTACGAGGTTGCGCGCGAGCACCGGCGCATCAGCGCCGACGACATTCTGCGCGCCGCCAATTCCGTCGATGACAGCGAGGATCCGCCGCTGCCCAACTCGCCGCTGGTCAATGACGTGGTGCGCCCCGCACTGGCGGAAGCCGAGCGGGTATTTTCGACCGCGCTCAGCCGCATCAGCATCGAAGACATGACCAAGCGGGCCGAGACGAAATAGCGCCTCCACGGTCGGCCACCGTTCACGATCTGGACTCTTTCGGCGCGACTCCCCGCAGGGGTAAAGTCGTCCGATTCGCGCGTGACGCGGCGGACGCCACGCGCTTTCCTGGGGCAGGTCGTAATGCCGGAGACGATCCGGACGGCGAACGAGAGGCCATGTTCTCGTCCGGGGCGGGGCGGATTCGTCGCCGCCTTCGTTTTTATGACGCTTTGCATGGTCCTGACCACGCCGGCTTACGCCGATGCGAGCGCTGGTCGACGGCATTGCTGTGACGCGCGAGCAACTCGGCGCGCTGACCTTAATCCTCGGGCTGATCTGTTTCGCGATGCTCGCTACTTTGGTGCTGCTGCGTACGCGCCGGATGGCGGCCACGACGCAATCCGCCGCGCATGACGAAAGCATGCTGCTGCGCGCCGAAATCGACCGGCTCAAGACGCTGCTGTTGTCGCAGCCGCAGGTGCTGGTGGCCTGGGCGGTGGGCACCGACCAGCCGGAAATCATCGGCGATACCGGCATCGTGGTGTCAAGTTCGGTGCCCGAGCGCGTCCTCGCCTTCGGCGCCTGGCTGGAGCCCGCAGCGGCGCAACGCATGGAACACGCGGTCGATACGCTGCGCAACGGCGGCCGCGGCTTCGTGATGACGCTGACCACCAGCGGCGGCCGCCCGCTCGAAGCGGAAGGGCGCGTGGTGGCGGGCTGCGCGGTGCTGCGTCTGCGCGATGTCAGCGGCATCGAACTCGAGCTGATGGATTTGGCCTCCCGTCACGACCGGCTGATGGGCGACCTCGAGATCATGAAGGCGCTGCTCAATTCGCTGCCGGCCCCGGTATGGGCGCGCAACCGCGAGGGTCAGCTGAGCTTCGTGAATTCCGCCTACGCCCGCGCCGTCGAAGCCGAGGATCCATCCGATGCGGTGGAGCGCGAGCTTGAGCTGTTCGACCGCGCCGCGCGCGAAAAGCTTGAGCGCACGCGCGCCGGCGGCGGCGCCACGGCGGAACGCCTGCCGGCCATCGTCGCCGGTGCGCGCCGCATTCTCGACGTAGTCGACGCGCCAAGCGGTGCCGGCAGCGCCGGCATGGCGATCGACGCCACCGAGGTTGAGGCCATGCGCGCCGAACTCAAGCGCATGATCGAGGCGCACCGCCGGGTGCTCGACCAACTCGCCACCGGCGTCGCCATCTTCAACGTCGACCGCAAGCTGATCTTCTACAACACCGCCTTCCGCTCGCTGTTTGAACTCGATGGTGGCTTCCTCGACCAGACGCCGACCGATTCGGCCGTGCTCGACACGCTGCGCAGCAGCCGCAAGCTGCCGGAGGAACAGGACTTCCGGCTGTGGAAGCAGCAGCTCTACGAGGCCTATCGCGCGATCGAGGCCAAGGAGCAGATGTGGCATCTGCCGGACGGCCGCACGCTGCGCGTGGTCACCGCGCCCAATCCGGAGGGCGGCGTCACTTATCTCTATGACGACGTCACCGAGCGGCTCGACATGCACCGCCGCTACGACGCGCTGATCAAGGTGCAGAGCGAGACGCTCGACCACTTGGCCGAAGCCGTCGCGGTGTTCGGCAGCGACGGCCGCGTGCGGCTGCACAATCCGGCGTTCCAGCGCATGTGGAAGCTCGCGCGCGAGGCGCTCGACGCGCATCCGCATGTCGAGGCGGTGACCGCCTGGGCGCAGGCGATGCACGACGACAATACGGTGTGGCGCAATCTACGCGCCGCGGTGACCGCGATCGATAACCGCGAGCCGATCGTCGCGCGCATCGAACGGCGCGACGGCATGATGATCGACATGACCACCATGCCGCTGCCCGACGGCGCCACGCTGGTCACCTTCCAGGACGTCAGCGACACGGTGAACGTCGAGCGCGCGCTGCGCGAAAAGAACGAAGCGCTGGAAACCGCCGACGCCATCAAGATCGATTTCGTCCATCATGTCAGTTACGAACTGCGCTCGCCGCTCACCAACATCATCGGCTTTGCGAATTTACTCGGCGATCCCGCCTTCGGCTCGCTCACCGCCAAGCAGCACGAATATCTCGGCTACATCACCACCTCGACCAATGCGTTGCTGGCGTTGATCAACAACATCCTCGACCTCGCCACCATCGATGCCGGCGCCATGTCGCTGAACCTCTCGAGCGTCGATATCCGCGCCAGCATGCAGGAAGCGGCCGAAGGCGTGCAGGACCGGCTGCTGAAGGACAATATCAAGCTCGACATCAGCGCTGCCCCCGGCATCGGCAGCTTCACGGCCGACGAACGGCGGCTGCGGCAGATATTGTTCAATCTTGTTATCCAACGCGGTCGGCTTTTCGCCGGCCGGCGCGACGCGTCACGCTGTGCCGCCGAGCGGCGGCCGGACGCGGTCGTGTTCACGGTTGTCGATCACGGGCCCGGCATTCCGCCCGAAGCCAAGGACAAGGTGTTCGACTGGTTCGAGACCGACTCGATGGGCTCCTCGCATCGCGGCACCGGCCTGGGCCTCTCGCTGGTGCGCTCCTTCGTCGAACTGCACGGCGGCACGGTGACGATCGATTCAACGCTCGGCCAGGGTACCACGGTGACCTGCGTGTTCCCCACCGTGCAGACGGCCGAGCGCAGCGCGGCGTAAGTTCTGTGGCGCGATGAAGCTGTGATATCCTTCCGGACGAGGGAGGATTCCAAATGAAACCTAAAACAAAATATCCGGCAATTAGCCTCGCCGCCGCCGCGTTGCTATGGGCTGCGCCGGCTTTAGCCGAAACCGTCAAGATCATCGTGCCGTTCGCGGCCGGCGGCCCGGTCGATCAGCTGGCGCGCGTGCTGGCGCATGAACTGCGGCCCGCTGCTCGGCGCCGACGTCATCGTCGAGGACAAAGGCGGCGCCGGTGGCGCCATCGGCTCGGAATCCGTCGCGCGCGCGGCGCCGGACGGCCATACCATTTTGCTCGCCAGCCTCGGCTCGCAGGTGATCAGCCCGACGCTGCGGCCGCCGGGCGGCTACGACCCGGTCAAAAAGGTTTCGAGCCGGTGATGCTGGTCGGCTCGGTGCTCGACGCTGCTGGTGGCCGGCCCGAATCGCGGCGCCGGCAGATCTCAAAGAGCTGATCGCCAAGGCCAAAGGCGGCCAGACCATGACCTATGGCTCGGCCGGCCCCGGCACCACCATGAACATCGCCGGCGAAATGCTCAACGCCGCCGCCGGCATCAAGGCCGCGCACGTGCCCTATCGCGGCGCGGCGCCCGCGCTCAGCGATCTGATGGGCGGCCAGATCGACATGCTCAACGCCGATTTCCCGGTGCTGCTGCCGCTGGTCAAGGCCGGCAAGGTCAAGGCGCTGGCGGTCTACGGCGCGGAGCGCTCGCCGCTGCTGCCGGATGTGCCGACCACCGCCGAACTCGGCCTGCCCGACGTGGTGATGGAAAGCTGGTACGGCGTTTTCCTGCCCGCCGGCACGCCGGCGCCGATGCGCGACAAATTGGAGAAGGCTTTGTTCGCGGTGGTCGCGATCCCGTCGGTCAAGGAGCGCTTCGCCGACCAGCGGCATGCACGGCACGCTCGGCAGCGCCGCTTTCAAGGCGCGTCTGGCGAAAGAATTTCCCTATTGGAAGGATACGATCGCCAAGCTCGGCATCAAGGCGGAGTAACTACTTCTTCCCCGGCAACAATTCCTCCACCGGCACGCCGGCATTCGATCTTGGCGGTGCGCGCGACTTCGTTGGCGGCGATGCGTCGCGCACGTTCGAGCACCTCGTCCGCTCGCGCGCGCGGGACGAAACAGACGCCGGTCTCGTCCGCCAGCACCAGATCGCCGGGATCGACCATGACGCCGCAGATGGTGACCGGCTTATTGACCGCGACGGTCTTGACCCGCCATTTGCCGGTGATCGGGCTGACGCTGCGCGACCAGATCGCGTAGCCGATGTCGCGCCCATGATCGATGTCGCGCACCGCGCCGTCGACAATGGCGCCGATCTGCCCCTGCCGCTTGCCGATCGAGGCCGACATGCCGCCCATGTTGGACACCTGATCGAGCCCTTGCAGCACCAGTACGTCGCCCGGCTCGGCCAGATTGTGCGCCTCGATCTCGGCCATGCCGGAGACGCCGCCGGCGACTGCCTGTCCGGCACGCTGGCTTTGGCCGCGACATTCTTGACGCGTCAGCGCGCGCCCGACCAGCCGGGCCTTCGGATTGGTCGGCTTGAGCACGCTCGCCGGCAATGACGCCGGCAATGCCGAGTTCGTCCATGGCATCCGAGGACATGCCGGTAAGATCGGGCAGCGCGCGGAAACCGTCGAGTATGCCGGCATCGATCGTCGGCAAATCCAGCATGCCAAAGGCATCAAGGGGGAGTTTTCCCAGTGTCTGTTTGCTCATGGTTTTGCGCGCTCTGTCTATCCAAAATCACGATCTTAACCGGACATTTACCATAATTAAGTCAATGGTATGCGAGTATTGACGCATTTTCCTTCAAGAAACCGCCGCACGCCGACATGCCGGTCGCATCCCCCGTCAGCACATCCCAGCCTGCACCCGCGACGCCCGGCGCGAGCAGCGCAACAAGTATCCGCGAAACCATCGATCTGCTCGAACTCGACCTGAGCGCCATGATCCGCGAGGTTGAGCGGGCGGCGGAACTCCGTGCGCGGCGGCGCAAGCGCTTCGGCGCAGGCGCTCGCGGCCATTCGCGCCAGCACCGAGACGCTTGCCGCCAAATCGCATGACGCAAAGCGCGATGCCGAGCAAGTCGCCGGCGCCACCGAGGAACTCGCCCAGTCGTCCGGCGAGATCGACCAGCAGGTGCGGGTCGCGGATTCACTGACCAATGATGCCAGCAACGCCGCCATCGCCGCCAACCAGAGCGTCGACGGCCTGAAATCGTCGTCCGACGAAATCGGCAAGGTCGTAAACCTGATCGCCACCATCGCCCGGCAAACCAATTTACTGGCGCTCAACGCGACCATCGAAGCGGCGCGCGCCGGCGCGGCCGGCCGCGGCTTCGCGGTGGTCGCCTCCGAGGTGAAGGCGCTTTCGGTGCAGACGCAAAAAGCCACCGAGGAAATCAAGCGCAAGATCGACATGCTGCAAAACGACGCCGCTGTCTCGATCGCCGCCGTGCATCGCATCGTCGAAGCGACCAAAGCCGTCCGCCCGGTGTTCTCGAGCATTGCCAGCGCGGTCGAGCATCAGGTCGAAACCACGAACGGGCTGTCGCGCAATGCCGGCGACAATTCGCGTTTCGTCGGCGCGGTCGCCGACGGCGCGACCGAAATCAAGCAGGCCGCCGTGGGCGCGACGGCGCATGGCGAGGCCGTCGATCATTCGGGGCAGGACGTGGCGCGGCTGGCGGAACGCCTCAAGACGCGCTGCGTGATTTTTCTCCGCCTGACCGAGATCGGCGATCGCCGCCGGCACGAACGGCTGCCTTGCGAACTCGCGGTCGATCTTGACGTGGGCGAAGCGGTCGTGCGCGCTCAGACCGCCGATATTTCCGAGGGCGGCCTGTTGGTCCGCCTGAACGAGCCGCGCAACTTTGCCGTCGGCGCCATGATGACGGCGCGGATCGCGAGCCATCGGCGCCTGCCGTCTACGCGTCGTCAATCAGTCGGCGCTCGGGCTGCATTTGCAATTCGACAATCTCGACGCCGCCACCCAGTCAACGCTTGAGCAAAAGCTCGCGAGCATCCGCTCCGACAATACCGAGTTCATCACGCGCGCGATCACCACCGCCGACCGCATTTCCCGGCTGTTGGAAAAAGCAGTGACGCAGGGCAAGCTCTCGCAGGACGATCTATTCGACAACAATTATGTGCCGATCCCGGGCACCGGCCCGTTGCAGCACCGCACGCGCTTCCTCGATGTGGTCGAGACCATTTTGCCGGATATCCAGGAACCGCTGCTGGCGAGCGACAAGCGCATGGTCTTTTGCGCCGCGGTCGACCGCAACGGCTATCTGCCGGTGCACAATAAAATCTATTCGCATCCGCAGCGGCCCGGCGACGTCATCTGGAACACGGCCAATTGCCGCAACCGGCGCATCTTCGACGACCGCGCCGGCCTGTCCGCCGGCCGCGTGGTGCGGCCCTACCTCATTCAGAACTATCCGCGCAACATGGGCGACCGGATCGTCATGATGTGGGAAATCGGCGCCCCGATCCGGGTGTTCGGCAAGCAATGGGGCGGATTCCGAACGGCCTATTCGCTGTGAGATAAATTTTGCGCTGAATGCGGCCGGATCGCCTAAAGCCGGATGCGCAGCCAGTTGGCGATTTCGCCGATGATGCCGCGGCGGAACAGCAGCACGCAGGCGACGAAGATCACGCCCTGAATCACCAGCACCCATTCGCCGAGGAAGGCGAGCTTGTATTCCATCGCCAGAATGACGAAGGAGCCGACGACGGGGCCGAAAATGGTGCCGAGCCCGCCGACGAGCGACATCAGGACGACCTCGCCGGACATCGGCCAGTTCACATCGGTGAGTGAGGCGATCTGCAATAGGATGGCTTTGGTCGAGCCGGCCAGGCCGGCCAACCCGGCCGACAGCACAAAGGCCAGTAACTTGTAGCGGTCGGTCTTGTAACCGAGCGAGATCGCGCGCGTCTCGTTTTCACGGATCGCCTTGAGGACTTCGCCGAACGGCGAATGGATGATCCGGTAAATGAGCAAGAAGCCGGCGAGGAAGATGACGAGCACCACGACATACATCGCCGACTCGCCGCGCAAATCGATGAGCCCGAACAAGTGCCCGCGCGGCACGGCCTGGATGCCGTCTTCGCCCCCGGTGAATTTTACCCGCAGTGCGACGAAATACATCATCTGCGCGAAGGCGAGCGTCGTCATCGCGAAATAGATGCCTTGCCGGCGAATGGCGAGCGAACCCGCGATAACGCCGCAAGCGACGGCAGTGAGCGTGCCCGTCAAAATCGCGAGCTCGGGCGTCAGTCCCCAGACTTTGGCGGCGTGGGCGGCGACATAGCTTGCCCAGCCGAAATACAGCGCGTGGCCGAACGACAAGAGACCGACATAACCGATGAGCAAATTGAAGGCGCAGGCAAACAGCGCAAAGCACATCGCCTGCATCACGAATAGCGGATAGGTGATAAAGGGCGCGACCACGAGGGCAGCGACCATGATCGCAAAGGCGATGGTTTCACTCCGCGTGCGCCAAGCGGACTGGCTCTGGCTATGCGTCAGCGGATCGACGACGCGCTCCATCATGCTCTCCGCCCGAACAGGCCGGCCGGCCGCACCAGCAGCACGATCGCCATGATGACGAAAATCACCGTGCTGGAGGCTTCCGGGAAAAACACTTTGGTGAGCCCTTCGACGACCCCGAGGGCAAAACCGGTAATAATTGCGCCCAGGATCGAGCCCATTCCGCCGATGACGACGACGGCGAACACCACGATGATGAGCTCCGAACCCATGTTCGGCGACACGTTATAGATCGGCGCCGCCATGACACCTGCGAAGGCGGCAAGCGCCGCGCCAAAGCCGTAGGTCAACGTGATCATGCGCGGCACGTTGATGCCAAAGGCGCGCACCAGTGTCGGATTTTCGGTGGCGGCCCGCAGATAGGCGCCGATGCCGCGTACGCTCGATGACGAACCAGGTGACGAGACAGACCGTGAGCGAGGCGGCAATCACCCAGACGCGGTAATTGGGCAGGAACATGAAACCGAGGTTGTGGCCACCCTGAAGAGGGTCCGGCAGCGAGTACGGCAGGCCGGCGGTGCCGAAATAATGTCGGCAAACGCCTTCGATGATGAGCGCGAGCCCGAAGGTCAGCAGCAGGCCGTAAAGATGGTCGAGCTTGTACAAGCCATTGCAGCAAAAATCGCTCAATGACGATGCCGAGCATGCCGACAATAATCGGCGCGACAATCAAAGATGGCCAATAACCGAGGCCGAGAACCTGCAACAACAAATATGCTGCGAGGGCGCCGAGCATGTACTGGGCGCCATGTGCAAAGTTGATGATGTTCAGCATGCCGAAGATGATGGCTAGCCCGAGGCTCAATAGGGCATAGAAAGAGCCGTTGATCAGCCCAATCAGCAATTGGCCGAACAATGCAGCCGAGGGCACGCCGAAGATGGTGAACATCGAATTTGCTCCGCTCAAAGGGGCGGGCTTGCGCGGCCTGCCCCTCATAGCCGGATCAGCCGATCAGCCGCTGCGCCAGCGAGCAGCCGCCATCCTTGAGCGGACGGAAGGCTTCGTCGGCGGGGATCGTGGCGCGGAGCTTGTAGAGGTCGCCCGGATATTTCGACTCTTCGGGCTTTTTGACCTCGAACAGATAGGCCGGATGAATTCCACGACCATCTGCACGCACCGTAGTCGTGCCGAACAGCGGGTCTTTGAAGGTCATGGTCTTCATCTTGTCAACCACGGCCTTGCCATCCTTGGCGCTCCCAGCGCGGCCACCGCCTCAAGGTAGGCGAGCGTGCCGGAATAAACGCCAGCCATATTCATGCTCGGCAGCTTGCCGGCCGCATTGCGCTCCTTGTCCCAGCGCTTGGTCCAGGCCCGGGTCCCATCGTTCATGTCCCAGTAGAAGGTCTCGGTGAACATCAGACCTTGTGCGGCCTTTAGCCCGAGCGCCTGGATGTCCGGCGCGAAAATCAGCAAGCCGGCGAATTTCTGGCCGCCCGCCGACGATGCCGAACTCGGCGCCCTGCTTGATGGCGTTGATAGTGTCGCCGCCGGCATTGGCAAGACCGATGATCTTCGCCTTCGACTGCTGCGCCTGCAGCAGGAACGAGGAGAAGTCGCTGGTGTTGATCGGGGCACGGACCTTGCCGAGCACCTTGCCGCCGTTAGCCTCGACCACTGCCGCGGTGTCGCGCTCAAGCGCGTGGCCGAAGGCATAGTCCGCGGTAATGAAGAACCAGGTGTCGCCGCCGTTCTTCACGATGGCCTTGCCGGTGCCATTCGCCAGCATCCAGGTGTCGTAGGTCCAGTGCACCGTATTGGCGTTGCACTTCGAGCCGGTGATGTCAGAACTACCGGGGCCGGAATAGATAAGAGCTTTGTTTTTCTGCGCACCGACCTGCATAAGCGCCAGCGCCACGCTCGATGTCGGAACGTCGGTGATCATGTCGACATGATCGACGTCAAACCATTTGCTGGCGATGCCGGTGGCAACGTCCGGCTTGTTTTGGTGATCGGCGCTGATCACCTCGACCTTGAAGTTCGGATGGGCTCTTCATGAAGTCCTGCGCTGCGAGCTTCGCAGCGGCGACCGAACCGGGGCCAGTATCGTCGGCATAGAGGCTCGCCATGTCGGTGAGCACGCCGATCTTCACGTTGATCTGCTGGGCGTTAGCACCGCCGCAGAGTCAGCGCCGCGGCGAGCGCCGCAAGCACCAAAGTCTTTCTCATCGTTCATTCCTCCTTGGTTTGGTTCTTCAGATTTATACGCCCAGATAGTCGTGCAGTTTCTCGACATTGGCATCCAGTTCGGCATTGGCGAACTGGTCGATGATACGCCCATGTTCCATGACGTAATAGCGGTCCGCAACGGTCGAGGCGAAGCGGAAATTCTGTTCCACCAGCAGGATCGTGAAACCCTGCTCTTTCAGCGTGCGGATGGTGCGGCCGATTTGCTGGATAATGACAGGCGCGAGCCCTTCGGTCGGCTCGTCGAGCAACAAGCAGGCGTGCGCCGGTTCGCAGGATACGCGCAATCGCCAGCATCTGCTGTTCGCCGCCGGACAGTTTCGTGCCCTGGCTGGAACCAAGACGTTCCTTGAGATTGGGAAACAACTCGAAGATGCGATCGAGCGACAATCCGCCAGGCCGCACCTGCGGCGGCAACAACAGGTTTTCCTCGACGCCGAGGCTGGCGAAAATGCCGCGCTCCTCGGGACAGAAAGCCACACCGGCGCGCGCGATTTTTTCAGGCGCCAAGCCGATCAGCTCGCGGCCCTCGAACAGAATCGATCCGCTGCGGTTGGCGACCAGCCCCATGATCGAGCGCAGCGTCGTGGTCTTGCCGGCGCCGTTGCGGCCGAGCAGCGTGACCACCTCGCCTGGCTGCACGTTGAACGTCACGCCGTGCAGAATGTGCGACTCGCCGTACCAGGCCTGCACGTCGGCGAGCGACAGCAGCGGTGCGCGGGCGTCAAGCATGGCCGACACCCATATAGGCTTCACGCACCTCGGGGTTTTTTGACACCGTATCGTAGTCGCCTTCGGCCAGAACGCGGCCGCGCGTGAGCACCGTGATGCGGTCGCACAAATCCGCCACCACCGACAAATTGTGTTCGACCATCAGCACGGTGCGCTCAGCCGCGACGCGTTTGATCAAGGCGCTGATGCGATCGATATCCTCATGCGCCATGCCGGCGGTCGGCTCGTCGAGCAGCAGCATTTCCGGATCGAGCGCCAAGGTCGTTGCGATCTCCAGCGCGCGTTTGCGTCCGTAGGGAAGCTCGACCGCGGCGGTATCGGTGTAGGCGGCAAGCCCGACATCGGTGATCAGCTCCGTTGCCCGCGGCCGAAACGTGTCGAGGGCCGCCGCCGAACGCCAGAAATCGAACGAGCCGCCGCGCTTGCGCTGCAAGGCGATGCGCACGTTCTCCAGGACGGTGAGATGCGGAAATACCGCCGAGATCTGAAACGAGCGCCCGATGCCAAGCCGCGCGATCTCGGCCGGCGGCAGCGCGGTGATATCGTGGCCCTTGAACTTGATGCGGCCTCGCGTCGGGCTCAGGAATTTGGTGAGCAGGTTGAAGCAGGTGGTCTTGCCGGCGCCGTTGGGTCCAATCAGCGCGTGAATGGTGCCGCGCGCGACGCGCAGATTGACGCCATTGACGGCGACAAATCCGGCGAATTCCTTGGTCAGATCCTCGGTTTCGAGGATGATGTCTTCACGCATACACGGCGAGCCCCACGCCCCTCATCACATTGTCTGTGCCTTGGGGGTAAAGTCCAGACCCAAATTCGCGCAGTAATTGAGCAGCTTGCGGTGGGCAACGCAGGGCCGGATAAGGCAATCAAAAAGGGCCCGGAAATACATCCGGGCCCCGTCTTTATCGTTTCGGCTCAGCCCATCAGTCGTCGTATTCCGCCGAGATGTCCTGGCCGGTGTAGTCGGGCATCAGAGACGCCGCGATCAGGCTCACCACCGCGCAAGCCGCGATGTAGATCGAGATGGCGTAGCCCGAATGATACGAGGCGAACAACGCCGTCGCGATCAGGGGTGCCGGCCCGCCGGCGATGATCGACGCCAGTTGATAGCCGAGCGACGCGCCGCTGTAGCGCAATCGCGGCGTGAAGGATTCGGCGATCAGCGCGGCCTGCGGCCCGTATTGCATGTCGTGCGGGATCAGCGACAGCACGATGGCAATAAACACCAACAACGGAGTCGCGGTGTCCACCATGCCGAAATACAGGAAGCCGAAAACGCCCGTCGTCGCGGCGCCGATCAGATACATCTTGCGGCGTCCGATGCGGTCGGAGATGTGTCCCGATAGCGGAATGGTGATGAACGAGACGCAAGACGCCACCAACACCGCGGTCAGGATGAAGTCACGCGACATGTGCAACGTGCCGACCGCGTAGGCGAAAATGAACGCCGTGAAGATGTAGAACGGCGCCTGTTCGGCCATGCGCAAGAACGCCGACAGAATGATCTCACGCGGCTGTTTCTTGATGACCTCAAGGATAGGCGCTCGCTCGATCTTGTTCTTGTTGAGCAACTCCTGGAACACCGGCGTTTCGAGAATGCCAAGGCGAATCCACAAACCAATGCCGACCAAGATAATCGACAGCGCGAACGGAATCCGCCAGCCCCAGATGGCGAACTGATCGCCGGACCATGTGCTGAAGGCGAGGATCGCGAGATTCGACAGGAACAGGCCACACGGCACGCCGAATTGCGGCCACGACGCCACCAGCCCGCGTTGGCCGTGCGTGCGCGACCACTCCATCGCCAACAGCACCGAGCCGCCCCATTCGCCGCCGACGCCGATGCCCTGGAACACGCGCAGCACGGTGAGGATCACCGCACCCCATATGCCGATCGATTCGTAAGTCGGCACGAACGCGATCAGGAAGGTCGCGATGCCCATGCACAACAGCGTGGCGATGAGCGTCGCCTTGCGGCCGATGCGGTCGCCATAATGCCCGAAGATCGCGGCGCCGATCGGGCGTCCAATAAAGCCGATGAAATAAGTACCGAAGGCCGCGAGCGTCGCCGTCAGCGGATCGGAGTTCGGGAAGTACAGCTTGCCGAACACCAAACCGGCCGCGGTGCCGTAAATGAAAAAGTCGTACCACTCGATGGTGGTGCCGATGGTTGCCGCGATGACCGCCTTGCGCAGTTGCGCGCTGTGGTCGGATTCGGACATTGAGCCGTAGGTGACTGCTGAAGCCATTGGTAGCCTCCCGGTGTTTCGTTGCCCTTCGGTGCGGCTCTAAAGGCGCGCTTCCGTCAAAAAGAGTAATTCAAACCGGGGGGCGTTCCAAGGTGGAATGCCGGTGATAGTCGTCGGAAAATCCCTGAAACTGGCTATCGGTTACCACTGCCGTTTATAACCAGGATATAAACGCGGATTGATTCGATGTCCCCTACCACCTCCGGCGGCTTCAGCTTCACGGTCGCGCTGGCCGACGAAGCGGTCACGCGGGCGCTCATGGTGGACATCGCCGCCACGCTTGAGCCCGGCGACCTGATCACACTGTCGGGCGACCTCGGCGCCGGTAAGACGGCGCTGGCGCGCGCCCTCATCCGCCATCTGGCCGGTGACGAGACGGTCGAAGTGCCGAGTCCGACTTTTACGCTGATGCAGGCCTACGAGCTGCCACGCTTTCGCGCTGGTCCATGCCGATCTCTACCGGCTGTCGGGGCCGGGCGAACTTCTCGAACTCGGCTTCGACGACATCCCCGAGCACGCGGTGACGCTGGTGGAATGGCCGGACCGCGCCGCCGGATTTCTGCCCGCCGACCGGCTCGACATCGCGCTGACTTTGGCGCCGCAGCACGGCCCGACGTTTCGTAACGCGCGCGTCAGCGGCTATGGCGCGTTCGCGCCGCGCGCCGAGCGCATCGCCGCAATTCGCGACTTCCTCGCCCGCGCTGGCTTCGCACTAGCCGAACGGCGCTACATGCAGGGCGATGCCTCGACGCGCGCCTACGAACGGCTCACGCTCGACGGCGCCAACTATATACTGATGAATTCGCCGCAGCGTCCGGACGGCCCGCCGGTGCGCGGCGGCAAACCCTATGGCGCGATCGCGCATCTCGCCGACAATGTGACGCCGTTTGTCGCCATGGCGCAGGCGTTGCGCGCCTGCGGCCTGTCAGCGCCAGCGCTGGTCGCCGCCGACCGCGCCAACGGCCTGCTGATCCTGGAGGACCTTGGCAGCGAAACGTTCATCGCCGGCCATCCGCCGGCGCCGATCGAGGCGCGCTACGAAGTGGCGGCCGACCTCTTGGCGATGCTGCATCGCTTGCCGCTGCCCGGCGTGCTGCCGGTCGAGCAAGGCGTCGATTACCCGCTGCCGCGCTACGACCTGGAGGCGCTGCTGATCGAGGTGGAGCTTTTAATCGACTGGTATCTGCCGTTCCTTGAGGCGCCCGTATCGAAGCTACGGCGCGACGCTTATTTGGCGCTCTGGCGCGACGCGCTGGCGCCGGCGCTGACGCTGCCGCCGACCTGGGTGCTGCGCGATTTTCATTCGCCCAATCTGCTCTGGCTGGCGGAGCGCGAGGGACTGGCGCGCGTCGGCCTGCTCGATTTCCAGGACGCGGTGATGGGGCCGGCCGCCTACGACCTTGCCTCGTTGCTGCAGGATGCGCGTGTCGACGTGCCGGAACTGATGGAGATCGCGCTGCTGTCGCGCTACACCCGCGCGCGCCGCGCGGCGGATGCGCAATTCGATGCGCCCACTTTCGCCAAGGTCTACGCGACGCTGGCGGCGCAGCGCGCCTCCAAAATTCTCGGCATTTTCGCCCGCCTCGACGCCCGCGACGGCAAGCCGCAATATTTGCGTCACATCCCGCGGGTATGGCGCTATCTGCAGCGCTCGCTGGCGCATCCCGCGCTGGCGCCGCTCGCCGCCTGGTATCGCGTCAATGTGCCGCCGTTGAAGGTTTTATAAATGGCCGCCAATCCCAAAACGGCGATGGTGCTGGCGGCAGGCTTAGGCACGCGCATGCGCCCGCTCACCGAGCGCAGGCCAAAGCCGCTGGTCGAGGTCGCAGGCCGGGCGCTCATCGACCACGCGCTCGACCGACTGGCGGAGGCCGGCGTCGAGCGCGCAGTGGTCAATGTCCATCACTTCGCCGAGCAGATCGAACGTCACGTCGCATCGCGCAAAATGCCGCGGATCGCCATCTCGGACGAACGCGGCCTGCTGCTCGGCACCGGCGGCGGCGTGCGAAAGGCGCTGCCCGCGCTCGGCGATGAAGCGTTCTTTCACATCAATTCCGACACGCTCTGGATCGACGGCGTTAAGCCCAATCTGGCGCGGCTCGCCGACACCTTCGATCCTGCCAGCATGGACGCCCTGCTGCTGCTTGCCCCCACCGCCGGCAGCATCGGCTATGCCGGGCGCGGCGATTTCGCCATGGCGCCGGACGGCCGCCTGCGCGGCCGCGCCGAGCGCGACCGTGGCGCCCTTCGTCTATGCCGGCGCGGCGATCCTGTCGCGCAGGCTGTTCGATCGCGCCCCCGAGGACGAGTTCTCGCTCACCGAGCTGTTCGACCGCGCCGCGGAACAAGGCCGCCTGCACGGCCTGCGGCTGGAAGGTCTGTGGATGCATGTCGGCACGCCCGACGCCATCGCCTTGGCCGAGGCCGCCATCCGCGCCAGCACCGAGTAGATTCGCGGGCCGTGCAAAGCGTGTATGATTCGACGCCATGCCAGCCGCTAAGCCCAACGTCTTTACCATCCCCGCCTCGGCGCCGTTTCTGGCGGTGCTGATCGACGCGTTGCGCACGGGCCGACTGGTGCCCGGCTTTCCGGCGACGAACGATCCGCTTGAGCTTGCCCGCGCCACGCTTTATCTGCCGACCCTGCGCGCCTGCCGCCTGGCCCGCGACGTGTTCCTCGACACGCTCAAGGGCGACGCCGCCATCCTGCCGCGCATCGTCGCGCTCGGCGAGCTGGATGAAGACGAGATCGCCTTCGCGCAAGCGGCCGGCGGCGGCCTCGAAGCGCTCACGCTGCCCGAGGCGCTCAATGGCCTGGCGCGCGCCATGCCGCTCGCCGCTTTGATCCTGCGCTGGGCGGAGACCATCGCGCCGCGCGCGCGCGGCATAGCCCCGCTGGTCGCCAACAATCCGGCGACCGCGCTGGCGCTGGCGCAGGATCTGGCGCGGCTGATGGACGACATGACCACGCGTCAGGTCGGCTGGGAGCAACTCGACGAACTGGTGCCGGACGAGTTCGACAAATATTGGGAGCTGACGCTTAACTTTCTGAAATTCATCCGCGAGAGCTGGCCGCAAATCCTCAGGGAAAAGGACCGCATGGAGCCGGCCGAGCGTCGCGATGCGTTGATCGCCGCCGAGGTCGCGCGGCTCGGCAAAACCTCGGACCCGGTGATCGCCGCCGGTTCCACCGGCTCGATCCCGGCGACCGCGCAGTTGCTCGCCACCATCGCGGCAGCTGCCGCAGGGCGCGCTGGTGCTGCCCGGCCTCGACACCGATCTGGACGACGCCACCTGGGCGATGATCGCCGCCGATGCCGAGCACAGCCACGGCCATCCGCAATTCGCCCTGGCCGCGCTGCTCCGGCGTATCGGCATTGCGCGCGCCAACGTCCGGACGCTTGCACCGCCCAAGCCGCACGGCCGCGAACGGCTGGTGTCGGAAGCGCTGCGGCCGGCCGCCGCCAGCGAACTCTGGCGCGACCGGCTGGCCGACGCGGCATTCGACCAGCATGCCGGCACGGCCATGCAGGACCTCGCGGTCATCGAAGCCGGCAATGCCGAGGAAGAAGCGCTCGCCATCGCCGTCGCGCTGCGCGAGGCGCTCGAAGACCCCGAAAAAAACCGCCGCCTTGGTGACGCCCGACGTCGCGCTCGCCCGCCGCGTGATGGCGGCGCTGGCGCGCTGGCAGGTGCCGGTCGATAACTCGCGCGGCGTCTCGTTGGCCGACACCTCGGAAGGCGTTTTCGCCCGTCTTGCCGCGCAAACCGCGCTCGACGGCGTCGCGCCGGTTCCCCTGCTGGCGCTGCTCAAGCATCCTTGCGCGAAATTCGACGCCGTCGGCATCGCGGCGCTGGAGCGCGCCATCTTGCGCGGGCCTCGGCCCAAACACGGCACCGCCGGACTTAACGATGCGCTTGGCGCCTTGCGCGCCGAGATCGCCCGGCATCGCGCCAAAGAAGAATCCTCGCTGCACCATTCCGATCCGCGGCTTTTGCTGACCGACGCCGAACTCGACGCCGCGGCCGCCCTCATCGCGCAACTCACGACCGCGCTGGCGCCCTTGGAGAATTTGCCGCGCGGCACGCACACCATCGCCGCCGTGGCCGCGCTCCATCAAAAGGTCATTGAGACGCTCGGCGTCATGACGCCGGAGTTGCGCAACGGTTTCGAGGAAATCCAGGACTCCGGCGCGCTCAGCATCGCGCCCGGCGACTATGCCGAACTGTTTCACGCCGCCATCACCGACCGGAAAATCTATCCCCAGGCGACCGGCGCGCGCGTGAGCATCTTCGGCACCATCGAATCGCGATTGCAATCGGTCGGCCGGCTGGTGCTGGGCGGCCTGGTCGAGGGCGTCTGGCCGCCGGAAACGCGCGGCGATCCCTGGCTCAGCCGCCCGATGCGCCGCGAACTCGGCCTCGATCTGCCGGAACGCCGCATCGGCCTTTCGGCGCACGACTTCGCGCAGGCGCTCGGCGCGCCAGAAGTGGTCCTGAGCCGCGCCGCGAAACTGGCCGGCGCGCCGACCGTCGCCTCGCGTTTCCTGCAGCGGCTCGCCGCGGTCGCCGGCAAACCGCGCTGGGACGCCGCGTTGCAACGTGGCACGCGCTACGCCGCTTTGGCGCGCCGGCTCGACGAGACCGAAGCGCCGACGCCCGCCACCCGTCCCGTGCCGAAACCGCCATTTGCGGCGCGGCCGCGCCGGCTCAGCGTCACTGAAATTGAGGATCTGTTGCGCGATCCCTACACCATCTACGCCAAGCACGTGCTCGCGCTTCAGCCGCTCGAAGACATCGACACGCCGCCCGGCGTTGCCGAGCGCGGCACCTTCATGCACGACGCCATCGCGGCCTTTGCCAAGGTCTATCCGAAAGCCCTGCCAGCCGATCCCGCCGGCGCCATGATCGAGGTCGGGCGCGAACTGTTCAAGCCGCTGGCGACTTCGCCCGAGGCCAGCGCCTTCTGGTGGCCGCGCTTCCAGCGCATCGCGCAATGGTTCGCCGGCTTTGAAGCTGGGCGCCGCGTCAATCTCAAGAATTTCGTGGTCGAGAAAAGCGGCAAGATTCCGATTCCATTCGGCAAAGAAATGTTCACGCTGTCGGTGCGCGCCGACCGCATCGAATGCCTGGCGAACGGGCGCTACGCCATTCTCGACTATAAAACCGGCGTACCGCCGACCGAGCCGCAAGTGCGCACCGGTCTGTCGCCGCAGCTCACCCTCGAAGCCGCTATTTTGCGTAAAGGCGGCTTCGCCGACATTCCAGCCGGCAGTTCGGTCGAAGAGCTGCTGTACGTGAGACTGCGCGGCGGCGCCGAGCCCGGCGAAGAAGAACCTATCGACTTCAAGAACGGCACGCCCGACTCGCAGGCCGACCACGCGTTCGCCGAACTGACCCGCGTACTGGCCGAATTCGCCGACCCGGCGAAGCCCTATAACTCGCTGCTGCATCCGATGTGGAAGAACCACTACGGCACCTACGATCACCTCGCGCGCGTCAAGGAATGGTCGCTCACCGTCGACGCCGGCAACGACGGAGGCGGCGAATGAGCGCGCCGCGCGAAATCCCATCCGCCGTCACCGAGCGCCAAACGACGGCCTCCAACCCCGATCATTCGGCCTGGGTGTCTGCCAATGCCGGTTCCGGCAAGACGCATGTGTTGGCGCAACGCGTGGTGCGGCTGCTGCTCGCTGGCGTCGAGCCGGCGCGCATCCTGTGCATCACTTTCACCAAGGCTGCCGCCGCCAACATGGCGAATAAGGTATTTGCCGACCTGCGGGCTTGGACCATGCTCGACGATGCGGCGCTCGATGCCGCCATGAAGACCGCCGGCGTCAAGAACGCCGATACGGCGTTACGCGCGCGCGCGCGACAACTGTTCGCGCTGGCGCTGGAAACGCCGGGCGGCTTGAAGGTGCAAACGATCCACGCCTTCTGTACGCAATTGCTGCATCTTTTCCCGTTCGAAGCCAATGTGGCGGCGCGTTTCGAGGTGCTCGACGAGATCACCGAAAATCAGATGCTCGGCAAACTGAGCCTCGACGTGCTGCTGCAGGCCGCGGAAGCGCCGGACACCCCGCTCGGCCGCGCGCTGGCGCAAGCGGTGTTGGCCTCAGCCGACATCACGTTCATGGACATGGTGCGCGAGGCGATCCGCGCACGCGACAAGTTGACGCGCTGGGTCGACGAGGCCGGCGGCCTGCCGCAGGCGATGAATCAGTTGTCACAGGCGCTCGGCATCAAGCCGGACGAAACGCGTGAATCGGTTGAACAGGAATTCTTCTCGCAGTCGCTGATCGAGGCCACGGAATGGCCGGCGCTGACCGAGATTCTCGAAAGCGGATCGACCACCGACAACAACCACGCGGCCGCACTCCAGACGGCGCGATCTGCTCGGGGCCGCGACAAAATCGACAGCTATCTCAGGGTGTTCTGCACCACCGAATTGAAGCCGCGCAAGAACATCATCACCAAGAAACTCGCCGACAAGCACCCCGACTGGCTGGCGCGCCTGCAATCCGAACAAGAGCGCGTCTGCAAGCTGATCGCGCGCGAGCGCGCCATCGCGACGCGCGACCGCAGCGTGGCGCTGTTCACCATCGCCTACGCCATCATCGCCCGCTTGCGCGCCGAGAAAGACCGGCGCGGGTTGCTCGATTACGACGACCTGATCGACAAGACGCTCGATCTGCTCAAGGACGAACGCGCCGCCTGGGTGCACTACAAGCTCGACCGCGGCATCTATCACGTGCTGATCGACGAGGCGCAGGACACCAGCCCGAAACAATGGCAGATCGTCAAATCATTGGTGAGCGAATTTTTCGCCGGCCTCAGCGCCCATGAGCGGCCGCGCACCATCTTTGCGGTCGGCGACGAGAAGCAATCGATCTTTTCTTTTCAGGGCGCGGCGCCGCGCGAATTCGCGGCGATGCGCGTACATTTCGAACAGGCGCATCAGCGTGCCGGTCTCGATTTTATCCCGACCAAGTTCAAACACTCGTTCCGTTCCGGCCCCAATTTGCTCGGCGCGGTCGACACGGTGTTCGCGCGCGCCGAGGTCTTTGCCGGGTTGACCGCCGACGCCGTCGCGCCGGTGCATGAGGCGTTGCCGGACAAGGCGCCGGGGCTGGTCGAAATCTGGCCGCTCGAGCAATCCGACGAAATCGAGAAGAAAGAAGGCTGGGCCGCGCCCTTCGACGTGCAAACTGTCACCAGCGGCGCTGCCAAGCTCGCGCGCCGCATTGCCGGCACGGTCGCGGCCTGGCGGCAGCAGGGTTACCGGGCGAAGGACGTGCTGATTTTATTGCGGCGGCGCGGCGCGCAATTCGAGACGATCATCCGCGCATTGAAGAAAGCCAACATTGCGGTCGCCGGCGCCGACCGGCTGGTGCTCACCGAACATATCGCGGTGATGGACCTGATGGTCCTGGCCGACGCGATCCTGCTGCCCGAGGACGATCTGGCGCTGGCGACGGCGCTCAAGTCGCCGCTGTTCGGTTTGGACGACGAGACGCTGTTCCAACTCGCCTGGAATCGCAAAGGCAGTTTGCACGGTGCTCTGAAAACGAAACAAGCCGAGCTCGCCGCGCAGCTCGCACGCCATGCGTGCGGCCGCGCGCACCATGACGCCGTTTGCGTTCTACGCCTGGCTGCTCGGCGCGCAAAAGGGCCGGTGGAAAATTCTGGCGCGGCTCGGGCACGAAGCAAACGACGCGCTCGATGAATTCCTCAATCTGGCGCTCGATTACGAGCGCACCGAGGCGCCGTCGCTGCAAGGCTTCCTCGCCTGGCTGCGCGCCGCCAAGACCGAGGTTAAACGCGACATGGAAATGGATCGCGACGAAGTGCGGGTTATGACCGTGCACGGCGCCAAGGGGCTCGAAGCGCCGATCGTCATCTTGGCCGACACCACGACGCCGCCGCAGGGCTGGCATCCGCCGCGGTTGCTGGCGATGCCGCCGGACAGACCGGTGCCGGGCGCGGCCGATCGCCTGATCTGGGCCGGGCCGAAAGACCATGACACCGGCCCGATGGCGACGGCGCGCGAGGCGGCGCTTGGCGAGGCGCGCGCCGAATACCGCCGGCTGTTGTACGTGGCGATGACGCGCGCGGCCGAACGGCTGGTGGTCTGCGGGACGCAGGGGAAAAATAAAATTCCCGACGGCTGCTGGTATCAGCTCATCGACGACGCGCTGCGCGGTGAGAGCGTCAGCGAACCGGCTGACGATAGCGGTGCAAATGTGTGGCGATACCGCAAGCAGAACATCGCGCTGGCGGAAGTTCAGAAGAATATCGTGCCCGCCGCAATTAAGCCGAGTCTGGACCCGACGTGGCTGCGATCGAATGTCAACGCTGCCAGTTCTGATCGCCACATCGTCCGGCCGTCGAGTGCCCCGGACGACGACACCCGCAGCCCCGCCTCCGCCGGACGCGCCGCCGCTCTGCTGCGCGGGTCGCTGGTGCACCGGCTGATGCAGTCGCTGCCGGATATTCCCGCCGAAAGGCGCCGAAAGGCGGCCGCCGACTACCTCACCCGAGCCGGCGCCAAACTGGCTGCCGAGGAACGCGACCAGCTCATCGAGCAAGTCATGCGCGTGCTCGAGCATCCGCGCTTCTACGAGCTATTCAGCGCCGGCAGCCGGGCCGAGGTGCCGGTCGTCGGAAGGCTGCAAATCGGCGGGAAACGCGTGCGCATCTCCGGCCAGATCGACCGCCTGGTCGGTGACGCAAGGCTCTGTATTGATTGCCGATTTCAAAACCAACCGGCCCGCCCCACGTCGAATCGAGGATGTGCCGGAGGCTTACGTCGACGCAGCTCGCGCTCTACCGCGCGCTGCTGAAAAACTTGTACCCGGAAAAAACCATGCGCGCGGCGCTGCTCTGGACCGAAGTACCTGATCTCATGGAGCTTTCCGCCGAGGCTATGGACGCGGCACTGGCGCGGGTCACCTCCGCGTGACGGCGCTTGACGCTGCGAGATGGCATTCATACGTTCCTGCCCTCGCCCATTCCGCACCGCGATTCTCTCCGCCAAAAACAAAAGGAAATTCCCATGGCCGTCGGCAAAGTGTCGGACGCAAGCTTCGAATCGGACGTTTTGAAATCAGCCGAGCCGGTGGTGGTCGATTTCTGGGCCGAATGGTGCGGCCCATGCCGCATGATCGCGCCGGCGCTGGAAGAAATTTCCGGCCAGCTCGGCGACAAGGTCAAGATCTTGAAGCTCAATGTCGACGAAAACCCGAATACCGCGGCCAAATACGGCATCATGTCGATTCCGACTTTGATGCTGTTCAAGAACGGCGAAATTGCCTCGCGCCAGGTCGGCGCCGCGCCGAAACAGAAGCTGCATCAGTGGATTAGCGGCTCGGTCTGAGCACCAGAACAGTTCGGATAAATGGCCGGCCTTCACGCCGGCCATTTTTTATGCCGGCGGCGTGCCGTTCGCGCGCAGCACTTCGCCGGCCAGATAAAGCGAGCCGGTGATCAGGATCCGCGGCGGCGGGTCGAGATCGAGTTTGCGTGCGGCATCAAGCGCTTCGTCCAAATTGTCGCGGCTGGTGGCCGGCAGACCGATGGCGCGCGCGGCATCCGCCACCGCTTCCGCGCTCATGCCTTTTTCCGCGCCCGGCACCGGCACCGCGATCATGCGGCGGGCGAGCCCGGTGAAATTACTCAAGAATCCCGCGCTATCCTTATTCGCCATCATGCCGACAATCAGCACCAGCGGGCGCGAGACGCGCTCTTCGAGGTCTGCGAGCGCCCCGGCGATGGCGCGGCCACCATCGGGATTATGTCCGCCATCGAGCCACAGCTCGCTGCCGGCGGCGCCAGTTCGACCAGCCGGCCTTGCGCCAGGCGCTGCAACCGCGCCGGCCAGTCGGCCTTGATCATGCCGGCCTCGTAAGCGGCCGGCGCAAGCTTGAACGGCTTGATCGCGCGCAACGCCGCAATCGCCAGTCCGGCATTCTCGAACTGGTGGCGGCCGTAAAGCTTGGGCGCCGGCAGATCGAGCAGGCCCGCCTCATCCTGATAGACCAGCCGCCCGCGTTCTTCGGTCGCGGTCCAATCCTCGCCGGCGATTTTCAAGGCCACATTGAGCTTGGCCGCCTGCCGTTCGATCGCGGCCAGCGCCTCGCGCGCTTGCGCGGCAACGACGGCGGGCGCGCCACGCTTGAGGATACCGGCCTTCTCAGTGGCGATCTTGTCGAGCGTATCGCCAAGAAACTCGACGTGGTCCACGGCGACGCGGCGTGATGACGGTGGCGAGCGGATGATCTACCACATTGGTCGCATCCAATCGCCCCCCGAGGCCGACTTCCATCAGCAATACATCGGCCGGGTGGCGGGCAAACAACAGCAGGCCGACGGCGGTGGTGATCTCGAATACGGTAATAGGCGCGCCGGCATTGGCGCGCTCGCATTCTTCCAGCGTGGCGCTGAGTTCTATATCGCTCACCAACGCGCCTTCACCCGCTGCGCCCAGCCGGTAGCGCTCGTTGAAGCGCACCAGATGCGGCGAGGTATAAACATGGACGCGCTTGCCGGCCGCTTCCAGGATCGCGCGCATGAACGCGATGGTGGAGCCCTTGCCATTGGTGCCGGCGACATGGATCACCGGCGGCAATTTGCGCTCGGGATGATCGAGCGCCGCCAGCAGGCGCTGTACGCGATCGAGCGACAGATCGATACGCTTGGGATGCAGCGCGGCGAGCCGCGCGACGATCGCGTCAATCGGCGGCGTCATGACGGCACACTCACGCGTGCGCCGGAACCGGCAATTGGTTCTGGGCGCCCGGCGCCGGTGCCTTGGTCAACAAGCCGGCACAATTCGGCCAGCGTCGCGCGCAATTTGTGCCGGTGCACGACCATGTCGACCATGCCGTGCTCGGTGAGATATTCGGCGCGCTGGAAGCCCTCCGGCAATTTCTCGCGGATGGTTTGTTCGATGACGCGCGGGCCCGCGAACCCGATCAGCGCGCCCGGTTCCGCGATATGCACGTCGCCGAGCATGGCGTAAGAAGCGGTGACGCCGCCGGTGGTCGGATTGGTCAGCACCACGATGTAAGGCTTCCTGGCTTCGCGCAGCATTTGCACCGCGGCAGTGGTGCGGGGCAATTGCATCAGCGAGAGGATGCCTTCCTGCATGCGCGCGCCACCGGAGGCCGCGAACATGATGAATGGCGTCTGCCGGCGCACCGCCGTCTCCAGTCCGGTGATGACGGCTTCGGCCGCCGCCATGCCGAGCGAGCCGCCCATGAAATCGAAATCCTGCACGCCGATGGTGACCATCTGGCCTTCAAGGCGGCCAATGCCGGCCTTCACGGCATCCTGCAATCCGGTCTTGGTGCGCGCGTCTTTGAGACGATCGGCATAGCGACGCTCGTCGCGAAACTTGAGCGGATCGAGCGGCACCTCCGGCATGACAATGTCTTCGTACTCGCCATTGTCGAACATGGCCTTCAACCGAGCCACCGCGCTGATGCGCATGTGATAGTTCGAGCTGGGGATGACGAATTGATTGGCCTCGACGTCCTTGTAGAATACGAGCTGGCCGGTCTCCGGACATTTGATCCAGAGATTTTCCGGCGTCTCGCGGCGCAGCAGGCTGCGAATCTTGGGGCGGACGACGTTGGTGATCCAGTTCATGCTCTGCCTATATAGGCCGGATTCGTCAGAATTATAACCGCTACTCGGCCGCGACGCGGCGCGCCGAACGCACGCCGTCGGCCAGCGCGGACACGAGAGAAGTAACCGCTTTCACCGTCCCCGGGCCGGCTTTGCCGTTTTTATCGAGGCTGGCGCGCAACGCCTCCACCAGCGCGGAACCGACCACCACGCCGTCGGCGCCGGATGCGATGGCGCGGGCCTGCTCGGCGGTCTTGACGCCGAAGCCGACCGCCACCGGCAATTTGGTATGCCGCTTGATGCGCGCAACCGCCGTGGCGACCTTGGCCGCATCGGGCGCGGCGGCGCCGGTAATGCCCGTAATCGAGACGTAATAGACGAAGCCCGAAGTGTTGTTCAGCACCGCCGGCAGGCGCTTGTCATCGGTGGTCGGTGTGGCAAGGCGGATGAAGTTGAGGCCGGATTTCAAGGACGGAATACAAAGCTCCTCGTCTTCCTCCGGTGGCAGGTCGACCACGATGAGGCCGTCGACGCCCGCGCCTTTCGCATCGTTGATAAATTTATCGACGCCGTAGATGTAGACCGGATTGTAGTAACCCATCAGCACGATCGGCGTCGTATCATCGGTTTTGCGGAAGTCGCGCACCATCGCCAACGTCTTCTTGGTGGTCTGCCCAGCCATGAAGCGCGCGGACGCCAGCGGCCTGGATCGCCGGGCCGTCGGCCATCGGATCAGTGAACGGCATGCCGAACTCGATCACATCGGCGCCGGCTTTCGGCAAGGCTTTGGCGATGGCGAGCGTGGTGTCGTAATCGGGATCGCCCGCCATGATGAAGGTCACCAGCGCGGCACGGCCTTCGGCCTTGAGCGCGGCGAAGCGCTTGTCGATGCGGGTGGTCATCGGCGCTTGCTTTCCAGGAAGGCCGCTACTGAATCCAGATCCTTATCGCCGCGGCCGGAGAGGTTGACCACCATCAGGTGATTCTCCGGCTTCGTCGGGGCCAGATCGAACACGCGCGCCAGCGCGTGCGCCGGCTCGAGCGCCGGAATGATGCCTTCGAGTTTGCTGCAAAGCTGGAATGCAGCGACCGCCTCGTCGTCGGTCGCCGACAAAAATTTCACCCGGCCCATGTCGTTCAGCCAGGCATGTTCGGGGCCGATGCCGGGATAATCGAGACCGGCGGAAATCGAATGCGCTTCTTCAATTTGTCCGTCGTCATCCATCAGCAAGTAGGTGCGGTTGCCATGCAACACACCGGGCTTGCCGCCGGCGACCGAGGCCGCGTGCTTTTTGTCCAGTCCGTGGCCGGCCGCTTCGACGCCGTAGATTTCGATTGAACGCTCATCGAGGAACGGATGGAACAGGCCCATCGCATTAGAGCCGCCGCCGATGCAGGCGATCAGCGAATCCGGCAAGCGGCCTTCGGCGGCCTGCATCTGCTCGCGGGTTTCGCGCCCGATGATGCACTGGAAATCGCGCACCATCGCCGGATAAGGATGGGGACCGGCGACCGTGCCGATGCAATAAAAAGTATCTGAAACGTTCGTGACCCAGTCGCGTAGCGCTTCGTTCATCGCATCTTTAAGAGTCTTGGAACCGGATTCCACGGCCCGGACCTCGGCACCGAGGATTTTCATTCTCAGCACGTTCGGCTTTTGCCGTTCGACGTCGACCGCGCCCATGTAGACGATACAGGGCAGCCCAAACTTGGCGCACAGCGTGGCGGTGGCGACGCCGTGCATGCCCGCCCCGGTCTCGGCGATGATGCGCGTCTTGCCCATGCGCAAAGCCAGCATGATCTGACCGAGCACGTTGTTCACTTTGTGCGCGCCGGTGTGATTGAGTTCTTCGCGCTTGAAATAGATCTTGGCGCCGCCAAATTTCTGGGTCAGCCGCTCGGCGAAATAGAGCGGCGACGGCCGCCCGACATAATTGGCGAGATGGCCGTCCATTTCCTTTTGGAATTTCGGATCGGCCTTGGCGGTGGCGTAGGCCTTTTCCAGATCGAGAATCAGCGGCATCAGCGTCTCGGCGACGAAGCGGCCGCCATAGATGCCGAAATGCCCGCGCTCGTCAGGACCGGTGCGGAATGAATTGGGCTGCGGCGCGCTCATGCGTTCACCGCAAGCGCTGCTTCCGCCGCCCGTGCCGCGCGAATGAAGGCGCGGATCTTGTCCGGATCCTTTTCGCCAGGGGCGCGTTCGACGCCGGACGACACATCGACGCCGCCCGCGCGGGTGATACGCAACGCCTCCGCGACATTGCCGGCATCGAGCCCGCCAGAGAGCATGAACGGAATTCCCGGATCGACGCCCTCGAGCAGGCTCCAGTCGAACGGCTTGCCGAGACCGCCCGGGCGCGTCGCATCTTGCGGCGCGCGCGCATCGAACAGTAGACGATCGGCAACTTTGGCGTATCGTTCAATACGATCGAGATCGCTTTTGGCCGCGATCGGCAATGCCTTCACCACCGGCAGGCCGAAGCGCGCGCGTAACGCCGCCACACGTTCGGGCGTCTCGCTGCCGTGCAATTGCAGCAAGTCGGGTTTAAGTGCGTCGACAATCGTGTCGAGCGTTTTATCGTCGGCGTCGACCGTCAGCGCGACCTTGCCGGCGCGACCTTTGACGCGCTCGCCGAGTTCGCGCGCGGTATCGGGCACGAGGTTGCGCGGGCTCGGCGCAAAGAACACGAAGCCGACCATATCCGCGCCGGATTCCAGCGCCACATCAAGCGCTTCCGGGGTCTTCAAGCCGCAAATTTTGACGATCAGAGACATAGTGGGCGGGTTCTACCGCCTTCTCCCGCCAGCCGCAAAGCGGAACCGGAGACTCTTCAGGGCATGGGCGGCGGGATCATGAGCGTGTTGGGCTCCGGCGGAGGCGCCGGCTTCTCGGTCGTGCCGAAACGGCGGCGAATGGTGTCCATCTCGTCGTGCAGCGCGCGCACCTCGCCCTCGAGCCGTCGCGCCGTACGTCGCCATTTATGCTGACCGATCCAGGCAGCGATGCCGCCAATGATGACGCCCAGGATCAGCACGGCAAAGATCACCGCAAACAACGGCAGGGTCGCCGCATAGGCCGGCGCTGCCGACGAGAACGGATCGAACGACACCGTCACCGACTGCCGGTTGGCTACCGCGAAGACGACAATGACCGCGGCCAGCGGGACGACGATAATGGCGGTGAGGATCTTGCGGAACACCGGTGACGCCTCTTCCCAAAAACATCAATGGCCGGGGTGGAACCCGGCCATGACAATAGCACCCTCTTAAATTGGGGAAACTGGCCCTTAAACCGCGCCGGTCTTGTTCAGCCGCTCGCGCATTTCCTTGCCGGTCTTGAAGAACGGCACGGATTTCTGCTCGACCGAGACATGGGCGCCGGTGCGCGGATTGCGGCCGGTGCGCGCCGGCCGGTGCTTGACCGAGAAGGCGCCGAAGCCGCGCAGCTCGACGCGGTCGCCGCGCGCCATGGCGCTGGTAATGTCGCCAAGGATTGCGTTGACGATGTTCTCGACGTCGCGCTGATAGAGGTGGGGATTTTGGGCGGCGATACGTTGCACAAGTTCGGACTTGATCATTGCGGCCGCCTTGCTCGATCGTGGATCAGTTGGCGTAGGGAGGGTGCCAAAGCGCCAAGAGACCGTCAAGATTGAGTTGCTCGACCGCTTGCACTGCACCCCAGGCCTCGATGCGCTGCGCCATGGCGCTCAACCCGACCGCCTGAAAGGTCCAGGCGGCGACATGAAGGAAGGAAAGCTCGCTGAATTGCGGCTCCAGCGAATAATCGCGCACCGGCGTTCCGGCCGGGACGTTCTTTTCCTTCTCCAGCCAGGCCAAGGCGGTTTTCTCGTTGCCGAGGCCGTCCACCAGTCTGAGGCCGACGCCCTGACGGCCGGTAAAGACGCGGCCATCGGCTACCGCCGCCAATTCCATATCGCTCATCCGGCGGCGATCCTTCACCAGGCCCTTAAACCAGGCATAGGAATCGACCACGATGGCGTTGATGGCGGCGCGCGCTTCGGGGCTCGTCGGCTCGAAACCGTTGGGCGCGGCCTTGAGCGGCGATGATTTGATCTCCTCCATCTGGATGCCGATGGTCTTGAGCACCTGCGTGAAGTTCGGGTACTGGAACAGCACGCCGATCGAGCCGACCAGCGAGGTGTCCTGGGCGATGATGTGCTCCGACGAGATTGCCGCGATATAGGCGCCGGACGCGGCCAGCCCGTCGACCACCACCACCATCGGTTTCTTGGCCTGCAAGGCGCGCAGCGAGTCGTAAAGCTGCTCGGAGCCGGCGGTGGTGCCGCCCGGGCTATCGATATGCACGATCACCGCGCGTGCATGCGATTTGGTCAGCCGTTCAAGCGCCTCGACGCGGTCCTGGTTGCCGCGGATCAGGCCCTGCACCTTGATGCGGGCGATATAGTCGCCATCCGGCAGCAGCCGGCTTCCGGGCACCAGCGCAACGGCGAGACCGACCAGCGCGACGAGAGCGACCAGCAGCGCGCCGACGCGCCAGAAAGTGAGTTTGCGCCGCATGCGGCGGCGATCGACGATGGCATCGGCATCGAGCGACATGGATCGCGCTCCTTGAATGACGGCCAGAAGCTTATGGCACGCTCATGTCACAATGAAAAACCCCCGGGTCAAGCCCGGGGGGTTTGGTTTTTGAGCCGGAAAGTGGCCGCTCTGACGGCCTATTCCTCAGCCTTTTCGGTCAAGCCTTTTCGCCCTCGCCGTCGTCGCAGCTGCTTCAGCGCGGCGCCCAGAATATCGCCGAGCGAAGCGCCGGAATCGGCGGAGCCGTATTGCGCGAGTGCTTCCTTCTCTTCGGCGACTTCGAGCGCCTTGATCGAGACGGAAACTTTGTGGGTCTTGCGGTCGAAAGCGGTGACGCGGGCATCCACTTTCTGGCCCACGGCAAAGCGTTCGGGCCGCTGCTCGCCACGATCGCGCGCCAGATCGGCACGCTTGATGAAGGCGGTGAGTTCGGTGCCGACGATTTTGACTTCGAGACCGCCTTCCTTGACCTCGGTCACTTCGCAGGTCACCACCGAATTCTTCTTGAGATCGCCGGCCGACTCCATCGGGTCGCCCGCCAATTGCTTGATGCCAAGCGAGATGCGCTCCTTCTCGACGTCGACGTCGAGCACCTGCGCCTTGACCATGTCGCCCTTCTTGTATTCCTCGATCACCTGCTCGCCCGGACGCTTCCAGTCGAGATCGGAGAGATGGACCATGCCGTCCACTTCGCCGTCGAGGCCGAGGAACAGGCCGAATTCGGTCTTGTTCTTGACTTCGCCTTCGACCGTCGAACCCGGCGGATGCTTCTCGACGAACACCTCCCACGGATTGCGCATGGTCTGCTTGAGACCGAGTGAAATGCGGCGCTTGACCGGATCGACTTCGAGGACCTGCACTTCAACCTCTTGCGAGGTCGAGACGATCTTGCCGGGATGAACGTTCTTCTTGGTCCACGACATTTCCGAGACGTGGATCAAGCCCTCGATGCCGGGTTCGAGCTCGACGAAAGCGCCGTAGTCGGTGATGTTGGTGACGCGGCCCTTGAAGCGGCTGCCGACCGGGAATTTGGCCTCGATGCCCTGCCACGGATCGTCGAGCAGCTGTTTCATGCCAAGCGAGATGCGGTGGGTCTCGTGGTTGATCTTGATGATCTTGACCTTCACCTGCTGGCCGATATTGAGCACCTCGGTCGGATGATTGACTCGGCGCCAGGCGATGTCGGTGACATGCAGCAGGCCGTCGATGCCGCCGAGATCGACGAAGGCGCCGTAGTCGGTGATGTTCTTGACCACGCCGTCGATGACCTGGCCTTCTTCGAGGTTCTGCACCAGTTCCTGGCGCTGTTCGGCGCGCGTCTCTTCCAGCACGGTGCGGCGCGACACCACGATATTGCCGCGGCGGCGATCCATTTTCAGAATCTGGAACGGCTGGTTGACGTTCATCAGCGGGGTGACGTCGCGGATCGGCCGGATATCGACCTGCGAGCGCGGCAGGAAGGCCACGGCGCCGTCGAGATCGACGGTGAAGCCGCCCTTGACCTGGTTGAAGATGACGCCCTGAACTTTTTCATTATTCTTGAATGCCGTTTCCAGCTTGCCCCAGCTTTCCTCGCGCCGCGCCTTATCCCTTGAGAGGACAGCCTCACCGAGCGCGTTCTCGACGCGCTCCAGATAGACCTCGACCTCGTCGCCGATCTTGAGATCGGATTGCCGGCCCGGCGCCGCGAATTCGCGCAGCGCCACGCGCCCTTCGGTCTTCAAGCCGACATCGATGACGGCCATGTCCTTTTCGATGCCGACGATCTTGCCTTTGATGACCGCACCCTCTTGCAGGTTTCCGGTCCCCATCGATTCGTCGAGCAGCTTGGCGAAGTCTTCACGCGTGGGTGCAGCAGCGGTAGCGGTGGCCATGTAATCTCCTGATAGCCTGCGCCGGGGTTTGAATGGCGTTCGAAAGCGCGGGCCGATGATCTGGCAAGACCAACGGCAGCCCCCGGGAATCCCGGTGGCCGGCGCTAAAACCGTGCTTTCGGAACGATGGTTTCGGTCAGGCCGCCTTACGGCGAGGCGCGAGCGGGGCTTTGTCCTCCAACAACGAGGGGCGTTAATCGCGCCCTCGGCCCGCTCGGGTGGCCTCGACGATGTCGATGGCGGCCCGGATGGCTGCGTCTATATCCAAATGCGTGGTATCCAGCAAGTGCGCGTCCGGGGCCTGTTTTAACGGCGCCACGATCGCGTTTGGTATCGCGCTCGTCGCGCTTGAGGATGTCGGCCAGCACCGTGGCTTCGTCGATATTGCGCCCTTGCGCCTGATATTCGGCCGTCCGGCGGCGGGCGCGCACCTCCGGCGCTCGCGGTCACGTAAATCTTAACGTCGGCATCAGGGCAGATGACGGTGCCGATATCGCGGCCGTCGAGCACCGCGCCGGGCGGCTTGGCGGCAAAATCGCGCTGGAACGCGACCAGCGCGGCCCGCACCTCGGGAAAAGCCGAAACGATCGAGGCCGCCTCGCCTACTTTCGGCGTCTTCAGCGCGGCTTCATCGAGATGCGCAAGATCGAGCGACTTGGCGAGCATCATCGCGGCTTGCCGGTCATCCGGTTTGAACCCGCTGTCGAGCACCGCCTTGGCGACCGCCCGATAGAGCAATCCGCTGTCGAGATGGCGCAGGCCATAATGCGCCGCGAGCTTTTTGCCGAGCGTGCCTTTGCCCGACGCCGCCGGTCCATCGATGGCGATGATCACGACAGGTCCGCGCCAAGCGCGCGCATGAGCTCGACGAAGCCGGGGAAGCTGGTGGCGATGGTCGCGCCGTCATCAGTGCGCACCGGATTGTCGGCGGCAAGTCCCATCACCAGCGTCGCCATGGCGATGCGATGATCCAAATGCGCCTTGACCTCAGCCCCGCCGGAAACAGTGGCCTTGCCATGCACGATCAGATCGTCGCCGTCGATCTCGACTGTCACGCCATTGGCGCGCAGCATGGCGGCGGTCGCTTCCAATCGGTCGGATTCCTTGACGCGCAATTCCTTCAGGCCGCGCATGCGCGTGACGCCTTCGGCGAACGACGCAGCAACCGCCAGAACCGGATATTCGTCGATCATCGAGGGCGCGCGCTCGGCCGGCACGTCGACGGCCTTTAATTTCGAGGCGGTCACGCGCAGATCGGCGACCTCCTCGCCGCCATCATCGCGCTTTTCAACCGCTTCGATACTGGCGCCCATTTCCCGCAGTGTGGTCAACAATCCGGTGCGCAGCGGATTGGTCATCACCGATTCGAAAATCACATCCGAGCCGGGCACCAGCAAGGCCGCGACCATCGGGAAGGCCGCCGACGAGGGATCGGCCGGCACCACCACATTGGCGGGCTCAAGCTCGGGCTGGCCTTGCAACGTAATGCGACGGCCGTGCTCGCCATGCGGTTTACTGGTGAGCTTGGCGCCGAAATGTTTCAGCAATTTTTCGGTGTGGTCGCGGGTGGCTTCCGCCTCGATCACCGTGGTCTCGCCCGGCGCGGCCAAGCCCGCCAGTAGCACCGCAGACTTGAGCTGCGCGGACGGCACTGGAGATTCATAGACGATCGGAACCGGATCCACGGCGCCTCGTATCGTCAGCGGCAGCCGGCCGCCCTCGGCGGCCTCGATCACGCGCGCGCCCATCCGCTCAAGCGGGTCGAGCACACGCCGCATCGGCCGCCCGCTCAAGGAAGCATCGCCGACGAAGCTCGTCGTGACCGGCGAGCCGGCGACCGCGCCGATCGTCAGGCGAACCCCGGTGCCGGAATTGCCGAAATCAAGCGGGCCGCCGGCTTTGCGCAAATCCCCCGACGCCGACGCCGTGAATGCGCCACGCGTGCTCACCCATGCGCTCGACCTGCGCGCCCAGCGCGCGCATAGCCTCGGCGGTGTGCAGCACGTCCTCGCCTTCCAGCAGACCGGCAACCGTCGTCTCGCCGACCGTCAGCGCGCCGAGAATCAGGGCGCGATGCGAGATCGATTTGTCGCCCGGCACCCGAGTCCGGCCCTGCAAGGGGCCGCCGCGGCGGGCGGTCAGCGGTATCGAAACGGCGGAATTCACGGCGCTATCCTTAATGTATTGCGCCGTCCTACCACGCACCCGCTTGGGCCGTCATCCAGCGGCTTGTGGCTATTTCCGGGCGCGCCTGCGCTATTGACAGGGGCCTTGCAACTAGCCAAGTGAAACACCGATTTATCGACCATTCTGAGGAACCTGACCGTGGCGAAAACCGAACTCGGCACCAAGCGCGTTTGTCCGGAAACCGGCCGCAAGTTCTACGATCTCGGCAAGACACCCGTGATCTCACCCTATACCGGCAAGGTCGTACCGATCGTCGTGCCGCCGCCTTCGCGCGCACGGCCCGAACCGGCCGCGCCGGTTGCACGGCCCGCGCCCGTTCCGGTGGCGGAGCCCGAGGTGGCGGCCCCTGAAACCGCCGACGCCGAATTCGTTTCGCTCGAGGACGCCGAGGCCGAGCAGCAAGGCAAGAAGCCGGCGGCAGCCGCAGGCGCGGCGGGCGAGATTGAAGAGGTCGAGATCGAAGCGGGCACCGACGATGCCGCCTTCATCGAGGAAGAGGAAGAAGGCGACCCCGATGTGACCGACATCATCGGCGAGACCATCGAGAAGGAAGAGGAGACATGAGGTTCGCTTGATGAGCGAATTGGGGCCATAGCTCAGCTGGGAGAGCGCCTGCATGGCATGCAGGAGGTCGGCGGTTCGATCCCGCCTGGCTCCACCAACCTTCGCCGCTTCGCGGCTTCGGTTGGCAAGCCGCCCCGGGGGCGGCTTTTTTGTTGCGCCCATGCTGACAATCGGCGCTGCGTCATTGCATGATGCCGCGCCAACCGGGAGCTCTCCATGCAAGGCAAGATCGCGCTCGAGGAACATTTCGCTATCGAAGCGACACTGGGCGATTCGAAAGTGTTCGGCGCCCATGTGTGGGGCGACCTGGGCCCGCGACTGCTCGATATTCAAGATATCCGCCTGCGGCAAATGGATCAGCACGGCGTCGAGATGATGATCCTGTCGCTCAACGCGCCGGCCGTGCAGGCGATCCATGACGTTAAGGAAGCAATCGCCGTGGCGCGCTAAGGCCAATGACGTGCTGGCGGAAAACGTGCGCAAGCGCCCCGGTCGCTTTGCGGCCTTTGCCGCGCTGCCGATGCAGGATCCGGAGGCGGCCATCGCGGAACTCACCCGCTGCATCAAGGAGCTTGGGTTTGTCGGCGCGCTGGTCAATGGATTTTCGCAAATCGCACGCCGGACAACGTCACCTATTACGATCTGCCGCAGTATCGACCGTTCTGGCGCGCGGTCGAGGCACTCGACGTTCCGTTCTATCTGCACCCGCGCAATCCGCTGCCGAGTTGGAGCAAACAATACGAAGGCCATTCCTGGCTGCTCGGGCCGAGTTGGGGTTTCCACGCCGAGACCGCGGTGCATGCGCTGCGGCTGATCGGTTCAGGCTTGTTCGATGAGTGTCCGAAGCTGAAAATGGTGCTCGGCCATCTTGCCGAGGGCATTCCGGTCTATCTCTGGCGCATCGACGGCCGCAATGGCTGGATGAAGCAGCCGCACAAATATCCCGCGAAACACAATGTCGCGCATTATTTCCGCAAGCATTTCTGGTGCACGAGCTCGGGCAACTTCTCCACGCCGGCGCTGGTCAATGCCATGACCGAGATGGGCGCCGAGCGCGTGATGTTTTCGGTCGACTGGCCGTTCGAAGACGTCGGCGAAGGCTGCGATTGGTTCGACAAAGCCGAAATAAGCGAAGCAGACCGCGCGACAATCGGCCGCGCCAACGCGATCAAGCTGTTCAAGCTGAAATTAAGCTGAGCGTTTTTAGCGCATGCGGTAGCGCTCGACCGCATCCTTATTCCAGATCATGCCGTTGCCAGGCCGCTGCGGACACGATCGCTTGGCCGTCGACGATCTTCAGCGGCTCCTGCACCAGCCCATCCGCCCAGTCGACATATTCGAGAAAATGGCAAGTTGGCGTGGCGGCAAGCAAATGCGCGCTCACTTCCGGAAACAGATGCGACGACATCTTGATGCTTGTTAGTCGCGGCGAGTTGCGCGGCCTGCCGCCAGCCGGTGACGCCGCCGATGCGCTCGAGATCGGGCATCACGTAGTCGGGGCTTACCGTGCTCGATAGCCGCTGCCATGCCGGCGGCAAGGGAAAAATTCTCGCCGATCTGGATTGGCGTTTTGAGTTCGCGCGCAAGCCTGGCCGCGCCGGCATAGTCGTCGTGGCGGATCGGCTCCTCCAGCCAGTAGATATTTTCGGCATCGAGTGCGTGGCCGCGCGCCAGCGCCTCCTCGGCCGTCAGCAACTGATTGTAATCGACCATCAGATGCACATCGTCGCCGATGCGTTTGCGCACCGCATGCACCGCGGCGATATCGCGCTTCAAGCGTCGGATAGCCGAGGCGGAGCTTGACGGCGCGAAACTTGCCGGCCAGCCAGCAGCTTCTCGGCCTCATCGGCGAGCGCGCCAAGATCGTCCTTCAGAGCCGAGGCCGCAACTATTGTAGGCCGGGATCGGCCGCGGCTCGGCGCCGAGAAATTTTGCCAGCGGCAAGCTTGGCGGCCACGGCAAGCGCATCCCAGCAGGCGACATCGAAGCCGGCCAGCGCCATGCGCACAATGCCTTGCACACCGATGAGCGTGAAACGGCGCGGCGAGCTTCGACCACAAGGCAGCCGGGTCAACTCGGCTCGCCTTTGGCCACCGTCTCGACCTCGCCGAGCAGGCTGACGATCGCCGGCGCTGCCGCGCGCAAATAGCAGAACAGCCAGGAACGGCCGGTGACGCCCTCCTCGGTCTCCAGGTCGATCAGCAACAACGGCGCCTGGCGCACCACGTCCGCGCTGGTACCGAGCACGAAATTGAGCGGAACCTCGACCGGCGTGGCCCGGATGGCCCGCACGGTCAGGGCTCGGCATTGACGGCTGATGTGGCATGGAAAGCCCCGGTCGGCGGCCGATTATAGCCGGGGCCCAGACCGAATTCTCCCTTGTTCTTGAACCTTTAACCCGGCCTGCCCATATTAGCCGGGACCGGACGGCGGTTGCCGGACGGTTGGGGTGCCCGCGAGGGGCCCCGTCAAAGTCGCTTCAAGCGAGGGCTTTGAGACCATGTCACGAGTTCCGTCACTATCCAGCCCGTTCCTGTTGGGCTTCGACGAGATCGAGCGCGTGCTCGACCGCGTCGCCAAGGGGGCCGACGGCTACCCGCCCTACAACATCGAACGGTTGGCGCGCGATCCGCAAAACCCGGAGCGGCTGCGTATCACGCTTGCCGTCGCCGGCTTCACCCGCGATCAACTCGACGTCTGCGTCGAGGAAAGTCAGTTGGTGATCCGCGGGCGTCAGCAGGACGACAAGAGCCGGCAATATCTCCACCGCGGCATCGCCGCGCGCCAATTCCAGCGCACTTTCGTGCTGGCGGACGGCATGGAGGTGCTGGGTGCCGACCTGAAGAACGGGTTGTTGTCGATCGATCTGGTGCGGCCGCAAGCCGAACGGATCATCAAGACAATATCGATCCACGAGCAGGAATGACGAACTCGTGAATAACAGGACTCGACCGCGTCAAGCGTCAATGAAAAGGAGTCGAGGGCCATGATAACGGACAAGATGACTGAAACGAACACGACCCATCCGGTGATCACGCAGGATGCTCTGGCGCATCTCGGCGACGGCCGCTTGGCTTACGTCAAGACGATCCGTTCCGAGGACGTCGCCAATCTGTTTCCGCAGGCGCCGAAAATCGCGCCCGGCATCAAGCTGTTCGCGCTGCATAGCGCGGACGGCACGCCGATCATGCTGACCGACACGCGCGAAGCAGCGCTTGCCAATGCCTGGAGCCAGGAGCTCGAGGCCGTAAGCGTGCACTAAGCGCTGACCGTTCTGCTCTGAGAATACGAAATGCCCGGCCTTGCGCCGGGCATTTGCGTTTCAGATGCCGGGAACTACGCCGCGCTGCTCGCTACCGGCATTGCCAAGAGCGCGTAAAGCGCATCGGCATCGCGCGAGTTGCGCAGCTTGCGCGCGATCTCGGGGTCGCGCAGCAGGCGCGCCACGCGCGCGAGCGCCTTGAGATGATCGGCGCCGGCGGCTTCCGGCGCCAGCAGCAGAAAAATCAGATCGACCGGCTGGCCATCGAGCGCCTCGAAATCGATGGCGCGCTCCAGCCGCGCGAACAACCCGAACAAGCGGCCGAGCTTGGGCAGCTTGCCGTGCGGAATCGCCACGCCATTGCCGACCGCGGTGGAACCGAGCTTCTCGCGCTGCAGCAGGATTTCCAAAATCGCACGCTCGCTCTGACCCGTGAGCTCGGCCGCGCGTGCGGCGAGTTCCTGGATCGCTTGCTTTTTATTATTGACCTTGAGCGCCGGAATAACCGCGGCCGGCGCGACGAGATCGGTGAGCGTCATGGAGATGCCAAATGATCGAAAAATGACAGCGCGGAATTGTTAGGGGGTGTGGAAGGCGGCGGACCATAAGGACGGTCCGCGGCGGGTGTCAATGGCCGGATCGGGCCTAGCTTGCCGCTTTTTATTGCACTTTTGTGAGTTCCTCAGCCGCCGCGCAGGCCTTGATGATCCTTGCGGCGCCGTTTGTAGCGGCGCAACTGCTTTTCGATCCGGATCGCGGCCCGGTCGGCGCTTTCATAGGCGTCGGCCGCCATTCCTTCGGCTTCCAGCAGGGCGCCCGAATCGAGGTGCACCACGAATTCGGTGCGAAATCCGAAGCCATCTTTGCCGATCGTGGCATGGCCGGAATATCCGCCGTGGAAATATTTCGAGGTCGCTTCCGCGACCCGCTCGGTTATGCGTTGCCGCAGCGCCACGCCGACACTGATGTTCCGTCCAGAAACACGCAAAGGCATTGGCTGCCTCCATTTTCCAGTCGGCTAATCAATTGAGCTAGGAAATGTTCCGCCAAAGGTCAATGCGCGCGGCGGGGTGGCTAAGCTGTCGCTGCCTGCTTTTCGCGTCGCCGTTGCACCGATGACGGTATGCGCATTGCCTCGCGGTATTTGGCGACGGTACGGCGCGCGATGTCGATGCCCGCTTCGCGCAATTTATCGACGATCGTATCGTCCGAGAGGACGTCAGCGGCGGTCTCGGCGTCGATCAACTGGCGGATGCGATGGCGCACGGCTTCGGCGGAATGCGCCTCACCGCCATCGGCAGATGCGATCGACGAGGTGAAGAAATATTTCAGCTCGAAGATGCCGCGCGTTGTCGCCATGTATTTGTTGGCGGTGACACGCGAGACGGTCGATTCGTGCATGCCGATGGCGTCGGCGACGGTCTTGAGATTGAGCGGCCGCAAATGCTGCACGCCTTTGGCAAAGAAGGCGTCTTGCTGGCGCACGATTTCGCTCGATACCTTGAGAATGGTTTTAGCGCGTTGGTCGAGCGCGCGTACCAGCCAGGTCGCGGTCTGCAGACAATCGGCGAGATAGGTCTTGTCCTTATCGTTGCGCGTCGTCTTCGACACCTGCGCATAATATCGTTGACTGATGAGCACTTTCGGCAGCGTGTCGGAATTGAGTTCGACCTGCCATGTGCCGTCGGACGCGGCGCGTACATAGACATCCGGCACGATCGGCTGCACCACGGTCGAGCCGAAGGCTAAACCGGGCTTGGGATTGAGATTGCGGATCTCGGCGATCATGTCGGCGAGATCCTCTTCGCTGACGCCGCACAGGCGCCGCAAAGCGGCAAGATCGCGCTTGGCCAACAGATCGAGATGTCCGACCAGCGTGCGCATCGCCGGATCGAAGCGATCGCGGTCGCGCAGCTGAATGGCGAGACATTCGGTGAGATTGCGCGCGCACACGCCGGGCGGATCGAGCGTCTGCAGGATGGCGAGCACCGCCTCGACGTTTTCGCGCGGCGCACCGAGTTTTCCGGCGACGGTGTCGAGATCGCCGGTGAGGTAGCCCGCCTCATCCACCATATCGATCAAATATTGCCCGATCATGCGGCCGGCCGGATCGGCGATCGCCAGCGCCATCTGCGCGGCGAGATGGGCGGCCAATGTGATCTCGGCAGTGACAAAAGCTTCCAGATTGTAGGCGCCGTCGTCGCCGCTGCGGGTGCCGGCGCCGGACCATTCCGAAAAAGCGGGCGGCGGTGCCTCAGGCGCCGGACTCTTTTCGCCGCCGTCGTCCGGGAAAACGTTTTCGAGTTCGGTGCCGAGTCCTTCTTCCATGGAGGCGCGCGTGGTCTCCATGTCCTGACCGATCCAATCTTCCGATGCGGCCGCCGCTGTATCCTCGCCCGCCGATTCGGCACGTTCCGCCTCAGCGCCGGTGGCGGGCGCTTCGCTGTCGTCACTGGCCCGCTCAAGCAACGGGTTTTTTTCCAGCTCGGCGTCGACATAGGCCGCGAGATCAAGACTGGAGAGCTGCAGCAGCTTGATGGCTTGCATCAGCTGCGGCGTCATCACCAGCCCTTGGGTCTGGCGAAACTCCAGTCGTTGCGACAAAGCCATCGAGGTTTCCCGGCGGAAACTGGTCCGATTCTTGCTTGTGTTATACCAGTTTTGCGGCGCCAGCGGTCAACGATTCCGCACGCTGGCCTTGCACAAATTGTCGGCGAGCTCGTTGCGGAGTGCCCACTCTACAGGCGGAATTCTTCGCCCAGATAGAGCCGGCGCACGTCGGGATTATTGACGATGTCCTCGGCCCGGCCCTCCATCAGCACCTCGCCGGAATAGATGATGTAGGCGCGATCGGTCAGGCCCAGCGTCTCGCGCACATTGTGGTCGGTGATCAGAACGCCGATGCCGCGATTGGTCAAATGGCGTACCAGCGCCTGGATGTCGCCGACCGCGATCGGGTCGATCCCGGCAAACGGTTCGTCGAGCAGCATGTAACTCGGCCGCGTCGCCAGCGCCCGAGCGATCTCGACACGGCGCCGTTCGCCGCCGGACAGCGCGATGGTCGCGGTCTTGCGCAGACGCGCGATGTCGAACTCTTCAAGCAGCGCGTTGAGATCGGCCTCGCGCCGCCGGCGGTCGGGCTCCACGACTTCGAGCACCGAGCGGATATTGTCCTCGACATTGAGGCCGCGAAAGATCGACGCCTCCTGCGGCAGATAACCGATGCCGAGCCGCGCGCGCTGATACATCGGCAGCGCAGTCACGTCGTAACCGTCGAGCTCGATGCGGCCACGATCGGCCTTGATCAGGCCGGTAATCATATAAAACACCGTGGTCTTGCCGGCCCCGTTCGGTCCCAACAGGCCGACCGCTTCACCGCGGCGGACATAAATCGTGACATCCTTGACGACTGTGCGGCCGCCGAAGCTCTTCACCACGCCGTGCGTGGCAAGATAAGCATGCCGCACTGCTTTTTGGCCGTCATGGTCGCCACGCGGGCGATTGACCGGTTGCGCATTAGCCGGTTGCGCGTTGACCAGCGGCGTATTGGCCCTGGCCTGACGTGCCGATTGGGCTTGCAAATTGGCCATGGCCGCCTGCTGCTGTCGCGCTTCGGCCGGCGACAAAGGGCGGCGCACCGAAGGCGGCCGGCGCCGGAACAGCGAGAGTATGTTCAACGGGCTACCTCGTGGCGCATGTTTCGATCTGGCCGATAATCCGCCTTTGCCGTAAACGCCACATTAGCTGATTCCTGCGCCGCGACGAGCAGGCACCCGGCTTGCGCGGGCGGCTTTGCTCAACGGGCCGGTCGCGGCGGCGCCGACCCGCCGATTGCGCCCGGTTTGACATCAATCGGCCCGTTGCCGGGCAGGAACAGGCCCTCGACCCGGCCCTTGCCATTCTTGCCCGATTCCACCCGCGACACGCCGCTGGTCAGATCGACGATCAGCGTGTCGCCGCGCAGCACGTTTTTCCCTTGCGTCATCACCACATTGCCTTTGAGCGTGACGGTATTTGTCTTCATTTCAAAAACGCCCAGTTCGCCGGTAGCCGTTTGGTCTTTCTGCTTCACCACCACACCGCCGTGCGCCTCCAGCCGCTTGATCCTCTGCTGACCGCCAGGACCGGGATCGGCCGCTTGCAAGGACTTGCCGCCGGTCTCGTTGTCTTGCTCGTAGAACACCACCAGAGACTTGCAGTTCATGGTGGTATCGCCCTGCACCACTTTCACATTGCCGCTGAAGGTCGCTACCTTGTCCTTGTCGCGTACTTCCAGCGTTGCCGCCTCGATATGGACCGGCTGATCGCGGTTTTGCGAAAAACCCTGCAGCGCGTTCGGCGGCCCTTTCGAGGGCTGCGCATGAAGCGGCGTGCCTGCGATCGACAGCGCCGCGAAAGCAATCGGGAAAAGCTTGCGGAGCAGGTTCATCGCGCTCCGGTCTTGGGTTGTGATGCCGCGGCGTCGCCGAGCATCAAGGTCATGTTCACTCCATCGAAGAACCGCACGAGATCTCCCGAATCGACGATCTCCAACCGGTTGGCATTCAGTTTGCCTTTCAGCAGATCCACCTCGACCGGGTGTTGAGACACCACATAGCCTTTGTGAATGTCGATCATCGCCTCGCTCAACTGGCCGCGATAACCGGTGGAGGAATTGAGAACGATGTTCTGGTCAAGCTTGAGCGTTTCACCCTTACTGTCGTAGATGCCGGTGTCAGCGGACATTTTCACCGTGCTTTTATCCTGCATCTGCACCGTGGCGCGCAAATTGCGCAGCTCGATCAAGTCCGGCTTGGTCATGTCCTGCTTGGCCGCATCGGCGGAAAGTTCATAAGCGCGTTCATCACGCGTAAAACCCGACAGATGCGGTTTCTCCATGGTGATCTTGGTACCGGAGACGACCAGTTGGCCGACATCGGCCGGCAGCTTGGCCAACATGCGCAACGGATTGAGATAGGTCGCCAGAAAAACGCCGGTGATACCCAACACCACCGCGAGCGGAACGGCGACGCGCAGGAAGCGCACCGCGCGGCTGTGCCGGCGGGCGGCACGGAAGGCGCGCACACCGTCGCCGCGGCTCATATTCCAATAAGCGCGCGCGGTCTCCTGATCGGTTCGGGCTGTGGTCACGCGGTCCCTGCCAAGATCGGCATCTGGCTCCATTTGATAACGATGTCGGAAATCATCTTACGCCCGGTAACGCAATCTGGCGCGCGAATATGGCCCCTGCACGGCAACCGCCGCCAACGAATACGAACCTCAATACAAGGGTTTACGCGGAATGCGCAAAAATGTCCTCGGCCGCCCAGCCGGCCAGGTCAAGCCGCACGCGATCGGGCAGGAAGCGGAAACAAGCTGCCGCCAATTCGGCGCGGTTCTCGCGCGCCAGCATCGCGTCCAGCTTTTCCCTGAGCGCATGCAGATGCAACACGTCGGTCGCCGCATAGGCCACCTGCGCGTCGCTGAGTTCGTCGGCGCCCCAGTCGGACGACTGCTGCTGCTTCGACAGGTCGACGCCGAGCACCTCGCGCGCCAGATCCTTCAGCCCGTGCTTGTCGGTATAGGTGCGCGCCAGCCGCGAGGCGATCTTGGTGCAATAGACCGGGGCGGCCATGACGCCGAAGCCCTTGGCCAGCATGCCGAGATCGAAACGCGCGTAGTGGAAAATCTTGAGGATCGATTTGTCGGCCAGCAGCTTTTCGATATTGGGCGCCTTGGTCTGTCCCGCGGCGATCTGCACCACATCGGCGGAGCCATCGCCGGGCGAAAGCTGCACCACGCAGAGCCGGTCGCGATTGGGGTCGAGCCCCATGGTCTCGGTGTCGATCGCCACCGCGCCCTTGTAGGCGCTTAGGTTTGGCAGATCGCCGCGATGCAGGCGGATGGTCATGGCGTAACCCGGCTCGGAATTCTGGTGCCCAGGAAAGGACTCGAACCTTCACGCCTCGCGGCGCTAGTACCTGAAACTAGTGCGTCTACCAATTCCGCCACCTGGGCTCATCGGGACTAGGTACGGAGCCGTTTTCGGCTTGTCAATTGAAGCGCTTGGCAGCCCTGTACAGTCCGCGGCCGATCCGCTATTGGCGGGGTTTATTGGCTTTCCCGCCGGACTTTGAGAGCGAGAGCGGCATGACCGCACGCAGCCCATTCGACACCCTGGTCACCGTCTATGGCGGCTCTGGCTTTCTCGGCCGCCACGTGGTGCGGGCGCTGGCCAAGCGGCACTACCGCATCCGGGCGGCGGTGCGTAGGCCCGAGCTAGCCAACCATCTGCAGCCGCTCGGCCGCGTCGGTCAGATTCACGCGGTGCAAGCCAATCTGCGCCACACCGCCTCGGTGGAAGCCGCCGCGCGCGACGCTCAAGTACTGGTCAATCTGGTCGGCATTCTGTTCGAGCGGGGACGGCAACGCTTTACTGCCGTCCACACCTATGGCGCCGAACAGGTAGCGCTGGCGGCGAGCGCTCACGGCGCTCGCATGGTTCATGTATCGGCGATCGGCGCCGATGAACAATCGCACAGCGTTTATGCCCGCTCGAAGGCGGCGGCCGAACGGCTGGTGCTGGCCGCGCAGCCGCAAGCCGTCATTATGCGGCCGTCGATTCTATTCGGGCCGGAGGACGATTTCTTCAACCGCTTTGCTTCGCTGGCGCGCATGTCGCCCGCACTGCCGCTGATCGGCGGCGGCATGACGCGCTTTCAGCCGGTATTTGTCGGCGACGTTGCCAGCGCGATCGCAGACGCCGTGGACGGCAATCTCCGCGGCGGCGCGGTGTACGAATTGGGCGGCCCGGAGGTGAAGACCTTCAAGCAGCTGATACAATACGTGCTGGCGACCATCGAGCGCAAACGGCTGCTGCTGCCGATACCTTTCTTTGCCGCCAAACTGCAAGCGGCTTTCCTGCAATACATGCCGAAGCCGATGCTGACGCCCGATCAGGTCGAACTGCTGCGCGCCGACAATGTAGTCTCGCAAGGCGCGATCGCAGACGGCCGCACGCTGCAGGGGCTCGGGATCGAACCGGAGTCGATCGAGGCAATCGTACCGTCTTATCTCTGGCGCTTCCGCAAGACCGGCCAGTTCCGCAGCCGCGTCGCGTGATCCTGAAAAGTGGGAACCGGTTTTCGGACAAGATCACGCGAAGGAAAAAACGCGTAGACAAAATCACATAAAATAAATCGCACAGAGGCCGGCGGCGCCGACCACGATGCGCCACCACGCGAACACCGCGAAGCTGTGGTGCTGGATGTAGCGCAGGAACGTCTTCACCACGATCCAGCCGAAGATGAACGAGAAGATGAATCCAACGGCGATTGTCAGGACGTTGCCGGAGGCGAGCTCGTGGCGGCTTTTGAACGCCTCGTAGGCAAAGGCGCCGACCATGGTCGGCATCGCCAGCCAGAACGAAAACTCCGCCGCCGAGCGCCGGTCGGCGCCGAACAGCATCGCGCCCACGATAGTCGCGCCCGAACGCGACACACCCGGCACCATGGCGAGACACTGCAACACGCCGATGCCCAGATACATCGTCAGCGGAAATCCCGTCGACTCGTGATAGCGCGCTTGCAAATTCAGCCGGTCGACCAAAAGCAGGACAAAACCGCCGACGATGAACATGGTGCAGACAACGCGCACGTCGAACAGATGCGACTTGATGAACGGATAGGCCAGCGCGCCGATCACCGCCGCGGGGAAAAACGCGATCAGAACGCCGATGACGAAACGCGCGGCGTCCCATTGCGTGAACATGTGCGTCGCCAGCGCCCAGATGCGGCCGAAGTAGATCGTCAGCAGCGCCAGAATCGCGCCGAGCTGAATGAGCACCGCGAACGACTTGCCAAATGAGTCATCGCCCCAGCCGAGGAAGTGCTCCATCAGCAGCAGATGCCCGGTGGAGGACACCGGCACGAATTCGGTCAGGCCTTCGACGACCCCCAACGCCGCCGCCTTGATCAGATCGATATGGGACGAAATCAGATCGAGGAGGGCGTGCATTGTTCGCTCCGGAACGGCGGCGGGGAATCGGCAAAGGCCAGCGCTTTTGGCGCAAAGCCGCCACACAGGCAAATTAAAAAGGCATAGACCTTGAGGAATTTGCGCCGCCGCCGTTGCTTTCTATAGTGCGTAACCGATTCCCGCCGCTGCCTTCATCGCAACCGGAAACCCATGCTGACGCTGTTTCATCAACCGCTCTGCCCGCTTTCGCGCTATGTGCGCCTCATTCTCGGCGAATACGGCATCGAGGCGCGCCTGGTGGAGGAGAGGTTCTGGGAACGGCGGGAGGAATTCCTGCTGCTCAATCCGGCCGGTGAAATCCCGGTGCTGGTGGCCGACGGCCAACCTCCGGTTCCGGGCGCAACCATCATCGCGGAATATATCGAGGAGACACACCAGCACGGCCCGGACCGGCTGTTGCCGGAAGCGGCCAGGGAACGGGTCGAGGTGCGCCGGTTGGCGAACTGGTTCAACGACAAATTCCATGCCGAGGTCAGCGGCCCATTGGTGACCGAGCGCGTATTCAAACGGCATATGACGGCGGAACAAGGTGGCGGGCCGCCCGACACCGACGCGATGCGCGCCGCCCGCCAGAATATCCGCTATCATCTGGCCTATATCGGCTGGCTGGTGCGCTCGCGCGACTGGCTCGCCGGTGACCGGCTGAGCTTGGCCGACCTTGCCGCGGCGGCGCATTTATCCGCCGCCGATTATTTGGGCGATGTGCCGTGGACCGCAGACGAAGCCGCCAAGAACTGGTACGCGCGGGTCAAATCGCGACCCGCGTTCCGCGCGATCCTGGCCGACAACATGGCGGGAATAGCGCCGTCGAAAAACTACACCGATCTGGACTTTTGAACGATCCCGAAAATATCAAAACGGCACTCATCGAACGTGCGCACGCATACGGCTTCGACGTCGTCGGCGTGACGCGTCCGGATGCCGTGCCGGAGGCGAAGGCGCGGCTCGAACGTTTTCTCGCCAACGGCGAACATGGCGACATGGTTTGGTTGGCGAGCACCGCCGAACGCCGCGCCGACCCAAGCACGCTGTGGCCGGACGTGCGCTCGGTCGTGATGCTCGGTATGAATTACGGACCGGACGAAGATCCGCTGGCGATCCTTGCGCGCAAGGACCGCGCCACGATTTCGACTTACGCCAGGGGCGACGACTATCACGAGTTGATCAAGTCGCGGCTCAAGCAGGTCGCGCGATGGCTGACCGAAAATGCCGGCGGCGACGTGAAGGTCTTCGTCGATACCGCGGCGGTCATGGAAAAGCCGTTGGCGGCCAAAGCCGGCCTCGGCTGGCAGGGCAAGCATACAAATATGGTGTCGCGCGAATTCGGCTCGTGGCTGTTTCTCGGCTCGATCTTCACCACGCTCGATCTGCCGGCCGATGGCGCCGTGGAAGACAGTTGCGGAAGCTGCCGCGCCTGCCTCGATATTTGCCCGACCGCGGCATTTCCTGAACCTTACCGGCTCGATGCGCGGCGCTGCATTTCCTATCTCACCATCGAGCACAAGGGACCGATCCCGCGGGAGTTTCGTTCCGCGATAGGCAACCGCATTTTCGGTTGCGATGATTGCTTGGCGGTTTGTCCCTGGAACAAGTTCGCAAGCCAAGGTCGCGAAGCTAAGCTTACTTCGCGCGAGACCCTGCGCGCGCCCAAGCTTGGTGATCTTGTCCGTCTTGACGACGCGCAATTCCGCGCCCTTTTTGCCAAGACCTCGATCAAGCGCACCGGCCGCGATCGCTTCGTGCGCAATGTACTGATCGCCATCGGCAATTCCGGCGACGCGTCGCTCGCAAGCGAGGCCGAGCGCTTGCTCGGCGATGCCTCGCCGCTGGTGCGCGGCGCCGCGGTGTGGGCGCTGAGCCGATTATTGCCGCGTGAGCAATTCATCGCTTTGCGAAGAAGCGATACCGATGACACGGTGAACCAAGAGTGGGCGCTCGCCTAAAACTCCTTTACCGCCGCGATCAGCCGCTCGATATCCTCCGACCGCGATAGCCGGTGGTCGCCGTCCTTGATCAGCGTCAGGACCACATCGTCGCGGGCAAAGCGCGACACCAGATCGGCCGCGTGCCGCCACGGCACGTCCAGGTCCTGAACGCCTTGCAAAATATGAACGGCGCAGCCGGTTTCGATCAAGCCGCCGAGCAGAAGATGCTTGCGCCCCTCCTCGATTAAAACCTTGGTGATCGGATAAGGTGCTTCCGAATATTCCGATGCCCGCATCCAAAAACCCTTGTCCTCGATCTGGCGCTTGGTCGCGGGAGAGAACTCCTTCCACATCAGCTCCTCGGTGAAATCGACTGCCGGCGCGATCAGCACCATGCCGGCGATGGGTGCGGCGTGCTCTTTTTTTTCTTGGCGTTTGCGCAATTCACGCGCCAGCAGCAACGCCAGCCAACCGCCCATGGATGAGCCGATCACTACGTGCGGGCCTTGCGCAAATCGACCGTAAACCGCGATGCTTTCCTCCAACCAGCGGCCGATCGTGCCTTCGGTGAAGTCGCCGCCAGATTCGCCGTGGCCGGAATAATCGAACCGCACGCAGGCACGGCCTGTTCCCTCCGCCCAGCGGTCCAGTGCCTCCGCCTTGGTACCCTTCATGTCGGACTTGAAACCGCCAAGCCAAAACAGGCCTGGTCCTGAGCTTGTTCCAGAATTTGGGCTCTTGCCCTCGCGTGCGCGCACGGCGATGGTCCGCGCGGGCGGCGGCGATTCCATCGTCAACGATGTCAGGCGAGCTTCGCTCATGGACGCTTAAGGCCGGGCCATGGGATGAACTTGATTTCTATCCTCACTTCTTCTCGCCGCAAGCGACCCGTCTATGCAAGGGGGACAAGAGCCGAGCGTTGCCGAAGCCATTCGCGGCGTTTATACCTCGCTACTGGTCGCGAGGCGTGACAACGATGGATTCTAGGTTGTAGCCGGAATGTCGAGTTTGCCTGTGTCAGAGGATCCGGCGGTCAAGAGCCCGCCATCGGCAAAGCCGCGCGGCCATTCTCCCAAAGCTGGTGCCAGTCCGCGCTTGCGCGCGGCTCAAAATCCGATCAGCGTGCTCATTGCCGTGCCGACGCTCGACGCCGGCGCCGCCGATAGCGGCGCGGTCGAACTGGTGCGCATCCTTAACCAAGCGGGCCATCGGGCTATCGTGGCGTCGCACCCCGGCCGGCTGGTCGCCGACGTAACCGCGGCCGGCGGCGAATTCATTCCGCTCGACGTGGCCAGCAACAATCCGTTTCGGATGCTGCGCAGCGCCGCCGCGCTGAATACCCTCTCGCGCGAACGCAAATGCGACGTAATCCACGCGCTCGGCCGCTCGGCCGCCTGGAGCGCCTCTATCGCCGCGCGGCGGCGCGGCATTCCGTTCGTCACCAGCTGGTACAAAGGTTTTCGGGACCAGAATATCTTCAAGCATCTCTATAACGGCGTCATGGCGCGCGGCGACCGGGTCGTCGCGGTAAGCGAACAGCTCGCCCAACTGATCAACGACCGCTACGGCACGCCGTGGCAGCGCATTGCCGTCGTGCCGTGCAGCATCGATGTCGAACGCTTCGATCCGGCAGAAGTCGCGCGCGATCGCATCGAAACGATGCGCAATGCCTGGGGCGTCGAACGAGGCACCAAGGTTATTTTAATTGTCGGCCGTATCGTGCGCCGCAAGGGCCATCATATCGTGGTGAAGGCGGCGCAGCGGCTGAAGGCGCGCGGCCTCAAGGATTTCCTCTTTGTCTTTGTCGGCGAGGACCGCGGCCGTACCCGCTACACCGGCGAGCTTTGGGATCTGGTGCTCACCACCGGCACCATGGATGTCATCCGCATGGCGGCGCCTGTCGCCGACATGCCGGCCGCCTACGCCGCTGCCACCGTCGTTGTGTCGGCGGCGGTACAGCCCGAAGGCCTGCAACGGGCGATCCTGGAAGCGCAGGCCATGGCGCGGCCGGTGATCGTGTCCGATCTCGGCGCCGGGCCGGATATTGTACTTACGCCGCCCGCGGTTCCGGAGAACCGCATCACCGGATTGCGTGTTCACTCCGGCGACGATGCGGCGCTGGCTGCCGCCCTGCTGCGGCTGTTTTCCTTAAGCGAGCCGGCCCGCCGCGCCATAGGCGAACGCGGCCGCGACTGGGTGCTGCGGGCACTTCAACGCGCCGGCGGTCGCCACGCAGACGCTGCGGCTTTATGAGGAGATCGCAGGCCGCGATAAGGCGCCGGCTTTAGTGTCGCGGTTGCGGCAAAATTAGAGGAATTTGAACAATTTGACCGCGATTCCGGTCATTTCCGTCACCACCATCGACGGAACCACGTTGACTTATTCGCCGTTTCTACCAATCTTTCGCTAGCCAAAGCGATTAAGGTCGTTAAGGCTCGTTACAACAACATGAGGAGAAAAAAGCCATTCGTCGTCCGATGAAGTCCGCGCTGCCCGCCCAAAAGGACGGCCCGCGCATCAACGAGGAGATCCGAGCCAAAGAGGTTCAGCTGATCGATAGTACCGGCGACAACAAAGGTGTCGTCGATTTTCAAACCGCCATGACCATGGCGGAAGCCGCCGGGCTCGACCTGGTCGAGATTTCTCCCAACACGACCCCGCCGGTCTGCAAGATCCTGGATTTCGGCAAGTACAAATTCCAGGCGCAGAAAAAAGCCGCCGAAGCCCGCAAAAAGCAAAAAGTCGTCGAGATCAAGGAGATCAAGCTCCGGCCGATGATCGACGACCACGATTACGATGTGAAGATGCGTTCGATGAAGCGCTTCTTCGAAGAGGGCGACAAGGTCAAGATTACTTTGCGCTTCCGCGGCCGCGAAATGGCGCATCAGGAATTGGGTTACAAATTGCTCAATCGCGTCAAGCAAGACACCGCGCCGATGGCCAAGATCGAATCGGAACCCCGCTTCGAAGGCCGCCAGATGGTGATGCTGCTCGCGCCACGCTAAATTTATTGCGGCGCGTAAGGCGCGCCGGGAAACCGGCGCGCCTTATTTTTTATCCGCAATCCGGCTCCCGGCAGGTCAAAAATAGCCGGTTAACCCCGGTTTTGCAGGCATGGTTGCCACGGCCAGCGGCCTCTGCCATAACGCCGGCCTCTCGTCGCCCGGCCAGTCAGGGCTGCCGTGGCGGCGATACCGCTCAATTCCGAGCACCCGCTCCAGACTTTGTCTTGCGAGCACATCCAGGCCGAGCGGGCTTGCCCGTCTTCGCGCCGATCAGGAGAGCAAAATGCCCAAGTTGAAGACCAAATCGGGCGCTAAAAAGCGCTTCAAGATCACCGCGACCGGTAGGGTGAAATTCCAGCAGTCCGGCAAGCGCCACGGCATGATCAAGCGGACCACCAAGCAGATCCGCGAGCATCGCGGCACCAAGGTGCTGTTCAAGACCGACGGCGACAACATCAAGAAATATTTTCTGCCCAACGGCTGAACGTATTTCCGTCCCCGTCAATCACGCCCAAGACACGCTTAAAGAACTGCAAGGAGTTTATCCATGGCCCGCGTCAAACGTGGCGTCACCTCTCACGCCAAGCACAAGAAAGTCTATAAGGCTGCCAAGGGCTATTATGGCCGCCGCAAGAATACGATCCGCATCGCCAAGCAGGCAGTGGAGAAGGCCGGCCAATACGCCTTCCGCGACCGCAAGCGGCGCAAGCGCAGTTTCCGCGCGCTGTGGATCCAGCGCCTGAACGCCGCGGTGCGGCCCTTCGGCCTCAACTACAGCCGGTTCATTGCCGGTCTGGCGAAATCCGGCATTACGGTCGACCGCAAGGTGCTGTCCGATCTCGCCATCCGTGAGCCGGCGGCATTCCAGGCGATCGTGGAAAAGGCCAAGGCCGCGTTGCCGGCTTAAGTCTTTTGCAGGTGCGCGGTCCATGCCCGGTCATGACCGGCTAGATACGCTGGTCGGTCGGGGGAATCCATGTCCGATATCGCGAAGCTCGAACAAGAAATTCTGGCTAGCGTAGCCGCCGCCAAGGACGAAGCGGCGACTGGAAGCCGTGCGCGTGTCGGCCCTCGGCAAGAGCGGCTCGGTATCGGCTTTGCTTAAAACGCTCGGCGCGATGACGCCGGACGAGCGAAAGATTCAGGGCCCGGCCATCAACGGGCTCAAGGATCGCGTCACCGCTGCTATCGCCACCGCAAAAACCGCGCTCGGTACCGCCGCGCTCGATGCCAGGCTTGCCACTGAGACCGTCGACGTCACGCTGCCGGTGCGTGAGACACCGGCCGAGATCGGCCGCGTGCATCCGATCACGCAAGTGACCGACGAACTCACCGCCATCTTCGCCGACATGGGTTTCGCGGTGGCGGAAGGCCCCGACATCGAGACCGACGACTACAACTTCACCAAACTGAATTTCCCGGAAGGCCACCCGGCGCGGGAAATGCACGACACGTTCTATTTCCCGCCCAAGCCCGACGGCTCGCGGCTGTTGCTGCGCACGCATACTTCGCCGGTGCAGGTGCGCACCATGCTCAGCCAAAAACCGCCCATCCGCGTCATCATTCCCGGCCGCACCTATCGAAGCGACTCCGATCAGACCCACACGCCGATGTTCCATCAGGTCGAGGGTCTGGTCATCGACAAGGGTTCGCATCTCGGCCACCTGAAATGGATTCTGGAAGAATTCTGCAAGGCGTTCTTCGAGGTCGACAGCGTCAAGATGCGCTTCCGCCCCTCGTTCTTCCCGTTCACCGAGCCGTCGCTCGAAGTCGACATCCAGTGCAAGCGCGACAAGGGCGAAATCCGTTTCGGCGAAGGCGAGGATTGGCTGGAAATTCTCGGCTGCGGCATGGTGCATCCGAACGTGCTGCGCAATTGCGGCCTCGATCCGAACGAATATCAGGGCTTCGCCTGGGGCATGGGGATCGACCGCATCGCCATGCTGAAATACGGCATGAACGATCTGCGCGCGTTCTTCGAGGCCGACGTGCGCTGGCTGGCGCATTACGGCTTCCGGCCGCTCGATTTCCCGACACTGGCGGGGGGATTGAGCCCGTGAAATTCACCCTGCCCTGGCTGAAAGAGCATCTCGACACCGTCGCGCCGTTGAACGAGATCGTCGACAAGCTCACCATGATCGGGCTCGAGGTCGAGCGCGTCGAGGACAAGGCCAGCGCTGCTCAAGCCGTTCGTGATCGCCTCGGTGATCTCGGCGGAAAAGCATCCCAACGCCGATCGCCTGCGCGTTTGCATGGTCGATACCGGCGACTGGCCAAGCCCATCCAGGTCGTCTGCGGCGCACCCAATGCGCGCGCCGGCATGAAGGGCGTGTTCGCCGCGCCCGGCGCCTTCATCCCCGGCAAGAACATCACGCTTGCGGTCGGCACCATCCGCGGCGTGGAAAGCCGCGGCATGCTGATGTCGGAAGCCGAACTGCTGATCTCCGACAATCACGACGGCATCATCGACCTGCCGGCCGACGCGCCGGTGGGTAAAAGTTACGCCGAATGGGCGGCGCTGAGCGAGCCGGTGATCGAAATCAACCTCACGCCCAACCGGCCGGACTGCACCGGCATCAACGGCATCGCGCGCGATCTCGGCGCCACCACCATCGGCGACTTCAAGGACCGCCCGCCGAAGCCGGTCAAAGGCACGTTCCCCTGCCCGGTGAAGGTCACGCTCGATTTCGGCCAGACCGCCTCGCTGTGCCCGGCCTTCGGCCTGCGGCTGGTCAAAGGCGTCAAGAACGGACCCTCGCCCGATTGGCTGCAGAAACGGCTCACCGCCATCGGCCTGCGTCCGATCAACGCGCTGGTCGACATCACCAACTTCATCACCATGGATCGCGGCCGCCCGCTGCATGTGTTCGACGCCGCCAAGGTGCACGGCAATCTCACCGTGCGGCGCGCCAAAAACGGCGAGACACTGCTGGCGCTCGACGGCAAGACCTACACGCTCGACGAGGCCATGTGCGTGATCGCCGACGAGAAGGGCGTAGAATCGCTCGCCGGCATCATGGGCGGCGAGGCCACCGGCTGTTCGGAGGCGACCACCGACGTGCTGATCGAATCGGCGCTGTGGGACGAGCTCAACATCGCGCAAACCGGCCGCAAGCTCGGCATCAATTCCGACGCGCGCTATCGCTTCGAGCGCGGCGTCGATCCGAATTTCATGCTGCCGGGCCTCGAGCTCGCGACGCAGATGGTGCTTGAACTCTGCGGCGGCACGCCATCGGAGATCGTGGTCGCCGGCGATCCGGCGCCGAAGGAAACGGTCATCGATTTTCCGTTGAACGAGTTACCACGGCTCGCCGGCATCAAGTTGTCGCTGCCCGAAATGCGCCGCGTGCTGGAGAAGCTCGGTTTCTTCCTCGCCGGCCAGAGCGAACGCGTGAAGGTGGCGGTGCCGTCATGGCGGCCGGACGTGCATGGCAAGGCCGACATCGTCGAGGAACTCGTGCGCATCGTCGGCGTCGATCAAGTGCCCGCGACGCCGTTTCCGCGCGGCGAGCATGCGCGCAAGCCCGTGCTCACGCCGATCCAGAACCGCACCCGCAAGGCCAAGCGCGCGCTCGCCGCGCGCGGTCTGGTCGAGGCGGTCACCTGGTCGTTCGTGTCCAAGCGAGAAGCCGAACTGTTCGGCGGCGGCAATCCTGCGCTGGCGCTCGCCAATCCGATAGCGGCCGAGTTGTCCGACATGCGGCCGAGCCTGCTTCCCGGCTTGATCATGGCGGCGCAGCGCAATGCCGACCGTGGCTTGGCGGACGTGGCGCTGTTCGAGGTCGGGCAAGTCTTCAAGGGTGACCAGCCGGAAGATCAATTCACCGCCGCCGGCGGGTTGCGCCGTGCGCTTGCCAAAGCCTCCGGCATCGGCCGCCATTGGTCGAGCAAAGCCGACGCCGGTCGATGCCTTCGACGCCAAGGCCGACGCCTTCGCCGTGCTGGCCGCCGCCGGCGCGCCGATGCAGGCCTTGCAGGTCGTGCCCGGCGGACCGGCCTGGTTCCATCCCGGCCGCAGCGGCACCATCCAGATCGGTCCGCAGAATATCCTGGGCCATTTCGGCGAATTGCATCCGCGCGCGCTCGAAGCACTCAAGGCGGAAGGCCCGCTGGTGGCGTTCGAAGTGATTCTGGAAAAAATTCCCGAACCCAAGGCCAAGGCCACGCGCGCCAAGCCGGTGCTTGAACTCTCGCCGTTCCAGCCGGTCGAGCGCGATTTCGCCTTCGTGGTGGACATACACGTCAAGGCCGCCGACATCGTGCGCGCGGCGCAAAGCGCCGACAAGAAGCTGATCGCCGGCGTGAGCGTGTTCGACGTCTACGAGGGCAAAGGCATCGACCCCGGCAAGAAGTCGATCGCGATCGCCGTGACCATACAGCCGCGCGAAAAAACCATGACCGATGCCGAGATCGACGCGCTCGGGCAGAAGATCGTCGCCGAGGTCGTCAAGAAAACCGGCGGCGTGTTGCGCGAGCTCTAATGTCCCGCGAACGAGAACCAGATGTCCGGCTATGCAAATCCGCGAACGCAAAGCCGTCGCGCTCGACCGTCTCGCCGACGCGGATCGGGATTTTGCGCGCCAGCATCGGCCCCGCCGACACGAACGTATGGAATTCGCCGTTCTCGCCGCACGGATCGATGCCGGCGGGAAACTCGGACAGCAATGCCGCATCGAAGCGCCTGCCGGCAAAGCGCGTGGGCAATTTCTTCAGATCCACCACCGCCAAATGCGCCTCGACGCCGGCCTCGATCATGGCGCGCGCCAGGGCATCGGTCGGCTTGAGCCAGAGCGGAAACACCGGCGTGATGCCGGTGCCGGCGAGTTGCTTCTCGCGATAGGCGCGGATGTCTTCCAGAAAAAGATCGCCAAAAATCATATGCGTCACGCCGCGCGCTTTGGCGTCCTTAATCGCCGCCGCCATCGCGCGCTCGTAGATTTCGTTCGGGCACGGATAGGGAATGCGCACGACAATCGCCGGCAGGCCGGCGGCATCGAGCTGCGCGCGCAGCAGCTCCTCGCGCACGCCATGCATGCTGACGCGCCCGAAGCTGTCGGTGACGGTGGTCAAGGCGCCGACGATGTCGATATTCGCCGGCGCGGCGCGCCTCATGCAATGCCCAGGCGCTGTCCTTGCCGCTCGACCACGCGATCAGGGCTTTCGGTCGAGGCGGCCATCACGCATCGACATGGTATCCAATGCTTGCTGGGCGCCGGCAGATTGCCCGAACGCGATGGCGCCTGCAAATTTCATGGCTAACGGATCCGTAACTAATCTCCGCAGCGCGGATGAACCAAATTGCAATGAGTCTTCACTAGATTTCCGCACGCCAAGGAATGGGTGCATGAGTTGGGTGGCGGACGGGATCGGGCGGTTTCTCGCCCATTATCTGGAAAAGCCGGTCGCAGGGCTACGAGCCCTTCACGCCGAGCGACGCCGACGCGTTGCGCGCGACGCTGCGGCCCGGCGACGTGCTGCTGGTCGAAGGCAACAACCACATTTCCGGCGTCATCAAATATCTCACGCAGTCGACCTGGTCGCATGCCGCGCTCTATGTCGGGCCGATCGGCGACCGCGAGACCGCAGACGGCGAGCCGCTGGTGCTGGTGGAGGCCAATATCGGCCAGGGCGTGGTGGCGGCGCCGCTGTCGAAATATGCCCGCTTCCACACCCGCATCTGCCGGCCGACCGGCTTGACCGCGGAGGACGCCGCGCGCGTCTGCGCCTATGCGGCCGAGCGCATCGGCTTCGACTACGACCTGAAGAACATCATCGACCTGATGCGCTATCTGTTTCCGCTGCCGGTGCCGCAGCGCTGGCGCCGGCGCATGATGGCGCTCGGCTCCGGCCATCCGACCCGCATCATCTGCTCGGCGCTGATCGCGCAGGCCTTCGAGAACGTGCGCTATCCGATCCTGCCCAAGGTGACGACGGTGGAGAGCGAAGCGGCGCGGCAGGAAATTCTGGAAATCCGCCATTCCTCGCTGTTCGCCCCGCGCGATTTCGACATCTCGCCCTATTTCGAGGTGGTCAAGCCGACCTGGTGCAAGGGCTTCGACTACAAGGCGATGGCCTGGGCCGACATTCCGGCGGTCGACGCCGACGAAATGGTGCCGCTGGTGCCGGCCGAGACGCGAGACGCTCGACACCGGTCGCCTGAAGCCAGCCGGTCTTGCCCCTGCGCCGCGGCGGGCCTTAGCTCTGCCGCGCATGATCGACGCCGCCTTCAAAGCCCTTGCGCAAATGTTCACAGCCCCGCTGCGCGCGCGTGCTGCTGAAGGCCGTCGGCCTGGCGCTGCTGCTGATCGTCATCATCGGCATCGTGCTCAACGCCTGTTTTCCGCGCTGGCGGCAAGCGGCGCGAGCTGGGCCGAGCAGACCTCCGGCTTTGCGCCGCACGCGGCCTGGCAGAGCGCTCGCCTGGATGCTGTCGATCATGGCGAGCCTGGGCATCATCACCGGCGCGCTGTTTCTGATGCCGGCGGTCACCGCCTTTGTCGGCAGCTTTTTCGTCGATGAGGTCGGCCGACGCCGTCGAGCGCGAGCACTACCCGGCCGAGCCGCCGGGCCGCGCGCTGCCGTTCTTCCGCGCGCTGATCGAGGGCGTGAAGTTCGCCCTGCTGGCGCTCGCGGTCTATCTCTGCGCGCTGCCGTTCATATTTTTTGCCGGCCTCGGCATCATTATTATTGTTCCTGGCGAATGCCTATTTGCTCGGCCGGCGAATATTTCGAGCTCGCCGCCATGCGCTTTCGTCCGCCGGCCGAGGCCAAGGCGCTGCGCAAGAACCAACGCGGCTTATATTTTCCTCGCCGGCATGGCGATCGCGCTGTTCGTGTCGATCCCGCTCGTCAATCTGGCGACGCCGATTTTCGCCATGGCCTACATGGTGCACATCCACAAGCGCATGAGCGGCAAGCGCGTGCGAGTTGATCGAGCCGGCGCGCTGACCGTCAGCTTTTCGGCCGCAGATCGATGACGCGCTTGGCCTTGCCGATCGAGCGCTCGATCGTGCCGGGCTTCGACCGTATTGACGTCCGCCGTCACGCCGATCAGCGCCTTGATTGGTGGGCGAGATCGCGGTTGCAGGCCGCGCGCGCCACCTCGTCGCCGGCTTCGGGCCGCGCCTCGACCACCACCGTGATGGCGTCGAGCCGCTCGACCCGCCGCAATTCGATGACAAAATGCGCCGACAGCCGGGCATCGGCCAGAATGATTTCCTCGATCTGGCTCGGAAACACGTTCACGCCGCGCACGATCATCATGTCGTCGGAACGGCCGGTGACCTTCTCCATCCGCCGCATCGAGCGCGCGGTGCCGGGCAGCAGGCGCGTCAGATCGCGCGTGCGATAGCGCACGACCGGCATCGCTTCCTTGGTCAGCGAGGTGAAGACCAGTTCGCCCACTTCGCCGTCCGGCAGCACGGCGCCGGTTGCCGGATCGATCACCTCCGGATAGAAATGATCCTCCCAGATATGGGGGCCGTCTTTGGTCTCGATGCATTCGCAGGCGACCCCCGGGCCGATCACTTCCGACAGGCCGTAAAGATCGATCGCGTGCATGTCGAAGGCCTGCTCGATCTCGGCCCGCATGGCATTGGTCCAGGGCTCGGCGCCGAACACGCCGATCTTGAGCGAGGATTGGCGCGGATCGAGCTTCTGCGCGCGGAATTCGTCGAGCAGCGCCAGCATATAACTCGGCGTCACCAAAATGACGTCGGGCTTGAATTCATCGATCAACCGCACCTGCCGCTCGGTCATGCCGCCCGACACCGGCACCACCGTGCAGCCCAGCCGCTCGGCGCCGTAGTGCACGCCGAGGCCGCCGGTGAAAAGCCCGTAGCCATAGGCGACGTGCACCAGCATGCCCGGCCGCACGCCGCTGGCGCGCAAGCTGCGGGCGCAGACATCCGCCCACATGGCAATGTCGCCCGCCGTATAGCCGACGACGGTCGGCTTGCCGGTGGTGCCGGATGAGGCGTGAATGCGCGCGACTTGTTCGCGCGGCACCGCGAACATTCCGAACGGATAATTCTTGCGCAGGTCGTCTTTGCCGGTGAAAGGGAAAATGCGCAGATCGGAAAGCTCTTGAGGTCATCGGGATGCACACCGGCTTTGTCGAACGCCGCGCGATAATGCGCCACGTTTTCATAAGCGTGCTTGAGCGACCATTTCAGACGCCCGAGCTGCAACGCAGCGATCTCGTCGCGCGAGGCGATCTCGATCGGGTCGAGCGCGCTGCGCTTCGGCGTCAAATCGGCGGCGGTCGGCTTGGGCGCGTGTCGCGTCAGATCTTCCGCTGCGCCGCGTTCCAGTGTTTTTCGAGATTGGCGATCAGCGCCGGGCTGAAATGGCAATAAGCCTGCTCGCGGCAATAGACCGCCATGTAGCGGCGGAACAGGTCGAGCGGCTCCTCGCCGACGCGTATGGCGCGCCGGTTGCCGGCGGCGCTGACCACGCCGGAGCCGGTGAAATCCTCGATCACCTGGTCGAGCGCCTGCTCCATCTCGCCGGGCGGCACGATCATGTCGCAGATCATGCGGCCTTCCGGCGTGTCGCAATCGAGCCGCCGGCCCATCTGGATCAGCCTGCCGCGCGATGCGCGCGCCGACAAAGCGCGTCAGCCGCAGATTGGCGGCGCCCGGAATGATGCCTTCCTTGCGCGCCGGCAGCGTCATGTAGGCGTCGCTGCCGGCCACCACGTAATCCATCGCCAGCAGATATTGGCAGCCGCCGCCGATGGCGAAAACGTCGAGGCCCGCGACCCACGGTTTCTCGCGCGTGCCGCCGTAGACTTCGTCGGGATCGGCGCTGCCCATGGCCAAGCCGCGAAACATCTTGTTGACGATGCCCATGTCGCGGCGGATGTACCAGAGATAGGGAATTTTGCCGCGATAGAGATGGGTGAGATTGATGCCGGCGGAAAAAATCTTGCGGCCTTTGTATTTCGGATGATCGACCACGTCGCCGCGCAACACGCAGATTTCGCTCATCGGATCGAGAATGGCGATGTCGGCGGCGGTTTCGGTATCGTCGAGCGTGTCGTCGTCCTCGGCATTGAGAAAGCGCGGGTTTTTCACGGTGACCACCGCGGCCTTGCCGCGCCGCTCGATCGTGGCCGGGCCGAAGTCGACGACGCCGTTTGATGAATTCCCGCGCGCGGGCGATCGATTCCATTCTCGGCCGCAGCATGGCGTGGCACAAGATGCATGCCGCTGTCCGGCAGCGCGAGCACTTGCGCAAGGAAAATTCCCTGATCGATTTCGACGCCGTCCTTCTCGCTTTGCATCAGCGCGCTTTCGGCGTCGACCTGTTTTTGCGTCGGCGTCAGGCCAGGCACCAGCTTGGCGGCGTCGTAGACAAGATCGTCGACGCGCAAGAAATTCTGCAAGATTATTGGTGAGCTTGCGATAGATCGCGTCGGCATGGTGCAGCGAGGAAGCGTTCGCGCGCATGACGGCAACTCATCGAGGATGATATCGGCGGCGAGTTGCTGTTCCGGCGTGCGCTGATGGCTTTTTCGGCAGCTTGGCGAGCAAGATCGGACCCGCCCGCCAGAATTTGCGTGCCGGCAGCAGCATCGCGCTTGAAATTGCCGGTGAAGCTGCGGCTTGCGATTTGTCCACAGCGGCACGCCGCTTTCGCGGCAAGACCGGCGCGTTGCAGAATAATCGCGTGGATCGCCGCGAACGACGCTCTTGCGCCTTGCCGACCGAGCCTTCCATACGCACTCTCCCTACGCCATTATTTCACAGACCGTCTTCCCCGGCCATTGGCACAAGTCCGCGATGATGCACTTTTCGCACAGCGGCTTGCGCGCCAGACAAGTGTAGCGCCCGTGCAGAATAAGCCAATGGTGCGCGTGCAGCTTGTACGACGATGGCACCACCTGCTCGAGTTTCTGCTCGACCTCGAACGGATCTTTTCCGGTCGCCAACCCGGTGCGGTTGCCGACGCGGAAAATATGGGTGTCGACCGCGATGGTTGGCTCGCCGAACGCGACGTTGAGCACCACATTGGCGGTCTTGCGCCCGACGCCCGGGCAGCGCTTCCAGCGCCTCGCGCGAGCGCGGCACCTGCCCGCCATGCTCGGCGATCAGCCGGCGCGACAGCTCGACCACGTTCTTGGCCTTGGTGCGGTACAGCCCGATGGTCTTGACCAGATCGCGCACGCGGTCCTCGCCGAGCGCCGCCATCTTCTCCGGCGTATCGGCGGCGCAAACAGCGCCGGCGTCGCCTTGTTGACGCCGGCATCGGTCGCCTGCGCCGACAGCACCACCGCCACCAGCAGCGTGAACGGATTGGCGTATTGCAGTTCGGTTTTGGGTTCGGGATTGGCGGCCTTGAAGCGGCGGAACATTTCTTCGATTTGCGCTTTGGCCAAGGGCTTGCTCGCGCCGTGCAAGGCCTTGGCATCGGCCTTGGCTTGCTTGGCGCAGGCTTGAGCTTCGCGGCCTTGCCCTTGCGGGCTTTTGCCAAGGATTTACGAACGGACTTTTGCGCCATCATTCCGGTATACTGAGCGCCAGGATTTGGACAACATGACCGACAACGACGAACTCGAACCGACGATCTTTTCCGCCGTGCTCACCCCGCACCGCTCGCTCGGCAGCATCGGCTTTCTGGTGCTGATGATCGTGTTCGGCGTCATCAGTTTCATCGCCGGCATGGCGTTCCTGCTGATGGGCGCCTGGCCGGTGTTCGGCTTCTTCGGCCTCGACGTGCTGCTGCTCTATTGGGCGTTCCGGCATCAACTACCGCCACGCCGCACGCTTACGAGCAAGTCACGGTGACGCCGACCGCGCTGAAGGTGCGCAAGGTCAGCCACCGCGGCCGCGTGCGCGAATGGGTGCTCAATCCGCTCTGGGTCAAGCTCGACAAGGTGGCGCACGAGGAATTCGGCATCGAGCGGCTGTTTCTGGTGTCGCGCGGCAAGCAGCTGGCGATCGCGAATTTCCTCGGGCCCGACGAAAAGGCCAGTTTCGCCAAGGAGCTCGGCCGCGCGCTGGGCGAAGCCAAGCGCGGGGTGACGCGGACGACGTTCGAGTTAGTCAGGAATCGGGTGGATGGAACGCCCGACCTGGCCTAGATACGGCCATGATGAACATGACCCAACCAAGACCGCCCTGTCCGACCGCTTCCCCGAATCTCGCCCCGCTCCCGACCGCGGCGGCGGATTACGACATCGTGCGCCGCGCCATCGCCCATATCCGCGGCAATTGGCGCTCGCAGCCCGAGATCGAAACCATCGCCGACGCCGCCGGCGTCAGCGCCACCGATCTGCATCATCTGTTCCGCCGCTGGTGCGGGCTGACGCCGAAAGCCTTCCTGCAGGCGCTCACGCTCAGCAGCGCGCGCGAATTGCTGCGCTCGTCGGCGAGCGTGCTGGACACGTCCTACGAAGTCGGCCTGTCCGGCCCCGGCCGGCTGCACGATCTGTTCGTCACGCACGAAGCGATGTCGCCGGGCGAATGGAAAGCCGGCGGCGAAGGGCTCACCATTTCCTACGGCTTCCATCCCTGCCCGTTCGGCATGGCGCTGGTGATGATGACGCCGCGCGGGCTTGCGGGCCTCGCGCTCGCCGACGCCGGCAAGGAACGCAAGGCGCTCAGCGACATGCGCTCGCGCTGGCCGAAGGCGAAATACGTCGAGGACTTCGCGGCCACCGCCGCCACCGCGCGCCGCATTTTCGATGCCGCGCTGTGGCGCAAGGACCAGCCGCTGCGCGTGGTGCTGATCGGCACCGACTTCGAAGTGCGGGTGTGGGAGAAGCTGCTCGACATTCCGATGGGCAAGCTCGACACTTATTCCGGCATCGCCGGCAAGGTCGGCGATCCGAAGGCCGCGCGCGCGGTCGGCGCCGCCGTCGGCAAGAACCCGATCTGCTTCGTGGTGCCGTGCCACCGCGTCGTCGGCAAGAACGGCGACATCACCGGCTATCACTGGGGCATCACCCGCAAGCGCGCGATGCTGGGCTGGGAAGCGGGAATGGCGGCGGCTTAAATCTACGCCGCCAGATCGACCTTCGACTTCACCGTCGAATCGGCATTAAGCCGGTAAATCATCGGCACGCCGGTATCGATGTTCAATTTGGTGATGCTCTCGGGCGTGTGCTTATCGAGCACCATCACCAGCGCGCGCAGCGAATTGCCGTGCGCCGACACCAGCACCTGTTCGCCGCGCAGCACCCGCGGCAGAATTTCCTGGATGTAATAAGGCAGCACGCGCGCGGCGGTGTCGCGCAGGCTCTCGCCGCCGGGCGGCGCCACGTCGTAGGAGCGGCGCCAGATATGCACCTGCTGCTCGCCCCATTTCTTGCGGGCGTCGTCTTTGTTGAGGCCCGACGAGATCGCCGTAGTCGCGCTCGTTGAGCGCCTGGTCCTTGAACACCGGGATTTTGGTCTGGCCCATTTCCGCCAGCATCAGGTCGAGCGTGCGCTGCGCGCGCACGAGCGCCGAGGTATAGGCGACAGTAAACTTAATGCCCTGCGCCTTCAATTTGCGGCCGGCCTCGCGCGCTTCCGCCACGCCCTTGTCGGTCAGATCGACGTCCTTCCAACCGGTGAACAGGTTCTTCAGGTTCCAGTCGCTCTGGCCGTGGCGCACGAGGACAAGCAGGCGGT
>CAVPOR010000015.1:0-92911 GCA_963707095.1 uncultured Alphaproteobacteria bacterium
GGCACTCGCCTGTGGGTTGATCTTGGTGACTACGGCGTATCGCACGCGTGCATGTTTGGAACTTACGAGCCGGTTGAAACAGGTTTCGTGCGGAGCATGCTGAAGTCCGGTCAATACTTCATTGATATTGGCGCAAATATTGGGTGGTTCACAATGCTAGCAGCCCGAATTGTGGGGCCATCAGGGCGAGTATACGCCTTCGAGCCACGACCGAATACTTGCGAGCGGTTGCGTATGTCGATCTCGGAGAATGGTTACAGCAATGTCGAAGTTCGGCAGGTTGCATTTGGGGTAGCGGCAGGACGAATGACGGTTGCTACCCTTATGTCAACGCAAAACCCAGGCGGAACATGGCTGATAGCAACGGATGCCCTGGTTGGCACCCTGCATGATGGTCATGAACGCTTCGAGGTGGATGTTCTACGGCTTGACGATCTAGCCTTGGACCGCTGTGACCTTCTAAAAATCGACATTGAAGGCGCTCAACAATTAGTTTTTCGGGCGCCATCGAAACCATACAGCGCTTACGTCCTATTATCATCAGCGAAATTAACCCAGAGGTATTGCGAATAGTTTCATGTGTCTCAGCCTCACAGTTTGTAGGCTTCGTTGAAGGATTAGGTTATCGCTCCCCTCCGTAACGGCAGACGGTCCGGGCCCGGCATTGGAAACTGGGTTTGCCAGTACACTAAAGAGCCTAGTGAATGTTGCGTTTTTGCCGACGTAAACGAGTTGCCGAAGTTGCGCGCTCGAAGAACCTGCCAGCGCATCACGCGGCAACTGCAAGATCATGATTTGGAGAGATGCCGACCAAGTTCACGTCGACCTATGATGCCGTAGCTATCCGAAATTGATCGTACTTGAGAGGAGAAATAAATTTTGGCATTTTTATTATGGCGCAGTCACAGGGAGCTTGAAATGCTGGTGGTCTTTGCCGGCGTACAAACCGAAAAGCCCCGGCCTTTCGACCGGGGCTCGAGTTGCTGGGGGAATAGCGCAGCTTCAATACTTCGTCGCACCCATGCCGCCCCAATTGAAGCGGTAGTTGACGCCGGCTGTCACTATATCCTCTCGATCCGTCGAGCTTACAAAGGTAGTGGCGCTGGTGCTGCTCAAGATCGAAACATTGGTCGATCCGAAGTCGAGGTGATCGTATTCAATCGTAGCCGACCAGTTCGGGGCAAATCCCCATTCGACGCCACCGCCGAGGACCCATCCACTCCGACTTGTGCTTGATGATGTCGTATCGAAAAACGCTCCAGCGGCGGTGATCCCGTACCGTTCGAGTTTCCGCGCTTCCAGGCGCCGCCGCCCTTAACGTAAAACAGCCAGTTGCTCATAGCATAGCCCAAGCGACCCGTGAGCAGCGCTAGATCAGCTGACTTGGCGGTCGTCGTGCTGGTGAAGCCGTTTACGATGCTAACAGTGGTAGCTGTTCCTTTCAGGTCCTCCCACGAATAATCGCCTTCGACGCCAAGGACAAAATTGTTGCTTGCTTGCCAATTGAAACCGCCTTGTACGCCACCGAGGAAGCCGCTCAGGTTATGCGCGGCGAATACCGTACCAACCGGAAAAGAGACCGTTCCCGGCGCTAGCTCTGTTGACCTTTCATCGGCCCATCCGCCGCCAATGTGTCCGCCGATATAGAAGCCGGTCCAATTGTACATAGCGATGGGAGCGTAAACCGGAGCCTTCGTAGGCATATCAGCGGCCGAAGCGAGCTGAACGGATGCGATAGCGCAGGCGGCAGCCATCAAAAGAGCACGACGCATTGAGCGACCCCCAACAGTGTGTGAAACGCTGCCTTATCGAAACCCATCGAGGGCGTCATATCAATGGGAAAACTGGTGCCCTATGGGATGCAAGCGCTTTGCGGAAGTTGTGTTGCATTTTTGCAACTCTACATGTTGTATGTGTGCCTAGGTCAAGGGCTCTCCCAAATTAGGCCCTACTTACATCAACCTAGGCTCGGGAGCGATTATCCGCTTTGCGGCAGTAGATGGGGTAATCGGCCGACAGCTTGTGGATAGCTGAATATTTTGGGTGCTGCGCTTCAGGCTGATGGTGAATACGAGGTCCGTGGCAACGGCCTCAAGCATCAGAAGGAGAAGCGCAGCATGGAGCATTTTGCTGGATTAGACGTATCGGTCAAGGAGACCAGCGTCTGCATTGTGGATGACGCGGGCAGGATCGTAAGGGAAGTAAAGGTGGCGAGCGAGCCTGAGGCGTTGCTGGCGGTGTTGAAGAATCCTGCCTACCACTTCAATCGAATTGGATTGGAAGCTGGCCCGTTGTCGCAATGGCTGTTCAGCGCTTTAGCCGAAGCGGGCTTACCAGTGATCTGTGTCGAGACGCGGCACATGCGGGCGGTGCTGAAGGCGCAGATCAACAAGACCGACCGTAATGATGCACGTGGCATGGCGCAGATGATGCGAGCAGGACTTTATCGTTCAGTACATGTGAAAACGCTACGCAGTCAGAAACTGCGCATGCTGCTGACCCATCGCAAGCTGCTGCAGTCGAAAGCTATTGATATCGACAATGATCTGCGTAGCACTTTACGCAACTTCGGCCTCAAGGTCGGGATGGTCGGAACCGTGAAGTTCGAAGCCCGCATCAGGGAGCTTGTTGAGAACTTACCCGACTTGGCTGAGTTGGTTGAACCGCTGCTTGTTGTCCGGCGAGTTCTACGCGAGCAGTTTGTCATCCAGCACCGCCGCCTGCTGGCCATCGTTCGGGACGATGAGGTGTGTCGGCGACTGATGACGGTCCTGGCGTCGGCCCCGTAGTGTCGCTGACTTATCGCGCCACTGTCGACGTGCCAGCCCGCTTTAGGAAATCCAAAGCTGTCGGGGCTGTGTTTGGGCTGACGTGTGCCAAGTATCAATCGGGCGAGGTGGAATGGAGCGGCAGAATATCACGCTGCGGAGATGAGATGATGCGGGTCATGCTCTACGAAGCAGCTCAGAGCATGCTGCTGCATTCAAAGAAATGGTCCTGGCTCAAGGCCTGGGCAATGCAGATCGCCAGGCGCCGCGGGATGAAGAAGGCAATCGTAGCACTGGCACGCCGGCTCGCCGTGATCCTGCACCGCATATGGGTTGATGGCACCGAGTTCCGCTGGACCCGGGAGGTCGCGGCGGCATGAGATCTAATCAGGATTAATAGCGACAGGAGAAAACTCGAGCTCCACCCAGTGGTGGAAAGATGTCCCTCGCGGGACGATGGATGAGGTGAGTTCGTAATGGTCGCTGGACCCGCTGTCAGTCTGACGGCAAGGCCGCCCAATAGATTGTTCCACCTCGCCTTCGAATCCCATGATGGAAGGGCCTTGAAGCCGATTCCGAAGAGAAGCACGAGCCCGCGAGCGACGTCGACACTACCGTGGTGGACAGTCTGAAAGCGCTTGACCCCGACCGGCCGATTAGAGAAGAGCCGGTAAACCCGAGTTCGACCTGCAGACCAACCCTCGCGTCGCAACAGGATGTGGATCCGCCGATATCCGAACCGGACGCGCGTCTCGGCAATCTCACAAATCCTTTTGCGTAATACGGCCTGCTCAGGTCGCCTCGATCTATACAAGTACATCGACCGATGCAGGGTCAGCACACGGCAGGCTCGCCGCGTGCCGACTCGAAAGCAGGTGCGGACATGACCCACCAGCTCCCGTTCCTGTGCAGGCCTTAAACTTTTTTTCTGAGAACCTCCTGCAACATCTCCTTATCCAAGCTCAAATCCGAAACCAGTCTGCGCAGCCGGCCGTTCTCCTCTTCAAGGTGCTTTAGCTTGCGCACCTCCGAGGGCATCAGTCCACCATAGCGCTCCTTCCAACGGTAAAACGTGGCTTCGGATATCCCCAGCTTCCGGCAAACATCCGCGACCGAAGTCCCCGTCTCCGCCTGTTGTAGGGCAAAGGCTATCTGCTGATCGCTAAATCTCGACTTCTTCATCGGTCAGGCTCCTTTCAATCAAAGCCTACCGAAAACCTCTCATTCAAATTGGTCCAGTTTCTTCAATGCAGACCAATTTTAGTCCCCTCTGGTATTTGGACGGTTTTAAATGAGAGCTTCCGGCATTGTAGTCGCGCATAAGCTTCCAACCAGTTCAGAAATCGCTTATAGTTCGCGACCCTTCTTGTGAAATCCGGGAGTCCTCATACAAGCATTGTAGCGAAGCAACGCTGGCCTCAAAAGGGTTTGGCCGCCGTCGTTAGTGCGCTTATTTTTCATTTTGTGACCGACGATATAGCACTGAAAGGTGGTCCGTGAACGAGCAAAAGGACGCGGTGCGCGCGCAAGACCCGGCACTCTTTGCGCCCGCCCGAAGTGCCGCGCGCGCCCAGCCATGGTCTCAATTGTTCGCTGCAAGTCGCGATGGCATGAAGGATTTGATAGCGGGCCTCGTGGCCTCGGTGGTCCTAATCGCTAATATCATATCGTTCGGCGCACTCATGTTTCCGGGCGCCTTAAGCACCGGCATTCCGATTGCGATCTGGGCAATGCTCATTGGAAGCTGCATCGGCGGCGTATGGATCGCGTTGGCGACATCACTGCCTCCGATTGCGACAGGCATCAATTCACCGACGGGCACCGTGCTCGTCCTGTTGAGCGCGACGGCCGGGTCAAGCATTCTAGCGGCAGGTGGCAGCCCGAAAATCGCGGTTCAGACGACAATGCTGATTTTTACCGCAGCGACTTTTATGTCGGGTGCGTTACTCTATGGTCTCGGTGCTTGCCGGTTGGGATCATACTTCCGCTTCGTGCCCTCCTGTGTCGTTGGCGGATTCCTGATCGCCACCGGTTGTTTCCTGATTGCCGGTGGTGTTCGGATGGCGACCGGCCGGGCGCTCACTCTTAACAACCTTGCAGCAAATTGGACGGTAATCGAGATCGCGAAGCTTGTAAGCGCCGTTGCTGCGCTGTTGGTCCTGTTAGGCTTACGCCGCTGGGTAAAGTCGGCTTTCGCCATGCCCGTTGCGCTTCTTGTGATGTGGCTAACTGGGCTCTTTGTGCTTGACCGTTTGGGGCTTTCCGGTCCGCAGCACGGTTGGTATTTCCCCTCGCTTGGGGCCCTGACCAAATGGTCGCCTTTGGAGGCCATGCGCACATCGCACTTGAGTTGGTCGACGATGGGCCGGCTCATCCCAGAGTTGCTCGCTGTGACGATCGTGGCGCTCATCTCACTGGTCACCAAGGTATCAAGCATCGAGGTCGGACGTCAGGTGTCCGGGAATCTTGATTGCGAGTTTCGCGCACACGGTATTGCGAGCGTAATTGCCGCGCCTTTCGGCGGCCTCACCAGCAGCCTTCAGGTCGGCACCAGCCGGCTATTGGAGCATGCCGGTGGTGCAACACGCATGAGTGGGGTCGTGTGTGCGTTGGCTCTCGGATTCGTCGGCGTTGCAAATTTTAATCTGCAAGCATTGATACCGATTCCCATCATCGCCGGCTTAGTTTTCTACCTGGGTTACACTTTCATCATTGACGCGCTATGGCGACCATACTCCCAACGGGCATGGCTCGATCTGCTGCTCGCCGTAGCTATCGCTATTGTGTGCATCGAGTATGGTTATCTCGTCGGCGTGCTGGCCGGCCTTGTGTGCGCTTGCATACTGTTCGCTATGAGCTACGCGCGCCTCGGCGTCGTGCGTCGGCACGTGACACGGGCTCAATTTTCCAGCCATGTCGAGCGCTCGGCGGAGGCGTCAAAGCATCTGCGCGAGACAGGCGACGCCATTCAACTATACTGGCTCTCGGGCTATATTTTCTTTGGCTCCTCCGAGGGTGTGTTCGAGCGTATCCGAGCTGATATCAACGCGCTGCTGCCTCATCAGGCCGCCTATGTAATCCTCGATTTCGGCATGGTGTCAGGCGCAAACTCATCGGCTATCGTCAGCCTCGCCAAGTTACGCAACTTTTGCGACCAGCAGGATACGAGGCTCGTCTACTGCTCGCTATCACCGGCCAACCGTGCTGCCCTTGAGCGCGGCAACTTCTTCGGCGGCAAGAGCAAGCACCAAGTCTTTACAGACCTTAACCTTGCTCTCGCCTGGTGCGAGGACCAATTGCTTGCTAAGGCAAACCTCCATGCCGATATCGGCCTCGCTGACTTCGAGCCGTGGCTTCAGCATCAACTCGGTGTCAACATCGCGGCCACCGACCTTCTCGCCTATCTCGAACGCAAGGACGCGGCTAGCTCACAAATCTTCTATCGTCAGGGCGAGCCGGCCGACACTCTTGATCTCGTCGCCGCAGGCCATCTTGCCGTCGACATCGAAAAAGGTAATGGGGAAAACCTGCGCGTGCGGCGCACCATGACGCACACAGTTGTGGGTGAGATGGGGTTTTTCCGGAAATCGGTTCGTTCCGCCACCGTATCTGCGGACGGGTCGACGATCCTGTTCACACTAACTCGCGCCAATTTTGAGCGCATGCGCCGTGAGCGCCCCGATCTGGCGAGCGCCTTCGATGAATTTATTATACGCGTTCTCGCTGACCGCGTCGATGTCGCAAATCGCGAGGTCGCGGCCCTGGAGCCACTAATGACCGCGTCAATGGGTGCGTCATCCGCTTTAGCTGTACCGAGCCGACGTACCCGCCCCGGGCAACGCATTCCCAATAAGGCATGACGCACGACGTACCCCCTTGCGGCCCCTCGCGACGCTTTCGGAAGATCCGCACAACGGTCGCTTCTCTAATCGGCCGGTCGGGGTCAAGCGCTTTCAGACTGTCCACCACGGTAGTGTCGACGTCGCTCGCGGGCTCGTGCTTCTCTTCGGAATCGGCTTCAAGGCCCTTCCATCATGGGATTCGAAGGCGAGGTGGAACAATCTATTGGGCGGCCTTGCCGTCAGACTGACAGCGGGTCCAGCGACCATTACGAACTCACCTCATCCATCGTCCCGCGAGGGACATCTTTCCACCACTGGGTGGAGCTCGAGTTTTCTCCTGTCGCTATTAATCCTGATTAGATCTCATGCCGCCGCGACCTCCCGGGTCCAGCGGAACTCGGTGCCATCAACCCATATGCGGTGCAGGATCACGGCGAGCCGGCGTGCCAGTGCTACGATTGCCTTCTTCATCCCGCGGCGCCTGGCGATCTGCATTGCCCAGGCCTTGAGCCAGGACCATTTCTTTGAATGCAGCAGCATGCTCTGAGCTGCTTCGTAGAGCATGACCCGCATCATCTCATCTCCGCAGCGTGATATTCTGCCGCTCCATTCCACCTCGCCCGATTGATACTTGGCACACGTCAGCCCAAACACAGCCCCGACAGCTTTGGATTTCCTAAAGCGGGCTGGCACGTCGACAGTGGCGCGATAAGTCAGCGACACTACGGGGCCGACACCAGGCACTGTCATCAGTCGCCGACACACCTCATCGTCCCGAACGATGGCCAGCAGGCGGCGGTGCTGGATGACAAACTGCTCGCGTAGAACTCGCCGGACAACAAGCAGCGGTTCAACCAACTCAGCCAAGTCGGGTAAGTTCTCAACAAGCTCCCTGATGCGGGCTTCGAACTTCACGGTTCCGACCATCCCGACCTTGAGGCCGAAGTTGCGTAAAGTGCTACGCAGATCATTGTCGATATCAATAGCTTTCGACTGCAGCAGCTTGCGATGGGTCAGCAGCATGCGCAGTTTCTGACTGCGTAGCGTTTTCACATGTACTGAACGATAAAGTCCTGCTCGCATCATCTGCGCCATGCCACGTGCATCATTACGGTCGGTCTTGTTGATCTGCGCCTTCAGCACCGCCCGCATGTGCCGCGTCTCGACACAGATCACTGGTAAGCCCGCTTCGGCTAAAGCGCTGAACAGCCATTGCGACAACGGGCCAGCTTCCAATCCAATTCGATTGAAGTGGTAGGCAGGATTCTTCAACACCGCCAGCAACGCCTCAGGCTCGCTCGCCACCTTTACTTCCCTTACGATCCTGCCCGCGTCATCCACAATGCAGACGCTGGTCTCCTTGACCGATACGTCTAATCCAGCAAAATGCTCCATGCTGCGCTTCTCCTTCTGATGCTTGAGGCCGTTGCCACGGACCTCGTATTCACCATCAGCCTGAAGCGCAGCACCCAAAATATTCAGCTATCCACAAGCTGTCGGCCGATTACCCCATCTATTTGGGCAGAAGCGGATCTTGTGGCCAGTCGCTCTCAAAAGGCGTGATTTATGAATTCGTGCCCTTGGTGCCACCGGAATCATCTTGTTTGGGTCTGCAAAATCTCGCGCGGCGATCACGGCCTCGCGGTGATGTCCGAGTTTTGAAGTCTCGATGATTATTGGAGACTTTCTGTGGCTTTGCTAATATATTTGAGTTCCGATTGCTTATCGATTGTGACGGGCCAGAGGAGAGGCTTGCCGGCATGGCCGTCGAAGCATCAAGATTTTCCTCAACGGCGTTGGCAAGTTGGCAAAAGGACGCGACCGCCGGCCTGATAGCGGGCATTCTTGCCTTGCCAATCTGCCTCGCGGCCGGCGTTCTTGTTTTTTCGCCTCTGGGACCCCACTTCGTCGCTGAAGGCGCGGCAGCGGGCCTTTATGGTGCTATCGCCGCCGGCGCGGTCACAGCGCTCGTTGCCACTTCTTCCTTTGTAGTTACTTGCCCGCGCGCTACTCCATCACTTGTTCTCGCCAGCCTTATCGCGGCGCTACTTATCAATCCCCTCTTCACGGGAAAACCAGCATTAATCCTCGCCGCCGCAGCTCTGTGTGTGTTCCTTGCCGGTCTGTGGCAGATTTTGTTTGGTCTATTCCGCATCGCCAGTGTCATAAAATTCACGCCTTATCCGGTGTTTGCAGGATTTGTAAATGGAATTGCGTTGCTAATCGTAGTCGCGCAGATAAGACCCTTTTTTGTCGGGCATAGCAGTTCGGCCCTGGCATTCCCAAAACACCCGGTCATGCTGGCGTTCATAGTCTGCTTGGCGATGCTGGCTATATTCTTCGTGCGCATCGTGAAGAAATTAACCCTGCCACCTTGGATCGCGAAAATCCCTGGAACAATCGTGGCATTCATTCTGGGAATTGCCTTTTACCATCTGGCCAAATGGCTTGTTCCTGCGTTCGACTTTGGGCCAATGATTGGTAAGCCAGATGTCACGCTGACCTCGCCGCTGATGCAAATCGGGGAGCCAGAAACCGCTGCGCATATCTGGGCGGTCGGCTGGAATGTCACACTGGTCTCTTTGGTTCTGGCAATCGTCTCCAGCATGGAGACTTTGATGTCGTTGCGCCTCGCGGTTAATCTGGCCGACCTTGAAGTTCATCCGACGCGCGATCTTGTCGCGCAGGGATGTGGAAATTGCGCTGCTGCTCTATTCACCCCCATCGCTAGTGCGGCGACGCCGACTTTGCTGCTCGCTGCATTTCGCGCTGGTGGCCAAACACAATTCACCGGCATCATGGCATCGGCAACGATTTTGATCGTCGGCGTTGTGTTTTCCGACGTGATCGCGGTGGTTCCAAAAGCAGTTCTATCGGCCGTGCTTCTTTCTATTGCAGTCATGATGTTTGACACCTGGAGCGTACGCCTCCTCGTCGACTTCGTACACCGCTCATCGCCGCTCGGGTGGCGGCTGGCTTTCTATGATCTTGTTATTGTCGCCGTAGTGATGGCCATAACGGTGATGACAACCATCGTCATCGGTGTGCTCGCCGGTTGTCTAATGTCCGTCATCATCTTCGCCGTTAATATGAGCCGGCCGGTGGTCCGACACAGCTATCGGGGTAATGAGATTTATTCGAAACGCATCCGCTCGGCGGACGACATCGCGCTCCTCAAGAAAACGGGTAATCGCCGGGCAGTACTCCAGCTTGAGGGCGCGCTTTTTTTCGGCAATGCAGAAGACCTTTCAATGCGGGTGAAGGAACTCTTCGAGCATGTCGACGTGATTGCCCTCGATATGCGGGCAATTACTGACATCGATGTCTCCGGATCCAATATCCTTAGTAATATTGTGAACCGAAGCCAGGAACACGGCAAGCGACTTCTAATTTGCAATGTGCCGCTTGCGCAGACCGCAATTGTGCGAAACCTGTTCGACCGACAGGAATCAGCAAATGCCGCACTCAAGCCCGACCTCGAGTCGGCGCTGGAATGGATGGAAGAAGAGACACTGCGGCTCAATCTCGACGAGCGTAGCAATTCCGGACTGTTAGCACTCGAGCATATTGATTTTTTTGCCGGTGTTTCCGAGGAGGAACAGGCACAAATCCGTCAGATACTAAAGTTATGCGAATTTAAACCCGGCGAGACCATTTGTCATGAAGGCGATCCTGGAGACAAAATGTGGTTGCTGGCGAAGGGCAGCGTAAGTGTCCGGCTGCACGTCACAGATTACCGCGGCAGTCGTCGTCTTACGAGCCTTGGTCGCGGTACAATATTCGGTGAGATGGCCTTGATCGAAGGCGCTCGGCGATCTGCAACGATCGTGGCAGACGAGGATGTTGTCTGCTATCAACTCAGCGGTGACGATTTTAATGTCATGTCACGCGACAAGCCCGATATTGCGGTGAAAATAATGCGCAACACCGCGCGTGAACTTGCGCGTCGGCTGCGACAAACATCCGAAGATCTTCGGCACGCAACAAGCTGATATCTCGTCGCATTTCATTGCTTACAAATTATCGACGATTTCAAGCTGGCGCTGTTTGGCTCCGTGCTTCGAGCGCCTGCTCTAAGTGCGCGACATTCTGCAGCAGACGCTTGCTTGTGAGCCTGAGAAAATAAAATCCAAAAGTCGGATTTTGGAAATAAAGTTCGCTCACTTTGGCATACGTGATGGCCAATACGGCAACGTCTTCGGCGCAATCAATCGTTTGCGTTCGCTGATGTTCTGTCGTGAGAAACCCAAGCTCCCCAACAAGCTGACCAGGAGACAATTGCAAATCAAGTTCCCGGACGCGACAGCTGCCGCTTACGATATAAAACATTTCGTCGGCATGGTCCCCTTTGCTGAATAGAACATCACCCTTTCGATAAGCGCGCTCGTGCATGAACGGCTTCAACCAATCCATTGACAAATCAACCTGCGAAGAGGTGCGGACCTTTTTAATGAGTTGCAGCATTTCATAAAGACGCAGCGAATTTAGCGGAATAAGAAGACTATAAAGTACAAAAGTCGGGTAAGACGGGTACATAAATCCGTAAATTACAAAAAGCAAGTTGCTGGCGATCTCGCAAATACGAAGCGGCACCATTGTCTTCATGTAATGACTAGCAATGTAAAGCATCCCCGCAATAAATCCGAGAATCATCGTGTAGTGCATGCCGCCCTCCTTCTTGCAGCGCTGACTTTCAGGGAAACTGAATCGAGCCGCAACGCTGAGAAAATACCGCCATTCAGAGTTCGATGCCAGCCAGTTGGATGTTAACGGTTTACATGACTAGCATAATACTGTGAGCTATCTATTTTTCCGCTGCGAAGGAATTACAGATCAACAATCTGGCCTTCACGTGCCGTGATTGTGCCAGGACGAACGTCATTAGCGTCGGCAGCAAGCTCATCCATAAAGTCATCATTATGCGACGGGTCGTGATGGAATAGACAGAGTTGCTTGGCACCGGCTTCATTTGCCAAGCGAATACCGCGCAGCCAAGTAGAATGACCCCAGCCGGAACGAGATGAAATTTCCGCCTCCGTAAATGTGGCATCATAAACGACCAAGTCTGACGCTCTCGCCAGCGACACAAGCTCGGAGTCGCGCTTGCCGGGAAATCCTTCCGTGTCGCTAAGTACCGTGAATACGCGTTGCTTATATTCAAGCCTATACCCGCTGGCGCCATCCGGATGATCAAGCGGAGCAGTGCTTAATGTCACGCCGCGATACGGATGCAAAATGGTACCGGAATTAAAGTCGCGATATTCGATCTTAGCTTTGAAAACCTCGACCTGCACTGGAAACAGTGGTGAACTCATCAGCTTGCGTACGACCTGCTCGATGCTATCCGATGGCAGGAGATTACCTGCCCAGATTCTGACGCGATAACCATCGGTGAAAAACGGCGCGAAGAACGGCAGGCCGGTGACGTGATCGAGATGACAATGGGTGAGGAAGATGTCGATATCGCGAATGTTGCCATCCTTCACAAGCGCATTTCCGAGTGCCCGTATTCCAGTACCGGCATCAAAAATCAAGACATGTCTTCCACATTGCACTTCTATGCAGGGGGTGTTGCCGCCATAGCGCATCGTTTCCGCCCCAGGGCAGGCGACGCTTCCGCGAACGCCCCAGAACCGAACTCGCATGGCGGGATTCAACATTTGCTCAACCCAAAAGCAGCCGAGACTACGCGTGCCACAATCGTTTGCTGCCGTCCACCCTGGCTAAAACACGTAATACTACAAAATCTGCCACTCGCAATTTCGGCGAATGTTACAACAGCACTCGACGGTAAGCTGCGATAGATGTCGTCACGGACAGAAAAATTCTTGTCTCCGTCTGGCTGGTATTTGGTCGTAGTCAAACTGCAAAACCCGCATGCCGAAAAGAATACTGGCATTTGAGCGTGCATCATCGGGCCGCGGCCTGTATTGGTAATCCAATACGGCGCACATTCAATCTATCGTAGGGCATTTGCCTTCGCGGTCCGCTACCGTTTGTGGTATTTTGGTTCCCGCTGAGAGACTGGCAGATCATTTTTGCGGATGCTTATCCTCTGAAAGGCAACGTTATGGAGCCGAGCGAGATTCATCTTGAAGAGGCCAAACGCCTACTGGGTAACTGCATTCTTTTTCGCGACTTGAAGACCGAGGAACGTAATGGAATTATCGGTCGAACGCGTACTTGGGCGGTTAAGACCGGCCAAATGATTTTTTCATTTGGATCGCCCAGTGACAATATGATGGCCGTACTGACCGGCACCGTGCGGATTAGTGTACCAGCGCCAGACGGCAAAGAATTTTTATTAGCCCTCCTCCAGCCTGGCGAGATATTCGGCGAACTAGGAGTTTTGGATGGCAAGGAACGGTCGGCCGACGCTGTTGCAGATAGCCCGTGCACACTGGCGATTTTAGATCGGCGCGATATACTATCATTCCTTGAGAAACATCCCGCGGCATGGCTAAAGCTCGTTATCGTCTTATGCGAGCGCCTACGCCGCGCAGATCAGCTACTCTCCGAAGTAGCTCTGCTGCAGCTGCCCGTCCGTCTTGCTAAAGCAATGTTGCGCCTAACAGCAAGCGAGGAATCAATTTCGCAGGCGCGAACGCCTATAATCCAGTTTAGCCAACGGGAGTTGGCAAACATGGTCGGCGGGACGCGAGAAAGTGTAAACAAATGTCTTGCTGCGTGGCAGCGAGAGAATATCGTCCAAATTAGTGCAAAAACGATTTTGATTTCAGATCGATCGGCTCTTGAGCATATATCAGAGTTGGGTTGATCAGATCAGCGTCTGACCCAGGTATGCATCTGCTGCGGTTTCCAGGGTGCTAGCAACAAAAATCCTAGTGGTAGGCGGCTATTGCTCGTTTTTCGGCCAGCGTCCGGAACAGCCATTTCGTAACCGTGGCAGGGTCGGTGAGTTAAGTGTTTATTTAGTGAATTTGTTTGCAGTAAGCAGAATATTCACCGCCAATGCGGGTCACCTGTGACGTATTTCACACGCAGGTAGTACGCATTAGTAATAGACGTTGTGTATCAGAAGCTAGGCAAAGCTTTGGCGCGCTATGGTCCAATTGGAACCGCCGCAAACGACTGGATACACCAATGATGACAATTCCCGAGTTGGCTGCAGACGCACTGGGCTCATTCTTGGAATCAGATATGAAACGCGCGTTTGGCTCCTCCCACGCGCGCTTAACTGAATTGATTCCATCCATTGCGCGGCTTGCAATCGAATGCATTGGAAACAGCGATGCCCTTTATCACAATGTCGAGCACACCATGCTCGTGACATTGGTCGGACGTGATATTCTACGGGGGCGTGCACTCTTAGTGCGTACATCGGCGTCGGATTGGGCGCACTTGTTGGTCGCATGCCTCATGCATGACATCGGATACGTTCGTGGCATCCTCGCAGGAGATCGACAGGATAATTACGTGGTCGATACGAAAGGACACGTTGTTACACTGCCGCGCGGATCATCCGATGCCGCGCTTTCCGCATATCATGTTGACCGATCCAAATTATTCGTGCTGGACCGCGTGGCGGAACTCCAATTGCTCGACGAAGAGCGCATTGCACGGGCTATCGAGTTTACTCGATTTCCGGTTCCCGCGAACGAAGACGAAATTGATGAGGAGGGCTCGCTACTACGTGCCGCAGACCTCATCGGCCAGCTCGGCGATCCTCGATATCTTTATAAGGCAAACGCTTTATATTGCGAATTTGAGGAGATTGGTATGAATGAACAGCTCGGCTATCGCTCGCCAGCGGACGTCGTCGATTTGTATCCGCAGTTTTACTGGAGTAGCGTTTCGCGCCATGTCCAGACCGCTATCCGGTATCTGAGTGTGACTGAAAGTGGTCGCCAGTGGATTGCTAACCTGTACAGCAATATTTATCGCGCGGAGCGCGCGATTGGCCAAGCATTACCAAGTATCGCGCGGAAGCCGCAGTTGGTGATGGAGAACTAAAGGCGACCAAAATCTTTTTGGCGAGATGTCGCTGATCAGTAAAAAGTCACGCTGGTTCCAACTTCGGAATGATGCACGTACTTACACATCGATTGTTCATTTCAAATAATGCGAAGTCGGCAATCCAAAGTCGCCGCGCCTTTCAGGTGGAGACGGCCAGCCATTTCAATTCATAGTTTTAGCCACAATGAGACCCATCGACCTCTGCTACCAGATCGACGATTTGTTCGCGGCACGTAGTCGGCGTGTTAAGGCACGCATGACCTGAAGCGCGAAGGTCGGCGTTTGGCTAACGAGGAGCAAGAATTGTTTTTCTGAAATCGTAACGAGCGTGACATCAGTCATAGCGATGGCTGTCGCACTACGTGGCCCACTTTCGATCAGCGCCATCTCGCCAAAAATATCATTAGAATAAAGATTACTGAGCAGGCGATTACCGAGTTGGATTCTTACGCTGCCGTTCTGGATGACGTATAGTTCCGTTGCACGATCTCCTTGCTTGAATATCATGGCCCCTTCTTTGAATAATTGCACGGTGCCTCCAGCCTCGCTCAGAAGACGGAAATCGAAGGCCTCGTCCAACATGGGTACGAACTCCATATCATCCCATATACGTGAATTACTGTACCACGGCCCAATGAACTAACGATAATTATATTACTGTCCGATGACATATCGAGTGTTGTTGGCAGATCGTCCCTCGCTCAAAAAAATCGATCACATGGATCAACCATAGTAGTTAAACGACTTGGATTTGTCGTAGTCTTGCGATGCCGCTATCGGCGGCCTCGATTTGAAAAGCTCTAAAGTCAGTTCTTTCTCATGTCACATCGTCGCCTCGAACACCTGTATTCCCATTTTTGGCCATTTAAAAGTGGCGCATATCGAATCTTGGAATATTTCGTTCTTGCGGTCGGGTTAGCAGCGATGACAGCAATGACGCTCGCCGGCGAGCGCCCCGAACTGCGTTTCTGGCTTACGATTGGCCTGTGGTGCTGCCTTAGCTTTTTTGCCTCGGAGTTACTAATCAAATCATGGCCGCGGTCGGGTATCAACGGTGTGTCAAGCTACTTACTCTCTGCCACCGGCGTGATAGATTTTATTGCGGTACTTCCAATACCTATTGCTTTGCTCCTTGGAGTTCCGGCCGACACCGTTTGGCTGCTGGCATCGCTATGGGTGCTCAAGCTCACGGTATTCGTTCCAGGGCTTTCGCTGCTCGGCCGCGTCATTTCGCTGGAAGCCCGACTTTTGGCGAGCGTGCTCGTCATCTTCGTGATTGTTCTACTGCTGGCCGGAGTGGCACTCTATGTGCTCGAACGTGCGCGCCAGCCAGCACAGTTTGGCAACCTACCGCTATCGCTATGGTGGGCGGTCACAACACTGACGACCACCGGTTACGGCGACTCGGTACCGCAAACATTCCTTGGACGCGTGATCGCAGGAATCGTAATGATTTGTGGGCTTGGCATGTTCGGGCTTTGGGCCGGGATTCTCGCCACTGGGTTTGCGACCGAATTTCGTCGTCGTGATTTTATCCGCAATTGGGATCTCGTGACGCGTGTGCCTTTTCTCGGCAATCTCGACCCGCCCGTCGTTATTGCGCTCACGCGGTTATTGCGTCGGCTTGAACTGGCGGAGAGGACCATCGTGGTGCGGCGCGGACGACCGGGCGATTGCATGTATTTTGTCGTTTCCGGTGAAGTGGAGGTGGAGATTGAGCCGAAGCCCGTTCGTTTGGGGCCTGGATCGTTCTTTGGCGAGATCGCGTTGCTCGAACGTGGTGGGACGCGCATGGCAACCGTTGTGACAACGGCCCCTTCCACGTTGCTTATCCTGGAAGTTGCCGACTTTCGCGAATTCATGGCACATCATCCCGATCTCGCAAAAACGATAGAGATGGAAGCAACGCGACGTGCAAACTCAATCCAAGGTAGATCAGCCGATGGTCACCAATCGGCATAGAAACTGGCGGTTTATACTCTTGGCATACAGGTCACGCTGCAGGTGTGGCGAGACGTTCTGAGGCCGCATCCCTGCATATGATCACTGAGAAGATGCTCGGTCAGCCTCAGAAAAATTAAATTGGGCGGCGAGCTAGGAACAGTGCATGATTAGTCGCTATTTGTTGCCGCCGCCGAACAGAAGACGTTGCGGATTTTTCGTCAAGTCCGTTATCGCCTTGTCGATATGTATTATCGCGCGATGTGCATCGCCACCGACAATGTCGATTTGTTTGGTCGCCGAGTCCGTTAGCCTATTAACACCCGTTGTGATGTCGTCGGTGCGCTGGTCTAGATTGTCGGCCAGTTTATGAAACGATGCCATCGCTTCCGTGCTGTTAGACATTAACTGATCAATCTTGTCACCGTTACGCGCCAAGGAGGTGGTAAAGATCTCCAGATTCATTATTGCCTTATGCAGCGATTCCTGATTTTCGGCGATGACCGCGTCAGCTCGGCCCAGAGTTTCCCGCACCGACTGCGACAGATCCTGGCCAGCATTTAAGTCAGCCTGCAATGTTGGCGGCCCGGCAGTCTTTGTTTCCAGGGGGGAAGCCGAGGCAAGGGCCCCTTTTAGAGACACCGACGCAATACCGGTCAAACCAGTAAATTCCAGGGTGACCCGCGTGTCCGCACGCACCGGTGTTGCTTTGCTCACCTCCAGCATTGCCGCCACCTGCGCGGGATTGTCGGTGAGCTGTAGATCGGTTACCTCGCCGACGCGAATTCCATTGAACAGGACAGGGGCTCCAACTCGCAAGCCGGAAACAGATCCGCTAAAGATAACGCGGTATGAGGCGGCTTCTTTATTTCCAGCACTGTGGTGCAACCAATAGACGAAGGTGAACGCGCCCACAATAACTGCAAACGTGAACAGTCCAATTAAAATGTATTTTGCCCTATCCTCCATCGATCAACTCCAGGTTTAACCCTTTACCGCCACGTGCCAGTCCGCATGCGCTCGAGCGCCGCGGAAATATGCCGTCAGCCATGGATGCTGTGAGGCGAGCATCCTATCCATCGTACCCACTTCGATAATTTTTCCGTCTCCCAAGACCGCGATCCGATCGCAGACACGGTGCAAGCTGTCGAGATCGTGCGTCACCATTAAGACAGAGATACCCAAGGTCTCTTGCAGCGTTAGGATAAGCTGGTCGAACTCGCCTGCGCTGATTGGATCAAGGCCAGAAGTCGGCTCATCTAGGAACAAAATTTCTGGATCGAGCGCGAGCGCGCGCGCAAGCGCAACGCGTTTGACCATGCCGCCTGAGAGCGCGGACGGATATTCTCGATAGACATCGGGACTCAGGCCCACCATTTCCAACTTTCCGATCGCCATTTCAGTCGTAAGGCGATTCGAAAGGCGAAGGTATTCACGTATCGGAAACTCGACATTCTTTCCGACGGTTAGCGACGAGAAAAGGGCGCCTTGCTGGAACAAGATGCCCCAACGCCGATCGATTGCCTGTCGCTGCTTCTCGTTCACCTTGTCTAGGTCAACACCAAGCACTTCGATGAGACCGGCGCGCTTCGGCAGCAACCCAATGATAGTGCGTGCTAAAGTGGACTTGCCTGCGCCTGATGCGCCCACGAAACCAAGGATCTCGCCACGAAATAACTCGACATTCACACCGTTTAAGACCCGGTGCGCCTGAAAATCGACGACCAAATCGCGTACCCGAATAACAGTATCGGTGGGAGCGCTTGCCATCGTTAGATACCAATCGAAGCGAAAAATACTGCAAAGGCCCCATCGAGTACGATGACGAGGAAAATCGACTTAACGACCGAATCCGTGGTTCTCGTACCGAGCGAACTCAGCACTCCCCTGCACTTGTAGTCCCTCGACGCAAGCAACGAGGCCAATAACCAAGGCCATGAAGGGAGCTTTGATAATCCCTACTTCAAATGTCTGGACTGAAATCGCATCTCGCAAACGTGATATAAAGATTGTGGGGTCAATCCCCCCGTAGAGCCAAGATACAAGCCCGCCACCATAAAGCGCGGCCATAGAACCGAGGAAGGTCAGGATTGGTACTGCGATGACGAGAGCAAGGATTCGTGGCAAAATGAGAATCTCGACGGGATCGAAGCCCATGGTTCGTAAGGCGTCGACTTCCTCGCGCATTTTCATCGAACCAAGTTCGGCGGTGTAAGCACTGCCAGAACGCCCTGCCACCATTATGCAGACCATCAGTACGCCAACTTCGCGCAGCACTAACACGCCGACCATATCGACGACGTAAATGTCGGCGCCAAATCCGCGGAAGTGGAAAATGCCTTGCTGAGCGAGGATAGCACCGATCAGAACCGTGATCAGCAAAATGATCGGAACAGCGTCCCATGCCACGCGCTCTAGCTGGTTCACCGTCGATGTAAAACGAAATCGCGACGGTCGCAAAAGCACGCGCCCGAGTGCAGCAACCAGCGCCCCGCCCATCTGGGTGATCAGAATGATGTCTGCCCCGGCCGCCGCCATGGTTCTGCCCGCACCCTCCAGCATCCTTAAAACACCGTTAGGCTTACGCGGTTCAGGCGTTAGCTTGTGAGCGCCGGACCGGACCTTTTCCAATAGACCGCGGTAACTCTCGGGAACACCGACAATTTTTGTTTCGCAACCTTGATCGTTCCAAGTTCGCAGAGCGCGTTCCAGAAGCCACGCACCAAACGTGTCGATATGATCGACCTGCGCCATATCGATGGCAACGCGGCGTAAAGACGAACCAGGGCGGGTTGCAGCCTCAACCAATGGCTCGAGCGTTTTTGCATGCTCTGCTGTCCATGATCCTGCGGCGGCAATATAGAGATCGTCGCCGCGCAATGGACCGCTTAGCAAAGTCCCTGCGGTCATTCAGTCGTTCCTTCGTCGATGCAAGAGCGTCAAGCGAGTGCGCAACAGCTCCTTCGAGCCGAACTCTCCGTCAATTGGGCAGTCGGCGCGTCAGAACGAGGACGCCGGACGAAGTTTACTAACGAGCTTTACGGTTCCGCCGATGGTCAATTGGCACGCGATGCCTACGATCCCCGACATCTCGTGCAACTGCTAAGTCCTCTGAATTTAGATTAACAAATTGGTAAGATATCTTAAACGCAAGTTACCTCTTAAGGTTAACGGACATTCGGCATATTTTTCTTTGCAATGACTTGATGCGGCCTCCACTCGGTGTCGATTCCCCCCTTGTGGAACCAACAGCGACAGGTGAAAGGCTCAACTTCATTATTGCATTGTGCGTAATCTGCGCCCGCCGAAGCCCAATCAAATCGTCGTACTTGCGCCTTTATCGCGGGCCGCAAGGGCCGTAGCAAAAGCGCGATGCAACCGCTTGGGGTCGGGCTCTACCCCGGTAAAGAGCCGGAATGCCTCCACCGCCTGATGCACGCACATGCCGCCGCCGTTCAACACGCGGGTGCCCTTGGCGGCCGCCGCTTTGAGGAAGGCGGTTTGGATCGGCGTGTAAATCACGTCGGCCGCCCAATGCGCCGCTTTGAGCGCGGAGACCGGCACCGGATTGCCTGGAAAGCCAAGCATGCCGAGTTGGGTCGCGTTGACGACGCCATCTGCGGCCGCGATGTCGCCCGCAAGATCGTTTGTGATCCGGCACCGCGCTGCGCCGTAGTGGGCCGCAACGTCGCCTTTCAAAGCGTCAGCGCGCGCGCCATCGAGATCATGAATGACAAGAGTCGCAACGCCCAAATCCATCAAGGCAAAGGCAACGGCGCGCCCTGCGCCGCCGGCGCCGACCTGCACCACCGTCGCACCTTTCGCACTGTCGCGCCCGAGGCTTTCCTCGAAGCTGCGACGAAAGCCCGGCCGGTCGAAATTAAAACCGGTCGTGCGGCCGTCCGGCGCAATAGCGACGGTATTGACGGCGCCGACCTGAGCGGCCTGCGGGTCTACCACGTCGAGCAATTCCAGAATGCGCTGCTTGAAGGGAAAAGTAATATTCGTACCGATGAAACCGGCGGTCTTAATCGCGTCCAGCAACTGTCCGAGCCGCCGTCCCGGCAGACGATCGACATCCATCAGATGATAGAAACCGTCGATGCCGGCAGCCGCGAAAGCATCGGCAAAAAGCGCCGGCGACAGCGAACCCATGATGTTTGCGCCGATCAATCCGATCAGAATTCTACGCTCGCTCATGTCACGCAATCCGCCACCGCTTTGGGTTCGCGATTGTGCCGCACAGGCGCCTTACTGTCACTCTGGCCGCGATCTTATTTGCGCATGGCAACTAAGCACACGATCGATCCTTCTTGCATCGATCGAGCGGTTCGGCGCATCCTGCCGTTTCAGTCATTCGGTGTGCCGGGAGTGTGCCTATGTCCAAGCGGAACTCCACGAAATCGCGCGCGAGGCCGTTGCGCTCGCAGCTTTGGTTCGACAATCCCGCTAATCCCGGCATGACGGCGCTCTATCTGGAGCGCTATCTCAACTACGGTCTGACCAGCAAGGAACTGCGTTCCGGCAAACCGATCATCGGCATCGCGCAAACGGGTTCCGATCTCTCGCCGTGCAACCGCCATCATCTCGAACTGGCCAAACGCGTGCGCGAGGGCATTCGTTCAGCCGGCGGCATTGCCTTCGAGTTCCCCTGCCACCCGATCCAGGAAACCGGAAAACGCCCGACTGCCGCGCTCGATCGCAATCTCGCTTATCTTAGTTTGGTCGAAGTGCTGTACGGCTATCCACTCGACGGCGTCGTGCTGCTGACCGGCTGCGACAAGACCACGCCGGCCTGCCTGATGGCGGCGGCGACCGTCAATACGCCAGCGATCGTGCTGTGCGGCGGCCCGATGCTTAATGGCTGGTGGAAAGGCGAGCGCTGCGGTTCTGGCATGGCGGTATGGAAGGCGCGCGAGGAATTGGCCGCCGGACGCATTGACGATCAGGAATTTCTCGAGATCGCCGCGGCATCGGCGCCGTCGATCGGCCACTGCAACACCATGGGCACCGCCTCGACCATGAACGCGTTGGCCGAGGCGCTCGGCATGACCCTGCCCGGCTGTGCCGCCATCCCGGCGCCCTATCGTGAGCGTGGACAGATCGCCTTTGAAACCGGTGTGCGCGCGGTCGAGATCGTCCACGAAGACCTCAAGCCGTCCGATATACTTACCCGCAAGGCGTTCGAGAACACCATCGTCGCCTGCTCGGCGATCGGCGGCTCGACCAATGCACCGATCCATATCAATGCCATCGCGCGGCACATTGGCGTGAAACTGGCAATCGAGGATTGGGAAAAATACGGCCATGACGTGCCGTTGCTGGTCAACATGCAACCGGCCGGCAAATATCTCGGCGAGGAATATTTCCGTGCCGGCGGCTTGCCCGCGGTCATGCAAGAGTTACTGCGCGCCAAACGCATTCACGCCGACGCTTTGACGATAAACGGCAAAACCATGGGCGAGAACGTCAAACGCGCCAGGTCGCAGGACGCCGACGTCATCATGCCTTATGCCAAACCGATGAAAAAGGCCGCCGGCTTCATCGTGCTCAAAGGCAATTTGTTCGACTCGGCCATCATGAAGACCAGTGTCATCTCGGAGGATTTCCATCGGCGCTTTCTGTCCAATCCGAAGGACAAGAATGCTTTCGAGGGTCGCGCCGTGGTGTTCGAGGGGCCGGAGGACTATCACCACCGCATCGATGATCCGGCGCTGAAGATCGACGAATTCACGTTGCTGTTCGTGCGCGGCGTCGGCCCGATCGGCTATCCCGGCGGAGCGGAGGTGGTGAACATGCAGCCGCCGGCCGCGTTGATCAAAAGAGGCATCACGTCGCTGCCGTGCATCGGCGACGGCCGGCAATCGGGAACCTCCGGTTCCCCCTCCATCCTCAACGCGTCGCCGGAAGCGGCGGCGGGCGGCGGGTTGGCTTTGCTCAAAACGGGCGACCGTGTACGCATCGATCTCAACAAGGGAACGGCAAACATCCTGATCTCCAAGGCCGAGCTCGACCGACGCCGTGCCGCGTTACAGAAACGCGGCGGCTTCCACTATGCGGAGAGTCAGACACCATGGCAGGAAATCCAACGCGCCATGGTCGATCAGCTCGCCGACGGCATGGTGCTTAAGCCGGCCTTGAAATATAAGCGCGTCGCGCAAAAAAGCGTGCCGCGCGACAACCACTGAAGTGAGTGCGCGCCATGAGTAACAGGCTTAAAGGAAAAACCATACTGATCACCGCCGCTGGCCAGGGCATCGGCCGTGCTATCGCGGAAGCCTTCATTGCCGAAGACGCCAAAGTGATTGCGACCGATGTCTCGCTCGACAAGCTCGATGGCCTGAAGGCCGCGAAAAGCGCCAAGCTCGACGTGCTCTCGACGCAAGACGTCGATGCCTTCGCCGAGTCGGTCGCCAAGGACTTCGGCGCGCTCAATGTGCTCGTCAACGTGGCGGGCTACGTGCACCAGGGCACGGTCTTGCAATGCGCGGAGAAAGATTGGGATTTTTCCTTCGACCTCAACGTCAAGTCAATGCACCGAACCATCAAGGCCTTCCTGCCGGTCATGTTGAAGAATGGCGGCGGCTCGATCATCAACATGTCGTCGGGCGTCTCCTCAATCAAAGGCCTGCCCAACCGGTATGCCTATGGCGCCACCAAAGCGGCCGTGATTGGCTTGACCAAGGCGATCGCCGCCGACTTCATAACCAAAGGCGTCCGCTGCAACGCCATCTGCCCGGGCACTATCGAGTCGCCTTCGCTCGAAGAGCGCATCGAAGCGGTCTCCAAACAGACAGGTCGCTCGCTCGACGATGTCCGCACCGATTTTATCGGACGCCAGCCGATGGGGAGGCTGGGCACCGCGGCGGAAGTGGCCGCGCTGGCGCTGTTTTTAGCGTCGGATGAGTCAAGCTACATCACCGGTCAGCCGCATTTGGTGGATGGTGGGCTTGCTATTTAGGCCACATTTGAGGCCGCAAGGCCCATCGATGAAATATGGCGCTTGATTTTCATCTAGCGAAAGGCTGATGATTTGCCGCTTCTACGAGGCCCTCGGTGCAAGCGGGGTCTCGTATCGGCCGGTTTGATGTAAACAAGCGAATTAAACAAGAAAAGCGTGTTTGGCCGCTACGGCCGGCCGGGAGGGCAAGAGTGGCTTCGGTCAATATCCGCGAGGTGCGCAAAGCTTTTGGCACGACCAGCGTCATCCACGGTGTCGATATATCGATAGGCGACGGCGAATTCGTCGTGCTGGTCGGCCCCTCCGGCTGCGGCAAGTCGACGCTGCTGCGCATGATCGCAGGGCTCGAGAACATCACCGCCGGCGAAATCAGCATCGGCAATCGCGTCGTCAACAATTTGCCGCCGAAAGAGCGCGACGTCGCGATGGTGTTCCAGAATTATGCGCTTTATCCGCACATGACGGTCGCCACCAATATGGCGTTCTCGCTCAAGCTGCGCGGCGCAGCGCAATCCGAGATCGATACGCGGGTTAACCGCGCCGCGGACATTTTAGGGCTCGGCCCCTATCTCGAACGGTTTCCGCGCCAGCTTTCCGGCGGACAGCGCCAGCGTGTCGCCATGGGCCGCGCCATCGTGCGCGATCCGCAGGTGTTTCTGTTCGACGAGCCGCTCTCGAACCTCGACGCCAAACTGCGCGTGCAGATGCGCACCGAGATCAAGGAATTGCATCAGCGGCTGAAAACCACCACGATCTACGTCACCCACGACCAGATCGAGGCTATGACCATGGCCGACAAGATCGTGGTGATGCATGACGGCATCGTCGAGCAGATCGGCACGCCGCTCGATCTGTACGACAAGCCGGCCAATCAGTTCGTCGCCGGATTTATCGGTTCGCCCTCGATGAATTTTCTCAAGGGCAAAGTGCAAGCGAACGGCAGCACCGGCTTTGAAGGCCCGAACGGCGTCAAGCTGCCTTTGTCGACAGCGCCGGCCAATTCGGACGGACGCCACGCGATCTACGGCATCCGGCCCGAACACTTCACGATCGCCAATGACGGCGCCGAAGCCGAGATCGTGGTGGTGGAGCCGACCGGTTCCGAGACTCAAGTGTTCGCCAAGCTCGGCGGCGAGGAAGTCGTCGCCGTGTTCCGCGAACGTCACCAATTCAAGCCGGGCGAAAAGATCCGGCTCAAACCAGATCCGACGCTCGTCCATCTGTTCGACGAGGCGACGGGCAAACAACTCATCGCTTAAACAAAACCAAACGGAGGTAACGACAATGCATGACTTTACACGCCGCGCCCTGGTCAAGGGCGGTACGGCGCTCGGCGCCGCCAGCGCGTTGAGTGGCCCGGCACTGCTCGACTGGGCCAAAGCCTGGGCGCAAACCGCTCAGTGGAAGCCGGAAAAGGGCGCCAAGCTCTCGATGCTGCGCTGGAAATACTTCGTCCAGTCGGAAGACGACGCCTTCGTGAAGCTGATCGCGGCTTTCAGCAAGGCGACGGGCGTCCCCGTCGAAATTTCCCGCGAGTCCTACGAAGACGTGCAACCGAAGGCGTCGGTTGCCGCCAATACCGGCACCGGCCCGGACCTGTTCTGGGGCCTCTACTCGCTGCCGCATCTGTTCCCGCAGAAGTGCATGGACGTCTCCGACGTCGCCGATTATCTCGGCAAGAAATACGGCGGCTGGGTCGACAGCGCGGTCAAATACGGCCACAGCGGCAACAAGTGGATCTGCGTTCCGGTCTGCTATTCGGGCGCCTTGATGAACTACCGCCTCGAAGCCTCGAAGAAAGCCGGGTTCTCCAAATTTCCGGACAAGCTCGATGCCTTCCTGGAATACACCAAGGCAATGAAGGCGCAGAACACGGCCGGCGGCTTCGCGCTTGGCCATGCCTCGGGCGACGCCAATAGCTGGGTGCACTGGTGCCTGTGGTCGAACGGCGGCGAATCCGTCGACAAAAACGACAAGGTCATCATCAACTCGCCGGAAACCGCCAAGGCGCTGGAATACGCCAAGGCGCTGTACGCCAACATGGTGCCCGGCACCGCAGCCTGGAACAACTCGTCCAACAACAAGGCGTTCCTCGCCGGCGAAATCAGCTGGACCAACAACGGCATCTCGATCTACGTCGCGGCGCAGAACAGCGCGAAGCAAATCGCCGCCGACATGGATCACGCTTACTTCCCGGTCGGCGTCAGCGGCAAGCCGACCGAACTGCACCTGATGTATCCGGTGCTGGCGATGACCTACACCAAGTATCCGCAAGCCTGTAAGGCGCTGATGGCGTTCATGCTGGAAGCCGACAACTTCAACCCGTGGATCAAGTCGGCCAAGGGCTATCTCACGCACTGCCTCAACGCTTACGACAAAAACCCGGTGTGGACCGCCGATCCGAAAACTACGCCGTTCCGCGACGTCGCCAAGCGCACGCGCACCGCCGGCGGCCTCGGCTCGGTCGGCGAAAAGGCCGCGACCGCGATCTCCGACTTCGTCATCGTCGACATGTTCGCGAACTACTGCACCGGCCGCGAGGACGTGAAGGGTTCGATCTCAATCGCCGAGCGGCAGTTGAAGCGCATCTACCGGTAAACCACCAAGCGGCGGGCGGCTCCGGTCGCCCGCCGATTCATTTCTGAAATGAAACGAGCAGGTAATGGCTGTCGCTCTTGATCAAGCACGAGTCAGAGCGGCCCCGCGCGATGGCACCGCGTGGGACCGGCTCAAGACCAACAAGAACTGGCTGGCGATCTGGTTCATGCTGCCGGCGGCGGCGTTCCTGATCTTGTTTCTCGCCTACCCGCTCGGACTTGGCGTCTGGCTGTCGTTCACCGACGCGCGGCTGGGTCGCGCCGGCGTTTTCGTTGCCTTCGAGAACTACGAATATCTTTGGGAAGATTCGACGTTCTGGCTGACGGTATTCAACACGTTGCTCTACACGACGGTCGCCAGCACGATAAAATTCGCCGTCGGACTTTATCTCGCGCTGCTGCTCAACGAGCGGCTGCCGTTCAAGGCGATCATCCGCGCGGTGGTGCTGATCCCCTTCATCGTGCCAACCGTGCTCTCGGCCATCGCGTTCTGGTGGCTGTTCGACCCGCAATTTTCGATCATTTCCTGGTCGTTCCGGAAGATGGGGTTCATTACGGAGAACATCAACTTTCTCGGCGACGTCTGGAATGCGCGCTGGTCGGTGATCTTCGCCAATATCTGGCGCGGCGTGCCCTTTGTCGCCATCACGCTGCTGGCCGGGCTGCAGACGGTGTCGCCGTCGCTCTATGAAGCCGCGACCATCGACGGCGCCACGCCGTGGCAGAACTTCCGCTACATCACCTACCCGCTGCTCACGCCGATCATCGCGGTGGTGATGACGTTTTCGGTGCTGTTCACCTTCACCGACTTCCAGCTCATCTGGGTGATGACGCGCGGCGGGCCGGTCAACGCCACCCACCTGATGGCGACGTATTCCTATCAGCGCGCGATCCTGGGCGGCCAGCTCGGCGAAGGCGCGGCGATTTCAACCGCGATGATCCCATTCCTGTTGTTCGCCATCCTCGTATCGTGGTTCGGTTTGCAGCGGCGTAAATGGCAGCAGGGTGGCAATAATGACTGACGCGCTCGCCGCCAAAGCCGCCAATCCGAAAGCCGTGCTGACCGGTGTAACCGTCGACGCCAGCGAAGGCATGAGCTATCTGAACAGTCTGCCGCGCCGGCTGGTGACGCTCTATTTGCCGCTATCGATCATTTTGTTCGTGCTGCTGTTCCCGTTCTATTGGATGGCGTTGACCTCGATCAAGCCGGACAATCAGCTGCTGGATCTCGACACTTACAGCCCGTTCTGGACCTGGAATCCGACGTTCAAGCACATCTACAAGCTGCTGTTCGAAACCCAGTATCCGATTTGGCTATGGAACACGATGCTGGTCGCGGTCTGCGCGACCGTCGATATCGATCGTCGCCAGCGTGCTGGCGGCCTACGCCATCGTGCGGCTGCGCTACAAGGGCGCCCAATGGGTCGGCGGCGCGATTTTTCTCGCCTACCTCGTTCCGCCTTCGATCCTGTTCATTCCGCTCTCGACCGTGGTGTTTCAGTACGGCCTGTTCGATACGCCATTCGCGCTTATTCTGACCTATCCGACGATTCTCATTCCATTCTCGACCTGGCTGCTGATGGGCTATTTCAAGACCATCCCGTTCGAGCTTGAGGAATGCGCGCTGATCGACGGCGCCAGCCGCTGGCAAATCCTGACCAAGATCGTGTTGCCGCTGGCAGTCCCGGGGCTGATCTCGGCCTTCATTTTCTGCTTCACGCTGTGCTGGAACGAATTTATCTACGCTCTCACCTTCATCAATTCGACGAATTATAAAACCGTGCCAGTCGCGATCGTGACCGCGCTGGTCGATGGTGACATTTATCGCTGGGGCTCTCTGATGGCGGGCGCGATGATCGGTTCGCTGCCGCTGGTCATCCTCTACGCCTTTTTCGTCGAGCACTATGTCTCGGCGATGACCGGGGCCGTGAAGGAATAGCCGCTTAAAGGACCGCGTTGGTCGCCGGGTCGATCAGATGCATATGATCGAGATTGGCGCGCAGTTGCATCGTTTCACCGGGGCCCTTTGCGGCAGTCGGCTCGACGCGGCCGCAGACTTCAGTGCCGTCGACCTTGAAAAATACCATCGTCTCCATGCCCATCGGCTCGACCACGTCGAGCATGATCGAGAATTCCTGTCCGACCCCATTTTCGAGACCGCGCGTCTCGGTGATGTGCTCGGGACGCAATCCGAACAGGAGGTCCTTGCCGGCATGGCCGCGATACCTGGCGGCCCGGCTTTCCGGCACCTGGAATGACAGCGCGTCGGAAAGTCTGATTTTCAGGCCGCTGCCATTGCTCTCCAATTTCGCCGGGATGAAATTCATCGCCGGCGAGCCGATGAAGCCGGCCACAAAGCGGGTCTTGGGGTGGTGATAAAGGTCGTTGGGCGTGCCGATCTGCTCGATCTTGCCGCCATTCATGACCACGACGCGATCCGCGAGCGTCATCGCCTCGACCTGGTCGTGCGTGACATAGACGGTGGTGGTTTTGACCTTCTGGTGCACGCGCTTGATCTCGGTGCGCATCTGCACCCGCAGCTTGGCATCGAGATTGGATAGCGGCTCGTCGAACAGGAACACTTTGGGATTGCGCACGATGGCGCGGCCCATGGCGACGCGCTGCCGCTGCCCGCCGGAGAGCTGCTTCGGACGGCGGCCCAGCAATTCGGTGATGTCGAGGATGCGGGCGGCGTTGTCGACGCGGCTTTTGATCTCGGCTTTGGGAAATTTTCGCAGCTTGAGACCGAACGACATGTTCTCGGCCACGGTCATATGCGGATAAAGCGCGTAATTCTGAAACACCATCGCGATATCGCGGTCTTTCGGCGGCAGGTCGTTGACAACCGAGCCGCCGATCGAAATTTCACCGTCGGTGATTTCTTCGAGGCCCGCGATCATCCGCAGCGTGGTGCTTTTGCCGCACCCGGAGGGGCCAACCAGCACGACAAATTCCTGATTGGGGATGTCCAGATTGATGCTGCTGACGGCGACAACGTCATCGTACTTCTTCACCACATTACGCAATGCCACGTCAGCCATACGCAATTCCCCTCGGCGTTTGCCTTAACCCTTGGTCGCTCCCGCCGTCAGACCGGCGATGTAGTAGTCCATCAGAAACGCGTAGATCACGAGCGGCGGCGCGGCGGCGAGCAGCGCGCCGGCCATCAGCATGCCCCACTTATAGACGTCGCCGCGGATCAGGCTGGTCACCGTGCCGACGGTGAGCACCTGCTGGTCGGACGAATACAGAAACGCCATCGGATAGACGAAGGCCGCCCAGGAGACCGTGAAGGCGAAAATCATCGCGGCGATGATGCCCGGCAGCGCCACCGGAATGAAAATCTTGGTCAGCATTTGCATATGGCCGGCGCCGTCAATCAGCGCCGCCTCGTCGAGCTCCTTCGGGATCGACTGGAAATAGCCGATCATGATCCAGGTGCAGAACGGCACCGTCAGCGTCGGATAGACCAGCACCATGCCCCAATAGGAATTGAGCAGGCCGATCGATTTGACGATCTGGAACATCGGGATGAACAGCAACGTATCCGGCACCAGGTAAGTCAGGAAAATGCCGGTTGCCAGGATGCTCGAGCCCCAGAATTTCATGCGGCCGAGCGAGAAAGCGGCCAGGATGCTGACCACCATGGTGATCGCCACCACGCAAACCGTCACGATGATGGTGTTCTTGAAAAAGATCAGGAAATCGGTCTCTTTGAGCAGGATCCTGAACTGATCGAGCGTGACGCCGTCGAAGATGAACCATGGATTGGTCGCCAATCGCGCCATTTCGGCGTCGCTCTTAAGCGCCGTCACCACCATGTAATAGGGCGGCAACAGGAAGAAGATCGCGAACATCACGAGGAACACGTAGGACATGATCAGCGCCCAGCGCCGATTGCGCCGCAGGCTGGCGCCGACGCCGGTCCGCTTCGTGGCCGGCGCTGCGACGGCGATCGTACTCATCCGATTTCCCTTCCCCGCTTGCGGACGCCGCGCAGAATGAAGACGGCGGCAATTGCAAGGATCGGCAGCATGAACAGCGATGTCGCCGCGCCGAGCGGCAGGTCGCCGGAGCGGATGCCGAGCAGGAACGAGTAGGTTGCGAACATATGCGTCATGTTGCGCGGCCCGCCCGCCGTCATGATCTGCACGACGTCGAAATTGGCGAAGGTAACGATCAGCGAGAACAGAACCGTGATGGCGATGATGTTGTGCATCATCGGCAGCGTGATATGCCGGAATTTCTGCCAGGCGCTGGCGCCGTCGATCGAAGCCGCCTCGTAGAGCTGCTCGGGTACCGATTTAAGCGCGGCCAGATACATGATCAGAAAAAATGGCGCGCCGTACCAGACGTTCACCAGGATCACCGAGAAGCGCGCCCAATAGGGATCGCTCAGCCAAGGAATCCAGTCGAAGCCCAAGCTTTTGAGAGTGTAATTGAATGCCGAATTGGTTGGATCGAACATCCACCACCATCCGAGCGTCGAAAGCGCCAGCGGAATCACCCACGGCACCAGCAGCATGCCGCGCCATTTGCGCTGGCCTTTGGCCGGCAGGTTATTGACGAGATGCGCGGTGATCAGGCCGATCAGAGCCTTAAAAAACACGGCCGAGAGGGCGAAAATCGCCGATTGCCGAACCACCATCCAGAACGTGTCGCGCGACATCAGGAAGGTGAAGTTCGACAGGCCGATAAAGCGGGTCTGCGCCTTGTTCAGCATCGAAAGGTAGATCGAATAGAACGCCGGATAGATAATGAGGCAGGCGATGATGAGGATCAGCGGCATGCACATCAGCAGCGCAACCGTCGAGCGCCGCCGCATGAAAAGCTGCAGGCCGTTTCGTTTCGACCGGCGCAGCCGCATAGCCCGGCAATGTCGCCGCATTCCAAGGTTGGACGGTGTCCGCCATGATCCCTCATCCCGTGTTCGGACAGCGAGGCATGCCGGCCGCTGCGGCCGGCATGCACTTTTGTCTCCAGCCTAGACGAACGCTCAGGCGCGCAAGGTGCCTTCGAGTTCCTTCTCGGCCCACTTGATCACGTCGTCGAGCTTCTCTTTGCCCTGCGTGAACTTCGAGACCATCACGGTGTTGATCGCCTGATTGTACATCTGGGCGCCGACTTCCGAACGCGCCGGCGCACCGAACATCGAGGTCTGCTCGTCGCCGCGCGGCGGGTAGGAGTAAACCGTGCCGACCGGCGGCTCGACCTTCTTCCAGGTGTCGAGATCGTACATGGTTTTGAACGAAGGCAGGTCATAGCCGTTGGAGGCTGCGACCAGTTGCGCGATCAATTCCTTCTGCGAGATGTGCAGCAGGAGATCTTTGCCCGCCTGTTTGTTCTTGGAGAACTTCCACAAGCCGTAGAACTGCGGAAGCTGCCCGACGAAGCGGCCTTTCGGCCCCTTCGGCACGGCATGGGTCCAGCAATTCTCCGCAACTTTCGGATTGTCGCGCTTGGCGACCGACCAGGCGCTCGGCGGGTTCATGATGCCCGAGCCCTTGCCGGAGATCAGCCAGCGATTGTTGCCGGCGTCATCCCAGGCGTAAACTTCGGGCGGGCTGACTTCCATGATCTTGCGGGCCATTTCCATGGCCTGCCGGGTCTGGTCGGAATTGACCTTGATGTTGTCCTTGCCGTCGATGAACACCGCGCCGTAGGCATTGAACAAGCCGCCGACCCAATCGACCGCGTCGGAGGTTTGGCCCATCGGCAGACCGACCGGGAAACCGGCCTTGTGCAGTTTCTGCGCCAACTCGAGATAAAGGTCCCAGGTCCACTTGTCGGTCTTGGCCTTGTCGTACTTCGACTCGTCGTTCGGGAACATGTCGCGCAGATCGATGCCGGCATGCTCCTTGTAAAGATCGAAGCGCGAGCAGCAGGGCTTCACCTGGCTGCCGATCGCGGTCGGCACGCCGAGCCAAACGCCCTTGCTCTTGGCGAGATATTCGGCGACCGGACTGATCGCGCCGTATTTCTTGATGAGCGCCGCGATCACGTCGTCGAGCGGCTCAAGCTGCGTTCTGGTGAATGCGGATGTTCCAGTCGCGATGCGACATGATGTCGTGACCGGTGCCGGCTTGCGCTTCGGCGGCGGCGGTGAGCTTGTCCTTCTCGCCCTGCGACGTGATGAAGTCGATATGAACGTCGACTTTGTTTTTGTCGCCCCATTCCTTGCAGATTTTGTCAGCGCATTATTGGCGCCGGGCACCCAATGGTCCCAGCAGCCCAAAGTGAGCGAGCCGGCCGCATAAGCACCCCGCACATACGGCGCGGTGATGACCGCCGCCGAGGCAAGGGCGGCGGTTTTCAGCACGGTTCTTCGAGTCGTTCCTGAATGCATCGAGGCACTCCTCCCTGTTGACGTTGAGTTGTTGTTATTTTGCAGTAAGGCTATACGCAAACCGAAGGGGTGCCTAGCGCTAGTGCTGAATTTCGCGCCGCAATAGGCACTATAAATTAGGTACTACGGGGTCCGTCCGCATGGTTTCGCGCAAGGCTGCCTGCTCAAAAAATGTCCACCAATCGCTGGGTTTTTGAAGTGGGCGGACGCCGCGTGCCAAGCGCGAACGAGGGCGGGCCATGCGACCAACGCCGCATCCTGAGACTTTCGACTACATCGTTGTGGGCGCCGGGTCGGCGGGATGCGTGTTGCCAATCGTCTGTCGGCTTCGGGCCGGCACCGGGTGCTGCTGTTGGAGGCCGGCGGACGCGACCGCAACATCTGGATTCACATTCCGCTCGGTTACGGCAAGTTGTTCAACAACCCCAAGGTCAACTGGCTTTATGCCACGCGAACCCGAGCCCGATCTCAACAACCGCAAGATCATCCAGCCGCGCGGCAAAGTGCTGGGCGGATCGAGTTCCATCAACGGCCTGCTCTATATCCGTGGCCAGGCTGAGGATTTCGACCATTGGCGGCAACTCGGCAATGCCGGCTGGAGCTTCGAGGATGTGCTGCCCTATTTCCGGCGCGCCGAGGACCAGGAACGCGGCGCGGATGAGCTGCATGGAGCGGGCGGACCGCTCGCGGTCTCCAATGTGAGCGAGCCGCACCCGCTGTGCGAAGCGTTCATCGAGGCTGCGCAGCAGGCCGGCTTTCCGCGCAACGACGATTTCAACGGACCGAGCCAGGAAGGCGCCGGCTATTTCCAGCTCACCGCGCGCAACGGGCGCCGCTGCTCGACGGCGGTCGGCTATCTGCGGCCGGCGCGCCGGCGGCCCAATCTGGAGGTCGTGACCGGCGCGCTGGCCACCCGCGTTCTGTTTTCCGGAAGTCGCGCCATCGGCGTCGAATATCGCCAGCGGCGACACGACCCACATCGCTCACGCCAGCGCCGAAGTGATCGTCGCCGGCGGCGCCTTCAATTCGCCGCAACTGCTGCAGCTCTCCGGCCTCGGGCCGGCGGCATTGCTGCGCGCGCACGGCATCGACGTCATCGCCGACATGCCGGGCGTCGGCGCCGATCTGCAGGATCACCTTCAGGTCCGCATGCAATACCGCTGCACCGAGCCGATCACCATGAACGACGTTATCAATAGCTGGCGCCACCGCCTCGGCGCCGGGCTGCGTTACATCTTGTCCAGAAAAGGGATGCTGACCATCGGCGCCGGTTATGCCGGCGGATTTTTCCGCACCCGTTCGGACTCGCGACGTCCGGACGTGCAGATCCACTTCATCATCTTCAGCGCCGATGCTTCCGGCGCGGCATTGCATCCGTTTCCCGGCTTCATCGCCTCGGTCTGCCAGTTGCGGCCGGAAAGCCGCGGGTTCGTGCGCATCAAGTCGTCCGATCCGCGGCAGCCGCCGGCGATCCAGCCGCGCTACCTTTCAAGCAGATTCGATTGCGACACCGTCGTCGCCGGCATGAAACTGCTGCGCCGGATCATGGATCAGCCGGCGATGCGCCGTTATATCGCCGAGGAGCGCGCGCCCGATCCCAGCCGCACCAGCGACGCCGATCTGCTCGCCTTCGCGCGCGAGACCGGCACGACGGTGTTTCACCCGACCAGCACCTGCCGCATGGGTTCGGACGCCACCGCCGTGGTCGACGAGCGCTTGCGCGTGCGCGGCTTCGAAGGCTTGCGCGTGATCGACGCCTCGATCATGCCGACGGTCGTCTCCGGCAATACCAATGCCGCCGTGGTGATGATCGCGGAAAAAGGCGCCGACATGATCCTGCAGGACGCGGCCGCAGCTACGCGCGCCGCGGCGGCTCGCGCCTAAGGTTCTTGGCGGCCAACTCGTCCAGATATTCCTGCCAGTATTCGGCCCGGTTGTGGCCGAGTTCGTGCAGATAATCCCAGCCGAAAATGCCGGTCGAGTGCATGTCGTCGAACACCAGCCGCACGGCGTAATTGCCGACCGGAAGCACCTCGATGATCTCGACGTTCATCTTGCCCGGAACGGTGATGCGCTGGTCGGGAGAATGGCCCTGCACTTCCGCGCTCGGGCTTTTGACGCGCAGATATTCGGCCGGCAGATCGAACCGCTCGCCGCCTGCGAAAGTCACTGTGAGCGTCTTGCGGTCCTTGTGCAGACGCAATTCGCTCGGCCAGACTTGGGCATCGTTGGCGGTCATGGCGGTAATTTTGGGCCGGCCAATGGCGCTCCCTAGGGGACTCGAACCCCTGTTTTCGCCGTGAGAGGGCGACGTCCTGGGCCGCTAGACGAAGGGAGCTAGGCAGAACTTACGAGATAGCCTTGATCATGAGGGCACGCAAGCGCTTGCGGCACTGCGTCAGGCATTCCACCCTGTACCGGATATTTAAGCCGGAGCCCTCGCATGATCGACACCATCGCCGACATCGTGAACGCCGACGCCCGGCTGGTTGAGCGCGGCCGCTTTGTCGATACCACCTTCATGATTGCGGTCGACGACGCCGACACCTTGATCCGCATCCAGGAAGGCCGCGTCACCAAAGTAACACCCGGCCCGTTCATCACGCCCAATTACAGCTTTGCCCTGCGCGCCTCGCGTGACGTCTGGGAAAAATTCTGGCAGCCATTGCCGCCGCTCGGCTTCACCGACATCTTCGCACTGGTCAAACAGAAATTGATGCGGGTCGAAGGCGACATCCATCCCTTCATGGCGAACCTCTTGTATTTCAAGGACGTGGTCGCGGCGCCGCGCAAAGGAGCCGTGCGATGAACCCGCGTTTCGAACCCATTACCGGGCGTTATCTGCATCTCGATCTGCTCGGCAAACCGCACCGGCTTTATGTCGAGGAGGCGGGCAGCGGCATCCCCCTGCTCTGCCTGCACACCGCCGGCTCCGACGCGCGGCAGTATTGCGGCCTGATGAACGACGCGCGCGTCACGGCGAATTTCCGCGTCATCGCCTTCGACATGCCGTGGCATGGCAAGTCTTCGCCGCCGGCCGGCTGGCAGAATGCCGACTATCAACTTAGCTCGCGCGACTATGTGCGCATGATCGTGGAAGTGGCCGACGCACTCAAACTTGAAAGGCCGGTTGCAATGGGCTGCTCGATCGGCGGGCGCATCGTGCTGCATCTCGCGCATGAGAAGCCCGAACGCTTCCGTGCGTTAATCGGGCTTGAATCAGCCGCGCACACCGAACCCTATTACGATCTCACCTGGCTCAACCGGCCCGACGTGCACGGCGGCATGGTCTCAGCCGGCGTGGTATCGGGCTTGGTGGCGCCGACCGCGCCCGAGGAAGGCCGCTGGGAAACGCTGTGGCACTACATGCAAAGCGGGCCCGGCGTCTTCAAAGGCGATCTGTATTTTTACATGATCGACGGCGACATTCGCGGCCGAGTCGACGAGATCGACATCAAGAAATGCCCGCTGTTTTTGCTGACCGGCGAATACGACTATTCCTGCACGGCGGAGGCGACGCTCGACATCGCCAAGCGCACCGGCGCGTCCGCCACCATTATGAAAGGGCTCGGGCATTTTCCGATGAGCGAGGACCCGGAGAAATTCGTCGGCTATCTGTTGCCGGTGCTGGAGAAGATCAGGGCGCTTTAAGCCGCAGCCGGCCCAGCAGCTTGAGCGTGTCGGGATCGAAGGTGAGCACTTCGAAGCCGCCGGCGACCTCGACCGTCACCACAATGTGGTCGCTACCGATTGAGGTGGAGAGCACCTTGGCGCCGGGAGGCAGGGTCGCGGTGACGTCGGCGAAGCCGTCCTGCGATGGCGCGCTTCCCCCGAGGTGAAAAACGCGGTAGCCGATGACGCCAAGCACGGCCGCGACCGCGATGAAGGTGGTGGCGGCGGCGATCGTCATCAGGCGGCGCACTTTGGCGATCATGCGCGTGGTGTCGGGATCGAGCGGTTTTTCGTCGTCGGACATAAGTTGAACCATGGCGACAATCGAGACAGTCAAGATCGCCGCCGATGAAGCAGGTCAACGGCTCGACCGCGTGCTGGCGGCGCGGATTCCTTCGTTATCGCGCTCGCGGCTGAAAGCGCTGATCCTCGACGGCCAGATTAAGGTCGCGGGCCGCACGATCCGCGATCCGAACACTCCCGTCAAATCAGGCGACACCGTCAGCGTGACCTTGCCCGCTCCTGAGCCGGCCAAGCCCGCCGGCGAAGCCGATCCCGCTCACCATCGTCTATGAGGACGATTCACTCATTGTGATCGACAAGCCGAAAGGCCTGGTGGTGCATCCGGCCGCCGGCCACGCCAAGGGCACGCTGGTCAACGCGCTGATCGCGCATTGCGGCGCGAGCCTGTCCGGCATCGGCGGCGTCAAGCGGCCCGGCATCGTGCACCGGCTCGACAAGGACACCACCGGCCTGATGGTGGTGGCCAAGACCGACGCCGCCCATCGCGCGCTGAGCGCCCAATTCGCCAACAAGGCTACGAGCGGGATAGAGCGCGGTTACCTCACTCTGGTCTGGGGCGCGCCCAGCCGCCCCAAGGGCACCATCGACGCGCCGCTCGACCGCCACCCCAAGGCGCGCGACAAACGCGCCGTGCGTGAAGGCGGCCGGCCCGCCGTGACCCATTGGGAAGCGCTTGAGCGCTACACCGGCGCCAACGGCAAGCCGGTCGCCAGTCTGCTGGCCTGCACGCTGGAGACCGGACGCACCCATCAGATCCGGGTGCACCTCGCCCATATCGGTCATCCGATCCTGGGCGACGCCACCTACGGCACCGGCTTCAAGACCAAGGCGGGCCTGCTGCCCCCCGAAGCCCGCGCCGCGCTCGAAGCGCTCGGCCGCCAGGCTTTGCACGCCTATCGGCTGGGCTTCGAGCATCCGGTCAGCGGCGAAACCCTGGAATTCCGCTCTGAACTGCCGGCCGACCTGCGCCGCCTGCGCGATGCCCTGGCCCAGTCCTTGAAAATTGCCGCTGGAACCCCATTTAGCCGCTATCAAACATTCCCAAACGCTAGAAACCTGGCGTTCCAACCGGAACGCCGGGCGGTTTGCGTCGTTGTCCCAGTGGCTGTTACGACACGCCCGCAAGGGCGCGAGCATCCCGAATAGATCAGCAAGTCCAATGATTTACTTGGGTTTGACGCATGTCACAGCGACGTGACGGGCATGTATCTATCTTTCGCAGGCCTGTTCCGTTATGCTGCACCTGCGAGATCGGAATGTTTGCCGTCGGCTCGAGGGGAGCGGCGGCGTCAACAGCCTGCCGATTATCGGGGGCGAATTAAGGAGGGCGCTAACATGGCCCGTTCAGCCGCTTTGCCGGCACTCAAGGCCGAATCCGGCCTTTCACATTATCTGGATGAAATCCGCCGGTTCCCGATGCTGGAACCGCAGGAAGAATACATGCTGGCGCGCAGCTGGCGTGAGCACGGCGACACCCAAGCCGCGCACAAGCTCGTCACCAGCCATCTCCGCTTGGTCGCCAAGATCGCCATGGGCTATCGCGGCTACGGCCTGCCGATTTCGGAAGTCGTGTCCGAAGGCAATGTCGGCCTAATGCAGGCGGTCAAGCGTTTCGAGCCCGAGAAGGGCTTCCGGCTCGCCACTTACGCCATGTGGTGGATCAAGGCCGCGATCCAGGAATACATCCTGCGCTCGTGGTCGCTGGTGAAGATGGGCACCACCGCCAACCAGAAGAAATTATTCTTCAACCTGCGCAAGGCCAAGAGCAAGATTTCCGCGCTTGAGGAAGGCGACCTGCGGCCCGATCAGGTCCAGTTGATCGCCAAGCGTCTTGGCGTAACGGAACAAGACGTGGTCGACATGAACCGACGCCTGGGCGGCGATGCCTCGCTCAACGCGCCGATCCGCGACGACGGCGAGAGCGGCGAGTGGCAGGACTGGCTGGTCAGCGAAGCGCCCAGCCAGGAGCGCATCCTGGCCGAGCACGAGGAAAGCGATAACCGCCATCAGGCGCTGATCGGCGCGCTCGACGTGCTCAACGATCGCGAGCGTCGCATCTTCGAAGCGCGGCGGCTGGCGGACGATCCGATCACGCTCGAGGAACTTGCCTCCGAATTCGGCGTCTCGCGCGAGCGCGTGCGCCAGATCGAAGTGCGCGCCTTCGAGAAAGTACAGAAGGCGGTCAAGAACCAGATCGCCGCCATGGAGAAACCGGCGGAAACGCCGGCGATCGGCGCGACGGTGCACTAGCTCTTCGCGGTATCAGATAAAAAATGGCCGGGCATGTCCCGGCCATTTTTGTTTTATCGACGCAATGTGGACGGCGCCTACTGTCCCCAGGCGCGGAACGCTTCCTCAAAGGCGCGCACGCCGGGCGTGCCCTTCTCCATCGCTAGGATGGCGCGCTTGCCGCTGGTATAGACAATCGGAATGTCGAACCAGTCACGCTCCTTCAGCATCTGGATATTGCGCTGCACGTCGACGTCGACCGCCGACAGGCCGATCAAGAAATAGCCGTTGGTGACTTTGACCGCGAGACCGGCGAGCGGCACGCCGCGCGCCTGCTCGTCCTGCTTCATCAGCACGCCGGGCACGTTGGCGACGCCGCCTTCCGGGAAATCCGCCTGCAACGTGAACATGATCTCGATGGTGTGGCTCGCCGGCAGCGCCTTGTCGGTGTTGCGGCGGAGCGACCAGGTCATGCGCATATGCCGCTCGGGAATTTCCACGTCGGCGCGGATCGCGAGTTCCGGCGCCAGCCCCGGCCCCGGCGATACGGTCTCGGTGCGCCAGAGCGCCGAACCGACATAGCGTTTGCCCTTCGGGTCGTTCGGATCTTCGTCGTATAGCACGACCTTTTGGGCGACGGCGGCGGCGGGCGCATTGGCGTTCCGGCTCACCGGCCGCCGACCCGATCCGGTCGGCAATTTTCGGCCGGCCGGCAGGCTCGCCTGTCGCGCGCGGCTTGGGCGCCGGCGCGCTGCGGAAGTCCGCCACCATCTGCAGGATCGTGTTGCGCTGCCAGTAGCCGGCGCCGGCAATGCCGCCCAAGATCAGGAGCAGCACGACGAATTTGATGATGCCGCCATAGGAGCGCGGCGGCCGCGCATAGGTTTCGTCGACATCCTCTTGGTGCGGAGGCCGCGGCCGCATCCGCGGCGGCGCATTCTCGTCGGCGCGCGGCGGTTCATGCGTTTGCAACGGCTCAGCCGCGGGGGATGGCTCGAAATAATGCTCAGGAGAAGGGAGCATCGGCCGGTGGCGGCGGACGAAGCACCGGGCATCGCTTCATAAACTTGACGCGCCGAGCGATTGGCTTCGGCCGCCGCCCCGCCCAGGCCCTCGGCATCGGCCACCGTCTCGCGAAAGCCACGCAGGCCCTGGTCGGACAGGGTCGGCGCCGGCGCTTCGGTGACGTCCGCGCGTTGGCGCTTGACCGCCTCCGCCTCGACCTTGCGGATCGCATCTTCCAGCGCCAATCGCTCGCGTGTGATGTCGGACTCGTCGAGCGCCGGCTCGACGCTGCGCAATTGGGCGACCAGCGCGGCGCGCGCGCGCTCGTACAGCGCACGGCGATTTTCACCCGTGCTCTTGTCGAGGCCGGCGACCGCGCGCGCGACCAGGGGATGATAATCAGCCATTGAACGCTTCTTGGTTTCTTTCCGTCATCATACTTCGAACGGGTTCTTCATGAGAATTGTGTCTTCGCGCTCCGGGCTGGTCGAGAGCAGAGCGACCGGGCAACCCACCAGTTCCTCGATTCGGCGCACGTATTTTATCGCCTGCGCCGGCAATTGCGCCCAGGACCGCGCCCGCGCGGTGGGTTCCTTCCAGCCGTCGATGGTCTCGTAAACCGGCTCGACCCGCGCCTGCGCGCGCTCGCCGGCGGGAAGATAATCGATTTCGCGGCCATCGAGCCGGTAGCGCACGCATACTTTGATCTCATCGAAACCGTCGAGAATGTCGAGCTTGGTGAGCGCCAGCCCGTCAATGCCGCAGGTTAGCACGGTCTGGCGCACCAGCACCGCATCGAACCAGCCGCAGCGGCGTGCGCGGCCGGTGACGGTGCCGAATTCGCGGCCGCGCTCGCCAAGCTTCTTGCCGACCGCATTGTCCATCTGGTCGGTCGGGAACGGCCCCTCGCCCACCCGCGTGGTGTAGGCCTTGCAGATGCCGAGCACGTAATCGATCGCATTCGGCCCAAGGCCGGACCCGGTCGCCGCCTGCGCCGCCACCGTGTTGGACGAGGTGACGTAAGGATAGGTGCCGTGATCGATATCGAGCAGCGCGCCCTGCGCGCCTTCGAACAGAATGCGTTTGCCCTCACGCCGCTTGGCGTCGAGCAACGACCAAACCGAATCCATGTACGGCAAAACCTTCGGGGCGATCGCGGCGAGATATTCGTAAATCGCCTTGCCATCGAGTTCCTTGAGGCCGAGGCCGCGGCGCAGCGCATTGTGATGGGCAAGCAGCCGCTCGATCTTGCCCGCCAGCGCCGGCAGATCGGCCAAATCCATGAAACGGATGGCACGCCGGCCGACTTTATCCTCATAAGCCGGGCCGATGCCGCGCTTGGTGGTGCCGATGCGGGTGGCAGCGCCGTCGGTCTCGCGCAGCGCATCGAGCTCCTGATGCAGCGGCAGGATTAAAGGCGTGTTCTCCGCGATACGCAGATTCTCCGGTGTCACCGCGACGCCTTGTTTCTTGAGCGTGGCAATTTCATTGAGCAGCGCTTGCGGATCGATGACGACGCCATTGCCGATCACCGACAGTTTGCCCCCGCGCACCACGCCGGACGGCAGCAGCGACAACTTGTAGGTGACGCCATCGATCACCAGCGTGTGGCCGGCATTATGGCCGCCCTGGAATCGGACGACGATATCGGCCTGTTCGGACAACCAGTCGACGATCTTGCCCTTACCCTCGTCGCCCCACTGGGACCCGACTACCACCACATTCGCCATCAGACGTGCATCCCTGCGCCAGTGCCCTGGACACTGGCGCCGGGCGGTGCCGGCCAGGTCCACCTTCGGATAAAGGATCAATTCGGTTGAAGCAAGGCGCAGAACGCCGCCCGATGCGCTCCGGACGGCGTCATCAACAGTCTGATATTACACTATAATTTTCTAGAAATGCAGCGGCTTGGCCTGCTGCACCTGCGGCAGCGCGCGCACTTTGGCCAGCACCGCGTCCGGCAACTCGCCGTCGATCTCGATCAGCGCGATGGCGTTGCCGCCGGGCGCCTCGCGGCCGACATGGAAGGTGGCGATGTTGATGCCGGCCTCGCCCAAGGTCGACGAGAAGCGGCCGATGAAGCCCGGCTTGTCGAGATTGGTGATGTAGATCATCGAGGGCCCGAACTCGGCGTCCATGCGGATGCCCTTGATGTTGACGATGCGCGGGCGGCCGTCGGCGAACACCGTGCCCGATACCGCGCGCGTCTGGGTCTGCGTCACCACCGTCACGGTGATCAGGCTCTCGAAGTCGCCGGCCATTTCGCGCGTGGTCTCCTCGACCATGATGCCGCGCTCCTTCGCCACCACCGGCGCCGAGACCACGTTCACGTCCTGCAGCATCGGCCGCAGCAGCCCGGCGACGGCGGCCGAGGTGAGCGCCTTGGTGTTCATCTGCGCCACCGCGCCCTCGTAGGAAATCTGCACCTTGCTCAGGCCCGTTTCGGTCAACTGTCCGGCAAAGGAACCGAGCTTCTCGGCCAGCGCGATGAACGGCCGCAGCTTGGGCGCCTCCTCGGCGCTGATCGAAGGAAAATTGACGGCGTTGGAGATCGCGCCGCGCAACAAATAATCGGACATCTGCTCGGCCACCTGCAGCGCGACGTTTTCCTGCGCCTCGCTGGTGGCGGCGCCGAGATGCGGCGTGCACACAACATTAGGCAGGCCGAACAGCGCATTGCTGGTCGCCGGTTCTTCGATGAAAACGTCGAACGCCGCACCCGCCACCTGCCCCGACCTAAGTGCCTCCACCAGCGCGGCCTCGTCCACCAGACCGCCGCGGGCGCAATTGACGATGCGTGCGCCCTTTTTCATCTTCTTGATCGCCGCGGCATCGATGATGTTCTTGGTCTTTTCGGTGAGCGGTGTATGCAAGGTAATGAAGTCGGCGCGCTTGAACAGCGTATCGAGATCGACCTTCTCGACGCCGATGTCCTTTGCGCGCTCTTCCGACAAAAACGGATCGTAGGCGACTACTTTCATGCGCAGGCCTATCGCGCGATCGGCGACGATTGCGCCGATATTGCCGCAGCCGATGATGCCGAGCGTCTTGGAAAAAATTTCGACGCCCATGAATTTGTTCTTTTCCCACTTCCCGGCGCGGGTCGAGCTGTCCGCTTCCGGAATTTGGCGCGCCAGCGCCAGCATCAGCGAGATGGCGTGCTCGGCGGTCGTAATCGAGTTGCCGAACGGCGTGTTCATCACGATGATGCCGCGCGCGGTGGCGGCCGGAATGTCGACATTGTCGACGCCAATGCCGGCCCGGCCAATGACTTTCAGGTTCTTGGCCTTTTCGAGAATCTTGGCCGACACTTTGGTCGCCGAGCGAATAGCGAGGCCGTCGTAATTGCCGATGATCGCGGCAAGCTTTTCCTTGTCCTTGCCGAGACCAGGCTGGAAATCGACTTCGATACCGCGGTCTTTGAAAATTTGAACGGCGGCGGGCGACAGCGCGTCCGAGATCAGAACTTTGGGGGCTGTCATGGCTTAGGGCGCCTTCGGCAGCGCGGCTTTGGCCGCGGCGAAGGCCCAATCGAGCCATGGCGTGAGCGCCTCGACATCGGCACTCTCGACCGTGCAGCCGCACCAGATGCGCAGGCTCGGCGGCGCGTCGCGGTGATTGGCGATGTCGTAGGCGACGCCCTCTTTATCGAGCATCGCCTCCATCGATTTCACGAAGGCGAGCTGCGCCTCGGCGGGAAGCTTAGCCACCGCGGGATCGACGAGCTTGAGGCACACCGACGTGTTCGACGCGGCGGCCGGGTTGCGCGACAGGTTCTCGATCCAGGGCGTCCGCGCGACCCAGTCGAGCATCACTTTGGTGTTGGCATCGGCGCGCGCGCGCAGCGCGTTCAATCCGCCCACCGATTTCGCCCAGCCGAGCGTGTCGAGATAGTCTTCGACGCAGAGCATCGAGGGCGTGTTCAGGGTCGCGCCGGCGAACAGGTCCTCGTTGAGCTTGCCGCCCTTGGTGATGCGGAAAATCTTCGGCAGCGGCCAGGCCGGCTTGTAGCTTTCGAGCCGCTCGACCGCGCGCGGCGAGAGGATGAGCATGCCGTGCGCGCCCTCGCCGCCCAACGCCTTCTGCCAAGAGAAGGTCACGACATCGAGCTTCTTCCAGTCGAGATTTTGCGCGAATGCCGCCGAGGTGGCGTCGCAGATGGTGAGGCCCTTGCGGTTTGTGGCAATCCAGTCGCCGTCGGGCACGCGCACGCCGGAGGTCGTGCCGTTCCAGGTGAACACGACGTCGGTGTCGAAATCGACCTTGGCGAGATCGGGCAATTCGCCGTAGGGCACCTTGAGCACGGTGACGTCTTTTAGTTTGAGCTGCTTCTCGACGTCGGTGACCCAGCCTTCGCCAAAGGATTCCCAGGCGAGCATGGTGACGGGGCGCGCGCCGAGCAGCGACCAGAGCGCAAGCTCGACCGCGCCGGTATCGGAGGCCGGCACGATGCCGATGCGATAGTCGGCCGGGACTTCCAGCACTTCACGGGTGAGATCGATGGCGCGCTTGAGCTTCGCCTTGCCGACTTTGGCGCGGTGCGAACGTCCCAGAGCTGCGTCGGTGAGGGCTTGCAGGCTCCAGCCCGGGCGCTTGGCGCAGGGGCCGGACGAAAAGTGCGGATTAGCCGGCCGCACGCCGGGCTTCATCGCTGTCATTGTCTATCCTTCCAGATAGGCGCCCCTCGTTGGGGAGGGGTGTCCCACTGGCGGAGATAGGCGAGTTGAAGCCGCCGGTCAACTCCGGCGCGACGTGTCGATGAAATGGAAAAGGAACCGCGCGGACTTAGCGGCTAGAAACGCGCGCCGATGCCGACTCTGCCGGTGTTGATATTCGTTTTGATCCCGCCAACCGGCGCGAACGCGATGTATTCCCATTCGGCGCGCAGGAATACGTTGGCGAATATCGATACATCGACCCCAAGTCCTGCCAGGGCGCCGCCGACGATGGCGTTATTTTTGCTGTTGGATTCAGTATCCAGGGTGTTGAAAGCCAATATGGGGCTGCCCGCTGGGGGCGTTCCGACGTCCTGCACCGTCGCGGTGTTCGCATAATTGAATCGGCCGACCACGGCGCCAACCATGGCATAAGGCAGGAATTGGCCGAAAGTGTAGCCCGCGCGCCCGCGTACCGTCGCATAGTCGATGAGCTTGACCGACGATTGCGCCGTGATCGTCACGGCGTTGTTGACATTGTCCGGCGTGGTCACGACCTGGCGCGAGATCGTGTCGCTCGCCGATGTCTGCAGCGACGTCACGTTATAGGCGGCGTCGAAGCCGATGACGAGCTGGTCCCATTGCCAGTTGTAGCCGAGGAACGCGCCGAATTGCCGCCCGTTCGTGGTATTGGCCGGCAGCGTCGTCCAGTTCGAAGGCGCGAACTGATCCTCGACTTCGGTGTTGCGCAGGGCAAAGGCGACCAGCGAACTGGTGCTGGTGCCGAAATCGGTGTTCATGTTGCTCAGGCCAAACTGAGCGCCGAAATTGATGCCGTCCCAGCGCATCGGCCCGCTGCTTGTGAATGCCGGGCTCGGCCACGACGGCATGTCGGCGGCGCGCGCGCCAACGGGCGCGATCGCGATCAGCGTGAGGGCGGCCAGCGCCGCGGCGCTGCTAGTTCGGGAAATGCAGGTCATCGAAGCTCCAACGCACGCCGACGCGCGCTTCATGCGCCGCGACATTCTTGAAGGTCATGGCACCGAACGCGTCGCTGCCGGTGGAGACGTCGCCGATATTGAGATAGCGGTAGCCGACGTCGATCATGAGATCGTGGGAAATCGCGTAAGCGATGCCGGCCATCCCGGCCCAGGAGAATTTCCACTGCGCCTTGTTGACGTCGCCGGAGAACGGCGGGGCGACGGCGCTCGCATAATCGGAGACGCGCGTATAGGAAGCGCCGACGCCGGCCCCGATATAGGGCGATATGTGATACCAGGTGCCGAGATCGAGATAGCCGTTGAACAGGCCCGTGGTCGGCTGGATCTTAGCGGTGGTGTCTCCGGGCGCCGCGACCGTGCCCTGATATTTCATCGGCGTCGCGTAATCGATGGTGACGTCGGTGCGCAGCCAGCTGGTCTTGATGCCGATGCCGAGACCGGCGGTCATGCCTTGGCCGAGACTGCTGTCGGTCGGATTGGCAAAGGGCGCCGCTGATTCTGCGCGCGAGATAGCGCCCCAGTACGCGCCGAGATCGCCGCGCAGATACCATCCGGAGTTGAGAGTCGAGGACCGGCGCCCGGTATTCCGGCAGCGGCGGATAATTCGGCATGTCGGCCGCGTGTGCGAATGCGCCCGACATCGCCAATGCCGCCCCCGCGACGACCACGGTCTTCAACCCACCCATGGCTACTTTTCCTTACGTTTGCACACCGTTTACAGCGCCCGTCGCGACGCGGCCGCTCAGCCCCGGCTCTGGAGCGGCGGCGGCGGTGGCGGCGGTGGCGGCGCGTAGACGTAACGCGGCGGCGGTGGCGCCGGCGGCCCGAAGTCGCAGCAGGCCCAGCGCAGGCTCAGCATGATGTCGTTGGAATGAAGATCCTTGAACGTGAACTCGTTGCACCCGGTGCTGCCGAAGCAGTCGACGGTATCCTTGGCTGTGCCGTAGTTCAGGTAGCGATAGGTCAAATCGATGTTGAGGTTCTTGCTCATCGCATAGGACACGCCGGCGTAAAGCGCCCATGCCATGCTCCAGGTGCTGGTCCCGCGGCCAATGCCGAACGCGCTGCCCGTAGCGCCGAATGCGGCGACGTTTGGCGTGACGTCGGTGAAATTGGAAACCGTGTTGTAGGCGCCGCCAATGCCGAAACCAACGAACGGCGTCAGGCAGTTCCAGGTGCCGAGATCGACATAGGCGTTAGCGAGGAAGACCCAGGAGTTCAGGGTGCCTTCGTACTGATCCACAGCAACGGGTCCCGCCCCGCCAGGCTGAGAGACGGCGAGCGCAGAGATGCGCGTCTTGCCGCGGTACTCGCCGGTGACATCGAAGCGCAGCCAGTTGTTCCAGTTGTAACCGACGCCGCCGCCGATGAAGGTACTGTCATCGATCGATTTCGCCGCGAAAAAGGTGTCGGACGTGATGTTCGTGACGTCCATGTTAAAGGGGCCGTTCGCCCCGACGCCGACAAATCCCCTCAGATACCAATTCTCGGGTTCTTGCGGCTGCACCATGATCGGCTGCTGCGGCATGGGCTGCTGATAGTCAGCGGCCTGTGCGCTGCCAGCCGACATGGCGGCAATCATTGTCAGCATTGAAATCTTGAGACGCGATACGGTCATGGCCACGTTCCTCGAATTGCCGGTTGTCTGAGACGGCTTGATGAGGGACGATGGCAGGAAATCCTTAAGTGGCTCTTAACCCTGTTTTTTAACTACGAAATTTTGTCAGCCCGCGCGAAGCGCGGCTTTTTGCGCGCCCGCCGCTCTAACAAACGCGGTTAAGAATTGGTTCAGACCTGGGGCACAGTTGTGCCGCGACGCCGCACGCGCGGCTGGCGATTCGGCGACGGTGACGTCTTAGTCCTCGTCGCCCTCGCCTATCTCGCCGATGTGGTGCTGGGCTTAATTGTTCCTAGGCGGCGACTTGGGTCAACGCCTCGACCACGTCGTCGACCACGGCCTCGACCAGCGTCTTGTCGTCGCCTTCGCCCATCACGCGGATCACCGGCTCGGTGCCGGACGGCCGCACGATCAGGCGGCCGCCGCGGCCGAGTTTTTTCTCGGCGCTGGCGATGGCCGAGCGCACTTGTGCGTTCTCCAGCGGCTTGCCCTTCTGGTAGCGGACGTTCTTGAGAACCTGCGGCAGCGGCTCGAAGCGGTGGCAGAGTTCCGACACCGGCCTGCCTTGGCGCTTGACCACCGCCAGCACCTGCAAAGCGGCGACAAAGCCGTCGCCGGTCGTCGTGTAGTCGGAAAGAATAATGTGGCCGGACGGTTCGCCGCCGACATTGTAGCCGTGCGCGCGCATATGCTCGAGCACGTAACGATCGCCGACCGAGCGTGCGCACCAGTTCGATGCCGAGACCGCCGAGATGGCGCTCGAGCCCGAGATTGGACATCACCGTGGCGACCACACCCGGCCGCTGCAACCGGCCGTCTTCTTTCCAGCTTTCGGCGATGACGGCGAGCAACTGGTCGCCGTCCACGACATGGCCGCGCTCGTCAACGATCATGACGCGGTCGGCGTCACCGTCGAGCGCGATGCCGATATCGGCGCGCATCTCGCGCACCTTGTGGGAGATCGCCGCCAGATCGGTCGAGCCGCAATCTTTGTTGATGTTGAAGCCATCCGGATTGACGCCGATCGAGATCACGTCGGCGCCCAGTTCCCACAGCGCGCCGGGCGCGACCTTGTAGGCGGCGCCATTGGCGCAATCGATCACCACGCGCAGGCCCGGACAGATCGTTGGAGCGCGGCAGCGTGAGCTTGGCGAATTCGATGTAGCGGTCCTGCACGCCGTCGATGCGCTTGGCGCGGCCGAGGTCGTCGCTCTTGGCCAGCTTCTTGCTGAGATCCGAATCGAGCAGTTCTTCGATTTCGCTTTCGACCTTGTCGCTGAGCTTGAAGCCGTCCGGCCCGAACAGCTTGATGCCGTTGTCGTCGTACGGATTGTGCGAGGCGGAGATCATCACGCCGAGATCGGCGCGCATCGAGCGCGCCAGCACGCCGACCGCCGGCGTCGGAATCGGGCCGGTGAGTAGTACATCCATGCCGACCGAAGTGAAGCCGGCGACCAGCGCGGTCTCGATCATGTAGCCGGAGAGACGGGTATCCTTGCCGATCAGCACGCGATGGCGATGGTCGCCGTTCTTGAAAATCAATCCGGCGGCCTGGCCGACCTTGAGCGCCAGTTCGGGGGTAATCACCTTGTTGGCCCGGCCGCGAATGCCGTCGGTGCCGAAATAACGACGAACCATGAACTACCCCTCGACGCCCGTGTTATGGCCTTCAGTAGCGCAAAGGCTGGTTTATTGGCGGGCGGCTCCCCGATGCCGCAGTACCCTATAATAGAGCCAATGCAGCGGTTTTACTTCAAAAAATATGAGTAATCGTTACCGGCGTCATTAACATTATGCCGCCGCACGAAATTATCCGTCGAAAAGACCGCGAAACCCGCGGTTCCGCATGATTAATTCCTGTGCTACCGAAAAGCAGATCGATCTCGTCCCGCGGACCGTCCATGAAAATCACACCCAGCATCGAAGACCTGCGACAACTTGCCCGCCGGCGGGTTCCGCGCGCCTTTTTCGAGTACGCCGACAGCGGCTCGTACACCGAGCAGACATTCCACGCCAACCTCGACGACCTCGCGGCCATCAAGCTGCGCCAGCGCGTGCTGGTGAATGTCGACAACCGCGACATTTCCACCAAGATCATCGGGCGAGCAGGCAGCGGCGCCGATCGCGCTCGGGCCGATCGGGCTGTGCGGCATGGAGCATGGCGACGGCGAAATCCTGTCCGCGCGCGCGGCGCGAGGCGGCCGGCGTTCCTTTCACGCTCTCGACCATGTCGATCTGCTCGATCGAGGACGTGGCCGAGGCGGTGAGCAAGCCGTTCTGGTTCCAGCTTTACGTCATGCGCGACCGCGGCTTCATCCGGGAATTGATCCAGCGCGCGGCAAAGGCAAAATGCAGCGCGCTGGTGCTGACCGTCGATCTGCAGGTGCTCGGCCAGCGCCACCGCGATCTGCGCAACGGCATGACGGTGCCGCCGCGCATCACCGTCGCCAACCTCCTCGACATCGCCACCAAGCCGGCCTGGGCGCTGTCGATCCTCAAGGGCAAGCGCAAGACCTTCGGCAACCTCGCCGGCCACGTGAAGGGCATGGACGGCATCAAGTCGCTGGCGCAGTGGACCAACGAGCAGTTCGATCCGCGGCTGAACTGGAAAGACGTCGAATGGATCCGCGACCAGTGGGGGGGCAAGCTCATCATCAAGGGCATCCTCGATATCGATGACGCCAGGCTCGCCGCCAAGACCGGCGCCAGCGCGCTGATCGTGTCGAACCACGGCGGGCGTCAGCTCGACGGCGCGCCGTCGTCGATCTCGATGTTGCCGAAGATAGTCGACGCGGTCGGCTCCGACATCGAGCTGATGTTCGACGGCGGCATCCGCACCGGCGCCGACATCCTGCGCGCGCTCGCGCTCGGCGCGCGCAGCTGCATGATCGGCCGCGCCTATGTCTACGGGCTCGGCGCCAATGGCGAGGCCGGCGTCGCCAAGGCGATCGACATCCTGAAGAAAGAGCTCGACGTCGCGATGGCGCTATGCGGCGTCAAATCGATCGACGAAATCGGCCCGCACGTGCTGGCGGACTCGCCCTTGCGAAACTCCGTCAAGGCGCCAAAGCCACGCAAGAAGCGGTGACTGGCATCACTCCTCGGCGTCGCCCCATTCTCCGTTCATTCCCGCGAAAGCGGGAATCGAGACTTTAAAGAACTGGGTCCCCGCTTGCGCGGGGGCGAACGGTGAAGAGCGTCAGCGCCACCCCAGATCCCGGCGCGACGTGTTTGAGGATCGTCTCGATGACGTGGGCGTTGTAGTCGACGCCGAGCTGATTGGGCACGGTGAGCAATAGCGTGTCGGCTTCCGCGATGCCTTCATCGCCCTTGAGCTGCTCGATCAGCGCCTCCGGCTCCGCCGCGTAAGAGCGGCCGAAAATGGCGCGCTCGCTGATGCCGAGAAAACCGATCTGGTCCTTGTCGTCGCCGCGGCCGAAATACATCCGGTCCTGATCGTTGACCAGCGCAAAGATGCTGCGCGACACCGACACCCGCGGCGTGCGCGCGTGCCCCGCTTCCTTCCACGCCGCCTTGTAGAGCCGGATCTGCTCGGCCTGCTGCACATGGAACGGCTTGCCGCTCTCGTCGATTTTGAGCGTCGAAGACTGCAGGTTCATGCCGAGCTTGGCCGCCCATTGCGCGGTGGCGTTGGTGCCGGCGCCCCACCAGATGCGCTCGCGCAGGCCTTCCGAGAACGGCTCGACGCGCAACAGGCCCGGCGCGTTCGGAAACATCGGGTTCGGGTTGGGCTTGGCGAAGCCCTTGCCCAGGATCACATCGAGAAACACTTCGGTGTGGCGCCGCGCCATGTCGGCGTCGGTCATGCCGTCGGGCGGCACGTAGCCGAAATGGCGAAAGCCGTCGATCACTTGTTCCGGAGAACCACGCGAAATGCCGAGCTGGAGGCGGCCGCCGGCGATGAGGTCGGCGGCGCCCGCGTCCTCCGCCATGTAGAGCGGGTTCTCGTAGCGCATGTCGATGACCGCGGTGCCGATCTCGATCTTCTTCGTGCGCGCGCCGCAGGCCGCGAACAGCGGAAACGGCGAGCCGAGCTGGCGGGCGAAATGATGCACCCGGAAATAGGCGCCGTCGGCGCCGAGCGCCTCGGCCGCCACCGCAAGCTCGATCGATTGCAGCAGCGCGTCCGACGCCGTCCGCGTTTGCGACTGCGGCGACGGGGTCCAATGACCGAAGGAGAGGAAGCCGATGTGTTTCATGGGGGTGTTTGTGTGGTGTTGCTAGGTGCACTTTATGTGCCTTGAGCTTTTTTCAGGTCTTTGTGTTCGAAAGCCGACGCCATTCGATCAATCTCGCTCTTGGCAATACCCGCCTTTTGGGCTTCCTGCCGCCATTGACCGACGGCGGCCCCGACCTCGCCCGCGATAGCCTTCGCCTCGGCCTTCTTCAGCCCAAAATATTCCGCCGCCGCAAAGGCCAAATCCATCGACGCGCTGTTGTCTTCTGGATCAATAGCAGTCGTGAGAATACGCGGTTTCACATCCACCGGTACGGGATTCATGTCGTAGGCAGGTGAAAGTCGCCAGCCTTTTTGACTCTCATACAAAACCGCGTGGTTGCGCAGATGGTCGTCAGTATTGGAAATGAGCACGTTGAATACAATGCGCCGCCACAACTCTTTTAAGTCGTCGTTCGGCGAAGCGCCCTGCTGACGTAAAGCTTCAGCAATTTCCAGATAGGTATGGGCTTCGTTGTCAGCCGCACCAAGCATGCTCATCGCGGAAAGCAACGGCACGCGCGCGCCGTTCTGCCGGTCGAAGCGGCGTAGAATAAGACATGCCTTGTTTCCGACTTGCACGACCTGCCATTCCGACACCGCAATGCGCGCGCGTGCGGCAAGGGTCAGCGCCACTCCCTCCCACAAAACAACATGCGAGCTGTCGTCTTTGTGTGGAAACTTGGCGATAGAGAGATGACCATCCTTGTCACGAACCGAAGCCTTCGGCCTCGCGCCGCCAAGGGACGAGCCGGGCGCGATGAGAAGGCGCAGGTCTTCTTCGCTGTCTTTATCGTCAATGACGCGTTCGGCGGCAGCGAGAAGGCGATTCAACTCGACGATGGGCGGTATCCGAAATTTGTCGGCCTCAGCGAGGAAAGGGCCACCTTCTTTCTTCGCGAAGCGCAAAGCTCCAGCACGTGCTTCATCATCAACCTGAAGCAGGAAATCGATCTCAAAAAGGGTGCGTGACTGCCTGCCCTCGCGCTCGGCGGCCCGCCGCTCGGCGCGACGCATCAACGCCCGCCCCCAGCGGTCAGGGACAGAGTCCCCAATCGCACCGAACATCGGTCGGTCGGCGCCCGTGTGATACGGGCCTTCGCTCAGGATAAGAGCGGGCTCCAGTGCGAAGCGGTCGGCACGTTCAAGCCAGCTTGCATCATATTCGAAGGTGCCAGTTTCCCGTTGCTTTCGCATGCGCGACCACAGCCGGCCTACGAGAACCGGAGCGCCTGCAATATCCATATAGACGAAGGCTTCCAGATCCATTGTCTAGTTCTTTGGATTTCTCGAAGAAGCCGATGAAGGCATCCGAATTCGCTGCGGCAGATGTTCTTCTTCGAGTTGAAGACCAGTTTCATCCTTTCGGATATCGGCTAAGTCGGCGATGCGATTGGTGAGGCCCAAGATGAAAAGTACTGTCGCGTAAATGCCCAATTGAACGCCCGGGTCTCCCTTTTCCACTTTCCCAAGGGTTGTACGGCTCATGGAGGCGCGCTGAGCCATCGTTGTGGTTGGTATGCGGCGGCGGCGGCGAGCGTCTCTAATGTCGGAGCCCAGTTTTCTCAGCGCTCTGGCGACGGGAAGAGGTAAGGAGGGTCCCATACGTTTCGGCATAATGTCCACCAATATGATCACTAACGGTATTACCGTTCACTTTTATGGACATTATGTCAAGACTGCTGGAATTGAGGCGGACCAACCAGAGGACGTATCTTCGGTATATATACCGTAGATACGTCCTGGCTTACTCGTCCCGAAGTCGCTCGCTCAGTGGGGAAAGTGGACGTGGTATATATACCACGTCCGCTTTCCCCACTGAGTCTCCCCGCATGGCACAACCGACGCGTCTCGTTCTCGCCAAGACCGACATCCTGACCAGTTTCTCTAAAAGTTCGAAACGGGTTTACTCCAAAGTGCAGCTCGCTCGGGTACTTCTTCAAAACCGAACTTCCTGGCATCTAGCAAAGCACACGAACATTGCGGACTTCATCGCGTTTCTGACAAAACACGGCGATTTGATCACGTGTAAATTTCGCGCCGACACATACGGAAAAGAAATCGTTCGCTATTCTTGGGCAAAGTGGCCTGCGCCCGGTTTGGTTGACACCCGCCTAAGCTAATCCCGCCTGCCTCTCGAACTCCATAAGCGCGGCATTTGCTCATGCGACGGACGCCGCACGCCCCCCTACTCCTCCTTCAACCCCAACGCCAACTCGTTGCCCTTGGCCCCGTAATACTTGAACGGCAGGAATTTGCCGGTCATGCCGAGCGCGACGCGGTCGCCCTTGGGGTCGGCCTTGCGCGTGATGTCCATGTCGAAGTCGATCGCCGACATGATGCCGTCGCCGAATTCCTCTTCAATGAGGGCTTTGAGAGCGGGGCCGTTGACCATGATCAACTCGTAGAAGCGGTAGATCAGCGGGTCGGTCGGCGGCATCGGCGTGCCGGTGCCGCGGAACGGCACCTCGTTAAGAAGGGTCTGTTCGCTCTTGGAAAGCCCGAACAGCTTGGCCGCGGCGGCGGCCTGCGGCTTGGTCAGTTTCATCTGGCCGAGGATCGCTCCCGTCACCAGGATCGGCGACATGCCGCCGATCTCGCCGCAGATATATTTCCAGCTCCAGCCCTTCTCGCGTTTGATGTCGAGAAGCTTCTCCGTCAGATCGCTGCGTTTCATGAACCCATTCCTTTGCTCTGTAAGCGTTGCCCGGCTGCCGTTATCTTAAGCAACTTTCGCGCCAAGAACCCAATTCAGAGGCCGATCATGCGCAGCGAGCGCCCCGAATTGAAATGAATCGCGCGCGGGTGTAATGACCCCCGCCATGCAACCCGCCGCGCACGCCTTGACGCAGCAGTTCCTCGCCTGGGTCGAGGAGGCCCCGCGCTCTTACGCCGACGCCGAAGCCTGGCGGCGCAGCTGCCCGCATCTGTCGATCTGGGAAGACGCGATTTCCGACGGCCTGGTCCGCTTCCGGAACGGCAGCAGCATGCAGGAATCGCTGCTCGAACTCACGCCGCGCGGACGCGCGCAGTTGAAGGGCCGCTGAACCGCGGCCTATTGCGGCGCCACGTCGCCGCGCCCGACATTGACGCGGTTGGACTCGAGCGAGCCGTCCGGCTTCTTCACCGCGCGCAAGACCGCGACATGCGCGCCCGGCTTGAGGTCGCTCGTGCCGGCGGCCGAATAGGCGAGAATTTTCGCCTCGGGCGGCACCACGATTTTCTGCTCGCCGCCCTTGTATTTGACCGTCAGCACCCGGCCGTCGACGCTTTCCACCGTCTGATCGATGGTGCCATTGGTCATCGTGCTGTTCGGCCGCGCATCCCACGGCCTGTGGCCTTCGCTCAGGCCGCGCTGCGATTCCGCCATTACCGTCACCTGGATGGCGCGCTGGCTGCCGTCCGCTTGCGCCATGGCGCCGACACCGATGAAGGCGCCCGCCTTGACGTCGGCGATGGTCGCCTTGCTCACGCCGAACACCGCGGTGTTGCCGGCGAGATTGACCTTCACCTCGCCAAGCTTGTCGGACTTGATTGCCAGCACGTGGCCGTCGAAGCTTTCCACGGTGCCGGCCACGCGCAGGCTCGGCGGCTGCTGCGTCCACGCGACGCCGGCGGCGAGCAAAAGCAGCCGCTGCGGCGAGCGTCAATCGACTGATCATGGCTGTTGCCTCACATCGCCGGCGTAATGCCACGGCCGACGTACATGACCTTCGCGAGCAGCGAGCCGTCCGGCTGCTTTTCCGCCACCATCATGGCAATCTGAGCGCCGGGCTGCAAGGCGGCTTTGTCGGCAGGCGCTTGCGTGGCTATGACGGTCGCGGGCGTCACGATCACCTTTTTCTCGACGCCCTTGTATTTCACTGTAATTTCGTCGCCCTCTTTGCCTTTGACGACCGACGCCAGGTAGGCATTCGTCATCGTGCTGCCGGGGCGCGCGTCCCACGGGCGCTCGCCTTCGCCGCGCCCGCGCGCGCTGCTCGGGCAGCGTGTGGATCGAGAACGCAACGATACTGCCGTCCGGCTTCGGCATTCCGGCAACGCCGATATATGCGTCCGGCTTGATGTCGGCGAGCGACGTCTTGCTGAGCGTGGCAAGCCGCGCGTCGTCCGCGACCTTGACCATCACCGTTTGCCCGTCGCGCGTCTTGACCGTCAGCATCGCGCCATCGACCTTTTCGATCTGGCCGCGGATGCGGGCCGGCTGCTGCGCGACGGCGGCCGTCGCCATCACACTCAAGGCGATCGCGGCGGCGCCGAGGCGCGCGTGTCATATTCAAGTGAAACATTATGTCCTCCCGCTGCGGCCGGCGTCATGGCGCCGGCCCTTCAGGCGAAGAACCCCTCGTCGCGCTCCTTATTCCGCCGGGGGCTGCCTGACCGGCGGGTGCCCCTTTTGTTGAGGCGCTGCGGGCGCCGCGCCTCGGAGATCGGCCTCGACCAGCGCGCGGAGTTCCGGCGTCACTTCGGGCCTGACGCCGAACCAGCGCTCGAAGCCGCGCACGGCCTGGTGCAGCAGCATGCCGAGCCCATCGGCCGTGCGCAGGCCGCGCTCGCGCGCCAGTTTCAGGAGCCCGGTCTCCAGCGGCGCGTAGACCAGATCCGCGACCACCAGCGAGGCCGGACAACGCAGATTGATCTCCAGCGGCGGCTGCCCAACCATGCCCAAGGTCGTGGTGTTGACCAGCAGACCGGCGCCGCCGAGCAGGCCGGTGGTTTCGTCGCGCTTGGCGACGTGGACGCGCGCGCCGAACTTCTTCTTCAAGGCCTGCGCCCGCTCGACCGTGCGATTGATCACATAGATGCGCCCGACATTGCGCTGGATCAGTCCGAAGATCACCGCGCGCGCGCCGCCGCCGGCGCCCAGCACCATGGCGGTCTCCAGCCCGCGGTCCCAGCCCGGCGTGACGGCGTCGAGATTGCCGAGAAAGCCTTCGACGTCGGTATTGGTCGAGCGCAGCATGTCGCCCTCGTACCAAAGGCAATTGGCGGCGCCGACCGCCTTGGCGCGCTCGTCCGGCAGCGACAAAGCCAGCGCGGTTTCCTTGTGCGGCACCGTGACGTTGCCGCCGATATAACCGTGCTCGCGCAGATGCGTGATGAATTCCTTGAATTTTTCCGGCGGCACCGCTTCGCGGTCGTATTCGGCGTCGAGCTTGTGCTGCTTGATCCAGTAATTGTGGATCAGCGGCGAGCGCGAATGGCCCGCCGGCCACGCCATGATGCAAACTTTCTTGCGGGCGTCGCTCATGCTTCCGCCACCACGGTGTTGCGCAGGATCCCGATCTGCGGGACTTCGACTTCCACCACGTCGCCCGGCTTGAGCCAGCGCGGCGGATCGGATTTCGGCCCAAGCTTGACCGGCGTGCCGGTGACGATGATATCGCCGGGCTTGAGGGTCATGAAGGTGCTGACATAGGCGATCAGATCGGAAAACGATTTGATCATGCTGGCGGTGGTGTCGTCCTGCACGATATCGCCGTTGAGCCTGGTCGTGATGTGCAGCGGCTGGCGCAGATCGAGCTCGTCGGCGGTCACCAGCCAAGGCCCGATGCTGCCGGTGGCATCGAAATTCTTGCCCTGCGTCACGTTGAACTTGCCGTGCCGCAGCCAGTCGCGAATGGTGCCCTCGTTGCACAGGGTGACGCCGGCCACATGCTCGAGCGCGTCGGTCATGCGCGATGCGGCGGCCCTGCGCGCCGATCACCAGCGCGATCTCGCCCTCGTAATCGAGCTGCTCGGATTCGTGCGGCCGCACGATTTTTCCCTGGTGACCCGACCAGCGAGCCGGGCGCGCGATAGAACATGCTGGGATATTTCGGCAGCTCGGCGTCGCCGAAATCGGCATTGCGGTTGGCGTAGTTGATGCCAATGCATAGAATTTTCTCAGGCGCCGGCACCGGCGCCAGGAATTCCAGCTCGGCCAGCGGGAAATCGGCGCGCACCCCGTGCATCGCCGCGCGCGCGGTATCAAGCCTGTCGGCACGCAGCAGATCGAACACGGAGGTGAATTGCGGGGCGAGCCGCGTCTTCAGGTCCACCACGCCTTCGCCCGACCCTTGGCCCACGATCGCGCCGAAGCTCTCCCGTCCGCGCACTTTGTAGCTTGCCAGTTTCATTCGAATTTCCAGGCTCGCCGCGCCCGCATTCGGGCGGCATGGAGTCATCTGCGGTTCGGCGATATGCTGCGGGATGATGCGGCGCGCGCTGATGTATTCGCTGCGCGCGGGGCCGTCAACGCCGGGGGAGCCGATGTCACAACTCATTGCCAATAACGCTTAACTTGCCATGCCGGTTCGCCCGCCCGTCCTCAATCCGCCGTTCAACGTGGTACGCGCCAGCCACGTCGAATTCGGCGTGCGCGATCTGGCCAAATCGCGCGCCTTTTATGTCGATTGCCTGGGTTACCTGGTCACCGACGCGCACAAGGACGCGCTTTTCCTGCGCGGCGTCGAAGAGCGCAATCATCATTCCATCGTACTGAGCGCGGCCGATGCGCCTCGCGTCCATGCCGCTGCCTTCAAACTCGCGAGCGAGGAGGACCTCGACCGCGCCGCGTTTTATTTCGCGCGCAAGGGACTGCCGACCTCATTCCCGGAAGTTCCCTATCAGGGCCGCACGCTACGCACCGTCGATGGCGTCGGCATGCCGATCGATTTCTATGCCCGCATGGATCAGGCCGACTCGATGCTGCGGCAATATGCCCAACACAAAGGCGCGCGCATCCAGCGCATCGACCACATCAACTGTTTCACGCCCGACGTGCAGGCGTCCTACGATTTCTACAACGACATCGGTTTCCGGCTGACCGAATATACCGAGACCGACGAACCCGATGCGCAGCTCTGGGCGGTGTGGATGCATCGCAAGGGCAATGTGCACGACATCGCCTTCACCAATGGCGCCGGCCCCCGGCTGCACCATATCGGCGTGTGGACCGCGGGCGCGCTCGACATCCTGCACATCTGCGACGTGATGGCGTCATCCGGATTCCTCGCCAACATGGAGCGCGGGCCCGGCCGCCACGGCATTTCCAACGCCTTCTTTCTTTACGTGCGCGATCCCGACGGCCACCGCGTCGAACTGTTCACCTCGGACTATCTCACCGTCGATCCGGACTTCAAGCCGCTGCGCTGGTCGCTGCGCGATCCGCAGCGGCAGACGCTATGGGGTCATCCGGCGCCGAAGTCATGGTTCGAGGAAGGCTCCATCTTTGCCGACATCACGCCACGCGCGCCCGTGCTGGCCGCGCAGCCGATCGTGGCGCACTGACATGAAAACCATTTTCCTCGACTGCAACGATCAACTCGCGCCGGTGTGGGCGCGCGTGCTTCGCCCGGACGATCCGAAAATCGACGTCAATCGGGAGCCTTTCGCGCGCGACGAACTGCCGCTGGTGCTCGCCGGCTACGATATCGCGATCGACGACCATTCCTACATGCCGACCGATCTGGTCGAGCGGTGCACCGCAGCTCAAGCACATCGTGTTCCTCGGCACCGGACCCGCGAGCTACATGAATGTCGGCGAATTGGAAGCGCGCGGCATCAAGGTGCACATCATCAAGGGCTATGGCGACACCGCGGTTGCCGAGCATTCGATCGCGCTGATAGTGGCGGCGGCGCGCGATGTGGCGCGCATGGACCGCGAGGTGCGCGCCGGCACCTGGACGCCGCATGAAGGCGTGCAGCTTTTGGGCAAGACTCTGGGCGTGATCGGCCTCGGCGGCATCGGCCGCGAGGTCGCGCGCATCGGCAAAGGCATGGGCATGAAGGTGATCGGCTGGAACCGCACCAAACATGCCGACATAAAAGTGCCGCTGGTGGACATCGACACGCTGCTGGCGCGCGCCGACGTGGTATCGATGAACTTGACGCTCGGCGACGAGACGCGCGGCTTTCTGTCGGCCGAGCGCATCGCGCGCATGAAGCCGGGCGTCATCTTCGTCAACACCGCGCGCGGCGCGCTGGCGGACGAGGCGGCCCTGATCGCCGCGCTCAAGAGCGGCCACATCCGCCACGCCGGACTCGACGTGTTTCACACCGAGCCGCTGAAACCCGACCATCCTCTCGCGAAATTGCCGAATGTCACGCTGACCGCGCACGCCGCCTTCCGCACGCTGGAAGCCTCGATGACACTGCTGCGCCGCTCGATCGATATCGTGAAAACTCTCGTCTAATAGTACCCCGGCGTGCCGCCGCCATCGACGGCGATCGCCGTGCCGTGAATGTGGCGCGCCCGCGCGCTGCATAGAAACAGCGCCAGCTCCGCCACGTCCTCCGGCTGGCCGATGCGGCGCAGGCCGCTTTTGACCAGCGCCTCCTCGCGGATCTGCTCCACGGTCTTGTTCTGCGCCTTGGCGAATTGCGCGAACAACTGCTCGACCCGGTCGGTCTGCGTCTGGCCGGGATGGATGACGTTGACGTTGATGTCGTCGCGGTTGCCGAGCGAGGTCAGGCCCTTGGCGAAATTGGCCATGGCCGCGTTGACTGCGCCGCCGATCAGAAAGTCCGGGCCCGGCGTGCGCGCCGCGCCGCCGATGATGTTGACGATATTGCCATGGGCTTGCTTGAGCAGCGGCCAGAACACCCGCGTCAACCGCACCGCGGCATGAAACTTGAGCGCGAAGCCGTCGGTCCAGGCGTCGTCCGGCTGATCGAGAAATTTTCCGCCCTTGGTGGCGCCGGCATTATTGACCAGCACGTCGCAGCGTTTGAATTTTTCGTTGACCTGTTTGAACAGCTGCTCGCAGGCCGCCAGCGTGCGCAGATCGCCGGCAACCGTCATCGGCTCGGGGCCCGCTTTGGCAACCATCTTGGCGCCTTCGGCGAGATTGGCCGCGCTGGACGCCGCCAGCACCGTCTGCGCGCCCTCGCGCGCAAAGGCGATGGCAATGGCCCGGCCGATGCCGCGGCTGCCGCCGCTGATGACGACGACTTTTCCTTCGAATTCCTTGGGCATGCTGCCTCCCTGATTTTTGTGCTGGCTTTATACGTCCCTGCGGTAGCAGCGCCAACCCGCTTTGACCCGGCCCGGTTCTGGGTCACAATGACAAGGAACAGCGCATGATCCCGAAAAGTGGCAACCGGTTTTCGGACAAGATCATGCGCGGCCAAAACGGGAGCATTCGTGAAGCCGGCGCCATTTGCCTACAAAAAGGCGCGCTCGATCGAGGAAGCGGTTGCGCTCCTCGGCGAGAAGGATGCGCGTCTGCTGGCCGGCGGGCAAAGCCTGATCGCCACGCTCAACATGCGGCTGTCGTCGCCCGCTTTGCTGATCGACATCAACGGCATCAGCGGGCTCGGCGGCGTTGCGCATAAAAACGGCAAAGTCGAACTCGGCGCGCTGGTGCGCCATGCGCAAGCCGAACGTTCCGAGCTGATCGCCAAATACGCGCCGCTGATCGCGCGCGCCATACCGCATATCGGTCATGCCGCCATCCGCAACCGTGGCACGCTCGGGGGCTCGATCGCCTTCGCCGACCCGGCCGCCGAATTGCCGGCCTGCCTGCTGGCGCTCGACGCCGAAATCGACGCGACCGGGCCCAAGGGCAAGCGCACCATACGGGCGCAGGATTTTTTCCAAGGTCTGTTCGAGACCGCGCTCGGGCCGCAGGATGTGTTGACCGCCATTCGCGTGCCGGCGGCGGGCAAGGACACGCGCGCCGGTTTCGCCGAACTGGCGCGCCGCCACGGCGATTACGCCATCGTCGGCCTCGCCGCCAGCGCGCGCGCCGACGGCAAGAAATTGAATGACGTACACCTGGCTTTTTTCGGCGTTGGCGCCACGCCCATGCGCGCCAGGAAAGCCGAAGCGGCGCTGGCAAGCGGCAGCGTCGACGCCGCGGTCGCAGCGCTCGATCTCGATCCGCCGGACGACGTGCAGGCCACCGGCAAAGTGAAGCAGCATCTCGCCGGCGTGTTGCTGCGCCGCGTGGCCGCGCAACTGATGGAGGCGCGCTTCATGAGCGGCCATGCCATCGACATTTCGCTCACCGTCAACGGCGAACAGGTTGTTGAACGCGTCGAGCCGCGCCAGACCCTGGTCGATTTTCTGCGCGAGGATTTGGCGCTGACCGGCAGCCATGTCGGCTGCGAGCACGGCGTCTGCGGCGCCTGCACCGTTCGCGTCAACGGCGAGATCGTGCGCGGCTGCCTGATGCTGGCGGTGCAGTGCGACGGCGCCGAGGTCGAAACCATCGAAGGCCTGTCCGATTCCGGCGAAATCGCCGACCTGCAAGCCGCGTTCGAGCAGCGCAACGCGCTGCAATGCGGCTATTGCACGCCCGGCATGATCGCGGCGGCGCAGGACCTGCTGAAACGACAAAAGACGATAAAAGCGTGCCAAGCCGCGACGAGATCCGCGAACATCTTTCAGGCAATTACTGCCGTTGCACCGGCTATCAAGCCATCGTCGATGCGGTGGAATCCGTTGCGCAAACGCGCGCGAAAGGAAGGTCAACATGAACGAACACCCCCGCCCTCTGTCGATGTCCGAGCGCGCCGACGAGCTCGAAGAAGAGAAAATGCACGAGATGGAGCGCATCATCACCAAGTCGACCATCGCGCATATGATGGACGGCAAAGTGGAGATGGATACGAGCCCGGCGATGCGCGCAAAGCATCCGGGAAAATTCTTTCTGATGGGCGACGATCCGCGACTGCCGCCGATGCCGGAGAAGCCGACGCTGGTCGATTATTTCCGCCACCGCTTCGCCTCCACCGCGCATCTGCTGCAAAGCGCGACGCACGCGCTCAAAGGCGGTCAGCCGGAAAAGGTCGTGCTGGCCTGCCTGCTGCACGATATCGCCATCGTCAGCTTCATCCGCTGCGACCACGGCTACTGGGGCGCGCAGATGATCGAACCTTATGTCGACGAGGAAGTGGCCTGGGCGGTGAAATCGCATCAGGCCTTGCGCTTCTTCCCCGACGAGTCGGTCGGCTACGGCTATCCCGATCTCTACAAGGAATTGTTCGGCCCGGACTACAAGCCGGAGCCTTACATCGTCGAGGAGTACCAGCGCGCGCGCAAGCACAAGTGGTACATGACGTCGCGCCTGATCTGCATGAACGACATCTATTCGTTCGACCCGAACGCCAAGGTCAATCTCGACGACTTCGTCGACATCATCGGCCGCAATTTCAGGCAGCCGAAGGAAGGGCTCGGCCTCGACGACAGCCCGTCGGCGCATATGTGGCGCACCATTTTGTGGCCGACGCGGTTCCTGTAGCCATTATGAAAATCACCGCTGACTCGCCGCCCGTATTGACCGCGCTCGACCGGCCGAACTCCTATATCGGCCGCTCGGTGCCGCGACCAAATTTACAGCGGCTGACGCAAGGCCGCGGGCAATATGTCAGCGACGTTACGTTGCCGCGCATGGCGCATGTCGCCTTCGTGCGCTCGCCGCACGCCCATGCGCGCATCGTCGGCATCAAAGCCGAGACCGCCAAGAAATCGCCGGGCGTGATCGCGGTCGTCACCGGCGCGCGAACTGGCCAAAGTGATGACGCCCTGGGTCGGCGTGCTCACGCATCTCAAAGGCCTGAAATCCGCGCCGCAATCACCTATCGCGGTTGATGTCGCCTGCTGGCAAGGCGAGGCGGTCTGCGCCGTGGTCGCGCGCACGCGCGCCGAGGCCGAGGACGGTTGCGAGCTGGTCGAGATAACCTATCAAGAACTGCCCGCGGTCACCGATCCGGAAACCGCGCTCGATGCCAAGACGCCGGTGATCCATGCATCGCTCGGCGACAATCTGTGTTTCGAGCGCAAGCTCGATGCCGGCGAGGTCGACAAGGCTTTCGCCTCCTCCGATGCAGTCGTCGAGACCACTTTCATGTTCGGCCGCCACACCGGCGTGACCACCGAGCCGCGATCCATCGTCGCCGACTGGAACGAAGGCGACCGGCGCATGACGGTCTACCAGGGCACGCAGGCGCCGCACATGATGCAGAACCTGTTCGCCAAGCATCTCGGCATTGCTGAGCATCAAGTGCGCGTGCTCACCAAGGACGTCGGCGGCTCGTTCGGCATCAAGGTGCACACCTATGCCGACGAGATGGCGGCGGTGGCGCTGTCGAAACTGCTCAAGCGGCCGGTGAAATTCGTCGCCGACCGCATCGAGAGTTTCGTCACGGATATCCACGCCCGCGATCACCGCATCAAAGCCAAGATCGGCGTGAAGAACGACGGCACCATCACCGCCTTCGAGATCGACGATCTCACCGGCATCGGCCCCTACTCGGTCTATCCGCGCACCAGCGGCATCGAGGCCAACCAGATCGTCGGGCTGGTCGGCGGTCCCTACAGCTGCCCAAACTATCGCGCCCAGGCGCGCGTGGTGTTCCAGAATAAAAACGTCATGTGCCAGTATCGCGCGGTCGGCCATCCCATCGCGGTGGCCGTGACCGAAGGCTTGGTCGAACTCGCCGCCGCCAAGATCGGCATGGACCCGCTCGAACTGCGCCGGCGCAATCTGGTGCCGGACGACGGTTATCCAGCCCAATCGGCTTCGGGACTGAAGTTCGAGCAGCTTTCGCACCACGAGTCGCTCGCGCACCTCGACGCCATGATGAACTACGCCGGCCTGCGCGCCGAGCAGAAAAAGCTACGCGAGCAAGGCGTCTATCGCGGCATCGGCTTCGCGAGCTTCATCGAGGTGACCAATCCGTCCGCCGCTTTCTACGGCGTCGGCGGCGCCCGCATCACCTCGCAAGATGGCGCTACTGTGAAGCTCGACGCGCAAGGCAACATCAGCGTGGCTTCCGGCGTCACCGAGCAGGGCCAGGGCGCCGAAGCCGTACTGGCGCAGGTCGTCGCCACATCTTTTGGCGTTTCCATCGACAAAGTCCGCGTGGTCACCGGCGACACCGACAACACACCCTATGGCGGCGGAACCTGGGCATCGCGCGCGGCCGGTATCGGCGGCGAAGCGGCTTGGCAGGCCGGCAAGGCGCTGCGCGGCAATGTGCTCGCCGTCGCCGCCGCCATGTTGCAGGCCAAGCCCGAAGACCTCGATATCCGCAATGGCATCGTTGTGGATAGTGCGAACGGCACCGAACGCCTGCCGCTCGAGGAACTGGCGCGCGTCGCTTACTTTCGCCCCGATACTTTGCCCGCCGGTATCCAGGCCGAGTTGATCGCGACGCGCCATTACGTGCCGCGCGCCTGGCCCTTCGCCTTCACCAATGGCATCCAGGCGTCCTATCTCGAAGTCGATACCGACACCGGTTTCGTCAAGCTCCTGAAACATTGGTGCGTGGAGGACTGCGGCACCATCATCAATCCGCAACTGGTGGATGAGCAGATTCGCGGCGGCGTCGTGCAGGGCATCGGCGCGGCCTTGTTCGAGCAATGCCTCTATGACGAGCGCGGGCAGATGCTCAACGGCAACATGGCCGATTATCTGGTGCCGATGGCGGCCGAAATGCCAGACATCGAATGCGGCCACGTGGTCTCGCCTACCGCCGACAGCGAACTCGGCGCCAAGGGCGCGGGCGAAGCCGGCACCGCCGGCGCGCCGGCTTGCGTGATGAACGCGATCAACGATGCGCTCCGCCCGCTGGCGGCAAAACCGCTGACCGACATGCCGTTTACGCCCGGCAAGATTTTGCGGGCGCTCGGCAAGGTCTGATTAGAACTTCACCATGTCGATCTTGGTCAGCGTCGTTTTCGCCGACACCGACGGCGCATTCATGAACGTGAAGATCGTGCTGTAGTCGGCATAGGGATCGACCGCCGACATTCCGTCCACCGGAACGATGACGTTCATGCCGCGAAACGCCGCGCCGCTCGCGGTATAGAGCACCGCGCCATTCGACGACGTACCGACCGCGATCACGGTTTTGATGCCTTTGTCTTTCAGAATCTTTTCCAGATCCGTGTGCAGGAATTTGTCCGGCCCCGATAGCACGTGCGGTTCGTCAGCCTCCGGGGCCACGTCCTTGATGACGTCCGCCGTCGTGGTGTTGGCGATGAGCGAATAAATCACCAGGGCCTTGGCGGCGCGCGCTTCACCCAGCAGTTTCTTCACCGCCGGGATCGACGCCACGCAGGCCGGCCGCTTGCCGCAGTTCTGGTTCATGAAGTCGAGCATCAACAGCGCGGTGGTCTTGGGGTCGACCGTCACCGGCTTGAGCGCGGGCGCCGCCGGCGTCTTCACGCTTGCCCACTCGTCCACGATGGTGGCGGCCTGCGCCGGCAACACCAGCACCGCGGTAAAGGCAGCGACAGCGATCAAGCTTCGTTTCATGGTTGTATCCTCCGTTGTGCGTTGGCCCGGCTCGCCTCGGCCGGTTCTCCAATTTTGATCATGAGAAATTTACCGGCGTTTCGTCAACACGCGCTCATCCCCGCTTGCTGAAACGCCGTCCTCCAGCGCAGTATTACAAAACACCGGCGGGCCGCCTTTTCATACAAGCGCGTGCCGTAAAAACGATCGACGAGGGAAACGCTCATGAACATCAAGGTCGGCAAAGAGGCGATTGCCGAAGCCTCCAAGAAGCTCAGCAACTGGGGCCGCTGGGGCAAAGACGACATGATCGGCACGCTCAATCACGTGACGCCCGAGGACATCGTCAAGGCGACTTCGCCTGATCCGCACCGGCAAGGTGTTCGCGCTCGGCATCCCGCTCGACCGCACCGGGCCGCAAACCGGCCTGTTCGGCGGCCGCTTCAATCCGATCCATCAGATGCTCGCCACCGGCACCGACGCCATCGCCGGCCGGCAGGACTGGAACAACATCCGCTACGCCGACGACACGCTGATGCTGTGCGTGCAAGGCGCCACACATTGGGACGCGCTCGGTCACATCTTCTACGAGGACAAAGGCTACAACGGCCACGAGGCCAAGATGGTCGACGCCAAGGGCCTCAACGTGCTCGGCATCGAGCACTCCAAGAACAAGATGGTGGGACGCGGCGTGCTGCTCGACATCGCGCGCTTCCGCGGCGTCAAGTGGATGGCGGACGGCGAGAGCATTTCCAACGACGAACTCGACAAATGCGCCAAGGACCAGAACGTCGCGATCGGCCGCGGCGATTTCGTCATCATCCGCACCGGGCAGATGGAGCGCTGCCTGGCTGAGAAAAAATGGGGCGGCTATGCCGGCGGCGATGCGCCCGGCGTGAAGTTCGAGAACTGCTATTGGTGCCAGGACAAGCAGATCGCGGCGATCTGCACCGACACCTGGGGCGTCGAAGTGCGGCCGAACGAGACCACCGAGGCCAACCAGCCCTGGCACTGGGTGGTGATCCCGGCCATGGGCCTGTGCATGGGCGAGATTTTCTATCTCAAGGAGCTGGCCGAGGACTGCGCCGACGACGGCGTCTACGAATTCTTCTTCTGCGGCCCGCCGCTGATCATCACCGGCGGCACTGGCTCGCCGATAAATCCGCAGGCGATAAAATAACGCGCGACGCATAACGACAGGAGGACTGCATGGCCCGCTATCTCAAACGCGGCATGGACGCGGCTACCGTGAAAGCCGCCGACGCCAAGGTGCGCGAAACCGTCGAGGACATTTTGGCGCAGGTCGATGAGCGCAAGGACGCCGCCATTCGCGCGCTGTCGGAGAAATTCGACAAATGGTCGCCCAAAGACTTCAAGCTGTCGCCGCAGGAGATCGAAAAAGCGATTGCACAGGTCGGCAAGCGCGACCTCGAGGACATCAAGTTCGCGCAGTCGCAGGTGCGCAACTTCGCGCAGAAGCAACGCGACACCATGCACGATCTCGAAGTCGAGACGCTGCCCGGCGTCGTGCTCGGCCACCGCCACATCCCGGTGAACTCGATCGGCTGCTACGTGCCGGGCGGGCGCTATCCGATGGTTGCCTCCGCGCATATGTCGATCGTCACCGCCAAAGTCGCCGGCGTTAAGCGCATCATCGCCTGCGCGCCGCCGTTCAAGGGCGGTCCGCATCCGGCGATCGTCGCCGCCATGCATTTCGGCGGCGCCGACGACATTTACGTGCTGGGCGGCGTGCAGGCGGTGGCGGCCATGGCGCTCGGCACCGAAAGCATCCAGCCGGTCGACATGATCGTCGGCCCCGGCAACGCCTATGTAGCGGAGGCCAAGCGCCAACTGTTCGGCCGCGTCGGCATCGATCTGCTCGCCGGCCCGACCGAGACGCTGATCATCGCCGACGACAGCGTGGACGGCGAAATCTGCGCCACGGACTTGCTGGGCCAGGCCGAGCACGGCCCCACCTCCCCGGCCGTGCTGATCACCAATTCGGAAAAGCTCGCGCGCGAGACGATGAGCGAGGTCGACCGTCTGCTGAAAATCCTGCCGAGCGCCGATCTCGCGGGTCAAGCCTGGAAGGACTATGGCGAAGTCATCGTCTGCGACAGCGTCGACGAGATGGTCGCCGAGGCCGATCGCGTCGCATCAGAGCACGTGCAAGTGATGACGCGCGATCCGGATTATTTCCTCAACAACATGAAAAATTACGGCTCGCTGTTCCTCGGGCCCCGCACCAACGTCGCTTATGGCGACAAGGTGATCGGCACCAACCACACGCTGCCGACCAAGAAGAATGCGCGCTTCACCGGCGGGCTGTGGGTCGGCAAGTTCATCAAGACCTGTACCTATCAGCGGGTGTTGACCGACGAGGCCAGCGCCAAGATCGGCGAGGTCTGCTCGCGGCTGTGCATGCTGGAGGGTTTCCGTGCCCATGCCGAACAGGCCAACGTGCGGGTGCGCCGCTACGGCGGCCGCAACGTGCCCTACGCGCAGGCGGCCGAGTGACCGTGGAATTGACCAAAACGCCATCCTTCCGCCTCGATGGCAGGCGCGCGCTGGTGACCGGCGCCGGGCGCGGGCTCGGGCTGGCCGCCGCCTCCGCGCTGGCCGATGCCGGCGCGCATGTCACGCTCGCCGCCCGTACCGAAAAGGAAATCGAGGAAGCGGCGAACGCGATCCGCGCCCGCGGGCAAAAAGCCGACGCGCTGACCCTCGACGTGCGTGACGTCGATGCCGCGGCAAATACGATCGCCGCGCAGTCACCATTCGACATCCTGGTCAACAATGCCGGCACCAACAAACCGGCGCCGTTTATCGACGTGAAGGTCGAGGATTTCGACTTCGTTTTTTCGCTCAACGTGCGCGCCGCCTATTTCGTCGCGCAGGCGGTGGCGCGCAAGCTGGTCGAGGCCAGGAAGCCCGGCTCGATCATCAACATGTCGTCGCAGATGGGCCATGTCGGCGGCTCGACCCGCACGGTCTATTGCGCCACCAAGCACGCCATGGAAGGTTTCACCAAGGCGATGGCGATCGAGCTTGCCGCTCACAAGATCCGCGTCAATACGCTGGCCCCGACGTTTATCGAAACGCCGATGACGCGGCCGTTCTTCCAGAACGAAGCGTTCCGCAACGACACGTTGGCGCGCATCAAGCTCGGCCGCCTCGGCCAACTCGAGGACCTGACCGGCGCCATCGTGTTCCTCGCCGGCGACGCCTCGGCGCTGATGACCGGCACCTCGCTGGTGATCGACGGCGGCTGGACGGCGGAGTGACTCTCTCATCCCTCCCCGCTCGCGGGGAGAGTGTCGAGCGAAGCGAGCCGGGTGGGGTTCGTTTCAATCGTTAGCAGACCCCACCCCGGCGCGAAGACGCGCCGACCCTCCCCTTTCAGGGGAGGGATTAAGAGAGCTTCGGCAGATCCGCGAAATATTCCGGATGCTCTTTCTCGACCTCGGCCATGAACTCGGGCGGAACAGGCTCGGCACGTCGAGCCGCGCCGCGCCCTTGAGCGTGTTGTGCAGCACTTCGTCCTCGGCGTTCTCGAAGGCACGCAGCACGTTCGGCGACACGCGGATCGAAGATGATGTGCTTGATCGCCTTCTTGCCGATGGCGACGTCGGTGCCCGGCACCCATTTGGCGAAAATCTCCACCGCCTCGTCGCGGTTATTGCGCGTGAAGTGCGACGACTGCGCCAGCCCGGCGGCGATGCTCTTGATCACGCGCCGGCTTTGCCTCGACCGTCGGCCCATGCGCGACCGCGACCATGACGTAGGACATGTGCTGCCCGCCGCGGATCACCTCATACGAATCCGGCACCTGGGTGAGCGCCTGCGTCACAAAGGGCTCCCAGGTCACGATCGCGTCGACCTTGCCTTCCTTCAGCGCCGGCGCGAGGCCGAACTGCGACCAGATGTTCTCGATGGTGACGTCCTCGTATTTCACGCCGGCGCGGCGCAGCACCATCTTGAAATATTCGTCCGAGGTCTGCCCGCTGGCGAGGCCGACCTTCTTGCCCTTGAGGTCGCCGATCTTGCCGGCATCGATGCCCGTGCCCTTCTTGGTGACGATGGCGAGCGGGTATCGCAATGGTCGTTGGTGGCGTCGTTCATGATCAGGCCGATGACTGGAACGGATTGCCGGCATGCACCGCCTTCAGATAAGTGGTCGTGCTCATGTCGCCGACCTGCGCGTGGCCGTCGTGCAGGGCGTTGACCATGTCGGTGCCGGTATCGACCACCCTGAAGCTGGCGTCGACGCCGTGCTGCTTGAAGAAGCCCTTCTCCGCGCCGATGAACATCGGCAGATGGCCGAAATTATTGGCAATCACCACGTCGAGCTTGGGCAAATCCGCCATGGTCTTCCTCCCGGTTAGTTCTGACGCCGTCAGGACGGCTTTAGCACTTGCGGATTGACGCAATTCGGCGGCATGCGGCCGTCGATCAGCGCCTGGATATTGTCGACCACGATATTCGCCATCAGGTCGCGCACTTCCATCACGCGCGCTGCCGAGATGCGGCGTGAGCCACGACATTCTTCATGACTTGAGCGCCGGCGGCACATTCGGCTCGTGCTCGAACACGTCGAGGCCGGCGCCGGCGATCTTTTTTTTCTTCAGCGCGCGCACCAGCGCCTTTTCGTCGATGATGGCGCCGCGCGCGGTGTTGATGATGAAGGCGGTCGGCTTCATCAGGCCGAATTCGCGGTCCGAAATCATGTGCCGGGTCTCGGCGTTGAGCGGCGGATGCAGCGAGACGAAATCGGATTCCGCCAGCAATTGGTCGAGCGTCACGCGCTTCATGCCGGTCTCGCGCTCGGCCTCCGGCTTGCGGCGCGGGCTCCAATAGATAAGCCGCATGCCGAAGCCGAGCGCGCGCCGCGCGGTCGCCTGGCCGATGCGGCCGCCGCCGCCGACGAGCCCGATGGTCTTGCCGTGCACGAAGCTGCCGGCGAGATGGTTCGATTGCGAGCCGGGGAACTTGCCGGCGCGCACCAGCGCGTCGCCTTCCATCATGCGGCGCGCCACCGCGATCATCAGCCCGAAATGGATATCGGCGGTCGCCTCCGCCACGATCGGCGGCACCACGGTGACCGGAATGCCGCGCTTGGTGGCTTCCGCGACGTCGATATTGTCGGGCGTGATCGACATCGAGGCGAGCATGCGCAATTTCGGATTGGCCGCCAGCACCGCGCGGTCGATCTTGTCGTGCAGGAGCGAAAACAGAATGTCGCATTTTTTCACCGCCGCGATCAGCTTGGCTTGGCGATGATCTTGCTCGAATCCTTGTTGATCGTGACGCTGGCGATGCCGCGCAGCCGCTCGAGCGCGCTTGGCGCGATCGGCTGGGTGACGAAGACGCGCGGCTTTTTTCGGCTTGCCGCTCATCGCAGCCACCGCACGATGCCGGCGACGCCGTCGACGGCGCATTGCGAGCCGTCCGGAATCTTGCGCGTGGCGTCGAGCACGCCGAGCACCATCGGAATGCCGCGCTCGCGCGCCAGCGAAGCCAGATGCGAGGTCGAGCCGCCGAGTTCGGCCACCACGCCGGCCACGCGCGGCAGGATGTGGCTGAGCGCCGGCCCGGCCACGCGCGTGACCAGGATGTCGCCGTGCGCCACGCGCGACAGTTCGCATTCGCAGTTCACCACCACGGCGCGGCCTGAGCCCCAGCCGATGCCGGCGGGATGGCCGTTGATGCCGGGATGCGGCAGCCAGATCTCGTCAGGCACGATTGCCGGCTCGACATGCAGCGGCCGCGATTGCAAGCAGCTTGAAGCCGCGCTCGTCCATCGCCCATTCGATCTCGACCGGCTCGCCGGCGAGTTGCCTCGCATTTGCGCAGCAGGCGGCCGAGCGTCACCGCCTCGCCCGCCGTCAGGCACGGCTCGTTCACCATGATCGTCCGGCACCAGTTGCGGCGCCGAGACGCCATGCTCGCAGGTGTCGCGATGGCCCTTGCGGCCGGCCTCGATCGTGCGCAGGAAGCCGTTTTTGGACAGCACGATGCGGTCCGGCACCACCTCGCCCTGGGCGATCGCCGAGCCGAGCCCCCAGGTGGCGGAAATCAGCATCTGGCCTTCGGCGGTTTCGCTCAAGCCGCCGCCCGAGGCGCGCGCCGCGATCAGCGGCTGGATCAGCACGCCCATCGCGGTATCGGCGGGCGACAGCCCGTGATTGTCCATGTAGCGGCGCGCATGCGAGGTCCACAGCGCCGCCCAGCAGGCGCGCACCGCGGTGAGGAATTCGGTTTCGTCGGTGAGGCCGAGGAAGCTTTCGAACTGGCCGGCGAAATTGGCGCCCTTGCGGTCCTCGATCAGCGCCGAGGAGCGCACCACGCCGCAGCGAGCCGTCGGCGCGTTGCGCGCGCCAGGCCGCGAGCAGCGGCTCGAGAATTTCCGGCGCGATCGGCTTTTCATAGAGCGCCAGGCGGATCTGCACCGACAGCTTGCGCGACGTCGGCAGGTCGGCGGCGTTGTATTGCGCGAGCAAATCCGCGATGCCGAGATAGCGCAGCTGATGGCGATAGGCCTCCGCAGTCAGCGCGAAGCCGCCCGGCGTCGGCAGCCCGGCCTGCGTCAGCGCCGCCAGATTGGCCGCCTTCGGCCCGACGTTTTCAGGGTCGGTCGCGGCGGGATCGGCGAGCGGGAGGATGAAGGCGGTCATGCATTTCAAGATCCCGTCTTGCCGAGGGTCGGCGCATCCCCTCCCCGCGCGAGCGCGGGGACTCCGCAAGCGCAAGGTCATTTCACGTGATCGCCGTAGCCCGGCAGCGGATCGACGACGGTGATCTGCTTGACCGGGAAGTTCGACACGATCTCGATCTCGTTCTTCTTCACGATCAGCATTTCCTCGATGCGCACGCCGTAGCGGAAATGCTTGCCGTGCTGGGTTTCGAGCGCGAAGGTCATGCCTTCCTGGATCTCGATCGGATGATCGAGCGACCAGATGCGCGAGATCACCGGCGGATCGTATTGCGCGAGGCCAAGCCCGTGGCCCCACAGATTGGCGGCCGCCTGGTCTTCGTCCTCGTAGCCCCAGGTCTCCATCGCCGACGGCCACTTCAGCGCGATGTCGCGCGTGGTGGCGCCGACCTTCACCGCGCCGATCGAATCGTACAGCCACTTGAGCGCGGTCTCGTAGGTGTCCTTCTGCTCCTTGCTCGGCTCCTTGCCGACGCAATAGGTGCGGTAATAGCAGGACTTGTAGCCGTTCCAGGTGAGCGCGGCCAAATCCATGAACACGATGTCGCCGGGCTGGATGATGCGGTCGGAGAAGTTGCGCCAGTTCGGCCAGGTGTTCGGGCCGGACGACACGATCACGTCCTCGACGTCTTCCATGCCCGGGAAGTTGTAGAGATATTCCATCAGATGCGCGGTCACCTGGTTCTCGGTGATGCCGGGGCGCAGGAACTTCATGCACTCCCAATGCGTGGCGTCGCCGATGGCGCCGACGATGCGGAAGCATTCCTGCTCGTCTTGGTTCTTGACCGCGCGCGCTTCCATCATCGGGGTCATGCCGTCGACCCAGTTGATGTTCTTCTCCTTGAAAATCTTGATCATGTTGATGTCGATGAAGTCGACAGCCGAGCTTCTGCCCGGCGACGCCATTGTCCTTCATCGCCTGGATGACGGCGTTGGCGAACTTGTTGACCTGCTGGGTCGAGGCCGGACCGGCCGCGCCTTTGATCCAGGCGAAGGAGTGGCGCACGTTTTCCTTCGGGATCCACGGCGAGTGCCGCTCGATCTGGAAGCCGAGATCGCCCTGCTCGAACAGAATCGGCCGGCCGTCGCCGCACAGCATCGCGTAGCGCAGGCCGGGCTTGAGCCGGTTCCAGCCCGGCGTCAGCGTGCCGGTGATGTAGCGCACGTTCTCGTCGTACATGCAGAGCACGGCGCCGAGGCCGTGCTTCTTCATCATCTGCGCGCGCGCTCGATGCGGTATTCGCGCAGCCGGTCCCAGTTGACCCGCTGCTGCCAATCCAGACCGACGGTGCCGAAATTCGCTGTGCCCATGAGCATCCTCCCGACCGGCGCGCTGGCCGCGCCGTTTTTGTTGAATTGGCCGCGATGATTATGCGGATGGCGGCGTCGAGAAGAAATAATATAATCGTGGCTTCGCCATTAGATTTTCTAATATCGGGTAGTGTCGATGCGTAATATCCCCCTGCGGCAGGTCCGCGCCGTCATCGCGGTCTGCGAGGAAGGCTCCTTCACCCGCGCGGCCGAGCGCGAAAACGCCACCCAATCGGGCATTTCCCAGCACGTGGCCGCGGTCGAGCGCACGCTCGGGGTCAAGCTGTTCGAGCGCGCAGCCGGGCGCGGTGAAGCCGACGCCGGCCGGCCTGCGCTACTACAAGAGCTGCGTCGAGGCGGTCGGCGCGCTGGAGAACGCCGCCGAGGAGGCGCGCGCGCTTGCCGGCAAGGTCACCGGCGAATTGCGCATCGGCCTGATGCCGACCTTCACCCGCGCGGTGCTGGCGCCGGTGCTCGACGATTTCGTGCCGCGCTGCCCGGAGGTGCGCCTGCACATCGTCGAGGGCTATAGCGGCCTGCTGACCGAAATGGTGCTCGACGACGAACTCGACTTCGCGGTGGTGCCGGCCTTCGAGGGCACCATCGGACTGAAGTCGCGGCTGCTGGTGCGCGACCGCGAAATGCTGATCTCCGGCCCGAAGCGCGGCTTTGCGCCGCTGGCGCCGTTGCGGCTGGCCGAATGCAAGCCGCTGAAATTCGTGGTGCCGGGGCCGGACAATATCCGCCGGCGCAATCTGGAAACCTATTTCCAGAGCCACGGCGTCGAGGTCGAGGCCATGCTGGAAATGGACGCCATGATCGCCACGCTCGAATTCGTCGCGCGCTCCGACTGGGTGACGATCCTGCCGAGCGTGATCTCGGTCAACGACATCGGCCGCGGCGAGTTGATCGTCAATCCGATCGTTGCGCCCGAGTTGCACGCCGAATTCGTGGTGATCCAGCCGACGCGGCGCACGCTGTCGACGCAGGCGCGGCATGTTCCTCGAGCGCTTCGAGGCAGGAGGTCGCGCATATTCACGAGGTGTGGGACGAGGCGATGGCGCGGCCGTCACGCGGTAAACTGCGCGCGTGATGGCAACACAAGAGAAAACGGCCTTCATCTTTGCCGGCGGCGGCAGTTTCGGCGCCATCCAGGTCGGCATGCTGCACGCGCTCGCCGCGCACGGCGTCAAAGCCGACATGGTTTTTGGCTCCAGCGTCGGCGCGCTCAACTGCGCTCATTACGCCGGCAATCCCACACTCGAAGGTGTCGAGCAATTGGAAGCGATCTGGCGCGGCTACGTCGCCGCGATGTCTTCCAGGTGACCTGGCGCACCATGTTCGGCTTCCTGCGCCGGCGAGACTTCCTCGCTACTTCCGACGGCTTGCGGCAACTCGTCGACAAGAACTTGCCCTATCGCAATCTTGAAGACGCCAAGATCCCGGTGCACATCATCGCCACCGACATTCTCTCCGCCGAAACGGTGGTGCTCAGCACCGGCCCGGCCGCCGACGCCATCCTCGCCAGCGCCGCGTTGCCGCCCGCCTTTCCGCCGGTGCATCTCGAGAAACTTTATCTCGCCGACGGCGCCATCACCAGCAACACGCCGGTCAAGATAGCGGTCGCGCGCGGCGCTCGCCGCCTGATCGTGCTACCGACCGGCTACGCATGCGCCTTGCAGGAGCCGCCTAAAGGCGCGGTGGCCACTGCCTTGCACGCACTGACGCTCCTGATCGCGCGGCAATTGATCGATGAAGTGGAGAGCCTCGGTCCGGAGATCGCATATTTCATCGCGCCGCCGCTCTGCCCGCTGCGGGGGTCGCCCTACGACTTCTCGCAGACCAGCGAGTTGATCGACCGCGCGCGAGAAAGCACGCGGGCGTGGATCGCCGAAGGCGGCCTTGAGCATTCGCGCGTGCATGCTCAACTGGGCCTGCACAAACACGACCACTGAGGCGCCTAGACCACCATCCACGCGCCGTTCGCGTCGACCGACTTGAACACGGCTTCGAGCGCGGCAGCGGTCTGCAGGATGCCGGCGGGCGAAATCGGGAAGGCGCCCTGCCCCAGCGCGGCCTTGGCGAAATAATCGAGGTTGCGGCCGAGGTGATTGTCGACCGGCCGCTCGATCATTTCCGGATCGTGCTTGCCGCGCGCGGCGCACGATCGCGCGCGTTTCGCTCACGCTTTCGGCCCAGCAGTTCTCGCCGAAGATGGCGATGCGCCAGCGGAACGGCGTCTTGATGGTGGTGCCGAGCGTGCCGGTGGCGCCGTTCTCGAACTCGATCAGTGCGGCCGTGGTGTCGCCGGTCGGCAGCTTGAGCGCGCGCGCCTTCGACAGCGCGCTGATGCGCTTCATCGGCCCGACCATGTCGCGGAAGCAGTCGAGCACGTGGATGCCCATGCCGGTCATGCCGCCGGCCCGGCTTTCCTCCGCCTGCATGCGCCAGCTGTCGGCCGGATAGCTCGGCCAGCCAGTCGTGGCTGTAATTGCCCTCGACGTGCATGATGGTGCCGAAGGCGCCGTGCTCCTTCAGTTCGGCGAGCACGCGCATCGACGGCATCAGCCGGAAATGATGGCCGACGCCGATCACGACGCCGGCGCGCTTGACAGGCATCCAGCATCGCCGCAGGCTTCGGCCTTGCTCAGCGCGAACGGCTTTTCGCAATAGATGTGCTTGCCGGCCGCCGCCAGCCGCCTCGACCTGCGCGCGGATGCTTGGTGTGCGGCGTCGCCAGCACCACGGCCTTGAATTGCGGGTCGGCGAAGCACCTCGTCGAACGAGGTGCCGATCGGGATTTTGTGTCGGCGGCAAAGTCGCGCACCGTGTCGGGCTCGAGCGTGACGCCGCGCACGAAATTGATCGGCGCGCCGAAATCGCGCGCCGCCTTCACCAGCGTCTTGCCCCACCAGCCGAGGCCGACGATTGCGGTGTTGAGCATTCGGTCAGACCGCCGCCGGCGCGCCGGGCTGCTTCATCGGATGCGCGCGCGCGAAGGCGTCGTTCTTGCCATGCAGGTGTCGGCGATGCGCTTGACGGTCGGGAACGGCGCGAGATCGACCTTGAAATAGGTCGAGCCGGCCGCCTGCGCCGGCCAGGCAGATGTCGGCGATGGTGATCTGGTCGCCCTGGCAATAAGCGGCCGGTGTCCTTCGACGGTGGCCAGATTGGCCTCCAGCGCCTTCAGGGCCGCCGTGCCAATGGTGGCCCCATTTCACCACGCCCGGCTTCGTCGACCTTGTATTCGTGCGCGAGATATTCGCGCACGCGCGGCACGATCAGCGGATGCGTGTCGCAGGCGATGATCTGCGCCAGGCCGCGCACCCGCGCGCGCGCCTTCGGCTCCTTCGGCAGCAGCGGCGGGTTGGGATGCGTCTCGTCGAGATATTCGAGGATGGCGAGCGACTCGAACAGCACCGTGCCGTCATCGTGGATCAGCGCCGGCAGCGCCTTCATCGGGTTGACCTTGGCGAAGGCCTCGTCGCGCTGCTTGCCCTGCATCAGGTTGACGTCGATCACCTCGTCGGGCGTGATGCCCTTGAGGTTGAGCGCGATGCGCACGCGGAACGTCGCCAGCGAACGCCAGAACGAAAACAGTTTCATGAGTGGCACTCCTCGGCCTTGCGTTACTTTTTTTCCGGTCCGACCAATAGACCGTCATATGCGCGCCGTCGCCGCCGCCGATGCCGTGCGTTGGTGGCGTCCTCGAAGCGCCGCGAGCGCCGCCTTGGTCGCGATCAATGTCGGCGCCGAGCGACTCGCCGGTCGCGATCATGGTGCGCAGGTCCTTGACGCCGTTGGCGATGCTGAGAACGTGGTCGGCCCCGGATCCTTGCCTTCGAGCATTTTGACGATCATGTCGGCGCGCATGCTGCGAGCGCCTTGTTGGCGCCGTTGCTCTCGACGAACAGATCGAGCAGGCGCTTGGGCGTCCCAGCCGACGCTGCGCGCGATGGCAGAAGGCCTCGCCGTAGGCCTGCCAGGCCACCATCAGCGGCAGATTGATCGCCAGCTTCATCGCCGCGCCGGTGCCGACCGGCCCGCAATGCTCGACCTTGCGGCAGAGTTGGTCGAGGATCGGCTTGGCGCGCGCGGCGTCGGCCGGTTCGGCGCCCATCAGCCCGAGCAACTGGCCCTTGCGCGCCGGCGCGGTCGAGCCGCCGACCGGGCATTCGACCAACGCGGCGCCCTTGGCGCGCACCTTGGGCGCGAGATCGGTCTCGACCTTGGGCGCCACCGTGCTCATCTCGATGAACAGCTTGCCCTTGACGTCGCCCGACAGCAGCCCGTTCGGCCCGTTGTACACCGCGTCGATCGCCGCGCCGTCGGTGAGCAGAGTGATCACCGCCTCGCTGGCGCTCAGCCACCTCGGCCGGCGTCGCCGCGACCTTGGCGCCGGCCTGCGCGAGCGGCTTGGTCTTGTCCGCGCGTGCGATTCCAGACGGTCACCTGGTGGCCGACTTCCATCAGCCGCGCGCGACATTGCCGCCCATGGCGCCGAGACCGGCAACTCCGATATGCATCACGTCCTCCCGCTCACTGCTTTTGTCGGCGACGATAGGCGATCGCGGCTCGGCATGAAAGCCGCATAACAACTATTAGCCCACTCGACAGCCCAGCCTCCGATCACTTGACTGGACCGCACGATCGCGCGCGGCATTGCCGACATCGCATTTTCACCAGGGGAAAATTGGAATGGCTGGGGCCAAAAAAAATACCAAACGGAAAAAAGGCACGGTCGGCGTCATCGGCCTCGGCATCATGGGCGGCGCCTTCGCGAAAAATCTTGCGCCGCCGGCTGGCGCGTGATCGGCTACGACATCAGCGCGGCGCGCCGCCGCGAAGCCGCCCGCGCCGGCGTCGAGATCGCGCGCGACGCCGTCGCGGTCGCCAGCGCGGCGCCGACCGTCCTCACCAGCCTGCCCAAGCCGCAGGCGCTGATGGACACCGCGCGCAAAATCGCCGCCGCCAAGCTGCCAGCGCATACTGATCGTGGAAATGAGCACCTTCGCCATCGCCGACAAGGAAAAGGCCGCGCGCGTCCTCGCCAAGGCCGGCCACGCCATGCTCGACACGCCGGTCAGCGGCACCGGCTCGCAGGCCGCGACCCGCGATCTGGTGTTCTACGCCAGCGGCGATCGCCGCGCGATCAAACGCCTGCGGCCGATGTTCGCAGACTTTCGGCCGCGAGGTCTATGACGTCGGCGCCTTCGGCAACGGCAGCAAGATGAAATACGTCGCCAATCTGTTGGTCGCCATCAACAACGTCGCCTCCGCCGAGGCCATGGTGCTCGGCATGAAGGCCGGCTTGCCGCCGCAAGCTGATCTTCGACCTGATCACGCCGGCGCCGGCAATTCGCGCGTGTTCGAATTGCGCGCGCCGATGATGGTGAAGGGCAACTACAAAGACGTCACCATGAAGATCGACGTCTGGGACAAGGACATGCAGGTGATCGGCGACTATGCCCGCAAGATCAAAGTGCCGACGCCGATGTTCGATGCCATCGAAGCCGGTCTACATCAAGGCGATGAAGAGCGGCCTCGGCGCGCAGGACACCGCCGCCGTCTGCGCCGTGCTGGAGAAGATGGCGAAGGTGAAGCGCAAGAAGCGCTGAGTTACATCCGCTCATTCCCGCGCAAGCGGGGATCCAGGGCGACAATTACAAGCGTCCGAGAATCAGCCCTGGGTCCGCGCTTGCGCGGGGACGAACGGACATTTCTCGCTCTTGCGCCTAGCCTCCGCATCTCTGTAGCCTCCGGCCAACAAAACAATCCTGCGAGAGGATGCGATGGCCTCGTTGCAGCAGCTGTCGGAAATCCGCGACGGCATGCGGATCGATTGGAACGTGCCGATCACCATGGACGACGGCCTGGTGCTGCGCGCCGACGTCTATCCGTCCGGCGAAAGACGGCCAATATCCGGTCCTGCTGACCTACGGCCCCTACGCCAAGAACCTCGCCTTCCAGGACGGCTATCCGAGCGCCTGGAACATCATGGCGGAAAAGCATCCCGGACGTCACCGCCGGCTCCTCCAACAAATACCAGAACTGGGAAGTGGTCGATCCGGAGAAATGGGTGCCGCACGATTACGTCTGCGTGCGCGTCGATTCGCGCGGCGCCGGCTGCTCGCCCGGCTTCATCGATCATTTCTCGCCGCGCGAGACCAAGGATTTCTACGACTGCATCGAATGGGCCGGCGTGCAGCCCTGGTCGAACGGCAAAGTCGGCCTCAACGGCATTTCCTATTACGGCATGAACCAGTGGCACGTCGCCTCGCTGCAGCCGCCGCATCTCGCCGCCATGTGCGTGTGGGAAGGCTCGGCCGACTGGTACCGCGACATGACGCATCACGGCGGCATTCTCTCGACGTTCTGGGAGAACTGGTTCGACATGCAGGTGAAGACCGTGCAGTACGGCGTCGGCGAGCGCGGCAAGCGCAGCCGCGTGCACGGCGAACTGGTGTGCGGCCCGGAGACGCTGTCGGACGAGCAACTCGCCAAGAACCGCGCCGATTTCGGCGGCAACATCCTGCGCGCATCCGATGGACGACAAATATCACCGCGACCGCTCGCCGGTCTGGGAGAAGGTCGACGGCGCCGCTGTTCTCCGCCGCCAATTGGGGCGGCCAGGGCCTGCATCCGCGCGGCAATTTCGAGGGCTTCGTGCGCGCGGCCTCGAAGCAGAAATGGCTGGAGGCGCACGGCATCGAGCACTGGACGCATTTCTACACCGACTACGGCCGCGAGCAGCAGCTGCGCTTCTTCGACTATTTCCTGCACGGCAAGAAGGACGGCTGGGCGAAGCAGCCGAAGGTGCTGCTGCAAATCCGCCACCCCGGCGAGAAATTCGTCGCCCGCGCCGAAAACGAATGGCCGATCGCGCGCACGCAATGGACCAAGTTCTATCTCGATCCCAAATCGATGGCGCTCTCGGCCAAGAAGCCGTCCGGCAGCGCCAAGCTCGCCTTCGAAGCCATGGGCGAAGGCCTCACCTTCCTCACGCCGGTGCTCGAGCACGAAACCGAAATCACCGGCCCATCGGCGCTCAAGCTGTTCGCCTCGTCGTCCACCAGGGACGCCGATTTCTTCATCGTGCTGCGCGTGTTCACCGGCGACCTCAAGGAGGTCGTGTTCCAGGGCGCCATCGATCCGCACACGCCGATCGCGCAAGGCTGGCTGCGCGCCTCGCACCGCGAGCTCGACAAGAAATTGTCGCTGCCCTACCGGCCCTATCACACCCACAAAAAGAAGCAGCCGCTCAAGAAAGGCCAGGTGGTGGAGCTCGATATCGAGATCTGGCCGACCTCGATCGCGGTTCCGGCCGGCTACCGCATCGGCCTGTCGATGCGCGGCAAGGACTACGAATACGGCGGCGCCAGCGGCGGCAAGCTGTCGAACTTCAAGAACGAACTCACCGGCTGCGGCCCGTTCCTGCACAACAAACCGGAAGACCGGCCGCCGGCGATCTTCGGCGGCACCACAACCCTGCATTTCAGCGGCGGCAAGGCGGCCTACCTGCTGCTGCCGATCATTCCGCCGAAAAAACAGGCAGCCAAGCAAAAGCGCGGGCGGAAATAATTTGATCTGGCGAAAATAATGCCCACCATCCGTTCGTCCCCGCGCAAGCAGGGATCAGGACAGAACTGGATTCCCGCTTGCGCGGGAATGAGCGGATTTCACCCCGCCTCGAATTAGGTGTTCTTTCCCGGCAAAGCTCGGGCTACGGCAACCTTCGACTTAACAGAAGGGCCAGAGGGGAGAATGAATACGCAGTTCTGGGTCATCCAGGCCTTCAACGGAATATCCTATGGCGCGCTGCTGTTTCTCGTGGGCAGCGGGCTGTCGCTGATTTTCGGCGTCATGCGGATCGTCAATCTGTCCCATGGCGCCTATTTTCTGTGGGGCGGCTACATCGCGCTGTCGGTGATCGCCGCGACCGGCTCGTGGGCGCTGTCGCTGCCGGTGGCCGCGCTCGCCGTCGCCGCGATCGGCCTCGTCGATGGAGCGCCTGTTCCTGCGCTCGGAAGGCTTCGCCCAACTGCGCAACGCCGTGATCGCGTTCGGCATCGCGATCTTGGTCGGCGCTGGCGGTGGCGCGGGTGGCTGCCGGCGGTCGCCGCGAGCTGGCCGCAATTCGTTGCCGTGGTTGCGCTCGCGAGCATTATTCTGTTTTTCGTGCTGAGCCGCATCTCCATCCTGCCGATCGACAACGACGTGCTGCGCCAGGTGCTGCTCACCGTCGGCTTCGCCTTCCTGTTCCAGCAAGGCGCGCTCGACATCTGGGGCGGCAACAACATGGACATCAATCCGCCGAAGGAGTTCGACCAGAGCATGGTGATCGGCGGCATGTATTTTCCGGCCTATCGCATGTTCATGATCGCCACCGCGCTGGCCATCGGCATCGTGCTGTGGCTGGCGATGGAAAAAACGCGCATGGGCGCCGCGGTGCGCGCCACCGTCGACGACGCGCAGATGGCGCGCGGCGTCGGCATCGACACCAACCGCATCTCGATGTTCATCTTCGCGCTCGGCGCCTTTCTCGCCGCGCTCGGCGGCGTGACCGGCGGCGCCTTTCTCGGCATCTATCCCGGCCTCGACTTCGAGATGCTGCCGCTCGCCTTCGCCGTCGTCATCATCGGCGGCATGGGCTAGCCTCGGCGGCGCCGCGATCGGCGCGCTCGCGGTCGGCCTCGCCGACAATTTCGGCAAGGCGCTGTTCCCGGAAGTCTCCTACTTCACGCTCTACGCCCCGATGGTTCTCATCCTGGCGATCAAGCCAACCGGCCTGTTCGGACGCGACTGAGCGCACCGATGACCCAGAACATGAAAATCCTGATCGTCGCGCTGCTGCTGGTGGCGGTCGCCATTGATCGTGCCGCACACCGGCTCGTTCGTGGTGCTGTTGACGACGCGCGCGATGTGCTTCGCCATCCTCGCCATGAGCGTCGATCTTTTGCTCGGCTTCACCGGCCTGTCGTCGATGGGCCAAGCCGCCTATTTCGGCGTCGGCGCCTATCTCACCGCGATCCTCGCCACGAAATATCACGTCGGGCTGGGCTGGGATTTCTGGCTGGTGGTGATTTCTCGGCATGTTGCTGCGGCGCGGCGCTGGCGGCGCTGTTCGGGCTGTTCGCGATGCGCGCGAGCGGCGTCTATTTCCTGATGATCACGCTGGCGCTCGGACAATGCGTCTGGGGCCTCGCCTATCGCTGGAATTCGCTGACCGGCGGCGACAACGGCATCAACGTCAGCAGCCGGCCGGATTTCGGACTCGACCTGACCAATGAGAGGACCTTCTTCTTTCTGGTCTTTGCCTTCTTCGTCGTCAGCCTGATCGTGCTTTACGTTCTGGTGCGCTCGCCGTTCGGCCGCAGCCTCGAAGGCATCCGCGAGCGCGAATTGCGCATGCAGATCCTCGGCTACAATACCTGGCTGCACAAATACATCGCCTTCGTCATCGCCGGCGCCTTCGGCGGTCTGGCCGGCGTGCTGTGGGCGCACACCAACGGCCTGATCAGCCCCGAGACCGTGGTGCTGACCACCTCGGTCGATTCGCTGCTGATGGTCGTGCTCGGCGGCGCCGGCACGCTGGTCGGCGCCGCCATCGGCTCGGCGATCGTGTTCGCGCTGCGCGAATATCTGTCGACGCTGGTGCCGTGGTGGCAATATGTGCTGGGCGGCGTCTACGTGCTCACCATCCTCTATCTGCCGATGGGCCTGATGGGCATTCCGGCGCGCATCCGGCAGGGCGCGAGTCGACAACGCACCGAGCAAATCGGCGAAGCACAAAGAACACTGGCATCGGCGCCTTCCTGACATCGGCGGCAGGTCATAAAAATCAGGGAGGACGACTATGACAAGCAAACTGTCGCAAAGGTGATCCGCTGTTGCTGGGCAGCGCTCTCGCCGCTCGGTCTCGGCATGGCCGCGCCCGCGGCAGCGGAAGAACTGCGCATCGGCTACATCTCGCCGGTGACCGGCATCTTCGCCCAGGTCGGCAAGGACATGGTCGACGGCTTCCAGCTCTATCTCGACGAGCACGGCAACAAGCTCGGCGGCATGGACGTCAAGTTCATCGTCGAGGACGATCAGGGCAAACCCGATCCCGGTGTCACCAAGGCCAAGAAGCTGATCCTGCAGGATCACGTTCAGATGTTCATCGGCGGCCTGCTGGCCTCGACCGGCTATGCGCTGGCGCCGGTCAGCACCGCCGAGAAGACGCTTTATATCTCCTCGGTCTCTTCGGCCGACGATCTGACGCAACGGCAGCTCGGCAAGTATCCGTATTTCATGCGCACCAGCTGGTCCAGTTCGCTGCCGCATCACGCGCTCGGGCAATGGGCCTGCGACAACGGCTTCAAGAAGGTCATCACCATCGCGGCCGACTATGCGTTCGGCTACGAAACGGTCGGCGGCTTCCAGAAGGCGTTCGAGGACTGCGGCGGCAAGGTGATCCAGAAAATCTGGCCGCCGCTCGGCACCAAGGACTTCGGGCCCTACATCCCGACCTTCAAGGCGGACGCCGACGCCATCTTCACCACCATGGTCGGCCCGATGGCGCTGCAATTTCCCAAGCAGCTGCGCGCGGCCGGCGACAAGCGAAAGATCCTCGGCAGCGGCGTGAGCTATGACGAATTCGTGCTGCCTTTCATGGGCGACGAAGTGATCGGCGACGTCTCCGCGCTGCACTACAGCGCGGCGATCGAGACCCCGAAAAACAGGCCTTCGTCAAGGCCTACCGCGCCAAGTACGGCAAGGTGCCGGGCTACTATTCGGAAAACAACTACACCACCGCGCAGTGGATCGACGAGGCGATCAAGAAGGCCGGCGGCAAATGGCCCGGGCCCGAAGCAGTTCATCAAGCTGATGGCCGAGCATCAAGATCGACGCGCCGCGCGGGCCGGTCGAACTCGACGACATGCGTAATCCGATCGAGAACGTCTACATCAAGAAGGTCGAGAAGAAGAAGATGTTCGGCTACGACAAGGACGAACTCTGGAACGTGGTGATCAAGACCTACCCGAAGGTCAGCCAGTTCTGGACCGAGGGCAAGGACAAGTTCCTGGCACATCCGGTCTATAGCCGCGACTTCCCGCCCTGCAAGTACTGCGAATAGCAGCAACAAAAGCCGGGGCTCGTCGCAAGCGAGCCCCGGCAAAAGCTTTCGAGTCGTCAGAGGATTGCATGAGTAACGCGAGCGTGAACGGTCAACCCGTTCTCGAATTGAAAGGCCTGTGCAAAAGCTTCGGCGGCCTGCACGCCATGCGGGACGTCACGCTGCAAATCATGCCGGGCGACCGCAAGGCCATCATCGGTCCGAACGGCGCCGGAAAAACCACGCTGTTCAATGTGATCACCGGCATCTTCCCGGCTACCGATGGGCAGATCATTTTGTTCGGGCAGGACGTCACCAAGTGGCCGAGCCACCGCCGCACCGCGCTCGGCATGGCGCGCACGTTTCAGGTCACGAGTTTGTTTCCGAAACTGACCGTGCTCGACAATGTTCTTTTGGCGATCAAGGGCTTGCGGAAGTCGAAATTCGTGATGTGGCGCTTTTTGTCGTCGTACAAAGAGGTCTACGACAAGGCCTACCAACTGCTCGAAAATGCCGGCTTCCTCGACCGCAAGGATGTCGAAGTGCGCAATCTTTCGCACGGCGAACAGCGCCAGCTCGAGATTGTTCTGGGGCTGGCCAGCGATCCGAAAATTCTTCTGCTCGACGAGCCGGCCGCCGGCCTGTCGTCCGGCGAATCGACCGAGATGGCCAAGTTCCTGATGAAGCTCGATCCGAGCTCTGGCGATCCTCTTGATCGAGCACGACATGGACGTGGTGTTCGACGTGGCGTCGCAGATTTCAGTGCTGCACTTCGGCGAAGTTCTGGAGACCGGCACGCCGCAGCAAATCCATTCCAGCGCCAAGGTGCAGGAAATCTATCTGGGGACTGACTGAATCATGGCGATCCTCGAAGTCCAGGACATTCACACCTATTACGGGGACGCCTACGTCCTCCAGGGACTGTCTTTGCAACTCGAGCAAGGACAAATTCTCGGTCTTCTCGGCCGCAACGGCGTCGGCAAGACGCACGCTGGTGAATTCGATCGTCGGCTTTAATCCGCCGCGCCGCGGCAAGATCGTGTTCAAGGGCGAAGAAATAACGACGAAGGCCTCATTCGAGACCGTGCGCAGCGGCATGGGTCTGGTGCCGCAGGGCCGCCGCGTGTTTCCGACGCTGGGCGTGGAAGAGAACCTGCTGGTCGCCGAGCGCAGCCTCGACCGCCATGGCTGGAATCTCGATCGCGTCTACAAACTGTTCCCGCGCCTGCATGAACGCCGCAATCAGCGCGCCAAGACGCTGTCCGGCGGCGAGCAGCAGATGCTGGCGATCGGCCGCGCGCTGATGACCAATCCCGACTGCCTGATCATGGACGAGCCGTCGGAAGGGCTGGCGCCGATCATTATCCAAGGATTGTGGGAAGCGATCGGCAAGCTTAAAGAACAGGGCCTCTCGATCCTGCTGGTCGAGCAGAGCGCCCACCTCGCGCTCAAGCTGGTCGATTACGTGCACGTGATGAGCAAGGGCCAGGTGGTCTATTCGGGCAAGCCGGACGATCTCAAGGCCAACGACGAGATCAAGGCGAGCTATCTCGGAATCTAGCGCGGCAATCCTTAACGTGGCTTGTCACCGGCGAGCGTCACCCGGTGCATGACGCGGCGATAGCCGTGATAATCGTTGACCGGATTGTGCAGCACGCAACGGTTATCCCAGAACGCCATCGATCCGGCGCGCCAATTGAACCGGCAGGTGAATTCCGGCTTGGTCTGGTGCTGGAATAGGTAGTTCAGGATCGGAGCGCTTTCTTCCTCGGTCATATCCTTGAACCGCACGGTGTGCCCGACATTGATATAAAGCGCCTTGCGTCCGGTCTCCGGATGGGTGCGAACCACCGGATGCTCGCTGATATATTCTTTCTTGGCCTCGGCCTTGGCGCCATCGCGCACGCGGTCCTCGCGCGTACGCGTGACGTCGGCCTTGGCCGAATGGTTGACCGCGATGACGCCTTCGAGCATGCGCTTCATGCCGTCGGACAGCGTTTCGTAGGCGAGATAGGTATTGGCGAACAGCGTGTCGCCGCCGCGCGGCGGCACCTCGCGCGCGATCAGCATGGTGGCCATCGGCGGCGTCTCGAGATAGGCGGTGTCGGTGTGCCAGATGCCGCCGAAATTTTTCGTTTCATGCTCGAGCTTGACCACCGGAATGATCTCCGGAAATCCTTCGATGCCTTTGATGAACGGATATTCGACCACCTCGCCGAAGCGTTTCGCAAATGCGAGGAATTTCGCCGGCGGCAGATCCTGATCGCGGAAGAAAACGACGCCGTGATCGAGCCAGGTCTGACGGATGGCGGTAATGGCGTTGTGGCCGGGCTCGGCACCAAGGTCGATGCCCAATATTTCAGCGCCGATCGAGCCGGATAAGGGCCTGACCTCAAATCCGTTCGCCACCATCTTGGTCGCTCCCGCTCAGTTTCTCATCTGTGAATATGTAGCACGGCCGGCTGCGCCCTGCCCACCATTCGCTGCGGGGCCCGCGGAGCAACCGGGCTTTACATCATGGAACGCATTAGCGGATGATGGGCGCGGTTTGGTCCGCCGACGTGGGGCTGGCGGCCCGTAACGAAGAGGCTTTTTGCGTCGAATACGGCCGCGATGGCCGATCAAGAACCGGCCGGACAAGGCCGCTCACGAATTGGGCCCCGCTGTGGGCGACAAAGGGAGGAAAGAAATGTCTCGCAAATTCACCCGCCGTAAATTCATGGCCGGCACCGCCGCCGGCGCAGCGCAGCGACGTTCAAATTTCCGGCGCCGGCACTCGCGCAGGCGGCGCCCTTCAAACTCGGCCTGCTCACCATCAAGACCGGCCCGCTGGCGCAAGGCGGCATCCAGATGGAACAGGGCATCGTCACGTTCCTGAAGGAGAAAAATTACACCTTCGCCGGCCGCAAGGTCGAGTTCATCTCGGCCGACTGCGGCGGCACGCCTGCCGGCACCAAGACCAAGGCGCAGGAACTGATCGAGCGCGACAAGGTCGACACCATCGTCGGCCCGCTCGCGGCTTTCGAGCTGCTGGCGATCACCGACTATATCCAGCAGCAGAAAACGCCATGCCTCAGCCTCGCCGCCGCCGAGGACATGACGCAACGCCGTCCGAATCCGTATTTCCTGCGCGCATCGGCGACCTCGGCACAGGCCATGCATCCGATGGCGGATTTTGCCGCCAAGGAATTGAAGCTCAAGCGCATGATCACGATCTCGGAGGACTTCGCCTTCGGCTACGAGCAGATGGGCGGCTTCCAGCAGACCTTCGAGGATAACGGCGGCAAGATTCTCAAGAAGCTGTGGCCGCCGATCGTCACGCCCGATTACACGCCGTATCTCGCGCAGATCGCCGATTGCGACGGCGTGTGCCAAGGCTTTGCCGGATCGAACCCGTTGCGGTTCCTGAAGCAATACGCCGCGGTCGGGTTGAAATTCCCGGTCGTGACCGGCGAAACGGGCGGCGACGATGCGTTGCTGCGCTGCGTTCGGCGACGAAGCCATCGGGATGTACAGCAGCTGCCCGTATACGCTCGACCTCAATACCGACAGCAACAAGCGTTTTATCGCCGCCATGAACAAGGACTATGGCGTCGATCCCGGCTTCTACTGCGCCGGCCTTTACGTCAACGGCCAAGTGGTCGCGGCGGGCCTCGAGAAGACCGGCGGCAAGTCGGACGACAAGGCGGCGCTGATGGCGGCGATGAAGTCGGTATCGCTCACCGATACGCCGCGCGGACCGATCAAGTTCGATCACCTCGGCAACGTGATCGGCGATTTCTACATCCGCCGTGTCGAGAAGTCCGGCAGTAAATACATCAACAAGACGGTCAAAACTTACCACAACGTCAGCCAGTTCTGGACCTACGACGAGAAGAAGTTCCTCCAGCAGCCGGTCTACTCGCGCGACTACCCGCCACTCAAATCGTAACGGGCACAGCACCGCGGGCGCCCCAGTGGCGCCCGCGGTCCATCACACGCTAAAGCGCGGGAAAACTGCGGACATGAATTTTTGGCTGGTGCTGACAGTCAACAGCATCACTTTCGGTGGATTGCTGTTTCTGTTGTCGGCGGGCTTCTCCCTGATCTTCGGGCTGATGCGTATTCCGAATTTGACGCACGGCTCGCTGTTCATGCTCGGCGCCTATATCGGCGCTACCTTCGTCATCGGCTTGCTCGGGCTCGAGCTGAACTTTTGGCTCGCGGCGATCCTGGCGACGCTTGCCGTGGCCGCGCTCGGCGCGCTGGCCGAACGGCTGCTGCTGCGCCGCCTGCCCGGCGACCAACTCGCGCAAGTGCTGGTAACGCTCGGTCTGTCCTTTATGGCCGCCGACTTCTGCCTGATGGTGTGGGGCGGCGATCCGCTCAATGTCCCCACGCCGGCGGGCTCGGCGGCTTCGCCCGTTTCGGTGTCTGGCTTTTCCCATGTACCGCCTGGCGATCATCGTCATCGCGATGATCGTCGCGGTCGGGCTGTGGCTGCTGCTCGACCGCACGCGGCTCGGCGCCATGATCCGTGCCGGCGTCGACGACCCCGACATGGCGCGCGTGGTCGGTATCCGCGTGTCGCAGCTCTTTACGATTGTGTTTGCGCTCGGCGCCGGGCTTGGCCGCCTTCGCCGGCATCATCGGCGCGCCGATCCTGTCCGTCTATCCCGGGCTCGACCAGGACATGCTGCCGCTGGCGTTGGTGGTGGTCATTCTCGGCGGCTCCGGTAGCCTGCTCGGCTCCTTCGTCGGCAGCATCATCGTCGGCTTCATCTATAATTTCGGTCAGGCGCTGTTGCCCGAACTCGCCTATTTCGTCCTGTTCATGCCGATGCTGCTGGTGCTGCTGTTGCGGCCGCAGGGCCTGTTCGGCAGGCACGTGCCATGAAGCGGCAGAATTTGAACGCGCGTCGGCTCGCCCTCGGCATTGCGTTTCTGGCGCTCGTCAGCGCGCCCTATTGGATCCCGGGGACTTATTACATCAACGTCGCCAGCCAGATTCTGTTCTACGCCATCTTCGCGCTCGGGCTGAATGTGCTGGTCGGTTATGCCGGGCTGGTGTCGCTTGGCCATGCCGGGCTGTTCGGCATCGCCGCTTACGCCACCGGCTTCATGTTGCAAAGCGGCTACGGCCACCCCGTCGCGATCATCGCTGCGCTTATCATCGGCATCGCTTCGATGGCGGTCTATGCCGTATTGGCGCTGCGCGCGACCGGCATCGGCTTCATTATGATCACGCTGGCGCTGGGCGAAATCCTCTGGGGCCTCGCCTATCGCTGGATCAGCATGACTGGCGGCGACAACGGCATCAACGTGCACGGACGACCCACGCCCTTCGGCTATTCGCTCGATAAGCCGACCGCCTTTTATTACACGACGCTGGTCGTGTTCCTGCTGTCGATCGCGGCCATGACGGTGTTCGTGCGCTCGCCGTTCGGCGCAGCGCTCAAGGGCACGCGCGACCAGCCGCGTCGTATGACCGCGCTCGGTTATCACGTCTGGCTGATCCGCTTCTGGGCCTGCCTGATGTCCGGGCTGTTCACCGCCGTCGCCGGTATTTTGTTCGTCTATTATACGCAGTTCATCAGTCCGCAGACGCTGGCGCTCACCTCCTCGGCCGAAGTGCTGCTGATGGTGATCTCAGGCGGCGCCGGCACCCTGCTCGGCCCGATCGTCGGCGCAGCGCTGGTGGTCGTGGTCAAGACCGTGGTGAGCGGTTTTCTCGAACGCTGGAATTTCCTGCTGGGCGCCATCTTCGTCGCCATCGTTATCCTGATGCCGGAAGGCCTGGTGCCGGGCAGCGCGCGGCTGTGGCGGATGGCCTGGCGAACGCGCAGTAAACCCAAGGCGGCGCCGGCACCGGCAGCATTGGGGCCGCCGCCATGAGCGCACTCACCGTCGCGGGCTTGAGCAAATCGTTCGGCGGCCTGCAAGTCACCACCAATGTCGATCTCACTGTCGAGCCGGGCGAGCGCCGGCTCATCATCGGGCCCAATGGCGCCGGCAAGACCACGCTGTTCAATCTGATCACCGGCGAATTGACACCCGATAAAGGGTCCATCCACTTGTTCGGGCAAGATATAACCCGCAGGCCGAGCCGGCACCGCCCCCATCTCGGGATGGCGCGCACCTACCAGATCATCACATTGTTCCCGCGCGACACCATCATGCACAACGTGTCGCTGGCGCTGCTCGGCCTGTCGCCGGCGCGCTGGAATCCGCTGATCGACATCAAGCATCAAGGCCATCTGATCGAGGATGCCCGCGCGGCGCTGGAGCGCGTCGGTCTTGGCGGCATCGCCGAGCGGCCGCTGTCGCAGACATCCTACGGCGAGCGCCGCCGCGTCGAAATCGCCATGGCGCTGGCGCAGAATCCGAAAGTGCTGCTGCTCGACGAGCCGTTCGCCGGCCTGTCGATCGACGAGCGCCGCGACGTCCACCAATGCCTGATGGCGATCCCGCGCGACGTCACCATCGTGATGATCGAGCACAACATGGACGTGGCGCTGGAATTCGCCGAGCGCATTACGCTGCTGCATTTCGGCGAGGTGATCGTCGAAGGCACCCGCGCCGAAGTGGTGGCCGACCCGCGCACCAGGGAGGTCTATCTTGGCCACTAGCGCGCTCAGCCTCACCCATATCGAAGCCTATTATGGCGACAGCCATGTGCTGTCGGACGTGTCGTTCGAGCTTGGCGAAGCGCGCATGCTCGGCCTGCTCGGCCGCAACGGCGCCGGCAAATCCACCTGCATGAACGTCACCATGGGCCTGCTGCCGCCGCGCCTGGGCGAGGTTTTGGTGTTCGGCCAGCCGGTACGGGCTTATCACCGGAAATGATCGCGGCACGCGGCGTCGCGCTGGTGCCGCAGGGCCGGCGCATCTTCAAGAGCCTGACCGTGCGCGAAAACCTCATGGTCGCCGCGCGCAAGCCGGATGTCGGCAGCAAACATGCGCCGTGGACGGCCGAAACCATTTTCGCGATGTTTCCGCGGCTCAAGGAGCGCAGCAGCCAGATCGCCGCGCATCTGTCGGGCGGCGAGCAGCAAATGCTGGCGATCGGACGCGCGCTGATGGGCAATCCGCGCGTGCTGTTGATGGACGAACCGTCCGAAGGCCTGGCGCCGCAGATCGTCGCCGAGGTGATGGCCACCATCCGAAAATTGAAGGAAAGCGGGCTGTCGATCGTGCTGGTCGAGCAGAACCCCAGGCTGGTGTTCGATGTCGCCGACGACATCGTCATCCTCAATACCGGGCACGTCGCCGTCGTCTCCACGCCGGCGCAACTGGACAAAGACGGCGTCGACCTGCGCCAGCATCTCGGCGTGTTCTAGAAAATCACGAAAGGCAAGTCACCATGGCGATCTGGAACAAATATTCCAACACCGCGGCGCGCAAGCACGGCAAACCCGGTCGTGAAACGCGGCCGAAGGGCCTCACCCTCGACATGCACGCGCATGTCGCGGTGCCGCGCGTCGCCGAGATCGTGGCGCCGCATCTCAAGCAAGCCACCGATCCGCTGGTTGCGACATTCGACGCCGGAAACACAGGCCCTGATGGCCAAGCAGGCCGCCGACATCCGCACGCGTATGAGCACGACGGACGAACGCTTTGCCGTGATGGACGAGATGGGCGTCGACATGCAGCTCATCTGCCCGGCGCCGCCACAAATTTATTATTACCTTCCGGTCGATGTCGGCGTGCAGGCCGCCCGCGCGCTCAACGACGGCATCGCCGAATATGTCGGCAAGCATAAAGACCGGCTGGTTGCGCTCGGCGGCGTGCCGATGCAGGACGGCAACGAGGCGGCAAAGGAACTCGAGCGCTGCATGAAGCAGCTCGGCTTCAAGGGCGTCGAGATCCTCACCAACGTCAACGGCAAGGAGCTGTCCGATCCGGCTTTCGCGCCGTTCTGGAAAAAAGCCGAGGAGCTCGACGCGCTGGTTTTCATTCACCCCACCGGCTTCACCCAGCCGCAGCGTTTCGGGCGCTTTTATTTCAACAACGTGATCGGCAATCCGCTCGATACCACCATGGCGCTGCACTACCTGATCTTCGATGGCGTCTTCGAACGGCATCCCAAGCTTCGCGTTCTGGCGGCGCATGGCGGCGGCTTTCTCGGCGCCTATTCCGGCCGTATCGATCATGCCTGGGGCGCGCGTTCGGATTCTCACGGCGATCTGCCGAAGCCGCCGACGACTTATCTGCGGCGGAACGTCTATTTCGACACGGTGGTCTTCACGCCGCATCAACTGGAAGCGCTGGTGAAGACCTATGGCGCCGACCGCATCGTCATGGGCACGGATTATCCATTCGACATGCTGGAATACGATCCGATCGGCCACGTCGAGTCGGTCGAGAGCTTCGACGACACGACCCGCGCCGCGATCTCCGGCGGCAATGCCAAGAAGATACTGGGCCTCTA
>CAVPOR010000016.1:0-66267 GCA_963707095.1 uncultured Alphaproteobacteria bacterium
TCGTGAACCGCATGCCGCTTTATGCCGCGGTGTTCATGGTCTTCACCCTCGCCAATGTCGGATTGCCGGGCACTTCCGGCTTCATCGGCGAATTCCTGTCGCTGATCGGCACCTTCAAGATCAACACCGCGGTGGCGACGCTGGCAACGCTCGGCGTCATCCTGTCGGCCTGTTACGCGCTGTGGCTCTATCGCAAGATGATTTTCGGCAATTTGAAACCGGCGCTTGAGGGCATCAAGGACATCGGTTGGCGCGAGACGCTGATTTTCACGCCACTGGTTGTTCTTACGATCTTGCTCGGCGTCGCACCCAAACCGGTGCTCGACATGTCGGCAGCCTCGGTGGCGCAATTGCTCGACAATTACAAGCACGCGCTGGCCGCGGCGGATGCCAAGAAAGAAACGGTGGGTGCGGCAACGATCAAGTTCGATCGCGCCCATATCATTACGGTGAGCGGCGCAAAATGAATCAAGTGACGCATCTTCAAGACCTGATGCCGCTGCTGCCGGAGATCATTCTGGGCATCGGCGCCATGATCGTTTTGATGGGCAGCGTGATCGGCGGCGAACGCAGCGCGCCAGCCGCCAACGCGTGTTGCATCGGCGTACTGATGCTCGTGGCCTACGCGATGATCGCCTGGGTGCCGGCCGGCCGCTCTGTGCTGTTCGGCGGCAGTTTTGTTGTCGACGACTATGCGCGTTTCTTGAAATTGCTGGCGCTGGCCGGCTCGGCCGGCGCGCTGATGCTGTCGCTCGATTACCTCAACGCCGAGAGGCAGCAGAAATTCGAATACGGCGTACTGGTGCTGCTCTCGACGCTCGGCATGATGATGCTGATTTCTGCCGCCGACCTGATCGCGCTCTATCTCGGGCTCGAACTGATGAGCCTGCCGCTCTACGTGATAGCGGCCTCGAACCGCGAGAATGTGCGCTCGACCGAGGCGGGACTGAAATATTTCGTGCTCGGCGCGCTGTCGTCCGGCATGCTGCTCTACGGCGCCTCGCTGATCTACGGCTTCACCGGCACCGTCGATTTTGCCGGCATCGCCAAGGCAGCCGGGCCGGGCGGCAACCTGGGGCTGATCTTCGGCCTGGTGTTCCTGTTCGCCGGCTTTTGCTTCAAGGTTTCGGCGGTGCCGTTCCACATGTGGACGCCGGACGTCTATGAGGGCGCGCCGACGCCGGTGACGGCCTTCTTCGCCGCCGCGCCCAAGGTCGCGGGCATCGCCATCTTCGTGCGCGCGACCGTCGTGGCGTTCCCCGGCATTACGCACGAATGGCAGCAAATTGTGGTTTTTGTCTCCATCGCCTCGATGGCGCTCGGCGCCTTCGCGGCCATCGGCCAGCGCAACATCAAGCGACTGATGGCCTATTCCTCGATCGGCCATATGGGTTTCGCGCTGGTCGGATTGGCCGCCGGCACGCCCGAGGGTGTCCAGGGCGTCCTGATCTACATGGCGATCTACGTCGCGATGACGCTTGGCACCTTCGCGGTGATCCTCGCGATGCGGCGCGACGGCGCTTACGTCGAGACCATCGCCGACCTCGCGGGATTGTCGCGTACCCAGCCCACCATGGCTTTCATGCTGGCGATGTTGCTGTTCTCGCTTGCCGGCATTCCGCCGCTCGCCGGATTCTTCGCCAAGTTCTACGTCTTTCTCGCCGCCATCAAAGCCGGGCTCTATGTGCTGGCGGTGATCGGCGTGCTGACCAGCGTGGTGGGCGCCTTCTACTATTTGACCATCATCAAGATCATGTATTTCGACGAGCCGGCCAAAAGCTTCCAGAGCATGCCCGGGTTGTTGCGGATCGTGCTGGGCATCGCCGGCCTGATCAATATTCTGTTCTTCGTCTATCCGGCGCCGCTCTTGGGCGCAGCGACAGCGGCGGCGAAGTCGTTGTTCTGAGTTTTTGACGCGCGGTCCCGAAAAGCGTGAAGCGGTTTTCGGACAGGTCGCGCGCAGCTGAAATGAACCGCGAAGCCACGGGCCTGGCGGGGGTCCGGCACATAGCTTACGAGACGCTCGGCTCGACCAATGCCGAGGCGCTGGCGCTTGCGCGTGCCGGCGAGCGCGGGCCGTTATGGATCACGGCGGCAAGCCAGAGCGCCGGGCGTGGCCGGCGCGGCAGCGCCTGGGTCTCAGAGCCCGGCAATCTCTACGCGTCGTTGTTGCTGAGCGCGCCGTCGCCCAAGGCGCAGGCGCCGGAGCTCTCGTTCGTCGCCGCGCTGGCGCTGCACGATGCGCTTTGCGAATGCGCGCCGCAGCTCGGCCCGCGCTTCAAGGTAAAATGGCCGAACGATCTGCTGCTCGGGGGCGGAGAAGCTTGCCGGTGTTCTGATCGAAGGCGAAAGCGGCGGCGCGTTCTCGGTGGTGATCGGTTTCGGCGTCAATTGCGCCAGCCACCCGAGCGGCACGAATTTTCCGGCGGCCGATTTGCTCTCCGCCGGCGCGCTGGTCGTGCACGATGCGCTGTTGGTGGCGCTGGCGGCCGCGATGCAGCGGCGGCTGGCGCAATGGCAAAGCGGCCAGGGCTTTGCGTCGATCCGCGCCGATTGGCTGGCGCGCGCCGCAGGGCTCGGCCAGGACATCAGCGTGCGGCTGCCGGAACGCGAGTTGCGCGGCCGCTTCGAAGGGCTCGATGAAGCGGGCCGGCTGCTGGTGCGACAGCCCGACGGGCTGGCGACCGTCACCGCCGGCGAAGTGTTTGGGTTGGGCGGAGCCTGAGCATGACCGGGTCCGCTCAGGAACTGGTGTTCGCGCCGCTCGGCGGCGTCGGCGAGATCGGCATGAACCTGTCGATCTATGGCTTGGGCGACGGCCGCACGCGCTCCTGGCTCGCGGTCGATCTCGGCGTGTCGTTTGCCAGCGAAGAGCAACTGCCGGGCATCGACTTGATTCTTCCCGACATCAGCTATCTGGTGCAGGAGCGCAAAAATCTCGCCGGCCTGGTGCTCACCCATGCGCATGAGGATCATTTCGGCGCGTTGCTCGATCTATGGCCGAAGCTGAAGATTCCGGTCTACGCCACGCCATTCACCGCCGCATTGCTCGCCGCCAAACGCGCCAGCGAGCCGGGCGCGCCGGAAATTCCGGTCACCATCGTGCCGCTCGGCGGCCGCTTCAAGGCCGGTCCCTTTGACGTTGAACTGGTGTCGATGGCGCATTCGATACCGGAATCGAACGCGCTGATCATCCGCACGCCCTGCGGCGCCGTGCTGCACACCGGCGACTGGAAGATCGATCCAACGCCGATCCTGGGCGACGTCACCGACGAGAAGAAATTGCGCGCGCTGGGTGACGAAGGCTGTCTCTGCCTCGTCGGCGACAGCACCAACGCCGTGCGCGACGGCCGCTCGCCCTCGGAAGCCGATGTCGGCAAGACCATCGCGGAATTGATTAGAACCGCGCGCGGACGCGTTGCCGTCACGACCTTTGCCTCCAATGTGGCGCGGTTGCGCACGGTCGCCGAAGCGGCGCGCGCTGCCGAGCGCGAAGTGGTCGTGGTCGGCCGCGCCATGGAGCGCATCGTGCAGATCGCGCGCGAAACCGGCTATCTCGATGGTGTGCAGGAGTTTCGCCCCGTGGACGCCTATGGCTATCTGCCGCCGAGCAAAGTCGTGGCCTTGTGCACCGGCAGCCAAGGCGAGGCGCGCGCGGCGCTGGCCCGCATTGCCGAGGACCAGCATCCGGAAGTCACGCTGGCGCGAGGCGACCGCGTGATCTTTTCCGCCCGCACCATTCCCGGCAACGAAAAGGCGGTCGGCCGCATCATCAACGGGCTGATCGACCAGGGCATCGAGGTCATCACCGATCGCACCCATCTGGTGCACGTCTCGGGCCATCCGCGCCGCGCCGAGCTCGAGGAGTTGATCGGCTGGGTCAAGCCGAAGATCCTCATTCCGGTGCACGGCGAGGCCTTGCACCTGTCGGAGCACGCCGCGCTGGCGCGCCGCTGCGGCATCAAGGAAGTCATCCAATGCCGTAACGGCGATCTGGTGCGGATCGCGGCCGGCCGCGCCGGTATTATCGACGAAGTGCCGTCCGGGCGGATCTACAAAGATGGCTCGCTGCTGGTCGCGGCCGATGCGCGCACGGTGGCCGACCGCCGGCGCCTGAGCTTTGCCGGCAGCGTGTCGGTCGCGCTGGCGATCACCGACAAGGGCCAGTTGGCGGCCGATCCGGAGCTCGACATGATCGGCATTCCGGAGCGCGACCGCGATGGCGGCCTCATGCAGGAGGCGGTCGAAGACGCCATTCTGGAGACCTTTGAATCGTTGCCGCGCAAGCGCCGCGGCGATCCCGATGCTGTGGCGGAGGCGGTGCGCCGCGCCGTGCGCGCCGCGGTCAACCAACGCTGGGGCAAAAAGCCCATGTGCCACGTTCACGTCTTGACGGTATGATAGCGGGCCGGAGCAGGAGCAATGATCGGTCGTCTCAATCACGTCGCTATCGCGGTGCACGACATCGCCAAGGCATCGGCGGTCTATCGCGATACGCTGGGCGCGGACGTGTCCGCCAAGGTGGCGCAACCTGAGCACGGCGTCTCCACCGTGTTCATCACGCTGCCCAATACCAAGATCGAATTGCTCGAGCCGCTCGGAGATAATTCGCCGATCACCAAATTCCTGGAGAAAAATCCCGACGGCGGCATCCATCATGTCTGCTACGAGGTGTCCGACATCCGCGCCGCGCGCGATACCTTGAAGGCGCAGGGTGCGCGCGTGCTGGGCGACGGCGAACCCAAGATCGGCGCCCATGGCAAGCCGGTATTGTTTCTGCACCCGAAGGACTTCTGCGGCACCTTGGTTGAGCTCGAACAGGCCTAGTCGAACGTGGAAATCAGCACCGCCATCGCAATCTACTTCATCCTCTGGTGGGTGGTGCTGTTTGCGGTGCTGCCTTGGGGCGTGCACAGCCAGCAGGAAGGGGGCGAGGTCGCGCCCGGCACCGATCCGGGCGCGCCGGCGGTGCATCGGGTCTGGATGAAACTCGTATGGACCACGGTAATCTCCGCGGCGGTGTTCGGCGTGCTCACGGCGGTCTACAAGCTGAATTTGATTCCGTACGATTTTCTGATGCGGATTTCCGGGCCACGGCGGTGACAAAAAAAGAGCAGGGCACGAAGCCCTGCTCGTCGAATTTTAAAGTCCTCACCCTCGCGTTTTTGTTTAAGTACGAGGCGGCGGCGTCGTTCGCGCCGAGGACTCCTCCCGAGACTTGGACCGCAGCTTGGGGCCAGCTTAACGCGCCGAACTCTCCCGTTACGGATGCAGAACGCTAACCGATCGACGCACTACTGTCACCACGATTTCGTCAACGATCGATCACGATTGGGGCGTCGAGCACGACCGGTGCTCCGACTTGCGGCGAAATGGTAATGCGAACGGTCCAGACCCCGCTTTGGAACAAATTCAAGGCGTTTACTTGCCAGGTTCCATCGGGTAGATGCGCCGCGCCGCGTGCGATTTTCGACCTGGTGTCCGGCGGCTCCATGACGAGCTGAACCTCTTTGGCGGGAAACTCGGAGAAATCTTCCCGCAGAATGCGAATGGCCGCGATGGCGGTTCCGCGGCGGCCCGGCTCGATCGTGACCTCGGCCATGGCCTCGCTGGTATGGATATGCGCGAAGGCAGCTTCGGCCGGAACCGGCGTATTGGTGCTGTGCGCATGGCCGCTCGGCGAGAGGGTACCGAGTACGCCGACGACCAGCAGAGCGCACAAGCCAAGAGCGGTTTCCGCCAGACTGTTGCGCTGAAGTTCGCGCAGCGCGCCGGCTTCGGGCAGCCGCGGCGTCAGATGGAACCGGTTGACCGCCGCGATCCCGACCATGGCGATGAATAGTCCGATCTTGAGCAATACCAGCCGGCCATAGTCCGTCGTCACAAGCTCGTGTGGTCCGCCCAACAGGTTCCAGCTATTGATTATGCCGCTGACCAACAGCGCGCCGACGCTCGCGATCCCGAGCAACGTAAAACGCCGCGTGGCGGCGACCGCATAGGTGCTCCAGGCCGAATTGCCGGACTTGCGGGCGCGGGCGAGCAGCAAAACCAGCGCCGGTAGCGCGCCAACCCAAGCCGCCGGCCGCCAGCAGATGCACCATGTCCGAAACAAGATGGATGTCGCCGGCGATGCCAGGCGTCGCTCCGGCATGGCCGATCAGCGCAATGAGCGCGAGCAGGCCGGCGGCTGCGGCCAATTGCAGCAGGCGTGCCGCCGGCCATAGCGTTAGCACGCTCAAAATAACCGCGAGCCCAAACCGGGCAGTCCATACCAAGCCGAAGCGGGTTTCGGTCAGTACCGACCAGACACCGCCAGGCAGGCACACCGCGATGATCGGTGCGCCATAGATGTCGGCGGAGAGCCACACCAGCCAGGCCGCGCCGGACAGAATCATAACCGCGAGCGCGACCCAGACCCATACGACCAGTTGCCGGCGTATTGCCGGCACATCTGCGACCAGCGCCATGAAGGCAACCGTGCCGGCAGCCAGCACGGTTGCGGCCATATGGACGCCGCGCGCCAGGATGAGCGGGTCAATCAAGTTTACGGTCCGACGCGGAAACTGAAGTCGCCCTGCGTACGATGGGTATCCACTGATAGAACACGCCAGCTGACCTTGTAAGTCCCCGGCGGAAGCGCCTTGAGGGCGACACGCAGTTCGTTTTTCGCGCCGAGGCGCGCCTTGCCGCTGGAAACGAGGGCGCCGCTCTGATCGCGGACCTCGATCTGACTGAAGGCCGGTTCCAGATTCTCGGTGAACCACAGCACAACTTCACGCGGCGCAGTGGGCGATGAGCTTCCAACCTTGGGGCTGGCGTGGTCGAGCATGGCATGCGCCAGCGCCGACGTCGGAAACAGAGCAATCGACATGACGGCGATGATCTTAATCATGTGATTCATAGCTTGTTGCCGAATATCGGCCTCCCTGATGCGATGCCATTCGCGAAAATCGGCTTTCCGATGGAGTTGGGAAAAATGTCGTCGAGGAACAGGTGCACCTGTCCGATCACGCCGACGCCGGTGCCGCTGTCGCGGTTAACCGGAATCATCGCCTCGAGCGCGAGTTGATAGGTGTCCCCGACATAGATCAATCCGGGATTGACGGTGCCGGTGGTCATCGTGCCGGAGCTCATGGTGTTGGAGACCGGCGTTTGCAATGACACCTCGACCAGCGGGATCAGCCGGTTGATCAGATCCGGCAAACCGAGATCGACCACCGACGATTTCAGGTAGGGCATGCTGTATTGAAATGAGGCGCCCCAGACCAGGACCCGCGGACTGAACTCGGTATCGATATCGCCGGTATCGGGATCGACGGTCGTGGTCGCGTTCGAACTTGGGATCGCGTAGCCGATCTGTCCGGTGATGGCGAAGGGCCTGAGCCACCCCATACTCGTCGGCAGATCGCCGAAGCCTTTGCCGAAGTAGAACGTCGGCGTGTAGGTGGTGAAGGGATCGGCGCCAACATCCTGCGCGCCGCTGCCGCCCCATTCGATATTGAGGCCGACGGAGGCTACGAATTCGTGCTCGGCGTTGCTGAACACCCGATACTTGAACGTGGTCTCGATGTTCTGGAACCCGCTGGCACCGTTGCCCATCGGGCCGCCCGGCCGATAGATGTGCGACCAGGTCGGCGAGAACGATACCGCGAAATCCTCCGTGATCCGTTTGGAGAATTCCCCGGATATATCAAGCTGTTTCACCGAGGGATCGACGCCGGTTTTGGAGAAGGAAACGGTCGGCAGCGACAATTCATCGGCGACGCCCGGGTCGTCGATGGCGAGCGTTGCGGGAAACATGCGATTGCCGACGATTTCGTGGGCGGCGGCGGTAAAGCATGCGAGCGCGTAAAGTCCGGCGCATAGCGCCGCGCGCAACAATTGAGGGGACATGGGTCGCTCCGTTTTCGTTCAGACATGAAAGTTCGTGTCAGACGAAAAGCGGCGGACCTCGCGCAAGGTTGGGGCGGTAGGCAACGCCAGAACGTGGCGTCGCCGATGCCGGACGCGGCACTTGCAGGAAACGCGCCGGTTTCAGGTTGCCGGAAACGACGAGATCCGGTGCCGGCGGCGGCGCAGCGGCGCTGCACAGGTTGCAATGTTCGCAGGCGTGGCCCGGCACCTGGCCGGACGGCTGCTGCCCGGTCGGCGAACCGGCGTCTGCATTGTGCAGGCAGATGACGGATAGTGGCTCGGCAGCCGGGGACGCGGCGGCGATTGGCGCCAGACCCAATAGAATCGCATGCAGGGCGACCGCATAGATCGCCAGCCACGTCACGCCTCGTCGCAGCTGCATGCGCATGATCGGGATACCGGTCGTAATGCCAATACTTACCGTATTGAACGCCCGGCGCCACGCCTTATTCCCGGTTTTACGCAAGACTTGATGCGATCGGCTTTAAGTCAAATTTCATGCCTGCGCCGCTATGGTTAAGCGATTCTAAAGAGGCCGCGGCGCCAAAACGGCCGCGAGCGAGGGGCGCATTTCATGTGCGGAATAGCCGTTGCAATCGACTGGCCCGACGCCGAGACGGCCGTCCGGCAGCTTATCCCCGGCATTCTGCATCGCGGCGACATCACCGATCCGATCGCTATGCTCGGCAAGAATACGGCGATGTGCACGCGGCGGCTGCGCATCGTCGATGCCGAGCATGCCATTCAGCCGCAGGTGTCGTTCAACAAGCGCCTGGCGGTCTCATTCAACGGCGAGATCTACAATCACGTCGCGTTGCGGCGCGAACTCGCCGATCTTGGCATCGAATTCAAGACCGAGTCCGACACCGAGGTGCTTGCCAACGCCCTGCAGGCGTGGGGTTATAGGGCACTGGAGCGCCTCGTCGGCATGTATGCTTTTGTGGCGGTCGATCTCGCCAACGGCGACTTTCTGGCCGCCCGCGATCCATTTGGCGTCAAGCCGCTTTATGTCGTTCAATCCAAGACCAGCTATCTGTTTTGCTCGGAGATGCGGCCGCTGCTCGACACGGTAGCGAGCGCGCCGGTGATGTTGCTGCCGCCGGGCTACGCGCTGTCGCGGAAATCCTGCGCCCGCTTCAGGTCTCCGGTTTATCCGCGTGCCGACGTGCCGGTGCAGTACGACGCGCACACACTCGACCGCCTGATGGCGGAGGCCGTGCGGCTGCGGCTACCGCCCGATCTGCCGGTCGCCACGCTGTTCAGCGGTGGCATCGACTCGACCTTGGTGGCACACTACGCCCGCCAATTCCGCCCCGAGGCGCCCGGCTATTTCGTCGGCGGCCCGGAGGCGCCGGACTATCCCTTCGCGGCGGAATACGCGGAGCGCACCGGCTTCGATCTGCGGCTGGTGCCGTTCGATCCCGGCAACGACGAGGTATTCGCCGCCATCGATCGCGTTGTCGAGTTTACCGAATCCTTTGAGCCCAATCTGGTGCGCGGCGCGGTCTGTTCGCTCGCCGCCGCCGAACACATGCACCGCGCCGGTTTTCGCGTGGCGCTGTGCGGCGAGGGCGCCGATGAACTGTTCTGCGGCTATCCGCCGCTCGAAGTGGCGTTCAACGAAAGCGAAGTCGACGGCCGCGCCATCCGCGACGAATGCCTCGACCTGATGCATCGCGTCAGCCTGCAACGCGTCGACCGATGCTCGATGCGCCATCAGGTGGAGACGCGCGAACCGTTCCTCGATCCGGCTATCGTGAACTATGCCCTGAGCATCGATGCGTCAGCGCTGGTACGCGAGGTCGATGGTCTGCCGCGGGGTAAAGCACCATTGCGCGACCTCTACGATCTTTATCCGGACGCGCTGCCGCGTGCCATCCGCGACCGCAGTAAGGTGCCGTTCGGCGAGGGTGCCGGTCTTGACGTCACCCCGCAGGATTCGGCCTGGAAGGAGCGTTTCAACGCCGCCATTTCCGACGCCGATTTGCGCGACGGCCAGAAGGAATTCGAAGCCTTCAAAATCCAGTCGAAGGAGGAGCTGTATTACGTGCGCAAACTCGCGCGCGCGATGGATATTTCGCGCGTACCGCATCTCACGGACCGGGCCTGGATTTCCTTCCCGGTCAGGCAGAAGCTCGAAAAGCTCAAGGCCTACGCCCATTTCAGCCTGTAAGCTTTCCGCCGGCGTCGGCTAAGTCACCGATTGAGGCGGCTCTTGTATTTTGCGAGCCGATCCGCTTTCACTGAAAGCTGATCCACCGCGAATCTTTAAAGTCCCATGCGCCTGTCCCGCTATTTCCTGCCCACGTTGCGCGAGCCGCCGCGCGAGGCCGAAATCGTCTCGCACCGGCTGATGCTGCGCGCCGGCATGATGCGGCAGGAGGCGGCCGGTGTTTATGCGTTCCTGCCGCTCGGCTTCCGGGTCTTGCAGAAAATCTGCGCGATCGTGCGCGAGGAGCAAAACCGCTCCGGCGCCATCGAACTGATGATGCCGACCATCCAGTCGGCCGATCTGTGGCGCGAAAGCGGACGCTACGAGGCCTATGGCAAGGAAATGCTGCGCATCAAGGACCGGCACGAACGCGACATGCTTTATGGGCCGACCAACGAGGAGATGATCACCGAAATCTTCCGCGCGTCGGTGCGATCATACAAGGATCTTCCGCTCAATCTTTATCACATCCAGTGGAAATTCCGCGATGAAGTGCGCCCGCGCTTTGGATTGATGCGCGGCCGAGAATTTCTGATGAAGGATGCGTATTCCTTCGACGTCGATCAGGCCGGCGCGACCCATTCGTACAACAAAATGTTCGTGGCCTATTTGCGCACGTTCCAGCGGCTGGGATTGAAGTCGATCCCAATGCGCGCCGAGTCGGGGCCGATCGGCGGCAATCTGTCCCACGAATTCATCATCCTGGCGCAGACCGGTGAGTCGGAAGTTTTCTGCCACAAGGACTATCTCGAACTGCCGGTGCCGCCCGCCGACGTGAATTTCGACGACATCGCCGGCCTGCAGAAAATCGTCGACCGATGGACGGCAAACTATGCCGCCACCTCGGACATGCACGACGCGGCCGCGTTTGGCAAAATTCCCGCCGATGCCCAAGTCTCCGCGCGCGGCATTGAAGTGGGTCACATTTTCTATTTCGGCACCAAATATTCCGAGCCGATGAAGGCGTTGGTCGCGACCGGCGAGGGCAGCGAGGTGCCGGTGCACATGGGCTCCTACGGCATCGGGCCAAGCCGTCTGGTCGCCGCCATCATCGAGGCTTCGCACGACGAGGCTGGCATTATCTGGCCGGAGCCGGCGGCGCCGTTCAAGGTGGCGATCCTCAATCTCAAGCAAGGCGACGCCGCCACGGACGGTGCCTGCGAGCAGCTCTATAAGGAATTGACCGCAAAGGGCGTCGAGACGCTCTACAACGATCTCGACGAGCGGGCCGGCGCGAAGTTCGCCAATGCCGACCTCATTGGCTTGCCTTGGCAAGTGATGATCGGCCCGCGCGGCCTGGCCGAGGGCAAGGTCGAGGTCAAAAAGCGCGCCGATGGCGCCAAGGAATTGATGACGGCTGCCGCCGCGCTCGATCTGCTTTCAAAATAACCTGTGTGCGGGAAGGGCTTTTTTGCCCACGAATCCGCCAGAATCGTGTGAAAACCCGGGGCGTGGGAACCCATAGTCGATGACCGAGCCCAACGGGACGCGGCCCTTCTCCCCGTTCGAGTGGATGCTGTCGCTGCGCTACTTGCGGGCGCGGCGCAAAGAAGGATTCATCTCGGTGATCGCCGGGTTTTCCTTCCTCGGCATCATGCTGGGCGTTGCGACGTTGATTATCGTGATGGCGGTGATGAACGGCTTCCGCCATGAATTGCTCGACAAGATCCTGGGCCTCAATGGCCACCTGCTGATCCAGCCGCTGGAAAAACCGCTGACCGATTGGGAAGAGGTCTCCGCGCGTATCGCCAAGGTGCCCGGCATACGCCTGGCCGCGCCGATCGTGGAAGGCCAGGCGCTGGCCTCTTCGCCGTTCAATGCCGGCGGCGTGTTGGTCCGCGGCATCCGTCTCAAGGACCTGGAAGGCCTGCCGTCGGTCGTCAACAACATCAAGCAGGGTACGCTCGCCGGCTTCGATGAAGGGCAGGGCGTGGCGATCGGGCGCAGGCTCGCCGATCAGCTCTCGCTGCGCTCTGGCGACAACATCACGTTGGTGGCGCCGCGCGGCGCGGTCACCCCGATGGGCACCACGCCGCGCATCAAGGTCTACAAGATCACTGCGGTGTTCGAGATCGGCATGTCGGAATACGACAGCGCCATGGTGTTCATGCCACTCAAGGAAGCGCAGGCCTATTTCAATCGCGCCGGCGACGTTACCGCCATCGAGATCTATACCGACAATCCCGACCGCGTCGACAGTTACCGCAAGTCAGTGACCGACGCGGCGCAGCGGCCTATCTTCATGATCGACTGGCGTCAGCGCAACGCCACCTTCTTCAACGCGCTGCAAGTCGAGCGCAACGTGATGTTCCTGATCCTGACGCTAATCGTCCTGGTGGCGGCGCTCAACATCGTCTCCGGCCTGATCATGCTGGTCAAAGACAAAGGCCAGGACATCGCGATCCTGCGCACCATGGGCGCCACGCAAGGCTCGATCATGCGCGTGTTCCTGATTACCGGCGCGGCCATTGGCGTGGTGGGCACCGTTGTCGGTTTCCTGCTCGGCGTCGTGGTCTGCCTCAATATCGAGAGCATCAGGCAGTTCCTGTCCTGGCTTACCAGTACCGAGTTGTTCTCGCCCGAGCTTTATTTCCTCTCGCATCTGCCGGCCGACATGGACACCGGCGAAACCACCGCAGTGGTGGTGATGGCGCTCATGCTGTCGCTGCTCGCAACGCTCTATCCGTCCTGGCGCGCGGCGCGCCTCGATCCGGTTGAGGCGCTGCGCTATGAGTGACACCGCCATTGCCGGGGCCGGAGTGAAAGAGCAGGCCGAAGACATTCCAGTCCTGCTGCTGCACGATATCGAGCGCCACTACCGGCAGGGCGACGCCACGCTGCACATTCTCAACGGCGCAAAGCTTGCGCTCTGGCCCGGCCAATCGGTGGCGCTGGTGGCGCCATCCGGCGCCGGCAAGTCCACGCTCTTGCACATTGCCGGCCTGCTCGAGCAGCCCGATCAGGGCGACGTCTATATCGACGGGCAGACCACCGCGGCGCTGCCCGATCACGAGCGGACCCGCATCCGCCGCAATGAGATCGGCTTCGTCTATCAATCGCATCATCTGCTGCCGGAATTTACCGCGTTGGAAAATGTGCTGCTGCCGCAGATGATCCGCGGCCTGACGCGCGGCGAGGCGACAAAGCGCGCGGTCGAGCTGCTGACGTATCTGGGTCTGAGCGACCGGCTCACGCACCAGCCGGCGGAACTTTCCGGCGGCGAGCAGCAGCGCGTCGCCATCGCGCGCGCGGTCGCCAATGCGCCGCGCATTCTGCTGGCCGACGAACCGACCGGAAACCTCGACATCCACACCGCCGACCATGTGTTCGCGGCTTTGACGCAATTGGTGCGCGCCTCCGGGCTCGCCACCATCATCGCCACCCACAACATGGAGCTCGCCGCCCGCATGGACCGGCGGGTGACGTTGAAGGATGGGGTGGTGGTGGAGATGGAGTGAGGCGGCTTTCCCAACCTATTGAATACACTTTCTAATGATAATTTTGTGCTTGACATAAGAACATAACATGAACTATGTTCCCTGTCCGTTCCACGGGAGAGAGCCATGTTCAAAGTCGTGATCCAAGAAGCCGCCGCCCTCGCGTCGCTGTCCTGTTCGTCGGCATGATCGCTATCTGGTCGCAGGTGTTCAGCAATTTGTAAGGTTGCCTCGCGGCAACGAGCCCTGTTGAAAACCCGCATAGCGGGTGATCGCTTGCCGTTGGCGGTGGACTCCACCGTCCGCCATCCCCACTCTGGGCGACAGCAAGGAATCACCCGATCTTCGAGTAGCTATGGCTGATCTCGACTTCGTGCACTTGCACGTGCACTCGAACTATTCGCTGCTGGAAGGCGCCATTGCGCTGGCGCGGCTGGCCGATCTTGCCAAAGCCGACAAGCAGGCGGCGCTCGCGCTCACCGACACCGACAACATGTTCGGTGCGCTGGAATTCTCCGAAAAGCTTGTCGGTTCCGGCATCCAGCCGATTATCGGCTGCGCGCTCGCCGTCGATTTCGCCGACACCGATCACGGCGCCCGCAACGCCAACGCAGCCGTTCCGCGCGAGCGCGTCGTCCTGCTGGCCGCAAGCGAAGGCGGCTATCGCAGCCTGATGCGGCTATGCTCGCGCGCCTTCCTCGACACGCCGCCGAACGAACCGCCGCGGCTCAAGCTCGAATGGCTCGCGGGCGAGACCGACGGCATCATCGCGCTTACCGGCGGGCCCGGCGGTCCGCTCGATGCGGCCATCATTGCCGGCCAGAGCCATCTCGCCACCACGCGGCTTGAGGCACTGCATCGCCTGTTCGGCGACCGGCTCTATGTCGAACTGCAACGCCACGGTACGCCGCATGCGCGCATGACCGAGCCGGTGCTGATCGATCTCGCTTACGGCAAAAATATTCCGCTGGTCGCCACCAACGAGCCGTATTTCGCCGACCGCTCCGACCATGAAGCGCATGACGCGCTCATTTGCATCGCGGAAGGCCGCCTGCTGGCGGAGGGCGATCGCCGCCAGCTCAATGCCGAGCATCGTTTCAAGAGCCGCGCCGAGATGACCGCGCTGTTCGCCGATCTGCCGGAGGCGCTGAGCAGCACCGTCGAAATCGCCGAGCGCTGCGCATTCCGCCCGCTGACCAAGGCGCCGATCCTGCCGCGTTTCTCGGTCGGCGAGGGCGGCAGCGTGGTGGACGAGGCCGACGAGCTGCGCAAACGCGCGCAAGCGGGTCTCGCGGCACGGCTTGCGAGCGCCGGCCTCGCGCCCGGTCACAGCGAGCAGGAATACCATGAGCGGCTTGAATTCGAGATCGGCGTCATCGCCGGCATGAAATACCCCGGCTACTTTCTGATCGTCGCCGACTTCATTCAATGGGCGAAGAAAAAAGGCATTCCCGTCGGTCCGGGCCGCGGCTCGGGCGCCGGCTCGCTGGTATCTTATGCGCTCACCATCACCGATCTCGATCCGATCCGTTTCGGACTGTTGTTCGAGCGCTTCCTGAACCCCGAGCGCGTCTCGATGCCGGACTTCGACATCGACTTCTGCCAGGACCGGCGCGACGAGGTGATCCGCTACGTGCAGGAGCGCTACGGCCGCGACCAGGTGGCGCAGATCATCACCTTCGGCACGTTGCAAGCGCGCGGCGTGCTGCGCGACGTCGGCCGTGTGCTGCAAATGCCTTACGGGCAGGTGGACAAGCTTTGCAAGCTGGTGCCGCAGAACCCGGCCAATGCCGGTGACGTTGGCGCAGCGCCATCGAGGATGAGCCGAAGTTGCAAGCCGAGCGCGACGGCGATCCGGTGGTCAAGCGCGCCTTCAGCATCGCGCTCAAGCTCGAAGGTCTCACCCGCCACGCCTCGACGCATGCCGCCGGTATCGTCATCGGCGATCGCGCGCTGTCCGAACTGGTGCCGCTCTATCGCGATCCGAAATCCGACATGCCGGTGACCCAGTTCAACATGAAATGGGTCGAGCAGGCCGGACTGGTGAAATTCGACTTCCTCGGTCTCAAGACTCTCACGGTGTTGCAGACCGCGGTGGCGCTGGTGAAACGCCGCGGCATCGACATCGATCTCACCGCCATCCCGCTCGACGACAAGAAAACTTATGACCTGCTGGCACGCGCCGAAGCGGTCGGCGTGTTCCAACTGGAAAGCGCGGGCATGCGGCGCGCACTGCTCGACATGCGGCCCGACCGTTTCGACGATATCATCGCGCTGGTCGCGCTCTACCGTCCCGGTCCGATGGCCAACATCCCCACTTATTGCGCGCGTAAGCATGGCATGGAGCAGCCGGATTACATTCACCCCAAGCTCGAAGTGATCCTGAAGGAAACATTCGGCGTCATCGTCTATCAGGAACAGGTAATGCAGGCCGCGCAAATCCTCGCCGGCTTCACGCTCGGCCAGGCGGATCTGCTGCGCCGCGCCATGGGCAAGAAAATTCGCAACGAAATGCGCGCCCAGCGCGCGGATTTCGTCGCAAGGCGCGATCAAGAACGGCATCGAACGCCATCAGGCCGACGCCATCTTCGATTTGCTCGAGCGTTTCGCCGAATACGGTTTCAACAAGAGCCACGCCGCGGGCTATGCGCTGGTCGCCTACCAGACCGCTTACATGAAGGCGAATTATCCGGTCGAGTTTTTGGCCGCCTCGATGACGCTGGATATGGGCAATACCGACAAGCTCGCCGAATTCCGCGCCGAGGCCGAGCGCCTCGGCATCAAGGTCGATCCGCCCTCGATCAACCGCTCGCATGTCGAATTCGAGGTCGACGGCAATACCATCATCTACGCGTTGGCGGCGCTTAAAGGCGTCGGCGCGCAAGCGGTGAAGGAAATCGTCGCAGCGCGAGCCGACCGAAAATTCGCCGATCTCGCCGACGTCGCCGAGCGGATCAATCCGCGCGCCGTCAACAAGCGCGTGCTGGAAAGCCTGGCGCAGGCTGGCGCTTTCGATGAATTCGAGGTCAACCGCGCGCGCGTTTTCCCCGCTATGGATGCCGTGCTCGCCCGTGCCCAGCGCGCGCATGATTCCGTGAGCATCGGGCAGAACGAATTGTTCGGCGGCGGCGGGCAGCGCGAACCGATCGTGTTGGCGCAAGCCGAGCCGTGGCTGCCGGCCGAGCGGCTGCGCCGCGAATATGAAGCAATCGGTTTCTTCTTGTCGGGCCATCCGCTCGACGACTACGCCGCCGTGCTCAAGAAACTGCGCGTGCAGTCCTGGGCCGATTTCTCGCGCGCGGTAAAAGCCGGAGCGACGGCGGGCAGGGTGGCCGGTACTGTGGTCGCGCGGCAGGAGCGGCGCACGCGCACCGGCAGCAAGATGGGCATCATCGGGCTATCCGACCCGACCGGGCATTACGAGGCGGTGATCTTCTCGGAGGGGCTGGCCGAGCATCGCGATCTGCTGGAGCCGGGCACCGCGGTCTTGTTGTTTTTGTCGGCCGAGGTGCAGGGCGACGAGGTGCGCGCGCGCATCCAGTCGGTCGAACCGCTCGATGCCGCCGCCATCAATCTCAACAAGGGCCTGCGCGTATTTTTGCGCAACGAAGCGCCGATCGAAGCGGTGGCCAAGCGGCTGGAGCCGATTGCGCGCGCGCCGCCGCCAATGGCGACGGCGAAGTGAGCATGGTGCTGATGCTGGCGCAGGGCGCCGAGGTCGAAGTTAAACTCCCCGGCCGTTTCAAGGTCTCGCCGCAGATCGCCGGCGCCATCAAGGCCGTGCCGGGCGTGGTGCAGGTCGAGGCGCTCTAGCGCCGCTAGTAACCGCCATGCGGAACGGCGAAATAATACACCAGACCGAAGATGGTCATGCCGATCGACACCGCCGCTATCGGTAACAAAATCTGCGTTGCGGCTTCGCGCCCGCTGAGGCCGCCGGTCCAGGTGACAAAATCGTCCGAGGCCCAATCCCGGAAGGATTCGGCGATGATGCGCGTCTCGCTGGGCGGGGCGTTATGCTGCCAAGTCTGCCAGAGCACGACCGGTATCGCCACGATGACCACAAAGAACAGCGTGATCATCGCCAGCGCCAGACCGTTATAGGCACCGGTATTGAAAAAGACCCAGATCGACAACACGAGCCAGAGCGTAAGCCCGATCATGCTCCGATAGATGAGCGGATGAAGGCCCTGATGCGCCGAATGGTGATGGTTTGGATGCGTATGCGTCGTCATGACGTCCTCCGTGGTTCTGTCGCCCAGGGAAGAAGCGGCCGGTAAGGTCCGCTGTGGTTTCGTATTCCCAGTCAACGCATGGGCAGCGCAGTGGTTCGCGGGCCGAAACCCACGCCTTGCATCCCCAAAATTGCGCCTATATAAGCCCCATCATCACTCACGCGGACCGTGGCTTTAGGCCCCGACAATGGGTCAAAAAGGCCGTCCGGTGGTCCCTTTCAGGGGCTCACACACGTCCGCGGCGGATCAACCGGAGAAGATTATGGCGCTTCCTGACTTCAGCATGCGTCAGCTTTTGGAAGCTGGCGTGCATTTCGGCCATCAGTCCCACCGCTGGAACCCGAAGATGGGGAGTTACATCTTCGGCACCCGCAACAATATTCACATCATCGATCTCGCCCAGAGCGTGCCGATGCTCCATCGCGCGTTGCAGGCGGTGAGCGACACGGCAGCCAAAGGCGGCCGCATCCTGTTCGTCGGCACCAAGCGGCAGGCGCAAGACGCCATCGCCGCTGCCGCCAAGCAGTCGGCGCAGTATTACGTCAATTCGCGCTGGCTCGGCGGCACGCTGACCAACTGGAAAACGATTTCCGGTTCCATTTCTCGCCTGCGTAAGCTCGATGAGATGCTCAATTCAGGCGAGTCGGGCGGCTACACCAAGAAAGAGCGCCTCACCATGCAGCGCGAGCGCGACAAGCTCGATCGCTCGCTCGGCGGCATCAAGGATATGGGGGGCGTGCCCGACCTCTTGTTCGTGATCGACACCAACAAGGAAGACATCGCGATCAAGGAAGCGCGCCGGCTCAATATTCCGGTCGCGGCCATCGTCGACACCAACTCCGATCCGGCCGGCATCACCTATGCCATTCCCGGCAATGACGACGCCAGCCGCGCGGTGTCGCTCTATTGTGATCTGGTGGCGAAAGCCGCGATTGATGGAATTTCCCGCGCGCAAGGCGAAGCAGGCGTCGACATCGGCGCTGCCGAAAAGCCGATCGTCGAGCCGGTGCCGACCGCGCCGCCGCCAGGCGACCTCGGCTTCGAGCAGCTGCCGGGGCCGCGCGGCGTTGCCGATGATCTCAAGAAGTTACCCGGTATTTCGCCGGCGATCGAGAAGCAGCTCAACGATCTTGGCATCTTCCACTACAGCCAGATCGCCGAGCTCAACGAGAAAGCCGCGCACAATGTCGGCGAAGAAGTGGGTCTGCCCGGCCGCGTCGAGGGTTGGATCGCGAAGGCCAAGGAACTGACGGCGGAGTAGCAACGCAATGGCGAATATCACGGCCCAGATGGTCAAGGAGCTGCGCGAGTCGACCGGCGCCGGCATGATGGATTGCAAGGCCGCGCTCACCGAGACCGAAGGCGAGATGCAGGCCGCGCAGGACTGGCTGCGCAAAAAGGGTCTATCGAAGGCCGCCAAGAAAGCCGGCCGCGTCGCCGCGGAAGGGCTTATTGGCGTGCAGGTGCAGGGCACCAAAGGCGTGGTGGTCGAGGTCAATTCGGAAACCGACTTCGTCGCGCGCAATGATCTGTTCCAGGGCCTGGTGAAGATGATCGCGGGCGTGGCGCTGACGACCGGCACCGACGTCGACAAGATCAAAGCCGCCAAAGTCGGCAGCATCACGATCTCGGAGGCTATCTCCGACACCATCGCCAAGATCGGCGAGAACATGACGCTGCGCCGCGCGGCATCGCTCACGGTCGGCAAGGGTGCGATCGGCGCCTATGTGCATAGTTCGGTGGTCGACGGGCTCGGCAAGATCGGCGTTCTGGTCGCGCTCGAATCTCCAGGCAAAGCCGATGAACTGACAAGCCTCGGCCGCATGATCGCGATGCACGTTGCTGCCTCCAATCCGCAGGCAATCGAGCCTTCGGGCCTCGACCCAGCCGTCGTGGCGCGGGAGAAGGCCGTATTGGCCGACAAGTTCAAGGCGCAGGGAAAACCGGCCAATGTAATCGACAAGATCGTCGAGTCGGGCCTCAAGACCTACTACAAGGAAGTGTGCCTGCTCGAGCAGGTTTACGTGCATGACGACAAGAAGAACGTCGCGCAGGCGCTGAAGGAAGCCGAAGGCAAGGTCGGCGGACCGATCAAGATCATCGGCTTCGTGCGTTACGCGCTCGGCGAGGGAATTGAGAAACAGGAAACCGATTTCGCCGCCGAGGTCGCGGCCGCCGCTGGTCAGAGTTGACTTGGCGGCGTTACGGATCGCGCAGCAATGAGTGGCTCGGCCTTTAAACGCGTCATCGTCAAATTGTCGGGCGAAGCCTTCGGCGGCCCGCATGGCTCCGGCTTCGACCAGGCCACGGTCGAGAAAATCGCCAAAGATCTGGCCGCCGGCGCAAAACTGGGCGTCGAACTCGGCGTGGTGGTCGGCGGCGGCAATATCTTCCGCGGCGTCGAAGTCTCCGAGCGTGGCGTGCCGCGCCCGGTGGGCGACACCATGGGCATGCTGGCGACGGTGATGAATTGCCTGGTGCTGGAAGCGGCGATCGAACGCGCCGGGCGCGAAGCGCGCACCTTGTCGGCGCTCGCAATGACCTCGGTGTGCGAGACCTATAACCGCAAGCGCGCGGTGAAAAACCTTGGCAAGGGCCGCGTCGTGCTGCTGGCCGCAGGTACCGGCAATCCGTTCTTTACCACCGACACGACGGCCGTCTTGCGCGCCGCGGAACTCGAATGCCAAGCGGTGCTCAAGGCCACCAATGTGGATGGCGTCTACACCGCCGATCCCAAAAAGGACCCGAAAGCCAAGCGTTACGAGAAACTGGGCCACCAGGAGGCGATCGAGAAGGACCTGCGGGTGATGGATTCCACCGCCTTCGCGCTTGCCCGGGAAAACCACATGCCTATCATCGTGTTCTCGGTCGCCGACAAGGGCGCCATCGAGGCCGTTCTGCGCGGCAAGGGCCGCTCGACGGTGATTGGCTAGTGCCCCGGTTCCGAAGTTCGTGATACATCGCAGCGCGTTCTGACACGAACTTCGGAAACAAAGGGGCACACGTAAGTGCCGACCCCGCTGTTCAAGCAGGCGGCGTCGTGTTCGGGGGATCGCCATGGCAAACGAAACGCACGATATCAACGAGGTCAAGCGCCGCATGCAGGGCGCCAGTGCCGTGCTCAAGACCGAATTATCCGGGCTTCGCACCGGCCGCGCCTCCGCCCATATGCTCGATCCGGTGATGGTCGAGGCCTATGGCGCGCAGATGCCGCTCATTCAGGTTGCAAGCGTCACCGTGCCGGAGCCCCGACTCATTGCCGTGAATGTTTGGGACCGCTCGTTGGTGCACGCCGTGGAAAAAGCCATCGTGAATTCCAATCTTGGCCTGTCGCCCGCGACCGAAGGCCAGGTGCTGCGCTTGCGTATCCCGGAGCTCAACGAGGACCGGCGCAAGGAACTGGTCAAGGTCGCGCATAAATATGCCGAGACCGCGCGCGTGGCGGTGCGCCATGTGCGCCGCGACGCGATGGAAATAGTCAAGAAGCTTGAGAAAGAGCACAAGATCAGCAAAGACGATCACGATCGCTTTTCCGGCGACATCCAGAAGGCAACCGACGCAGGGATCGCTGAAATCGACAATACATTGGCGGGCAAGGAAAAGGAGATCCTCACCGTCTGAGGCCAAACCCAATGCCTGAGGCCGAGATACCGAAAAACGCCGCGCCGCCATGCGAGGAAGCGCCGCGTCACGTCGCCATCATCATGGATGGCAACGGCCGCTGGGCGGCGGCACGCGGACTTCCGCGCGGAGAAGGTCATCGCCGCGGGGTCGAGACGCTGCGCCGAACGATCCGCGCTGCCGGGGAGATTGGCATCAAGTTCGTCACCATATTTTCGTTCAGCGCGGAAAACTGGTCGCGGCCCGCCAACGAAATCGGCGAGTTGATGAGCTTGTTGCGTCGCTTCATCCGCAATGATCTCGCCGAACTGCACCGCAACGGCGTGCGGGTGCGCGTGATCGGCGAACGCAACAGCCTCGATCCCGATATCGGCCGGCTGCTGGTCGAGGCCGAGGAGCTGACCAAAAATAATGACGGCCTTACCTTGGTGGTGGCGTTCAACTACGGCGCACGCCAGGAAATCACGCGCGCGGTGCAACGAATTGCCGAGGACGTGGCGCAGGGCCGCATCAAATCGTCCGACGTGACCATGGAAACCGTCGGCGGTTTTCTCGACGCGCCCGATATCCCCGATCCCGATCTCATCATCCGTACCAGCGGCGAGCAGCGCCTGTCGAACTTCCTGCTCTGGCAGGCGGCCTATAGCGAGTTAATATTCGTGCCGACCTATTGGCCGGATTTCGATCGCGCCGCGCTCGAGGCGGCGATCCGCGAATACCGGCAGCGCGAGCGCAGGTTTGGCGGCCTGGTCGCCAAGACCGGATCCTGACCTGTGGCCGATGTTGCGCCGATCACGACAAGCAATCTCGTCCTCCGCGTCGGGTCAGCGATCATTCTCGCGCCGCTCGCTTTGTTGACCGCCTATCTCGGCGGCTGGCCGTTCACGCTGTTCTGGAGCGCCGCCGCCGTCGCGGTGCTGTGGGAATGGATATCGCTTGTCACCGGCCCGGGTTGGATCATCGCCGGTTTCGGCTACGCATTTGTCTTGTGGCTTGCACCGATGCTGCTGCGCGCCGACGCGGCCAATGGGTTCCTCGCGATGGTGCTGTTGTTCACGGTGGTCTGGACCACCGATGTGCTCGGTTATTTTTTTGGACGGGCGTTTGGCGGGCCGAAGTTGATGCCGACGGTCAGCCCGAAAAAAACCTGGTCGGGGGCAGCCGCCGGCACGCTCGGCGCTATGATCGCGGCCGTTCTGGTCACGAAATGTTTCGGATCGTTCAATATCGGCGCGATCGCAACCGTTGCCCTGCTGCTGTCGGTGCTGGCGCAACTCGGCGATCTCCTGGAATCCTGGGTGAAGCGGCAGTTCGGCGCCAAGGACGCAAGCCGGCTTATCCCCGGTCATGGCGGCGTGATGGATCGTCTCGACGGTTTTTGGGCGGCTGCGCTTGCCGGGTGCTTGATCGGGGTGCTGCGTGGCGGCTTTGGCGGCGCGGCAACCGGCTTGCTGGTATGGTGACCGCATGACCGTCCCGGGCATCGCCAGATCAAAACCGCAGCCGGCGGCCGCCGGCATGCGCCACGTCACCATCCTGGGCGCCACCGGCTCGATCGGCGCCAGCACCATCGATCTGATCAAACGCGAGCCCAAACGCTTCCGCGTCGAGGCCGTGACGGCCAAGCGTAATGCGGCAGCGCTTGCAAAAATCGCGCGCGAGCTCGGCGCAAAGTTCGCCGTGGTCGCCGATCCTGCCGCCTATGACGAACTCAAAGATGCCTTGGCAGGGAGCGGCATCACGGCGGCGGCGGGCGAGGAGGCTCTGTCCGAGGCCGCGCAGCGTCCGGCCGACTGGGTGATGGCCGCGATCAGCGGCGCGGCCGGATTGAAGCCGACAATGGCGGCGATCGAACGCGGCGCCACCGTCGGGCTCGCCAACAAGGAATGTCTGGTTTGCGCGGGCAGCCTGTTCATGCGCCGCGCCGCCGTCAGCGGCGCGACGGTGTTACCGGTCGACAGCGAGCACAATGCGATATTTCAATCGCTCGGGGCCGGCGCGCGCGAAGACGTCAAGCGAATAATCCTCACAGCGTCCGGCGGCCCGTTCCGCACCTGGTCGCTGGAGGCGATCAAGGCGGCGACACCGGAGCAGGCGCTGCGCCATCCCAATTGGTCGATGGGGCCCAAGGTCACCGTCGATTCGGCAAGCCTGATGAACAAGGGCCTCGAACTGATCGAGGCGCATCATCTGTTTGCGATGAAGCCGAGTGAAATCGACGTGCTGGTCCATCCGCAGTCGGTGGTGCACGGGCTGGTTGAATTCCGCGACGGCTCGGTAGTGGCCCAGCTCGGGTCCCCCGACATGCGAATTCCGATCGCCCATTGCCTGGCTTGGCCGCGCCGGATGGACGGACCGGCCGCCCGCCTCGATTTGGCACAGGTCCGCGAATTGACCTTCGAGGAGCCAGATTATGTCCGGTTTCCGGCCCTGGCGCTGGCGCGCTCCGCCATGGAGATGGGCGGGGCGGCGCCGACCGTGCTGAATGCGGCCGATGAAATCGCCGTCGCCGAATTCATTGCCGGCCGCATCGGTTTTCCGGCCATTACGGCGCTGGTTGAGGCGACGCTGGACAAGGCTGCCGGGCAGGGCCTGTTAGGCGAACCGGCTGGAATCGATGCCGCCATCGCCGTTGACCATATTGCGAGAAGTTTAGCCTTAGGCCTCTTGCCCGAAATTGCCGTAAAGTCATCCTAGTAAACTTTGGGTAACGATGCGCACGCCATTCATGGCGGGACGAGGGTGTGATGAGTTTGCTTACAATTATGGGGGATCTAGGCGCATTTGGCGGCAATCTCGCTAGTTATCTAGTTCCCTTCCTTTTCGTTTTGACAATTGTCGTGTTCTTTCATGAGCTTGGCCATTTCCTGGTGGCCCGCTTATGCGGCATCAAAGTTCTGACTTTTTCGATCGGTTTCGGCCCTGAAATCGTGGGCTTTTACGACCGCTACGGCACGCGCTGGAAAATTTCCGCGGTCCCGTTGGGCGGCTATGTAAAATTCTTCGGCGACGAGAATGCGGCAAGCGTGCCCGACCATGAGGCCGGGGCCGCGATGACCGAGGAGGAAAAAGCCGTCAGCTTTATCCACAAGCCGGTCGGCCCGCGCGCCGCCGTCGTGGCGGCGGGGCCGATCGCTAATTTCATTCTGGCCATTGTCATTTTCGCCACCGTTTTTACGATTTTCGGCCGGCAAATCACCAGCGCCCGCGTCGATACCGTGCAACCCGCCAGCGCCGCGCAGGCCGCCGGCTTCATGCCAGGTGATCTGGTCGTCGCCATCGGCGGCGAAAAAATCGACAGCTTCGCCGAGATGCAGCGCATCGTCAGCATCAACGCGGGCGACCCGCTCAATATCGAGATCGAGCGCGGCGGCGTGCATCTCACGCTTAAAGCGACGCCCGAACTCAAGGAAATCAAAGACCGCTTCGGCAATGTGCACAGGCTCGGCGTGCTCGGCATCAGCCGGTCCATGGCGCCCGGCGACATCAAGACGCAGCGGGTCAACCCGTTGCAGGCCGTCGTGATGGGCGCGCAGGAGACCTGGTTCGTGGTCGACCGCACCCTGTCCTACATCGGCGGGGTCTTCGCCGGGCGTGAGGCCGCCGATCAGCTTGGCGGCCCGATTCGCATCGCCCAAGTATCGGGGCAGGTGGCCTCGGCCGGCTTCGTCGCCTTGATCCACCTGACCGCCGTTTTATCGATTTCGATCGGGCTCTTGAACCTGTTTCCGATCCCGCTCCTCGACGGCGGTCACCTTTTGTTCTATGGAATTGAGGCTCTGCGCGGCCGGCCGCTCTCCGAACGCGCCCAGGACATCGGCTTCCGGATCGGCTTGGCGATCGTGGTCATGTTGATGATATTCGCAACCTTTAATGACATTCTGCACCTCGCCACCTCATAACCGTTGCCGGTCAGCAACGATTTGAGGGGAAAGGGGAAGTTGGGCGGGGAAGTTCGTTTGCAGTGCCTATAAAACGCTGTACAACGCTGGCAAAAGCGATCCCGGAAGACTGTCGATTCCGCCACGGGGGCGGCCACGAGGATCAAAAAGGCGCGTAGCGCATGGGACTTGGTGTGCGGGTTTTACGGGGACTGGCTCTTTGCTGTGTTGTCCTCGGGGGTATTTCTGTCGGTACAGGGTTCGTGGGCGTGGCGTCCTCGGGCGTTGCCTTCGCGCAATCCGCCAATTCTATTGACGTGCGCGGCAACCGCCGGGTCGAATCCGAGACCATACGGTCTTATTTCAAGCCCGCTGCCGGCGGGCATCTGACCCCCGAACTCGAAAACGAAGGGCTGAAGGCGCTCATCGCCACCGGCCTGTTCCAGGATGTGCAGATCGCTCATGCCGGCGGCCGGCTGGTGGTCACTGTCATCGAGAATCCGGTGATCAATCGCGTTGTCTTCGAGGGCAACAAGAAAGCCAAGGACGATCAGCTCAAGGCCGAAGTGCAGTCGAAGCCGCGCGGTACCCTGTCGCGGCCGACCGTGCAGGCCGACGTGCAGCGGATCATCGAAATCTATCACCGCAGCGGCCGCTTCGACGTCAAGGTCGACCCGAAAATGATCGACTTGCCGAACAATCGCGTCGACCTGGTGTTCGAGATCAACGAGGGTGCCAAGACCGGCGTCAAGTCGATCCGCTTCGTCGGCATCCACGCCTATTCGTCCGGCCGCTTGAGGGACATCATCAAGACGTCCGAGAGCAATTGGCTCAGCTTCCTGCAAACCACCGACATTTACGATCCGGACCGGGTGGAATCCGACCGCGATCTGTTGCGCCGCTTCTATCTCCAGCATGGCTATGCCGACGTGCGAATCGTCGCCGCGGTCGGCGAATACGATCCGGCCAAGAAGGGCTTCGTCGTCACCTTCACCATCGATGAAGGCAGCCAATATCGTGTCGGCACCGTCGATGTAATCTCCAACGTGCGCGCCATCGACCCGGCTTCATTGCGCAGCGGTCTCAAGATCGCCGCCGGCAGCATCTATAACGCCGATCTGGTCGAGAAGAGCGTCGAGGCGATGACCATCGAGGCGGCCAAGCGCGGCTATGCTTTCGCCAGTGTGCGTCCGCGCGGTGACCGCGATTTCGAGAGAAAAATCATCAACCTTACTTTCGTGGCCGATGAAGGCGCCCGCGCCTATATCGAGCGCATCAATATTCGCGGCAATACGCGAACCCGCGACTATGTGATCCGCCGCGAATTCGATCTCGGCGAGGGCGATGCCTATAACCGCGCGTTGATCGACCGCGCCGAACGGCGGCTGAAAAATCTGGGTTTCTTCAAGACCGTCAAGATCACCAACGAGCCCGGCTCGGCGCCGGATCGCGTGGTCGTCAACGTCGATGTCGAGGAACAATCGACCGGCGAATTCTCCATTTCGGGCGGCTATTCCACCAGTGACGGTTTCCTGGCCTCGGTCAGCGTCGCCGACCGCAATCTCATGGGCCGTGGCGAGTTCGCCAAGGCGTCGGTGACTTATGGTCAATATTCTCGCGGTTTCGAACTGAATTTCGCCGAGCCCTATCTGCTCGGCTATCGCATGGTTGGCGGCATCGATCTGTTTGCGCGGCAATCGCTGGCGACGAATTACGTCTCCTACAACACGCTGACGTACGGCACCAATCTGCGGCTTGGCTTCGCGTTGTCGGAAGAAATTGGCTTTTCTCCGCGCTATTCGATCTACCGGCAGGAAGTCACGCTGCCGGATTATCTGAACAACTGTATGGCGCCGAGTGGAGAGTTGTTTGGCACAACCCCAGTTGGATTCAATCCGCATACCTTAAATCCCTTGAATACCACTGGCGGCCTGCCTGACGAATGCTTCGCCGACGGGGAAGCATCGCTGCCCGTTCGTATCGAGCTTTCTAACGGCCCGGCCACCGTTTCGCTGGTCGGCTATTCGCTGACGTACAATACGCTCGACAACAACAAGCTCCCGACCAAGGGCCTGTTCGCCGAGTTAAAGCAGGACTTCGCCGGCATCGGCGGCAACGTGAATTTCATCCGCACGACCGCGGACACGCGCACTTATTACGAACTGCTTCCGGATATCGTCAGCGTGCTGCATCTGCAGGGCGGCATCATGAACGGCTGGGGCGGCAAGGATTTGCGCATGCTGGATAACTTCCAGATGGGACCGAACCTGGTGCGCGGCTTCGCGCCTTCCGGTATCGGTCCGCGCGACATAGGGCCGTTCAGCACCCAGGACGCGCTTGGTGGCACGATGTTCTGGGGCGCCAGCGTCGAAGCACAAATGCCGCTTTACTTCCTGCCGAAGGAAATCGGCATCAAGATCGCCGCCTTCGCCGACGCCGGCTCGCTGTGGAATTATCAGAGCGAGACGTCCTGGGCGGTCACCGGCGAAACGCTGCAGGTCGCCGACGACAAGACGATCCGTTCATCGGTCGGCATGGGCTTCATCTGGGACTCGCCGCTCGGGCCGCTGCGGTTTGATTTTGCCCAGGCCTTGACCAAGACAAGCTACGACCGTACGCAATTCTTCCGCTTCAGCGGCGGCACCAAGTTCTGACCTTTGCCGCGATTGGCGGCGCGGCATGTCAGGCGCTGGCGGTTATGAGCGAGCCGGAATTCCAACGACGCGGGCAGGGCCTCACGCTGGCCGAGATCTGCGCATTGACCGGTGCGCCGGCGCCGCCGTTGTCAAACCGCCGTATTGCCGATGTCGCTCCGCTCGATCGCGCGTGGCCTTCTGCCGTCAGTTTTTTCGACAGCAAAAGCTACGCGGCGATCGCGGCTACGACCCATGCCGGCGCCTGCTTCACCACGACGGCGCTTGCCGCGTACCTGCCACCGGCGGTACCGGCGCTGATCGTGCGAGAGCCATTTCGGGCCTTCGTGATGGTGGCGCGCGAATTATTCCCTGATGCACTGCGGCCGTCCTCGCTCGCCGAGCCGGACGATGTGGCCGGCGCTCACGTGCACCCGTCCGCTCGGCTGGAGAGCGGCGTCACGGTCGAGCCCAGCGCGGTGATCGGACCGCGCGCCGAGATCGGCGCCGGCACCGTTATCGGCGCGACCGCCGTGATCGGAGCCGGCGTACGAATTGGGCGCGAATGTTCGATCGGTGCCGGGCTCGGTCATTACCCACGCGCTGGTCGGCGATCGCGTCATCATGCATCCGGGCTGCAAGATCGGCCAGGATGGCTTCGGCTTCATGATGGCAGCGGGCGAGCATCTGAAGATTCCCCAAGTCGGGCGCGTGATCATTCAGGACAATGTCGAGATCGGCGCCGGCACCACCATCGATCGCGGCGCCATTCGCGATACGGTCGTGGGCGAGGGAACCAAGATCGACAACTTGGTCCAAGTCGGCCATAACGTGAGCATCGGCCGGCATTGTGTTTTGGTGTCGCAGGTGGGAATAGCCGGGAGCGCGACGCTTGAGGACTTCGTTGTGCTGGGCGCGCGCGTCGGCGTAAATAACGATGCGACGATCGGCGAGGGCGCTCAAATCGCGGCGACCAGCATCGTCAAAGGCGATGTCCCGTCCGGAGCGCGCTGGGGCGGTACGCCGGCCAAGCCGATCAAGCAGTGGTTTCGAGAAATGATGATGATCGAACAGATGGCACGAACCAAAAACGGCGCCCCAGCGGCCGCCGACGAGTGAGATAACGCCATGGACAAGCCTGTCACCAAACTTGAATCGGCCGACATCGCGACGGTGCTGAAAATGCTGCCGCATCGTTATCCGTTTCTCCTGGTTGACCGGGTGATCGAGATCGATGGCGACGACAGCGGCATCGGCATCAAGAACGTGACGTTCAACGAGCCGCATTTCCAGGGGCATTTTCCCGGCAACCCGGTATTCCCGGGCGTGCTGATGATCGAAGGCATGGCGCAAACGGCCGGCGTGCTCTGCCTGACAAAATTGAAATCGGTGAAATCGAACCCGGTGTATTTTCTGACCATCGATAAGGCAAAATTCCGCAAGCCGGTCGTGCCGGGCGACACACTTGAATTCCACATGACCAAAATCGCGCAGCGCAGGACCATGTGGTGGTATCGCGGCATCGCCAAGGTGGCGGGCCACATCGTTGCCGAAGCGGAAGTCGGCGCCATGGTGTCCGATTTATGAGCGCGGCCATGGTCGATCCCACGGCGCGGATCGAAACCGGTGCGGCGATTGGACCCGATACGACGATCGGCCCCTATTGCACCATCGGCCCTCATGTCACGGTCGGCGAGGGCTGCCGGCTCGTCGCGCACGTCAATCTGACCGGCCATACCGCGATCGGCCCGCGCACCGTCATCCATCCGTTTGCCTCGCTCGGCTCCCCGCCGCAGTCGGTGCACTATCGCGGCGGCCCGACACGCCTCGTGGTCGGCGCCGACTGCGATATCCGCGAGCACGTGACCATGAACACCGGCACCGAGGATGGCGGCGGCGTCACCGAAGTCGGCAACCGCTGTTTTCTAATGGTGGGGGCGCATGTCGGGCACGATTGCAAAGTCGGCAGCAATGTCATTTTTGCTAACAATATTTTATTGGCCGGGCACGTCACGGTCGGCGACAATGTGGTGTTTGGCGGCGGCGTGGCGGTGCGTCAGTTTGTGCGCATCGGCGAGGGCGCCATGATCGTAGGACTGAGCGGTGTGCGCGCCGATCTCATCCCCTGGGGCATGGCACTGGGCTCGCCGTTCGCCGATTTGGTCGGCCTCAATGTGATCGGCATGCGGCGGAACGGCTTTACCAAGAACGACATTCATCGCTATCGCGAGGCCTTTCGGGTTTTGTTTTTCGGCGCCGGAGAATTTCGCAGCCGGCTGGGGAGCGTCGCAAGCGAGTTCGGCGGTGATGTTCATATCGGCAAAATGATCGACTTCATCCGCGCCGCCAAACGGCCGTTGACAATGGGCAGCAAGAGCAACGCAGCCGAGGCAGGCGCAGAGGACGCATGAGTGCTGCGCCAGCCTCGAGCGAGCAAGGCCCGCTCGCGCTGATTTGTGGCGGCGGCAGTTTGCCTTTGGCTGTGGCAAATTCAGTGACGGCGCGCGGGCGGCAAGTGCTGCTGTTTCCGCTGCATGGTGCGGCCAATGCCGCCGATTTCGAGCGGCGGCAGCATCATTGGCTCTATCTCGGGCAGAGCAACAAGTTTCTGCGGCTGGTGCGGGCTGCGGGTTGCCGAGACGTCGTGTTCATCGGTTCGATCGTGCGGCCGGCGCCTTGGCAAATCCGTATCGATCTCACGACCTTGCGTTTGCTGCCACGCGTTCTTGCCGCGTTCCGCGGCGGCGACGACCACTTGTTGTCGAACATCGCGCGCCTGTTTGAACAATATGGGTTTCGTTTGCTCGGTGCCCACGAGGTGGCGCCGGAAATCCTGATGCCGGAAGGCACGCTCGGCCGCGTGCAGGCGGGCGAGTGCGATCGTGCCGATATCGCCTTGGGGCTTGATTATCTGCGTGCGGCCGGACCGTTCGACGTTGGGCAAGCCGCGGTGGTAGCGGGCAAGCATGTGCTGGCGGTGGAAGCAGCGGAAGGCACCGATGCAATGCTGGCACGGGTCGCCGACATGCGCGTCAATGGCCGCGTGCGAGCGGCGGCCGGCAGCGGCGTGCTTGTGAAGGCGCCGAAACCCGGTCAGGACCGGCGTTTCGATCTGCCGTCCATTGGTCCGCAAACGGTTGAGAATGTCAGGCGCGCGGGGCTTGCCGGCATTGCCGTGGTCGCCGGATCGACCATCATTGCCGAGCCGGATCAGATGGTCAAAGCGGCCGACCGCGCCAATATTTTCATCCTCGGCACACCGGCCGGAACCGAGCGATGAGCCCGCATATTTTTCTGGTGGCCGGGGAGGAGTCCGGCGACCGGCTGGGCGCCGCGCTGATTGGCGCCATCAGACGGCGATATCCAGGCGCGCGTTTTTCCGGTGTCGGCGGCGCGCAGATGGCGGAGCGCGGCGTATCGAGCCTGTTCCCGCTCGGCGAGCTTGCGATCATCGGATTTGTCGGGATCGTCATCAACCTGCCGAGAATCGTGCGGCGTATTCGCGAAACGGCTGATGCGGTGGTGGCGGCCAAACCCGATGTGCTGGTCATCATCGACAGCCCGGAATTCACCCATCGCGTGGCGCGCCGTGTACGCGCCCGCGCGCCAAAAATTCCGATTATTGATTACGTCTGCCCTTCGGTTTGGGCGTGGCGTTCAGGCCGCGCACGCGCCATGAAACATTACGTCGATCACGTGCTGGCGCTGCTGCCGTTCGAACCGAAGGTCATGAGCGAACTGGGTGGCCCGTCTTGTACCTATGTCGGCCATCCGCTGATCGAACAGTTGAGCGAATTGCGGCCGAATCCGGAAGAGGCGCGGCGGCGGCTTGCCGATCCGCCACGGCTGCTGGTGCTGCCTGGCAGCCGTAAAAGAGAAATTCGCCGCATGGCGCCGGTCTTCGGCGATGCGGTGGCGCTTGTGGCCGCGCGTATCGACGCGATCGAGGTGGTGGTGCCGTCGGTGCCGTGGCTTGCCGGCGATGTGCGGGCGGCGATGTCGGCGTGGCAGGTGCCGGCCCGCGTCGTCACCGATGTGGCTGAAAAGCATGCGGCATTCCGGACGGCCCGCGCAGCGTTGGTCAAATCGGGCACGTCGACGCTGGAGCTGGCACTCGCCGGTGTTCCCATGGTCACGGCCTACAAGGTGCCGTTGATCGAAGAGGCGGTGGCGCGGGCGCTTATCAAAGTCGACACGGTCATTCTCGCCAATCTGGTGCTGGGCGAGAAACTGGTGCCGGAATTTCTGCAAGGCGACTGTACCGCGCAGGCACTGGCGTGCGCATTGGTGCCGCTTTTCGCCGATAACCCGGAGCGGAGGCGGCAAATCGAGGCGTTCGGACGGCTCGACAACATTATGGGTATCGGCCAGGACGCGCCCAGCGAGCGCGCCGCCGCCGTGGCGCTCGATAGTGTCGGCGGCCTTAACCAATCGCTGCGCGAAGCAGTGGCATCCAGACCGCCAAAAGCGTAATTTGCCTCGTTGGCCAAATCGGCTTAATCCCATGACCGTTAACTGGAATACCCGCCTTTGAGCCTTTCCCCCCGCGCCGCGATTACCGCCGTCCACGGCTACCTGCCGCCGGACCTGCTGACCAATGCGGAACTGGCGCGCATGGTCGATACCAGCGACGCCTGGATCACCGAACGCACCGGCATCAAGGAGCGCCACATCCTCAAGGGCGAGGGGTTGGGGAGTTCGCACATGGGCGCGGAAGCGGTGCGCGGGCTGTTGCAGAAGACCGGCACCAAGGCGGAGGACGTCGATCTGCTGATCTGCGCGACCACCACGCCGGACATGCAGTTCCCGTCCACGTCCAACCTGATCTGCGACATGGTCGGCATCAAAAACGTCGGCTCGTTCGACGTGCAGGCGGCCTGCTCGGGCTTTCTTTATTCGCTCACCGTCGCCGCGCAATTCATCGCCACCGGCGCCGCGCGCAAGATCGTCGTGGTCGGCGCCGACAAGATGTCGTCGATCGTCGATTACACCGACCGCGCCACCTGCGTGCTGTTCGGCGACGCCGCCGGCGCGGTGCTGCTGGAGCCGAGCGTCGACGGCACCGGCATCATGGACGCGCTGGTCCGCTCCGACGGCTCGGGCATGATCCATCTCCATCAGAAGGCCGGCGGCAGCCGCATGCCGCCGACCGCCGAGACGGTGGCCAAGCGGCTGCATTACGTCCATCAGGAGGGCGCCGCGGTCTACAAATTCGCCATCGCCAAGATGGCGGAAGTGGCGGGCGAGATCATGAAGCGCAACAATCTGCGCGCCGACATGATCGACTGGCTGGTGCCGCATCAGGCGAATAATCGGATCATCGAATCCACCGCCGAGCGCATGGGCCTGCCGATGGACAAGGTGATGGTGACCATCAACAAATACGGCAACACCACCAACGCCACCATCCCGCTCTGTCTTTGGGACTACGAGCCGCGATTAAAACGCGGTGACCGCATGGTGCTGGCCGCGTTCGGCGGCGGCTTCACCTGGGCCGGCATCTACGTGCAGTGGTCCTATGACGGCGCCACCGCGCCCAAGCTCAACGGCAAGAGCGGCAACGGCAAAGCCGGAAACGGCGCCTAGCGTGTGATCCCGAAAAGTGGGAACCGGTTTTCGGATAAGATCACGCGCAAATAGAGACAACTATTTCCGGCGCGAAATCGGCACGTAATCGCGTTGCGTCGCGCCGGTATAGAGCTGGCGCGGGCGGCCGATCTTCTGCTTCGGGTCCTCGATCATTTCCTTCCACTGTGCGATCCAGCCGACGGTGCGCGCTACCGCAAACAGCACGGTGAACATGGTGGTCGGGAAGCCCATCGCCTTGAGCGTGATGCCCGAATAGAAGTCGATGTTCGGATAGAGCTTCTTCTCGATGAAATAGTCGTCGTGCAGCGCGATCTTTTCCAGCTCCATGGCGACGTCGAGCAGCGGATCGTCCTTGATGCCGAGTTCGGTCAGCACCTCGTGGCAGGTCTTCTGCATGATCTTGGCGCGCGGATCGTAGTTCTTGTAGACGCGATGGCCGAAGCCCATCAGCCGGTAAGAGTCGTTCTTGTCCTTGGCGCGCTTGATGAATTCCGGGATGCGGTCGACCGTGCCGATCTCGCGCAGCATGTTGAGCGCGGCTTCGTTGGCGCCGCCATGCGCGGGCCCCCACAGGCAGGCGCAGCCGGCGGCGATGCAGGCGAACGGATTGGCGCCGGATGAGCCGGCGAGCCGCACCGTCGAGGTCGAGGCGTTCTGCTCGTGGTCGGCGTGCAGGATGAAGATGCGATCCATGGCGCGCGCCAGCACCGGGTTCGCCTTGTAGTCCTCGGTCGGCACCGCGTAGCACATGCGCAGGAAATTGGTCGAATAGTCGAGGTCGTTCTTCGGATAAACGAACGGCTGGCCGATCGAATATTTGTACGCCATGGCGGCGAGCGTCGGCATTTTCGCGATCATGCGCATCGAGGCGATCATGCGCTGGATCGGATCGGAGATGTCGGTGGAGTCGTGATAGAACGCCGACAGCGCGCCGACGCAGCCGGTCATCACCGCCATCGGATGCGCGTCGCGCCGGAAGCCCTGGAAGAACCGGCTCATCTGCTCGTGCACCATCGTGTGGCGGGTGACGCGGTAGTCGAAGTCGGCTTTTTGCGCCGGCGTCGGCAGTTCGCCGTAAAGCAGCAGGTAGCAGGTCTCCAGGAAATCGCCGTGCTCGGCGAGTTGCTCGATCGGATAGCCGCGATAGAGCAGGATGCCTTCGTCGCCGTCGATATAGGTGATCTTGGACTCGCAGCTCGCCGTCGAGGTGAAGCCGGGGTCGTAGGTGAACATGCCGCTCTCGCCGTAGAGCTTGGCGATGTCGACCACCTGCGGGCCGATGGTGCCGTCGTAGACCGGGAAATCCCAGTTCTTGTTGCCGACGGTGAGGGTGCCGGTTTTCTTCTTGGCGTCGGTCGTCGGCTTGGTCTTGGCGTCCATGGTCGAGCCCTCGGATTGGCGGCGAGCGACGCGTCAATTGTGCGCTGGCAAGCGATGAGCCACGGTGCGCGCAAGATTCCGCGCTATTTGGGTAGCCCATCCAATGTGCGCTGCAAGATAAGCAGTGGCTGATGCCCGCTTGCGCGTGTAGCGCCGGCTGCGGCCTGGTCCCGCAGCCGCGCCAGACTTTCGTCCTTGCCCAGCACCGCCAGCACGTCGAAAATCGGCGGCGACGTGGTCCGCCCGGTGAGCGCGGCGCGCAAGCGGCTGCGCCACGGCGCCGAGCTTGAGGCCGGCTCGGTCGGCAAAGCCGCGCACCACCGCTTCGATCGCCTCCGGCGTCCAGTCGGCGACGGCCTCGAGCTCCGGCAGCAGCGCGGCGGTCACGGTCTTGGCCTCGGGCGTGAGCAGCGCCTTGGCCTTGATCGTTCGAGTTCGAGCGGACGGCTGGCCCAGAGAAAGCGAGATGCATCAAACAGTTCGACCAAAGTCTTGGCGCGTTCCTTCAAGGCCGGGCATGGCCGTGAGCAGCTTGGCGCGCAGCGCCGGCGTCATCTTGCTGGCGAGTTCCTGGCCGCCGGCGATATGCGGCAGCAGCTGCTCCAGCGCGGCGATCAGATCGGCGTCGGCGCTGGCGCGGATGTAGTGGCCGTTGAGGCTTTCCAGCTTGGCGAAATCGAAGCGCGCCGGCGAGCGGCCGATCTGCGGCAGGTCGAACGCCGCGATCATCTCCTCGGTGGAGAAGATCTCCTGGTCGCCATGCGCCCAGCCGAGCCGGACCAGATAATTGCGCATCGCCGCCGGCAGATAGCCCATGGCGCGATAGGCATCGACGCCGAGCGCGCCGTGGCGCTTGGACAGCTTGGAGCCGTCCGGCCCGTGGATCAGCGGGATATGCGCCATGATCGGCACGTTCCAGCCGAGCGCCTCGTAGATATGCTTCTGCCGCGCGCCATTGGTGAGGTGGTCGTCGCCGCGGATGATGTGGGTGACGCCCATGTCGTGGTCGTCGACCACCACCGCCAGCATGTAGGTCGGCGTGCCGTCGGAGCGCAGCAGCACCAGGTCGTCGAGATCGGAGTTCTGCCAGACGACGCGGCCCTGCACCTGGTCCTCGATCACGGTCTCGCCGGTGAGCGGCGCCTTGAGGCGGATCACCGGCTTGACGCCGGGCGGCGCTTCGGACGGGTCGCGGTCGCGCCAGCGCCCGTCATAGAGCTTGGAGCGGCCCTCGCGGCGGGCCGCCTCGCGCATCGCGGTGAGTTCCTCCGGGCTGGCATAGCAGCGATAGGCCTTGCCGGCGGCGAGCAGCTGCTCGGCGATCTGGCGGTGGCGCGCCGCGCGCGAGAACTGGAAGACGATCTCGCCGTCCCAGGTGAGCCCGAGCCAGGTGAGCCCGTCGATGATGGCGGCGATGGCCGCGGCGGTCGAGCGCTCGCGGTCGGTGTCCTCGATGCGCAGCAGCATCTTGCCGCCGAGCCGGCGCGCATAGAGCCAGTTGAACAGCGCGGTGCGCGCCGCCGCCGATATGCAGAAAGCCGGTGGGGGAGGGCGCAAAGCGGGTGACGACGGGCTCGCTCATCGCGCGCCCTGTACCATAAGTTGCGGCGGAAAATGTCAGCGCATTTGACATTGAGCCGGCGCGCCACGTCATGGCATAGGCCGCGGCATCGGCGGTCGGCCGACTTGGGAATCGAGGAAGCATGGCGACAGACGTCAAGACAAGCGGCGAAGCGGCAGCGGCCGAGGCGGGGCGCGACTTCATCCGCGACATCGTCCAGGCCGATCTCGACGCCGGCCGCGTCAAGGAGGTGGTCACCCGCTTTCCGCCGGAGCCGAACGGCTATCTGCATATCGGCCACGCCAAGTCGATCTGCCTGAATTTCGGCGTCGCGCAGGAATTCGGCGGCCGCTGCAATCTGCGCTTCGACGACACCAATCCGACCAAGGAGGAGCAGGAATATATCGACGCCATCGAGCGCGACGTGCGCTGGCTCGGCTTCGACTGGGGCAAGAACCTCTATCACGCCTCGGATTATTTCGAGCGGCTCTACGGCTGGGCCGAGGACCTGATCCGCGCCGGCAAGGCCTATGTCGACGACCAGACGCCAGGAGCGAGATCCGCGCCAACCGCGGCACGCTGACCGAGCCGGGCAAGAACAGCCCGTTCCGCGACCGCGCGCGTCGAGGAAAATCTCGATCTGTTCCGCCGCATGCGCGCCGGCGAATTTCCCGAACGGCGCGCGCGTGCTGCGCGCCAAGATCGACATGGCGCTCGGGCAATATCAATCTGCGCGATCCGGTGCTCTATCGCATCCTGCACGCGCGCGCATCCGCGCACCGGCACGACCTGGAAAATCTATCCGAGCTACGACTTCGCGCACGGCCAGTCGGACGCCATCGAGGGCATCACCCATTCGATCTGCACGCTCGAATTCGAGGATCACCGGCCGCTCTACGACTGGTTCATCGACAATCTGCCGGTGCCGTCGCGGCCGCATCAGTACGAATTCGCGCGGCTCAATCTCACCTACACCGTGCTGTCGAAGCGCGTGCTGACCGAGCTGGTGCGCGACGGCCACGTCACGGGCTGGGACGATCCGCGCATGCCGACGCTTGCCGGGCTTGCGCCGGCGCGGCGTGCCGCCGGAAGCGATCCGCGATTTCGTCAAGCGCATCGGCGTCGCCAAGGCCAACAGCCTGGTCGACGTCGGCATGTTCGAATTTTCGGTGCGCGAGGCGCTGAACAAGACGCGCGCTGCGGCGCATGGCGGTGCTGCAAGCCGCTCAAGGTCGTGATCGAGAATTATCCGGAAGGGCAGAGTCGAGGAACTCGAAGCGGTCAATCATCCCGACGATCCGGCGGCGGGCACGCGCAAGATCAAATTCGGCCGCGAGCTTTACATCGAGCAGGACGACTTCATGGAGAACCCGCCGAAGAAATTCTTCCGGCTGTCGCCCGGCACCGAAGTGCGGCTGCGCTACGCCTATTTCATCACCTGCCGCGAGGTGGTGAAAAACGCCGCAGGCGAGGTGGTCGAACTGCGCTGCACCTACGATCCGGCGACCAAAGGCGGCAACGCGCCGGACGGCCGCAAGGTGAAGGCGACCATGCATTGGGTGTCGGCGGCGGATGCGTTGCCGGCCGAAGTGCGGCTCTACAATCCGCTGTTCACGCAAGCCCGATCCGACCGGCGGCGAGAATTTCGCCGCCGATCTCAATCCGAATTCGCTCGAAGTGCTTGCCGACGCCCGGCTCGAGCCGGCGCTCGCCGACGCCAAAGCCGGAAGGCCGGTGCAGTTCGAGCGCCAGGCTATTTCTGCCTCGATCCGGACTTCGGCGCCGGGCAAGCTCGGTGTTCAACCGCACCGTCGGCCTGCGCGACACCTTCGGCCAAGGACATGGCGAAGGAGAAAGCCGCGGGCTAAGCCGGTCGCGCTAATCTGCGCGTTCACAACCGTTCTCCTAGCTACAACCTATAGCTGCGTTATCGTGAGGCCAGGTTGCGTGAGCGTCGGAGGCGCCGCGTCATGGCTCGAGACGAGGCAGCGTCGCGCACGTGCCGAAAGCTTGGGCGTCGGGATCGATGCCGCGCGCCGGCGCGCCGGCATCGCGCTGCCCGGACCAGCTTGCCGACCGCGCCGCCGGCTTGCGGCGACTTGCTGTCGCAATGGGCGCTGGCCGAGGTCGCGCCGGGGCGGCTGGTGCCCTGGCTGGCGGTCGCCTTTGGCTTCGGCATCGTCGTCTATTTCACCGCCGACCGCGAGCCGGCCTGGTGGGCGGCGGTGGCCTTGGCGCTCGCCGGCGTCGCGGTCGCGATCGCTGGCGCGCCGTCGCGCCGATCGGCTTTCCGCTCGCGCTCGGCTTTGCCGCCATCGCCGCCGGCTTTGCCACCGCGACGCTGAAGACGCGTGCGCATCGCGCATCCGGTGCTTGCAATATCCGGCCTCGAGCGTGACGCTCGCCGGCTTCGTCGAGATGCGCGAGGAGCGCGAGCGCAGCGACCGCATCGTGGTGCGCGTGCAGCACATCGAGGGCCGGCGGCTTGACCGAGGCGCCCGAGCGCGTGCGGCTCGCGGTGCGCAAGGGCACCGCGCCGGCGGTCGGCAGCTTCGTCGACGCTCAAGGCGCATCTGTCGCCGCCGCTCGCGCCGTTGCGGCCCGGCGGCTACGATTTCGCGCGCGACATGTATTTCCAGCGCATCGGCGCCTCCGGCTACGCGCTCGGCAAGATCAAGATCGCGGCAGCCGCCGCGTCGCCGGCGGCTTGTGGCTGCGCTATGCCGCGTTCATCGACGACATGCGCGAGACGATCGACAAGCGCATCCGCGCCGTGCTGCCGGGCGATGCGGCTCGATCGCCTCGGCGCTGATCACCGGCAAGCGCGACGCCATCTCGACGCCGGTCAACGACGCGATGTACATTTCAAGCCTCGCGCACGTGCTGTCGATCTCCGGCTATCACATGGCGGTGGTGGCCGGCATCGTGTTCTTTTTCATTCGCGCGGTGCTCGCGCTGATCCCGTCGCTCGCCAGCCGCCATCCGATCAAGAAATGGGCGGCGGTCGGCGGCGCTCGCTCGCCGCGGCGTTCTATCTGCTGCTGTCGGGCGCCGAGGTCGCGACCCAGCGCTCCTTCATCATGATCGCGATCGTGCTGGTCGGCGTCATGGTCGACCGGCCGACGCTGACCTTCCGCACGCTTACCGTCGCCGCGCTTCGGCGTGTTGCTGCTGGCGCCGGAAGCGGTGGTGCATCCGAGCTTCCAGATGTCGTTTGCGGCGACGCTCGCGCTGATCGCCGGCTATCAACACGGCCTGCCGTGGCGCGCCAGCGCCGACACGTCGCTCGGCGCGCGCGTGGCGCTGTGGGGCGGGCGCGAGATCGTCGGGCTCATCCTCGCGTCGCTGGTCGCCGGGCTCGCCACCACGCCTTATGCCGCCTTTCATTTCCACCGCGCTCGCGCCTTACGGCGTGATCGCCAATCTGCTCGCCATGCCGGTCGTCTCGGTCTGGGTGATGCCGATGGGCATCCTCGGCGTGCTGGCCATGCCGTTCGGCTTCGACGCGATCTTCTGGCGGCTGATGGGCGTACGGCATCGACTGGATGATCATCGGTCGCGCTGTGGGTGACGAGCCTGCCCGGCGCGGTCGGGCGCATCCGGCGTTCGGCACCGGGCCGCTGCTGCTCGCGACCGCGGCGCTGCTGCTGCTGTGCCTGCTGCGCACGCCGCTGCGCTGGAGCGGGGCGGTGCTGGCGGTCGTCGCCAGCCTGTGGGCGGTGATCGACGCCGCTGCCCGATGTGCTGGTCGCCGCCGACGGGCAGGCCGCGGCCGTGCGCGGCGCCGACGGCCGGCTCGCGGTCCTGCACAGCGGCCGCGACACTTTCGCGATCAAGGAATGGCTGGCCGCCGACGGCGATGCGCGCACGCCAAGGACGCAAGCTTGCATGACGGCGTTGCGCTGCGACGCCGCCGGCTGCATCGGCCGACTCGCCGACGGCCGGCTGGTGTCGCATGGCGCTGTCGGCGGAGGCCTTCGCCGAGGATTGCGCGCGCGCCGCCGTGGTGGTCAGCCCGCGCGAGGCGCCGGGCGCATTGCGCCGCCGCTGCTGATCGACCGCAAGGCGTGGCGCGCCAACGGCGCGATGGCGCTGCGCTGGACCGGCGATCATTTCGAGCAGCAGCGCCGCGCGGCCGCCCGGCTACGAGCGGCCCTGGGCGCGCTGGCCCGCGCAGCGCGAGCGAACGCCGCAACCGCTGCCGATGCGCGCCGGCCGCGCGCGATGCGACGCCGCGCGCGGAAGATCTGGAAGCAGGCGACTGAGATCTCAGTACCGCCGGAACAGCCCGACCAGCTTGCCCTGGATGCGCACGCGGTTGGGCGGCAGGATGCGCACCTCGTAGGACGGTATTGGCCGGCTCGAGCGCGATCGAGGCGCCGCGGCGGCGGAAGCGCTTGAGGGTGGCTTCCTCGTCGTCGATCAGCGCCACCACGATGTCGCCGGTGTCGGCGGCTTCGGTGCGGCGGATCAGCGCGATGTCGCCGTCGAGAATGCCGGCCTCGATCATGCTAGTCGCCGCGCACTTCGAGCGCGAAATGCTCGCCGGCCGAGAGCAGGTCGGGCGGCATGTTGATGACGTGGCTGCGGGTCTGGATCGCCTCGATCGGCGTGCCGGCGGCGATGCGGCCCATGACCGGCACCGCGATCGGGCGGCTGCTGTCGTCGTCGTCGGATCGTCGGAAGCGGCGCGCACCCGGCCGAGATCGCCCTCGATCACGCTCGGGGTGAAGCCGCGCGCGGCCGCCGCCGCTGATGCCGTGGGCGACCGAGTCGGGCAGCTTGATCACCTCGATGGCGCGCGCCCGGTTGGGCAGGCGGCGGATGAAGCCGCGCTCCTCCAGCGCCGTAATCAGCCGGTGGATGCCGGATTTGGAGCGCAGGTCGAGGGCGTCCTTCATTTCGTCGAAGGAGGGCGGCACGCCGGCTTCGGTCAGCCGCTCGTGGATGAAGCGCAGGAGCTCGAATTGCTTGCGGGTCAGCATCGGTCTTCTCCCCGTCGTCGGCCGGGCCCATTCGGGGTACCGGTCAGAAACAAATCATGAACGGACACTATCTGTTCGATATGTGTTCCGCAACCATTTAATTTGGAGTGAAAAAGTCGAAAGGCCGCTAAAGGCCGAGCTTAAGGATGACGCAGGGTGAACCGGCCTCGCCGCAGGCGCGTTTGGCGCGCGAATCAGCAGGCAATCGGCCTTGGCCAGCGGCGCCATCAGGGAACTGTCCTGGGCCGGCAGCGGGGTCGCTATAGGCCCGTCCGGGCCGCTCGAGAGCGTCGCCCGCAGATAGTCGGCCCGCTCGTCATTGGCCGGCAGGTCGCGGCCGAGACGGGCCGGTTCCGAGCACGTGCTCGACGTCGCTGCGGCCGGCAGAGCCGCCGGATCAGCGGCACCAGGAACAGGAAGGCGCAGACGTAGGACGACACCGGATTGCCCGGCACGCCGAGCACCTGCATGGCGCCGAGCCGGCCATGCATCATCGGCCGGCCGGGGCGCAGCGCCACCCGCCAGAACGACAGATCGAGCCCTTCGGCTGCCAGCGCCCGCTGCACCAGATCGTGCTCGCCGACCGAGGCGCCGCCGCTGGTGACCAGAATGTCGGCGCCCGCAGTCGCGCGCGCGCCGCACCGCCGCGGCGATGTCCTCGACCCTGTCGCGGCGCGATGCCGAGATCGATCACCTCGGCGCCTTCGCTGCGCGCCATGCGCGATGAGCGCAAAGCCGTTGGAATAGACGATCTCGCCGGGCGCGGGCTTGGTGCCGGGCGCCACCAGCTCGTCGCCGGTGCCGAGCACGGCGACTTTCGGCCGGCGATGCACGCGCACGCGTCGGATAGTTCATGGCGGCGGCCAGCATCAGATCGCGGTCGGTGAGGCGGCGGCCTTTGGCGAGCAGCGTTTGCCCTTGCGTGAAATCGATGCCCTGGCCGCGCACATTGCGGCCCTTGGCGGTCGGCTTCTGGATGGTGACGCGTGTCGCCGTCGCGCGTGGTGAGTTCCTGGATCACGACGGTGTCGGCTGCCTGTCGGCATCACGCCGCCGGTGAAGATGCGCGCGGCCTCGCCCGCGCTGACTTCGCCGTCGAACGGATGGCCGGCGGCGACTTCGCCGATCGAGTTTCAGCGTGACCGGCGCCTTCGCGACATCGGCGGCGCGCACCGCATAGCCGTCCATCGCCGAAACCGCGGCCGGCGGCTGCGTGCGCAGCGCCGTCAGATCTGCGGCCAGCACGCGGCCGAGCGCGTCGTTGAGCGGCGACGGTTTCGGCCGGCAGCGGCGTGCGCGTCGGCGAGCACGCGCTGCGAGCGCTTCGGCGACCGGCATCAGCGCCATCGATCTGAGTCCTTCGCGCGATAGTCGCCGGACTTGCCGCCGCTCTTTTCGAGCAGGCGGATGCCCTCGATGCGCATGCCGCGCTCGACCGCCTTGACCATGTCGTAGATGGTCAGGCACGCGATCGAGACCGCGGTCAGCGCTTCCATCTCGACGCCGGTCTGCGCCGGTGACTTTCACGGTCGCGCGCACCAGGAAGCCGGGCAGGGCATGCTCGGGATTGATGTCGATCTCGACCTTGGTGATCGGCAGCGGATGGCAGAGCGGGATCAGCCCGTGCGTGCGCTTGGCCGCCATGATGCCGGCGAGCCGCGCCGCGCCCAGCACGTCGCCCTTGAGCGCATTGCCCTCGACGCACCAGATCGAGCGTCTCCTTGCGCATGATGACGCGGCCTTCGGCGATGGCGAGGCGCTCGGTCAGCGTTCTTGGCGGAGACGTCGACCATGCGCGCCTGGCCGCGCGGGTCGATATGGGTGAGTTCGGCGTCGGTCATTCGCGGGTAGTTTTGCGCGCGTTGGTTGGCTTTTACGCCTTCGGCTTGATCGCCGGACCGCCGGTTTCTACGCTTCGCAGCGGGTTTTCTGGCGCGCGCCATGGCTTACTCCGCTGCCGCGTTGCGCGGCGTGCGGGCGAGCAGGGCGCGGGTCGCGGCGGCGACATCGGGCTGCCGCATCAGGCTTTCGCCGACCAGGAAGGCTGAAATGCCGATCCGGGCCAGGCGGGCAAGATCGCGCGGGCGCGTTCAGCCCGCTTTCGGCCACCACGATGCGGTCGCGCGGGATTTTCGGCGCCAGCCGCTCGCTGACCGCGAGGGAGGTTTCGAAGGTTCGCAGATCGCGGTTGTTGATGCCGATCAGCCGGGATCTGAGTTTGAGCGCGCGCTCAAGCTCATCTTCTTGATGAACTTCAATCAATACATCCATCCCATTGGTAAAGCTTGCATCTTCAATTTCTTCGGCGGCCGCGTCGGTGACCGCCGCCATGATGATCAGGATGCAATCGGCGCCCAGCGCGCGCGATTCCACCACCTGGTAGGGCTCGTAGATGAAATCCTTGCGCAACACCGGCAGCGCCGTGGCGTCACGTGCCGCGCCGAGGAATTCCGGCCTGCCCTGGAACGAGGGCCCGTCGGTGAGCACGGACAGGCACGTCGCGCCGCCCGCTTCGTAGGCCTTGGCGAGCTTTGGCGGGTCGAAATCGGCGCGGATTAGGCCTTTGGACGGGCTCGCCTTCTTGATCTCGGCGATCAGCGCGTAGTCGCCGCCGGCAACGCGCTTTTCGATAGCGCGCAGGAAACCGCGCGGCGGCGGCGCGGCTTTGGCGGCCTTTTCAAGCTCCGCCAGCGGGCGCGCGCGTTTGGCCGCCGCGATTTCCTCGCGCTTGTAGGCTTCGATTTTGGCGAGGATGTCGGCCATTATTTTATCCTGCGCATGATCTTATCCGAAAACCGGTTCCCACTTTTCGGGATCATGCGCTCAGGCCTCCACGGCGCAGGACACTTTGATCAGCCGGTCGAGCCGGCCTTCGGCCTCGCCGCTTTCGATCGCTTTGGCGGCCAGGCCAGCGCCTTCCTTCAAATCCTTAGCCTTGCCGGCAACGATCAAGGCCGCCGCCGCGTTGAGGATCGAAACATCGCGGAACGGGCCCGCTTTGCCTTTGAGCACGTCCAGCAGCGCCTTGGCGTTCTGCTCAGCATCACCCCCGCGCAGCGCCTCCGGCTTCACGCGTTTCAGGCCCGCATCCTCAGGCGTAATCTCGAAAGTGCGGATCTTGCCATTTTCAAGCGCCGCCACGCTGGTCGGGCCCGACGTGGTGATTTCATCGAGCCCATCGGAGCCGTGCACCACCCAGACGCTTTCGGAGCCGAGATTTTTCAGCACCTGCGCCATCGGCTCGATCCAATGCTTGGAAAAAGCGCCGATCATCTGCCGCTTGACGCTCGCCGGGTTCGACAGCGGCCCCAGCAGATTGAAGATGGTGCGGGTGCCGAGTTCGACGCGGGTCGGTCCGACGTTTTTCATCGCCGGATGATGCGCCGGCGCGAACATGAAGCCGATGCCGGCTTCGCGGATGCACTGCGCCCACCTGTTCGGCGCTCAGATCGATCTTGACGCCGAGCGCTTGCAGCACATCTGCGGCGCCGGATTTTGACGACAGCGCGCGGTTGCCGTGCTTGGCTACCGGTACGCCCGCGCCCGCCACAATGAAGGCCGCGCAAGTCGAAATGTTGAACGAGCCGGAGGCATCGCCGCCGGTGCCGACCACATCGATCGCGTCCGGCGGGAGCTTTCACGCCCAGCATCTTGGCGCGCATGGTGGTGACCGCGCCGGTGATCTCGTCCACGGTTTCCCCGCGCACACGCAACGCCATCAGCAGCCCGCCCATCTGCGAGGGCGTCGCTTCGCCCGACATCATGCTGTCGAAGGCGGCGGCTGCTTCCGCGCGTGTCAGGCTCGCCCCGGTCGCGACCTTGGCGATGAGCGCTTTGAAATCGTCGGCCATGGGTTTCTGGCCTCAAAGCGCCGCGTGCTGGAAAAACTTTGCGCGGACGGCTTGCGCGCGGTGCCGCGCTCGACTTGCCTCTGCGTTGCTGGTTCCAGGCGGCGGCGATATCGAGAAAATTCTTCAACATCAGGTGGCCGTGTTCGGAAGCGATGCTCTCGGGATGGAATTGCACACCGTGCACCGGCAGGCTTTCATGCATCAGCCCCATCACCAGATGATCGTCGGTCTCGGCATTGGCGATCAGACTCCGCCGGCATGCTGGCGCGCTCGACCACAAGCGAATGATAGCGCGTCGCCTTGAACGGGCCGTTGATGCCGTGAAACACGCCCGAATTCGAATGCTTGATTTCCGATAGCTTGCCGTGCATCGGCGCCGCGCGCACCACTTTGCCACCGAAGGCCTGTCCCACAGCCTGATGACCGAGGCAGACGCCGAGAATGGGAATCGTCGGCCGACGCCTTCTTGATCAGATCGAGACAGATGCCGGCTTCGTTCGGCGTGCAGGGGCCGGGCGATAGCACGATCGCTTCCGGCTCGCAACGCCATCACGTCGGCTACCGAAATCTTGTCGTTGCGATGGACAACGACGTCCGCCCCCAGCCCGCCCAGATAATGGAACAGGTTGAAGGTGAAGCTGTCGTAGTTGTCGATCAAAACGATCATGTTTGCTTGCCGTCGCAAGGTCTTAAGGCTGGGCCGGAGGGGGGTCAAGCAGGCGTCATTTTTCCTCGTTATCGGGCGGCAGCGGCACCATGTCGTGCACCAATTTATCGATGTCCTCTTGCGAGACCGGCGCAGCGGTCGCCCGTGTGTTCTCGGCGGCGTTCTCGCCGACATGGACCAGTTTGGGCACCAGCAGCACCACGACCAGTAGCAGCCATTGCGCGAGCAAGAACGGCATGAGCGCCTTCACGAAAAGGCGGAACGGCGCTGGATTTTTCGCCGCGCCCCGTACCATCATCAGCGCATAGCCGAACGGCGGCAGCAGGAAACTGGATTGCAAGGTGAGCAGCACCAGCACCGCGACCCAGCGCGCGTCGGCGACGCGAATGAGCAGCGGCGGAATGACGATCGGGATGATCACGAAAATGATCTCGAAGGCATCCAGCACGAAGGCGCAGAGTCCGATCACGCCGAGCACCACCGCGACCGCCGCGATATCGCCGCCCGGAATGGCGGCGACCAGATGATTCACCAGCCCGTCGGTGCCGAGCAGGCGCAGCACCAGCGTGAAGGTGGTGGCCGCGATCAACAGCGAGAACAGCGCGCCGGTGATGGCGATCGCGTCATGCAGCAATTCGCGCAAGACCGGCCCGCGCAGATGGCCGCTGATCAGCCCGCCGCTGAAGAGCGCGAAGGCACCCATGGCGGCGGCTTCGACCGCGTAGAAATAGCCGGTGGCGACGCCGCCAAGCAGCACGAGTAGCGCAACGAGCGCGATGACGGCCAGGGCGATCTCGCGCGGAGCGGGGCGCTCGCGCGGGGCCGACGATATCGGCTGGCCGCGGCCGGCGAACCAGGCGAGCACGAAGCACAGCAGAAGAAATATGCCTGCCGGCAAAAGCGCGGCGTGAAAAACGTCCTGCGTGTTGATGACGCGATCGCTGCGGCCGGTCACCGTTACCGCCGTGGTGTGGGCCGACAGCATCGCGTCGCCGAGCAGAATGAGAACCAGCGATGGCGGCACCAGCACGCCCAACGTCGATGCGACCGCGATGACGGCGTCGCGTGTCGCCGCCGGCACGCCTTGCGCGGTTAGCCGCGGCGCCACGACGCGCGACAAACCCAGCACGCTGGCGCCGACCGAGCCGTTCATCGGCCCGAGCAGCGCGCCCAGTGCCATGCCGGAGGCGAGCGGGGCCGACGCATTTTTCGGCATCAACGCGATGCTCGAACGATAGAGTGCGTCGGCGACCGGCAATCGACCGAGCAGCAGGCCCATGGTCACGTAGAGCGGCAGCGCCTGAAGCAGATCGTTCTCGAACAGGTTGACCAGCCGGTTGGGCAGCGCCGAGAGCAGCGAAAGCGGGATGGTATTGGTGACGCCGCCGAGGAGGGCGCCGAGCGTGGCGGCGCCGATCAGTATGAAGGCGGCGGGCAAGCCGGTCGAAACGATGGCGATGCCGACGAGGATCAAAAGCGCAAAGCCACTCCACGCCATCAGACGTCACCGGCGCGCGGACGAAAAATATCGAGCGCGGCCTGCGCGATCATCAGCACCGCCATGATCCAGATTGCGGCCTTGATGATAAAGTAACCGGGATTGAAGGTGTCCGGAAACCGTTCCAGCCCCAGGACGGAATCGCAGCAGGAATGATTTGCTGGCGAGGATAATAAAAATTGCCCAGGGCAAAACCGCGAAAGCCGCGCCGAACTGGCGTAGCCGGTGGCGCGTGCGCGCCGAGTAGCGGTGCGCCAGCGCGTCGGAGGACAAATGAGTGCCGGCGCGGGTCGCGGCGGTGACGCTCACCGCCACAAACAGCGCGAAAATGATCTGGCCAAGATCGTTGGCCTCGCGTGAATAGCCGCGCACGATGTCCCGCAGCGGCCATTGCAGGAACAACAGCAGGATCAGCGGCATCGCCAGCCATTGCGCGCCGGCAATGAACGTGCCGATCAGGCGGTCCAGGCGTTGCAGGAATTGCATGGGAGGCACATTAGCATTCCCGGCGCGCTGTTTATTGTCCGCGTTTGGCGGCGCTGGCGAAACGCCGGGCTTCCTCGGCGGCGCGGAATAAGGCCTTCGCCTTGTTGATGCATTCGGTCTGCTCGTAATCGGGATCGCTGTCGGCCACGATGCCGGCGCCGGCCTGCACATACATCATGCCGTCCTTCACCAGCGCGGTGCGCAACACGATGCAAGTGTCCATCTCGCCGGCGGCCGAGAAATAACCGACCGCGCCGGCGTAGAGCCCGCGCTTCTCCTTTTCCAGTTCGTCGATGATCTGCATGGCACGCACCTTGGGCGCGCCCGACACCGTGCCGGCGGGAAATCCGGCGGCCAGCGCATCGAGCGCGTCGCGCTTGGGGTCGAGCTTGCCCTCCACATTGGAAACGATGTGCATCACGTGGCTGTAGCGCTCGACGAAATACTGATCGGTCACGGTAACGGTACCAATCTCTGCAACACGTCCGACATCGTTGCGGCCGAGATCGAGCAACATCAGATGCTCGGCGCGCTCTTTCGGATCAGCGAGCAATTCTTCTTCGAGCGCCTTGTCCTCGTGCGGCGTCAGCCCTCGCGCGCGCGTGCCGGCGATCGGGCGGATGGTGACGATGTCGCCGCTGACCTTGACGAGAATTTCCGGACTCGATCCCGCGACTGCGAAGCCGCCGAAATCGAGAAAGTACAGATAGGGGGAGGGGTTGGTCCGCCGTAGCGCGCGATAGAGCGAAAACGGCGGCAGCGTGAACGGCGCTTCGAAGCGTTGCGCCAGCACGATCTGGAACGCATCGCCGCCGAAAATATACTCCTTGGCCTTGGCGACCATAGCCTTGTATTCGGACGGCGTGGTGTTGGATTGCGGCGGCACCTCGAGCGGACCTTCGTCGACTTGCCCCGGCGACATGTCGAGCGGCCGATCGAGACTCTCCACAACGCCTGAGAGCCGCTCGACCGCGCGCGTCAAGGCGGCTTTGGCGTCGACGCCATTTTCCGGGCGCACCGGCGTCACCACCGTGATCGAATCCTTGACCGCGTCGAACACCACGATGACGGTCGGGCGCACCAGCACCGCGTCGGGAATACCGGTCGGGTCGTGATTGGGTGGCGGCAATTCCTCCATTTGCCGCACCATGTCGTAGCCGAGATAGCCGAACACGCCGGCCGCCATCGGCGGCAGGCTATCGGGCAACGCGATGCGGCTTTCGGCGAGCAGGCTGCGCAAGGCTTTGAGCGGAGGCTCGGGGCAGGGCGCAAAATGGTCCGGCTTGCTGCGCACGCTGCGATTGATCTCGGCCTTTGCGCCGTTGGCGCGCCAGATCAGATCCGGCTCGATGCCGATAATCGAGTGGCGGCCGCGCACCGCGCCGCCTTCCACCGATTCCAGCAGAAAGCTCATCGGCTTTGAGCCCGCAAGCTTGAGATAGGCCGACACCGGCGTCTCCAGGTCGGCGACCAGCGTGGTCCATACCACCTGCGCCTGCCCGCGGCCGTACGTTTCCGCAAATGCGATTTCCGACGGCTCGATCTGCATGTGGTTAAATTATTGCTGGCCGCCGCCGCCGATGATCTGGGTCAGCGCCTGCTGATTGACCGTGACACCGAAATCGCTTTCGAGCTTCGTGACATAGGCGCCGATAATATCGTCGGCGTAGGAACTCTGCAGCGTCGTGGTGATCTGTTTGGCGGCCGCGGAAGCCGCATCGAGCTTGGGGTCGGTCGTCTCGGTCACACGCAGGATGAAACGCGTGGTTTCCTGATCGCCGGTTGCATTCGCCGGCGTATCTTTGGGAGCCTTGAAGGCGGCCTCGACCAGTTTGGCCGGCGCGAAGCCACCCGGCTTGCCGCGCTGCAAGTCAACCGCGGTTTCCACTTTCAATCCGTTATCGGTCGCAAGCTGCGCCAACGTCGTGCCGGCCTTGAGCTTGCCAAGCATCTCGTCGCTCTTGGCTTGCAGGCGTTTGCCGACTTCGTCATCGCGCCAATGTTGCGTGACCTGGTCCTTCACCTCGTCGAGCGAGCGTTCGCGCGACGGCGTGATGCCGGTGACGTCGTACCAGAGGTAGCCGCTCGGCAGTTGCAGCGGATCGTTATCGACGCCGACATCACTGGTAAAAGCGGCGGCAATAACGTCCGGCGACTTCGGCAGGTCGGCGACCGCTTTGCCGTCGGGCGCGCGGCCGGAGCGGTCGACTGCGTCGATGGTGCGCGACTTGAGGCCGAGTTTTTTGGCGGCCTCGGCCAGCGTCGAGCCGGCCGCGCGCTCGTCCTCGAACTTGTCGCGCAGATTGCCCATCTCGGTCTTGGCGCGGTTCTCGGCGAGTTCGCGTTTGATCTTCGGCGCGACCTCCTCATATGTTTTTTGCGTGCCTGGCTCGATCTTGCCGACTTGCACGAGCACGGTGCCGAAGCGTCCTTTGATGGGTTCGCTGGTCTCGCCGGACTTGAGCGCGAAGGCGGCATCGGCGACGGCGGGATCGATAATGTCGGCCTTCGCCACGATGCCGACATCGGTGTCGCTCGCCTTCAGCTCGCGCGCTTTGGCGATATCGTCAAAACTTGCGCCCTTGACGATACGCTCGCGCGCGGCCGCGGCCTCGTCCGCTTGCGGAAAGACGATCTGGCGCAATTCGCGGCGTTCGGGCGTGCCGTAGCTCGCTTTGTGCAATTCGTAGTAATTCTTGGCGTCCGTGTCTGAGACCGCGTCCGGCTTGGCGAGATCGGCCGCTGCCATCGAGAGCAGCGTCACCTTGCGGTACTCGGGCGCGCGGAACACGACCTTGCGCTCCTCGAAATATTTGCTGAGCTGCTCGGGCGTCGGCTGCGGAATGTCGCCGGCTTGAGCAGGACCCAAGGTCAGATATTCGATGGCGCGTTTCTCGTTTTGATATCGATTGATGGTCTCGATCGCCGCGGCCGGGACCTGCATGTCGCCGCTGAGACTAAGCGCGATCTGCCGGCGCAACATGACGCGCCGCTGCTCCTCGACAAAGCGGCCTTCGGTAAACCCGGCATCGCGGATCACGGCCGCGAAGCGTGCGCGGTCGAATTGGCCGTTGGTGCCGCGAAAACTGGGATCGCTGGTGATGCGGCTGGCGATCTCGTCGTTGCTCATGCCGAGCCGTAATGCCTTGGCTTGTTCGTCGAGCGTGGTCTCGGCGACCAATTGGCCCAGTACCTGGCGGTCGAGGCCGCTCGCGCGCGCCTGATCGGGCGTGATCGGGCGGCCGGCCTGGCGGCTGAGCTGCTGCAGGCGGTCATTGTAGAATTGCCGGAACTGCTCGATCGAGATTTCGGTCTTGCCGATCTTGAGCGCGGAACTGAGCCCGAAGCCGCGGAAAATATCGCCAATGCCCCAGATCGCGAAGCTCACGACCAGGCCGCCCATGATGATGGCCATGACGCCCCGGCCGAGCCAGGTCGAGGAGGCTTTGTGGATGCCGCGAAGCATGCGCGCGCTGTTCCCGGGCTATAGTGGCGTCTAAAGAAGGGTGGTGGCGCCCTTATAGGGAGCGGGCCAACTCCTTGCAACTCAAGACGGATCGGCTTGCATCATGCCTGCTCTGGCGTCAGTGAAGCGGGTCTGGTAACCGCACGCTGAAGGGTACAAAACATGGCGCCGGCCGATTTAACGCCGCTGGTGGCGGGTAATTGGAAGATGAACGGGCTCGCCGCCTCGGAGGGCGAACTCGCCAAGATCATCCGTGGCGCCGGCGTGCTCGCCGGCAAGGCCGCGTTGATGGTGTGCCCGCCGGCCACATTGATCGCCAACTTCGCTGCCGCGGCGCGCGGCTCGGTCGTCTCGATCGGCGCCCAAGATTGTCATGCGGAAGCCTCGGGTGCGCATACCGGCGATATCGCCGCCGAAATGCTCAAAGACGCCGGAGCCGTGGCGGTGATCGTTGGCCATTCCGAGCGCCGAGCCGACCATGGCGAGACGGATGCACTGGTGCGCGCCAAAGCCATAGCCGCGCGCCGCGCTGGCCTCACCGCCATCGTCTGCGTCGGCGAACAACGCGACGAGCGCGAAGCCGGCAAAACATTGAACGTGATCGGCCAACAGCTCGATGGCTCGCTGCCCGATGGTGCAACGGGGACAAACTTCGTGATCGCCTATGAGCCGGTCTGGGCTATCGGCACCGGGCTGATACCTACACCAGATGACGTGGCAGAGGCGCACGCCTTCATCCGCAATCGGTTGACGGCTCGCTTTGGCGCGCAAGATGGCCGTATCCGCATCCTCTATGGCGGTTCGGTCAAACCGGCCAATGCCAAGCAGTTGCTGACGGTTTCCAACGTTAACGGCGCCCTGGTCGGCGGCGCCAGCTTGAAAGCCGCGGATTTCCTCGCTATTGCCAGCGTTTACGCATAGTGCCGGGAAGGGTGGAAAATCGCCCCTTGATCGTGTAGAGACCGCGGCGAATTCCTATATAGAACGCCATAGGCCGCCTGGGCGGAACGCCCGGACGGCATGATTGAATGAATTGAGAGCGGGATGCAGCACGTCGTTATTGTGATCCACTTGATGCTGGTGCTTGCCTTGATCGGCGTGGTGCTGCTGCAGAAATCCGAAGGTGGCGGCCTCGGCATCGGCTCGACCGGCGGCTTCATGACCAGTCGCGGTACCGCCAACGTGCTAACCCGCGCTACCGCGATCCTGGCCGGCCTGTTTTTTGCCACCAGTCTCATCCTCTCGATCCTGGCCGGCATGAACCGCAAGCCGTCCTCGATCCTGCAGGGCGGTCAAAGCGCGCCGACCGCACCCGGCGCGCCGCCGATCGATGCCGGCGGCATCCTCAAGCAATTGCAGGGGCCGCCCGCGGAGCCTGCCGCTCCCGCCGGGCCGCAGGTGCCGCAATCTAAATGATCTGACAAAGGGCCGGGAAACCGGCCCTTCCGCATTAAGGACTTGGGAAGCGATGGCAGGGCCGAAGGGCCCTCAGGTGAAAAATAAAATGCCGATGCAACAGTCTCAGATCACGGCCATTTTACGATTCACGCACAGGCGCGGATCGCCTATGAGTTTTTCGCGCTCGTCGAATCGTATGGCGGGGGTTAAAGGGTAGGCCCCATGGCGCGGTACATTTTTATCACCGGCGGCGTGGTCTCCTCACTGGGTAAGGGTCTCGCATCCGCGGCGCTCGGCGCGCTGTTGCAGGCGCGCGGCTATAAGGTCCGGCTGCGCAAGCTCGACCCCTATATCAACGTCGACCCCGGCACCATGTCGCCTTACCAGCACGGTGAGGTGTTCGTGACCGACGACGGCGCCGAGACCGATCTCGATCTCGGCCATTACGAACGCTTCACCGGCCGTCCCGCGACCCGGCAAGACAACATTACCACCGGCCGCATCTATCAGGACATTCTCACCAAGGAGCGGCGCGGCGACTATCTCGGCGCCACCATCCAAGTCATCCCGCACGTCACCAACGCCATCAAGGATTTCGTCCGCGACGGCAATGACGGCTTCGACTTCGTGCTGTGCGAAATCGGCGGCACGGTCGGCGACATCGAGGGCCTGCCGTTCTTCGAGGCGATCCGGCAGTTGGGCAACGACCTGCCGCGCCACCACGCCGTCTACATTCATCTGACGCTGCTGCCGTTTATTCCGAGCGCGGGCGAGCTAAAAACCAAGCCGACGCAACATTCGGTCAAGGAATTGCGTTCGATCGGCATCCAGCCCGACATTCTGTTGTGCCGCACTGATCGTCCGATTCCCGACGGCGAACGGCGCAAGCTCGCGCTGTTCTGCAATGTGCGCGAACACGCCGTGATCGAGGCGCGCGACGTCGACAATATTTACGCGGTGCCGGAAGCCTACAGTGCGGCCGGTCTCGACAATGAAGTGCTGGCCGCCTTCGGCCTCGAACCCAAAACCGATCCCGATCTGGCCCGCTGGCACACCATCAATGAGCGTATCCGCAATCCGGAGGGCGACGTCACCATCGCGATCGTCGGCAAATATACCGGCATGAAAGACGCCTATAAATCGCTGATCGAGGCGCTCTCGCATGGCGGCATTGCCAACAAAGTGAAGGTCAATCTCGACTGGATCGAGTCCGACGTGTTCGAAAACGAAGACCCGGCGCCCTTTCTCGAGCAGGTCAACGGCATCCTGGTGCCGGGTGGCTTCGGCCAGCGCGGCGCGGAAGGAAAAATCCGCGCCGCGCGTTTTGCGCGCGAGCGCCACGTGCCGTATTTCGGCATCTGCTTCGGCATGCAGATGGCGGTCGTGGAAGCCGCGCGTAATCTGTGCGGCATCGAGCAGGCGAATTCCACGGAGTTCGGGCAGACCAGCGAGCCGGTCGTCGGCCTGATGACCGAATGGCTCAAGGACAATGAATTGCAGAAGCGCGCCGCCAACGGCGATCTCGGCGGCACCATGCGGCTGGGCGCTTATGATGCTCTGCTCACGCGCGGCAGCCGCGTCGCCGCGATTTACGGTACGACCGAAATTTCCGAGCGCCACCGTCACCGCTACGAGGTGAATACGAACTACAAAGGTCGGCTCGAGCAGCGCGGCATGCATTTCTCCGGCATGTCGCCGGACGGGATTTTGCCCGAGATCATCGAATACGAGGACCATCCTTGGTTCATCGGCGTGCAATTCCACCCGGAGTTGAAGTCGCGGCCGTTCGACCCGCATCCGTTGTTCGCGTCCTTCATCGGCGCGGCGGTTGAGCAAAGCCGGTTGGTATAATTTTTCGATCAGATTGCTACGCGGGTATTACGCGCCAGCAATTAATTTTATGCAGGGTTTTGGCGACGGCTGCGTTGCGGGCGCGACGACAGATTTTATTTTCGAAAATATTATTCTGTGCACGAAATTCTTAGCGCAGAAGCTATTTGAATTCGCAGGGTCGGTGCGCTCGATTTGCCGCGCCTCGAATCCCTCAATCCAATCCAAGGATTAAAAAAATGCGCTACGTGATGCTGGCTGCGGTTGCAGCGAGTGTTGGATTCGCCGAGCCCGCAATGGCGGCGAAAATGCAAACCAACGGCGTGCCGAGCTTCGACGATTGCTATCGTCTTGCCTGGGTGCGCGGCGTTCATCTGGAGCTCAACGAACTTCCAGGCTTCAGCGCCGAATGCATGGCCGGCAATATTCCCTTCGATAGCGGCAACCCCGCGACCTCGATCCATCCGAGTCAAAAAAATCGTCAATAAACGGTTTCCGGTTGTGGGCGGCGCGTCCGGTCGCGCTGCTCGCAACCGGTTTGCTTTGCGGCCGCCTTACGGCATGATGACACGATGCCGAAGAACGCCCGCGGTCTCGATCACGCTGTCCACGCCGTGCGCAATCTCGACGCGGCGGCCGAGCTTTATCGCAAGCTGGGCTTTACCGTCGGCGCGCGCAATCGCCATCCTTGGGGCACGCATAATTATATCGTGCAACTGCCGGGTTTCTTCATCGAGCTGCTGACTCTGGCCGAGCCGGACAAACTGGGCGAGGACGACTTCTCGCGCTTGTTCGGCGCCTATAATCGCGATTTCATGAAGACCGGCGAGGGGCTCTCGCTCCTCATTCTGGAATCGCGCGATGCGACAGCTGACGAGAAAGATTTCCGCGCCGCCGGTATTGCCGGTTCCGAGGTGATGCGCTTCGAACGCGAAGGCAAGCGGCCGGACGGCGCGCCCGTCAAGCTCGGCTTCTCGCTCGCCTTCGCCGACGACAAATTGTCGCCGCAGATCCATTTCGCAACCTGCCAGCAGCTTTATCCGGAGAATTTCTGGAATCCGGCGTTTCAGAAGCATGCCAACGGCGTGTCAGGCATCGCCGGCGTAGTCGCAGTGGCCGGCGATCCGGCCCGTCATCGCAGTTTCATGGAAAATTTTGCAGGTGCAACGGCGGAAAAACACGGCGATGGATTTGCGATCGCCACCCCGCGCGGCGTCATCGACGTGATGACGCCGGCGGACTTCGAGCGCCGCTTTGAATTGCCCGCGCCGGACGCCTCCGGCGGCGCGCGCCTGGCGGCTTTGCGCTTTTCCGGCCGGGCGCTTTCATCCAGCCGGCAGTCGATTTTAGGCGCCGCGCTGCTGTTTGAAGGCCGTTGACCGGGCGGCTTTGCCGCTTCATGGTCCGCCCCGCGAGGGCTAATTTGGACCAGAAACCCAATTCAACCGTCACCATCGGCACCGTTCGCTTCGGCAATTCTTTGCCGTTGGCGCTGATCGCCGGTCCCTGCGCGCTCGAGAGCCGCGCGCACGCGCTGGAGATGGCGGCCGCGCTCAAGGAAATCGCAACCAGCGTCGGCATCGGTCTCGTTTATAAAACCTCCTTCGACAAGGCCAACCGCACCTCGGCAAAAGCAAAGCGCGGCATCGGTCTTGAGGCGGCGCTGCCGATATTTGCCGAAATCCGCGACAGCTTAAAAATTCCGGTGCTGACCGACGTACACGACGCCGAGCAATGCGCACGCGTGGCGCCAGCGGTCGATGTGTTGCAAATCCCCGCGTTTCTCTGCCGGCAGACCGATCTGCTGGTCGCCGCCGCCAAGACGGGAAAATCCGTCAACGTCAAGAAGGGTCAGTTCCTGGCGCCTTGGGACATGCCGAACGTGGTTGGGAAAATCACCGGCGCGGACAACAAAAACGTGCTGGTGACCGAACGCGGCGTCTCGTTCGGCTACAACACGCTGGTGTCCGACATGCGCGCGCTGCCGATCCTCAAGCGTATGGGCGCGCCGGTGATCTTCGACGCCACGCATTCGGTGCAGCAGCCCGGCGGGCAGGGCGCGTCCTCCGGCGGCGAGCGCGAATTCGTTGCCGTGCTGGCGCGCGCGGCGGTGGCGGTCGGCGTCGCCGGCGTGTTCATCGAGACCCACCAGGATCCCGACAAGGCGCCGTCCGACGGACCGAACATGCTGCCGCTGAAGGACATGGAGAGGCTGTTGCGTACGCTGGTCGAATTCGACCGGCTGGCGAAGCGCTGATCCGCGCCGAGCACTATCCCCGCATGGGCCGCGTCCTTAATCTCATGGCGTTCGTCGTGTTCGCGACGTCGCTGTTCATGCGCTCGATCGATCCGGTCATTCCGCAGATCGCGGCCGGCCTCGCGGTCGAGCCGACCACCGCCGCGCTGCTCTCGACCGGCTTCACGTTGCCCTATGCGCTGGTGCAGCCAGTGCTCGGCGCGCTCGCCGACATGTTCAGCAAGACGCGGTTGATTTCGATCTGCATGCTGATCCTCGGCATCGCGACGCTGGCCTGCGGGTTGGCGACAAATTTCGAGATGCTGATGAGTTTGCGCATCGTGGCAGGCATCACCGCCGGCGGGGTGTTCCCGATCGCGCTCGCCGTCGTTGGCGATCAGGTACCGGTCGGGCAGCGTCAGGTCGCGATCGGCAAACTGCTGTTCGCGGCGATGAGCGGCAATCTCCTGGGCGCGACCGGAGCCGGCGTGATCGGCGACTTGATCGGCTGGCGCGGCGTGTTCTTCGCCACCGGCGCCATCGATCTGATTGCGCTGCTCGCGGTGATACCGGGCTTTCGCGGCATGGCGGAACCTGCCGGGCGTTTCGATCTCTCTTCGCTCATTCCCAATTATCGCGCGGTGCTGAGCAACCCGCTGGCGAAATATTGCTTCGGCGGCGTGTTCGTCGAAGCGATTTTTCTGTTCGGCGTGTTTCCCTATATGGCCGGCATGCTGCGCACCGAGGGAGTAACCAGCTCGTCGATCGCCGGCGTGGTGATTTCTGGTTTTGCAGTCGGCGGCATCATCTACACCGTCTCGGTGTCGCGCCTGTTGATGCATATCGGCGAGCGGCGCTTGATGGCGACTGGCGGCATGGCGATGGCGTTCTGTCTGATCGTGATCGCGCTGCGCATGCCTTGGCCGGTCGAATTCGCCAATTTCGTGCTGCTCGGCTTCAGCTTCTACCTGTTGCACGGCTGTCTTCAGACTTATGTCACCGAGCTCGCGCCCGGCGCGCGCGGTTCGGCGACCGCAGCGCATTCGTTTTTCTTTTTTGTCGGACAGGCGCTGGGCCCGATTGTCTATGGTCTCGGCCTGCATAGCGTGGGGATCACGCCCGTGCTGCTGCTGGGTGCTGTCATGCTGACGGCGACCGGATGGATCTGTGCTTTGGGGCTGCGACGGCCGCAGCCTGGTCCAATCTAGCCGCGCCCGCGAAAGGGCGCGACGCCCTGGTCGGCGACCCAGACGTCCTTCGGCAATTTGCCGTGCTGCCAGAATACGTCGATCGGCATGCCGCCGCGCGGATACCAGTAGCCACCGATGCGCAGCCATTTCGGCTTGAGCAGCGCCACCAGTTTCTTGCCGATGGCGACGGTGCAGTCCTCATGGAAGGCGCCGTGGTTGCGGAAACTCACGAGGTAGAGCTTGAGCGATTTCGACTCGACGAGATATCGCCCCGGCACATAGTCGATCACCAAATGGGCGAAGTCGGGTTGGCCGGTGATCGGACAAAGGCAGGTGAATTCCGGCGCGGTGAAGCGCGCCACGTAATTCGTGTCCGTGTGTGGATTAGGCACGCGGTCGAGCCTGGCCTTGTCGGGCGAGGCGGGAATCGGGCTCGGGCGGCCCAGCTGTAATGGTCTTCGCGGCATCGGCTGTTAATGCATTGTTTGGCGGCCAGATGACAAGTGGGTCATCCATCCTGTAGAAGCGCGCAGCGCATGACCCCGAAAAGTGGGAACCGGTTTTCGGACAAGATCATGCGCCAGGAAAGCAAATGACCGCCATTGCCGACATCATCGGCCGCGAAATCCTCGACAGCCGCGGTAATCCGACCGTCGAGGTCGACGTCGTGCTGGAGGACGGTGCGGTGGGCCGTGCCGGGGTTCCTTCCGGTGCCTCGACCGGCGCCCACGAGGCAGTCGAGCTGCGCGATGGCGACAAAGCGCGCTATGGCGGCAAAGGGGTCAGCAAGGCGGTCGACGCGGTCAATGGCGAAATCTTCGACGCGCTTGGCGGCATGGACGCCGAGGCGCAGGCCAAGATCGACGAGACGCTGATCGCGCTTGACGGGACGCCCAACAAAGCCCGGCTCGGCGCCAATGCGATTCTTGGCGTGTCGCTCGCGGTCGCGAAAGCCGCCGCCGCCGCCAAAAAGGCGCCGCTCTATCGGTATGTCGGCGGCACCGCCGCGCGCACGCTGCCGGTGCCGATGATGAATATCGTCAATGGCGGGGTGCATGCAGACAATCCGATCGACTTCCAGGAATTCATGATCATGCCGGTCGGCGCGCCGACCTTTGCCGAAGCTTTGCGCGCCGGCGCGGAAATCTTCCACACGTTGAAGGCGCAACTCAAGGCCGCCGGGCTCAATACCAATGTCGGCGATGAGGGGGGGTTCGCGCCCGATATCAAGTCGGCCGAAGCCGCGCTCGATCTCGTCATGCAGGCGATTGCCAAGGCCGGTTTCAAGCCCGGCGACAATGTGATGATCGCGCTCGATCCGGCCGCCACGGAATTCTACAAGAACGGTTCTTACGTCTACGAAGGCGAGGGCAAGACCCGTTCGCCGAAGCAGCAGGCGCAATACCTCGCCGATCTGGCCGCGAAATATCCGATCGTCTCGATCGAGGATGGCATGGCCGAAGATGATTTCGAGGGTTGGAAAATTCTCACCGACCTCATCGGTTCGAAATGCCAACTGGTCGGCGACGATCTGTTCGTCACCAACGTGACGCGTCTTGCCCAAGGCATCAAAGACGGGCTCGCCAATTCGATCCTGATCAAGGTCAACCAGATCGGCACGCTGACCGAGACGCTGGCCGCGGTCGAGATGGCGCACAAGGCCGGCTACACCGCGGTGATGTCGCACCGCTCGGGCGAGACGGAAGATTCAACCATCGCCGATCTCGCCGTCGCCACCAATTGCGGGCAGATCAAGACCGGCTCACTGGCGCGCTCGGACCGCACCGCCAAATACAATCAATTGTTGCGCATCGAGGAGGAACTCGGCGCGCAGGCGAAATATGCCGGCCGCGACGCCTTGAAAGCGCGCCGTTAGTTTGAAAATATAGCCGCAATGGATCAAACCACGGCCATCACCGGGTCCGACCGCCGCCGCGCGGTCGACCGGCTATCGGCGTTCGTCGCTCAATCGGTTGATGCCGCGCGCGCGGTGGAGAAGCCGTTCTTCCATCTCGAATTCGACCGCGTGTTCCCCGACGACATCTACACGCAAATTCTGGCGCTCAAGCCGGAGGCGGCCGACTACCGCCCGATGCACGGCCGCAGCAAGTCCACCAACTCCACACCGACGCGGGTGAAGATCGACCTGTTCCCGGAATACATCCGCAATCTGCCGTCGGAAAAACGCGCGCTGTGGGACGTGGTCGGCCGCGCTTTGTGTTCGACTCCGGTCAAGCAGGCCTTCGTCCGCCGTCTCGCACCCGGCCTGTCCAAGCGTTTCGGCGCGGCCTTCGCCGAAGTCGGCATGTATCCGATCCCGATCCTCACCCGCGATATTCCCGGCTACCTGATCACCCCGCACACCGACACCAAGTGGAAAGGGATCACGGTCCAGCTTTACCTGCCGAAGGACGACGCCAATACCGACATCGGCACCATCTTCCATGAGCGACTGCCGGACGGCTCGATGCCGAAGAAGGCACAGATGCGCTTTGCGCCTAACAGCGGCTACGCCTTCGCGGTCGGCACCGACACATGGCACTCAGCGGACCCGGTGCACAATCGCGTCAAGTCGCGCGACTCGATCTTGTTGACGTATTTCGTCGACCAGGGCCTGCTGCGGAACTTCCGCAACCGCGGTAAGCGGGTCGGGAATTTCCTGCTTAACGAGATCCGGGCGCGGACGTAGCCTCGCCAGGCGACTCGCGGTTGTTACGTCAGGCGTGACGACGAGTGGACATGGTCATGAAACGGCGCTTGCGCATCATCGTCCATGGCGGGATGCACAAGACCGGCACAAAGTCTCTCCAGCATTTGCTTGCCGAGAATCGCCGGCGATTGGCCGATGAGGGCATCTATTACCCGCCGTCGCCCGAAGTAAATCATGCTCCCTATGTGAGCGTGAAAGAGAAGGCTTGGGAGCCGGGCATATGCCTGCGCCTGCTGCAAGAGGCCGAGCGCGGCCGGTATGACACCGTCATCATGTCTTGTGAATCGGTGTCGACGTTTTCCGCCGAACAGTTCCAGAAGCTCCACGCCTGCTTCGCCGGGCACCACGTGAAGTACGTCTTCTGCTTTCGACATTGGTCGGGCTTTTTTCCCTCACGATGGGCGCAAAATGCCCGGCGCGACACCCAGACATTTGAGGCTTACACGCGGGCGGTCACGAGTCCGGGCAGCCGGCACATCGATTACCGCCACGATTTGGTGCTGGCGTATGCCGAGCGGTGCGGCGACAGCGATATAGCCGCCGTCTCACACGACAATGCCGTCGCCGAAGCGGGCAGCGTCATTCCGCGCTTGCTGCAGGTGCTCGAACTCCCGCAACATCTGATCAGCGCGTTCATATCCCAGGAGATCAAGCTCAATCGCCGCGCCGAGTGGGCTGGCATCGAGCTCTGCCGTCTTTTCAACGGCATTCTCTCCGATCGGTGGCAATTGGCGCAGGACGAACGCTATTGGTCGCTCGCCGAGCACCGGGCCTGCGACAGCTATTTCGATGTGGCCCCGAAGATTGCCGCGCTCGATCCTGCAACGCTGAATTCGCTGTCTGAAATTGTGGCACGGCATTCGATCAGGCGTGCGGCAGCTGTGGCAGACACTGAATTTGTCGCCAAAGCACTCGCCGATACGCATGGCCGGCGATTCACGAATCTCATTTGAGGGGCAGGTCTTTGCCGAACCATCCGGCGAGACGATCACGACCACCGACTTGTGCTGGCAGGATTTTCGAGATTTGGCCGGACAGTCGGCGATGGATGCGATTGCCGGCTGGGAAAGCCAGGATGAGGTTTTTCGTCGGTTTCGCGCTGGCGCTCTATTAAAGGCACATTAACGCGGACGGTGCATCTTCGCCGGCCATGGTCTCCAACCGCCGCCGCCACGCCATCCTGACCGCGCTCGGGCTTTATATCTTCGCGGCGGCGTTCATCGGCTATTTCGCGGTCAACGCCTTCACCGGCAATCACGGCCTGCGCGCGCAGGCCGATCTTGACCAGCAGCTGGCGTCCATGCAGGGCGAGCTCAAGCATCTTAAGGCCGAACGCGCGCTCTGGGACCGGCGGGTGGCTCTGCTGCGGAGCGATAGGATCGATCCGGATATGCTGGACGAGCGCGCCCGCGCGCTTCTGGGTCTCGCCGATCCGCGCGATCTCACCCTGCTGCTGCGAACTCCTTAGAACTGCTTGCCTGTCCGGCAAATCTGACTACCCTTTAGCTCTCGACAGCTCGATCCGCCGGAAAGCGCCGGATGAACAGAAATCTGCGGGTTCTTCGTAGTGGCTTTTGCAACGCTGATTGCCGCCGTCGCTCCGGCGCCAGCGAGCGCCGCACAGCCCGTGGACTATCCGCAGCGCCCGATCAAGCTCTTGGTCGGCGCGTCGCCGGGCGGCACCACCGACACGTTGGCGCGGGCCATTGCGGTGGAAATGTCAGCTTCATTGAGACAACCGGTCCTGGTCGTGAACCGGCCCGGCGCCGGCGGCAATCTAGCCGCTGACGCGGTCGCCAAGTCGCAACCGGACGGCTACACGCTGCTCGTCAGCTTCACGAGCCATACCATCAACGCCACGCTCTATCCGAATCTGCCGTTCGACCCCTATGCGGACTTCACGCCGATCACCATGATTGCGACCGTTCCGAGCCTGCTGGTCGGCAACCCAAAACTGCCTGCACACGATCTCGGAGCCCTCGTCGCCCTGGCCAAGGCCAAGCCGGATACGCTGACGATCGCGATCGGGGGAATTGGATCCTCGCTGCATCTTGCCGGCGATCAGTTCAAGATGATGGCGGGCGTGCGCATCCTCAATGTTCCCTATAAGGGGACGTCACCGGCTATGACCGACGTGCTTGGCGGCCAAGTCGATCTCATGTTCATCAGCCTGGTGACGGGGACGACGCAGGTGCGCGCCGGAAATCTCAGGGCTTACGGCGTCACCACCGCCAAGCGGCTGCCGTCGTTCCCGGATGTGCCCGCGATCGGCGAGGTGGTGCCGGGGTTTGAATCGACGGCATGGTTCGGGGTTTTTGGGCCGGCCAAGCTTCCCGCCGCGATCACTGAAAAACTGAACGGGGTGATCGCGGGTGCGCTCAAAAGCGCCAAGCTGCGCGAGCAACTCCAAACCGAAGGCGCCACGGCCGTCGGCAACAGCGCGGCCGACTTCGCCACTTTCGTGCGCGAAGATATCAAGCGCTGGGCGCCCATCGTCAAACAGTCCGGCGCCACGCCCAATTAGACCCGCGCGATCCGGTCGTGCCGCGTCGCTAGCGGTTATCCACCGCCGTCTGGTAATTTTCAGCCAAATTTCGGCTGTTTTGCGCAATGCCATGCGGCGGCCTCGCGCTTCCGCACGTAAGCGGATTAAGCTATTCAAGGGTCGCAAAGCCGAACCGAAGCCCCGTTACAACCGGCCGGAAGCTTTCGCAGGGAGCGCCTATGGCCGTCGCCAAACAAAGCCCGAGCGCCGAGCCGGCTACCCCGGTCGCCGATTTCAGCAAGAACGAGGAGCTTTCAGCCTACCGCACCATGTTGACCATCCGCCGCTTTGAGGAAAAAGCCGGCCAGATGTACGGCATGGGGCTGATCGGCGGTTTCTGCCACCTCTATATCGGCCAGGAGGCCGTGGTGGTCGGCATGCAGATGGCGCTCAAGGCCGGCGACGAGGTGGTCACGGGCTATCGCGACCACGGCCATATGATCGCCTGCGGCATGGACCCAAAAGGCGTGATGGCGGAATTGACCGGCCGCAGCCATGGCTATTCCAAGGGCAAGGGTGGCTCGATGCACATGTTCAGCGTCGAGAAAGGCTTCTTTGGCGGCCACGGCATTGTCGGCGCGCAGGTCCCGATCGGAACGGGTCTGGCTTTCGCCAATCACTACCGCGGCAATGACAATATCAGCCTGACTTATTTCGGCGACGGCGCCGCCAATCAGGGCCAAGTCTATGAGAGCTTCAACATGGCCGAGCTGTGGAAGCTCCCCGTCGTCTATGTGATCGAGAATAATCGCTACGCCATGGGGACCTCGATCACGCGCTCCTCGGCGGAGGTGAATTTGTCGCGGCGCGGGCTGTCGTTCAACATTCCGGGCAAACAGGTCGACGGCATGGACGTGCGCGCGGTGAAGGCGGCGGGGAGCAAGGCCGCCGCCTGGTGCCGCGCCGGCAAGGGCCCCTATATTCTCGAAATGCTGACCTATCGGTACCGCGGCCACTCGATGTCGGATCCCGCGAAATATAGGACGCGCGAGGAAGTCGACGAAGTTCGCAGCCATCACGATCCGATCGACATGGCGCGCGCGCGAATCCTGGAAAAGAAATTCGCCAAGGAAGACGAATTGAAGAAAATCGACGGCGAGGTGCGCGAGCTGATCAATCAGGCGGCCGAATTCGCCACCCACGATCCCGAGCCGGACGCGTCCGAGCTTTGGACCAATGTGTACCGCGCTTCGAACAGTGCCGGGTAGTAGCGCCCATGCCGACCGAAGTCCTCATGCCCGCGCTGTCTCCGACGATGGAGAAGGGCAACCTCGCCAAGTGGCTCAAGAAGGAAGGCGATACGATCAAATCCGGCGACATCATCGCCGAGATCGAAACGGACAAGGCCACCATGGAGGTGGAAGCCTCGGACGAGGGCACGCTCGGGAAAATTCTCATTCCCGAAGGTACGGCTGACGTGGCGGTCAACACGCCGATCGCGGTGATCCTTGGCGACGGCGAAGACAAATCCGCGATCAAGGACGCCAAACCGTCGCAGCAACAGAAAGCCGCCAACTCCGTCCCGCCTGCGAAACCCGAGAAGACCGAAGCCAAAGCCCCGGCCGCGCCCGCGCCGAAAAAAGAACAGAAAGCGCCGCAAGCGCCCGAAATCAAAGTCGCCGCCGACCCCGACATCCCCGAAGGCACCGAGATGGTCACCATGACCATGCGCGAGGCGTTGCGCGACGCCATGGCCGAGGAGATGCGGCGCGACAAGGATGTGTTCGTGATGGGCGAAGAGGTCGCCGAATATCAGGGCGCCTACAAAGTGACGCAAGGGTTGCTCCAGGAGTTCGGCGCCAAGCGCGTGATCGACACGCCGATCACCGAGCACGGTTTTGCCGGATTGGGGATCGGCGCCGCGTTGGCGGGGCTCAAGCCGGTCGTTGAATTCATGACCTTCAACTTTGCCATGCAGGCGATGGACCAGCTGATCAACTCGGCCGCCAAGACGCTCTATATGTCTGGCGGCCAGATGGGCTGCTCGATTGTGTTCCGCGGCCCGAATGGCGCCGCCGCGCGCGTCGCCGCCCAGCACAGCCAGGATTATTCATCGTGGTATTCGCACATCCCGGGCCTGAAAGTGATTGCGCCCTCGACCGCCGCCGACGCCAAGGGCCTGCTCAAGGCCGCAATCCGCGATCCCAATCCGGTGATCTTTCTGGAAAATGAAATTCTGTACGGTCATTCCTCGGCCGTTCCGAAGCTCGAAGACTTTGTGCTTCCCATTGGCAAGGCGCGGATCGCGCGGCCCGGCAATGACGTGACTATCGTGGCCTGGTCGATGGGCATGAGTTATGCGCTCAAGGCGGCGGAAGAACTTAGCCAAGCGGGCATTGACGCCGAAGTCATCGATCTGCGCACGCTCAAGCCGATGGACACTGATACGATCGTCGCCTCGGTGCAGAAGACCGGGCGCTGCGTCACGGTCGAGGAGGGCTGGGCGCAGTCCGGCGTCGGCGCGGAGATTGCCGCGCGCGTCATGGAGCAGGCCTTCGATTATCTCGACGCGCCGGTCGCGCGCGTCACCGGCAAGGAAGTGCCGATGCCTTACGCCGCCAACCTGGAAAAACTCGCGTTGCCTTCCGTCGCCGAAGTGGTCGAGGCGGCCAAGGCCGTTTGTTATAGGTGAACGCCCTCGTTCAAGGACTGCTGTGATGGAATACGATGGTTTACTGGAATGGTGGGAGACGCCGTTATCCAATCAAAGGTTCAAGTATTTCTCCGTGACGAAGGGTACGTGGCTCAATGAAAAGTTTAAGCTGCATATCGACTGTTTACCGGAAGAGAGCTCCGAAGTCGGAGAGCGTTGGCTCTGCTGGATAACTCGTTCAATTTGGATACGCGTCGTCGCGGGCGAATTTCATGACCACGGCGTATGGAACTTACGACGACCAGAAGGTCAATTTCGTGCGCCGTTTTATCGGGTTATCGGCTCGCGT